>JALSRK010000054.1 GCA_026984795.1 Solibacteraceae bacterium | reverse complement strand
CGGGCTACTTGATCGGCAACCTGATCATCTTCTCGGGCACGCTGGGCAGCGCGTTCTTCAACTCCTACGGCAAGAAGGTGCTGCGGCGGTACTCGCCCACGGAGATGATCTTCTACACCTACCTGGCCATGTTCTTCCTGATGACGCCGCTGGTGCTATGGCGGGAACCGGACGTGTTCGCGCGCATTCCCGAATTTACGGCGCGCACCTGGGCCGGGATGATCCTGCTGACCTTCTTCCACAACTACCTCTCGAACGTTCTCTTCCTGAAGGCCCTGAAGCACCTGGACGCGATTCAGACGGCGCTGTGCAACTACCTGATCACCTTCTTCGGGGTGCCCATCGCGGCCATTTGGCTGGGCGAGAGGCTCACGGCGACGGCGATCGCCGGCGGTATCCTGGTGCTGGGAAGCACGCTGCTCATCACCGTCGGCGAAGCCCGCCGCACGGCCGCCGCGCAGGCAGAGCTGCCGGCGGAGGAGCGGGCGTGACGGCGGGGCGTGGGAGCGGGCCGGTGACCGACGGTTGCGAACGGCGGGGAGAAAGCAGATGACGTGTCCACAGTGCGGGAAAACGAATGTGAGAAAGCGCAAGGTCCGGCTAAGCGCTGAAGCGAAAGGCGACCGGGTCGAATTCCCGATGAGGGCATTCGCCTGCCGGGGCTGCGGTTTCACCATGGTGGACGGCAAGGACATGCCGGAGTACATGCGCCTGGCTGCCGACGCCTACCGGACACGGCACGGCCTGCTGACGAGCGAGGAGATCCGCGCCCGGCGCAAGGCCCTCCGGATGAGCCAGGCGAAATTCGCCGAACACCTTGGAGTCGGGGTAGCCAGCGTCAAGCGCTGGGAGATGGGCAAGATCCAAGCCCGGTCTTCCGACCGCAGGATCCGGCTTCTCTCCGGGCCGCCGCCGGCGCTGGCGCAAAGCGCGGGGAGCCAAGACGCCGGCAGCTCCGCAGACGAGCCGGAAGGAGCGGGAGAAAACCTTCCAGAAGTCGTGGCACGCCCTTGAACTCGCATAGAGGACCGGGCCGAAGGCGATGAAACGTTTCCACCTGAAGAACGGCGCCCTCATCGACGGCACTGGCGCGCCGCCGCGGCGTGGCGACCTGCTGATCGAAGGCGACCGGATCGCCGCTCTGGGCGCGTTCGATCCGCCGGGCGAAGCGGTGACGCTCGACTGCACGGGGTTGACCCTGGCCCCGGGCATCATCGACGCCCACAGCCACTCGGACTTGAAAGCCCTGGAGGGCCGCCGGGAGAAGATCGACCAGGGCGTCACGACGGAGGTCGCCGGCAACTGCGGCTTCTCGGCGTTCCCTGCCCCGGATGACCGACGACCGCTGCACGAGTTCGCCAACGGGATCCTCTGCGGTTGCGGCGACTGGGGCTGGGAATCGGCGGACGACTATTTGGCCGAGGCCCGCCGGCGGGCGCCCGTGCATCTGGAGTCCCTCGTAGGCCACGGCACGCTCCGCGTCAGCGTAGCGGGCAACCGCCAGGGGCCCCTCTCGCCGCGCGAGCTGGACGCGATGGAGGCCAAGCTGGCCGAATGCCTCATCGGAGGCGCCTGCGGCTTCTCTACGGGGCTGATGTACGCTCCGGGCTCCAGCGCTCCCTTCGAAGAGCTGGAACGGCTCTGCCGGGTGGCCGCCCGCGCGGGCAAGATCTACACGACTCACATGCGCGACTACGCCGCCCGGCTGCCCGAAGCCGTCGAGGAACAGATCGAATTGGCCCGGCGCACCGGCTGCCGCCTGCAGATCTCACACCTGCAGGCGGTCGGACGAAAGAACTGGTCCCGGCAACAGCAAGCGCTCGAGAAGATCGAGCGGGCGCGCCAGGAAGGCATCGACGTGGCCTTCGACGCCTACCCCTACGTGGCTGGCAGCACCGTGCTCACCCAATGGCTGCCGCAATGGGCGCTCGACGGGGGCACGGAGGCGATGCTCGAGCGCTTCCGGGACCCGGACCTGCGAAGGCGCATCATCCGGGAGATGCTGGCGATGCTCGCCCAGGAGTGGACCGACCTCTACGTCTCGGCGGTGGGCAGCGCGCGGAATCAGCGGCTGGTGGGCCGGCATCTGGCCGCAATTGCCGAGGAGCGGGGACGGGAACCGGCAGAGCTGGTGCTCGATTTGCTGGCCGAAGAGCGCGGCGCGGTGACCATCCTCGAGTTCAACCAGAGCGAGTCGAACCTCAAGGAGCTGCTCACGCACCCGCTCTCGATCGTGGTGAGCGACGGTTTCTACGTGAAAGGCCGCCCGCATCCGCGGCTCTACGGCGCGTTTCCCCTGCTGCTGGGCGAGATGTGCCGCAGGCGGGGCTGGCTTGCGCTGGCCGAAGCCGTACGCAAGGTCACGGACCTGCCCGCCCGCCGTTTCGGCCTCCGCGGCCGGGGCCGTCTCCAGCCCGGCTATATGGCCGACGTGGTGGTCTTCGATGCGCAGAAGATCGGCAGCCCGGCCACCTACGACGATCCGGAGCGCCCGCCCGCCGGGATCCGCTGGGTGTTCCGGGAGGGCGGGATCGGCGCCGGGTCCGGGGGCTTGCAAGGAAAGTAATCCGCTGCCGCACCACGGTGCCCGAGGGCCGGGGCCGGAACGAGGAATCGCAATTACCCCGACTTTGTCGTTACTGCCCGCTGAGGCTGCCGCAAATAGCCGCTCGCCCGGCCCTGCCAGGCGCGCCACTGGACTCATCCAGAACCAATTGAGACGAAGGCTCCAGGCCTTCTGGCCTCAACGCTGCCGTTTGTGTCCAGGTTCGTGAACACAAAACGGACATCTTCCCGCCTACCCCTTGTTCGGTCAAAAAAGAGCCCCTAACATGGGCGTTTGAAACAAGCACAGCCGCAGGCGAGACAGAATCCCGATCCCCGGCGCGTGGCGGGTGTGAGCGATGCAACCACTCGAAGTCCTCCCCGTCGGCGGCCGCCCCAAGCTGAAGCAGACCATTGCATCCGAACCGCCGGTCTGAAGGCTGCGATTGCAGCAAACCGGCGGCTGGTGAAGCCGCCAGGGTGGTGGGGTGTCCGGCTGTACCGCAGTGAAAGGGATATATCGTGCGCTCATATTCGACATCCTTGGGAATCTTGCGACGTAATGAACAGTTCATCCCGGGTGGCGTGGTTTCCGTAAACCGGGCGGTCGAGCCCTCGATTGTTTTCGTCAGAGCCTGCGGCCAATACCTGTGGGACGCGGACGGGAACCGTTACATCGACTACCACGCCGCCTTCAGCCCTCACCTGCTGGGCCACAACGATCCTTGCGTGAACGAGGCCGTCCGGCGGACGCTCGAGAGCGGCGCCAGCCTCTATGGCAGCGGGACCACGGAACTGGAAGGCCGGCTGGCGGAGATGATCTGCGAACACATTCCCTTCGTCGATTCGGTCCAATTCCTCAACACGGGGAGCGAGGCGACCTCGCAAGCCATCCGGCTCGCCCGGGCCGTCACCGGCCGGGACCACATCATCGTGATCCAGGGCGGCTACAACGGCTGGCACGACGATGTGGCATGCAACCTGATGACGCCGCTGGAGCGTCTGGGACCGCGCGTCTCGCCCGGCGAGTATCCCTTCGTGCCGATCAGCGCGGGAATCCCCGAGGAACGGCGGAAACTCGTACACGTGGTGAACTTCAACGACCTAGCCTCGGTCGACTATGTCTGTGAGAAGTACCCCATCGCCGCGCTGATCACCGAGCCGGTGCTCCAAAACGTCGGGGTGATCCGGCCGCAGGCGGGTTATCTGGAAGGGCTGCGCGAACTGGCCGACAAGCACGGCTTCGTGTTGATTCTCGACGAAGTGAAGACGGGGTTCCGCAACGGGGTCGGGGGCTACGCGACCGCTGCGGGCGTCCGGCCCGACATCGCCGTCTACGGCAAGGCGATCGCCAACGGCTATCCGATCGCCGCGCTCGGCGGCCGGCGGGAGCTGATGGACTACTTCGTCCATCCGGACCCCGAGCGCCGGGTCCTGCTGGCCGGCACCTACAATGCTCATCCGGTCCCCGTGGCGGCGGCCATCGCAACCATCGAGCGACTGACGGCGGACGGAGGCGCCGTCTACCGGCGCCTGGAGGCGCTCAGCGAGCAGTTCGAGTCCGGCCTGCGGGAGGCGCTCGAAGAATTCGGCCTCCGGGCCGCCGTGGCGCGGCAGGCGTCGGCCTTCTGCGTCTATTTCATGGATCACGAACCCGTCGATTGGCACGACCTGGCCGGCCATCACGACTACGCGCTCGACGAAGAGCTGCGGCGGGAACTCATCCAGGCAGGCATCTACTGGTTCCCGGTGGCCACCAAGCAGATATCCATTTCGGCAGCCCACACCGCCGGCGATCTCGCCGAGACGCTGGCCGCCTTCAGAACCTGTCTGGAGCGCTGCCTGGAGAAGCGCCGCGCGGAACCGCTTCCGGAGAAGGCCCCGTGAGCAGCCGGACCCCGTCGCCGAAACCGGTAAGCGTAGATGTTCAAACGCCGCCCGACCGCCGTCCGGGCCGGCTCGTCTCGCTCGACGCCTTCCGCGGGTTCACGATGTTCTGGATCGTCGGCGGCACTTCGCTGGCCCTGGCGCTCCGCGGGCTGAGCTCGTCGCTGGCCGGCTTCTTCGCTTATCAGTTGACCCACTCGCCCTGGGAAGGCCTGCGCTACTACGACATCATCTGGCCGTCGTTCATGCTGATGGTCGGGATGTCGATCCCGTTCTCGTTCGCCCGCCGGCGGCTTACTCAGAGCCGCGAACTGCTGATCGCGCACGTGGTGCGGCGCTCGGTGATCCTGTTCCTGCTCGGATCGTTGCGCGGCTCGGTGCTCGACGGCAGGCCGGAGCTGATCGAACTCAGCAGCGCCTTGCAGCCGATCGCCATCGCTTATTTCCTGGCGGCCTTCCTGGCCCTCTACGTTCCTTCCCCCAAGGCGCAGGCGGCAGTGGGCGCGGCAATCCTCGCCGCTCACGGCTTGCTGCTGGCCTTCGTACCCGGCCCCGACGGCAGCTACGTCCAAGGCAGGAACCTCGTCACGATGGTGGACCTCGCCGTCCTCGGCCGGACCCATCCGGAGGGATGGGGCACGGTGCTGACGGCCTTTCCCCCGGCGGCGACGACGATCCTGGGCCTGCTCCTCGGCCGCGTTTTGCTCAGTAGCGTTGCGGGGCGCAAGAAACTCCTGACCGTCACCTTGGCCGGCCTGGGCTGCCTGGCCGCCGGCTATGCGCTGACTCCGTGGATCCCCGTGATCATGAAGCTGTGGACCACCACGTACGGCCTGGTTTCGGCCGGCTGGTCTTGCCTGCTGTTCGCCCTCTTCTTCTGGATCATCGAGGTCCGCGCCTACAAGAAGTGGGCGTTCCCGTTCGCCGTCATCGGCATGAACGCCATCGCCATCTATCTCGGGGTGGTGCTGGTCCCGGTCGACCGGATCGTCGGGATCTTCACCGCCCCCCTCGCCGCCGCATTGGGCGCTTCGGGTCCGTTGCTCGAGGCTTCGGCCGTCATCGCCGTCGAGTGGCTGATCCTGTACTGGATGTACCAGAGGAAGATCTTCCTCAGGGTTTGAGGCGGCCAGACGGCGCCGCGCCGTCATCGGCGGAACATCCGGGCCGCTCCAGCTGGCAGGGCGCCACTCCAGGGCACGGGCGGCCCGCCTCCGGCTTGCTCCCGTCAAGGCCGCGCGCCGGCCGGCGGAACGCCATCCGCCGGCATCCCGGCGGCCGTGCGCCACCCGCCCCCTGCACTCTGCGACTGCAGAATCCGGTTGGCTGCCTGCCTCACGGTGCGGCCCAACCACGAGATCTGCCCTTCCTGAACCTGGCCGGTCGTGCCCGTAACCCCAATCGCCGCCACCAGCTCCCCGGCGGAATCGAGTACGGGAGCGGCTACGCAACGGATCTGAAGTTCCTCTTCCTCGTCGTCGATCGCATAGCCACGTTGGCGGATTCGCTGCAGTTCCTGCCGGAGAGCTGCGGCGGTTGTGATGGAGTTCTTGGTATACCGGGCGAAGGATCCCCGGGACAGGAAGCGCTGCTGCCTCTGCCAGGTCGTGTAAGCCAGTAGAGCTTTCCCGATCGCCGTGCAGTGCAGGTTAGTCCGTTTGCCGATGTAGGTGTCGAACCGGATCAGGCCAGGCGCTTCAACTTTCTGAATATAAATAGCTTGATCGACGTCGAGCACGGCCAAATGAACCGTCAGGCCGGTCTGTTCCGAGAGGGCCCTCATTGCCGGCAGCGCCTGTGACGGCAGGGAGAGGTTCCGCATGACGCCGCGGCCCAAACCGTAAAGCTTCAGCCCCAACGTATAACCACGAGAACCCGGCTCTCGCTTCAGGTAGCCTTGCCGCTCCAGGGTCCGCACGAGGACATGCGTGCTGCTCTTGGGAATCTGCAGCTTGCGGCTGATTTCGGAAATGTTCCAGCCGCGGCGGGCCCCATCCAGGAACTCGAGGATGGCGAGAGCTCGTTCGACGGAAGTGGCATGCGCACTCGTGCCCATATGCTGCGCTCTCCTCTCCAAGCTGGAGTATACTACCGGCGGGCTGACCGGTGTCCAGCTGATTGTACCGCCGTGTCGTAATTGTCCATCATGCTGGACGATTCGTCACCGTGCCTGCCAGCGCCGTCCGCCGCCCTAGCCAAGCCGCTTGAGGGCGGTGTGGTTCCATCGAGCAGTGGGGGAGACATCAACGTTGCCGCAAGCCCGGTAAACGGCCCGGACCTGATCGGGTTTGAGAGTTCTCCCGGTCGCGTCCACGGCCCCTGCCAGGTGGACGCACCGGGGCGCTAGAGATGCTACGAGCTCGGGCAGGTCGGCAGCAAGGAGCACCCCCGGCAAATAGTTCGCGAACGGGTGGTCGGCTTGTTCGATCTCCACGATACTGCGGTACGAAACCAGCCCCCCGGCTAAGTACAGGCTGTGGATATGCTCGTCCAGCGCCGCAGCGAACAGAGCCGGCACCGTCATCATGCCCTGCGCCGCCACCACCAGCCGCCGCCCAGCTGCAGCATCGAGATTCCGCACCGCGGCCACGACAGCCAGGAGGTCGGTGATGCGCTGGCCTAGCAGCGGCTTGCCCAAGACGAAGGATGCCCAGGCGAAGTCTTCTTGATTGTGGTACCGCCGGGCACGCCGGGGATTCCCGGCTGGGTAGGCTGGCTCCAGATCGCCGATGCCGCGCAGGTCCGGGAGGCACACCAGCAGGCCTTCCGCGGCGAGCGACTGATAAAGCTGCCCTTCGCGCCAGCGTGCGTTCCTCCCCCCAGGCTCGAGGGCGATCACGGCAGGTTTCGAGCTATCGGCCTTGCGGGGCAGGAACAGCCAAGCAGGCACCGACACTTTTTCCGCCGAAGGGACATCCAATGCGGCCACGTCGCACCGGAGAAACTCGGCGCGCCCAAGGGTCCGGGCTCGCAGGGACGGGGACGGCCGCTCGGCACCCGGCAACCGGATGAGGTCAGCAACAGCCGGCGGCACCCGTACTCGCGCGGCACGTCTACGATTGAGGGTGAACGGGGTCTCCCCGCCCAAGGAGCGCACAACATCGCCATCCGGCGCCACCCACAAGGCTTCAGCTTCTTCCGGATTCACGGGCGGCTCGGAAACCACTGGGTCAGGGGTGTTCTTCAGCCAGCGGTTGAGCCACTCATAAATCTCCAGCCGCATGTTGTAAGCAAGACCGTGAGGAAGCGGCGTGGCGTACCAGGCTACGTGTTCGGGCTCACCGAGGATTTCGTAAACACGGCGGAGCTTTTGGAACTCTTCCCACCCATTGGAAATATAAGCGGGTGAATACGTGCCGAAAGAGTCTTTATCGCTCACGAGAATCAGGCACGGCTTGGGTGCCAAAGGATAGAGCAAGTCCCATCGGGCGAAGCCGACCGGCCCTGCGCCGATGAAGTTCTGTTCGGCGTCGTCAACGGCACCGGGAGGATCGAACTGTGCGCTCGCCACGTTCTCGGTGTTCGGACAGGAAGCCGCTACGGCCGCCAGACGATCGTCCACGGCGGCCAGCATCATGGTCATTGTGCCGCCCCCGGAATTCCCGGTCGATGCTAGTCGAGTCGGGTCGACTTCGGACCGGGAGGCCAGGTAATCGAGACTGCGAACCGCATCCCAGACCATGAGCCGGGTCGCCGTGTCGCCCGTAAGGAGCATGCGGCGCCCTGGTATGGTGTGCTCGCCGTCGTGATGCGCCAGCCGCTGCAGGTACTCTCGAGAGTGGCCCCGCCTCTCTCCCTGTCCCATCGGATCGAAGGTGAGAACTACATACCCGAGCCGAGCCAACCCCTGGCAGCATTTCTGATACGCGGGGGCGGCTTTGCCTGCCAGGGAGTGGCCGAGCTGAAACAGCACACCGGGAAAGGGGGGGCGCCCCCGCGTGGGCACATACAGGTTCGCCGGCACGAACAACCCAGGCTGGCTTTCATAGACTACCTTCTCCAACCGGTAACCAGCCCTCTCTAAGACCCCGACGACCCGAGCGTTCAGCGGCGTCCGGCGTGGCCGCCCGCCGGCGAGCCGCCAGAAGGTCTCTCGCACCCACCTTTGCCGCTTTCGAATCGCCTCAGACGTGGTGAGCTCGGCAATCGCCCGGTTTCGTCTCCCGTAGGCTCGAGCCGCGAGGAAACGAAGATAATCGGGCAAACAACGGGAATAGTCGCGGTACAGGACGCCGGGATAAGAGAGGCCGCTTTTCAAGATAGCCGGCGCCAGGCCGAAGGCGAGAGAGTTCGCTAGGAGCTGACGGCGCGTCATGGCGCGGCTTGGTCAAGGTTGAGCTGCACTCACCGCCAGCGGTCTGCCCACCGGCGGGGCCTGGCGAGCCTTCACGTAGCTGATCGCCGCCAGCAACACGGCGTTCTCCGGGCTCGGGGAGCCGTCGTAGCGCCGGAACCCGGCGGCGCCTTTCAAGCGAACTTCCTTGATCACCTTCCCAAACCGCGGGTTCTTCCACTCGAAAGCGAAGAACGAAACCGGCGGCCGCCCAGGCTCGGACACGTCAACGAGCTCGGCCTGATAAGCGAGGCTACGGGGCGGGGCGTTTCGCAACCAGTTCCACTCGAGGATGTTCACGCCATAGTGGATCGGAACCGTCATGACCAGTCCGTCTTCGTAGACGACGTCATACCAGCCAAGCAAGTCCGCAGTATCAGCGAAATTGAAGATCTGCCGGTACGCAAAGGCATTGCGGGCAGGCTGCGCAGTGGCATGCAGGAAGATCAGGCTGCTGGCGTCGGCGCCGATGCGGATCGCGCCGGATGCGGGAACGGGGGATGCCGCCTTGGTCTGCACGCGAACAGTGACGATGCCGCGGGACCCTTGCGGCGTCCCGAGGGTGAAGACTTTCCGCCCCAAGCGGACCTCACCGGTACGGATACCCGTGACATCGAGCCCGGCTGTATCGGCAGTGAAACGAGCCGAGAGATCCACCGGCACAACCGGATCGCCTTCTTCGCTCGGCAGCGGCCGGGCGCGAAGGTTGCGGTAGACCGCCGGCATGAGCGCCTGGGCGATGCGGTACATGCGCTCGGTCTCGGGCCAGTGTTTCGACCACAGGCGGTTGGCGCAGCCCAGGAAGGGATACATCAAGTCTTTGCCGAAGTTCAGCTCGGTGGTGGCCGCCCAGGACGAGGGGGCCCCGCCCAGGATGCTCGGCCGCGCGCTGCGCCGTCGGTAGTCCTGGATTTCGGGCAGGAAATTGCCGTAGATCTGCTCGAACCTCCAGTTGGCGAAGTCGATCTCGTTGATCTCGCCCCGGTTGTGGCGCCCGCCCTCTTGCCAGAACCAGTTGAAGATAAGCACATCCTTCGGGATCCACTTTTCTACCTGCTCCGGGGTCAACGCGCCCGGCGCGTAGTAGGTGTAGCCGCTGGGCGAAGTCCACTTCCGGAGTCCTCTGCCCCGGTTCCTTTCGATGAGGTGATCGCCCCACATCGCGGTGCGGATCCCTTTGGCGGCCAGGTAGTCGTGGAGGGTCTTGACGTCCTTGCCGAAGATCTCGCCGCGATCGGCGTTCCGGCACCGCGGGCAGATATCGACGGGGATGCGGTACTCGTCGTGGCCGATGGAGACGATCTTCGGCCGCATGACTTCGATGTACTCGTCGAAGACGTCGAAGACGAGGTCATAGGTCTTGGGATGGCGGGTGCAGTAAGTGTCCGGCCACTCGGCGTTCGGGATCTCCGCGAGTTCCCGATGGCGGGTGAGCAGGTAATACGAGTGCGTCAAGGTGGGGATCTCCGGGATGACGTCGATATGGAGACTGCGGGCGTAATCGACGAGCGCGGAGACCTCCTCCTTCTCGAGCACCCGCCCGTCGCCGGTATCGTGGTGGGCGGAGTCCTGAGCCTGCATCCCCGGCCCGCGGGCACGGCTCCTGCGGCTGTAATTCAGCGAGTCGGCGAACTCGATCCAACCGGCGTTCAGCTCCGGATGGCGGTCGAGGCGCATCGCTGCGTTTACTTCGATAATGACCTTGTTGTACTTGTACAAAGCCATGAAGTTGCGCAAGAACCGGCGGAAGAACGTGAGGTTCTCGCGCCCCGGCAGATACAGCCGGATGCCGCGAAAGCCCTTGTGCGGCCAATCGCGGATCCAGACGCCACGGACGCGCAGGCCCTCTTTCGTGCGGTAAATGAGCTGGCGCAAGGACTGGAGTCCATAAAAGGCGCCGGCGTCGTCGCTTCCGGCGATCAGAATCCCCCGGCCGTCCACCCGCAGCACATAACCTTCGGGACCCGGTGACCCGGCAGCCACCTGGAGGTCCAGCTTCCGGCAATACTGTCGCACAAGCCGGTTGTCCACCGATCCCATCACGATGACCGGCCGGTCCTCAGGCAGATCGGCGGCGCGCACAACGGAGAGCGCGAGCTGATAACGGTCGCTCAGTTCCGCTACGAGGAACCGCGCGAGCTGCAAATCGGCCTTCGCCGGGTCGTCGGGCAAGAGAATGGGGGTCCGTTCGGTGATGGAGAAATCTTGCCCGGTAACCTTGATCTCCTGCGGCAACGGGAAGACCAGGGGACGGGCTTCTGCCGCCGCGGCGCGAAGTGGAGGAAACGCGGCGAGGAACAGGACGGCAACCGCCAGGCGACTGCGCGTGAAGGAGTGCTTGCTCATAAATGAGGCGATCCTTGTAACGTCGATCCGGTGCTTCTTATCAGAGGCCAACCACTTTTCCCGGGCGCATCGGCGACCCGGAACCGGCCCGGACTCGCCGCTGACTTTACCACAGCACGCACCGCTCCACCACAACTCTTTTCCGGGGTGTCCGGTAGACTGAACGAAAAACGCCAGCCGGCTGCCCGTGCCGGCGAGGCCTTCCCCGCCTTGCGATGCCGGAGTCCGGTTTCCAGGACGCGGTTTGCGGAGATGCGGAGATCTCCAAAGCGTCTCACTCAGGGCGAAACCCGGGGAGCCGGTTTGCTAGACTGAGGATTTCTCCAGGGATCAGCCCGAATCGGCACTCCCATCGGACCGACGCTGTGGCACCGAGCAGCCCCAGGGCGGACAACCACGCGACTCAGCTCCGCGGCTTGCCGTGGAAGACGCTGCTGGCAATCGCCGTCGCCGTGGGTGTGTGTTACGCGCCGGTCATCAGCCGGCTGGCGGACGATTGGCTGCATGACGAGAACGTCAGCCACGGCGTCTTCGTCCCGATCGTCGCGGCCTACATCGTCTGGCAGGAGCGCGAGAAACTGCTGGCGGCGAAGTGGTCGCCCCACTGGCTCGGCCTGGCGGTGATCCTCGGAGCCGGCCTGCAACTCTACGTCGCCACGCTGGGGGTGGAGCTGTTCCTGGCCCGGACCGCCCTGGTCTTTACGATCATTGGAATCGTCCTTTACTTGGGGGGCTTCGAGGTCCTGAAGCGGCTTGCCTTCCCGCTCTTCCTGCTCTTCTTCATGATTCCTCTCCCGGCGGTGATCTACAACCAGATCACCTTCCCTCTCCAATTGCTCGCGAGCAGGCTGGCCGAGCACAGCCTGGGCTTCGTGGGGATCCCGGTGCTGCGTGAAGGCAACATTCTGGAAACGCCGCACCAGCGGCTATCGGTGGTGGAGGCCTGTAGCGGGATCCGTTCCCTTCTCTCACTCTCTTTCCTGGCGCTCGTCTACGGGTACTTTTTCGAGAGGCGGCAATGGCTGCGGGTAGTCCTCTTGGTGGCCACAGTGCCGATCGCCATCGCCGCCAATGCCTTCCGGGTCACGCTGACCGGAGTGCTCGGGGAATACGACGAGAGCCTCGCCGAAGGCGCCTTTCACCTCTTCGAGGGCTGGGTCGTCTTCGTCGTGGCGCTCGGCCTGCTGGTGGGGTTCCATCGGGCAGTGACATTGTTTCTGGGCTCGATCGGTTCCCGGAACGAGACCCCGAATCCTTCTCCCCCGGATTAGTCCGGACTTCCTGCTGAGCCTTCACCGCATCTGCTCTTGGACCGCGCCAGCCGCTTGACTGGCCGGGACCGCCGAAGTAGCATGTTGCCAGACATCCGAATCCTTCGGCTACGCCGAACCGCAGCCAATGTTGCCGGGGCGAATTCTACTGGGTTTGGGCGCGTTGCTGGCGGGTCCTCTGGTCGCCCAGCAGGACCAAGGGGTGATTATCGGCACGGTCTTCGACTTGTCGCGGGCCGCGATTCCGGGCGCGACGGTGCTGGCGCGCGAGACCGGGACGAACCTGCTCGCACGGGCGGAAACCAACGGAAACGGCGTCTACTTTCTGGGTCCGTTGAAGACCGGGACGTATGAGGTTTCGGTGCGCGCCGACGGCTTCAAGGAGGCGGTGCGCAGCGGCGTCCAGGTGCATCCCAATGACCGGCTCGGGCTGGATTTCGTCCTCGAGGTGGGCAGCCTCGTCGAGGTCATCGAAGTCGGCGCCGGCACTCCTGTGCTGGGGACCGAATCGGCCGCCCTGGAGCAAGTGGTGGATCGCCGCAGCATCGAACAGCTCCCCCTGGTGGACCGCAACTACCAGGTGCTGGCGAAACTGGCGGCCGGCGTGCTGCCCGAGATCGGCGGCCGTGACCGCGGACCCCTGCTGCGCGGGGGAGCCCTGAGCAGCGGCTTTACCTCGCACGGCCAGCCGGCGCTGCAGAACAACTACTTGATCGATGGCGTAGACAACAACACGACGCTGATGGGATTGCAGGACCGGAAAGCCCAGGTGGTGGTGCCGTCGCTGGAAGCCATCGAGGAATTCAAGATCCAGACGAGCAACTACAGCGCCGAGTTCGGCCGGAACGCCGGCGCGGTAATCAACGTCACCACGAAGCGAGGCACGAACGAACTCCACGGCTCCGCTTACGAGTTTCTGCGCAACGACGCTTTCGATGCCCGGCCCGCATTCGGCTACACCGACCGGGACGCAGACGGCAAGGCGGATCCGGCGGCGTTGCGGCAAAGCATGTTCGGGGCGGCTCTCGGAGGGCCGGTCACACGGAACCGCACTTTCTTCTTCGCCAGTGCGGAAGGCTGGCGCGTGCGGTCCGGGCAGACAGACCGGTCGGTGGTGCCCACCGGCCTGGAAAAGCAAGGCGACTTCAGCCGGACCAAGGGCTTGAAGAAACTGAAGGATCCCCTCGGCGGCACTTTTCCCGGCCGGCGCATCCCCGCTTCGCGCCTGGACCCGGTGATGTTGAAGCTCTTGGCGCTGTACCCGGCTCCGAACTACAGCGATCCAGCCACCCGGGACAACTATCTCTCGCAGCCACCCTGGAGGATCAGCCGGAACCAATTCGACTTCCGGGTGGACCACACGCTGTCGCAGCGCGACATGATCTTCGGCCGTTACAGCTTCTACGGCTTCCGCTCGCTTCGTGAAGGAGCGCTGCCCGGTCTGGCCCGGGGAGGAATGGGAAACGACCGTTCCCTCGACGACAACGCCGGAAAGCACCTCACCGTATCGGAGACCCACGTCTTCGGACTCTCCCTCATCAACGAGCTGCGATTCGGCTACAAGTCGCTGCGCGCTTACAAGCGCAACGCGAGCGACATTCCCTTGGCCGAAGCCGACGCGCGCTTCGGGATCCGGGGCGTGCCGGCCCGGCCGGAAACGGAGATCTTCGGACTCCCGCGCTTTCTCTTCGTGGGCCGGCTCGGGTATCGCGGGCTGGGCGGAGCAATGTTTCAACCGAACCTGAAAGGGGCCTCGACCGTCCAGGTGCTGGAGAATCTGCTCTGGCTGCGCGGCAATCACGCCGTGAAGTTCGGCGCCGATATCCGCCATGACCGCAGCGACATCAACGGCTCCCAATGGTCCCGCGGCGAGTTCCAGTTCAACGGGCGGTTCACCGGAGTGAGTCTGGGGGACGCATTGCTGGGGTGGACGAACCGCGCCAGATTGAGCAACGCGGTCTTTGGCCGGATGCGGTTCCAGAGTTACATGTTCTACGTTCAGGACGAGTGGAAGCTCTCGCGCGCCGTGTCGCTGAACCTGGGAGTGCGTTACGAACTTACCACTCCCTGGTACGAGAAGAACGACCGGCTGAACATGACCGTGATCGATCCGGCCGATCCGGAGTTCGGCCGGATCATCCGGGCCGGCGAGTTGGGCCACGGCTACGAAGGCCGGGGCCTGGCTCGTCTCGATACGAACAACATCGCGCCGCGGGTGGGGATTGCGTGGCGGTTCCGCCCCCGTATGGTGCTGCGGGTGGGGGGAGGCATCTTTTACGGGGGCGAGATGGCGCTGGGAGCCAGCGCCCGGACGCTGCGGAACTATCCCTTCACTTCCTCGGTGGAACGGCGGGCATCGAAACGGACTCCTGCCCTGCTGCTCGAGGAGGGCTTCCCCGACGGGTTTCTGGGTCCTGAGACCCCGGTCGTCCGGACAGTGAACGACTTGCCGGACGACTCCACCCACCGCACCTGGGACTGGAACTTCCCGCGGCCGCAGACACATCAGTGGAACGTCAGTTTACAGCGGGAGATCACCCCGGAGACCGTCCTCACTGTCGCTTACGTAGGTTCCGGGACCCAGAACATCTCATATGAGTACGACATCAACGCCGCCGGGATCGGCGATCCGAGCACGGAGAAACAGCGGCGCCTGATCCCGCGCCTCAGCCAGCTCAACTTCCGCAGCCCTCTGGCCCATTCCACCTATCACGGCCTCGACGTCACGCTGGAGCGGCGGTTCGCATCGGGGGTGGGCTTCACGCTGGCTTACACGTGGGGGCACAACATCGGCCAGCGGCCCGACCAGTTCGTCGGCGGCGACAACGGGCAGCCACAGGACATCCGGTGCATTTCGTGCGAAAAAGGCAACAGCTCGAGCGACGTGCGCCAACGTTTGGTGGCGAGCTATATCGTGGACCTGCCGTTCGGCGAAGGGCACCGGTGGCTGAGCGGGGGCGGCTGGCTCGGCGCCCTGGCCGGGGGCTGGATCTTCTCGGGCTGGATCTCGGCGCAAACAGGGATGTACTTCACCCCGCAATTCCCCAACGCCGCGGCGAAACTCGGGACCGGGGGAGTGGGGATCTGGCGCCCGGACCTGATAGGAGACTGGCGGCTGAACAAGCCCGGCCCGGACGGATGGTTCAACGTGCACGCGTTCACCCGGCCCTGCGACGCCTCTGGGTGCCGCTTCGGGAACCTTGGCAGAAACACCGTTCAGGAACCAGGAATGTTCGAATGGACGGCGGCGCTGGCCAAACGCTGGAATCTCGGAGAGCGCTTACGGCTGGACTTCCGGTGCGAAGTCCTGAACGTGCTGAACCACCCCAACTACGGCACGCCGAACCGCACCCTTGGAAGCCCGGAAGCCGGCAAGATCCGCACTACTCATGGTCAGCCCCGGCAGATCCAGCTTGGGCTGCGGCTCTCGTTTTGAGCCGTGTGCCGGGCGCCACCCGGCTCAGCAGGACGGCCACGTCACCGCGTAGCGCGACACAGCTTTCGTGGACCTCCGCCACGGCGGCCCGAAGATCCTGGAGCGGCGGCGTACCCGAAGACGCACACAGCCTTTCCACCTTGCGCTGCAGCTCCGTCACCCGGCCCGCCTGTTCCCTGGCGAGAGCAGCCCAATCCCCTCCGGGGACGCCAGCGCTGTCCACCGTCGCCGCGGCGCGGCCAGGAGGGAGCAAGGGAGCCAGCCATCTATCCAGACGCCTCAGCTTGCCATCGAGCGCCTCAGCATGGTCGCGGACCATCAATGCCACCAGCCGCCGGGACGGTGGGGAGAGACGTTCCATGGTGGGGCCGCCGTAGCGGTCGGCAAGCCCCTTCAAAATGGCGTTCTCCAGCACCGCATCCGAGGTTGCCGCCAGGCAAACGGAAGCAATGCGGCGGCTCCGCCGCCCAAGGTCGGGCTTGGGCAGCCTGTCGCCGAAGGCCTCTTCGACCAGCGGCAATAGCGGCCCGGGACCAGGTGGGATCTCGAGAGCGGTCTTCCGGCCCTGGGGATTGCGGTTCAGTTCCAGTCCTTCCAGCGCCTGGAAGAGTTCGGCGGCGCTCGAAGCCTCCTCGACACTGCGGATATCGATCCGGACCGCGTCGCTGCGTTCGAGCTGCTCGAGGGCCGAAAGCAGCTCTTCCCGCCGGGCCAGCGTGTCCACGACACCACTGACATGGATCCGGGCGGGCGGTTCGAAACGAATCGTCACGAGGTCCTGGCGGCAGGCGTCTACCAGATGAAGCTGGTACCGGACTTTGATTTCCAGTCCCCGGCCGCCGGCGGGCGCGGCGGACCTCGTGGACCGGGACAGGCCGGAAACGACGGCTTCCCGCAACGCCTTGCCCGGCTCCCCGGGGTGGGAGAAGATGTCGCTGGGCAAGGCGCTCAGCGGGACCACGTCGAAGAGGATCTCGGTGAACTGGTATTCGACGATGCCGGGATCCCTCCGCACTCGCAAGGTTTGCTGCACCGGGTGCCAGTCGGCGGCTCGCACGACGAGCTCATGCTCCAGAATCTCGTTGTCGGCCCCGGTTCCGGAGCTGGTGCCGTGCAGAGCGAGGAGGGCTACGCCGTCCGGTCGCTCCACCGGTGTAACTACTTCGTCCTCGGGTTTGGCCGCACTACGCCAGGCTTCGTAAGCTTCGACGGTCAGCGGCGCCGTACCGGCCATCCTGTTGGCCTGGAAGACCTGGTCCAGTTCGCCCCAGAAACCCGCCGCGCCGCTCAGACGGGTTCGGTCTCGACGGGTGTCCAACCAGTATTCGAGACGGGCGGTCCGTTCCCGTCCGCGAGGCGGAACGCGGCGCACCTCGAGTTCACGGTGAATCACGGGCTGGTCGATCCCAGCGGCCTGTGACCGTTCCGTAGCGGCGGCACGCTGGAGCAGTTCCGCAGCCGAAACCGACTCGACGCGGCTGGTCCCCAGCCAGACCCAGGCGCCCGCCAGCGCCGCCGCAGCCAGGGCCGTCCGGGGCGCCCATCGGCCGGCGAAGCGTCCGGCTCGGGCCATCCGCGACCGCCAGGAGACGCTCGGACGATGCTCGGCCTCGAGCTGCTCCAGACGGGTCTGAAAGCTCAGCGGATCCGTCCGAGGCCCGGCCGCCCGGCTCTCGGCCCAATCCGTACGGAGGTTGACAAATTCGGCGATTGCCGCTTCGATCTTGCGCGTCTGATTGCGGCACTCCCAACAGGACTGCAGATGCTTCCGCACGCGACGCCGCTCGATCCACTTCAGCTCGCCGTCAACGTACGCCAGCAGTTCTTCGTCGGTAGGGTGCCGAGAACCTTGCGCCGTGCCCACCATCTGTCACTTCTCCAGTTCTTCCCGAATCCGCTGTATACCGCGGGCCAGGTGATTCTGCACAGACGAAACCGCGATGCCGAGGGTCAGCGCGATTTGCCGGTAAGTAAGGCCTTCCGCTCGGAGTTCCAGACACTCCCGCTGCCGGGGCGCCAGGGCTCGCAACGCCCGCCGGACGTGTTCCCGCTGTTCTTCGCGTTGGATGCGCTCCTGCAGCGCCGCCCCGCTGTCTTCGGCCGGCTCATGCTGCTCCCACCATTCGTCGGGTTCGGGTTCGGTCGGACTGCGGCGGCGCTTGCGGTCGATGGCCAGATTGTGCGCCACGCGGAAAACCCAGGGTTTGGGGTCGTCCACGTGGCGGCCCGAGCGGTATTCCCGGTACAGAGCGAGAAATGCCTCCTGCATCACCTCCTCTGCTTCCCACTCACAACCGAGGATGCCGAGTACATACCGGTAGACAGGCCGATGCAGCGCGGCGAAGATCGCCGTCACTCTTCGCCGTGCAGGCCCAAGGGCCTTCGACCGGCTGCTGCGCATGTCGAAGGCGGTCACGCCCCAGACAGCGGACGGGGGACCGCCCCGGCTCTGGTTGTCGGACACCGCTTCTTTCTCACCATACCGCGGTCGGCCTCCGGCCGGCTCGCCCGCCGGCGGTCGGCGGCCGCCCTACCATCACCACGCTCCCAGCCGGAGCTTTTACCACAAGCGAAGTAAATCTGGAGGTGAACACGAGCCGGATGTCGTACACGGCAGGGCCCGGATGCGTGTACATAGTGAGGCCACGTCTCACGCGCCGTCCCAGGGGGAGGCGGCGCGCCGGAGTGTGAGTGGCAAGAAGACACGCGAGGAGGGCCAAAGTGGGCAGAACGGTTTCCTTAGCCATGATGGTCCTACTGCTCACCGGCGTGTCGGCCGCGCAGCAGGATCAGGGGGTGATCACCGGTACGGTCACCGACAGCACGGGAGCGGTGATTCCCGGCGCCAAGGTGACCGTCCGCAATGTGGACACAAACATCGAACAAACCGCCGAAACCAACGTGAACGGCGTCTACTTCGTCGGCCCGGTCCGAGTCGGCAGATACGAGGTTTCCGTCGAGGCTGAAGGTTTTAAGAAAGAGGTCCGGAGCGGGATCGAAGTCCACGCCAACGACCGCGTCGGGCTCGACTTCCAACTCGAGCTCGGCGCCGTCACCGAAGTTATTGAAGTTACCGGGCAGACGCCGATCCTCAAGACCGAAACCTCAGCGCTCGAGACTGTGGTCGACCGGCGCCAGATCGAGCAGCTGCCGCTGGTGGATCGTAACTACCAGATTCTGGCAAAGCTGGCAGCGGGGGTATTTCCGGAAATAGGCGGCCGCGACCGGGGACCCCTGCAGCGCGGCGGGGCGCAGGCAGCGGGTTTCACCTCCCACGGGCAGCCGGCGTTGCAGAACAACTACCTGATCGACGGCATCGACAACAACACCACGGTAATGGGCATGCAGGATCGCAAGGCCCAAACGGTGATTCCCTCGCTCGACGCCGTTCAGGAATTCAAAGTCCAGACCTCGAACTACTCTGCCGAGTTCGGCCGCAACGCCGGCGCGGTGGTGAACGTGACGATCAAGAGCGGCACCAATCAGTTGCATGGTTCGCTGTATGAGTTCCTGCGCAATGACATCTTCGACGCCCGGGACGCCTTCAGCTACACGGACCGAAACGGGGACGGCAAAGCCGACCCAGAAGTCCTGCGCCAGAACATGTTCGGAGGCACCATCGGCGGACCGATTGTCAAGAACAAGGCTTTCTATTTCTTCAGTTACGAAGGCTGGCGGGTGCGGCTGGCTCAGAGCGACCGCTCGACGATCCCCACCCCGCTCGAGCGCCAAGGCGACTTCAGCCAGACCGACGGGCTCAATGTGCTCAAGGATCCGCTCGGCGGAACGTTCCCGGGCAAGGTGATTCCGCCCTCGCGCCTGGACCCGGTGATTTCCGCGTTGATGGAGCTTTACCCGCAGCCGAACTACTCGGATATCACCCGGACGAACTACCTCTCGAATCCGCCGTGGCGTACGGACCGCAACCAGTACGACATGCGGTTCGACTACAACATCTCGTCCAAGGACACGATCTTCGGCCGTTACAGTTGGTACGACTTCAACGCCCTGCGCGGCGCGCCCCTGCCCGGCCTGGCCCGCGGCGCCACCGGCAACGACCGTTCCCTCGACGACAACAAGGGCCGCCACATGGTGGTGAACTACACCCGAGTGGTCAGCCCCTCGATCGTCAATGAGTTCCGCTTCGGTTACAAATGGCTGGACGTCCTGAAGCGCAACGACAGCGACGTGCCCCTCACCGAAGCCAACGCCAAGTACGGGATCAAGGGCGTTCCCCAGCCCGAGCAAGGGGAGATCTTCGGCCTCACGCGAATCCTCTTCGCCGGGCGTCTCGGCCACCGGGGGCTCGGCGGCGCCTTCTTCCAGCCGAACGGGAAGGACACCCGCACATTGATGTTCGTCGACAGCCTCACCTGGCTGAAGGGCAACCACAGCCTGAAGTTCGGGGCCGACATCCGGGTCGATGACACCAACATCAACGGCTCTCAGTGGGCCCGGGGCGAGTGGCGCTTCAACGGGCGCTATACGGGCATCGGGCTCGGTGACGGGCTGATCGGCTGGATCGACCGCGCCCGGCTCAGCAACCTGGTCTTCGGCCAGATGCGGTTCAACAGCTACATGTTCTTCGTCCAGGACGACTGGAAGGTGACCCCGAACCTTACCCTCAACCTCGGGCTTCGTTACGAGCTGACCACGCCGTACTGGGAGAAGAACGGCCGCATGCAAATCACCGACATCGATCCTTCCAGTCCGACCTTTGGACAGATCCGATACGCCAATCCAGATGGCGGTATCGAAGAGCGGGCTCTGCAGAAGCTGGATACCAACAACTTGGCTCCGCGGCTGGGCTTCGCCTACCGGATCGGCGACAAATGGACGATCCGCGCCGGCGCCGGTATCTTCTACGGCGGGGCCATGGCGCTCGGCGCCAGCGCCCGGACGATGCGCAACTTCCCGTTCACCTCGACGATTTCCAAGCGCGGCAAGAAGAGCGCCCCGGCCTTCATCGCCGCCGACGGCTTCCCGCCGGACTTCCTCGGCGACACCAGCTTCCGGCCCACCCACGTGAGCCAGTTGCCGGCCAACTCGACGCACCGGACCTGGGACGACAATCTGCCGTGGCCGCAGGTTCACCAGTGGAATCTCTCCATCCAGCGGCAGTTGACCGACACGATGGGACTCACGGTCGCCTACGTAGGAAGCAGCACCCAGGACATCCACTATGACTACAACGCCAACGCCGCGGGCATCGGCGACCCGGAGACGGAACAAGAGCGGCGGCGGCTATTCCCGCATCTCTCGGGAGTGACCTTCCGCTCCGCCCTCGCCCACTCGACCTATCATGGCATGGACGTGAGCCTGGAGAAGCGCTTCGCCCAGGGCTACGCCTTCACCTTCGCTTACACTTGGGGCCACAACATCGGCATGGCGCCGGATCAGTTCGTCGGCGGCGACAACGGCGACCCCCAGGATTACAACTGCTTCCGGTGCGAGAAGGGCAACAGCTCGAGCGATGTGCGGCACCGCGTGGCGGCCAGCTACATCATCGAGCTGCCTTTCGGCCGCGGCCGGCGGTGGCTCAACCGGGGCGGCGTGGTGAATGCCATCTTCGGCGGCTGGCAGCTCAGCGGCTGGATTTCGGCCCAGACGGGTATGTACTTCAGCGTCTTGCTGTCGAACCCCACGGAATTCCTCGGTACCAGCACCGGCATCTGGCGGCCCGACGTCGTGGGCCAGTGGCGCCTGAGCAACCCGACGCCCGATGGGTGGTTCAACCCCAACGCTTTCCGGAAGCCATGCAGCGCCGGGGTGATCAGCGGCGCCGAGGAGCCGGACGGGACCAACTGCTGGTTCGGCAACCTCGGCCGGAACACGCTCCAGGAGCCGGGGCTGTTCAACTGGACCGCCGGGCTCGACAAGCAGTTCGACATCACCGAGCGCCTCAAGCTGCACTTCCGCTGGGAGGTGCTCAACATTCTGAATCATCCGAGCTACGGCACGCCGAACCGCAACTTGGACAGCCTGGACGTGGGCATCATCCGCGGGACCTTGAGCCAGCCCCGGCAGATGCAGCTCGGCTTGCGGCTGGCGTTTTGAGTTCCGGGGTGGGGCTCCAGGGGACCCCGCCGCCGGAGACGAGTTCTCCCCCTGGCTGACCAGCCTGACCGGCGTCACGGCCACGAGGCCGCCGGCGCCGGTCGATTTTTTTGCTCCCCTGGAACCGCCGCAGCCCCGAAGCGGGCCGGGCGAAACCCGCGGTCCCGCTCCGAGCCGGCGCCTCAAGCCGTTGAGCCGCGGTGACTTCGGCGATTCCGCCCATCCCCTCGGCGCCGCCGGATGCTAAGACGGTATCGGGAGAGGCAGCGGGGCGGCGGATTTCACCGGTTGGACCGGCGGCCGCGGCCTGCCGTGCCAGGGCAGGCGTGGGTGGAGCTTAGCCCCGCAAATCTTGCAGTTATTTACTCGTCCGGAGCTGATCGGAACGGTGACGGCGCTCCTGGTCCACGCGTCACACATGCTGCTAATCAATTGTTATGAAATGGCTTATACTTTTCAACGTTTCGCGGCGCCGATCCCGCCACCCATCACGGCACCGGTGGGTTCGCGGTGCTGCAAAGCCGCGCGCCGCAGGGGTGGAAACCGGCCGGCGGGGCCCTACATCCCGCTCCCGGCGTGCGCTGGCCCGCTCTCGAGTCTCCGCCGGCTGGTCTCGCCCAGCCCGGCGCGGGGGTTGGCGCCTGGGGGAGGGACCGGCCTCAGGGCACCGGAACGGCGGGCGGGCCTCCTGCACTGGGGAACCGGTGGGGCGGTGTCGTCTTCACCGTTTGATACGATTAGAGTTAGCCCTTTGCGCATCGGCATCCATACTTCGATCGCCGGCTCGCTGGACAAGGCGGCGGTCCGGGCGGCGGAGCTGGGGGCCAACACCTTCCAGATCTTCTCGGCCAGCCCGAGGATGTGGAGGGCCCGGCCGCCCACCCGCGAGGAAGTCCGGCGGATGCGCGAGGCGCGGGAGAAGTTCGGCCTGGCCCCGCTGGTGGTCCATGACAACTACTTGATCAACCTGGCGGCCCCGGACGAGGCGCTGCGCCGCAAGTCGGTAGCCGCCTTCCGGGCCGAGATCCAGCGGGCGGTGGCGCTCGGGGCCGAATATCTGGTCGCCCATCCGGGCAGCGCCAAGGGACGGCCGCTCGAAGAGGCCCTCGAGCGGGCGGCGCGGTCGCTGGTGGAGGCGGCGCGGGAGCTGCCGGCCGACGGGCTGGCGCTGCTCATCGAGAACACCGCCGGCCAGGGCTCGGCGCTGGGCAGCCGCTTCGAGGAGCTGGCCGAGATCCGGCGCCTGGCTCAGGAAGAGGTCGAGTTCGAGATCGGTTATTGCCTGGACACGGCGCATTGCCTGGCCGCGGGCTACGACGTGGCCACGGCGGCGGGCTTGCGGCGGACGCTCCGGGAGGCCGAAGCCGCGCTGGGGCTGGATCGCGTGCACGTGATCCACGCCAACGACTCGAAGGCCCCGCTGGGCTCCCGGGTGGACCGCCACGAGCACATCGGCGCCGGCCATATCGGCGACGACGGCTTCCGCCGCATCCTGCGGAGCCGGAAATTGCGGGCGAAACCGTTCGTTCTGGAGACGCCGGTCGAAGAAGAAGGCGACGACCGGCGCAACGTGGAGAAACTGAAACAGCTATGCCGGAGACCTCCTACGATCACCGCATCATCGAGCCGAAGTGGCAGAAGAGGCTAGAGGAAGGCGACTGGTTCCGGGTCACCGAGGATCCGTCCAAGCCCAAGTACTACCTGCTCGAGATGCTGCCCTACCCGAGCGGGACGCTGCACGTCGGCCACATCCGCAACTACACCATCGGCGACGCGCTGGCCCGCTACAAGATGATGCAGGGCTTCAACGTCTTGCACCCGATGGGCTGGGACGCCTTCGGATTGCCGGCCGAGAACGCCGCCATCCAGAACAAACGGCACCCGCGGGACTGGACGCTCGCCAACATCGAGTACATGAAGCGGCAGCACCGCCGCTACGGCTTCAGCTACGACTGGAGCCGCGAGATCTCCACCTGCGAGCCCGAGTACTACCGCTGGAACCAATGGTTCTTCCTCAAGATGCTCGAGCGCGGCCTCGCCTACCGCAAGGAAGCGCTGCTGAACTGGTGCCCGAAGTGCGCCACCGTGCTCGCCAACGAGCAGGTGACCAGCGACGGCTGCTGCTGGCGCCACGAGGACACCAAGGTCGAACAGCGGGCCATGGAGCAATGGTTCCTGAAGATCACCGCCTACGCCGAAGAGCTGCTGGAGGATTTGAAGAAGCTCGAGGGCGGCTGGCCGGAGCGGGTGATCACCATGCAGCGGAACTGGATCGGGCGCTCCGAGGGAACCGAGGCCGACTTCACCGTGGTCGAGACGGGCGACAAGATCCGGATCTTCACCACCCGCGTGGACACCATCTACGGAGCCACCTGCGTGATCCTGGCGCCGGAGCACCCGCTGGTCGAAAAGCTGGTCAGCGGCGAGGACCGCGCGAAGGTCAAGGCGATGATCGACGCCCGCGTCGGCCAGGATCCCGGCGAGATGGAGAAGGAGGGCTTCTTCACCGGCCATTACGCCACGAACCCTTACAACGGCGAGAAGCTGCCCATCTGGGTGGGCAACTTCGTGCTGATGACCTACGGCACCGGCGCCATCATGGCCGTGCCGGCCCACGACGAGCGCGACTTCGAGTTCTGCAAGAAGTACGGCATCCCCATCCGCCCGGTGATCCGGCCGGTGGACGGCGAGCTGGCCGATCCCGAGACGATGCAGGAGGCGTTCACCGACTACGGCATCGTCGAGAACTCGGGCGAGTTCTCCGGACTGCCCAGCGCCGAGGCCCAGAAACGGATGAACGATAAGGCCGAGCGGGAGGGCTTCGGCCGGGCGGCGGTGACCTACCGGATCAAGGACTGGGGCATCTCCCGGCAGCGCTACTGGGGCACCCCCATCCCGGTGATCTACTGCGACGCCTGCGGGATCGTCCCGGTGCCGGAAGAAGATCTCCCGGTACTGCTGCCGCTGGACGTCGAGATCGAAGGCGCCGGCGGCAGCCCGCTAGCCCGGGTGGCCGAGTTCGTCAACGTGAAGTGTCCGAAGTGCGGGGCCGACGCCCGGCGGGAGACGGACACGATGGACACCTTCGTCGATTCGTCCTGGTATTTTTACCGCTACTGCGACCCGCACAACGGCCAGGCGCCGTTCGACACAGAGAAGATCGCCTACTGGTTCCCGATCGACCAGTACATCGGCGGCGTCGAGCACGCCATCCTGCACCTGATCTACTCGCGCTTCTGGACCAAGATGATGCGCGACCTGGGGCTGGTGGCCAATGACGAGCCGGCGGCGCGGCTGTTCACCCAGGGCATGGTGATCAAGGGCGGGGCCAAGATGTCGAAGTCGCTCGGCAACGTGGTGAGCGCCGACGAGATCGCCGAGTCCCACGGCACCGACACGGCGCGGATGTTCGCCCTGTTCGCCGCCCCGCCGGAGAAGGACCTGGACTGGCTCGACGCCGGCGTGGACGGCGTGTTCCGGTTCCTCGGCCGCCTCTACCGCTTCTTCACCCGCAACACCGAGCGGGCGCGCGCCGGCGGCGGCCCCGAGGGCCAGGCCGACCGGAACGTCTTGCGCAAGCTGCACCAGACGGTGAAGAAGATCACCGACGACTTCGAGACGCGCTGGCACTTCAATACCTCGATCGCCGCCATCATGGAATTGGTGAACGAGCTTACGGCTTCCGAAAAAGAGATCTCGAACCAGGCCATGGCCGAAGTGCTCGAGAAGCTGGCGCTGCTGCTCGGCCCGTTCGCTCCCTACCTGGCCGAGGAACTCTGGGAGGAGTTGGGCAAGCAAGGCCCGGTGTTCCGCCAGTCCTGGCCCGCCTACGATCCGGAGCTGGCCAAGGAGGAAGAGATCGAGGTGGTGCTGCAGATCAACGGCAAGGTGCGCAGCCGGCTGACCGTCGCCGCCGGGACCCCGCGCGAGGAGCTCGAGAAGCTGGCCCTGGCCGACGGCCGCATCCAGGAGCTGACGGCCGGCAAGCAGATCGTCAAGGTGATCGTCGTGCCGGACAAGTTGGTCAATATCGTGGTCCGGTGAGCGCCGAGGAATCCGCGCCCGCCGCCTTCACCGGCTGAGGTTCTCGAAGTAGTCGGCGTGGCTGCGGCCGCCGTTGGCGTTGCCCCGCCAGGGGTTCCAGATCTTGGAAACGAGGTCGATGTCACCGTCGCCGTCCACGTCGCCGGCGAGCACGTCGTGGCCGCCCAACCGGCCGTCGAAGATGACGCGCTCGACGAACCGCCCGCCGCCGAGGTTCTCCCAGATGAACCAGCGCGGGCCGGCCCCCCGCGGGAGAATCTTCGGGTCCTCCTGCTCCACGACGAGGATGTCGGCGTCGCCGTCGCCGTCGAAGTCGGCCAGGCGTAGCGAGTGAAACGAGCCGCGGGTGCCGGGGGCGGCGTTGGCCAGATAGCGGGCCTTGAAGTGCGGCGGTCTGGCGCCGTCGTTCTCCAGCCAGGCGACGCCGGAGTTCTGGCCGTCGCAATCGGCGGCGACGATGTCGTGGTCGCCGTCGCCGTCCACGTCGGTGATCCAGCTCCTCGCCGAGAGGCCCCACGGCCCCTTGCGGCCGAAGAGGATGCGGTGCTCGATCCAACGGGTTCCCCTGGCGGTATTCTCGAGCCACCGGTCGGTGAGGAAGACGTCGGCGTCCCCGTCGCCGTCGAGATCGCCGACCCCGGCCGGGTTGAGACCGGCATGGATGTCGGCGCGATCGTCGCGGACTTCGAGAGTGATGATCGTGCGGGGCCAGTCGGCGTCATGGGCGAGCTCGCCGGGGATCTTGTACCAGAAGCACCCTTCGCGGTCGCCGGTGACTACGATGTCGTCCCTGCCGTCGCCGTCCATGTCGGCGAGGACCATGTCGTGGATCTCGGAGGTGATCAGACTGTCGTACCGGTAACGTTCGAACGGCTCCCGGCGCGGATTGCCGGGGTTGCGGAACCAATAGCCGCCGACAACGATATCCACGGCTCCGTCGCCGTCCACGTCGGCCGTCAAAGAACCCAACTGGCGGAGGCGGAGACTGCCGGCGGGATGGCGGACCCACTCGTCGGCGGCCCGGTACTCGAACCAGTAGAGGCGGCCGTCGGCCCGGTTGAGGAACGCGTAGTCGAGATCGCCGTCGCGGTCGAAATCGGCCAGCGCCGGCGCGCCCATGCCGGCGTTGCCGCCGGGCGCCTCCCGCACGATGTAGTGATGGCGGAACATAGCCGGGCCGATCTGGGCCTGCAGAAGTCCCGTGGTGAGTGAGGCGCAGGCGGCGACGGCGAGGAAGCGGTGCATGGCGGCGCCGGTCTTCGGCGTTGCTAACAGAGATATCACGGATGCGGACGCCTGGTGTGTAACTGATGCCGCCCTGGTGAAACGGCGGAGTGGCGGGAAGCCGTCCAAAACACCTGCCGTGCTAGGATCGAAGCGTATGGGGGTGGGGCTTTCGCCGGGGCGAATCTGGACACGCCGCGGGTTTCTCGGAACGCTGTCGCTCGCGTCGCTGGCTGGATCGCAGCCGGGCCGCCAGTTCCCCGCCGAAAGGTTTGTTTACGCCGACCGCGCCACCGAATTCCAGGTGACGCGCTTTACCAGTCCGAACCACAACAGTTATCTGCCCGGTTATCCGAACCGCTTCATCTCCAGGAAGTTCGGCTATCTTCTGTATTCCTCGGACCGGACCGGCAGTGCGCAGGCTTACGAACTGGATCTGAGGACGGGTATCAGCCGCTTGGTAACGGCCGCCGCAGAGCTGGCTGCGTGGTCGCTGCACCTGCTCCCCGACCAGCGGCACTTCCTTTATGTCGACGGGGGCAAACTGGTGAGAGGAGCGGTTCGCCGCCCCGGAGCGCACGTGGTGCACCGGCTTCCGGAACTGGTCCGCTACGACACCGGCCTCTCGGTGTCTGACGACGGCCGGAGGGCCGTCTTCGTGGAAACTGATGGCCGCAAGTGGCGTCTGCGGCTGCTGGACCTCAGGCGCCGGCAGGTTTCCACCGTTTTGGAAGACGCCGAGCGTCTCAGCGGGGTGCAGATCCGTCCGCGCCACCAGGAGGTTCTTTACCGAAAGAACGGCGGCTGGTGGATCGTCGATTTCAAGCGTAAGCGGCCCCGGCGCCTCGAACTGGCTCCCGGGCTTGCGGCCGGCGCGATGTGGTCGCAGACAGGAGTCTCGGTGCTGTACTTGAGCATTCCCGAACACAAAGGCCGGCTGAACACCTTGCGGGAATACTTCGCGGACACCCGGCAGGACCGGCTGATCGCCAAGACCACGCAGTTTGTCTCTTTCGGCGCCAACGCGAACACATCGGTATTCGTTGGGGCGAGCGGTGCTCGGGCCACGCCGTACGTGTTCCTGATGCTGCGGGTGGGCGGACGTGAGTTGACGCTGTGCGAGCACCGAGCCTCCCACCCGGAAAACGTCCAGCCGGTGTTTTCGCCGGACAGCCGGTGGATCTATTTTCAGAGCGACCGCGAAGGCCACAACTGCCTCTACGGCGTCCGCGTAGAGGGACTGGTCGAATCGACCGACTAGCGCTCGGCAACGGGGCAGGCTTCCGCCGAAGGGGCGTACTCGGCGACAGGCCAGTCGAAGTCGAAGCCACGGGGCCGGTCCAGCTTGCGGCGCTCCTTGGCCTGGTACATGCGGGAATCGGCCAGGGCGAGGAGTTCTTCGGCGTTGCCGGCGTCACGCGGGTAGTAAGCCGCGCCGGCGCTCAAGCTGACGTGGGCATCCGGACAGGCTTCGGCGGCGGCTTGCGTTACGACGGCGCTCAGGCGGTGGAGCTTAGCCGGTACCGACTCCCACGGCAGGCCGGTGAGGAGCAGCACAAACTCGTCGCCGCCCAAGCGGGCGACGAAGTCGTACTCACGGCAATTCCGCAGCAAGGTGTCGGCGGCAGCTTTGAGCACCTGGTTACCGGCGAGATGGCCGAAGCGGTCATTGACCTGTTTGAAACCGTCGAGGTCACAAACGACGACCGTGAAGCCCTGCTCGGCGCGCCGGCAGCGGGCGATCTCGGCCTCCATCCGGTCGAACAGCGCGCGGCTGTTCGGCAGGCCGGTGAGATAATCGGTGGTGGCGGAAGCCTCGGCGTGCTCATAGCGCACGGCATTTTCGATGGCCGACGCCAGAACTGCGCGCAGGTTCATGAGAAACTGCCGGTCCCGGGCGCTGAACGGCCGGCGGCTCGACCGGTAGAAGGTCACGACACCCACGTTGCCGTCGGCTCCATCGAGCGGCACAGCCAGAACGGACTGCAAAGGAACGGAGTACCCTGGGCCGAACTCCTTGGCCGAATCGAGGCTGGCGACCACCCGTGTGGTGGCGGCGGCAGCGCCGGTCACTCCTTTGCCGAGCTGGAACGTCAGCTTCTCGAGGACGGGCCGGCCCGTGCCCACGACGTGGGCGGCGCTGAGCCGGTCGTCCCGGCGGAGGTAGATCGCGAGGGCGTCACAGGTCACCACCCGCCGGAGCCGTTCCGAGACGGCCCGCAGCAACTCCGGCAGCCGCTGGGTGTGGCTGACCGCCTGGGCCAATTCGTAAGCGGCCTGGGACTCCCGCCGGGCGATCGAAATGGTCTCGACGAAGTCCGCCTCCCGTATCGCAGGCGCAGCCACGGCGGCGAACCTTTCGAACTCCGCCGCGTGGCGCTCCACCGCGTTGACGATTTCGGGGTCGAACGCTGTGCCCGCGGAGGCCATGATGAGCGACAGCGCCCGGTCGAACGGCAGGGCCGGACGGTCGGCCCTCTCCGAGGTCAGGGCCACGAGCGTGTTCACGACGGCAAGAATGCGCGCCCCTAAAGGAATCTCGGTCCCGGCCAGTCCGTCCGGATATCCCTTCCCGTCCCAGCGTTCGTGGTGGGACCGGACGATCTCAGCCACAGGAAAGGGATACTCGGCCTGCTCGACAATGGAAGCGCCCACCACCGGGTGAACCTTGACCTTCTCCATCTCTTCGGCTGTCAGCCGGCCGTTCTTGCACATGACCTGTTCAGGCACCGCGAGGATGCCGACGTCATGCAGGACGGCGGCGATCCGCAGCGCTTCGCGCTCCTTCGGCGGAAGTCCCAGATCGTCGGCAAGGGTCAGCGCGTAGACCTGCGTGCGGTGCAACTGGTCCCCGGCGGCCCGAAAGCGTGCGGCGATGGCTAACGCCAGGGTTTCCAGAGTCCGCTGGTGCCGGCTCAGGAGCGTCTCGGTACCGGATTGGCTGGCCCGTAGGTGTTGCAGATACCGGCTGACGCCCCGGTAGGTGAAATAGGCCACCGGGATGACCGGCAGAACGAAGAACCACCCGATCGCCTCAGCGACGCCGCTGATCAACGCCGCAAGCACCCCGCCGACGACGTAGTAGGGAAGCGCCCAATAGCCACACTCGTGCCAGATCTCGACGACCGGCCGCTCCCGGCGGGATGCGGCCTCGACGGCGGCGGAAAAGCTGTTCAAGAAACTGAACGTGACCGCCGCGGAGACCAGCGCCCATACCCGCCCCTCGCTCGTTGCCGGCTGGGCGGCAAGATACACTGAGTGGCTCACCGCGATCGACGCCGCCAGACTGCTGAGGCGGAACAGGAGCACCGACGCGGGCTCGCGGTCATGCCGGGAAAACGGCTCTTCCAGCATCATGGCGACGCAGCCCATGACGATGGCTTCCGACAACGAGAAATCGGCGATGCCAACAAGGATGAAGACCGTCGCCAACGATACGCTTCCCGGCACCGCGGCCACCGCGATCCTCCAGCGCGTGGAGAACACCGCGATCGACAGCAAGACGAGATAGCGCACCGGATCGCGCGATTCCCAGGTGACCAGAGCGGCGAGCAAGGTCAACAGGCCGCAGAGCACGACGGCGACGCTGAAGAGGCTCCGAGGCGGCGGCTGGGAATGTGGCTTTCTGGTTGACGGGTGCATTCTCATCCGCCCTACGACATGGCAAGTAACGTACCAGGGCGGCTCGCCGAAGCGGACCACTGAAATTGCTTTCCAGTCAACGAGTTAGCGCGATCGCCGCACCGCCTGCCGCGGCCGCGAAGCGACATTCTGTCGCCCGACGTGTCCGCACCTCGCCCGAGACCGGCGCATCTTCCACCGGCTCAGACGTTTACAAAGAGGCGCCGAATGGACAAATTGACCCCGACTCCGACGGGTTCTCGCGAGAACATTCGCCGGTTTAGTTTCAGGAGGTACTAAGGTGAACGGTTTAGGGTACTCGGTAGTCGGAGCGGGAAAAATCACGTTTCTGCAGGATGGGAAGACTCAGAAAGCCATCGGAAAATGGGAGTCTAAAGGGATGGTTCGTCCGCTTTGCCAGTACTCTTTCCTGGGCATGCCGGCCGTGGTCCGGAGCCGGACGATGGAGGAGCTTCTCGAGCTGGCGAAACGGGCTTCAAAAGTGGACGCCTGCGTACTGATTACCGGGGAGAGCGGCGCCGGCAAGGAGCTGATCGCCCGCGCCGTCCACGAATTCTCCGAGCGTTCGAAGGGGCCCTGGGTGGACGTAAGCTGCGCCACTTTGCCGGAACACTTGATCGAGAGTGAGCTTTTCGGCCACGAAAAGGGCGCTTATTCCGGAGCGGATTCCGCCAAGCCCGGGCTGTTTGAAATGGCCGCCGGGGGAACACTGTTCCTGGACGAAATCGCCGAACTGGAGCCGAGAATGCAAGCGAAACTGCTGCGGGTCCTGGACGGCGCCGGCTTCTACCGGCTAGGGGGCACGCGCAAGATTCAGGTAGATGTGCGGGTGGTGGCGGCGACCAACCGCGATCTGGGCGAAGTGGTCCGAGCCGGGAAGTTCCGCGAGGATCTCTACCACCGCCTGAACCAGCTCCACCTGCACGTTCCGCCCCTGAGGACGCGCCGGGAAGAGATTCTCCCCCTCGCCGATTTCTTCCTCGCCCAACAACGGTCCGGGGTCCGGCTCACGGAAGCGGCTTGCCGGCTTCTGCTGGAATACCCTTGGCCGGGCAACGTGAGGGAACTGCGGAACGTGGTCATCCGAGCGGCGGTGCAGGCGAACTCGGACGTCATCCGGGCGTCCGATCTGCCGCTCTCGCTCCCCCAAGCGACGTCATTCGATCTCCGGGCAATCGCATCTGCGGTGGACAGCGACGCGGAGAACCGCAACGAGTGGTCGCTGGCGAGCATGGAAAAACGAATGATCCTCAGGGCTCTGGAGTATACCGGCGGCCACCACCAGCGGGCGGCCGAGCTGTTGGGGATCTCCCGGCGCACGCTGAGCCGGAAGCTCAAGACTTTCGCTGGAGGCAATGGGCATGGCGTCAGCCGATAGGTCGTTACCCGAGGGCGTCGAGAGGCGCCGGGAGCCCCGGCACGCGGCTTCGGGCGGGGTGGAGTTCTTCGTCGAAGACCCGATGCCCGCCCGCTTCGACGGGGAGCTGGTCGATTGGAGTCAAAGCGGATTCCGGGCCAGGCACCGGCACACCAGTCTGCAGTCCGGGCAGACGGTCCGATTCCGGCACGCCCGGGCCAGCGGCCAGGCGAGGGTCATGTGGACCCGGATCCGCGGCGCCGACGTCGAATCCGGGTTCCTGATCCACTAGCTTTCACTCGTCCTCCACTACGACGGCGGTGCCGTAAGCAAGGATCTCGGCGGCGTTCTGCAACACTTCACTGGTGGCGAACCGCACCCCGACGACTGCATTCGCTCCGAGTGAGTGGGCTTCCTGGATCATGCGGTCCAAGGCGTGTTCCCGGCTTTCGGCCAAGAGCTTCGTGTACTCGTAGACCTCACCCCCGACGATGTTGCGGAAGAACGCCAGGATATCCCTGCCGAGATGCCGCGCCCGGACCGTGTTGCCGCGGACGATGCCCAGGGTCCGGACGATACGCTTTCCCGCGATGTCGAAGGTGGTGGTGACGATCATCTCTTGACCTTTCTGTAACGATCATAGGGGCGCTCGAGAAGGCGCTGCCAGAGCACGGAAACGAAAAGCAGCGCCAGCCCCCCCATCAACAGCACGGCCGTCCACTCCAACCAGCCGGCGGGCCACCGGAACCGCGCGAAGCACTGAACGAGGCCGTACAAGGCGAGGGCGAGGAGGCCGGCAACAACGAGCCCCCAACCGAGCCGGCGCGAGCCGCGAACCGACAGGCGGCGTTCCAGTTCCTCCATCAGATCATCCGGCGGATCCGGGAACTGCAGTTCTCTGGTCCATTGCTTCAGCCGGGCCAGGTCTTCGAGCTCGCGGCGGCATTCCTCGGAGCTTTCCAGATACAGGCGCACGCGCTGGCGGTCAGCCTGCGTCAGTTCCCCGTCCAGGTAGGCAGACAGTAATGCCCGAATCTCCTGGTCTTTGTCGGACTTGTTCACAGGTACCTCCGGAGCCGTTCCCGGAGCCGGACGCGGGCGTCGTGAATCCGGGAGTTGACAGCCGCGACGGTGGAACCGGTGATATCGGCGATCTCGGCGTAGGAGAGTCCGTGCCAGTCGCGCAGCAGGAGGGCTTCGCGCTGCGGCTCGGGCAAACGCCGGATCTCCCGCCAGAGACGTGCCGCGAGTTCAGAGCGGCGGGCGGCGACCTCCGGGCTGGCTGCCGGCGAGGCCAACAGCGGCGGCCCGTCCTCGTGATTGCATTCGCGCCTGGCCGCGCGCTTGCGCAGCAGGTCGATCGCCAGATTCCGGACGATCGAATAGAGCCAGGGCGCAAACGGGCGCGCGGGATCCCGCCGCCGCCAGTGGCGGTGCAGCCGCAGAAACGCCTCCTGCGTCACGTCCAGCGCATCGTCAACATTGCCGAGCGTTTGCAAAGCGTAATGGAACGCTTTGGACCTGTAGCTACGGAAGAAGCGGACGAACTCGCTCTCGGCCTCGCCCGCGCTCACATCGGACACAGCCACATCCAGAGCCACCGTCAGACTGTCCTTCACAAATCCAACTACGTGGCGCGCGTCGAAGTCTTTCTCAATTCTTGCACGGCGGGCCAGGCGCCGGAAGGCTTCCAAGCGATGGGGGGGCGGCCGCGAGGGGGCCGCCCCCGGTCCTGTGCCGGACCTGCTAGGGCGGGGTCATGGGGTAGAAGTCTTCCCCGCTAGGTGGGACCGCCGTCGGTCCCGGGTCAGTCAAAGGCGATCAGTCCCCGCTCTTTGAGCTTCGCCCAGATCTTGTCGGCGCTCTCCTCGGGGGACTCACGATCGGTGTGCACAACGACGTCCGGGTTCTCCGGCGGCTCATATGGATCTGAAATTCCGGTAAAGTGCTGGATCTCCCCGGCGAGGGCCTTCCTGTAGAGCCCCTTGACGTCGCGCTGGGTGAGGACGTCGATGGGACACTCGACGTAGACCTCGACAAAATTCGTAACTTTGCGGCGGATCTCCTCACGGATCTCCCGATAAGGCGAGATCGCCGCGGCGATGGCCACCACGCCGTTGCGGGAAAGCAGGTCGCAGACGAAGCCGATCCTCCGGATGTTCGTGTCCCGGTCCTCCTTGCTGAAACCGAGCCCCTTGGAAAGGTTCGTCCGCACGACGTCGCCGTCGAGGACCTCGACCCGGGCGCCTCGCCGGCGCAGGCGCTCCTCCAGGATGCGCGACAGCGTGCTCTTGCCCGCTCCAGAAAGTCCAGTAAACCAAAGGGTGAAGCCTTTGTAGTGCCCGTTCGGGCTATATCCCCGATCCGTCAAATCCATAGCCATTGGTTGCTTGAGTCACCTCTTCTATAAGTACGTCGAGTTTCCGCCCAATTGTACCATCGGCGCGAAAGTGCAGCCCGCACTCCTTCGGCAGGGCGTCCTCCCACCACCAGCGGCCGGCCCGCTCCGGTTCTCCGTTCTTGACCGGCCTCGTGCACGGAGCACAGCCGATGCTGGCATAGCCGCGCTGGTAGAGCGGATGCAGCGGCACGCTGTGCCGCTGGATGTAATCGTCGATCTCTTGCCGGGTCCAGTCGGCGATGGGACTGATCTTGATGACGCCGTCCTTGTCTTCGACCTTGCGGATCTCGTTGCGGTTCCAGGAAGTCAGGCGCCGGAGTCCTACCGCGTAGGCGCGAAACTGCTTCAGCTTCCGCTCCAGCGGCCGTACCTTGCGGATATGGCAGCAGAGCATCCGCAGAGCCGGATCGCGGCGAAACAGATTCACGCCGTGGCGCCGCACCATCGCCTGGACTTCCTGAGGATCAGGCAGCACCGTCTCCACGGCGACCCCGTAACGATCGCGCAGGATATCCATCATCTCGTAAGTCTCCTGCGGCAGCCGCCCGGTATCCAGGGTGATGATGCGCACCTTGGGCGAGATCCGCACGGCCATGTCGATGACCACCATACCGGAGCGTTGGAAACTGGTCGAAATGCAGAAGCGGTCACCAAAGGTGCGGATGGCCCACGCCAGCAAATCAGCGGCCGGGAGGTCGTCCAGTTCGTCGAAGTACGGCAAAGATACTCCCTATTCCCTATCTATAATACACACATTCGGTCGCGCCGTCCACTTCGAGCCCGCCCGGCGCCGGCTCGAACGGCTGGAGCGGCGCGCGGGCATCCGCAAATCCGCCGGCGCCGCCAGCGCGCGCACCTCTGAAGGGGCGAACGCCGCTGTGCTAAGATTCAGGATCTAGGCTGGTTGCCGCCGGCCACTGCACCCCGCAAGGAGTCGGTTCCGTGAAGGTATATACAGGCAAGGAAATTCGCAATGTGGGCGTAGTCGGTCATGGGAATTCCGGGAAGACAACCCTGGTGGCCGGGATCCTGTACACGGCCGGGGTCACGACGCGGCTGACGCGCGTGGACGAGGGCAACACGATCACGGACTTCGACGAGGAAGAGGTCAACCGTAAGATCACCATCTCCACCGGCGTGGCCTTCGTCGAGTGGAACAAGCACAAGATCAACCTGCTGGACACCCCCGGTTTCAACATGTTCATCAACGACACGAAGGCGTCGCTGGTGGCCGCCGACAGCGCGCTGGTGGTGGTCGATGGGGTAGCGGGGGTGGAAGTTCAGACGGAAAAGGTGTGGGCCTTTGCTGAGGACTTCCGGCTGCCGCGCCTGCTGGTGGTCAACAAAATGGAGCGCGAGCGGGCCGATTTCGAGCGGGCCGTAGAGAGCATTCGGGAGGCGTTCGGCCGCCAGGTGGTGCCGGTGCAGCTCCCGCTGGGCTCCGAACAGAGCTTCCGGGGCGTGATCGACTTGATCACGATGAAGGCCTTCACTTACGAAAGGGATGGGAAAGGAACGGGCCAGGAGACCGAGATTCCCGCCGAAGCCCTCGAGGCGGCCCAGACGGCCCATGAGCAGCTCGTCGAGATGGTGGCCGAGGGGAAAGACGAGCTGATGGAGGAATTCTTCGACAAGGGAACGCTGCCCGAAGAACGCATCGTGGAGGGTCTCCGGGAAGCGCTGAAGGAGCGGCGGCTGTACCCCGTTCTTTGCGCTTCGGCTCTCCACAACATCGGCGCCGACCGGATCCTGGACTTCCTGGTGGACGCGTGTCCGGCTCCGGTGGAACGGCCGGTGCTGAAGGGCAGATCCGGCGACGAGGAACTCGAGCGGCCCATCGCCGACGATCAGCCGCAATCGATCTTTGTTTTCAAGACGATGGCCGACCCGTTCGCGGGCCGGGTTTCCTACTTCAAGGTCTGCTCCGGCGTGATCAAGAACGATGCGGCGCTCGTCAACGCCCGGACCCGGAACACGGAGCGCCTGGCCCACATCGGCTGTATCCGCGGCAAGGAGCTGGTTCCGGTCACGGAACTGCACGCCGGCGACATCGGCGGCGTGGCGAAGCTCAAGGACACGCTGACCGGCGACACGCTCTATGAGAAGGGCGCCGAAATCGTCTATCCGCCGGTGCAGTTGCCCGAGCCGTCGATCGCCTTCGCCGTCACGGCGGCCTCGCGCAGCGACGAGGACAAAATGGGGCAGGCGATCCAGAAGATCCTCGAGGAGGACCCCTCACTGCGTTTCTACCGAGATCCGCAGACCAAGGAGTTCCTGCTGGCCGGCAGCGGGCAGCAGCAGGTCGAGGTCGTCGTCAGCAAGCTGAACAAGCGTTACAACGTGAAGGTGGAGCTGCGGGCGCCGAAGATTCCCTACCGGGAGACGATCCGGGGCACGGCGGACGTCCACGGCCGGCACAAGAAACAGACCGGCGGGCACGGGCAGTTCGGTGACTGCAAGATCCGCGTCTCTCCGCTGCCCCGCGGAGAGAAGTTCGAGTTCGTCAACAACATCTTCGGCGGAGCCATCCCGAAGCAATTCATCCCGGCGGTCGAGAAAGGGATCCTCGAGGCCGCCGAACAGGGGTACCTGGCCGGTTACCCGGTGGTCGATTTCAAGGTGGAACTCTACGACGGCCAGTACCACGAAGTGGACTCCAACGAGCTGTCGTTCAAGCTGGCTGGGCGCAAGGCCTTTCGGCTGGCAATGGAGCAGGCCAAACCGGCGCTACTGGAGCCGATCATGAAGGTCGAGATCCAGGCGCCGGTGGAGTTCGCGGGCGACATCATGGGCGATCTGAACAGCCGCCGCGGCCGGATCGCGGGCACGGACATCAAAGGCAACAAGCAGATCATCCGGGCCTTCGTCCCCATGGCGGAGATGCTGACCTATCAGAACGATCTGACCTCCATCACTCAGGGCCGGGCGTCATTCAGCATGGAGTTCGACCATTACGACTTCGTCCCGCAGCACATCGCGGAGAAGATCATCGCGCAGGCCAAGGCGGCCCGCGAAGGCGTGGAAGAAGAGGAGGACTGAGGCGGCGGACGCCGATCTGGGAGCTGGACCCGCGATGCCGCAGGCGGAAGGGAGGACCACGCGCTAGTGGGCCGGGATAGGCGGAAGTCGGCGGGACAAGGGCTGCCGGCGCGCCTGGCAGCCGGAGCGGCGCTGGCCGCGATGCTGGCCGCGTGTGGTCCATTCGGCCCCGGGAAGGCGCATCTGGCGTCTACGCCCCCACCCCCCCGGGCGGCTTTTCCCGCCGCCCCGACGATCCCGCCTCCAGCGCCGTCACAGGTTCCGGAATTCGTCGAGGCGGCGGTGCGCGCTCCTCTAGCCACGCCGGAGACGGACGCAGTCCTCGAAGACGCCGAGGCCCGATTCCAGGCCGGCCGGACGTTCTACCGAGAGGGGGACTATGAAATCGCTCGGCGGCTCTTCGACGAGGCGATCGGCGCCCTGCTCAGGTCGCCGGCCGGCGCGTTCGACCGGGACCGCGTCCGGGAAAAGTGCCGGGAGATGGCCAAGGCGATCTACGATTTCGAGCTCCGGGCTCTCGAGCGCGAGCGGCGGAAACCGGCGTTCCCGGAATCGCCTCTTGAAGATCTGCTCGCCCTCACCTTCCCTGTCGATCCCAACGTGGAGCTGGACGTCCCAGGCCGATTGAAACTGCCGGTCACCCAGTTGCCGCTGGAGATCAACGGCGAGGTGATGCGGTACATCCGGTATTTCACCTCGCCGCGGGGCCGCAAACCCTTCCTCGAAAGTCTCCGCCGGCTGGGCCGTTACCGGCCGATGATCGAGCGGGTCTTTGATGAAGAAGGGATACCGAGGGAGCTGATGTACCTGGCGCTGGTCGAATCGGGCTACCAGCCCCGGGCGGTGTCACGGAAACGGGCGGCGGGCCTGTGGCAGATCATGAGGCTCCGCGGCCGGGAATACGGGCTGCGGCGGACGCGCTACTACGACGACCGGCTCGATCCGGAGAAGGCGACCCGCGCCGCCGCACGGCATCTGCGGGACCTCTATGAGCGCCTGGGCGACTGGTATCTGGCCATGGCCGCCTACAACGCCGGCCCGGGGCGGGTGCAGCGTGGGGTCCGCCGGACCGGCTACGCCGATTTCTGGGAGTTGAGCCGCCGGCGTGTGCTGCCGCGCCAGACCCGGAGGTACGTGCCATTGGTTCTGGCGGCGATCGCAGTCGCCTCGGCGCCGGAGGAATTCGGGCTGGGGCCGGTGGCCGAGGATCGGCCGCTCGAGTACAACACGATCGAAATGGGGGCCGCGACGCACCTGCTGCTGATCGCCGACATTCTGGGCCGGCGATTGGAGGATCTACGCGCCTTGAATCCGGCACTCCTGCGGGACATCGTCCCACCGGGGTATCCGGTCCACGTGCCGAAAGGCACGGCTGGTTTCCTGCTGGCCGCTCTCTCCCAGATCCCGCCCGCGTATCGGACGTCGTGGCGAGTGCACCGGGTCAGCGAAGGGGAGACGATGGCGGAAATCGCCGGTTACTACGACACCACCTCAGATCAGATCGCCGCCGTCAACGGGGGACGGACCGGACCGCCTAGATCCGGCGATCTGCTGGTGATTCCGGTGGCCTCGAGCGCTGGGAGAACGGCCGGACGCCGCCGCGCGCGGCAGCCGAGCGACTCGGCGGCATGGCGGCGGGCGAACAGCTCAGCCGGCAGTTGATCTTTCGTCGGGGACCTATTGCCTCTGCGCACCATCGCGCTATTCTATGGATGAGCCTGAGGCGCTGTGTTCCGCAGCGCCGGATTCCGGCGACAGAGCAAGGAGAAGAAAGCCATGGATGCGTTCCGCTATCTCGCCGCACCCGATGAGGAGGCCGAACAATCCGGGTTCCAGCCCCTCGATGTCGAGGTAGAAGCCGAGATCGACCAGTACGAAGCGGACACCGAGGACGAAGCGGCCCCGGATGCGCAACGGGAGCCGTCCGCAGCAGAGGCCCCTGCCGCCGAACCGGAAAGTAAGGCGCCGCCGGCCGTAGAGCCTCCGGCGGAGGAGGAAGAGACCGAAGAAGGCGCCGCCCCCCCCGAGGCGCCCGCTACGGCCGCGGCCGGACCACCCCCCGCCCAGCCTCCAGAGCCGGCCGAGGCCCCGGCTGCCGCTCCGGAAGCGCCTTCCTCCGAGGAAGAAAAGGCTGAGGCGCCCGAGCCCCCGGAGGAGAAACCGGCACGGAGGCCCAGACGGGCGGGCCCGAAGAAGACTGCGAAGAAAGCCGTAACCCCAAAGCCCAAGGAGGCCGCGGCACGCAAAGCGAAGAAGAAGGCCGCCAAGAAGGCCCCGGCCAAGAAGGCAGCCAAGAAGACGGCCGCGAAAAAGGCGGCGGGAAAGGCCGCCAAGAAAACCGTCAAGAAGGCTCCTGTGAAAAAGGCGGCGGCCAAGAAAGCCGGGAAGAGGGCAGCTACGAAGGCCAAGAAAGCGGTCAAGAAGCCCTCGGGGAGGAAAGCCCAGAAAGCGGCGAAGAAGGCCGCCTCGGCTAAAGCCAAGAAAACAGCCGGCAAGAAGGCAGCGAAAAAAGCGGCGCCGAAGTCCCCGAAGAAGTAGCGCCGCTGGTCACCCGGCCCCCGGAGCTTTGTAGAGAAGCGCCCGGCAGCGGTCATAAAGCTGGAGGAGGGCCTCGGCATGCTCCTCCGGCGTCCGGGCGTGCTTGCCGCCGAAACCGGCGGCGGGCGCGCCTTTGCCGTAGCCGGTGGTAATCGCGACGAATTTCATCAATTCGAGGGCAATTTCGTCCTTACTGCGCGGCGTAAACGCCATTGGGGTAGTTTCGTCAGCCATCGGAACTTTCTCCCAACGTGCCGGCCGCCGCGGTTGGCCTTCACACTTCGAGGACCATCGGCGAGCAGCTCCAAAGGGGCCGGCCGGTGTGGTAAACACATAAGTCTACCCCATTTTCATGGCCCTTCAAGCCCGACGCCTGATCCGGAAGATGCGCGGGGGCGCCCAGGCACACCTTCTGGAAGCGACCGACGGGAACTTCTACGTGGTGAAGTTCCGCAACAACCCGCAGCATCGCCGGATCCTGGTAAACGAACTGGTAGCCGCTTCGCTGCTCGGGTACCTTGGGATCGCCACGCCTCGGGTCGCCGTCCTCGAGGTGACGAATGGCTTCGTAGCCGAGAATCCGGAACTGTACGTGCAGTTGGGAAGCCGGCGCGAGCCGGTCCCTGCGGGGCGGCATTTCGCGTCGCGGTTCCCGGGCGATCCGTTCCGGACCGCCGTCTACGATTTCATTCCGGACGCGCTACTCAGGAAGGTCACCAACGCCGAACACTTTCTCGGGGCCCTGGTTTTCGACAAGTGGACGACGAACGCCGATTCCCGGCAGGCGATCTTCTTCCGCGGCGAGCTCTCCGGGACGCCAGAGAGCGGATCGGTCTCCGCTCGCCGGGGCTTCATAGCCCAGATGATCGACAACGGCTACGTCTTCCAGGGGCCACACTGGCAGTTCCGGGATTCTCCGCTGCAAGGGCTCTATTACCGCCGGATCGTGTACGAAGAAGTCCGTGGATGGGCCGATTTCGAGCCGTGGCTCGAAAGGGTGATCCATTTCCCCGAAGAGGTGATGGATGAGGCGTTCCGCCGGGTGCCGCTGGAGTGGCTGGAGGGAGAGGAGGAGGATCTGGAGCACTTGCTCGAGGACCTCCTGAGGCGGAGGCGGCGTGTCCCTGACCTGATCGAGGAATGCCGGGACTCCGGGCGGAATCCGTTTCCCAACTGGTCCCGCCTGCAGCCGGCGGGGCGCTGAAGTTCGGCTACAATAGGCATTCAGTGCATTCCTTCGTTCTTCACAACGGCCGCATTCAGCCAGCCACGGACCGAACGCTCAGTCCCGGCCAGGTGGGCCTCCTCAACGGGTGGGGGGTCTTCTCGACCGTCCGTGTCGTCGAGGGCGTCCTGTTCGCCTTCGAAAGGCACCTGGCGCGGATGCGCCGCGACGCCGGCCGCATGAGGATTCCCTTCCCCCCAGAGAGTGCAGAGCTGGAAGACAGCCTGTACCGCCTGGTCGAGGCGAATCAGGCCTGGAACGCGACGTTGCGTGTGGTGATCGTCCGGAACCGCGGCGGCATGTGGGAAGGCCCGGGTATCGAGCGGGACTATGACGTAATCGCCTTCACCGCCGAGTCGAAGCAGTGGGGCGCCGGTGTGCGGCTGGGCGTGGCGCCGAACGCCCGGTTCGCCGCCTCGCCGTTCGCGGGGGCGAAGATCCTGTCGTGGTCGCACAACCTGACGTGGCTCGAAGAGGCGCAGAGCCGCGGCCTCGACGAGGTGATCCTGCTGAACGAGCACGGGCAAGTGAGCGAGTGCACCTCGGCCAACGTCTTCGTCTCGGTGGGGAACCGGATCTGGACGCCGCCGCTGAGCTCGGGGTGCCTGCCGGGGATCACCAGAGAGCTGTTGCTCGAGGAGATCCACGTCGAGGGGGTGAGCATCGGCGAGAAGGACCTGCGGCTGGAGGATCTGGAAGCGGCCGACGAGGTGTTCCTCACCTCGACGACGCGCGGGCTGCTGCCGGTGCTCGGGATCGAAGGTCTGAAGATCCGCAACCAGGGTTCGGCCCGGGAGCCGGTGGAGCGCGCGTTCACTGCCTATGTCGAGCGGTACGTCGCCGAGCGGCGCGCGGCCCGGAGTTGAACGTGCCATGGCCCGGGCTCAGCTTCCTGCCGTGAAGCGGGCGATCCGGTCTTGTCCCGGCTGCGGCTCGGTGGATGTGCGGCTCTCGCGGCCGCGGACGCTGAAAGAAAAGCTCGCCGCTTGGGCCGGCTTCCAGTACGTGCGCTGCCGGGCTTGTGATCACCGTTTCCCAGATCATCCCTGGCGGACGCCGGATGTTTTCTATGCCAGGTGTCCTCTTTGCGCGTCGATGGTTCTGCGCGACTGGTCCGAGAAGTACTACCTGCCCCCTTTTTACAAGCGGGCGCTTACTTACATCGGGTGGAAGCAGCAGCGCTGCGAGATCTGCCGGGTGAACTTCGTGAGCCTGAGGCCTCGATGGAATCCTAAGAAGCGCCCGTCTGCCCGCTGACGGCGGTACGGTTCCAGCGGGCGAGTTCGTCGAGATCGAGCCGGCCGGTGTAGATGGCCATGCCGATGGCGCAGTCGATCTTCATGGCAGTCAAGGCCCGGATGTCGTCCATGGTGGTGATGCCGCCGGCGGCGGTGATGGGCAGGGCGGTGGCGTCACGAAGGCGGCGGAACCAGTCGAGGTCGGTACCCTGCATCATGCCCTCCTTGTCTACGTAGGTGCACAGGAAGCCGCCGCAGTAGGGCTCGACCATGCGGATCACCTGTTCGGCGGTGAGATTGGTCGCCTCCTGCCAGCCCTTCACCACGATGCGGCCGCCTTTGGAATCGAGCGCCAGCAGGAGGCGCTCGCGGCCGATGGCCCGGCAAAGCTCCTGCAGAAACGCAACCCGGGGACCCTGGCTGTCGAAGGCCGCCGTGCCGGCGATCACCCGGTGCGCGCCCTGCTCGACGAGCTTCACCGCCCGGGCCACGTCCCTGACGCCACCGCCCACGCGGCAGCGGGCGCGGGCGGCGAGCCATTCGACCAGTTCGTCGTTGGAGCCTTTCCCCATCGCCGCGTCCAGGTCGATGACCTGGATCTCCGGGAAGGCGGCGAACTTCTCCAGCATGGCGGCGGGGGAGTCGGCTTCGAGAGCCTTTTCCTTGCCCTGGATGAGCTGGACGACCTTGCCGTCCATCAGGTCGATGCAAGGGATGATCATCGGAATCCGCCCTTCAATGGCCCGCGCGCTCACGCTGCCGGCGCCGCAACCGTGCGTACCGGCACGCCGTGCTTGTCGAGAAACTCCTTGAGGTCGTTCACCGTGTACGTGCCGTAGTGGAAGATGGAGGCAGCCAGCGCGGCGTCGGCTTCTCCTTCGGTCAGAACTTCGAGGAAGTCCTCCGGCTTCCCTGCCCCGCCGGAGGCGATCACGGGGATCTTCGTGGCGCGGGAGACCGTCCTGGTCAGGTCCAGATCGAACCCGCCCTGGACGCCGTCGGTGTCCATCGAAGTCAGCAGGATCTCGCCGGCTCCGAGCGCCTCGGCCCGCACCGCCCACTCGATGGCGTCGATGCCCTCGTCGTCGCGGCCGCCGCGGGTGAAGACGTGCCACTTGCCG
>JALSRK010000053.1 GCA_026984795.1 Solibacteraceae bacterium | reverse complement strand
GATGGAGCTGCTGAAACGTCAGGCCTACGGGTTCCGCAGCTTCAACAACTACCGGATGCGAGTGAAGATTCTATGTGCTGGAATGGATTGAGACTCAGCCCTGCCCCCATTTCTGGCGAAGAGCCCCAGGCACCTGAAGAGCGGATGGAAATCTGGCTCCTCAGGCAGGACTCGAACCTGCAACCCTCCGGTTAACAGCCGGATGCTCTACCAATTGAGCTACTGAGGAGCAGCGCCGAACAGCTATGAAATATTACAGCAAAGCCGCCGCGCCCCTGTCAATTCAGCTCCGGGGCCGCCGCCGGGCCGTGTGCGCCGGCCTCCGGGCTGGAGCCGGCCGCCGGGCTACCTGGGCGGAGCCGCCTCTCACTCATCCATGTCCTGAAGTCCCCGCGGCGCCCGCATCGGCGGTGACCACGGCTGCGGCGGCAAGATCTCGCGCTCGTCGGAGCGGATGTGCAGGTCGAGCTGCGGATAGGCGATCGTGATGCCGTGCTTGCGGAAGGCACGGACGATCGCCCGGCTCAGCTCGTCCCGAACCGTCAGGCGCCCGTATTCATAGTTGATATAGACGCGCAGCTCGAAATCGATGGAGCTGGCGGCGAACTCCATCAGCACGACGTAAGGCGCCGGGTCCCGCAACACTGCGGGGTGGGATTCGGCCACCTCGAGAAGCACTTTCCGCACCTGTTCCACGTCGGACTCATAGGCGACGCCCACGCGGATCTCCACCCGGGTAAGCGCGTCGGACAAAGTCCAGTTCACTACCTGGCCGGTGATGAACTCCTTGTTGGGGACGATCAACTCGCTCCGGTCCCATTTCGTGATCGTGGTGGACCGGATGCTGATGCGGGTCACCCAGCCGCCGATGTCGCCGACGGAGATCACGTCGCCTACCCGGAACGGCCGGTCGATCAGGATGATCACGCCGGAGACGAAGTTGGCGAAAATCTCCTGCAGACCAAAACCCAAGCCGAACGTCAAGGCCGCGGCCAGCCACTGGATCTTGTTCCAGCCGAGGCCGAGCATGCCGGCCGCCGCGCTGACGCCGACGATGGTGATCAGGTAGCGGACGAGCGTCGTCAATGCGTTGCGCCCGCCCGGCCCGATGGGCATCTGCCGGAGGATCGCAAATTCCAAGGCCCCGGGCAGGTTGCGGGCCAGAATGTAAGTGAAGATCAGCGCCAGCAGAGCTTCGAGAATGTCCGACAACAGCAAAGGCGACTCCGCCGGCGCCGGAGCAGCCGGGGTCGGGCCGCCTCCTCCCGCCTGAGCGAGCGGAGTTCCCGCCGCCGGGGGCCGGCCCTGGGCTGGAGTTTCCCGGGCGGCGTTCCCGGCGGACGCAGGCTGCGCGGCGACCGCCCCGGCCTCCCCGAGGATCTTCATTTCCGGCCAGACCTCGACCCGGTTGAAAAACTCGAAGGCAGGGACCACCTGAGACCAGATCACGACGAAGCCGGCGATCCAAACGAACCCCAGCGCAAAGCGCATCAGCCGCCGCAATTGCACCGTCGCTTCGGCCAGGCGCTGGCGCGCCTCCTGTTCCGTCTCGTTGCCCGATTGCCCCCGCGCGGGCAGCGTCCGTTCCCGAATCGTCCGCCAGTAGACGAGCAGCTCCCCGGCGATCAGCAGCGCCACGGTGAGGAAAAACGTCCGCACCAAGTCGTAGAGCAGCACCACGGCGGTGACGTAGTAACCGAGCAGAGCCAAGACTCCCGGCGCCGCTGCCAGGCTGGTCACCAGCGGAGCCCACAGCGGCTGCAAACGCACCCCCCAGGAGGCGGAGTCCGCCGCGAAAACCCGCTGGACCAACAATCCTCTGCGCCCGACCAGCCGGTGCACACCCAGCGCCAGCAGCCACGAGGCAGCGATGAAGCAGACCCGGCCGAGCGCGTCGCTGTAACTCCGCAGGTCCGGCGGACTGTGGAACCGAAGTCCCACCTCACCCAGCGCCAGGGAAACGAAAAACACCGGCCCGGTCGCGGCCACCGCCTTGCGAACAGTTTGCCGGGCCGGCTCGAGGATCTCCCGCGGCCAGCCGAAATAGGCTTCGCCGAGCCCTCGAGGCCGCAGCGTCTCGGCCAGCAGCAGAAACCCGGCGATGAAACCCGCCGTTTCCAGAAAGCCGACGGACGCGGCACGGGCCAGGGGATCCTGCCCGCCCAACTGGAAGAAACGCCCCAGCGCGGCCAGCCCCGCAGGAACCGGCGCCGCCAAGACGCAAGTGATGGCCAGCGCCGCCAGAGCCCACGCCACGGCGCCGTTGTCGGATTCGTCCGCCCGCTCGGCCTTGCGTTCCAGGATCTCGATCGAGCGCCTCCGGAGGCGGGCGGCGGCAACCGCAAAGGCAATCAACAACAGCAGCAGAGGATCCCGGTAGGCGCGGCCCGCCGCCGTTCGCAGCACGCCGCCCCACGCCGGATTCAAGAATAGCCACCGGAATCCGCCCCAGACCTCGCTCAGCGCCGGCAGCTTCGAACCGGGAACGCTGCGGGACCACAAGACCCTCTGCCAGATGTACTTGTCGAGACCCTCGATCTTCTCCAATAGATCGTTCGTCGCCCGATGCACCTCGAGGAGCCGGTCGGAGTACCGGCTGTAAGCCCGGATCAGCTCGTCCAGCAGCTCCCGCCGCTGGGCCATCAGCCGCCGCACGAGGTTCCGGACCTCCGCCGTCGGCCTTTCTCCCGTCACCTCCTCGATAACGGCCAGGTAGCGCTGCGTCTCACGGTTGATGTCGCCGGCTCCGGCTCGCTGCTCTTCGAGGACGATGAGATGGTGCTGCACCGTCGGGATCTGGTGCTCCAACTCCCGAAGCGCCTGCCGCAGGTCCGCTGGCTGGGGCAGGTCCGGGGGGATGTTCGGGATCCACTGCGCCGCCACCCCTCGAAGCCGGACCGCCTCGAATTTCCGCTTGGTGAGAGCGGTGAGCCTGTCCACGTCGGCGATGTACTTGCGCAGTTCGGTCAGTTTCCGCTCAGTCTCTTCGAGAGCGATCGTGACGCCGTCGTCGGCCCACAGCTTTTCCGCCAATTCTTCGACCCGGGCGGCCGGATCTTCGAGCAAGGCGTTCGCCCCGGCGGCCTTCGCGCACAGTCGCCGGACCTTTTCGAGCGAAGCCTGCAACTGCGCGTGGCGTGAAGCGGCGAGCCGCTGCTGAAGTTGAGCGACGATCTGCTCGGACTCGGCCACGCGGCGTTCGGCGCGGTCGCGCTGGAGCGGGTACAGTTCCGTCTGCGCCTCGATCAGCTTCAGTTCCTGTTGGAGCGCCTGCTGTTCGGCCCGGTAGAGCAACTGGGTGGCGCGGATCTGGACTTCCAACGCCCGGCGCAGTTCCGCAGCGATGTCGCGCTGGCTCAGCAACCGGAGGCGATCGTCCTCGACCTCGAGCTTCTGGTTCAATACCCCGATCCGGCGGGCGATCTCCAGCCGGCGCGCGGAACGGCGCTCAGTCAATTTCGCCAGGTCTCGCAGCGCCTGGCGGCGGGCGCTCAGTTCGGACCGCTCCTGCGCCAGGCGCTCCTCGATCGCCGCGGCCGGCGCCCGGGCCGGCAGGCTCACACTCGGCTGTTGGCGCGGGCGGTCCAACTCGCGCTGCAGCGCGCGGATCGTCCGTCTCACGTCGGCCTCCCGCTTGGCGTACTCCCGGCGCCGGCGGTCGAACGCGGCGGCATCGGCCAGAGCTTTCCGGGCGGCGTCGTAGGCAGCCAGCGCCTGCTGCTTTACGTCCTCGGGCAGCCCGGACTGCCGGGCCACGCGCGCCCGCTCGTCTCGAATCTGCTTCTCCGAAAGCGGCCCGGGCCCGGCGGCGGGCTGCCCAAGTGCGTCGCCGCCCGCCAGGAGCGCGAGCAGCAGCGCCAGCCAGGTGATCCTCGAAAGCTCGGCCACGACCCGTCTCATCGGCGCTACCGTACCAGTATCGCCTCTTCCCGGCCTATATTGGATCATTGAGATGCTGAAACTCTACACCTATCCGACCTGCACGACGTCGAAAAAGGCGCGGAACTTCCTCCATGAGAAAGGCGTCCAGTTCCAGGAGGTCGATCTGAAACACGGCCTGACCGAGAACGAACTGGACAAACTGATCGGCAAGCGGGACTACCGGGACTTCTTCAACCCCCGGAACCCGGTCTACCGGGAAAAGAAGATCAAGACGAGTCCTCCACCCCGCGAGGAGGCAATCCGCATCCTGGCGGCCGAGCCGCGGGCCATCCGCCGGCCGATGCTGGCGAAAGGACGCAAGATCGTGCTGGGCTTCGATCCGAAGGCTTACGAGGAACTCATCGGGGGCTGAGGGGCGCCGGAACGGGGCCGGAGAGGGCGTTCAAATCCGCGGCACCAGCCCCGCGGCATTGGTGGGAATCCAGCAGGTCCGTCCGTCCGGGAGCTCGATGCGGTACCAGCCGTTGCGCTCTTCGAGGAGGCGGAACTCTGTGCCCGCGTGGAGCGGCTCGGTGAAACTCGGCTCGTAAGACTCGCCGTCACCTTTGCGGGCCACCACCTGCGGGGAGAGAATCACGCCTTCCACCGGCTCGGCCGCCGTCGCCTCGACGGCCAGCGAACCGAGCATCAACACCCCAGCCACGGCGAGCGCGGCGAGCGCCCAACCCGGAGCCCACTCCCGGCGGAAGAGCCGCACCGCCGCCAGAGCCCAGAACAGCCCGGAAAAGAGCGCCAACAGGGCCACCCGCAGGCCTGGCGAAAAATCGTAGTGGAAAAACAGCAGCGTCCGCAGCACCTGGGTGCGCTGCTCGGGTTCGAAACGGTCCTGCAGGCGGCTGCGGACGTAAGCAAGGTTCTGCTGCAGGTTCGGATCGCCGGGAATATAGCGCTCCGCCCGGCGATAGTTCAGGATCGCCCGGCCGATGTCCTGGGCCTTGAAGTAGGCATTGCCGAGGTTGTAGAACAGCTTGCCGTTGCGAATGCCGCCGGCGCGCACCAGCCGCTCGTAGCGCAGCGCCGCCCGCTGGTACAGTTCCACGGCGGCGTTCGGGTCGCGGAGCGAGAGTTCGTTGGCCTGCCGGAACAGTTCGTTCGCTTCGTCGAACAGCCGCCGGGCTTCCTCCGGCGACAAGGCGGGGGTCGAGGCCGCCGCCAGCATCGTCAAAAGAAGAGCGGCTGCGACCGTCCTCACCGGCACGCCTCCTCCAACGTCCGCGCCGCAGCTTCCAGCGAATGGAGCAGATCCTCGGGGTTGGCGTCACCGAAGGCCGCACCCGCATAACGGCCCGCTTCACACCGGTCGAAAAGGCGCTTCCACTCGCGGATCAGGTCCTCTCCGGCGCCATGCGCCTCCAGCACCGGCTTCAGGTCGGAGAAAGTCAGGGCGCCCGGCGGCAGATCGAAACGGCTGCCTAGATAGTCGCGCATCGCACCGAGAACGGCGGCGTAGAAGGCATCGGTGTTCTCGGGGCGGATCTGGCGCAGCCGCCGCGACAACTTCCTGAAAGCTTGCCGGGCCCGCCGGGAGCCTGCGTCCGCGTCCCGCCGGCGCCGGTAGAGCTGAATGCCCAGCAGTGCGAAATAGACGAGAGGCGGCAGGCCCAGCCCGGCAATCCAAAGCGGACGCCGCAGCCACACCTCCGTTCCGAACGCCTGGTTTACCAATACATCAGGCCCCTCGTAGTTGAAAGCGATGCCCGCCTCCGCCGACCGCACTTCCGCCTGGGCCGGCGCCGCCGCACCGAGACCTTCCACGTCGCCGGCGGTCACGATCCGGGTGGCCTTGACCGTGATAGGGATCGGATCGGTACGGGCGATCCGGTAACGGCCGGACCGCGGATCGAAATAGGCCAACTCAATCGGCGGGATTTCCTTCACCCCCGGGTGCATTGCCCGCAAGGTCTGGGTGAACTTCTTTACTTTGCCCTTGACGATTCCATCAGCCCGCTCCGCAGGGATCTTGAAGTCCCTCGCCAGCGCCGGCTGTTCCCGCAACGGCGGCAGATCGACGTTGCCCAGATACGGCGGCCCCGAAACTTCGAGCGTCAGCGTGATCGGATCGCCGACGTTTACTTCGGTGGGAGCCGCGGAAGCCTTGATGCGGAAGGGGCCGACAAGACCGTTGAAGCTCGGCGGCCGGCCGGTCTCCGGCAACGCCAGCACACGGAGGGTGGGGCGGTTCGATGGCACGACGAAGTTCTCGAACACCGCCTGGCGCCCGAAACCAAAGAAGTCCTCGTCGAAGAACTGATCCAGCAGGCTGCGCGGCCTCCGGAATCCCCTTAGCGTCTGGCCGGCCACCGTGGCCTGGGGCAGCGTGTAGTCGCCGGGCTCTCTCGGGATCATGTACTTGCGCAGCGTGACGGCAAGGAACTCCCGCCCGTCCAGGACCTCCTGGCTCTTCTCCGCAATCGCCTCGCCGGAGCCGATGGGTATGCGGATGTGCTTGTTCGGATCCAGATGGATCGGGGGATCGGCGAACTGGAAACGCTTGTCCGCGAGGACCGGGACGGTCCAGACGAAATTGCGGACGTTCCGCCCGACGTACCACTTGATGGTCATCTCCAAAGCCTGGCCGACATACGCCGTACCGGCCGACAGACTCACCCGTAGTTTGAAGTCTTCCGTTTCCCGGGGCGGCGAGACGCGGACTTGAAGCGGCTGGGTGCGCGCCGTTCGCCCTCCGGCCTTGATCTCCAGCGCCGGGATCGTGTACACGCCCGGCTGCCGCGCCGTCAGCCGGTAGTTCCAGACAAAGCCGTGTTCGACGACGCGGGTCATGCGGCCGTTGACGATGGTCACCGACTGGCTCGAATTGCTCGATCCCCCCAGCGGAACGACGTCGAAGCCTTTCAGCCCGCTCAGGTCCGGCTTCTCCGGCGATTCGCTGCCGGAAACCCGGATCTGGAGCAGGAAGGGCTCCCCGGCCAGGACTTCCTGTTTTTCGACCACCGCCCGCGCCCTGAGGGGTTCCTGCTGTTGTGCGGCCGCCGGATGGGCCGGGACCACCAGGGCTGCCGCCAGCAGCCGGCCCGAGCGGGCGAGCAAACGTGGAAACATCACCAGTCCTTGTCCACCGGCTCGATGCGCGCCATGGCCCGGACACGCCGCCGCCGGTTCTCGCGCTCCTCTTTCAGGATGTCCTCAGGTTTCTCAGCCGCCTGAAGCCGCCGCCCCTGGCGGCCCTTTTGCTCTTCGGGCCGCCCCGCCGGCGGTCGTCGGGGCGGCTGGTTTCCGCGGGCCTGCTGCCGCTGCCGGTCCCGCTCGCCGCCGGCGCTCGCCTGTTGGCGCCGGTCCTGCTTTCTCTGATTCCGCCGGCCGGCCCGCTGCGGCTGCTTCCGCAACTGTTGCCGCAGACGGTCGAGGAAGATTCGGGCGACCTCGATATTGTGCCGCGCGTCGTCCAGGCTCGGATCCGAACGCAGGGCGTCCCGCCAGTCGCGGACGCTCTGCTCCAGGGCGTCCACCGCCCGGACCGGGTCGGCCTGCGCCGCGGCCAGACCTTTGCGGAACTCCGCGTTGCCCCGGTTGAACTTGCTGCGGGCCTGCAGCCACGCGTCGTCGCTCAACATCGCCGCCTGCTCGTAGGCGTCGGCGGCCTCATCGAAGCGGCCCTGCCGGTAGAGCGCATCGCCTTTGTTGAACCAGACCGCCGGTAAATCGGGCTTCTCCCGGCCCGCCGCCTCGTAAAGGGCCAGCGCTTCCTGATAGTTGCCCTTTTCGAAAGCCTCGTTGCCCTTGCTGACGAGCGAGCGCGCCGACTCGCCCGAAGCCGCGGGAGCCAGCGCGGCCGCCAAGAACAGGACCAGCTCGCAGCGTCTCATCGAACCGGCGGCCTCCTTTCGTTGATGAGCACTTCGGCGGCCAGCAACAGGAATGCGATCGTGAGGAAGATCTGATATTTCTCCTCGTAACGCCGGAACCGTGTCGAGCCGAGCTGCGTCGTCTCAGCCCCCGCGATCAGCTTTGCGTAGACGGCGCCGAAATCCACCGCCCCGGTGGCCACGTTCAAATAGCGCCCGCCGGGCGTGACACTTACCATTTTACGGAGGGTGTCCGCGTCCAGGCGCGACCACACTTCCCGCCCGTGGTAGGTAAGAAAGCGCCGCCGGCCGTCAGGGCCGGTCACCGGGATCCGTTGTCCCCGGTTCTCGTCTCCCAGTCCCACGGCGATCAGACGTGCGCCCAGGCGTCCCAGTTCCCGCGCCGCTTCCACCGGGTAGCTGTCGTGGTCCTCGCCGTCGGTGATCAGGACGACGTCGCGATGGCTGCGCGGCTGGTTGTCGAATACGTCCTGGATCACCGTCCGCAGAGCGTCGCCGATCAAGGTGCCGCCCCGGGAAACGCTGTCTGGCGAAGCGTCCTCGACAGCCATGCGGAAAAACCCGTAATCGTAAGTGAGCGGGCATTTGATGACCGCCGTGCCGGCGAACACCACCAGCGCCACCCGGTCTCCCTGGAGCTTCTCGATACTGTCCAGGATCGCCAGCTTGGCCCGTTCCAGGCGGTTCGGCGCCAGATCCTCGGCCAACATGCTGCGGGAAACGTCGAGCAAGAATACCACGTCCCGCCCGCGGCGCTGCACCTCTTCTTCGACCGGATTCCAAGCCGGGCGGGCCAGCCCGATCACGATGAAGGCGAACCCGGCCAGCGCCAGCGCCGCCCGCCACACCCGCCTCGATCTCCGGACGCCGGTGTTGATCCGGCCCAGCAGCGCCGGCTCGGCGAATCGTTCGAGCGCCCGCCGGCGCCGCTGCGCCGCAAGCAGAAACACGGCGGCCAGCAGGGGCAGCGCCCACAACAGGAACAGGCGCCCCAACTCGAGCAGCCTGACTTCGTTCACGGCGCCCTCCGCAGCACAGTTCCACCCACTACGATCTCCAGTCCCAGCAGCAGCAACGCCGCCATGGCGAAGGGCGGGAACATCTCCCGGTAGTCCACGAACCGCGTAGACTCGATCTCGGTCTTCTCCAGCTTGTCGATCTCTTCGTAGACGGCCCGCAGAGCCTCAGCGTCTTCGGCTACCCGGTAGATGCCCCCGGTCGTCTCCGCCAGCGTCCGCAGAGTGGCTTCGTCGACGCCCTCTCCGACGGGGACCGTATAGGTGCCGAACGGCGTCCGAATCGTCGCCGCCCCCTCGCCGCCGATGCCGATGGCGTAGATCTTGATGCCCCAGGAGGCCGCCAGCTCCGCCGCCTGTTGCACCGTACGCTTACCGGCGTTGTTCTGGCCGTCGGTGAGCAGGATGATCACCTTGCTCTTGATCTCGTAATCCTTCCGGCGCCCGGTCTGCCGCGCCAGAACCTCTTCGGCCGTACGCAGCCGCGCCGCCGCCAGCGCCACCGCGTCGCCGATGGCCGTTCCGTCTTCGCTCTCGCGGTCCACCAGCCGCACGGTGGGCAGAAAGCCGATCAGCGTGTCATGGTCCAGCGTCAGCGGGCAGATGGTATCGGCGTAGCGGGCGAAGGTGATCAGGCCGATCAGGTCCGACGGCCGCCCTTTGAGGTCCCCGGCGCCTCGGACGAAGTCCTCGAACACGCGCAAGGCCACTTCGAGGCGGTTCAGCCGTCGGCCCCGGTAGCGGAACTCGGCCGACATGCTGCTGGAACGGTCCACCACCATCTCGATCGCCACGCCGCGGCTCACGTCCACGATCCGCTCGGTGCCTCGTTGGGGGCGGGCCAGCGCAATCACCAACAGAACCAGCGCCGCCGCCCGCAACCACACCGGCAATCCCGCCAGCCGCACCCTCCAGGTGACGGGAAGCCGGCGGAGAGCCCCGGTAGCCGGAAAGCGCACCGCCGGGGGGCGCCGGCGTTTGAACCGCAGGTACAGGACCGCCGGTATGATTGCCAGCAGCGCAAACATCCACGGCGTGGCGAACCGGAACATGGCCTCAGGCTCCCGCTCCCACCGGCTGCCGCTCCGCCTCCTGGGGCCGCGTTTCGGCGATGAATTGCGCGCAGGCGTTCACCGCCTGGTCCACCTCTTCCCGGCTTGGCCGATAGCCGGCGAATTTCACCAGGTCGCAGTGCCCGAGGAACTCCCGCAGCAGGCGCTTCTGCTCCTCGGAGAACCGGCTCTCGCTGCGCAGATCGCGCAAGAACTCCTCGGTGGTCCGCTCCGGCGCGCGGAGTCCGAAGCGGTCTTCGATGTAATGCCGCAGGATGCCCGACAGGCGCAGGTAGAAGAGTTTCACCTCGCCCCGGGCGAGCAAGTCCCCCTCCATGAGCGCTCGCAAAGCGGCCAAGGCCGCTTCATGAGGCTTGGGAGCCGGCGCCGTTTCCCGGGCCCGTCTCCGCCTTCGCCGCCAGTACCAGACCGCCGCCGCCACGAGCGCGGCCGCGGCGATGGCCGCCGCCCACGCCGGCAGCCCGGGCAGGTCGAGCGGCGGAACGATCTCCTTGATCTCCGGCTTCTGTTTTCCCGGAGGCAGGACGCTGGCGACCTCCACTTTCAGGGGCGCCGTCTCGATCGTGCCCTGGCCGAAACGCACTTCCAGCGGGGGAATCTCGTAGGTCCCCGCCAGGAACGGTTCGAGTTCGTAAACGGTCCTGAGCCGGACCCGCCCATCCCCGGTCAATTCGGGAGCGCCGGGGCGCACGGCCGCCACGGTGAACTTGCCAAGCTTCTCCCCGGGCGCCGGCAGGCGGATCTCCGTACCCTCCGGCGCCGTGGCCTCGACCTCCAGGTGCACGGCGTCGGCCACGGTGATGCGTTCCCGGTCCAGCCGCAGGACGACGGCGTTTCCGCCATTCTCGTAACGCCGCTCCACAGCGGGCGGCCCTTGCTCTTTCCGGCCGCCGCCGCACCCGGCCGCCACCGCCGCCAGAGCGGCCAGCGCCAACATGCCTCCAGACCGCCTCTTCACCGCCGTCTCTCCCTTCTGCGGAAGAAGACCACCAGGTCGCGGACCGGGTCCTTGCCGTTGCGCACGGGAATGGAATCGATGCCCGCCGAGTGGAACAGCTCGCGGAGCTTCGCCTCGCGCTCCCGGGCCTCGGCGGCGTACCGTCGCCGGAACTCCGCGTCGGAGGTGTCCACCAGAACCGTTTCTCCGGTCTCGGCGTCTTCGAGCTCGACGAGCCCGGAATCGGGCAATTCCAGCTCCCTGGGATCCGTCACCGGCACGGCGATCAGGTCATGGCGCCGGGCCGCCACCCGCAACCGCTTCTCGAAGCCGGCGGCCAGGAAATCCGACAGCAGGAAGACCACCGCCCGCCGCTGGATGACCCGGCCGAGAAAATCCAGCGCGCAGACGATGTCCGTCCCTTTACCCCGCGGCTGGAAACCGAGCACGTCGCGGATCAGCCGCAGTACGTGGGAAGCGCCCTTCTTCGGGGGAATGTAGAGTTCGATGGCGTCGGTGAAGATGATCAGGCCGACTTTGTCGTTGTTCTTGATCGCCGAAAAAGCCAGCAGGGCGCAGACTTCGGCGGCCAGTTCACACTTGAGCTTTCCGGTACTGCCGAAGGCCCCCGAAGCCGACGAGTCCACCAGGAACAGCACCGTCAGCTCCCGCTCTTCGACGAAACGCTTCACGTAGGGATGGCCCATCCGGGCGGTGACGTTCCAGTCGATGGTCCGGATCTCGTCGCCCGGCGTATACTCCCGGACTTCGTCGAACTCCATGCCCCGGCCTTTGAACACACTGTGGTACTCGCCGGCCAGAACGTCGTTGACCGCCTTGTTCGTGTAGATCTCGATGTACCGGATCTTCCGGGCCAGTTCCTTGGAGATCATGGAACTTCCACGGTGTCGAAGATCTGCTGGACGATGTCTTCCGGTGTCTTGCCCTCGGCTTCGGCCTCGTAGCTGACGATCACCCGGTGCCGCAGCACGTCCATGCCCACGCTCTTGACGTCTTGGGGCGTCACGTAGCCCCGCCCCTCGAGCAACGCGTGGCGCCGGGCGGCCATGGCAAGGAAGATGGTCGCCCGCGGAGAAGCGCCGTAGCGGATCAGGTCCGAGAGCTGCAGCCCATAGGCCTCCGGCCGCCGGGTGGCATCCACCAGGGCGACAATGTACTCCTCGATCTTCTCGTCCATGTGAATCTCGTCGGCCAGGCTGCGCAGCCGAAGCACATCGGCGGGCTCGAGCACGGGATCCACGTTCAGTTCGGGGTTCGAGCGCGCCATCCGCTTCAGGATCTCGTGCTCTTCCTCCCGCCGCGGGTAGGTCACCTTGAGCTTGAGCATGAAGCGGTCCACCTGCGCTTCGGGCAGCGGATAGGTGCCCTCCTGCTCGATCGGGTTCTGCGTGGCGAGCACCAGAAACGGTTCCTCCAGCGGGTAGCTCGCGTCGCCGATCGTCACCTGCCGCTCCTGCATCGCCTCGAGCAGCGCGCTCTGCACCTTGGCCGGGGCGCGGTTGATCTCGTCGGCGAGGATGATATGGGCGAAGATCGGGCCCTTCCGCACGGTGAATTCGCCGCTCTTGGGATTGAAGACCAGGGTACCGATCAGATCCGCCGGCAGCAGATCCGGCGTGAACTGGATGCGGCGGAAGCTCGCCTGGATCGTCCGCGCCAGAGTGGTGACGGCCAGTGTTTTCGCCAGGCCCGGCACCCCTTCGATGAGCACGTGCTGGTTGGCCAGCAAGGCCAGCAACAGGCGCTCGACGAGATACTCCTGCCCGACCAGGACCTTGTGGATCTCAGCCCGGAGGGCGGCCAGCAACGCGTTCTCTCTCTCCACCCTCGCAGCGATTTCTTTCACATCTACAGGCAACGTGGATCCTCCCTCTGTCAACCGTCTTCCCTGGGTCCAGGCGCCGGCCGGCAAGTGGTAAGACGTGCGTTCCGGACACGGGTTTCGGCCCGCGGCTGCCGTGGCGAACACGCGCTTCTACGCCGGCCGCTCCGCAATTCGAGTGTAACGGAATCGGCCGGGGGCCTTCAGCCGCCGGCCGATTCGGCCAGCAGCCAGAGCGCCCCGGCGAGTGCCCCCGCCGCCAGGTTCACCAGCTTCACCACCACGAAAGCCCGCCGCGATTCGCCCAGCAGCGGCAGCATCCCGTGGCCGTCCTGAACGATCGAGTTGGCGAATAAGATGCTCAGCGGGATCGCTCCCTTCGCGTGCAAGGTGACGAAAATCATGTGGGGCCCGGACTCCGGGATCAGCCCGACCAGGCACGCCGCCGCCAGCAGGCTCCAACTCCCCGCCCCGCTGAAATCCTCCGGCAGCCGCTCTACGATCCACGCCGCCGCCGCCAGCGCCCCCAGGGTCCAAAGCAGGATCGGGCGGGCGTGCCGCCGCAATACGTGGCTCCAGAGATGGTCTTCCAGGAAATGGTCCGGAACGACGGCCAGCACCACGGCGGCGAAACCCACCGCCGCCAATGAGACGGCCCCCGCCCAGTTCCAGTCGCCGTGCCGGCTCCAGTCCACCGCCATCCCCACGCCCATTGCCAGGAAGGCGGCGATCAAACCCAGCCTCAGGCGCGTCGGCGCTTTCCATTGCCGCCGCAGGAACCCCGGGGCGAACATCGTCCGCGCGTCTTCCGGATGGTAAGCCAGGCCGGGGCACTCGACGCCCTTGAGCGGATGATCCCGCAGTACGCGGTCGGTGAGGGCGCCGGTGGCCACGCCGGCGGCGAAAAGCGCGGTGAACAGGACAGCCGCTTTGGCCGGCATCAAGGCCATCATGAGGTAGGCTTCGTCTCCGCTCGTGGCCACCATGGCGGCGATCAAGGCGCCCAGACTCACCAGTCCGTGAGCGTACAAAGCCACCACGGCCCAGGGACCGAAACATCCCGGCAGCACTCCCAACCCCGCCGCCACCACATACTGCCGCCACCCGCTCCAGTGCCGCTGCAGGCGGCCGACACCGCCGAGCCCCACGTTGACGAACTCGATCACCACCATCATCGCCAGGACGACGCCGGTGATCAGGATCGCTTCGCGTAGAATCTCTGCGTACACTGGCCCTGCCGACTGTTCCTTCTTCCGCCCGGCGGCGCGGAACTTGGATTCTTGCTCCAGGATAAACCGCCGACGCGTCTGTGCAGGACCACGGAGGGAGCGCCGCAGACTCACCGTCCGTCCACGGCGCCCCCCCGCCCCCTCTCTAGAAGATCCAGCGCAACCCGCCGGTCGCCCACACGCCCGGCGACCGGTAGCCGGCCTCGTAGAACTGCTGGTCGAGAAAGTTCTCCACCTTGCCATAGAGCTCGAGACTGCCGGCGTCCCGCACCGGGAACACGTAGCGAGCCGTGAAGTCCGCTTTCGTGAACCCGTTCAGGCGTAGCGCCCGGGTCCCGGCAAAGGTGAAGAAACCGGCCAGGTAGTCGTCGGTGGCGAAAAGATCCACCGTGACGTTCAAACGCCGGCCGAACCAATGCGTGGCCAGCAGGGTGAACGTGTTCCGCGAGATCCCGATCGAGCGCCGCACCACGCCGTCAGCGTCCCAGGGCCGCCGCTGGATCGAGTCACTGTAGGTATACGCGAGGTTTACCGTGGTAGCCCGCTGCAGGTTCAGCGAGGCGCTCGTCTCCACGCCCCGGGCGAAACCGCCAGGCAAGTTCAAGTAGCCGCCGAAACGCCCGAACGGATCGTCCGGCGGGATCAGTCCGGTGAAATCGAAGACGATGGTCTCCTGCAGCCTGGTGTAGAAGTAGGTGGCGCTCAAGCGCACCCGTGAGCCCGCCAGCCACTGGTCCAGGCCTCCGTCCACCGAGACAGCTCTCTCCGGCCGCAGACGCGGATCTCCGAACGGGCTGAAGGCGCCGAAGAAGAACGACGATCCGAAGCGCTCGAAAGCCGAGGGAGCCCGGTAGGCGTTGCCCGCGTGCGCGCGGATCTTGGTGCCGGTCCGGCGCAGCAGGTAAGCCACGGCGGCATCCCCTGTCCAAGCGGTCTTCGGCGAACTTATGGCGATGCCCTCATACGGAGAACGGCCGCCGTCGAACCGCGGCGCCTCGAGACGGAACGCCTGCATGCGCCCCGAAAGCGTGATCTGCAGCCGCCGCTCCATCAAGCTGACCTGGTCCTGTGCGAACGCCGCATGGCTGCGCTGGGTGATCCGCACCCGGTTGTTCGTCCGCTGGCCCGGGTCCGGATGCTCGTCGGTGTTCCAGTTGTCGTAGTGCTCCTGTTCGAATTCGTAGCCGCCGCTCAACAACTGGTGTTGTCCCGCCCGCGCGTCGGCGCGGATCTCGGCCACGTGAATCCGCCCGTCGAAGCGGCTGTGCGAACTGGTTACCGGCTCGAAGCGGACCCCGGCCGGCCCGTCGTCGAAGCTGCGGTCCGTGCCGAGGAATTGATAGCTCGCGCGGTAGGAAACCCCGGGCGTGAGCTGGTGCTGGAAAACCGCCGCGATGTTCTTGAATCGCGCCGACCGGCCGCTGTCAGGGTCATTGAGCGACGGAACGTAGGTGGCCGTACCCGGCTGGAACGGCCGGCCCGCCTCGATCAGCCGGACCTGGTCGTCCGGCAGCGGGCGGCCGGGCACGATCCCGGTGGGCGGCAGATTCGCCCCCAGCGCCGGGTCGATATACGGCGCGTCGCCCACACGCCCCCAGGCGTCGCTCAGCCACACCCTTCCCGTGAGCGATATCCCCGGCGCGAAGCGGTACTCGGCCGACCCTTGGCCGCTGGTGTTGCGGTACGGATTCACGTCGTCCAGCCCCCGGGTCACGTTCAGATGCGTCACTCCGCCGCTGTAGAAGAAACGGTTGGCATAAGCGCCGCCGGAGACCTTTCCGAGCCCCCGGACCATGCCGAGCCCGCCGCCTTCGGCCAGAATCTCGCCGCGCGGCGGTCCGCCTCCCCGCGCGGTCACCACGTTCACTACGCCGCCGATGGCATGCGTCCCATAAAGCGACGAGCCCGACCCCCGCAACACCTCCACGCGTTCCGGCGCAACCACGAGCAGGTCCTCCCACGCCGGATTGGCCGAGCCTTGTGGATCGGCTGCGTCGCGCATCCGGATCCCATCCACCAGCAGCGCGGTATCGTACGATCGCAGCCCGCGCACGTGAATCGTCGTAAAGCTCCCCGGCCCTTGCTGCTGCCGCACCCGGAAACCGGGCACCAGCCGTAGCGCCTCGGCGAGCGAGAACTCGTCGCGGAGCGCCATCTCTTCTCCGGTGACCGTGTCGGTCGCCTTCGCCACCTCTTCCAGCATCAGCGGCGTCGCCGAGGCCGTCACCACCACCTCGCTGCGCACCGGCGCCAGCCGCAAGGCGATGTCCTTTTCCACCGTCCCGCCCCGGCCGAGCGATATCTCGACCGATTCCGGAGTCGCGAAACCGGGAGCCTTCACCTCCACCAGGTATCTCCCGGCGACCAGCTCCGGGAACGAATACCGCCCCTCCGGCCCAGCCGTAGTCACCAGCTTCGCGCCGGAATCCCGAGCGTAGAGCGTCACCACCGCCCCTACTACCGGACTGCCGTCCGGATCGCTCACCCGGCCGCTCAGAGAGGCCCTCTGTTGGGCGTGCGCCTCCGGCGCCGCCAGACCGCAACATGCCGCCAAACCACAGGCGAAGACAAAACGCAGAATGAAATCGAATTTCGAAGCTCTTGTGCGCATCCTTCCTGTCTCCCGCAAGAAGTTTGCTGTTGAAGCTTCGGGCAGGTCTCCTGGCTCGCGAGGCGGAACCGCGCCGCGGTTCCCCGCCCTCCGCCTTCCCCGGACTCGGCCGAGTGGCTCGTTGAAGGGCGTTGGCCTCGCCTACAGTGGCGTGACCGCGCCGGCTTTCGACCGGCTTCCCTGTTAGGCCCCGAAGGGCGCCCGAAGCGGTTCAGGACAGCAGGTTCTCATCCTGCCACAGTCCGGCAGGAGACCGACGTCACCTGCCCCGCCGCAGAACGCGAACTCCGCCTATGCTACCACACCGTCCCGCTCTCCCTCCAGACCCGTTCGGGCGAACCAGACTCGACCACTCCCTACCGGGGCGCCACTGGGGAACGCGAAGCCCCGTCCAGGATCCCCATCCAATTGGCGGCGCTGGAATAGCTCACCTGGAATACAGCCCAGGATCTTCTGAAGGTATAGGAGAGAAATTCCCCGCCGATCCCACTTCTTTTCTGTCGGAGCGCGACATTTCTACCGGTTCCGACGACGTGGGAACCGTAGAGTCCGCCTTGTTTCTGGCGGCTCGCTCAATCTGATCCTCGCCCGATCGGGCACGCGCAGCCTCACCGCCGCGTGAGTGCTGCCGCCTCCGGCACACCACGCAGAATATCGAGGGTACCCATGTTACAGCGAATCATCCTCGTGGCCGCTCTCGCGGCGTTCCTGGCCGGCTTGCCTCTGCCGGCTTCCACGGTCTACGCCGATTGGACGAGTTGGCAGGGCGCAGTCTCCAGCTCCACCACGGTGGGCTTCGAAGGCTTGACTTCGGACTTCACCTCTTACAGCACGAGCGCCGGCCTCACGATCGGAGACGCGCAATTCCTCGGCCTGGCGGCCTCCGGCGGCTACCAACTGTGGGTGGTCAATCCCACCGCGCACCCCGACCACGATTTCGGCAGCGGTTCCGTCCTGAAAGGGCCGGCCTTCTCCACCGCAAGTGCCTCGATTCTCCGCATCCTGCTTCCCGCCGCGACGACCGCCCTGGCCTTCGACCTGGGCACCGTCGATACGGCGTCGAGCGTCTACACGATTTCCCTCGATACCGGCGAACAATTCCCTGGTATCTCGGTCGGCGCCCGCCCGGACACCGCGTTCTTCGGGATCACTTCCAGCGTCGCCTTCACCCAAGCCGACGTCCTGATGACGACGGGCGTGAAGTCGGTCAGCTACCCGATCCTGGACAATGTCGCTTACGGCCTGGCCGGCAGCGGCGGAGGGACCGGAGACCCTCCTCCCCAGGAGACGCCGGAAACCGCCACGTTTCTCCTCGTCGGCAGCGGCCTCGTCTGCTTCTGGCGCTGGCGCCGGCGGCCGCCGCAGCCGGCCGCCTGATCCAGAGGCCAGGAAGTTCCGGGTCCATCTTCCTTCCTGCCGCAACCGGTGGGGCCCGGCGCCTTTCCCTCGGGCTCGGGCCCCTTTTTTCTTCTGTTTGCCGCTCGCCGCAACGCGGCGGGTGTGCCCGTCTAAACGAGCCGACTGGCGCGACTGGCCTCGTTCGGCCCGATCCGGTTACCATGGTGACCGTGAGTTTCCACTTGCACCGGCACGGGATCGTGCCCGGCCTGTGTGCCGCCGCCATAGCGCTTCTCCTGGGCTCGGCGGCGGCCGCGGCTCAACTCGGCGCGCTGGAGCTGATCAAACTCTCCGACCGGCCCAATGACAAGTTCCGGGCCGCCCTGCTCGAGTCCTTGGGGGAGAGGAACATCCTCAACGGGACCGCCTGGGCCGGCCATGGGCCCGATTTCATCTTCGCCGTCGAAGCGGCCGAGACCCCGATCCTTTACGTCGACGGCCGCGCCATCACCAAGCTGCACCGTGTCAAGGGTTGGAACCTCTGGTTCTGCACCGTCCGGTTGGAGACCGGCCGCTCGCACTCGTTTCATTACGAGATCCGCGGCCGCCGCAAAGGCGGGTTGCGCGACATCCCCGCCTACCTGCCCGATTCCTACCCGCAGAAGGACGTCCCCCAGGGAACCCTCTCGGAGAAGTTCACCCTGCACAGTAAGATCTACCCGCGCGCCGAGTGCGACTACTGGATCTACGTCCCTGCCCAGTACGATCCGGCGAAGCCCGCGGCCCTCATGGTCTGGCAGGACGGCGAAAAGCACATCGCCCGTGATGGTCCGGCCAGGACGCTGAACGTCATCGACAACCTCACCCACAAGGGTAAGATCCCACCGATGATCACCGTCTTTACCTCTCCTTGCGCGGTAGACGGCAACAGCATCCGCGCCCATATGTACGACCACATCGACAACACCTACGCCCGCTTCTTGCGCGACGAACTGCTGCCCCAGGTCGCCGCCCGCTACAAGATCCGGACCGATGCCTACTCCCGCGCCATCGCCGGCGTCTCTTCTGGCGCCCTCTGCGCTTTCAACGCCGCCTGGCACATGCCCGACCAGTTTTCACGAGTGCTTTCCATCATCGGCAGCTACGTCTCGATCGCCGGCATCGAACAAGGCGGCCATCTCTACCCATTCAAGGTCCGCAAGGAAGCCGTCCGTAACATCCGCGTGTGGCTGCAGGACGGCTCGGGCGATCTCGAAAACGACCATGGCTCCTGGCCCCTGATGAACATCCAGCTCGCCAATTCGCTCAAGCTGCGCGGCTACGACTTCCACTTCAGCTTCGGCAACGGCTCCCACAGCCCGGCCCACGGCTATTCGGAGCTGCCCCGGGCCATGGAGTGGCTCTGGCGCGGCTACGACCCGGCCAAGACCCAGGAAGTGTTCGTCATCGATCCCAAAGAGCGCAAGAAGCCGTTCTTCCGCGTGAAGATCAGCAACCGTTGAGCATTCCCCCGGTTCGGGATGCTTCCGAGCCTGGCGGCCCATGTGGAACAACCCTTGGAGGCCGCTGCATCCCAGCCGGCCGCCTGCCGGCTCCCCGCCGCTCGGCGGGGCTCCTTCTTCCTCTCTTCTCTGTGGTCGCCAGACCCAGCCGGATCAGGCCCCGGCAGCTCATTGCTCTTGCTCCGTCTCGACGTAAAAGGTGACCTCCTTCTGAGATGAGACCGCGCCGGCGCGCAGGTAGACGCTCGTCCGCCCCCACCTGTCCACCTCCACGCCGGAAGGCACAACCACATTCACCTGGAAAGCGCCGGCCACGAAGCCGGGCGCGCCGCCGGCGTACAGCACCTTGGCCGGCCGGCCACCGATTGTGGCGGTGATTGGCAGCACCGGTTTCGGCAGCACATCGCCCTGGATACGCCCGTCCTCGACCGCCGGCTCGACCGGCCCCAGGCCGGTGGCCCAGATCATGATCACTTCCCCGGGGCGCACGCGGTTGCCGTAGCCGGGCACGCTGTAGTCCTGCCTGAGGATCGCCCCGCGGAAGATGGCCGGAACCGCTTCCACAACCGGCACGCGCAGCACCGGCGAGCGCTCGCCCCGGTATTCGAGCTCGACGTTTACGAGCGTTCCGGGCTCCAGGCCCCACGGGGCCACCGCGTTCACTTGCCGGTCCGACACCCAGAGCAGCGGCGCGGGGATGCCGTCGAAGAAGACGCGCGTTCCCGCCAGTTCCGTAGGCAGCTTGCCGCCGGCGGCCTGGGCGGCTACAGCGGTCTCCGGGCCGATCGCTTCACCCCAGAGCGTCACCACGAGCCCGGGCGCTATGGCCCGCGGCGCGGAATAGGCAGCGCACGTTATCGAGGAAAGAACCGGGTGTAAAGGAGGAAGCGCCGCCGGAGAGCGCGCCGCCGTCCAGAGAATACCGTCCGCGAACAACAGCCTCCCGCCGGCGGCCGCATGAAGAGCGTTGGCGCGCGGCGCCCGGGCCCCGCCGCGCCGGTCGCGCAAATCGAGTTTCTCCTCCTCGCCGTCGGTCTTGATGACGCGGACCTCTTGCTTACCCCAGTAGCTGATGTAGAGATTCCCCGACGGGTCGAGCGCTACGTCGGTCGGCCCCCGCCCGAGCGAAACCGTCTGGATCATTCCATCCGGAGTGATTTCTCGCACCCGGTGGGCGGTGAAATCCGCTACGTAGACCGTCCCGTCGCCGGCCACGGTGATCCCTTTCGGGACCGCCAGTTGCGCCTCCGTCGCCGGCCCTCCATCGCCCGCCCAGCCCGGCTCGCCGGTTCCGGCGACCGTGGTGATGATGCCGTCGGGCGTGACCTTGCGGATCTTGTGGTTCACCGTGTCGGCAATGTAGAGATTGCCCGCCGCGTCCACAGCCACGCCTTCGGGGTGCGTCAACTGGGCTTCGGTGGCCGGGCCGCCGTCGCCCCCGGAGCCCACGGCGCCGTTGCCCGCCACGGTCTCGATCGTCCCATCCGGCAGCACCCGGCGCACCCGGTGGTTGCCCGAGTCGGCGATGTAGAGGTTCCCGGCGCGGTCCACCGCAACGTCGGCGGGGAAAGAGAGCCGCGCTTCGGTCGCCGGACCGCCGTCGCCGCTGTACCAGGACTCGCCGTTGCCCGCCACGGTAGTCACCATGCCGTCCGGCGAGATCCGCCGGATCCGGTGGTTCAACTCGTCGGCCACATAGAGGTTGCCGGCCGCATCTTCGGCTATGCCCCGCGGGTCGGAGAACTGCGCCTGAAAGACCGGGCCGCCATCCCCGGCGCAACCGCCGGACCACTTGTCGCCGCAGCCGGCGAAGGTGCGGATCACCCCGTCCGGGCCCACCCGGCGAATCCGCCCATTCCCACTGTCGGCGATGTAGACGTTGCCCGCGGCGTCGATGGCCAGGCCGACGGGCCCGTTCAGCCTGGCCTGGACAGCCGGCCCTCCGTCGCCCCAGTAGCCCTCGTACTTACTACCCGCGAAAGTCCGGATGATGCCGTCCGGCGTGACCATGCGCACCCGGTTGTTGCCGTAGTCGGCCACCAGCAGGTTCCCCGCTCGGTCCAGCTTGACCCCGAACGGAAAGTTGAGCTGCGCCTCCGTAGCCGGGCCGCCGTCGCCCGCAAAACCCTGTTCGCCGGCGCCGGCCACCCGCAGGATCGTCCCGTCGGGCGTGATCTTGCGGACGCGATGGGTGTACGGCTCCGCGATGTAGATCGTCCCGTCAGGCGCCACGTCGATGTCGTAGGCGTCCGTGCGCGCCTCCGTCGCCGGGCCTCCGTCCCCATCCGAGCCCCGCTCGCCGTTGCCGGCGACGACCACCGCGGTTCCATCGAGACCGACCTTCCAGACGCGCGGACCCGCCGCCACGTACAGGTTCGCGTCAGGGCCCAGGGCAAGCCCAGCGCCCCAGACCTCGCGCGTCACTTCGCTCACGTAACCGTCGGGCGAGATGCGCCGGATGGAACCCGTCCGTGCGAGGACACTCCGCCGTGGTTCGTGGTGGCTCGCTACGTACAGGTTGCCGGCTGCGTCCACGGCCACCGCGTAGGCTACCCGGAAGTCAGTGATCAGCGCCGGCCCTCCGGGCTGGCCGTCACTGTCGTCTTCCCGGCTGGAAAGGGGCAGCAGCACCCCGTCGGGCGTGATCCGGTATATCAGTCCACCCGAAGTGAAATACACGGACCCATCGCCTCCCACGGCAATCCGCGCCGGATCAGGAATACGAGCGGCCGCCGCCGGCCCGTAAAGGTCGACATCACCGCGCAGATTCGAGCTCAGCGGGGTTAGATACCAGACTTGCGCAGCGCCGGAGACGGCGACGAGGCAAAGCAACGATATGCGCCGCAGTAATCCGAATCCCATCATTTGCACCTACCGGCAGCAAGAACGCGGAGAACGAGCATCCCAGCCAGAGCCGACAGCCGGCTCCTCGTCCAGGCAAAAGCCACGGGAGTATTCACCATCCACACCGATCTTCTCTTTCGCATTGTCTCCATGATTACCGGCCAAGCAGGCGCCCTCCGGGGCTCTTGCGCCGGGGCCTCGCGGGCGCCTCATTGCTGCTGTCCCGTCTCGACGGAAAACCAGACTTCCTCCTGAGACGAGATGGAACCCGCGCGCAGATAGATCGTCGTCTGGCCCCATTCGGTCGTTTCCACACCGGGAGGAACCACTACATTGACCTGAAAAGCGCCGGCCACGAAGCCGGGCGCGCCACCGGCGTACAGCACCTGGGCCGGCCGGCCGCCGATGGTCGCTGTAACCGGCAGGACGGGCCGAGGTAGCACGTCCGTCTGTATACGGCCGTCTTCGACCTCGGGCTCGATCGGACCCAGGCCGGTGGCCCAGATCATGATGACTTCCCCAGGGCGCACTGGGTTCACGTTGCTCGGAACCGAATAGTCCTGTTTGAGGATCGCTCCCGGGAAGATCGCTGGAACCGCTTCTACCACCGGCACCCGCAGCACCGGCGAGCGATCGCCCCGGTACTCGAGCTCCACCTCGACGAGCGTTCCCGGCTCGAGCCCCCACGGGGCCACCGCGTTCACCTGGCGGTCCGACACCCAGAGCAAAGGCGCGGGGATGCCGTCGAAGAAGACACGGGTTTCCGCCAGCTCGGTGGGCAGCTTGCCTTCCGTAACCGGCGCGGCCACACCGACGCCCGGGCCGATTTCGCGGCCCCAGAGCGTGACCACGAGTCCAGGCGCCACCGCCCGGGGAGCGTAATAGGCAGCGGACCCTACGGAGAATAGGACCGGGCGTTCGAGGGGAAGCGCCGCCGGCGAGCGCGCCGCTATCCACAAGGCGTTTCTCTCCGCGAACACGAAGTCCCCGCCGGACAAGATCTGAAGGCTCCCCGGAGCTACGGTCACCGCATCGCCGAGCCGGTCCCGGAAATCGAGTTTCCGCTCGTCGCCACCGGCTTTGATAACCCGAACCTCTCTTCCCGCCGAGTAGCTGATGTACAAGTTGCCCAGCGAATCCAAGGCCACGTCGGCCGGGGCCGTCCCGAGCGATACCGTCTGGATCGTCCCGTCCAGGGTGATCTTTCGCACCCGGTCCGCGCCGGAGTCGGCTACGTAGAGCGTACCGTCGCCGGCGACGGTGATCCCTTTCGGCGCCACCAGTTGCGCCTCGGTGGCCAGGCCGCCGTCGCCATCCGAACCCGGCTGTCCGGTGCCGGCAATCGTCGTGATGATACCGTCCGGCGTGACCTTGCGGATTTTGTGGTTTCCGGTGTCGGCGATGTACAGGTTACCGGCGGCATCGACGGCCACACCTTCCGGGTTGGTGAGCTGGGCCTCGACAGCCGGGCCGCCGTCGCCCCCGGAGCCTACGGCGCCGTTCCCCGCCACGGTCTCGACCGTCCCATCCGGCAACACCCGGCGCACCCGGTGGTTGCCCGAGTCGGCGATGTAGAGGTTCCCGGCGCCGTCCACCGCAACGTCGGCGGGGAAAGAGAGCCGCGCTTCGGTTGCCGGACCGCCGTCGCCGCTGAACCAGGACTCGCCGTTGCCGGCCACGGTGGTGACCGTACCGTCCCGCGAGATCCGGCGGACGCGGTGGTTCTGCTCGTCGGCGACGTAGAGATTGCCGGCCGCGTCTTTGGCCATGCCCCTCGGGCTTGCGAAATGGGCCAGGGAAACCGGACCCCCGTCCCCGGCGCAGCCGCCCCCGCCCTTCCCGCCGCAACCGGCGAAGGTGCGGATCACTCCGTCCGGGCCCACCCGGCGAATCCGCGCGTTTCCGCTGTCGGCGATGTAGACGTTGCCCGCGGCGTCGATCGCCAGCCCCACAGGCCCTTCCAGCCTTGCCTCCACGGCCGGACCTCCGTCACCCCAATAGCCCTCGTACTCGCTGCCGGCGAAGGTCTGGATGATGCCGTCGCGGGTGATCATCCGCACCCGGTTGTTGCCGTAGTCGGCCACCAGCAGGTTCCCCGCACCGTCCAGCTTGACCGCAAACGGGAGATTGAGCTGCGCTTCAGAGGCGGGGCCGCCGTCGCCCGTGAAGCCCTGCTCCCCGGTTCCCGCTACCGGCAGGATGACGCCGTCCGGCGTGATCTTGCGCACCCGGTGGGCATAGGGTTCGGCAATATAGATCGTGCCGTCGGGCGCCACGTCGATGTCGTAGGCGTCCGTGCGCGCCTCCGTTGCGAGACCGCCGTCGCCGTCCGACCCCTTCTCCCCGGTTCCGCCGACCACCGTGGCCTGTCCATCCAGACTGACCTTCCAGATACGTGGGCCCGCGGTCACATAAAGGTTCCCTTCGGGACCCAGTGCGAGCCCCGCGCCCCAGACCTCGCGCGTCACGTCGCTCACGTAGCCCTCGGGCGAGATGCGCCGGATGGAACCTTCCTTGGCCGGCCAGCCGTGTGAGGGCTCATGATGGCTCGCGACGTACAGGTTGCCGGCCGCGTCCACGGCTACGGCGTACGGTGTCTTGAAATCCGTGATCAGAGCCGGCCCTCCCGGCGGTCCGTCGTGCCCGTTGTTCCAACTCGAGAGCGGCGCCAACACCCCGTCCGGGGTGACCCGGTAAACCCGGGCGTTGCTGGTGAGATAGATCGTTCCGTCCGGACCGGCGGCGATCCGTCCCAGCTCGGGGATCGGGGCGGCTTTAGCCGGACCGTAGAGCTCTCCGGCAGCCCCTAAGTTCGAACTCAGCCGGGCGACGTACCGAATCTGTGCCGCACCCGAAGTGGCGGCCAGCGAAAGCAGCAGCAAGTATCGAAACAAGGTGAACCCTATCGTCTGAACCGGCAGAAAAACCCGCCGGGCGAGAGCCGCCGAGCGCTGTTCACCACCGGAACCCTCGCACAGAAGAATCTCAGACGGCACATTTGCACCTTCGACACGAGCCGATTTCCCCATCTATTTTCAGAAATACACGCCAATCCGCAATTCGCTTCAACTGCTTCCATCATAGTAGACCTCTCTCGGGCGGTTTCACTGACACCGACCATCCAAAATTCGGCCACAAGCCGGCCCGGTTCCTACTGCCAGGAACTGCCGGAGGGCGCCCGGCCCACCCGCGTACGGCCGCTGTGCGGGTTGCGGCCCGGGGTGCGGCGGTCCGGCCGCTTGCGCCGGGGGGCGGTCCGGGTATCCAATGTCACTGATGAACGCGCCCAAACGATACCTCCCCACCTTCGTTCTCATCCTCGCCCTCTCCTTCGCCGCGGCATGCCGCGTGACGGTAGGAGACGGGCAACCGGCGCCCCGCACGATCCGGGTCGCGCAGTCCGGCGAAGCCGACGTCATCGGCTCGGACAATGTAGCGCTGCAGCGGGCCGCGGACATGCTGCGGCCGGGCGACACCCTGGTGATCGGTCCGGGAACTTACACCATGCACAACAGCCTGGTCCTGCCTTCCGGCGTGCGGGTCCAAGGCACGGTGGGTGAAACGATCCTGCTCAAGAGCGACGGCGTCGAGAGCGATCTTTACGAGGACGCCGGCTATGGGCTCCGGCAGCTCACCGCCGTCGATCCCGCGGGCTTCCGGGCCGGCATGGGGATCACGGTGCTCGACGACGAGCAATCTTCCGGCTGGGGAGTCACGGTCACCACGATCACTCGCGTGGACGGCAACACCCTCTTCATCAACCCGATGACGATCTGGGACTACCTCGAACAGCAGCACGCCCGCGTCCAAAACACGTTCCCGATCCTCTGCGTCATCAATGCCGAAGACACTACCGTCGAAGACATCATCGTGGACGGCAACAAGGACCACAATGGATACCTCGACGGCTGCCGCGGCGGCGCTATCTATCTCTCGAATGTCCGCAACGTCACTGTGAAGAACTGTGTCGCCCGCAACTACAACGGCGATGGCATCTCGTTCCAGATCACCGAAGGCGTGCGGATCCTGAACTGCGAGTCTCACGGCAACACCGGCCTCGGGATTCACCCGGGCACCGGCAGCGAGGCTCCCGAAGTGCGGGACTGCCGGGCGCATGACAACGGCCAGGACGGCCTCTACCTGTGCTGGCGCGTCCGGCATGGAGTCTTCGCCGGTAACACTTTCGAGAACAACGGCCGCTACGGCATCTCGATCGGTCATAAAGACACCGACAACCTCTTCGAGAACAACCGCATCGTCCGCAACGGCCGCGCCGGCGTCGGCTTCCGGCCCGAAACGTTCAAGAACAGCGGCCACCGCAACACCCTGCGCAACAACACGATCCTCGACAACGGCAATGAGCGCGCCGGGGCCGGCATCTATATCGCCCCGCACGCCACCGGCATCGTCATCGAGAAGAACCGCATCGCCGAGACCCGCACCGAAGGCCGCACCCAGCGCTACGGCGTCTACAAGGTCGAGGGAGCCGGCGAAGTCCGTCGAACCGACAACATTCTCGAGGGCAACTGGGAGGGCGACTACCACGAAGGGCCGCCGCTCGAGTGGTAGCCGCTGGCGAGCGGTCCGGCGGCGCGGCGCCCGAGCCGGGCCGGGCGGTACGGGAGACGCGCTGCGGTCGGCTGGCGGGAGATTTGCGGAATCCCCGTTACTTGCAGGTGCATCGAAAAAATCATGCGCCGCCGCGGCCAAGGCCGGGGTGGCCGAGAGCCTTCTCTACAACACGCTGCCGAGGTAGAACCGCATGGAGAGCCCGTCTTTCGCTTCCACCCCACCCTGGGGCAAAGCGCTTCTCGCCGCCGCCCTGTCGCTCGTCATGGCCGCCGCAGCCCAGCCGTCCTCCGCCGGAGACCCGATCCGCTTCGGCAAGAGTTACGAGGATCTGAAACCAGGGCAAAGGCGCCTGATCGACGACTGGGTGGCGCGCTTCAACCGCACGATGGACCGTGACCAGGGTCCGGAGACGGTCTACGACAGCGCCCCGGTGTCAGTGCGCAGCACCTTCGAAGCGGTTACCCACGCGCTGATGACGACGCCGCTCACCGGAACCGACGGGCGGCCGATGGGTACCGCACTGGACCTGATCGCCCGCCTCGACAGTGTGCACGGCAAGATCCGGCGCAGCCGGGGAGACTTGCAGTTCCGCATCTACGTCACTCTGAAACCCGGCGCCCTCGAAAAGCTGGCGGCATCGAAGGAATTCGCCCGCCACGCCGACAATACGATCTACCACAAGGGCTACCCGATCAACTACCGCCAGCGGGGCGGCGTGCCGTCGATTCAGATCTCGATCGCCCGGAACGGCCGTGAGGCCGACATCGACGTCGACTACCGCTCCTCCCGGTTCCCATCGGCGCTGATCAACGGCCACCTGACGGCGTCCAACTCCGACGTCCGGGCGGGCAACAACTATGACCGGCATGTCGGCCGCTGGCAAGGGCTGGCCAACTGGTGGCGCAGCCTCTTCGGACTTCCGGCGAAAGACGTGCCCGCAGTCGACATCGGCGAGGAGCAACTGCAGCTCGCCGCGCTGCCTAGAGAACGCTATGCCAGGATCGAGGAGGCCGTGGCCGACTTCCTGAAAGTCTGGCTGCTCGAGCAAGACCCTTTGGAAGCCATGGGTTACTTTTCACCGCGAAGCGAGGATTGTGTGGTGCTGAAGCGCGGAGGCGACGCTGACCGCGGCATGGTGCGCTACGAGATCCTCCGGTCGCTGATGAGCGCCAACGACGCGGTGGGCAAGCCCGAGACGTTGAAGGACGTGCTTTCGGGAGTCCACATCACGCAGGAAGGGCTCCGCGTCGTGCGGCAACCGCACCATGCCCAGTTCGTGATCTTCGAGGCGCCGGACGATCTGGCCTACGATTTCGACTGCGGGAACCGGCTTCGCCCCGAAGATGCCGGCAAGCGGCCGCCGCGACGTTACGGCAAATACTACGCGGCGGTTTTCCGCGTCCACGCGCCGGACAGGGTGGGGGAGACGCTATTGACGTTGTGGACCCGCGAGAAGGGCTACTGGCGGCTCGTATCTTTCGAACTGGAGCCTGGCGGCTCACGTTTGAGTTTCGGAAAGCGCCCGCAGGAGGAGCCGAGCGCGGCGGCGCCGCCCCGGGAGGCCGTAGCCGCTCCAGCCGGTTTCCTGAAGGCCAACCACGACCACCTCGAATCGTGGCTCGTCCGCCGCGATGTGAAAAAGGCGATCCGGTACTTCTCCCCGGCGGCCGCCGCTTGCTATGAGCTGCTGCGGAGCCCCGAAGACCCGGAGGCGAAGAACGCCCGGGAAGCCCTGGACTACACGGCGGCCGCGATGGCGAAACTGGTTTCCTACCTCGCCCCCGCCGAGCGGCTGGAAGACGTGATCATCGGGGTCGAGTTCTATCATCCGGAGCTCCGCCCGGTGCGGAACCCGCACCCGGACGCGTACGCGCTGGCCGCCGTCCCGGACCACCTGGGCGAAGGACTCCGTTGCGCGCGCCGCGCCTCGGGAGAAGAGTTCTCCGAAGATCCCGCCGCACGGCCGCGCTACGGGCGGTACTATGCGACGAGCTTCCGGCTTCGCAATATTCCGGGCCAACCGGCCGTCTTTCGCGCCCTCTGGACCACGCAAGAGGGCAAGTGGCGCATCGTAGCCTACGACGTGGTGACGCACTGAGAACCCAGCTTTGGACAATCAAGGAGCCGTGGGCCGGCGGCGATGCGGCACTCGACCACCGACTCGGGCCGTCGGCGGCTCGCAGTGTTCATCGGTGATCGTCAGATCGAGGGTCCCCGCAGCCGGCGGCGCGGAGAAGCAATGCCGGCCGATGAAACCGCGCGTTCCGGCTGGTACAGTATTCCGGTCAGCGGCCTGGGTCAAACCCGAGGCGTGGATGGCGCAAGTCTGGTGGTGGGAAAGGATTCGATAGATGAGTGAACTAAAGTTCTCCAGACGGGAAGGAATCATCCGGGGGCTCTCGTTGGCCGGGGTGTTGTCGGCCCGGGCCGCCGGCGGCGGAACGAAGCCCGCTGTGAACTTGCCGGCAAGGCCGGAGCCCGGCAGGGTGCGCGTGGCCGTGGTGCAGCAGGAAACGATTCCCGGCGCCGTCGAAAAGAACCGCGAGAAGGCCTTGGGCTTCGCCCGCGAAGCGCTGCGCAACAACGCGGATATCGTGCTTTTCCATGAAGCGTTGCTGGTGGGCTATGTACCGAACCTTCATGAGCTCGCCGAACCGGTGGATGGACCTTCGACAAGAGCGTTTCGGAACTTGCTGCGCGGCAGCCGGGCGATGGTTCTCTACGGACTGGTCGAACGGGACGGAACGGACTTCTATACCTCGGCCACGCTGGTCAACGCCGATGGGGTCGTCGCCAACTATCACAAGACACATCTCTGGTGGCACGCAAAGGGGGTGCGGCACGAGCCGGCGTATTTTCTGCCGGGCAACGAGTTGGTCACTTTCGACGTGAAGGGTTTCCGCTCAGGGGTGATGATCTGTTACGACGGCGATTTCCCTGAAATGACCCGTGCTTACGCAAACCAGGGTTGTCTGATGCTGTTCTGGCTGAACAACCGCGGCAGCAGAGGCCACCGGGAGGTGAAGCCCCTGGCGGAAGCGAATTCGATGATCATGCCGACTTCCTGTTGCTGCGGTTACAACGAAGCGGGGAAGCGGTGCCGGGGCGGCAGCAACATTACCAACAAGGACGGATCACTGCTCGCGGAGATCTGGGATAAAGAAGGCGTCATTTACGCCGACGTCGATCCGGGCAGCGTGCCCGAGGCCCGCTGGAACAATCCCTGGTACCGCGGCCAGCGCCAGGATCTCTACCGGTGAGAAACGGCGGCTCCCGCTCCCGGCCCACGGCGCAGGTCGGCGGGTAGCTGGGAGGACACGCCGGCGCCGGGCCTAAACGCGGGAACCCTTGACGGCGTTGACGAGCCGCCGGAGCTGCTCGTCGGTCGATTCGTTCGGCGCCGAGCAGCCCGGGGCCAGCAGGAACTTGACGCCGGCCTGCGCCCGCGCCTCCTGCCACTGCCGCCGCAGCTCTTCATTGGAAAGCTCCAGGATGCGCTTGTAGTCCCAGCCGCCCATGATCACGCCTTCGAAGTTCCGCCGCACCTCGGAGATCGGCACGCCCGTCGAGTGCGTGGCGTAATGGAACACCGTGGCGTCCCAGCCGGAGTAGAAGAGATCGAGATAGACCTTGTCGCCGTGCAGGTGCATGGTGTTGAGCGGGGCATCGGCGACGGCGGCGAAGATGCGCTTGTCGAACGGCTCGCTGAACTTCACGTACTCTTCCCGCGTGAGCACCGTCTCGTCGGCGTTGGCGATGGCCAGAAAGACGCCCGATACGCCGGCGGCGACGGCCTTCCGCGCGTGGTTGCACTCGGACTCGGTGATGATCTCGAGCGCCTCGATCAGCTTCTCCGGCTCCTCGTCCTTCATCCGGGCCACCTCCTCCGGCGAGGAGAGCTTCTCGGCCACCTTGTAGGGGTTGAAGATGGTCTCGATGGAGTGCGCCGAGCCGGCCAGTTCCCGGTTGATGATCTCGAGCGCCTTGATCTGCTCCGGGAATGGATTGTCGAGCGCCTCGAGCTCGTACCAGGCGTCTTCGGGCCGCGGATACGGATAGTCGCTCATCACCTTGACGATGTCGGTGCCGAACTTGCGGTGGAAGGCCAGGGTGTTTTCGGCGTGCTTCTCTCCCGGCTCGTTCTCGTCGAGGAAGTGATACCAGAAGCTGAATGGCTGGCGGTCCGGCTCCTTGCCTGCGAGCACCAAATCCACCCGCTCCCGGGGCGTCAACTCGGGTTTCCGGCCGCAGAATACCGCGGCCGCCGATCCGAACAAGAATGCGCGTCTGGAGATCATGGAACGCCTCCCGCCAGCCCCAACGCCGTTGTACCGTCCGGCGCCCGCCGGCTGATCCGCTATCATACCGCCTGTCCTGATCGGCGGGTCCTACTGCGCTGGAAGGATTCAAAGAGTTCGCCTCGCGCGGCGAGGTCATCGACATGGGCGTCGGCGGCGGCGCCGCCGCCTTCGGCAAAATGGTCCACTCGTCCGTCAAGGACATGCCCGTGCCGCCCGCCGGCCTGCTCATCGGCGGCGTTGGTTTACGCCTCTGTCTTTCGCGCTCAAGGGAGAAGCCCTCGACACCGTGGCCGCCGAGCCACGCGCGACGGCAGTGAGAGTCCATTACGGACGGTAGCGGAACACGGGGATCGGCCTCGTCACCATCGCTTTCGCGCCTTCCTCGCCGTCCGCGGGATGAATGGGTTCCTGGAGAAAGAAAGCCCCAAAAGCTTCACCCGAGCCGCCGCCCAACATCAGATTCCTCGGCGGAATCCGCGACCGGCCGCCCTGCCCATCTGGTTCTTCGCCCGCTTCACAGAAGCTGGTCCAGCTCGGCGATGATCCGCCTGGCGTTCAACACTTTTTCGGCCAGATCCAGCGGCCGGTAGAAATAGTGGTTCGAGGCTTCGTAGGCGATCACCGAGTGGCGGCGCGCGGTAAGAAACTGGTCCCGCGCCAGCCGGATCTCGTCACGGGCGATCTCCTGCATCCGGCGGATCACCGTCTCGTCCGGACCTTGTTTCAGACGTTCGCGAAGCCGGTAGAACTCCACCTGGTTGGCCACGCTCCGGAAATGTCTCCAGCACGTCTGAGCCACCGCCAGATCCAGCTCGAGCATTTCGCGGCGCACGGAGGGCGCCTCCGCCAGTACATGTTCCACGAGCGGCAGTCCCCCGGCCCAAAGCGCCGCCAACCTCCTGAACTGCCCCTCGACCACTTCCGGAGGGTAGTCGGCCGCCCACTTCCGCCAGGCGTCCTGCGGAAACAGGATCATCGAGGGCGGCTGCCGCAGTTCCTCCAGGCGGAGCAGGTTCGCCGGCCCGTGATGGGTAGGAATCAGATACAGGTTCACCCCGTAGGGAAACTCCTGGAAGGCGCGACTGAAACGGCTCCACGCTTTGACCAGCCGCTCGGCTCCCGCTGCTCCGCAACGCGCCGCCGCCACTTCGAGCAAGATCTCTTCGGGATCGGCGGCGGGTTTCCAATAATAGGCTTGGGCCGCCGCCAGGTTCGGCGACGGATAGCCGCCGAGCGTCCACGAAGCCATGAGAGCCGAAAGGTCCCGCCGCGACAAGTTTCGGCAATGCTCGACAATTAAGTGCGGCACGGGAATGTAGGGGACGGCGGCGATCTCCCAGGTGTTGTTGAACTGCACCTTCGCGGCCGCCTCGAGCCCTGCTTTCCGGGCGCGCTCCCAGTTGCGCTGCGCCCGGGGCCCTGGCCCCACGACAGAGATCGAGTACTCCCGGACACGAGTTGGGAATCCGCGGTCGACCGGCGCCCCCCATTCACTCACGCTGAGCAGGAACACGTCTTTGGAGAGACGAGGGACCAGTTCTTTAGCCAGGGCATCGCCCCATCCCCAGTCCCAATGCAGAATCCGCGCTGTCCGGCTGGACCGGCGGATGCCATCCCGCATCGTGTTTAGCAGTTCCGCCAGCACCTCCCAGCTCTTGCGCCTTGCACACCGCGGGCAGTCGCCCGCACTTGGCGCCCCCGCGCCCCAGGCGCCGCCGTGCGAGAAGCAGTTGGTGTGGTTCTCCGACATCGAGATGGTGAAGAAGCCCCCGATCCCGGGAACCTCCCGCGCCACGTGCTCCAGGCTGCCGGCGATCCAGTCACGGACTTTCCGCACGCTGGTGCACATCGCCCACAGGCCGCGGTAAGAGGAGCCGCGCACGTCCGGGTGTCTCCGGAAAAAGTCCGCTTTCATCGCGCGCGGTTCATTCAAGTAGAGGTAGATCCCGATCCCGCAGCGCGCCGCCCGCTCGACCAGGGCGTTCAGGTTGTGCAGCCGCGTCTGCCAGCCTTCGCCGAACTCCGGAAACTCCGCCGACGGCGCCAGCGTGTTCAGCACCGCCTGGATCCAAACTCCGTTGATCCCTACGCGGGCGAGCTTGTCCAGGTACCCTTCGGGGAGCGGATCCACCTCCGGCTCGTACAACGGGTCCCCATAGAGGGCGAAGAACGGGTAGACGTAACGCGGATTCCACACCTCCCCCCGTTCGAACGTCCCCGCGGGCAAGAACGGACCGCCCCGGGCCTCCAGCAGTTCCTGAAGCCAATAGGCCGCCCGCACTACGCCTTCGGGCTCGGACGATACCAACCGCACCTGGGCGGGACCCGCTTCGATCCGGAAACCGGGGCTCTTGCCGGCGGAGCCCGTAGCTTCCAACCGGATGACACGGCGCAAACCCGCTGTCGTGGGCAGCTCCAACCGCACCCTCATCGCCTCGGCCAGGTAACGGCGCAGCCGCTCCGCTGCGGCCTTTACTTCCGGGTGACGAGACGCCGTCACCGCCCAGCCGGAGCTGATGTCGATCTCGCCCGGACCCACGCTAGCGGAAGGGTCGCGGAGCAATGGGTAGCGTGATGTGCTCAATTGCTCGACAAACTCGAACGGCGCCTCGCCCGCCTCCTTCCACGCCTCGCCGAAGGTGCTGTGGATTTCGCGCTTGATCCCGGCTGCAGCCCGCCGCTCCTCCGCCGTCGGCCGCCGGTAGACGAGCCGCTTGCAGTCAGGCTTCGAGCCGAGCTTCTGATCGAGGAAGTCGTCCTCTTTGAGGATGAAAGCAAAACGGTCTGCATCCCACCCGAGCAAAGTCTGGATCTGGTCGTTGGGCAGCAGGTGCCAATTCTGGCGGATGACGGTGATATAGAGGCGCCGCAACCGCTCTTCGCCGAGCTTCGGTTTCGGGGGCAGTCCCAGCTCGGCGCCGAGTTCCTGCAATCGGCCTGGCGCAGCCCCGACCGTCTCCGCCATACGGTCCAAGTTGGCCAGCTCCCAATTCCGCCAGACGAACTCGTACAAACGGCTGGGAAAGTGCCGCTCGGGAATCGGCTCCAGATTCGACACCTCGGCCCGCAGGACAGGCGCCTCTCGGGAAGCCACCCCGAGCGCCGGGGCCAAGCGTAGAAACTCCCTCCGCTTCATTGACGGCGTCCAGATTATAACCTTTTCGCTTGTCCATACCGGCGGCACGAGCCCAACGCCGTCGTTTGCGATCTCTCTATCGAACGTGCAACAGAAGCGCCCCGGTGGCCGGCAGCCGGATATCCTCTCCGGCCCCGGTCAGCTTCCTCGCGTCGAGCGGCAGTCTCGGTTCGCCCTCGACAATCTCGGCGCGTCTCAGAAACGCCAGGGGGGGAGAGCGCCTCCGGCGCGGCCGCGCAGCGGACCGTTCCCGGCTACCGGCCGAGGTTTCCGGGAGCGGATAGATTTCGCCCGGCTTGCTGCAGACAGCAGAAAAGCTCTTGCCGCCGCCTCCATCGAGGCTCGCCGCCTTCTTTCTGTAATCCCCGAATCGGCGCCGTTCCACGCCCCCCAACCGCTTCGGAATCTGGAACACCGCAAGCGCTTCGACGGTGGCCCGGCAGGGGGCCGCCGGCCCCGCGCTGATCGGGAGCACGACCGGGCGGCGTGGCTGAACCGCGACGCCCGCACTTGCCCCAAACCTTCTCCAGTCCCATCGCAATGCCGCCGCCCAATCCCTTCCATCCAAACGAGTTCGCTCCCACCCGGGACCGCTCTCCGCGGTCGCCGTGCTAGAAACGCTACGGGGGAACGATGCCCGCCCGACGTGTTTCACAATTCCGGATGCGCCCGTCTTCGGCTGCCCGCCGGCACGCGCCCCGGGCGCGCTGCCAGCGGGTGGATCGCCAGCCGGGCGTCGTTTGCGCGGCTCGAGAGAGTCCACGCCCGGGCCTGCCGGGGGAAGCTGCGGCGAGGGCTGCCCCCCGAGGAATCGAGGCCCAATCTTCGCCGTTTCTTCACGTGTCCTACCGCTTGTGCCAGCGGATACGGAACCTCCCCCGACGCGTCACACGTCCCGCTAATCGATTGATAGATAACCCAGTTCCTCGTTTCAATCTTTTCGAGGAAAAAAGGCGCCACGCGTCACGCCGCACCCCGGACCAGCCCTCCCGCCGTCGCTCCCGATGGCTCCCAACTCCAGCGCTTCCGCCTCCGGCTCCATGCCCGCTCGGCTCTACAAGCACCGCTCTCTGTGATAGAAGGAGGGACATGCGACGCCCCCACATTCTCGCCCGTCTTCTCGCCGCCGTGCTCTTCGTCACACCACTGGCGGCGAAGCAGCCCAACGTGATTCTCATCCTCACCGACGATCAGGGTTACGGCGATCTCTCCGCCCACGGCAATCCCGCCCTGAAGACCCCGAATCTGGACCGCTTGCACGACGAGAGCATCCGCTTCACCGATTTCCATGTCTCGCCGATGTGCACCCCGACGCGGGCTCAACTGATGACCGGCCGCGACACTCTCGCCTCGATGGCCATGAACGTCTCCAGCGGGCGCACCTTGCTGCGGCGCGACATCCCCACCATGGCCGAGATCTTCTTGGCCTCCGGCTACCGCACCGCCATGTTCGGCAAGTGGCACCTCGGCGACAATTATCCCTATCGCCCTCAGGACCGCGGTTTCGAGGAGACCGTCTGGTTCCCTTCCTCCCACATCGGCTCGGCCCCGGACCACTGGAACAACGACTATTTCAACGACGTCTACCGCCATAACGGCCGCCCGCAGCGCTATGAAGGCTATTGCACCGACGTCTTCTTCCGCGAGGCCATGCGCTGGATCCGCGCCCGCCACGCCGCCGGCGAGCGCTTCTTCGTCTATCTTCCCCTGAATGCTGCCCACTGGCCGTGGTTCGTCTCCGAGCGTTACCGGGATCGCTACCGGAACCTGCCGGCGAACCTGGCCAGCTACTTCGGCATGATCGCCAACATCGACGAGAACGTGGGCCGCTTGGAGGAGATGCTCCGCGAGACCGGCCTGCGCGAGGACACGATCCTGATCTTCATGACCGACAACGGCGGCACCGTCGGCGTCTCCTTCTACAACGCCGGCATGCGCGGCCGGAAGATCACCCTCTGGGAGGGCGGCCACCGGGTGCCATTCTTCCTGCGCTGGCCGGGCGGCGGCCTGGAGGGCGGCCGGGACATCGATGAGCTCACCGAAGTGCAGGACATCCTGCCCACCCTCATCGAACTCTGCGGCCTCGAGACTCCGCCGGGCGTGCGCTTCGACGGGACGAGCCTGGCGCCGCTGCTCCGCGGCGAAGCAGACCACCTGCCGGACCGCATGCTCGTCGTCCAGTTCAGCCGCATGAACGTGGGGCGTCCCGAGTGGAGCGACGCCGCGGTGCTGTGGAAGAAGTGGCGCCTGCTGCGGCTCACCGAGCTGTATAACATCGCCGACGACCCCGCCCAGCAGCGCAACGTCATCACCGAGCATCCGGAGATCGCCGCCCGCATGCGCGCCCATTACGAAGAATGGTGGCGGCAGGTGGAGCCGCGCCTGGACACGTTCCTTCCGGTGCACATCGGCTCGGACGCCGAGAATCCGGTACTCGTCTCGCCCTGCGAGTGGGCCGACGTCTTCTTCGACCAGGGCTTGCAGGTCCGCCGCGGCGTGCGCCGGAACGGTGTGTGGCACATCCTGATCGAGCGGAACGGCCGCTACCGGTTCACCTTGCGGCGCTGGCCGAAAGAGGTGGACGTCCCGATGCGCGCGGGCGTGCCCGCTCACGACGGCGAGGACGGCGACTACCCGCCCGGCGTGGCGCTGCCCATCGCCGAGGCAGGGCTCCGCGTGGGTGGCCGCGTGATGCGCAAACCGGTGGGTCCGGAGGACCGCGAGGCCGTCTTCACCATGAACCTCCGTTACGGCCGCACCACCATGCAGACCTGGTTCTACGACGAAGACGGCCGGGAGATCTCCGGGGCCTACTACGTCTACGTCGAGCGGCTATCCGGCGCCAGGTAGCGTGGCTCCGGGCGGGCGGCCTCACCGCCGGGCCTGCGCCCGCTGCCGTTCGCGGGCCTCGCGCGCCCGCCGCTCATAGACGGCGCGGCCGGCGCGGAACCGCTCCAGGGTGGTCCGTTTGTCGGCCGGGCGGGCGAACTTCGCCTCGGTCTCCAGCCACCGGATCGTGCGGTCCATGTAGCGGACGTAGTACTCGGCGTCCTCCCAGCTCCGGATCGGCGCGCCGTCCAGCAGGACGTAGACCGGCGAGGTGTGGGCGAAGACGGTCTCGGGGCGGCGCGTGCCGTAGTAGTTGCTCAGCAGCGTGCCCTCGGCGATGTGGACGGTGTTGAAGTCGAGCCCGGCGGCGCGGTAGCGGCCGAGGTCTTCGAGGGCCCGGGCGGCGACCCAGCAGCTCTCGCTCACCGGGTGCTCGATCTCGATGGCGGCGCGATGCCGCGGGCCGGAAGGCGACGCTTCGGCGATCACCCGGCCGTTGGCGACGATCTCCAGGCGGTGGTAAGGGAGCTGCGATTCCGCCGTGGCGCGGATGCGGACGACCCGGCCGCGGGCCGAATCGAGCTCAATGGTGGCTCCCGGCTCGGCCCCGTTGACTTCCAAGAAGAGGATGGGGCTGTTGGTGATGAACGTCCGCCCGGCCCGCAGGGCGCGGGTCCAGTTCTCGTAGTTGAAATCGCCGTCGAGGCGGGCGTAGACGCGGTTGGCGCCGACGGTGACGAACGTGGTCATCTTGTCCGTGCCGGCGGTGGCGGTGAGGCGGAACCCGCAGTTCAGGTAGCGGTACCAGAGCCGCAGGCCGTCGTTGGACTCGACCTCCGGCACGATCTGCCGCATGAAGATGGGAAAGGCCCGGGGCTCGAGCACGCACAAGATCTCGAGGCCGTCGAGCTTCTCCATGGCCACGTCGAGAGGGTTCTCCACCCCCGGCCAGCTCGGGAAGTGGGCCCAGGAGACGTAGCCGCCCTGGGCGTGGACCTCGTCACAGACCCGCAGGTGGAGGGGGTAATGGAACGGCTGAACCGTCTTGACCGGCTCGACGAGCCGTTTCAGATTCAGCAGGCACAGGTGGCCGAGTTCGTGGTTGCGGAATTCCTGGTTGACGTAGACGAGGCGGTCGCCGGAGGAGACGGGGTCGGGCGCCCCGCGGAAGCGGTCCTGGTCCGTGGTGAAGTCGGAAGTAAGAATGTTGGCGACGTTCAGATCCTCGGCGTCCATCTCCAGCCGGCACGTCCGGGGCGCGATGTGGTGGATGTGGATGTCGCCGGAGTACCAGCCCCGGCTGGCGAGCGAGGTCCAGCGGCGGAGCCGGATCTCAGCCGCGCCGTCACGAGCCGCCGCCGGTTCGAGCGCGCCTTCGTGGATCTCGTACTCGAAGCCGCGCAGCACGCGGCAGCGCAAAGGCGGATGGCCGCGCGGCAGCCGGAACTCGCCGTCCACGTAACAGTAACGGCGCGACTGGAACCGGACGTCCCCTTCGTGGGCCTCCGGCGCCAGCTCTTCGGGGTGGCCCAGCGGAACGAGGTCGGCCCCGGCGGGGTCCGTCAAACGGATGCGCGCCGGAACCGGCCGCCCGGTGGCCTCATCCACGATCCGGTAGACGACGGCGCCGTCCCGCTGTCCGTCGGCCCGGCGGACGAGGCCGCCGCCCGCGAGGAATCCGGCGAGGAACTCGCGGCGGTCCCAATCCATGTCGTCCTCCCTGGCGCCGCGGCTGCGGCTGGCGATCATTCTATCGCGTCCGCTGCGGACCGGCCGGGGTCCGAAGACGGAACCCTCACCGGAACAGCAGCAGCGTCGCCACCGCGGTGAACGTCAGGACGACGGCGTCGAAGAGCCGCTGCGGAATCCGCTCCACTGCCCAGCGGCCGGCCAGCGAACCGGCGGCCGCCGCCGGCGCCAGCACAAGGTCGAAGGCCAGCGACTCGCGGCTGAACAGCCCGTGCCAATGGTAGATGGGGATCTTGGTGAGGTTGATCACCAGGTAGAAGACGGCGGCGGTCCCCAGGAAAGCCTGCTTTGGGAGCCGCATGCCCAGTAGATAAAGGTTCATCGCCGGTCCGGCGGCGTTGGCCACCGTGGTGGCGAAGCCGGCGGTGACGCCGTAAGGCGAAGGGTGGACGACGCCTTGGGCGGCTTCCGGCCGGGTCCGCAGCCTGACATGAAGCGCCAGCATGGCGAAGATGATCGCCCCGACGATCTTGCGGAGCACCTGCTCGTCGAGCAGCAGCGCCGCCGCCCCGCCGGCCATTCCGGCCACGACCCAGGGCATGAGGCGCAGCAACTGGCCGAAGTCGGCGTGGCGGCGCCAAAAGCTCACGGCGAAGAGGTCGCCCACACAGAGGATGGGCAGCAGCCAGCCGGCGGCCAGACGGGCGTCGCCCACGGTGAGCACCATTACCGGCACGGCCCAGATGGCCACGCCGGGGACGCCGGACTTGGCCACGCCGATGGCGAAAGCGCAGGCGGCGCCGGCAAGCCACTGCCATGTCTCGAAGTCAGGCATCGAGGTCAAGGGCGATCGATAGGCGGTCGCGCGGGCCAGTCCCCGGCCGGCCGCAACGCAGACCTATCAGTGTACGCGCCGCAGCGGGCGGATTGGGCGTGCTCGTCAGCCGGAAAGACGGTAAGGTCCGGGGACAGCTCGAAGTTGTGAAACCGTGAGCGGGTGGAAAGAAGAAAAAGGTTGGTTGCGGGGGCGGGATTTGAACCCGCGACCTTTGGGTTATGAGCCCAACGAGCTACCAGACTGCTCCACCCCGCAACTCAATGATACCAAACCGTCCGAGGCATGGTCAATTCCCCGGAAACGGTCCGGAGCGGAGCCGCAAGCAGCAATCTAAGTATCAGACGGTCAAGGAGTTATCGCATCTCCCCAGCGGCTCTCCAGCCGAGCCCGGCCGTCTTCAGCGGAGCCCGGCGAGCTCCTGCAGCAGGCGCCAGTTCTCCAGCCGCTCCTGCTGGGCCGCCAGCAGCTCGGGCGAGGGGTTGCCGTCCTTGTCGAAGTGCTTGGCAAAGCGGCCCTCGGTCCGGGCGAAGTAGATGAAGTCGATCTGCTCGCCGGTTTTCGGATGCTTGTACCAGTCGTCCTTGACCGCCGGATTGCCGGTGAGGCTGATCCGGTCCTTCATCCGATCGCCCTTGCGCGGGTCGTAGATGAAGATCGGGAAGGCGCGGGAGTTGCAAGCCAGTTTGGCCTGGTGCTCGGCCATATCGTCGGCCACGCCGTGCTCCGGCTGGCAGGTGGTGAAGCAGTTGACGATGGCCGGACCGGGGAATTCGTTGGCCTCCATAACGGCCTTGTAGAAATGGTTGATGTGGGCCGGCGTGGTCTGGGCGACGTAGACGTTGCGGTGCATCATGCAGATATTGGCCAGCTCCTTGCGGAACTCGCTCTTGCCGTGGATGTCCTTGCCGTGGAAGGCCATCTTGGCATTCTGGCCGTGGAAGGAGCTGGTCGAGGCCTGCCCGCCGGTGTTCGAGTAGACCTGGGTGTCGAGAACGAGCACCTTGATGTCCATGCCCGAGGCGAGCATGCGGGAAAGCGACTGGAAGCCGATGTCCAGCATCGCCCCGTCGCCGCCCAGCACCCAGAGGCGCTTGTGCCGCCAGCCCATCTGGTTCCAGCGGGCGCGAATGCCCATGGCGTCGGCTGGGGCGTTTTCAAATAGCGAGTTGGTCCACGGCACCCGGAACGGGTTGTAGGGATAAGTCGAGCCGTAGACCGTGTTGCAACCGGTGGCGGCGACGATGCCGATGTTCTCGGGGCCGTGGACGAAGCCCGTGGCCGCCAGCATCATCCGCAGCGCCGTGGCCTCGCCGCAGCCCATGCAAGAGCCGGCCCCGCCGACGTAGAGCAGCGACCGCTCGGCGAGCATCATGTCGGCCAGCGCCCGCTCGTTGATGAACTTCTTGGGCGTCTCCGGCATCCGCTTGAAGAACTGGAAGGCTTGGCGGTACCACTCGAGCTTCTCCCGGTTCTTGCGGACCATTTTCAGGGCCGCGTGGTCGCCGCAGGCCTCGACGCACTCGGCGCAGCCCTTGCACTTGGTCGGGTCGATGAAGATGCCGAACTTGCCGCCGCCGACGCCCTTGCGCTCGAGCACGCTCCAGTACTTGTTGGTCTCCACCCACTGCCCGGCCAGCGACTGGCGCAGTTCGCCGTTTTCGAGCGTGGACAGCTTCTGCTGGAGAGTCTCCGGCTCGGCCACCTTGGCCAGGATCGCCGTGTCCGGGCACTGGGTGACGCACTCCATGCACCCGACGCACTTCTCCGGCAGGAACTCGGGGATCTCCGGGGCGATATAGCTGAAATCGCGCAGGGCGCCCGTTCCCGCCGGGATGACGCTGCGGGCCGTGTAGACGTCGGCCTCCAACTCGTGCTCGCCGACGCCCCGGTTGTAGGCGCCGACGACGCGCTCGTTGAAGTCTTCCGGATCGACGATGCGAAGCCGGATATCTTGGTGTTTGGCCGTGATGTCGGCCGGCGTGGAACTGCTCATTGCACCACCCTCAGATCGGCGGCGGCCTGGTCGGCCTCCGCGTTGGAGAACATCACCTCCCGAGGCACTTCGATCACCTCGGAAAACCCGCGCCGCACGGCGCGGAGATTGTCCTGGACCACCTGTTCGCCGCGGGAGCCGAAGTACTTGCGCAGCGACTTCTCGACGCCGGCGAACAGCTCGTCCTCGCCGATGCCGGACCGCTCCCGGAAGGGCGTGACCCGCAGAAAAACGCCGAGCAGCACGATGCCCTGCATCCGTTGCTGCAGGTCGGCCCGGCTCGAGCACTGGCGGGCGATCGACACCATGTCCAGGGCGAAGAACCGGGCGTCCTTGTCCCGCAGGCGCTGCCGGGCCCAGGCCGGGACCGAATCCCAGATCTCGGCCGGCTCCGTGAGGTGGCTCTGGGTAAAGACCGTGCCACCATGCGAAAGCCCTTTGAGCACGTCGCCGAGGTTGAAGGCGTTGACGTCGTTCAAGGCGATGAACTCGACATGGGCCAGCTCGCAGTGGGTCCGGATGTGCTCCCTGGCGACGGTCAAATAATAAGTCGTCGGCAGCCCCTTCTTTTCGGAGCCGTACTTGGGGTAGGCCTGGACGTCGAGGCCGAAGACCTCGCCGGCGATGGTGGCGATCACCTTGTTGGTGGTCACCGAACCGTAGCCGCCCACCGAGTGGCCCCGCATGGAGAACGAGCCCGGCGAACGGACGTCGGGGTTCACCCGGGCCTCGAGCGCCGTTTCGTGCCTGATGTTCAGGCTGAAGTAGTGCTTCGGCTCCTCGCTCAGCATGTTCTCGACCACGGCGATGAAGTCGCCCGGCCGGATGTCGCGGCTGCCCAGCCCGGCCGATCCACCGTAGAAGCGCGGCATGCGCTCCACCTCCGGGTAGCCCGGCGTGCCGGCCATGGCGTCGGCGAAGGAGGCCTTCAGCTCGCAGAGCTGGGGATTGGACTGCTGGAGCGGGATGTCCAGGCGCTCGATGACCGAGATCGCCTTGACGTGCCGCAGCGCCTCGACGATCTGCCGGGAGGGCCAGGGCCGGAAGCAGGTGATGTGCAGCAGACCCACCCGGACGCCCATGTTCTCCCGGATCCAATCGACGGCGGCCTCGGCGGTTTCCATCATGCAGCCGGAGCCGACGATGGCGTACTCGGCGTCCTCGAGCCGGTAGGGCATCACGAGGCCGTAGCGGCGGCCGGTCAACGCCTGGAACTCCGCCATGGCCGCCTCGATGCACGGCAGCACGCGGTCATAGTAGGCGCGCTGGGCGATCTTTCCCTTCATGTAGGAGTCCTGGTTCTGCACCACGCCGGTCATCAGCGGCGCCGCCGGGTCCATCAAGTTGCGGAGCCGCTCCGACGGCGCGCCGACGAAGCGCTTCATCAGCTCGGGCTCCGGCAGCCGGACGTTCTCGATGGTGTGGGTGGTGAGAAAGCCGTCCTGGACGTTGAGGAACGGCGTTTCGGAGTCCTCGGCGGCCCGGCGGGCGATGAGCGCCAGGTCGCCGGCCTCCTGGGCGTTGCGGGCGTAGAGGACGCCCCAGCCGCAGTCGGCCACTCCAACGACGTCGTCGTGCCCGGCGTGGACGTTCAGCGAGTGCGAGGTCAGGGCCCGGGCCCCGATGTGGAAGACCACCGGCAGGCGCTTGCCGGCGATCGTGTAGAGAACCTCCTTCATGAGGATCAACCCCTGCCCGGAGGTGAAGTTCGTCACGCGGCCGCCGGCCAGGGCGAACCCCTCGCAGACGGTGGCCGAGGAGTGCTCGGACTCCGGCTCGATGAACATGAGCGGCTCGCCCCAAAGGTTCCGCTTGCCGTTGGCGATGGCGGCCTGGAAGCCGCCGCCCATAGTCGTTGAAGAGGTGATCGGGTAGGCCCCGGCCCCTTGCGAGACGTGCGTCTCAACCCAGACAACGCTGCCCGCGCCGTCGGTGGTCGTCGGAATGCCCGGGTACGGGTATTCCTCGCGGCCGCCGTTTTCGAAGTCCAGAGGCTTCGACGGAGTATCAGTAACGATCGTTCCCATGGCCGTCCTTCCTTACCAGCCGGGCGGGTTTGGCGCCCGGCTGAACTGACGAAAAAAGACGAATGATTCCAGCCGTCGTCCGCTACCGCGGGCCTTTCCCGGAAGCGGCGCCACGGGTCCGATCTGTTTCCTGCCTGCTTGAAGAAGCGCCGGTGATGAGAAAGTTATGACTGCCCAGCTCCCAGCAGCGCTTCTGTCTTCATTCTATGCGAAATCGTCTGGTTTGGCAAAACAGCCAGGATCTCGAACCGGCGCGACCAGCCCGGGGACGCGCACGAAACTTTCGGCTTGCATTTCAAGTCCGTTTCAGGCAATCTAATGGGTTTTATCCTTCTCGGGTTTGATGCGGGTCAGAGTCCTCTACCACGACCACTGCTTCGACGGGGCCGCCTCCGCCGCGTTCTTCACGCGGTTCGTCGAAGCGAAGTTCTATCCAGGGGCGGAGTTCCTTTACACGGGGATGGCGCACAAGGCTTCGCAGATCTTCGAGGACTCGCTGTTCGACGGCGACGTCAATGCCATCGTCGATTTCAAGTACTCCTCGAACCCGAAACTGACCTGGTGGTTCGACCACCATCAGAGCGCCTTCCTCAATCCAGAAGACGAGGAGCATTTCCGGCGCGACCGCTCAGGCCGGAAGTTCCTGGATCCGGAGTTCAAGTCCTGCACGAAGTTCATCGCCACCGTGGCCAAGGAGCGGTTTGGTTTCGAGGCTCCGGACCTGGATGAACTGGTGCGGTGGGCCGACATTGTGGACGGCGCCCAATATGTGAGCCCGGAGGAAGCGGTCGAGCTCCGCAGCGCGGCCACCAGGCTGGTGCTGGTCATCGAAGGCGTGGAGGACTCGGAGACGGTGCAGCAGATCATCCGCTGGATGCGGCGCCGGAAGCTGGAAGAGATCATCGCCGAGCCGTCGCTCCAGAAGATCTACAAGCCTCTCTACGAGCGGCACGTGGAGTCGATCGAGATCATCCGGAGAAAGGCGCGCTTCGACGGCACAGTAGTCTATTTCGACCTGACGGACGAACCGCTGCAGAGCTATAGCAAGTTCATTCCGTACTACTTGTTTCCGGATTCCTTGTACACCGTTTCCGTGCTGCATTCCAGCTTCCGGACGAAGGTCTCGGTGGGCTCGAACCCCTGGGCGAAGAAGCCTTTGAAACACAACCTGGCGGAGATCTGCGAGCGCTACGGCGGGGGCGGCCACCCGCGGGTGGGCGCGATCAGCTTCCCCCGGGGAGCGGTCGACGAGGCCCGCCAGGCAGCGGCGGAAATCGTGGAGACGCTACGGAGCTGAACGCGGCCGGACGTCCTCTGCGTGGGACGAGTCCGGTTTTGCGATACTGGCTCAGAGTGTTGGCGGACTGATGCCTTCCCGTCCCCCGCAACGCAGGTACGTGGCGCTGCTCGGCGTCATCGCCGGGGGGATTCTTATCGTCGGCGGCAAGTTCAAGCCGGCGCCGGCGCCGGAAGTCACGATTTCCCAGACCGAGATGCTGCGCCTGCAACTGGCGGCGCAGCGGCGGAACCTCGAAGACCTGACCTTCTATTTCGCCCGAGTGGCCAAAGAGGTGATCCCGGCCGTGCGGTGGGTGCGCGGGCTGGAAGCCAGCGCTGTCGTATGGAGTGGGGACGGTACGCTGGTGAGCCGGGGCCCCAACGCTCCGTTGCGGGCGGAGCTGACGACAGGCCCGCACCGGCTGACGCCGGAAGTCGTCTCGGTTCACTTCCCGGTCTCCGCCATGCGGCTGCCGCCGGCAGCGGGTTACGAGCCGGTTTTTCGCGCCGCCGCCCGCTCGCTTCCGCAGGGTAGCTGGGTGCTCCAGGTGGCAGCCAGAAGGGACGGCGGGCACCTGTACGCTCCGGGAACGCTGCAGGGCGTGGTGGCGGTCGAGTGCGGGGACTTCACCGCCAACGTCGTCGAGACGAACATCCCCCTGGACGAGACTACGGCGGGCGGAGGGGTCTTCGACCTGGAGGGCAATCTACTGGGACTCGTGGTCCGGTGCGGCGGGCGGTTCGAGGCGCTCACGCCCGAGGCTATCGACCGGGTCCTCGAAGACGCCCGCAGCCTGGCGGGCCGGCTGCTCCGCTACTACGGCCTCCGGCTCGAGCCTTTGAACGAAGAAACGGCCGGCTACTTCGGCGCCGACGCCGGCCTGCTGGTAATCGAGGTCTGGGGCGGATGGCCCGGAGACGCCGCCGGACTGCTGCCAGGCGACGTCATCCAGGAACTGGACGGAGCGGCGGTGGCGGCGCTGGAGGATCTGAACCGGCTGGTCCTGCCGGTGGCCTACCCGACTTACGAATTGACCGTACTACGGGCGGGCGCTCGCGTTCACCTGACGATGGCGGCGAGCGAAGACGACTACCCGGCAACGCTGGCCGCAAAAACTCCCGGAATCCTCCTGGAGCCCCGCAGCACGGGCTTGCCGATCGAGGAGATCGTTCCGGGCAGTCCGGCCGACCGCGCCGGCCTCAGACCGGGCGACCGTTTGCTGACCGTGGGAGGCCGTCGGCCCCGCAGCCTGCGCGCCGCGAGCCGCGCCTTGGCCGCCGGGGGCGAGCAGCCCGTCTGGGTGGCGGTGGAGCGCGGCCGGCGGAAGTTCGGAGTGTTCCTGCGGCCATGAACGAACTCTCGTCGCTGGGCCTCATCCTTCTATTCGCCCTGGCCGCCGGGCACCTGGTGAAGTTCGCGCGGATCCCGGAGGTGACCGGCTACATCCTCGCCGGCGTGGCCGTCGGCCCTTCGGGCCTCGGCTGGGTAAGCCACGAGAACCTGGCCGCTCTGGAGATTTTCAGCGAGGTGGCGCTCGGGCTGATCCTGTTCTCCATCGGCTCCATCTTCGAGATGCGGCGCGTCCGCGGCGCCGGACCCGCGGTGCTGAGGGTCACCGCCACCGAGAGCATCCTGGCGGCGGCGCTGGTGAGCGCGGCGATGCTCCTACTGGGGCTGGATTGGCGGGTGGCGATACTACTGGGCGCCATTGCCATGGCCACCGCACCCGCATCGACGTTGATGGTGATCCGGGAGCGGAACGCAGCCGGCCCGATGACGGATACGCTGGTGGGCGTCATCGGCGTAAACAATCTGTTCTGCCTGACCGCTTTCGCCATTGCGGCCACGGTGATCGACCTCAGCCTGGCGACCGGCAGCGGCCAGGCGCTTTCCACCCTCTACCGCTCCACCTACCTGCTCGTATGGCAGATGCTCGGCTCGGTGGCGCTCGGGTATCTGGTGGGCCTGCTCCTGGCTGCCTGGGCGACCCGAGTCACCGACCACGGCGAGGTGCTGATCCTTTTCACTGGGTGTGTCCTGCTCTGCGTCGGGGCGGCCATGGTGCTGGAGCTCTCGACGCTGGTGGCCAGCCTGGCCGTCGGGGCGACGATGGCGAACCTGTCGGCGCACACGCGCCGGATCCTGATGACGATCGGCCGTACAGATCCGCCCTTCTATGCGATCTTCTTCGTCATCGCCGGGGCGGACCTGGACCTCTCGCTGGTCACGTCGCTCGGCATCGCCGGCCTGCTCTACGTCGCCGCCCGGGCGGCCGGCAAACTGGCAGGCGCCAAACTTGGGGCGCAAAAGGCGGGCCTGAACGAGACCGTCCAGCGTTACCTGGGGCTGGCGCTGATGGCCCAGGCAGGCCTGGCCATCGGGCTGACGCTGGCGATCGACAAGCGCTACCCCGAATTGGCCCCCAACGTGACCACGGTGATTCTGGCGGCGGTGACGATTTCCGAGATCATCGGGCCGGTCGCCACACGGATCGCCATCGACAGGGCGGGAGAGGGACGGGCGGTGGCGGAGGAACTGCAAGCCGAAAGCAGCTCGTAGGGCGCCGTTCCGCTAGGGCGCCGTTTCGACCTCCGGCTGGGCCTTCTGCTCCAACTCCCAACGCAAGCGGGCCCGGAGCTCGTCGATGAGCGTCGAGAAGCCCGCCCACAAGTAGCCGGCCACGAACAGCGCCAGGAAGGGCACGGCCAGGAAGTTGTAGCTGTCGATGGCCAGATAGACGATCACCAGGAAGGCGATCCCGCAAGCGATCTCGACGAACGGCAGCCACCCGCTCCGGCGGCGGTAGACCTGGATCGCGGGGGTCAACCGCCGGCCGCCCGCCACGGCGTACTTCGCCGTACGGGCGAAAGCCGTCTGAAATCCGGCAGCCGCTTCGAGCACGGCTTTCGAGTTGATCAGCGTCAGCCCGATGCCGGCGGCGATCACCATCGGCATGAGGACGATCGACCTCTTCCAGCCCTTCGGATTGTGTTCGTGCTCGGCAAAGACGTAAAAGGCGATGATCGAAAAGAACGCCGCCGCCATGACCGGCACGTCGAGCACGAGCATCTCCTGCCAGCCCATGTAGAAGCGCACCACCATGGCCGGATAGACGAGCAGCGAGACCAGAATCATCAGCACGTAGCTGACGTTCGGCGTCAAGTGGAAGAAGGCTTCCGCTTTGTTCCGCCAGGGGATCGGCGAGCGGAAGATCGCCGGAAGCAGCTTGAGGGCCACCTGGGTGAGGCCCTTCGCCCAGCGGGCCTGCTGGACCTGGAAGGCGTAGGTCTCGACCGGCAGCTCCGAAGGACTCTCCACATGGGGCAAGTAGAGGAACTTCCAACCCTTTAGTTGAGCCCGGTAGGAGAGGTCGCAGTCCTCGGTGAGGGTATCGTGCTGCCAGCCGCCGGCCTCCTCGATCATCTTCCGGCGCAGGATCCCCGCCGTCCCGTTGAAGTTGAAGAACAGTCCGGAGCCGCATCGGGCCACGTGCTCGAGCAGGAAATGGCCGTCGAGGAGGATGGCCTGGACCTCGGTGAGCAGGTTGTAGTTCCGGTTCAGAAACGCCCAGCGGGTCTGGACCAGGCCTACCTCGGGGTCGGTGAAGTAATCCACCGTCTTTTCGAGGAAGTCCGGATCCGGAATGAAATCGGCGTCGAAGACGGCGATCAGTTCGCCGGTGGCGTCGCGAAGACCTTCTTCAAGGGCTCCCGCTTTGAAGCCGCGGCGGTTGGCGCGGTGGCGGTACTCGATGGGCAGACCCCGGGCCCGGTATTCGGCGACCAATCGCCGGGCGATCACGCGGGTCTCATCGGTGGAATCGTCGAGCACCTGGATCTGCAGCCGGTCCCGCGGGTAACGGATCCGGGAGACCGCTTCGATCAGGCGGCCGACGACGAACCGCTCATTATAAATGGGGAGCTGGATGGTCACGCGCGGCAGCTCGGCAAACCGCGCCGGCGGCTTCACCGGGAGGTTCTTGCGGTACCGCCAATACCGGTAAATGGTGAGGTAGCGGTGGAGGCCATAGAGGCCGAGGATGGCAAGAGCGGCAAAGTAAGGGACGAGGATGGAATAGTCGAACCACTGGAGCTGGTGGATCCCGGCGAAAGTATCATCAAGAAACGTTCGCGAAAGGCGCTCAACCCAGGAATCCGCAAGAATCAGTCCAACCGGTGCAATCATTGCTAACATGAGCTTGCGTTGCCGCTGAATCGAACCAGCCGGAACCGGACCACAGGCGCCTGGCCCGGCGTCGCCCGGTTGCTCGCCTGCGCCCTGGCGATGGAAATCCTCCTCGCAGGCCTGCTTTCGCTGGGCGACCTCCGCTACCACATCCCGGAGGCTGTCGGCCTACTGTTGCTGACTTCCCTATTCTACATTCTTTCGGTCTACATCTGCCTGCAATTTGAAAGAGATCCGGGCTTCCGGCGGCGCCGGGCCCCGATGATGGCTATCCTGGCCGCGGCAGCGCTGTTCCGTCTCACCGTCTGGCCCCTGGAGCCGGCCTTTTCCGACGACGTATTCCGCTACCGATGGGAGGGGATGGTCCAGGCCGAGGGGGGCAATCCGTACCAGGTTCGCCCAGCCGATGCCGATTGGGCCCATCTCAGAGACGAGACATGGCCGCGCGTCGGCAGCAAAGACTTCAAGGCCGGCTATGGTCCGCTGATCGAGCTGATGGAGTGGGCCACGTACCGCGCCGTGGCGCACGCGACCGGGGATCCGCACCGCCAGGCCTTCTGGTTCAAGGCCCCGGCGGCGCTCTTCGACGCGGCGACAGTGGCGGCTCTGCTCGGGCTGCTGGCGGCCCGAGGACTGCCCGCCTCACGGGTGCTGATCTACGCCTGGTGCCCGTTGGTGACGATGGAATTCTGGGGAACGGGCCACAACGACCCGGTAGCCCTTTTCTTCATCGCGCTTGCGTTCTGGGCGGCGGCCCGGGAGCGGTGGTGGGCCGCGTTCACGTCGTTGAGCCTGGCGGCGGCGGCTAAGATCTGGCCGCTGATTCTGTTCCCGCTCTTCGTCGGCCGGCGGGGCTTCAGGCCGCTGCGGTGGAAGGAATGGACGGCCGTGCTGCCGGTGGCCGGGCTGCTGGCGATCCCGTACTGGAGCGACGTCGAGGAGAACGCCCGGTTCCTGACCGGATTCGTCGGCGGCTGGCGGAACAACGACGGCCTGTATGGCCCTCTGTTGTGGCTGGCCGGCGATGCGAGCACCGCCAAGCACGCCGCGTTCGCCATCGTCGGGCTGGTCGTCGCCGGGCTGGTCCTGGCGCGGTGGCCGCTGGAGAAAGCGGCGCTGACGGCGATCACAGCACTGTTGCTCGTCTCGTCGAATTGCCACCCGTGGTATTTGACGTGGCTGGTTCCCCTACTCGCCGTGGTCCCGGTCCCGGCACTGCTGCTATGGACGGCGCTGGCGCCGCTGGCCTACCGGGTGGTAATCGCCTGGGCGCTGCTGGGGATCTGGGAAGGTTCGACCCCGTGGCGCTGGTGGATCCACGGGCCGGTGCTGGCGTGGCTTTTCTTCATGGTATGGGACCGCTTGCGGGCTTGGCTCGAGCGGCGCAGAGCCCCCCGGACAGCGGCGTGAAGAGATGGCGTAGCGGCGCTCGGCCCCCCGAGCTTTCGGGCCTGCCCTCCGGCCTAAGGTTTTTCCCTGATCTGACCGATACACGGTGAGGAAAGTGAGAGACGAAACCGCCGGGAAATCCACTCTCACTTGAGGATGCGTAGCGATGGGTTCGGTCGTCGGGGCCGGAGGCCGGATAAGGCGCCGGCTGGTGGAGTGGCGCGCCAGCCGGATCGAGGATCCAGTGCGCAAATTGCGGTACCTCCGAAGCGCGATGGCGGAAAAACGAGGCGGGCGCGAGGCCCGGCCGCTGTGGCGCGCCGTGCTGCTGGCCGGGCTGGCGGTGCTCGCGGGGCCGCTGCCCACGGTTTCCGATGGAATCCCGGCCCCGCTGGAGCTGCGGATCCCCCCTCGTGGACCCATCTTCGGGACGCCGGCGAAACCCCCGGCGGTCTGGCTCGTAGAGGAGACCCGAAGTCACGAGCTGTACAGCAACGGCTTGCGGATCGAAACGCGGTACGAGATCGCGAACGAGGAGCGGCGCTATCCGGTCTTCGACCGCGAGACACTCGAACTCGTCGGGTGGCGGACGCGGCCGGCGGGCATTGTCTATCACACCACCGAGAGCCAGCAGGCTCCGTTCGCCCCCGACTATGCTCCGCGCTTGCAGCGGGTGGGCAAGTGGCTGCTCGAGTACGTCCAGCGAAAGCGCGCCTACCACTACGTGATCGACCGCTTCGGCCGGGTGCACCGGGTGGTCCGGGAAAGCGACAGCGCCAACCATGCCGGCTTCTCGGTGTGGGCCGACGACCGGTACGTCTACGTGAACCTGAACCCGAGTTTCATCGGAGTGGCTTTCGAGGCGGGAACGCGGGCGAGCGCGGCGGGTCCGGAAGTGAATCCCGCCCAGATCCGGGCGGCGGCCATGCTCACCGAGATGTTGCGGAGCCGCTACGGCATTCCGGCGGGCAACTGTGTAGCCCACGCCCAGGTATCGGTCTTCTCGCGGTCCATGCGGGTGGGCAACCACGTGGACTGGGCGGCCAGGCTGCCGTTCGGAGACCTTGGGCTGACCGACAACTATGGCATACCGAACCCGGCGGTGGCGGTCTTCGGCTTCCGGTATGGGCCGGACTACGTCAAAGCCACCGGGCCCGAACTGTGGAAGGGCCTGGTCCTGGGGGAGAACCTGTTCCGCCAGGCGGCTGCCTTCCACGGCCTGCCGGTGGAGGAGTACCGTCGGCAGCGCCAGAAGCGGTACCGGGAGATCCTGGAGATGGTCCAGCGCGCTTCCGCCGGAGAACAGCGGTCAGGAGTATGAGAAATGAGTGAACAAGCGAACCAGCGCACCCCGGCCGTGGGTGTCGATGTGGGAACCAGCCGTATCGTCGTGGCGACGCAAGGGGGCGGGGAGATCCGTTTCCGGAGCCAATTGAACGCGTTCGTGAAAGTGCCTTACTCGCCGATGACGGAGAAGGCGCTGGAAAAGGACGGCATTCCTTTCTCTCGCACGAACGGCGATCTCTCTGTCCACGGCGACGAATCGATACGCTTCGCCGACCTGCTGGGCTTGGACGTGCGGCGCCCGATGATGAGCGGGATGTTGAACCCGGGCGAGCCGGAGAGCATCGAGGTGATCCGCGCCCTTCTCGACGCGGTTCTTGGCGAAGAGCCTGGCGACGGCCGGCCGCTGTATTTCAGCGTTCCAGCCGATCCTGCCGATGGCGAGGCCACCGTCACCTATCACGAGGCGAGCCTAAGAGACCTGCTCGCCGGCCGCGGCTACGAGGTTCACAGCATCAACGAGGGCCTGGCCGTGGTCTACAGCGAGCTCGAAGAATCCAACTACAGCGGCATCGGCGTAAGCTTCGGCGGGGGACTGTGCAACGTCTGCGTCGCCTATCTTTCGGTCCCGGTGCTCAGCTTCAGCGTTTCCAAGGCGGGCGACTACATCGACGCGAGCGCGGCGGCGGTGACGGGTGAGCGGACAACCCGAGTGCGGCTGGAGAAGGAAGCCTCCTTTTATTTCAATGGGGGCTTCTCGAACAAGGTGCTCCAGGCGCTCGGCGTCTACTACGACGACATGATTCAGGCCGTCGTCGAGGGCTTCCGCCGCCGGCTGGAAGAAGCCGGTTCCCTGCTGCACTTCAAGCGGGAACTGCCCATGGTGCTGAGCGGAGGGACAGCCCTGCCCGGCGGTTTCGCCGAACGCTTCGAGAAGGCGATGCGGGCCGCCGGGCTTGACTTGCCGCTCGGCGAGGTGCGGCTCGCGGAAAAGCCGCTCGAAGCGACGGCGAAAGGGGCCCTGGTGGCGGCGCTCGCCGCGGTGTAAGCCGGCCGGCCGTTCCCGACGTTGGGCGGCGCCGGTGGAGCCACAACGCCTCCGTGGTGGCGCGGCGTTAGGGTGAGGCCGCCCGATCTCAGCCGGAGACGTAGTCCTCGCCGCGGTCGCTCGCCTCGCAAGATGCCTTCCACTCGGCAAGGGCGGCCTTCATCCTGCGGGCCACCTCGGGCATCTCAGCGACCAGGTTGTAGCGCTCGCCGGGATCGAGGGCGATATCGAAGAGCATGTCCTCGCCGGCGCGCGCCTCGTCGAGGTAGGAGAGGAACTTGTAGCGGTTGCCGATGAGGGCGAGGTTCGGCGAGCCGAAGCGCGCCCGGGCTCCTCGCTCGCCGCCATCGGTCGTCTCGAAGCCGATGGGTTTCGGCCGCCCCTCCATCTTGCCCTCGATGAGAGGCAGGAGGCTGACGCCGTCGATGGGCTCGGGCTGGCCCTTCATCCGGAAGCCGAGCACTTCGAGGACGGTGGGGAAGTAATCGGACGTCGAGCACGGGACGGTGACCGTGCGCGGCCCGGTGATGCGGGCGGGCCATTCCAGCAGGCCGGGAACCCGGATGCCCCCCTCAAACAGGCTGCGCTTGCGTCCCCGGAGTCCCTTGGTGGAGCCCCGAGTGCGACCCCGGTGCGGGCTGCGACCTTCCGGCCCGTTGTCGCTGCAGAACCACAACATGGTATCGCGGGCGACCCCCAGCTCCCGCAGTTCGCGGCGCAAGCGCCCGATCTGCTCGTCCATGGCGGTGATGGTTCCGAAGAAGTGCTGCTCACCCTCGCTGAAGCGCGCGTAGATCCGCCGGTAGCGGGCGCCGGTCCGGACCGGCTCGTGAGGAGTATGGAACCAGATGACGGCGAAGAAAGGGCGCTTGTCCCTCACCGCCCGGCGAATGAAGGGGATGGCGCGGTCCATGATGACGCGCGAATCGTCGCCTGCGAGGTTCTCGGTGGCGTACTCGCCGGGACCGGTCCAGTAGCGCGTGGGGATCTTCTGATTCTTCATCGGGTCCCAAGTGGGGATAGCCTGTTCGGTGGAGAAGCAGACGTCGAAGCCGTTCTCCCACGGCGGCGAGTAGTGTTCCTTCTGGCGGCCGCCCCTCCGGCCGTCACGAATGTCGTTGGTGAGCGTGCCCAAATGCCATTTGCCGAAGTGGCCGGTCGTATAGCTCTGGGTCTTGAGCGCCTCGGCCAGCGTAATCTCCTCTTTTCTCATATGGCCGACGTTGGCGAAGTAGATGCCGTAGCGGAACGGGTGGCGGCCGGTGAGAGCGCTTCCCCGGGTCGGCGAACACACGGGCGCGCCGGAGTAGAAGCGCTCGAAGCGGATGCCTGAGCGCGCCATGGCGTCGAGGTTCGGGGTGATCAGGTAGGGGTGCCCGTTGTAGCCAACGTCGCCCCAGCCCTGATCGTCGGACATGCAGAGGATGACGTTGGGGCGCCGGGCGGGGGCGGCCTGGGGCCGCGCCGCAAGGGCGGCGGCGCTGCCGAGGAAAGTCTTCAACAGCGTCCTTCTCTCCATAGCCTTTAACGTTATCGCAGGCGCGCCAGACCGGCAAAGCAAACTGCGGCAGAGAAGGGGGGCGGAATTCGGGGCGTCAGGATTCGCCCGAGTCTTTCCCGGAACCGTGTTTGCCGGGCAGCCCGGCCGGGTTCTCGTGGGCCCGCTCGCGGAAGCCGCCCCGGAGGCCGGCGGCCAGGGTGACGCTCGATTCGCCGAAGCGGTCGCGGAGCTTGTCCACGGCATCGAGGGCGCGTTGCCACCGCTCGACCTTGTCGTGTTCGAGCAGGCTGAGCTGGCCCTCCGACGGGGTAAGCGACTGGGCGTAGACGCCGAGCAGCCGGACGGGCTTGCGTTTCCAGTGAGCGCGAAACAGTTCCAGGACGGCGGGAACCATCTCGGCGTCCACGTGCGTAGCGCAGGGGAGGGTTTTGGCCCGGGTGATGGTGGAGAAGTCCGAGTAGCGGAGCTTGATCTGCAGGGTCCGGGCGTAGAGACCGTGGCCACGGAGGCGCCGGGCGACCATCTCGGTGAGCTTGACGAGGGTGGCCTCGAGCGCCTGCGCCTCGGCGACGTCTTCATCGAAGGTATGTTCGTGGCTGACGGACTTGGGCGGCTCGGCGGCGCCGATCTCGCCGTCGAACCAGGCTCCGGCATCCTCGCCCCGGGCTTTCCCGGCCAGCGCCAGCCCCCATTTGCCGAAACGCTCCCGCAACAGCCCCTCGTCGAGCCGGGCGAGATCGCCGACCTTGCGGACGCCCAGCTCCCGGAGCCGCTCGGCGGTCACCTGGCCGACGCCGGGGATCTTGCGGACGTCGAGCGGCGCGAGGAAGCGAGCCTCGCAGCCCGGCAGCACCCACAGGATCCCGTTGGGTTTGGCCTGTCCGGAGCAGACCTTGGCGACCATACGGGACGTGGCGACACCGATGGAGCAGTTCAAACCGGTTTCCTCTTTGATGGCCTGGTGGAGATCGTGGGCGGCGCGGAGGGGAGCGCCATACAGGCGGCCGGCGCCCGTGAGGTCCAGGTATGCCTCGTCGATGGACGCCATCTCGACAGCCGGGGCGAAGCGTGTGAGGATCCGGTAGACTCTCCGGGAATACTCGCGGTACCAGCGGGGATGGCCTTCGAGGAAGACGGCCTGGGGGCAGAGGCGGTAGGCCGCCCGGAGCGGCATGGCGGAGTGGACGCCGAACTTCCGGGCGGCGTAGGAGGCGGCGGCCACCACACCGCGCTGATCCGGCCGGCCCCCGACGACCACCGGTTTCCCGTGGAGCGAGGGGTTGTACAGCTCCTCCACAGACACGAAGAAGGCGTCCATGTCGACGTGGAAGATGGTTCGCGGCCACTCCATGACGAGGGCTCCTCGCGCGGACGGACAAACACCGCCCACCACTTTTGTAGCACCGGCAGCCGAGGTGCGGCGCGGTATCGCCGGGTTCCGGCGGCAGGCAGGCGCGCCTTGATCAAGGATCCCCGCCGCCATACAATCAACGTCTTGCCCTTCGTCGGATCCTACAGGCGGCGCGTGATGGGAAATTGGCTCCGCCGGCGGCGGTGGCTGATTCTCGGCTGGGCTTTCCTGGCGGGCGTGGTCGGGGTTCAGGGTCTTTATGCCGGGTTCCTGAACCGTTCCTATTATGCGAGCCTGGGGCCCTTCTACGATTCGGTTTCGTACCTGAACCGTCTCGCCGAGATCATGTGGATCGCCCGGGAACAAGGCGTTGCCGCAGCCCTGCGAGGCGCGACGGCCCCGGCGAACGTGATGCTGCCATATCTGGAAGCGGCGTTGCTGGGCGTTTTGCTGGCGCCTTCGCGGATCCTCGCCATCTGGCTGCAAGAGGTCTGGATTCTGGCGCTGGCGTGTTCGTTGCTGTGGTACTTGCACCGGTTGCGCGGCGTGCCGCTGCTGGCTGCCACCGCCTTCACACTCCCGTTCTTCAACTTCGCCACCGTCTACTGGCACAGCGGCGGCGTCTCAGACTTCCGGATGGACCTGTCCCTGTACATCTTCCTCGCCATGAGCGCCGTATGGTATCTGTCCACCTACGAGACGCGGGCCGCCTACCCCTGGGTCCTGACGGCTGTGGCGGCTCTGTCGGCCGTGTTGGCGCGGGCCACCGCGGGGGCTTACCTGGTGATGATGTTCGGTCCATTGCTGGCCGCCCGCCTCGCGTCGACCTCCGGTGAAGAGCGCGGGCAGCTCGTCAAGCGCCTGCTGTGGGCCGGCGTGCCGTGCATGGCGGCGTGCGCGGCCTACTATCTGACACGGTGGGATTACCTTCACTGGTACTATTTCGTGTGGGGCCAGGATCCCACGGCGCACTTGCCGTTTCTTAAGGCGGCCCGGCATTTCTGGTTCGGGCTTCATCATCTGGGCAATGCGCTCAAGTTGGCGGCGGGGGTGACGCTGCTGTTGACCTTGGGGGCGGCCGTTCGAGCGGACGGATGGCCGGCGGCGGGCCGCCGGCTGGATCTGCGGCTCGTCTGGCTGGGAGCCGCTCCGGGAGCGCTGCTGGCGGCCATGGGAGCCGGACCGAACCGGTTGGTCTCCATGCCGATGGTCTTCGGAGTGCTGCTGTTCTGCCTGATGCCGCTTCGGGGCCGGCATCCGCTCCGGCGCCATCCGTTCACAGCCGGGTTATGCGCCATCCTGCTTGCCGGCGCATCTCTTGTCAACGCCGCCCTCGGGGTGGAGCGCCACCGCTACTTCTCCGGACGCGGCGGGGAGATGGCCGCCTTTCGGCAAGCCATTGACTTGTTGCGCAGCGACGCCCGCCGGCACGGACTGGAAGAAGCTCGGGTAGTCTCCACGACCATCCATGACTTCGCGACGCCGTTCCTGGAAAACACCCTGATCTACGAACATGGGGGCCGCCCAGAACACGGGACGGTCGTGCTTCCCGACGGCTTCCGGGTCAATTTCTCCCGGCAATGGAGTTTCGCCCCCGTCGTGCCCTTGGATTGGGAGCGCATACCGGGCGGTTCCGATGAAGAAAAATTCCACTACCTCGTGGCCCTGGCTTCGCGCGAGCTGGATTACATCTTCCTTCCGGACCTCCCCACGATCGATTACCTGGAGCAGCGTAAGGCAGGCAATTTTCAGAATCTGAAAGTCCGGCGGCTGCGCCGGATGTTGCTGGCTTCAGGGCGCTGGGAACCGGTGGGCGAGCCGATCGTCGTCACGCCGGGCGAAGAGACGCTGACCCTGTACCGTAAGCGCTCCGGAGGGGCGGAGTGAGGGCCGAAGCGGCCGCCGGGGGCCGCTGACGGGGACGAGACGGGAATTCGTGCAATCTCACTCCACCGGTTCGAAGACGCCCTTCTCGCGGTTCTTGCGCACTTTAGCGCTGGGGAACCAGCGGCCGTTCATGGCGATATAGACCCCGGGCGGCAGGGTCTGGACGAAAGCCAGCGCACTGCCCAGATTGAACATCCCGTCCGAGGAACCGAACTTGTACGGCACCATGGCGCCGGTGAGGACGATGGTCTTGCCGGAGACCTCGCGGTCCAGGTAGCGGGCGGTCTCGACCATCGTGTCGGTCCCGTGGGTGATGACGATGCGGCGCTCCGGCGTGCGGCGGCAATGGCCGGCAATGATGGCGCGGTCGTCGTCGGTCATCTCGAGCGAATCGACCATCATGAGGGTGCGGTACTCGACCTCGAGCATGCAGCGGCCGAGACGCAGCATTTCCGGAACGTGGGAGTCCTGGAAATACAGCTCGCCGGTGAGTTCGTTGTATTCCTTGTCGAATGTTCCGCCGGTGACGAAGATGCGGATCGGTTCGTCTTGCATGGGGCTCTAACCCATGATGCCCCGGCGACGGCCGGGAACGGGGATAATGGAAGGAAACAGAAATGGTGGGGCGAGCTGGGCTGGTACTGGGACTCTTCGGGCTTACGCTGTGGGCCGGAGGCGTGCGGTTCCGGGACGTGACCCGGGAGGCGGGCATCCATTTCCGGCACAACGCGGGCAAGGCGGGCAAGAAGTGGCTGCCGGAGACGATGGGGGCCGGCTGCGTCTTCTTCGATGCCGACGGCGATGGCTGGCTGGACATCCTGCTCATTAATTCCAAGGACTGGAGGCCGGGGGGACGGCGGTCCCTGCCCGCCCTCTACCGGAACAACCGCGACGGAACCTTCACCGACATCACCAAGGGCAGCGGGCTGGATGTCGAAGGTTTCGGAATGGGGGCGGCCGTCGCCGACTTCGACAACGACGGGCGTGAGGACGTCTACATCACCTACATGGGCCCCGACCGGCTGTTCCGGAACCTGGGCGGGGGCAAGTTCCGGGATGTGACGAGAGAGGCGGGCATCGACAACCGGGCCTTCTCCGCGAGCGCCGCGTGGCTCGATTACGACCGCGACGGGCGAGCCGACCTGTTCGTCGCCAACTACGTCCAGTGGTCGCCAGAGAAGGATCTGTGGTGTTCGCTGGACGGCGCGACGAAGTCCTATTGCACGCCGGAATCGTATCCGGGAGCGGCGGCGAAACTCTATCGGAATCTCGGCAACGGCCGTTTCGAGGACGTCACCGAGAAGGCGGGAGTGGCGGACGAAACCAGTAAGAGCCTGGGAGTGGTGATTCTCGACTACGATCAAGACGGCTGGCCGGACATCTTCGTGGCCAACGACACGGAGCCGAACAAGCTCTACCGAAACAACGGCGACGGTACGTTCAGCGAGGAAGGCGTCGGCGCGGGGGTGGCCTACAGCGAGGACGGCATCGCGCGGGGAGCGATGGGTGCGGACGCGGCCGACTACGACCGCAGCGGGCGGCCCCACCTGGTGGTCGGCAACTTCTCAAACCAGATGCTGGGGCTCTATCACAACGAGGGCAACGGGCTGTTCGTCGATGAGGCGCCGCGTTCGACGGTGGGCAAACAGAGCCTGCTGACGCTGGCCTTCGGAACCTTTTTCTTTGACTACGACCTGGACGGCTGGCTGGATATCTTCGTCGCCAACGGCCACATCGAGGAGGAGATCCGGAACGTGCAGCCGAAAGTCGCTTTCGAGCAGCCGCCGCATCTGTTCCGGAACCTGGGTGGAGGAAAATTCGTCGAGGTGACGGAGCAGATGGGAGACGACTTCGCCCGGCCGATGGTCGCCCGGGGAGCGGCCTACGGCGACTACGACCGCGACGGCGACCTGGACCTGCTGGTGACCACCAACAACGGCCCGGCCAGGCTGCTGCGCAACGACGGCGGCAACCGCAACCACTGGCTGACGCTGAAGCTCCGGGGCGTCGAGTCGAACGCGAGCGCGCTGGGGGCGGTGGTGCGGGTGGCGAGCGCCGGCGGCAAGCAGTGGCGGATGGTGAAGAGCGGCTCGAGCTACTGTTCGCAGAGTCAGCTCGCCGTGACGTTCGGGCTGGGCCAAGACGCCGAGGCTGAGGTCGTGATCGAGTGGCCCAGCGGGAAGGTTCAGAAACTCGGCCGGCTCGCGGCGAACCAGTGGCTGTTGGTGCGCGAGGGCGAAGCGCCGGAGAAGATGCCCACCGACTGAGGCGCCGCCCCGCGGTCCAGCCGCCTTTCCCGCTACGAAAGAAACCCGTTAGGCTTGCTGGTGGCAGGGAGACGCCCCGCGGCGTGAGGCCGGGCGCCCAGGACGCGTAGCCGCCGGCGGGGTCGTCGAGACCGAGGCGGATGAAGGTATTTCACCGGTACTTGCTGCTGCAGCTTCCCGGCTGGGCGTTCGCCGTGGTGGTCTTGTACCTGCTGCATCTCTGGCTCGGGCTTCCGCCATGGGCGGCGGGACTGTTGTTGGCCGCCGACGTGGTCAAGGATCTGGTCTTGTACCCGTGGCTGCGCCGCGCCTACGAGAACGAGTACGTGCCGGTCGCCGCGCGGCTGGCCGGAGAAACCGCCGAAGTGGTGCAGGAGCTGGCGCCGGAGGGCTATGTCAGGGTGCGGGGGGAACTTTGGCGGGCGCGGACCCTCGGCGGAACAGGGCGAACGCCGGCGGGAACACGGGTCCGGGTGACCGGGGTGCGGGGCACCACGCTCGTGGTCGAACCGTGGCGGGAGCGGGCATGAAGCGGCGCGATCACGAGCCCCGGCGGTAGTCTTCCGCCCCGCGGGTGGAGATGATCTGGCACATTTCCGAGAGCCGCGAGCGGGCCCGGGACCCGATGCGTTCTTCAAGATAGTAGCGGCTGGCCAGTTCTCCCGCCGTGCCGGATGGGATGGGCGGGTCACCGGCGTCGGGATCGCGCAGGTTCGTGGTGGCGATGATCGGCTTGTTGTGATTGCACCGGTGGGTGATGATCGAGGTGATCGTATCTTCCACCCAGTCGGTGATGCGGTGGGCGCCAAGATCGTCGAGGAGAAGAATCTCGCAATCCAGGGCGGACTGGTAGGCTTCCCGGTCGGCGGCCCCGGAATCCTTGTTGTAACTGCGCTGGATCCGTTCGAGGAGGTTCTGGTAAAGGAAAAACAGCCCCTCGTGGCCCCGGGCGATCAGGGCGCGGAGGACGGCCACCGCGAGGTGGGTCTTGCCGGTGCCCGTACCGCCGACGAAGAGCAGGCCGGGCTTGCGGTTGCCGAAAGGGAAGTTGCGCACATAGGCCCGGGCGGCGGTGATGGCATTGGAGAGGATCCGGCTGGTGACCGGGTTCGGAGTGACGATGGAGAAATTGTCGAACGACGCCTCCCGGTACCGGGGCGGGATCTGGGCGCGCTCTTCGAGCGACTGCCGGCGCCGCTCGAAGACGCAGCCACAGCGCTCGACCGCCGGAATCCCGTTTCTTTCCACCGTCCGCCACCCCGTGCCGCCGCATTCCGGGCAGGACCCTTCGGTGCTCATGTTCCCTCCTATTATCCCGCGGCGGGCGCGGGCGCCTGGAAACCGCCGGTCCATGTTAGAGTCAAATTGTCGTCGTCCACAAGCCGGTAAACAGCCCAGGCGGCGGCCGGGAGTACTCGAAATGGCACCCGAAAGCATCAAGGAGGCGCTGAAGGAGAGGGGGATCCGCCTTACACGGCAACGCCAGATCCTGCTCGATCTGATCGACTCTTCAGGCAAACATCTCGACGCCGAGCAGCTATACCGGATGGCCCGGGAGCGCGACCCGAAGCTGAACCGGGTGACCGTCTACCGCACGCTCAAGCTACTGAAAGAGAGCGGGTTGGTGGACGAACTCGACCTGATGCACTACGACGGGGACCAGCACTACTACGAGACCCGGCGCAAGCAAGAGCACGCCCACGTCGTCTGCCTGAGCTGCGGCAAGGTGGAGGAGTTCTTCGGCGACCCCTTGCAGAAGCTGCGGCGGCAAGTGGAGAACACCCTGGGCTACGAAGTCGCCATCGCCCGGACCGAAATCGGGGGCTACTGCCCCACCTGCCAGGTGACGCGGCAAGAAGAGCTCGAGCGCGCTTCGCAGGCCCCGGGCGGCGAGCGCCGGCGTCACAGCAGCAAACGGCCCACTTCCCGCGCCCGGAAAAAGAAGAAATGAAATCCAGTGATGTCTTGCTGGTGATCACGGACCCCTCGGGGCGCCGCCGCACCATTCCGTTACACCAGGGCGTCTTCAGCATCGGACGCCATGCGGACAACCACTTCGTGGTGCGCGACAGCCGCGCGTCCCGGCACCATGCGCGGATCGTCTTCGCCGACGGCAAGTATTGGATCGAGGACCTGAAAAGCACCCACGGCACCTACGTCAATGGAAAGCGCGTGGAACGACAGGCGCTGCGCAACGGCGACCGGATCACGCTGGGGTTTCCGGATTCCCACCAATTCCTGTTCTCGACCTCCCGGGGGGAGTTGGACCGCCTGCTCAGCCACGTGCCGGCGGCCACCGGCGCCGATGAGGCCACCCGGACGCTTTCCAAGCTCCGGTCGGTGCTGGAAGTGGCGCGGGCGCTGCAGCACTCCTTGTCGGTGGATTCGGTGCTGGACGCGGTGGTCGATGCGGCCCTGGCCGTTACGGGAGCCGAACGCGGCTTTCTGCTGCTGCGGGACAAAGACGGGCTGAGCGTCCGCACGGCGCGCAACGAGAGCGGTCTCTCGATTGCGCCGGACGAGCTGGAGGTGCCGGTGCGGCTGATCGGCGAGGCCCTGAAGAACCGGCGTCAGATGCTTACCATGACGTTCGCCCCGGATGCCGAGGACAGCGTGCAGCCAGACACCGCGGTGCGGCGGCTCAACCTGAGGGGCGCGCTGTGCGTGCCGCTGATCCGGGTGCGGACGGGCGACTTCGGGGCTACGGTCCACGCCCCGTTGAGCGAGACCCTGGGGGTGCTCTACCTCGATTCGCGGCGCCGTGCGGCGGACCTGTCTTCGGGCAACCGGGAGTTGTTGGAGACGCTGGCCGTGGAAGCCTCGACAATCCTCGAGAACGCCCGGCTCCTCGAGGAAGAGCGGGCGCGGCAGAAGCTCGAAGAGGAGCTGCGGCTGGCGCGGCGCATCCAGGAGAGCTTGCTGCCCAAGCGGCTGCCCGAGCAAGGGTGGCTGCGCATCTCGGCCTCCAGCACGGCCTCGCGCCAGGTGGGGGGCGACTACTACGACGTGCTACCGCTCGGCCCGGAAAAGACGGCCGTGGTGGTGGCGGACGTCTCCGGCAAGGGGGTGAGTTCTGCGCTGCTCGCCTCGCTGATCCAGGGAGCGTTCCTGCGCGGCGCCCAGACGGACGAAGAGATCCAGGGCATGCTGACGAGCATGAACCGCTTCCTGCTGGATCGCACCGAGGGTGAGAAGTACGCCACGCTGTTCTACTGCCTTTGCCGCCACGACGGCCTGATCCGATGGGCGAACGCCGCCCACTGCGCTCCCCTGCTGTTGCGCCGGAGCGGGCGGATCGAATCACTGATGCCGACCGGGATGCCGGTGGGGATGTTCGAGACGGCGGAGTACGAAGTCCAGCAGTCACGTCTCGAGGCCGGCGACAAGCTCGTCATCTACACCGACGGCATCACCGACGCCCGACGCCCCGACGGCGAGTTCTTCGAGGAAGAGCGGCTGCGCGCCATCGTCAGCCGGATGTCCAGGGCGACGGGCAACGATCTCCGCTCGGCCATCCTGCGCGAGGTGGCGGACTTCACCGCGGGCGCCGAGCCGGCTGACGATGTCACTCTCGTGGTTGTCGAATACCGGCCGGAGGGGTAGAATCGCCCTTTCCCCATGCAACACGACAACCTGCGGGCTGAACTGCTCTCGGAATTCCTTGGAACCTTCATCCTCATCTTGTTCGGCGCCGGCGTAGACGCTATGGTAACCCTGTTCGCCACCGGAGCCGAGGGGGAGGTGGTCCACGGGGGCTGGACCAACGTGACCCTGGGCTGGGGGTTGGGGGTGATGTTCGGCGTCTACGCGGCGCAGCGCAGCGGCGCTCACATCAACCCCGCCGTGACGGTGGCCTTCGCCGCGTTCCATGATTTCCCGTGGAGGAAGGTGCTGCCGTACTCGGTGGTGCAGACGGCGGGAGCGTTCGCCGCCTCCGCGGTGGTGTTCTTCAACTACCAGCCGGCGTTCCTGGCGTTCGATCCGAAGCTCGAAAAGACAGCCGGCGTCTTCACCACCTTCCCCGCCTTTCCCGACTCTCCGCTCCACGGGTTCTTCGACCAGGTGCTTGGGACAGCGCTCCTGCTGTTTCTCGTCCTCGTCGTCATCCGCCGCGCGCCGGGGTGGCTGCAGCCGCCGCTGATCGGGCTCATCGTGGTGGCGATCGGAATAGCCTTCGGCGCGATGCACGGCTACGCAATCAACCCGGCGCGGGACTTCGGGCCGCGGCTCTTCGTCACCCTGGCGGGCTTTCCGAACAACGGACTCACGGACGGCAGCGGCGTCTGGTGGGTGCCGATCGCCGGGCCGTTGATCGGGGGGCTCATCGGGGCATTGGCGTTCCGCTGTTCCATTCAGGGCGGCGCACCGGAAAACGCCTGAAGAAAGAACGGCGGCGTTTCCCCGGGCATCCCTTCGCTATCCTGGACATGTGCGGGTTGCAGGCATCATGAGCGGCACGTCGCTCGATGGGATCGACGTGGCGGTCATCGACGTGACGGTGGGAAAGCAACGGGCGAGCGTCGCGCCGAGGGCGTTCGGAACAGTAGCCTACAGCCGGGCATTGCGTTCGGCCTTGTTGAGGATTTCGAACGCGGTCGGCCATGTGGGGGTGGTGGCGCGTCTTCATACGCTGCTCGGGGAACGTTACGCCGAGGCGTTCCGGCAGGTGTGCCGGCGGAATGACGTGCCGCTGGACTCGGTGAAGCTGATCGGCTGCCACGGCCAGACGATCTTCCACGACGGCGACGGCGTCCGGTTCCTGGGCAGGAAGATTGCCACGACGCTGCAGATCGGCGACGGTTCCGTACTGGCCGAAAGGACCGGGATCCCAGTCGTCTCCGACTTCCGGACGCGCGACATGGCCGCCGGGGGACGGGGCGCGCCGCTGGTGCCTTACGTCGATTACCTGCTCTTCCAGCACCCGAAACGTGGCCGGGTGGCGCTCAACATTGGTGGAATCGCCAACGTTACGGCGATTCCGCCCGGGGCCCGGCCCGAGGAGGTGATCGCCTTCGACACCGGGCCCGGCAACATGGTGATCGACGCCCTCGCTTCCCATTACTCGAACGGCCGGACACGGTTTGACCGGCACGGACAGATGGCAGCCCGGGGCCGCGCCAATGAAGCGCTGATCCGGGTTCTCCTGCGGGCGCCCTACTTCCACCGGCCGCCGCCCAAGACCGCCGGGCGGGAGCAGTTCGGCGAGGAGTATGTTCGTCGTTTGCTCGCTACGGACCTCGGCCGGGAAGACGCCCTGGCTACCGTTACCGCTCTCACCGCAGTGACGATCGGCCACGCTCTGGCCCGTTTCGTGCGGCCGCGCATGAAGATCGACGACCTCATCGTTTCCGGCGGCGGCGTCCACAACCGGACCCTGATGGCCTACCTGGCGGCCTACGTACCAGGCGTGCGCATTCACACTTCGGCTGAATTCGGGGTGGATCCAGACGCCAAAGAAGCCGTGGCTTTCGCCGTGCTGGCTTACGAGACCTGGCGGCGCCGCCCATCGAACTTGCCGGCGGCGACCGGGGCGCGGCGCCCGGTGGTGCTGGGCAAGATCTCCCCGTGAAACAGGGGCGCTACCGCCACCAGCAGCCGGCGGGGCGAAGGGAGATGAAGCGCGCCACCATCCGTTTCTACGCCGAGCTGAACGACTTCCTTCCGGAGTCCGAGCGCGCGCGGACGCAAGTGGTTCCCTTCCACGTTGAGCCCTCGGTAAAGGACGTCATCGAAAGTTTCGGCGTTCCCCACACGGAAGTGGACCTGGTGCTGATCAACGGCCGCTCAGTGGATTTCAGCGAGCGGGTGCGCGAAGGCGACCGGATCGCGGTCTATCCGATGTTCGAATCGATCGACATTCGGCCGGTACTCAAGGTGCGGCCGGAGCCGCTGCGGGAACCGCGCTTCGTGCTCGACGTTCACCTGGGGCGGCTGACGGCGTATCTGCGCATGCTGGGATTCGATGCCGTGCGGCCGCCGGAGGCGCGCGACGAGGAGCTGGCCCGGATCTCGAGCCGCGAGCGCCGGATCCTGCTGACGCGGGACCGGGGACTGCTGAAACGCAACGAGGTGACGCATGGCTACTGGGTGAGAGAGACGGCGCCGCGGCGGCAATTGGCCGAGGTGGTGCGGCGGTTCGACCTGGCGGGTCTTATCCGGCCCTTCACCCGGTGCCTGCGGTGCAACGTGGAGCTGGAGCCGGCTGACCGCGAAGCCGTCGGCCGGCGCGTGCCCGAGGGGGTGCGGGAGCGGCACGGCGAATTCCGAATGTGCCCGGCCTGCGGCTCGGTGTACTGGAAAGGCTCGCACTACGAGCGGATGAGACGGCTGATCGCGGAGGTTTGCGAGGGAAGCTGAGCCGCCGGTGTGTTCCGCCCCGCGGCGGAAGCGGGATTCCGAAACGCCCCCGCACTCACCTTGCTCATCAAACAAGCGGTCTCCGTTGACGCCGGCCGCGGCAAGTGATATTCGTTACACCGTGATGCTGCGAACCGGGACGCTGTTGCTCTGTCTGTTCCTCTCGTGGGCCGCCGCGGCGGAGGTCGCCGATGTCGTATCGGTGGGCCACGAGTACCGTGAGGACGACCTGCCGTCGATCGCGGTTTCGCCGGACGGCTCGGTGTGGGTGGCCTGGCTGAGCTTCGCCGGCGACCGCGACGACATCGGCATCCGCCAGTGGGCCGACGGCAATTGGGGCAACCTGCAGTGGGTTCCGGGCACGAGCGGCGACGGTTGGCTGCCGCAGGTGGCCGTCGACGCGCAGGACGGCGTGTGGGTGGTGTGGTCGCAGATGAAGGATTCGAACTGGGACTTGTACGCCCGGCGTTTCGATCCGGCTACGGAGAGCTGGGGCCGGCTCCACCGCCTGACCACCCATCCTTTGCCCGATGTGAATCCGCGGTTGGCGACCGACGGACGGGGGCGTTTCGCCCTCGTCTGGCAGGGCTTCCGCGGGGGGAACAGCAACATCTTCTTGAAGCTGTTCGACGGCAAGAAGTGGTCACCCGAGTACCGGGTGACGAACCGGGCGGCGAATGACTGGGAGCCGGCGGCGGCCTTCGACTCGGCCGGCCGCGTCTGGGTGGCCTACGACAGCTATCGTAACGGGGACTACGACGTGTTCCTGCGCCGCGTGGAAGGCGGCGAGCCGGGCGAGGAGATCGCCGTGGCGGCGACGCCGAGGTTCGAGGCGCGGGCCACAGTGGCGGTGGACAAGCGAGACCGCGTATGGGTGGCCTGGGAGGCCGGCGGCGTGAACTGGGGCAAGGACCAGGGCTACGTGATTCGGAAGACCCAACCCGGATTCCCGCTCGGGCGTTTCCGTCAGGCGCGGATCCGCGTGTGGGAAAACGGCCAATGGCACGAGCCGGTACAGCCGCTGGCCGGCGTTTTTCCCCGTCCCAACGCCACCTATATCCCCCACGTCTTCGCCGACGGCGAGGGCTCCGTGTACGTGATCGTCAAGATGCGGGGCACGGCGGCGCCTCCCGGCAGCAACCGGCGGCGGGGTTACTGGGAGTATTGGGTGACGCGGTACACAGGCGAGGGGTGGGCGGAGCCGTTCGCGCTGCCGCACGCCAAAGGCCGCTCCAGCACCCGGCCCAGTGCCGCGGCCGCCGCCGACGGATCCTTCTGGATCGCCTGGGAGACCGACAACCGGCGGGTGGATTTCTACCACCGGCCGATCCGGCAACAGATCTACGCGGGACGCATCCCGGCGGCGCCGCCGGTCAGCCGCTTCGCTTGGGGCAAGCCGGCCGAGGAGAAGCTCGAAGCGCCACGGGCTCATGAGAACGAGGCGGCCGACGTGCGGGCCATCCGGACCTACGTCGCCGAAGTCGGCGGGCAGCGGTTGCGGATCGTCCGGGGCGACTTCCACCGCCACACGGAGCTGAGCTGGGACGGCGGTGGCGGCAACGACGGCAATCTCCAGGACTTTTACCGTTACATGATCGACGCGGCGGCGATGGATTTCGGCGCCTCGACGGATCACCAAGGCGGCGCCTGGCCCTACTGGTGGTGGTACACGCAGAAGATGACCGACATGTACCACGTGCCGGGCGCCTACGTGCCGATCTTCGGCTACGAGCGCTCAGTGACCTACCCATGGGGCCATCACAACGTGTTCTTCGCGAAACGAAGCGAAGCCCGGGTGACGCCCTTTTTCCTGAAGCATGCCGTGAAGCGGTTCTCGTTCCCTCTCAGTGGGATGGGCGACGAGCCGGGCATTGGAACGGGCGACGTCGTGAAAAACGAGACCGAGCTGCTCTTCGAGGACATCCGCAACCGCCACGCGATCGCCATTCCGCACACTCCGGCGACGCGAATGGGCACCGACTGGCACGTCAACGATCCGGCACTGGAGCCCGTGGTGGAAATCTTCCAGGGCTGCCGGACGAGTTACGAGCGGGTGGGCGCGCCGCTGGCCGCCGATCCGGAGAAGGACGCCGCCCACATCAAGCGCGCCGGCTACAGGCCCGAAGGCATGGTGCACAATGCCTGGGCCAAGGGCTACAAGCTGGGCATCATCGCCAGTTCCGACCATGGCTCCACCCACATCTCCTACGCCATGGTCTATACCGACGATTTCTCGCGGCAGGGCATCCTGGACGCCATCCGCAAACGGCACACCTACGGCGCCATGGACAACATCATCATGGACGTGCGGATGGGGCCGCACTTCATGGGCGATGAGTTCCGCACCGGCCAGGCGCTGCCCATGCGGGTGAAAATCCACGGTCCCAGGCCGATTTCGAAGGTCGACATCATCAAGGACAATGCCGTGGTTTACTCCTCCGAGCCGGGCGCGCGTGATGTGGAGTTCGAGTTCCGCGACGAGGCCTGGAGCGGGGGACGGCATTTCTACTACGTGAGGGTTCAGCAGGACAACCGGATGGTGGCCTGGTCGAGCCCGTTCTTCGTCAATTACGAATAATCACTAACCGGAGGGAGAACACGGATGAAAGAGCTGACGAACCGTCGAACATTCTTCAAATCAGCCGCGGCGCTGGCGGCGGCCGGGATAGCGCCGCTCCAGGCGGGGAAGCGATCTTCAGCGGGGATGCTGAAGATCGGCGTGGCCTCCTATTCGCTGCGCAAGTTTCCGCGGGCGAAGGCCATCGAGATGCTGAAAACGCTGCGGGTGGGTTACGTCAGCATCAAGAGCTTCCACCTGCCTTACGAGGGCACGCCCGAAGAGACGAAGAAGGGAGCCGATGAGTTCCGCGCGGCGGGCCTCGAGGTGCTGAGCGGCGGCAACATCAGCCTGCGCGATCCGGCCCAGAACCGCAAGATGTTCGAGTACGCCAAGGCGGCGGGGCTGCCGATGATGGTCTGCGCGCCCCGGCAGGAGACCCTGGACCAGGTGGAAGAGCTGGTCAAGGAGTTCAACATCAAGATCGCCATCCACAACCACGGCCCGGAGGACAAGTTCTTCCCCACGCCGGAGAGCGCTTTGAAAGCGCTGCAAGGCCGGGACTGGCGGATGGGCGTCTGCATCGACGTGGGCCACACGGCGCGCACCGGGACCAACGTGTTGGATTCCATCCGGCGGGCCGGGCCGCGGCTCTTCGACATGCATGTCAAGGATCTGGCCAACCTGATGGACAAACGCAGCCAGGTGGAGGTGGGGCGCGGAGCCATGCCGATCGTAGGGATCTTCGAAGAGTTGATCGAGATGAACTATCAGGGCGGGGTGATGCTCGAGTACGAGATCCATCCCGACAATCCGCTGCCGGGCATGATCGAGTCGATCAGCTACATGCGGGGTGTGCTCGACGGGCTGGCGGGCTGAGGGCGCCTCTCACTGGAACCGGAAGCCGCGAGCCAGTTCTTCCACGAAGTCCAGGATGCGGCGAACGTCGGCGACGCTTTTCGGCCGCTTGTAGTAGGAGATCGGGAAGCGGATCCCCTCAGGGTAGAAGCGGAGCCCGCTGGTGTTCGCCAGCCGTTTGGCGAGGTCGAACCCGTTGGGGTCCAGCGCGGTGACGAGCGTCCGCTGGACCGGCTCGGGCAGCGCCGCCCTCTCTCCGTAGGCAACGAAACTCTCCCGCATCTCAGGGAGAAACTGCGAGAGCCCGGCCTCTTTGGGCAGCAGACCGGCGAGCAGCTTCTTGGCCACACCGGGGAGCTGGCCCGGCGCTTTCCTCAAGTGAAGGGTGAACGGCGAGTCGAGGCCGGTGGCCACGCGGCGGACGACGACTTCTCCCCGCCGGTATTCCTTCTTGCGGATCAGTTTGACGATTTCGACGATCGACAGCAGATAGCCCTCGCCGCCGGCGAACTGATAGGCGAGGCCGGGTTTGTAATCCTTGCCGGACTCGCCGAGGAACGGGGCGAGGTGGTGCGGCAGATAGCTCCACTCCGGCATCTCCGGCCGGATGAGCCGCAGGCCGGCGCGCGAGCCGTCGCCGAGGAGCTTGTACAGGCGGCGGCTCGGCTGGGTCATCTTCCAGAACAGGAATCCGAACCCGGCCGCGAAGACCGCGACCCCCAGGAAAACGATGGCCGTCTCGCTCATGCTCGATATTATTATCGGCACGGCCGGCGGATTACTGAATAGAGAGTCGTTCGCAGCCGCGGCTGGAGGAAGCCGTCTGGTGCGCACGCGGCGCCGGCTGGGGGCGCCCGGCCGAGCCCGAAAGGACGGGTGCGGTTGATTCCGCCGCTGCCGCCGTGCTCAAATAGGCAGGAGACGCCTGCCGACGAGAACCCGATTTGCTTGCCACCTGCGCGGGGTTGGTGCGGAGCAGGCCGGCCGAGCAAGGGTTCCGCGGCAGACGCCCCCGTTTCTGAGGAGTCAACGGATTGAAAAAGGCATTGCTCGCCCTGGAGGACGGGACGGTCTTCGAGGGCAAGGGCTTTGGCGCATCCGGAGAGCGCGGGGGCGAGGTCGTTTTCAACACCGCCATCACCGGCTACCAGGAGATTTTCACCGACCCCTCTTACGCCGGGCAGATCGTGGTTCTGACGAACCCGCAGATCGGCAACTACGGCGCCAACTCGGCCGACCCGGAGGCGGGCCGGCCGTACATCGAAGGGCTGGTGGTCCGCGACCTCTCCCCGATCGCTTCCAACTGGCGGAGCGAGGAGACGGCCGAAGCCTTCCTGGCCAGGAGCGGTATCCCGATCGCGTCGGAAATCGACACCCGGGCCCTGGTGCGGCGCATCCGCATCCACGGGGCCATGCGCGGGGTTCTCTCCACCGAGTGCGACGACCCGCAGAAGCTGGTGGAGAAGGCCCGGAGCATTCCGCCGATGGCGGGCCAGGAACTGGCTACGAAGGTCAGCGCCCGGGAGCGCTACGTCTGGGAGGAGCCGGTCCGGCCGTGCTCGCCGTCCGAGCGCGTGCCGCCGCCGGCGCCGCCCGAGCGGCATGTGGTGGCCTTCGACTTCGGCATCAAGAGGAACATCCTGAGGCGGCTCGTCCACGCCGGCTGCCGGGTGACGGTCGTCCCGGCGGCGACGCGCGCCGAAGAGGTGCTGGCGCTCGAGCCGGACGGCATCTTCCTCTCGAACGGCCCCGGCGATCCCGAACCTCTTGAAGGTCCCGCCGCCGAAGTCCGCAAGCTGATCGGCAAGCGCCCGATGTTCGGCATCTGCCTGGGCCACCAGGTGCTGGCGCTGGCGCTGGGCGGCAAGACGTTCAAGCTCAAGTTCGGCCATCGCGGGGCGAACCATCCGGTGCTGCATTACGAGCGCAACGTGGTCGAGATCACCTCGCAGAACCACGGTTTCGCGGTGGACCCGGACTCGCTGAACGCCAACGAGATCGACCTGACCCATATCAACCTGAACGACCAGACGCTCGAAGGCTTCCGGCACCGCAGCCATCCCCTGCTCTGCGTGCAGTACCACCCCGAGGCGGCGCCGGGGCCGCACGATTCCCGCTACCTGTTCGACGACTTCATCCGGCTCATCGACGAGTGGAGAGGAGCGAGGGCGTAGGATGCCGCGGCGCAACGACATCCACCGCATCATGATCGTCGGCTCGGGGCCGATCGTCATCGGCCAGGCCTGCGAGTTCGACTACTCCGGCACCCAGGCGTGCAAGGCGCTGCGCGGCGACGGCTACGAAGTGGTGCTGATCAACTCGAACCCGGCCACGATCATGACGGACCCGGAGATGGCCAACTCCACCTACGTGGAACCGCTGACCCTGGAGTACGCCGAAGAGGTGATCCGCAAGGAACGGCCGGACGCTCTGCTTTCCACCGTCGGCGGGCAGACCGGCCTCAACCTGGCCGTCGAGTTGGCCGAGGCCGGGATCCTCGACAAGTACGGGGTCGAGCTGATCGGCGCCAAACTGGAGGCCATCAAGAAGGCCGAGGACCGCCTGCTGTTCAAAGATGCGATGAGGAAGGTCGGCCTCGACGTGCCGCGGTCCGTGCTGGTCAACAACGTCGAGGATGGGGTGGCCTTCGCCGAACGCACGGGCTACCCAGTGATCTTGCGCCCGAGCTTCACCCTGGGCGGCTCCGGCGGCGGCATCGCTTACAACCTCGAGGAACTGCGCGAGATTCTCGAGAAGGGCCTCGAGCTGTCGCCCGTGCACGAGGTGCTGATCGAAGAGAGCGTCCTCGGGTGGAAGGAGTTCGAGCTCGAGGTGATGCGCGACCTGGCCGACAATGCCATCGTCATCTGCTCGATCGAGAACTTCGACCCGATGGGCGTGCATACGGGGGACTCGATCACCGTGGCGCCGGCCCAGACGCTCACCGACCGCGAATACCAGATGATGCGGGACGCCGCGCTGGCCTGCCTGCGGGAGATCGGCGTGGACACGGGCGGCTCGAACGTTCAGTTCGCCATCCACCCGGACGACGGGCGGATGGTGATCATCGAAATGAATCCCCGGGTCTCGCGGAGTTCGGCGCTGGCCTCGAAGGCCACCGGCTTCCCCATTGCCAAGATCGCCGCCAAGCTGGCCGTCGGCTACCGGCTGGACGAGATCAAGAACGACATCACCCGCAAGACGCCCGCCTGCTTCGAGCCGACGCTGGACTACGTGGTCGTCAAGATCCCGCGCTGGCAATTCGAGAAGTTCCCGGGCACGGAGCCGGTGCTGGGGACGCAGATGAAATCGGTGGGCGAGGTAATGGCCATCGGGAGGACGTTCCAGCAGGCCCTGGCCAAGGGGATGCGGAGCCTGGAGAGCGGCAAGAGCTCCGACGCCGACGAACTGGACGAGGCGCTGATTCCCAAGCGGCTCATCACGCCGAACCCCGAACGGCTCAAGTACATCCGCTTCGCCTTCGAGAAGGGGCGCACCGTGGACGAGGTCTTCGAGATGACCAGCATCGACCGCTGGTTCCTCACTCAGGTGAAGGAAGCGGTGGAGCTGGAAAAGGAGCTGGCCCAAGAATCCCTCGAGTCGGCGGACAAGCGCCGGCTGTCGCAAGCCAAGCGGGCGGGAGTCTCCGACAGGCGGCTGGCGCGGCTGTGGAAGTGCGACCCGCTCGCGGTACGGCGGAAACGATTGGAGATGGGCGTGCGGGCCGTTTTCAACCGGGTGGACACCTGCGCCGCCGAATTCGAGAGCTTCACACCGTACCTCTATTCGAGCTACGAGACCGAGTGTGAGGCCGATCCAAGCGGCCGCAAGAAGGTCATGATCCTCGGCAGCGGGCCCAACCGCATCGGGCAGGGCATCGAGTTCGATTACGCCTGCTGCCACGCCTCGTTCGCTTTGCAGGACTTCGGCTACGAGTCGATCATGGTCAACTGCAATCCGGAGACGGTCTCCACCGACTACGACACCAGTGACCGCCTCTACTTCGAGCCGCTCACGCTCGAAGAGGTGCTGAACATCTACGACACCGAGAAGCCGGACGGCGTGATCATCCAGTTCGGCGGGCAGACGCCGCTGACCCTGGCGCTGCCGCTCAAGCGCGCCGGGGTGCCGATCATCGGCACCGACCCGGAGAACATCGATCTGGCCGAAGACCGCAAGCTGTTCGGCAAGCTGCTCGAGGATCTCCAGATCCCCACGCCGCCCAACGGCTCGGCCACGAGCATGGAAGCCGCGTGCGAGGTGGCGGCGCGGATCGGCTATCCGGTGCTGGTGCGGCCCAGCTACGTGCTCGGCGGGCGGGCGATGGTGATCGCCTACGACGAAGATACGGTGCGGCGCTACATGCGGGAAGCCGTGGTCTTCTCCCAGGAGCGGCCGGTGCTGATCGACCGGTTTCTCGAAGACGCCCTCGAAGTGGACGTCGACGCCCTCTCCGACGGCGAGGACGTGCTGATCGCCGGCATCATGGAGCACATCGAAGAGGCCGGCGTGCACTCGGGCGACAGCTCCTGCGTGCTGCCGGCGATCTCCATCGCCGAGAAAGAGCTGGAGACGGTGAAGGAATACACCACGAAGCTCGCCCGGGCGCTCAACGTAGTGGGCCTGATGAACGTCCAGTACGCGATCAAGGACGGTGTGGTCTACGTGCTGGAGGTGAACCCTCGGGCTTCGCGCACGGTGCCTTACGTGAGCAAAGCGACCGGGGTGCCGCTGCCCAAGCTGGCCGTAGGACTGATGCTCGGCAAGAAGCTCAAAGAGCTGGCGGAGCTGGCGCACGGAATGAGCTCCGGGGTGCTGCCGGTGCCGCAGTTCTTCGTCAAAAGCCCGGTCTTTCCGTTCCACAAGTTCCCGGGGGTGGACCCGGCCCTGGGCCCCGAGATGCGCTCCACCGGCGAGGTGATGGGCGTCGGGGAGAACTTCGGGGAGGCGTTCGCCAAGGCGCAGTTGAGCGCCGGGGCGCCGCTGCCCGACAAAGGCCGGATCTTCATCAGCGTCAACGACCGGCACAAGCCTGAGGCCGTGCGCATCGCCCGGCAGATGGCCGAGTTCGGCTTCGAGCTGGTGGCCACGCGGGGAACAGCGGCGGCGCTGGCGGCGGCGGGGATCCCCCACAAACGCGTCTTCAAAGTGAACGAGGGACGGCCGAACGTGGTGGACCTGATCAAGGGCGGCCAGGCGCACCTGATCATCTACACCTCGGCCGGCGCGACCTCGTTCAGCGACGAGCAGGCGATCCGCCGCACGGCCGTCTTCTATCGCGTGCCCTGCATCACCACGATGAGCGCCGCCCGGGCCGCTGCGGAGGCCGTGGCCAGCCGCCGGCGCGACCCAATCCGCATCTGGAGCCTGCAGCAGATCCACGAGAGCGAGCCGACGGTCGCTTGAAATGTGGCGCGGCGGCCGGCTTACCCCGACCGGATCGCCAGCCGTTCGAACGCGATGCCGAGTTCCCTCGGATCCCAAGCCCGGTCGCTCCACAGCTCGGCGCGCGTCGCCGGGTGTGGGATCTCGAAGACCAGTACGTGCGCCGGTTCCCGGAGGCGGAACCGGAGGCGGTAGCCACGGGCGGGCGGGCCCTCCATTCTCAACTCCCGGGTGCAGCCGCCGGCGGTGACACGGATCGGACGCCCGGCATTGTCTCCCACGGCGTAGCCCCCGAGCAGGAGGGAGAAGCGTTTCGGGAGCATCCAGCGAAACTCGAATTCGACCCGGTCGCCGTCACTCCACCGCCCCCAGTCCTCACGCAGAGAGAGCCCCCGCACGGAGCGCATGAAGTCTGGCAGACCGGGCCGTGAAAAATCGGCGCCTTCTTCGAACGAGGCCGGGTAGCTCTCGCAGCAGAGCCGCGCCATCTCGGCCTTGAGATCGAGCGGCGCCGGTTGAAGGGCAGGAGCGCCTCCCAGCCACGCGGGCAGCCACCGCAAGGGCGCCGGCCGGGAGTGGAGCGACGCGGACTTACGGCCCGGAGCGCGGCGTCCGAGAGGCCCCTCGAGCCCAAGCCCGGTACGCAACAGGCCGGCGGCCCGGTCTCCACCGTAACGCCGGGCCAGTTCGATCCACTTCGAGAGGTCCTCCGGGCGCCCGGGGGCCGGGCGGGCGATTCGGGCCGAGACCACTTCGTCGGCGTGGAAGGTTTCACAGCCGGCTTCGTAAGCGCGGAAGAGCAGATCCACCCAGCCGGCCGCCTGCAGGCCGGCGTCCGGACGATGCCGCTCCCACACCGGCCGGCTCCAGGCGATGGCGCTCGGCGCCGGCGCCGCGGCCAACCAGCGCACGCCCGGCGCGCCCCGGCGGAGCTGGCCGACGAGTTCGGCGGTTCCGGCCGTACGGAAGTACTCGTCGGCTCCCGCGGCGGAACGATCCAGATAATGCCCATAGACGATAGCGGCCGAGGCTGGGGCGTTGGCGAGCAGCCGTTCCAGGGCCTCCGGCGACGAGAGGATCGTACCCGGCTCCAGCATCAGGAACCACCCGGCCGCGCTGCGTTCCATGGCCAGCTCAACGGCTCGAGCCGCGGTGAGTCCAGCAGGCGGCCGCAACAGAACCACCCGTGTCCCATCGCCCGACAAACCGGCCGGGACCCAAACCTTCTTGCCGGCCAGGAGCAGGCATTCCACCGTGGGGTAGTCCTGGGCAAGGACGCTCTCCAGGGTCTCGCGGAGGCCGCCGGCGGGCTCCGGGCAAGGGACCACGACGGCGACCGGGGGCCGGTCCCGCCGCTTTGCCCGCACCTCTTTCCGGGAGCGCGGCGGCCGCTCGAGCCACCCGGCGGCCACGAAGCGGCTTCGGCGGAACTCAGCGGTGGGAGTCAGAATGAAATCGAACAGATCGTCGAGGGCGGCTTCCCAACGCTGCCGCCCGCGGGCGATCGATTCCCGGGCGCGGCGCCCGAGGTCGGTGAAGCGCGAAAGATCGGCCGCCTCCGGGCGGCGGAGATCGTAAAGCACGCCGTTGACCCCGGGACTGATGTATTCGTTGTGCGTAGGCGTGTCCGGAGCGACCACGCAGAGCCCCATCGCCATCGCTTCCAGGAACCCTAGCCCGATGCCCTCGAACCGGCGGGGAGCGAAGTAGACGTTCGCCTGCCGGAGAAGCGCAAGGTACTCTTGCCGGGAACCGAACCACGAAGTCGTCTCCAGTTTCTCCGTGCAGGCAGCCAGGGGGTCGAGCGACGGCGGCGCCTCGCCCGGATCGGGGGCGACGTGAACGTGGAACTCCCTGAAGTCGGTTCCTGCGGCCAGGCGTGCCACCACGTCCGGCCCAAGCGCATTCCGGCGCATCCAATAGAAGCCGCGGGGGGCGTCGTAGCCCTCGACGGGCGCGTAAGCCTCGGGATCCGGAAAGTACTGGAACCAGGCTGTCCGCTGGGTCCGGCGCGAGACGTCGTCGTGGAGCGCGGCGGAGAAGCAGAGGATCTTGGCCCGCTCGAAGGCCCGGCTCCAGTAGAAACAGCCGTCCCAGATGTGCGAATCGTACATCGGAATGAAGACGACGTTCGGATGCTCGCGGGGCACCAGGCCGAACGCCTCATGGATTTGCAGGACGACGATGACGTCATAGGAGGTGGGATCGAACCCCGGGCACGCGGGGGCCGTTTCCCCTGCGCCGAGCTCCGGGAAGTACGTATCCACCGCCCCGAGGCGCCCCAGGAGCTCCGGGACGAAAGCGGTGGAGCCTGTAACCTCGTGATACGGGTGGTCGAGGCAAGCGATGCGCATGAAATGAGCGCCCGTGTAAGCAGGGTATCAAACCGGCCGCCAGGTGAGCAGGGTGAAGCGGGGCCGGAGCGTAACCTTCTCAGTTGCCGCCGGGAATACGGTGGCAGAGGGGTAGTAAGGATGGCATCACAAGTTGACATCAACCCGGGGATGACCGGACGCGATGGAGCGGATGCGCGCCTCACCCGGAAAGAACGGGCCTTGTTGCGCTACCTCCGGGAACACGCTGGGCGATGTGTTTCCCGGGAGGCGCTGCTCCGCGATGTCTGGGGCTACCGCCAAGGAGTCAGGAGCCGCACGCTGGACGTGCATGTGCAGCGGCTGCGCAAGAAGCTGGGGCCGGCAGCCGGCGGCCGCATCCTGACGGTCTTCCGGAGCGGTTACCTCTGGTCGCCCGAACCGGGCGAATCCCGCGGCGTTTCTTCGAACTGGCGGGAGGAAGAGGCCCGGCGATAGGCGCCGGCGGCCCGCGGCGGCGGGCGCAGAGCTTCTCCAGCCGGATCAGGGGGCGGGAGTAAGCGCCCGGTGGCGGCGTAAGATCTCCAGAGTCTCCTCGAGAGGCAGCGCCTCGACGGTGCGGCCGTTTCCCGTCATCGTAGTGGCGCGGAACAGGGCGTTGTAGATGGACTCCTCAGTGGCTTCGATCACAGCAAGGAATAGGGGGGACATCTGCGAATTCGGAACCTGCCGGGGGCTGCGGGAAACCGAAAACGCGATGGCGTAGTCGCCGCTGCCGTTCGAGCCGGCGGCGCCCGTCCGGCCCAACCCCAGCATCGCCCGCGCGGCCATGCGCCGCAGGTTCCGGTGGGTGAGCGGCGCGTCGGTGGCAATGACGACGATCACGCTGCCGTCCCCCGGCCCGGGCTCCCTGCCTTGCCGCAGCTCCCGGCCCACCGGGACGCCGTTGATCCGCAGGTCCCCGCCGAAATTGGCCTGCACGAGCACGCCTACGGTGTAGCCGGCCGGAACCACCCGCGACGAAGTGCCGATGCCCGCCTTGAACCCGAAGGCGATGGTGCCCGTGCCGGCTCCGACGCAGCCCTCTTCCACGGGCCCGCCCCGGGCGCTCCGGATGGCGGCGAACACCTCCTCGCGCCCCACGTGGCGGCCGCGAATGTCGTTCAACCGCCCATCGTTGGTCTCGGCGACCAACGGATTGATGGAAACCACGTCCTCGTTGCCGGGAAGCTGGAGCATGTAGTCGAGCAGGGCGTCGGCTACGCGCGGCACGTTGAGGGTCGAGGTCAGCAGGATCGGCGTCTCGATCTCGCCCAGCTCGTTCACCTGCGTCGAACCCATGAGCTTGCCGAAGCCGTTGCCGACGAAGACGGCCCCCGGGACTTTGTCGCGGAACAGATTGCCGCCGTGGGGCAGCACCGCCGTGACGCCGGTGCGGACCCTCTCGCCGCGGATCAAGGTGACCTGACCGACCAGCACGCCAGGCACGTCGGTGATGGCGTTCCGGGGCCCGGTGGGCAACGTCCCTACCACGATGCCGAGATCGCGGGCCCGCGGGCGCTCCTCCTGGGCCGCCGCGGCGCAGCAAGCCAGCAGCAACAGCAGCATTCCAGTCTTCACGAATGGATTATCCCCTATGCCGCGCCTGGCAGGCGAAGCTCACGAGCCGGGTGTGGGAACTTCCTGGTCTTTGAACTGCAGGCGGTACAGCCTCCAGTAGATCCCCCGGCGGGCCAGCAGCTCGGCATGGGTGCCCTGCTCCCGCAGTACGCCGTGGTGCATCACCAGAATGCGGTCCGCCCGCTGGATGGTGGAAAGCCGATGGGCAATGATGATCGAGGTGCGCCCCTCGACCAGCCGGGCCAGAGCTTCCCGCACTTTGAGCTCGGTTTCGGTGTCCACGCTCGAGGTGGCTTCGTCGAGGATCAGAAACCGGGGATCGTGCGCCAGCGCCCGGGCGAAGCTGATGAGCTGTTTCTGGCCGGTGGAAATCCCCGCGCCGCGCTCCCGCACCGGGTGGCGGAAGCCCTCGGGCAACGAGTGAATATAGTCGAGCAGGTTCGCTTGTTCCGCGGCGGCCACCAGGCGTTCTTCGTCGATCCAAACCGTGCCCAGCCGGATGTTGCCTTCGATCGTGCCGGTGAACAGGTGGGGGTCTTGGAGCACGACGCCGAAGTGCCGGCGGAGCTCTGAAGGGTCCATTTCCCGGACGTCCACTCCGCCGATGCGGACCGCACCGCGCTGGACGTCGTAGAAACGCAGCAACAGATTGATCAGGGTAGTCTTGCCGGCCCCGGTATGGCCGACCACGGCCGCGGTTTCGCCTGCCTTCAGCCGGAAGGTCACATCCCGAAGGACCCAGTCCTCGTCCTCGTAGGCGAACCAGACGTGGTCGAACTCCACGTCAGCCGGCCAGGGAGGAAAGGGTTTGGGCCTCGCCGGAGCGGTAATGGTGGGTTTCGTATCGAGCAGATCGAAGATCCGCTCGGCGGCGGCGGTGGCCGATTGCAGAATGTCGAACTTCTCGCTGAGGTCTTGAATGGGACGGAAGAAGCGCATCCCGTATTGGAAGAAGGCCAGCAGCACGCCGAGCGTGAGGCCGCCCCGGTCGATCAGGAACCCCCCGTAGCCCAGCAGGCCCGCGACGGCGAGCATTCCGATGAACTCGACCACCGGGTAGAACCAGCCGTGGGCGACGATGGCCCGCTTGTAGGCCTCCATGTACTCCCGGTTCACCCTTTCGAATTCGGCCTTGCTCCGCTCTTCGCGGTTGAAAAGCTGGACAACGGCGATGCCGGTGACGTGCTCCTGGATGAAGGCATTGATCTTGGCGATGGCCACGCGGATCGCGCGGTAGCAGCGTGAAACGGTCCGGCGGAACAGCGCCGTGGCCCCGATCACCAGCGGAGCCGCGAGCAGAAGCACGAACGTCAGCTCCACGCTTAGCTCGAGCATCGCCACGGTGACGAAGGCCAGCAGCAGCACGTCGGCCACGATGGTGACGATGCCGGCGCTGAACAGTTCGTTCAGAGTATCGACATCGGTCGTAACCCGGGTGACGAGACGGCCCACCGGGTTGCGGTCGAAGAACCGAAGATCCAACCGCTGCAGGTGGCTCATCAGATCGCGCCGCAGACTGAACATGGCCTTCTGGCCCGTCCACTGCATCAGGTATTGCTGGCCATACTGGCAGAGCAGGCCGGCGAGGATTACCAGGAAGTAGATGCCGGCGAGCTGGGCCAGTCCCGTCGCTGGATTCGCCGACAGGTGCTCGTCCCACGGCAAGTGCACCTGGCGCCCCCCCACCGGCACCAGATAACGGTCCACGGCTGCCTTGGTGAGCAGCGGACCGACCACCTGAAGAGCGGAATTGGCCAGGATCAGCAGCAGAACCACCGCCGCCACCGGCCAGTAGGGCCCCATGTAGGCGAGCAGGCGGCGGGTGAGCCGAATGTCGTAGATCTTTCCCCGAACCGCCTCTTCCACCTCATCAGTGTATCCCGCGCCGCGGACCGACGCACATTTGGGCGACGGGCGGAGGCGGGCAGCCGGCAGCCATGCTCTGCTTTTTCAATGAGTTGTGCTCCGCCCCTGGCGAAGAACGAGATTTTGAGAGTTGATTGTCACCTTCTCGCCCGGACTGCATCTGCGCTAATGGAAGCCTAAAAGAGACTAAATCAATCGATTTACTCGCCGCGGCCCCCAGAGCCTTCCATCGGACGCCGGCGGCGCGCGGCAAGGAGGCGCACTGATGCGGAAACTGGTGATTCTCGGCGGCGGTACTGCCGGGACGATGATGGCCAACAAGCTCGCCGGGGCGCTGGACCTGGACGAGTGGCGGATCACGATCGTCGATAGTTCCGAAACTCATTACTACCAGCCGGGGTTCCTGTTCATCCCCTTTGGAATCTATACGTTGCGGGATGTGCGGAAGCCCCGGCGCGATTTCTTCCCGCCGGGAGTCGAAGTGGTCTCCTCTCAGATCGACCACATCGAGCCCGACAAGAACCGGGTCATCCTGGCCGGCAACGCGGTGCTGCCCTACGACTACTTGATCATCGCCACCGGCTGCAAGATCCGCCCGGACGAGGTGGAAGGCCTGGTGGACGAGGAGTGGGGCAAGAGCAAGTTCGAGTTCTATACGCCTCAGGGGGCGGAGACGCTGCGGCGGTTCTTCAAATCCTGGGAAGGCGGGCGGCTGGTGCTGCACATCGCCGAGATGCCCATCAAGTGCCCGGTGGCGCCGCTGGAGTTCCTGTTCCTGGCCGACTCCTATTTCACCGAGATCGGGATCCGCGACAAAGTGGACCTGCACCTGGTGACGCCGCTCCCCGGCGCCTTCACCCGCCCCCGGGCGGCCGCCATCCTGGGCGACTTTCTGGAGAAGAAGAACATCCACCTCACCACCGAATTCGGCATCCAGCGCGTGGACAGCGAGAAAAAGGCGCTGGTCTCGTGGGAGGAAGACGAAGTCCCCTACGACGTCCTCGTCTCCATCCCCACGAACATGGGCGACGAATGCATCAAGCGCAGCGGCATGGGCAATGAGCTGAACTTCGTGCCCACCGACAAGGAAACCTTGCTCTCGCGGGACTTCGACAACATCTTCGTCATCGGCGACGCGACCAACCTGCCGAGCTCCAAAGCCGGCTCCGTGGCCCACTTCCAGTCCGACATCCTGCTCGAGAACTTCCTCGACCACACCGACGGCCGCCCGATGCGGGCGAAGTTCGACGGCCACGCCAACTGCTTCATCGAATCCGGCTTCGGCCGCGGCATGCTGATCGACTTCAACTACGACGTCGAGCCCCTGCCGGGCAAGTTCCCCTTCCCCGGCGTGGGGCCGTTCTCGCTGCTGGAAGAGACGAAGATGAACCATTACGGGAAGATCCTCTTCCGGTGGATGTACTGGCACGTGCTCCTCAAAGGCGCCGAGCTGCCTTTGGAGCCCCAGATGTCAATGGCGGGAAAGAGGCCGTAAGCCATGGCGACGACCACCACCGATCTGCAAGCACAAATCGACGCTCTGAACAGAAAGCTCGACTTCATCGTCGAGGAGCTCGCCCATCAGAAACGGCACCGCCTGGAAATGGAGGACCTCAAAGAGGACCTCACGCTGGTGGGCAAGGATCTCTACCGGACCGCCGTGGAGGAGCTCGAAGAGGTCTCCGAGCACGTCAAACCCGGGGACCTCGTCTACCTCTTCAAGAAGCTGCTGCGTAACGCCAACAACCTGGCGCGCCTGTTCGACCAACTCGAAAGCTTGCGCGATTTGATGGAAGATCTCAAACCGATCGGCAAGGACGTCTACGCCACCGCGCTGGTGAAGCTGGACGAGCTGGATCGCCAGGGCTATTTCGAGCTTGCCCGCCACGCCAAGGGGATGGCGGACGACGCCGTAGCGACGCTCATCGAAGAAGACCTCGAACAGTTGCGCGAGAACGTGCCGCGCCTGATCCGCTGGGCCAAGTCGGTTACGCAGCCCGGGACGCTGCAGGCGTTGGAGACCCTGGTCGTGGCCCTCGCCCGTGGGGAGGCCTCGCCGCGGCAGGAGATGAGCTTGTTCCAGTTGTTCCGCGAGATGAACACCCCGGAGGCCCGGCGCGGCATGGTGGCGCTGCTCGAGTTCATCAAAGGGCTGGGGGCGGCCCAAGGAGCCCCCGGCCCGTCCAAGGATTCAAGAACGGCTCAAGAAAAGGAGGACTAGACGGGAATGCCGACTACGACATTGGCAGGACGGACCATCGAATTGGACGCCGACGGCCATCTGGCCAACCTGGCCGACTGGAACGAGGAGATCGCCCGAGAGCTGGCCAAGGAGGCCGGCATCGAGGAGCTGACCGAAGACCACTGGAAAGTGATCCGGTTCATGCGGAGGGTCTACGAAGAAGAAGGCGACGCGCCGTCGATCCGCCGGCTCACCAAGGAGAGCGGCGTCGACACCAAGACGCTCTACAAGCTCTTCCCCAAGGGACCGGCTAAGAAGGCGGCGAAGATCGCCGGACTGCCGAAGCCGAAGGGCTGCATCTAGACGTGAGGTGATCCCATGGCGAACGAAACCGAATACAAGCCGATCGAGAAGGTTTCGATCATCGTGAGCCGCGGCTCTCTCGAGGGCGTCTACCCGGGGCTGATCATGGCCAACGGGGCGCGGATGGAGGGCATCGAGGCCCAGCTCTTCTTCACCTTCTTCGGCCTCGAGGCGATCATCGACAAGCGGATGGACCACCTGAAGGTGGCCACGGTGGGCAATCCGGCCATGCACATGCCGACCATCATCGGCATGCTGCCCGGTATGTCGGCTTTCGCCACCCGGATGATGAAGAAGGAGATGGAGAAGCTCGACATTCCGCCGGTGCGGGAGTTCATCACCCTGATCCACGACTCCGGCTGCGAGATCTATGCGTGCAAGGCCACGGTGGACATGTTTCACCTGAAGAAAGAAGACTTCTGCCCCGAGGTGGACGACATCATCACGGTGGGCGAGTTCTACGAGAAGTCCGCCGGGGCGCAGATCATTTTCACTTGACGGGGAGCGGCGAGACAGCTTCCAGTCCAGGGGCCGGCCGCCGCCGGAGTGGGGCGCCGGACGAGCGGGGCGGAACCGGCCGGCGGGCCGCCGCGCCACGGGCCTGCTGCATCTGCTATAAGTCGGAGTAGAGAATGCAGGACACGCTGGGAATCCTCCTGGCGGGCGGCGCTGGAGAGCGTCTCTACCCGCTGACCCGGCACGTCGCCAAACCAGCAGTCCCGTTCGGCGGCTCCTACCGGATCATCGACTTTACTCTTTCCAACTGCGTCAACTCCGGCATCCGGCGCATCTTCGTCCTGACGCAGTACAAGGCGCTCGAGCTTTCGCGGCACATCCGCGACGGCTGGAACATCTTTTCCTCGGAACTGGGCGAATTCATCGAGGTGATCCCTCCGATGAAGCGCGTCCATGAAGACTGGTACCGCGGCACGGCCGACGCGGTCTACCAGAACATCGAGAGCATCATCGCCGAGCATCCGGCCCGGGTGCTGGTGCTTTCCGGAGATCACATCTACAAGATGGACTACCGCGAGATGCTCGAATGCCATCTCGACCATCGCGCCGACGTCACCCTGGCCACCATTCAGGTCCGGCCGGAAGATGCCCGGCGCTTCGGCATCGTGGAGATCAACCCCGGCGGCCAGATTACCGGGTTCATCGAAAAGCCGGAGCACGGCGCCCCGTCGCCCTCGCCCTTCAATCCGGAGATGGTCAGCGCCTCGATGGGGATCTACATGTTCAACACGCCGGTGCTGCTCAAGGCGCTGATGGAGGACGCTGAAGACGCGGGATCTTCACACGACTTCGGGCGTGACGTCCTGCCGAGACTCGTGACTTCCGTCCGCGTCTGCGCCTATGACTTCCACGACCTGAACGAGAAGACGGCGAAGTACTGGCGTGACGTGGGCACCATTGACGCCTATTACGAAGCGAACATGGACCTGGTCCGCGTGACGCCGGAGTTCAACCTCTACGACCGCCGCTGGCCGCTGCGCTCCCGGCCGCAGCAAGCCCCGCCGGCCAAGTTCGTCTTCGCCCAGGAAGGGCGGCGCATGGGCGTGGCAATCGACTCCATCGTCTCGTCAGGGTGCATCATTTCCGGCGGCCGGGTGAATCGTTCGGTTCTCTCTCCCGGCGTCCGGGTGAACAGCTACTGCGTCATCGAAGATTCCATCATCATGCAGAACGCCAACATCGGCCGCTACAGCCGCATCCGCCGGGCCATCATCGACGCCAACTCCATCATCCCCGAGGGCAGCGTCATCGGCTTCGATACCGAGGCCGACCGCCAAAAGGGATACACCGTGACGCAAAGCGGCATTGTGGTGGTCCCGGCGGCGCAAACCATCTTCGCCGCCGCGTGCCGCTAAGCCCGGCCGGGAGCGCGCGCTACAATCGAGTTGATGCTCCCGCTGCGTCGATGCTTCCTGCTCTCGATTCTCTTGTTTGCTCCTCTCCCGGCTCAGAAGCAGCCGCTGACGGTGCACGGGCTGCTGGAATTCCAGCGGATCAGCGACCCCCAGCTCTCGCCTGACGGTTCGACCGTCGCGTTCGTGGTCCAAACGGCGGATCTGGACCAGAACACGATGCCGAAGCAGATCTATACCGTCCCCGTGGAAGGCGGCAGTCCCCGGCGGATCACCTGGGCGGGAACCAAGAACTACCGGCCCCGCTGGTCGCCGGATTCGCAGCGAATCGCCTTCATCTCAAACCGCAGCGGCTCGAACCAGATCTGGATCATGGAAGCCGACGGTTCCGACCCCAAACAGGTGACCGACCTGGCCACCGAAGCCGGTGGGGTTCTCTGGTCGCCCGACGGCGCGAATCTGATCTTCACCAGCGATGTCTTCCCTGATTGCCCCGACATGGCCTGCAACGCCGCGCGCCTGGAGCGCCGCAAAAAGAGCAAAGTGAAGGCCCGGATCTACGAGGATCTCCTCTACCGCCACTGGGACCACTGGAGGGACGGCCGGGTGACTCATATCTTCGCCCTACCGGTGGAAGGCGGCGAGGTGCGCGACCTGACCCCCGGGCCGCGTGACGCTCCGCCCTTCTCCCTGGGCGGCGCCGACGGCTATGCCGTTTCGCCCGACGGCAAAGAACTCTGCTACGTCCAGAAGCCCGACCCGAATCCCGCCGCCAATACCAACACCGAGCTCTTCGTCGTGCCCATCGAGGGCGGCGAACCGGTGCGGCTCACCCAGATGCCCGGGGCGGATACCTCTCCCCAGTACTCGCCGGATGGCAGCTACATCGCCTTCCTCTCCCAGATGCGCGGCGGCTATGAGAGCGACAAGTGGCGCCTGAGCGTGATCCGCCGCGTGCCGCTCGAAGAAGGAAGTGAGGCTCAGCCGGAGCCCGCGGCGCCGCCCGGAGCCGCTGCACGGCAAGAGGAAGGCGAGGAAGAGAAGCCGCAGTGGCGCTGGGACCCGGACACGATCGCCTTTCTCACCGACGGCCTCGACCGGCCCGTCACCGGCTTCACCTGGTTCCCGGATTCCCACCGCATCTTCTTCACTACGGAAGACCGCGGCCGCCAAGGCATTCAAATGATGGCCGTCACCGGGGGCGCCGTTCGGGTGGTCGTGCCCGGCTCGGCCACTTCCGGCGACATGCAGTTCACGCCCGACGGCCGAACCATGATCTTCACCCAGCAGAGCGGATCCAAACCGGTGGAGATCTACGCCGCCTCGGCCGCCGGCGGGCCGCCGCGGCCTTTGACAAACCTGAACTTCTCACTGCTCGAGAAGTACGATCTGCCCGCCTACGAGGAGTTCCGCGTCGAAGGGGCCGGGCAGACGCCTGTGCACAGCTTTCTGCTGAAGCCTCCGGGATTCGATTCCAAGCAGCGCTACCCGGTCCTGTTCCTCATCCACGGCGGCCCTCAGAGCGCTTGGGGCGAGCAATGGAGCTACCGCTGGAACGCCCAGGTCTTCGCTGCGGCAGGTTACGTAGTCGTCATGCCAAATCCCAGGGGATCAACGGGATATGGGCAGAAATTCACCGATGAGATCAACGCCGACTGGGGCGGCAAGGTCTTCGAAGACATCATGGCCGTCGTCGATCACGTGGCCGGATTGCCTTATGTTCGCCCCGACCGCATGGCCGCCGCCGGGGGCTCCTACGGCGGATACATGATCAACTGGATGCTCGGGCACACCCAGCGTTTCCAGGCCTTCGTCTCCCATGCGGGCGTCTTCGATCTCCGGAGCTGGGCCATGGAGACCGAAGAGCTGTGGTTCCCGATCTGGGACTTTCAGGGCATGCCGTGGGAAAATCCGAAGCTTTACGAGCGCTGGTCGCCCAGCCGTTTCATCTCCGATTTCTTCACCCCTACGCTGGTGATCCACGGTGAGCAGGACTTCCGTGTGCCCTACGGCCAGGGGCTCCAGCTTTTCACCGCTCTCCGCATGCAGGACGTACCAGCCAAGCTGCTGATTTTCCCCGACGAAGGCCACTGGATCTTGAAACCGCAGAACTCAGTGCTGTGGTACCAGACGTTTCTCGGTTGGCTCGACCGGTGGCTCAAGCACAACGGCGAAGTACCGGAGCCGGAGGCGGACGTTACCGCGGGCCCCTAGCGGCGCCGCCAGCAGAGCCCTTACCACTGCCCCGAGCGCCCGCGGAACTCGGCCGCAGGCGCGCCGGGGCCAGTGGAGCGCGCCCGGTTGCTCGGGAGCAGATTTCACTTTTCTCTGGTTGACATCCTGTGGTACACTGTCAACCGTTGTAATACGCAGAGGGTCGGAGGAGAAACTAGTTTGTCAATCAGGCTGCTCATTCTTTCTGTCCTGATTCCTGCCATTCCTTGCTGGTCCAGCACGATCTACAGCTACGATGACGGTACCGGTGGCGGCGGCTACCTCGGTACCGTCTCTGCTTACTGGTTCTGGCTCAATGCCTTCCAGGTAGTGCCCGGCGGCGAGACGATCACCACGGTTCAACTCGCTTTCCACCCTGCCGCTCCGCTCGGAGCCGACGTCACCGCCTACGTCTGGCGAGATCCGAACAACGATGGCAATCCTTCCGATGCCGCCGTGGTGGCGTCCCTCGCCGGAACGGTCGCCGGAACCGGCGACGTTTTCTTCGACTTCTCCGTCACGCCCTACACCTTTTCGCCCGGTGAGTGGTTCTTCGTGGGCGGGGGCATGTGGCTGGAGGCGTACGCCCCCGGGCCCAGCACGGATTTCGCGGGCAGCGGCAACAACAGTTGGGTTGCACTGCGGTCCACCAACGACCCGGACAACCTCGGCGGGGCGGAGCATTTGCTCGTCAGACTTTCCGACGTGGCAGGCGGCGTGTGGATGGCGCGGGCCGTCGGCACTCCGGTTCCGGAACCCTCCGCGGCGCTGCTGGTGATGGGCGGCTTGGCGCTCCTTTGGGCTTACCGCCGCCGGCCGGCTAAGAGACACTGAACTCTTGGCGGCCGCGACAACGAGTCGAACGCGTCCCCACCGCGGGCTGACTCAGTAGAACAGATACTTGCGCCAGCGGTCGTCGGCCCGGCCCAGCAGCCGCATGATGTGCCGGCTCGTGTGCAGTGTGAACGGCCGCGGCGGGCGCGCGAGCTTCATGCCGGCCTCTTCGGGAGTGCGGTTGCCCTTCTTGTTGTTGCACTCGATGCAGCAGGCCACCAGGTTTTCCCAGGTGGACTCTCCGCCGCGCGAGCGGGGGATCACGTGGTCCATGGTGAGCTCGGCGGCCGGGGCCGTGCGGCCGCAGTACTGGCAGGTGTAGCGGTCGCGCAGCAGGATGTTCTTGCGCGACAGCGCCCGGGTCTGCCGCGGGATCCGGCGGTATTCCAGCAGCCGGATGACGCTCGGCAGAGGCATCGACATGCTGACGGCGGAGACGGTCTCGGCGGACTTCTCCTCGGCCGCTGCGATGCCTTTCAGCACGAGGACGATGGCGCGGCGGGCGGCGCAGACGTTGATCGGCTCGTAACTCGCGTTCAGCACGAGCACCGGTTTCTGCAAACCATGTCCATTCACGCGCATGCCGCCGCTCCTGACTGGGACGCCGCAAGCTTTCGGCTCCACAACGGGTCCGGCTCGGCTAAGGGCCGCCGGTCCGCCCGGGCGAGCGCGAGCACGGCCACGTAAGCGGCGCCCGCCTCCTTCAGCGCCCTGGCGCAGGCCCCGGCGGTGGAGCCGGTGGTCAGCACATCGTCCACCAACAGCACCCTTTTGCCCCGCACGCGCTCCGGCCGTTGGACGGCGAACGCACCTTCCACGTTTCTCCGCCGCTGCTTTCGGGACAAGCCCGCTTGCGACGATGTGCGCCGGCAGCGGCGCACCACCTTCTCTACGGGAACTCCGGCCCGCCTGCCCACCTCGGCCCCCAACAACTGGGCTTGATTGAAACCGCGGCGCCAGCGCCTCCACCAGTGCATGGGCATGGGGACGACGAGGTCAAAGCTCTGCCGGCGCGGATAGGCGAGCATCAGCATCCGCCCCAGCGGACCCGCCAAAGTCTCCACACCACCGTACTTGAACAAGTGGATCAGATCCCGCAGCCGCCCCTCGTAGGAGGCGTAGGCGAAGGCGGCGTCGAAGCCGAACCGGCCCGCCCGGCACAAGCGGCATCGCCCCTCCCCGTCGAGCGGATGCCCCGTCAGGAAAGGCATGCCGCAAGCGGCGCACTGATATTCGGCCGTCAGCGGAGCGGGAGGAGCAAGGCACTCCCGGCACACCGGAACACGGGACGCTTCGAGAAGCCGGGCGCCGCAAATACGACACTCGTCAGGAAAGACAAACGCAAATAACGCGTCCGGGATCGCCGCCAGGAGTCCCGGCTTGGAAGTCCACCTTGCTTGACCGGGTCGACTACTGGAGAAGGCTCACCTCCCAATCACTTTGATTTTATTCTATCTCACTCCAGCGGGCGCATCGCCCGGCGGGCGCCGGGTACCTATAAACTGTCGACAGCCCCGGCACGGGAACACCCCGGGTTCCCCCGGACTTCGCGTGGGTGTCCGTCCGTGGAGTATCATTTCCAACGTGGGCAGAATACTAACGGCGCTCTTACTCATCATCGCGCCGGCGGTCTTTGCCGCCGAGAACGGCTTTACCTCCTTGTTCAACGGCACCGACCTGCGGGGCTGGGTGCTGGTGCACAAGACCAAGACCGGCAAGGGATACATCGTCCGTGACGGGATGATCGTCTGTCCCCGAGACGGAGGCGGCAACCTGCTGACGGTGCGGGAGTTCAGCAATTTCATCTTCCGCTTTGAATTCCGGCTGGAGCCGGGCGGCAACAACGGCGTGGCGATCCGGGCCCCCATTGCCGGCGACATCGCCTACTCGGGTATGGAGATTCAGATCCTCGATCACAACCATCCGAAGTACCGGGGCTGGCTCAAGCCCTGGCAGCGTCACGGCGCCGTCTACAACATCGTTCCGCCGCAACGGGACGCACTCAAGCCCGCCGGGGAATGGAACGAGGAAGAAATCCTTGTGCTCGGGCCGCACATCCGCGTCACTTTGAACGGGGTAGTGATCAACGACGCGGATCTGTCTCAGGTCACGGATCCGAAAATCATCGCCAAACATCCGGGTATGCGGCGCACCAAGGGGCGCATAGGCTTCCTGGGGCACGGCTCCCTGGTCGAGTTCCGCAATATCCGCATCAAAGAGCTTCCCGACCCGGCCAATCCGCAGGTCTGCGAGCTCAATCAAGGTGAGACCTGCCAGGTCTGGGACGCGGCGGCGCTCCCCCGAAAGATCAAGCTCTTGAGCGTCAAGGAGCGAACGGAGCCGTATTTCGAGGCCGCCGGGTCCAGGGTCGTCGATGCGGTGGCGGGGGCGGCGCTGGAGATCGAAATCGACGGGCGGCCGTTTGCGCTCGAAGCCGGGCCATATACGATGCCCCAGGAGCTGGGCGGACTCCGGATCCTCGTCTCCGGACTTCGGGGGGCTGCCGGGGGCATCGTCCCGGATCCGCTCGAAAAGGACGTTCGGTTGGAAATCCAGGATGCTTCCCTGCCCTTCTATGCCAGGAAACGGCTCGTCTTCCCGGTCGCCGACGAGAGATGGGCGGCCAGCAGCTACCGCAATACGTTCCTCGGGCTGGCGCCGGGCCAGCCCCGGATCTATTATCACCGCGGCGAGGACTTCGGCCATGTCCCGGATCGCGACGACGTCGTCACGATGACCGACGGCTCGGTGGCAACGATTCCTGGACCCCACGGCGACGGGGCTTCCAACAGCGTCGTGATCCGTGACCTGAAAGGGGTGGCGATCCGCTACGCCCATATGAATGCCCTGCATTTGCGCCGGGGCCTTCAGCCGGGAGACGAGGTGCGCTGTGGAGAGCGTCTCGGCAAAACCGGCAACACCTGGCAGGGCCTGCCCTCCGAAGATCCCCATTTGCACATCGAGGCGAAGCTTCACGGAACCTTCCTCAACTCCTTCCCTTTGGTTGTCGAGGCATACCGGAGGGTCCATCCGGACGAGATTCTGGCCGTCGCCGGCGGCGTGCGATACCTTTACGCCGGCGAAGAAATCGAACTGGACGGCTCCCGGACACTGCCGCCGAGAGGCCGGAAAATCGTGACCTGGGAGTGGTTGTTCACTGACGGCGCCAGGGCTTCGGGCGCGCACGTCCGCCGCCGCTACAGCCGGCCGGGGGTCTACTCGGAAGCTTTGCACGTCATCGACGACAAGGGGGCCGAGGCCTGGGGCTTCCTTCAAGTGAACGTCCTGCCTCGCCGGCCGCAACATCAGCCTCCGTACGCCCTCATCAACTATTACCCGGTTCGGGGCATCCGGCCGGGAACTCCGGTCCGGGTGGAATCGGCCGTCCGCGGCATGAAGGACGTGCAGGTGGACTTCGGCGACGGAACGGCCGTCCCGTGGAAGGATCGGCTCACGCATCGCTACCAGCGTCCCGGAACATACCTCGTCACCCTGTCGGGGGAAGATGCCGGGGCGGGCCCGGGAATCTTCCGGACAGCAGTCGTCGTCGAATGAGCCGGCTGTTGCGCCGGCCGTATCGGCGCTTCGGCTCAGGGTTTGGCGCTGCCTGATCGGGCGCGACGGAAGAAGCCGCTGCCGGCTTGTAATCCCCTGCTCCTACACCCACGTCTTCCCTGGTGAATGCCGGCGCAAGTCAGCCGCCGGAGGCTGCCCGAAAGGGTGGCCAGACACCAGAGAGCCTGACAGGGCGAAAGGAGTGGAACATATGAAACGAGCGTTGGTGCTGTTGACGGCATTGGCGACGATGCTGCTGGCCCAAGGCGGTCCTCCTCCAGGCGGACCGGGAGCGGCTCCGGGACCCGGGCCTGGCATGGACGCCCCGCGGCGGCCGCATTTTCAGGCGCTGCAATCGGCGTTGGACATCAGCCCGGAGCAGATGCGGGATCTGGTCCAGTTCGTGCGCGAGCAGCGCCGAGCGAGGGGCGAGAAATTGAAGGCGGAAGGTATCCGCGAGAAGATGCGGGCCAATCGCGACGCTCTTCGCCAACTACTGGAAAGCGAGAATCCCGATCCTGCCGAGGTCGGCAGGCTGATCCTCGAGGGCCGGGATCTCCGGAACACGGTGAAGGCCGCCATGGATGCGTACCATGAAGCGGTCCGTAACTATGTCCGGAACACCCTGAACCGGGCCAAAGAACTGGAGGCGCTGGAAGATGCGGCCAGGCTGATTCCGGCCATCGGTCAAGCCAGAGCCCTGGGCCTGCTGGGCCCGGTCGGCCGCGGAGGGGACGAAGGCGGCCCTGGCATCCTGCGGTGGGGCAAACGGGGTCGCCGCGGCTTGGGGTTCACCGGCCTCGGGCATGGATCGGCAGGCCGGTTCTGAGGCTGCCTGAACGATCCTCGCCGGGAGGGCGCCCAGGGACGCTCTCCCCTCTTTCCATCCTTCTTCCGGACAACAGGAATAAGAAACCGGCGGCTTAGCGCCGCCGGTGTTGCTCAGGAGGAGACTATCTTTTAAGAAGCCCGGTGCTGGGCCACCGGGCTTCACTCAGAGGGGCTGGCGACGAGCTGGGCCTCGCCGCCGGGGATGCTTTAAGTCAATGACGACTTATTCGCTTGTCTGTACTGTAACACGGTCTCTGAGGAAAATCAAGCCCGAATATCGGAAAAATTTAAGTACCTGATCATTCAGGACTTGTACGTGTAGATTCGGCTGCCGCGCCGCTTCCCGTCGGGCTCCGGAAGTGTACCACGCACGCACCACCCGAGCGTGAGTCCGGCCGGCTGGCGCCCCGGGACAGGTTCGAGCCGGCGTGGCGGCCGGACCCCCGGGGCGCCATCTTTGCTATCCTGCTGGTCAGAGGAACAAGCTGTGACTGGAAAGCAGCTACGGATCCTGGCGGTATCGCTGGCCGTCCTCTTAATCTGCGGTTCCTCGGCTGCGCTGGCGGTCCACGCGCTACACAGCGGCAAAGCCGGCCATACTTGCCAGCTCTGCCAGTTCAGCAGCCTCGCCGGTCTTCACTCAGCGCCGGCGATAACCTTCTGGGCCCCGAGCGTAGTGCACCGGCTTCGGCCGGAGCCCCCTCCCCACTTGCGCCAGGAAGCCCCTGTTCCCCTGCACGCCCCCCGGGCTCCTCCCGCCGCTTGATCCCAATTCGGCTCGGTCAATTCGAGTGGTGCAGCCTGACGGCTCCCCGTCGCCGCCGGGCTCTGCGCCGAACAACGGGTAGCAAGAGCGGAAAGGAGGATCAGGCCATGAAACGAGTCTTCTGGTTGTTGTTGGTGGCGTTACCCTTCCGGCCCACGACCGGCTTCGGGGCCGTCGCCACCGGAACCCTGGAAGGGAAAGTCGTGCTGGCCCAGTCGGGCGAGGCGTTACCGGGGGCTACGGTCCATTTGGTGGAACTGGATCGAACCACCCAAACCGATCAGCAAGGCCGCTACCGTTTCGAGCGAGTGCCGGCAGGCTCTTATCATGTGAGGGCCCATGTCAGTGCGACACTCGAAGAGGCCCTGCGGGAAGTCGAGGTACGAGAGGGCCGGACTGCGGTTTGCAACTTTTCTCTCGGGTTGGCGGTTGTACGCCAGCAGGTGACGGTGACGGCGAGCGGCCGTCCACAGTCGGCCTTCGACGCGTTTCAGTCCGTAGAAACCAAGAACTCTTTCGACCTGGCCGAAGACATCGCGCCGTCGATCGGCGAAACACTGGCCGCCAGTCCCGGCAATGGCGTAGCCAAGCGCAGCTTCGGCCCCGGTTCCGAGCGCCCGATCATCCGCGGCTTCGATGGCGACCGCGTGCTGATGATGCAGGACGGCATCCGCACGGGCACGCTGTCTTCCCAGTCGGGAGATCACGGCGAACTGGTGGACATCGGCAATCTGGACGAGGTCGAGATTGTCAAGGGACCGGCGACGCTGCTGTATGGCGGCAGCGCCGTCGGCGGGGTCGTCAACATGATCAGCCGCCACCACGCCGTCCACGAGCATCCGCACCAAGGGCTCCGCGGCCACATCGGGGGCTCGGCCGGCTCGGCAAACAGCTTTGCTTCGGGCTCGGCCGGGGTCGAATACGGACAAGGAAAGTGGCTGCTTTGGGCTGGCGGCGGGGGTCAGGACAGCGGCGAGTACTCGACACCGGTTGGCAAAGTGCCGGATTCGGATACCCGGCTCCGTTCCGGCTATGGCGGGTTCGGACACTACGGGACAAGAATGTTCTTCAGCACCGGCGTAACCTACGGGACCGGCGTCTACGGGGTGCCGTTCGCCGCTCAGCTCGAGGCCGGAACCGCCGGAAACCCAGGCGGCGATGTCCTCGAGAAACGCGATGCGGAACGCGTGCAGCTCGAGGCTCAGCGCCGGGCTTACCAGTTCAACTGGGGGGTGAAGAATCCCGCCCGCAGCTTTGAAAATTTCGTCTTGCGCCTGAACTATACGCGTTGGCGCCACGACGAGGTGGAGGTGTTGCCGGGCGCCCTGCGCCGGGTCGGGACGTCCTTCGACAACAAACAGTTCATCTACCGGGGCGTCTTCGAGCAGCGGAAGTGGGGCCCGTTGACGGGCAGATTCGGCTTTTGGGGGTTGGTCAGAGATTATAACGTCGCCGGCGAAGAAGCACTCTCCCCTCCGGTCGACCAGCAAGCCGTGGCCGGCTTTGCCTTGGAGGAGCTGGACTTCGAACGGTACAAGTTGCAGTTCGGCGTACGCATCGAACACAACGGTTACGAGCCGGCGCCGGCCACGGGCGCGCAAATGCCGGAGATCGAGCCGCTCGAACGCTCCTTCACCGGGGTCTCCGCCGCCGCCGGCGTGCACGTCGGGCTTTGGAGCGGCGGTGCGTTTGTAGTCAACTACTCGCGATCCTACCGCCCCCCGGCGCTCGAGGAACTCTACAACCACGGACCTCACGTGGGCAACCTCGCCTGGGAGGTCGGCAACCCCCGCTTGAACGCCGAGACGGGCAATGGCATCGACCTATCACTCCGGCATCAGCAGGCGCGACTGCGCGGCGAGTGGAACTTTTTTTACTACGGTTTCAGCAACTTCATCTTCCCTTACGCCGCCGGAGAGATCCGCGACGGGCTCCAGGTGATCGCCTACACTCATGCCGACAGCCGTTACTGGGGAAGTGAAGCCAACCTGGCGCTCGGCTTGCGCCGCGACCTCTGGGTCCACGTGGGCGCCGACTATGTCAACGCTGAGGAAACGCAGACGGGAATTCCCCTGCCGCGGATCCCGCCCCTGCGGGGCCGCGCCGGCGTCGAGTTCTCCAGAGGCGGATTCAGGATTCGTCCAGAACTGGTGCTAGCCGACCGGCAGGACCGGACCTTCACCGGAGAGACGCCCACCGCCGGCTATGCCGTCCTTGACATCAAAGCCTCTTACACGATTTCTCGCGGCCGGCTGGTTCATCAGTTCGCCGTCAACAGCTTCAACCTGACGGACCAGCTCTACCGGAACCACTCGTCGTTCATCAAGCACCTGGCGCCTGAGATCGGCCGTGGCGTGCGCTTCACCTACCGGCTCCGGTTCTTCTGAACCCCGCTCGGAGCCCTGGCCGGGCCGGCGGCGGGCAGGCGTTCCGCCTGGCAGAGGCATCCGGTGGCGCCCCCGAAGTGCGCGTGTAGACGACCGTCTCCTCGGCGCCATGGTCAGGTTCCGGCTGCAGGAGGAAGACTGCGAACGTCTGTGGGAGCTACGCCGGCAACGGCGCATCTGGACCACGGAGAGGAATTCGCTCCGGATCTCTGCCCACATCCACACCCGCTCTGAAGACCTGGAGCTTTTCTTCCAGACGCCGGCGCAAGCGGTGGGCTGAAGGACTTCGGGGCGTTGATTGAAACATCCGAATCCCGATCCAAAAAGTGGCGTTCGCGGCGCGGGACCGCCTTTTGCCGTTCAACCGCGAAGAAAATGAATCTTCCCCTCCACCGGCGACTCTATAATGGTGTTCACAACCATCGTTGGAACGACAGCTTGTCCCGTTCGGCTCCTGGGACTTCGAACCAGCCGGAAGGGACGAAGCTCATCTCGATTCTTCAGGAGGGACACCAAAATGAGACTACTTTCCGCAATTCCGGTTGTGGCACTCGCCTTGGCGCCTGTACTTGGGGCCGCCGACGGCCAGCCGGGGATGCAAAGCACGATCTTCAAGGTTCTGCTGAGCCCGACCAAGGAGGCGCCGCCGATCACTGACGCTCAGGACATGGGCGACGCCTGGGTAGAGTTCAACGTCCATCGCGCCGAAGACGGCATGGTGGACATGGTGATCGTCGATTTCCGTGTCAACTATGCGCTCGGCAGCCCACAGACGCTACGCGCTATGCACATTCATCAGGGGATGGCGGGAATGAATGGCCCGATCGTCGTGGGTAGCGATTTCGGACCGCCGATCGATCTGCCGGCGGGGAACGGCTCGTTCTTTCGGACCGCCGTGCTCAACGATCCGATGAGTATCGAGGCGGCCATGGCGATCCTGGACGATCCGGCCGGCTATTACCTCAATGTCCATTCCTCTGCGCACCCGCCGGGCCATTTTCGCGGCCAGTTGATGCCGGTGGACACCCTGGCCGGCAGCATCGGGGAAGTGAGCGCGAAGGTGGACGCGAATGCGCAAGCGATTCAGTCCGTCCTCGAGAAAACGGAACAGCTCGATCAGTTGATCCGCATCTTCGCCAACTCGATGGGCGTCACCATCCCCGGGTTGTGAGGAACGCTGCCGGGTTCGGACCGGGGCCGGGCCTCGAGAGCCCGGCTTCGCTCCTTCATGGCTTCGCTCGCACCAGCGCCAGGTTCGCCTTCACCTGCTCCAGATTCTGCATGTTCGAGATCACCGCGCTGAGATGTGGATTCCCTAAAGCCCACCGGTAGGCCTTTCGCGGAGTGTCGAGAGCCCCGGGGACGGCCGCGTGGATTTTCTTCACCCGCTCGGGATCCACGCTCCGGCCCGGCCGGTTGTCGTGCACCGGGCGCGCAACCTTCATGGCGATGACGCCGAAGTCCCGTTTCTTGGCCTTCGCCAAGACTTTGTCGATCCAGCGGTGATTGACGATGTTGTAGGCGATCATCGCCATCGAGTAGACGCCGGTTTCCATGGCCGCTCCCAGCACTCCGGCGGGATCGTCATGCGCCGAGACGCTCAGATGCCGCACCTTGCCCTCCTTCTTGAGTTTCTCGAACGCCTCGAAGATCTCCGGATAGCCGGCCACCTCCACCGGGCTGCTCGCCCCGTGCGGGCAGGTGATCACGTCGAGACAGTCGGTCTCCAGCCGCGAGAGGCTCGCCTCGACCGAATCGACGATGAGCTGGTAGAAGTTCTTCCGCCGGTCCACTTGGCGGCCGTATCTCTGCTCGAGAAGGTCCGCCAGCACCGCCGCACGCGCCTCGTCCGGCTGCGATGGGTTGTACATGCCGATGTAGTCGTATTCGAGTATGCCCTTGCGCTCGAGCTCCTCTTCGACCCGAACCTGCCACTTCTTCTGTTCCGCAACGGGCAGCGAGTCGAAGATCTTGCGGAACACCGCCCGGCGGTTGGTGTCCCAAAGGCTCACTTTGGTATTCAGGAAGACCTTGTCGCGGCCCCGGGCCCGGATCACCCTGGCGAAGCCCTTCTCGCTCAGACCCCGGCCGTACGCCGGCGCCGTATCCAGGTAGTTGAGGCCTAAGTCTATGGCGGCAACGACGTGCTCGTAGTTGTCCGGACGGATCTCGTTACCGCCCATGACGATCGCCGAGACCATGTACCCCGTCCGCCCGAGACGCCGGTAGGCCATGCCCGGCTGCCGGTTCCGCCATTCGGCCGGCGGCGCCGCCTGGACGTCTCCGGCAGACAGTGCGGTCCCCAGGCACAGGCTCCCTACTCCGGCCAGAAAGTCACGTCGCTTCGTTGTCTTGTCCATGACCGGAATGGATCCCGCGTCAGGGGGCCAACGGTGGCGCTGTTCGCTGGCCGGATCCGGCGCGAGCCCCTCTAGCCGGTGGCGAACCCGTGCTGCCCGCGGTGAAGCAGGCTGTCGAACGCCTGAGTTGATTTGAACAACTCGTCGCGGCCGTCGCCGGCAACGTCTTTTACCCGCGCCAGCAGCTTCGTCTTCTCCTCTTCCGTCATCGGCTTGAATCCGCGGCCGACGGCCAGGCACGCCCGAAGCTGTTCCGTATTCGCGATGCCGACTACCTGGGAGGTCACCGGCAAGCTGAGGCAGTACCGGTAACACTCCTCCGGCTTGAGGCCCACCGCGCTGACGAGACGCCCTTGCGGATAACCACCGCCCAAACCCTTCATGCCCAGCACACCCACTCTCTTCTCCAGGCACACGGGCACAACTCTCTTCTGGAAGCTCCGGTAGTAAGCGTCCAGCACGTTGATGGGCATCTGGGCCGTGTCCCAATCGAAAGGCTTCGACAACATCTTCAGGTGGATATGTGGATCCTTGTGGCCGGTGAAGCCGATGAAGCGCACTTTGCCTTGCTTGCGCGCCTCGATCGCCGCCCTCAGAGCGCCTCGCTCAAAGATCCAATCCGGATCGTTGTCATAGATGATTTCATGAAACTGCCACAGGTCGATCACGTCGGTGCGCAGCCGGCGCAAACTGTCTTCGAGATTGGAAACGGCCGACTTGTAGTCACGGCCGCAGCACTTCGTCATCAAGAAGACTTTCTTGCGATAGCCGTCCTGCGCCAGCGCCCGCCCCATCACTTCCTCGGCCCGCCCGTTATGGTATTCCCAGGCGTTGTCGAAGAAGGTCAGCCCCTCATTGACCGCGGTGTGCACGAGCCGAATGGCCTCGTTCTCGTCTTCGATCGTTCCGATATGCCAGCCGCCGAGACACAGGATCGACACCCGTTCTCCCGTGCGGCCGAGCACCCGCGTGGGCAACCCGGATTCGCCGAAACTGGTCTCGGATACGACCTGCGCCGCCAGCCCCGCGATCGTGGAACGCTTCAAAAAATCACGCCGGTTCAGCATCCCTGCAATCCTCTTCATAGGAACAATTAAAGCACGAAGCCCTCACCGCCGAACAGGGAAGTACTCCGAGTCGGTCCGGCAGCTCCGGAAGTACTCAGCGAACCCGGCAACGATCTCGGTATGCTGCGCCGCAACGTCGTGCTTTTCGCCGGGATCCCTGCTCAGGTCGTACAGCTCGATCGGCGCATTCAGCCCGTGGCGCACCGCCTTCCATCGGCCCCGCCGTGCGGCCTGGTGGAACCCGCGCGAATGCGACTCCCAATACAGATACCGGCCCTCCATCTCCAGGGGCTCGCCCAGCAACGCCCGCACGACGCTGACTCCGTCGATGTTTCCGGGCGCCTCGATGCCGGCCAGCTCGGCGGCCGTCGGGAGAAAGTCCGCGAAATACCAGACGGTCTCGCCGTCCGTCTCGCCTTGGGGCACATGGCCCGGCCACCGCACGATCATCGGCACCCGGATCCCACCTTCGTAAACCGAGCCCTTCTCCTCGCGGAACGGGCCGGCGCTGTCGAAGAGCCCGTCGTAGCGATCGGCGGCCCCGTTGTCCGACGTGAAAAAGACAATCGTCCTCTCGCTCAAGCCCAGCTCGTCGAGCAACTCCAGGATCCGTCCGATGTCGGCATCCATCCGCGTGATCATCGCCGCGTACGCCTTCTGTTCCGGCTCCCACGGCTTGTCTGCATATTCGCCCAGCTGAGGGACCCGGAACGCCCGGTGCGGAATCGTGTAGGCGACGTACAGGAAGAATCGCTCCCCGGCGTGCCGCCGGATGAAATTCAGGGCGAAGCCGGTAAACAGGTCGTGCGTATACTGGCTCATTTCACCGCGGGCGTTGCCGGTGAGATCGAACTTCGCTTCGTTGAACCACAGAAACGTGGGGTAATAGGTGTGGGCGCGGCGCTGGTTGAGGTAGCCGAACCACTCATCGAAGCCCTGCTTGTTTGGCGTCCCGGGCGTACCCGGCTCACCAAGGCCCCATTTTCCCGTAATCCCGGTGACGTAGCCGGCCCCCTCGAGCACCTCGGCGACGGTCACGTCTTCGGCGCGCAGAGGGATCCTGTTCCGGCCTCCGCCGAGGCCCCGCACCCCGCCAGTGACGCCGAAGTTGCCTCGAATGGTCGTGTGACCCGTGTGCTGCCCCGTCATGAGCACATTCCGTGACGGTGCGCAGACCGGGTGCCCGGAATAGACCTGCATAAAGCGCAGCCCTTCGCGGGCCATGCGATCGATCTCGGGCGTGTGAATCCGCTTCTGGCCGTAGACCCCCGCGTCGCCCCACCCCATGTCGTCGGCCATGATGAAGACGATATTGGGAGGCGCGGCGGAAACAGCAGTAAGCAGACCTACAAAGAATGCGATTGTCAGCCGGATCATTGTTTGCCTCCTTTTCTTCCACGCCCCTCCACTCCCGTCGCCGCTGCCCGAGAGGGGCTTCACGCCGAGCTAACCCATCGTGGACTCGATTGACGGGAGTCGCCTCCAGCCGGGACTCCATCTTATTACCCGCGCTCAATCTATCGCAGCCATCCGGAGTCACATCACGAACGCGAATCCCTGCTCCGGGCCCGCAGGCGTGTCCCATGCTGCTGCTCTGGTATAACGCCGGCGTAGGAGGCTGGCAATCAATCAGAAAGTGGGCCGCTGATCTGCCTGCTCAGGCACGCGGGGCAAAGGCAAGGAACTCCTTGAGCGAGCTTGTGGGAGAGACCGTGGATCCTGCCATCGGCCGCGTCGAACCGCGGAGCGATGATGTCGAAGTATTGGGTGTCTCCAGCATTGTAGCGCCGGAAAACCGCATAGGCGACATGGTCGGCGAACTGAATCAACCGGGAAGCACGGGAATCAACGAAGAACGGTATGTCCGCGAGGTTGCGGAGAGTATTGCCCCACCGCGTGCCCAACGAGCGGAACTCTCGGGCCAAGCGCTGAAGAGAAGTCTCACGGGTGGTCCTGTCCAGGATCACTAAGCCCCGCTGCCTGTCCCCCTGAGCCCGCAACCGGTCGAGATAAAGACTGAACCGGCTGCAAAGATCTTCGAATGCAAGCTCGACCACATCGGTACCGGTCGAAACCGAAGCTTTCTCCACCGCGCAAGCGAACACTCGTGCTGACGCGTAACTGTCGGCGATGATCTTTAACACAGCCATGATCACGCCCCGGGCGTCGTCGCGGGTCATTCCTTTCCACGGGATAGTACGGCGTGAGAAGATCTCCGAAGCGTGGAACTCCACGCTCGCCGGATCTGCGGGGTTTATGGTCTGCGCCAAATCGTCAAGCTGGCGTGAAAACCAGTCAGCCTGAGCTTCATACACAGAGACCCCACCTAGCACGTAATAGCCTTCGTTTGCGTTGGGGACAGAACCGGCGTCGTCGAGGTAAAGCAGGTGCGCAAGAAAAATGCGGCCGAGTGACTCTTCGTTCAACGGACCGCTGTTGCAGCCCTCTCAACCGCAACTTTATTATCGGGCCCTACGCGGTACGTGTCAACCTCGCTCCGCCCCAATGTCGCGGATGTTCCGCGCAACAGCAAGCTTCAGCCTAACCGCGGATCCCCGCCTCCCGCATGAGCCGGTCCGTCTCCCGGTAGGCTTCTTCCACCCACTCGACGATCTTGTCGGGCTCGGGCGAATACTCCAGCTCGATGCTCACCGTGCCGTCGAAGCCCACTTCTTTGAGCGCCCGCAGGTAGGGCGGGAAATCCACCACGCCCCGGCCCGGCGGCAGATCGCCATGCACCTTGCCGTCGCAATCGGAGAAGTGTACGTGAGCGATGCGGCCCTTCAACGGGTGGATCTCCTCCGCTTTCACTCCCACCAACGCAAGATGCGAGATGTCGAGGTTCGCCTTCACCGCCTCATGGCCGACGTCGTCAAGGAACTTCTTCATTTTCTCGAGATCGTTGATCAGCGACAGCCGGAAGGGTTCCAGCTCGATGGCGATCTCCAGGTCCAGGGACTCGGCGTAGTCGCCGAGATAGTGGACGTTCTCCACCGCCCACTGCCACTGATCCTCCGGCTGGATCACCTCCTGCTGCCAGACGTACTCACCAAGCACCAGCAGCAGATTCCGCGCCCCGAACTCATAGCACATGTCCAGATACGCCTCGCAGCGGTCCACGTGGAAGTCACGCACCGGGGCGTTGAAATCGGCGATCCCCAAGGCCACGCAGCAGACCGAGACGATGGGCAGGTCCACTTCCCGGCAGGTGTCGATGATCAGCTTCTTCTCGCGAACGTCGATCTCTAAGGGATCGGCGAAGATGTCGATGGTGTCGAAGCCGATCTGCTTCGTCTTCCGGATGCCTTCTTCCGTCCCCACCGGGGAGCCCAGCCAGGCCGAATTGATCAGTCCGAGTTTCATCGTCAGTCACCCTCCAGAATCTCTCTAGGGCTCACCGGCCGGTGTTCGGCGATCGAGCGGTAGCAAGCCTCGACCAGAGCCATCGTCTTCAAATTGTCCCTGCCGCTCACCGCCGGCTCCCCGCCCGTGTTCAGCGCCTCGAGCAGCATGCCCATGGTACCCCGGAAGGCGTCCGGGAACCAGACCTCCTTCCACTCGGGACGGAACCAGACGCCGGGCTGTCTCATCGTCGAGAAAGCCAGAGTGCTCGGCTGGCGATTCGGATAGGCCGGCCACCCGATGGTGCCCTGAGCGATGCCTTCGGCGCCCTCCACGCGCCATTTGATGTAAATGTCCGACGCCCCGCCCTCGTGGGCCGGACCCGACCATACGTCGTCCCAGCCCGCAGCGCGCAGGCCATTGGCGTACTCGAGCACGTAGAGCGTCACGCCGTCGGTGTGCTCGAACTTCGTCCTCGGATCGGTCCGCGCGCTCACGTAGACTGTTTCCGGATCGCCAAACCAATAGCGGAACGTGTCCAGGTGGTGGATGCTCATGATGAGCAGTGTCAGCCGCCCGTAGAGCCGCGCCCACGGCTTCCAATGCGGAATGGCGCGCATCTCGATCGTGCCCAGCACCGGCTCGCCCAGATATCCGCGCTCCAACAGGGTCTTCGCCGCCCGGACCGACTGGTCGTAGCGCATATTCTGATTCACCGCCAGAACGATCCCTGCCTCCTCACACAGACGGACGATCTCCCGCGCCTCCTCGAAGTTCACCCCCAGCGGCTTTTGCGCCAGGATCCCCTTGATGTGATCCGCGTGCCGGACCGCCTCGCGAATCACCTGGAGCTGCAGATGCGGCGGCACGGCGATATCGAGCACCTCGATCTCGGAATCGGCCATCATCTCCGCCGCGCTCGCATAGGTTTTCGGGATTGCGTGCCGGGAGGCGGCCTCCTCGACGGCCTTCGGATCAGGATCGGCGATCGCCACCGGGTTGTAGCCGGCCTCACGGTAAGCGACCAGATGGATGTCCCGCATGATGAAGCCGGCCCCAATGCACCCGATCCTCCAGTCCTTCTTCGCGGGCGGGGGCGGCATATGGCCGAGGTTCAAATCGATCTCCATCCGAAGTCCTCCTGCGAAACCGTGCTGCAATGATATCGAACCTGCCTCTGAAGTGTCGATCCGCACCGGAGAGCGTGTTATTAGCATGTGAGTTGTCCGGTGGAATTCGCACGTGAGTTGTCCGGCGGCGGACCGCGCCGGGAGCGGCGAAGAGCAGAAGATCCGAGCCAGCGCGCCGAGGCAATCGTTCCGGAAACCAGAGGCTTGATATAATGAGCGAGGTGAACGCCGTTGCGGCCGGGCTGCAGCTTGTCGTCCGGGAGCGGTCTGCGCGAAGACGGTTGCAGCGACAGAGGCGCGAGCTCCACCGAGCGCCCGCGGCTTCTCCCGCAGACGGCACACCGACACCCGCGGAATTCATTCGTCGGGCGCGTAGCTCAGTTGGTTAGAGCGCCTGCTTCACACGCAGGAGGCCACAGGTTCGAGTCCTGTCGCGCCCACCACTCCGAAGGCTCTCATCGACGCACCAGAGAGCGGCTCCGCCGGATTCTCGAGCGAGACGGATAGCAAACCCTCCCTCGGCACGTTCCTCCCCGCTGCCCGGCTGGCCGATACCAGTCGACCGCTGCGCGCAGCTTCACCCCCGCCGCGCCGTGTGGTCCTCCTTCGCCACCGCCGCCCCCAGCAGCTCCAGCCAGTCGTAGCTGCCCGGTTTGACTACGATCAACGGCGTCTCCTGGCCGGACGGCCGTAGCCGGACTACGCCCGGCCGTAGCTCTTCGACAACTTCCAGCCGCTTCCAGCGGAGCCGCCGAACCAGCGCCGCCGCCGTCGCGCCGCCTTCCACCCAGATGTGCCGGGCCGGATAGCGCTCCAGCACCTGCGCGGCCATCTCCGCCAGGTATGCGGCGAAACGGGCGGCCCGCGGCTGTCCCGGTAGCGGCGGCCGTCCGATCGCCGCAATCACCCGCCCCGTCCGCCGGAAGGTATACGCCACCGAGAGCGCCCACTCGTGGATGATGGGGTCCACCCGGCCCGCCGCCGGGTACAGCTCCGGAGGCATCTCCACCAGCGGAATCCCCCGCCGCCGCAACTCCCGGAGCTGCTCCCGGCTCACCGCCGACGCGCTCCCCGACAGGATCAGGATCCGCTCTTCCGGCGCCATCGCCGTCTCGCCCGCCGGGGCCCGCGCGTGCCCCTTCGCCTCGAGATACGCGGCGAAGAACTCCGCCGCCCCGCCCGCCAGCGTCCGCTCGTCGCAGGCCTTGGCCCACGTCTCCAGGTCTTCCGCCGACGCCGCTTCACCGATGACGATCCCTTTCTCCGGCAGCGGCTCACCGGGCTTCCTTACGGTCACCGGCGCCCCCGCTGGCGCCGCTCCGGCCATCTTCACCACGTCCGAGGTCCGCACCGGGTGCTCGGGATCGAACCGGAAGTCGGTCTCCTCCACCGGCCGCCCCCCCATCCAGTAGCGGCCGTCCCGAATCACCCGCCCCATGCCCGGATTCGCCGGAACCAGCAGCGCCCGCGCCTTGCCCGCCGCTTCCATCAGCGCCGCCGCCTCGGCCGCCACCGGGCCGCGTAACACCGAATCGACCTTCTTGAACAGCCGGAGCTTGCGGATCTGCTCCAGAGCCGGTCCGAGCGCCACGATTCGCTCCGCCGCATCGCGCCCCGGCAGCGAGCGCGTGTTCGTATCCACGATCAGAGCCTGCGGGCGCGACTCCGGGATCTCGTCCAACGCCACTTCCGCTATCAGGCCGTACCGCACCGCCACGCCGCCGGTTTCGGCGGCGCCCGAGAGATCGTCTGCAACCACTACGTACATAGCCGCTTCAACTCTTCCGCCGCGCCTTTTCCGCCGCTCCCAGCCGGGCCGCCCAGCGCACCGCCTCGATCATGCTCCGCACCCGCGCCCGCCCCGTCCAGGCGATGTCGAACGCCGTACCGTGGTCCACGGAAACCCGCACCAGCGGCAGCCCCAGGGTGATGTTCACCCCGGTGTCGAAGGCCAGCATCTTGAACGGGATGTGGCCCTGGTCGTGGTACATGCACACGATCGCGTCCCAGCGCCGCCGCCGCTCCGGCACGAAAGCCGTGTCCGGCGGGACGGGGCCCTCCACGTCGATGCCCGCCTCCCGGGCCGCGCGAATCGCCGGCTCGATGAACCTCTCTTCCTCCTGCTCCCCGAACAGCCCGTGCTCGCCGGCATGCGGGTTCAATCCGCAGACGCCGAGCCGCGGCGCCCGCCCCTGGAACCGCTCCACCGCCCCGGCGGTGAGCGCGATCGTCTCCCGCACCCGCTCCACCGAGAGCGATTGCGGTACCCGGTTCAGACCAATGTGCCCGGTCGCCATGCTGACCGTCAACTCTTCGGAGGCCAGCATCATGCACACCCGCCGGCTCCCGGTGAGCGCCGCCAGCATCTCGGTGTGCCCCGGGTAGGGAACTCCGGCGGCCCGCAGCGCTTTCTTGTTGATCGGCGCCGTGGCAATCGCCGCCACCCGGCCTTCCAGCGCCGCTTTCACCGCCGCCTCAATGTATTGATACGCAGCGCGCCCGCACTCCGGTTGCACCTGACCCGGACGCACGGCCCCAGCGTCGAGATTCGCGAAGTCCACCACCGCCGGGCCCTCCGGCGTCGCGCCCTGCTGGAACTCTCCGGCCGCCACCACCCGCCCCGGTTCCGGCAGCCCGCACGCCCGCGCCACCCGCCTCAGCAGCGCGGCGTCGCCGAACACCAGCAGCACGGCCGCCCCGAGCGCTTCCGGCTCCTGCAGCAGCCGCAGGCACAGCTCGGGCCCCACGCCCGCCGCGTCTCCCATCGTCACCGCAACCCGCGGCAAACTTCGCGTTGCGCTCATCTGGCTCTCTTTCCCCCGGGATGAGAACAGCCTCCTCGCGCCCCCCTCTTCCATCCTCTCACCGCCGCCGCCCGCTACGGCAACCGGGTTGCCCGTTCAGTCCGCCACGGCGTGAAAGAATTCGAGCGATCGACGCGCGCACTCGCTCCAGCGGTAGCGCCGCGCAATTTCGCGGCCCCGGGCGCCCAGCTTCTCCCGCAGCCCGGCGTCCGCCAGCAGCCGGTCCAGCGCCGCCGCGATCTCCGCCGGACTCCGCGGATCCACCGCCAGGCCGCCCTCGCCGGCGATCTCCGGCAACGAGGAGACGTTCGAGACCACCACCGGCACGCCGCACGCCATCGCCTGCGCCACCGGGAACCCGAAGCCCTCGTAGAGAGAGACGTAGGCAAACACCGCCGCCCCTGCCGTCAGCCCCGGCAGGTCTTCTTCCGGAACATAACCCAGATACCGCACGCCCGGTGCGCCCGCCTCCAGCCGCCGCCGCGTCCGCTCCGCGGCCCAGCCCGCCGGCCCGGCCACCACCAGCTCCACCTCCCGCCGCACGCTCTCCGGCAGCCCCGCGTAGGCGTCGATCAGCGTATCGAGGTTCTTGCGCGGCTCGATGGTGCCGACGAACAAGACGTACGGCCGCTCCAGCCGGTAGCGCTCCGCCGCCCGCCGCACGTCCGTTTCGCTTACCTGGAAGAAACTCTCCGCCACCCCGGAGTGAATCGTCCACACCTTCTCCGGATCCAGCCCCAGCAGGCGGATCGCGTCCCGGCGCGTGTTCTCCGACACGGCGATCAGCCCCGCCGCCCGCGTGAGCACCTTCTCGGCGAAGTTCTGGTCCGCCCGCACGTTCGCCGGCGTGTGCAGCTCCGGCATCAGCCAGCAGGTCATGTCGTGGATCGTCGCCGTCAGCGGCACGTTGCGCGGCGGGTTCCGCACCTGGTTCGAGGCATGGAAGACGTCGCCGCGCGCCGCGATCCAGTCGATCGCCCGGTTGCCCGGCACGTTGACGAAGTAGAGCAGCCCCAGCCGCGGCCACGTCCCCGCCGGCGCGATCACCGAGCCCTCGTGGGTCAGCGCGCCGAACTCTTCCAGATACGGGAACGCCAGGATCTCGTCCTCGCCCGCCTCTTCCTCGAGCGCCCGCAGCCAGTAGTAGAGGTAGTTCTTCACCCCGGCGCTGCGCAGCAGCAGAGGAGTGGCGTCGATCTGAATCCGCATCGTTTCGCGCGCCGGATGGCGCAGCTCCTCTTCATCCTACGGCACGCAGGAAACGGGAACGGCGGGCGTCGCGCGAAGGCCGGCCCCGGCGCTATCGCAACTGCCGCTCCACCTCTTCGAGCCAGTCCGGCGCCTTCAGCACCTCGCGCGGCCGGCTGCCGTCCGGCGGCCCGATGATGCCCTCCTTCTGCATGATGTCCAGCAGCCGGGCCGCCCGCCCGTAGCCGATCCGCAGCCGCCGCTGCAGAATCGACGTCGAGGCCTTGCCCATCTCGAGCACCACCCGCACGGCCTGCTCGTAGAGTGGATCGTCGCGATCCACTTCCTCACCGCCCTCGCCGGCCTCGCCGTCCTCCGGCGGCGCCAGGAGGAACGTTTCGTCGTATTCGGGACGCGCCTGTTCTTTCCAGAACTCCACCACCGCCGTGATCTCTTCTTCGCTGACGAAGGCCCCGTGCAGGCGGATCAGCCGCGACGAGCCGGGCGGCAGGAACAGCATGTCGCCCTTGCCCAGCAGCCGCTCGGCCCCCATGGTGTCGATGATCGTCCGCGAGTCGAACCGCGTCGCCACCCGGAAGCTGATCCGCGCCGGCAGGTTGTTCTTGATCAGCCCGGTGATCACGTCCACGCTCGGCCGCTGCGTCGCCAGCACCAGATGCACGCCCACCGCCCGCGCCATCTGGGAGAGCCGCGCCACTGAAGCCTCCACGTTCGCCCGCTCCACCATCATCAGGTCCGCCAGCTCGTCGATGACGATCAAGATGTAGGGCAGCGGCCGCAACTGCTCCCAACCCGGCCCCTCCGCCTCCGGCGTGATCGTCCGCCGCCGCTCCAACAACGCCCGGACCTTGCGGTTGTACTGCTCCAGGTTCCGTACGCTCAACGCCGCCAGCAGCTTGTAGCGCCGCTCCATCTCGACCACCGCGTTGCGCAGCGCGTTGGTCGCCTTCCGCGGATCGGTGATCACCGGCGTCAGCAGGTGCGGGATGTCCTCGTAGATGCCCAGTTCCACCCGCTTCGGATCCACCAGAATCATCCGCACCTCGTCCGGTGTGGCCCGGTAGAGCGTCGCCATCAGCGTCGAGTTCAGCATTACGCTCTTGCCCGAGCCCGTCGAGCCGGCGATCAGCAGATGCGGCATGCTCTCGAGCGCGGTGAGCCGGATCCGCCCGTTGATGTCCTTGCCCAACGGCACTGGCAGCCGCGACTTCAACTTGCGGAACTCATCGGACTCGATCACCTGCCGCAGGCTGATGATCTCCCGCTTGCGGTTCGGCACTTCGATGCCCACCGTCGGCTTGCCCGGAATGCGCTCGATCAGGATCGACTCGGCCTCCAGCCCCAGGCACAGGTCGTCGGTCAGCGACGTGATCCGGCTGTACTTGATCCCCGGCTCCGGCTTGAACTCGAAGGTCGTCACTACCGGACCGTGGTTGATCTGCACCACCGAGCCGCGGATGTTGAATTCCTCGAACTTGGACCGGATCGCCGCCGCAATCGCCTTCAGCTCCGCCTCGTTGTAAGGGTTCCGCAACGGCGGCTCGCTCAACAAATCGGTTGAAGGAAGCCGGTACTCCTCGGGCCGTTCAGCGCCCGGGGCGGCCGGCGCTGTCGGCAGGCTGCGCGCCTCGGCCGGAACCCCGGCTTCCTCCAACCCGTCCGGCTCGGGACTCGGGGGAGGTGGCATGTCCTCGAGCGTGTGAATCGGAATCTCCACGTCCTCTTCCTGGTAGGCTTCCTCAGGCTCCACCGCCTCGTCCCCGGCGGCGTCGTCCCGCTGGAACACCCGGGCCATCCGCGCGGCGCGCTCCCGCACGCGCTCCTCGGGAACCTCTTCCGTCGCTCCTCTTCCGCGCCGCAGCCGCAGACTGCCCCACCAGCCTGCCAGCCATTCCACCGGCCCCCTCACGCGCTCGGCCGCCGGCGCCAGTCGGGCGAACGAAAAGCTGGAGAGCAAGTAGAGCGAAAGCAGGAAGCAGGTCAGCAGCACGAGCAGCGTGCCGGCCAGGTTCAGCACCGAGACCAGCGTCCCCGCCAGCAGCATCCCCGCTACGCCCCCCGGCGCGATTACTCCCTCATACAGACGCCAATCCGGAATCAGCGCCAGCAGCGCCGCCGCCGCCGTCGTCAGCGACGCGGCTCCGGCGACCCGCAGCCACGGATGGTCCACCGGCTGCGAGCGCACCCACTTCCAGCCCAGCGCCACCAGGAAGAAAGGCAGAAGAAAGGAGGGCAGCCCCAGCGCCTGCAGCAGCAGGTCCGCCAGGTGCGACCCGACCGTGCCAGTCAAGTTCAGCGGCGCCACCGAACCGGTGGCCGTGTTCCACGACGGGTCCGACGGGTGATACGAGATCAGGCTTAGGGTGAGAAACAGGGAGACGGAGAGAAGAAACAGTCCGCCGGCTTCGTTCAGCCGCCGGAACGGCGTAGGACCCAATATTTTCATCCCGTCGGGTGACGGAAGACAGCCAGAGCTATAAGTATTATCCCAAAAACCACGCGGTACGCAACAAAAAACCTGAGCGTGTGCCGCCTCAGGAACTTCAGGAAGAAGCCGATCACCACGCAGCCGGTCGCCGCGCTCACGGCCATCCCCACCAGGAACGGAGTCCACATCCCCGGGGCCACTCCGCCCTGCCCAGCCAGGTCCAGCCAGGCCTTCAGCGCCGCCCCGGCAATGGCCGGCGTCGAGAGCAGAAACGAGAAGCGCGCCGCCGCCTCCCGGCCGATCCCCCGGAACAGCCCCGCCGTGATCGTGATCCCGCTGCGCGAGGTGCCCGGCACGATGGCCAAAGCCTGCGCCGCCCCGACGATCAGCCCATCCGCCGTCCCGATCGTGCCAAGGTCCTTCTCGCGCCGCCCTATCCGGTCCGCCCAGCCCATCAGCAGCCCCACCCCGATCAGCATCCCGCCGATCACGTAAGGGCTGCGCAGCACCGTCTCGACGTAGTCCTTCAAGGCCAGGCCGGCCACCCCCACCGGAACCGTCGCCGCCATCAGCAGCCACAACAGCCGCGGGTTCCGGGCCAGCTCCGGCGACGGCCGGTACCCCAGCCCGAACGCCTGGGCCCCGATCTGCAGCCAGTCCCGGAAGAAGTAGACCACCACCGCCGCCAGCGTCCCGAAATGCAGCGCGATGTCGAAGGTGAGCCCCTGGTCCGCCCAGTGGAACAGCCACGGCATCATCGCCAGGTGGGCCGAGCTGCTGATCGGCAGAAACTCCGTGAACCCCTGAACGATCGCCAGCAGCACCACGTGTAGAAGCGACATAATGGACAAAGCAGTTATCGTACCGCAGCCCGCCTCATGCGAAACACCAAGATCGTCGCCACCCTCGGTCCCGCCTCCGATTCGCCCGAAACCATCAGGAGCCTAATGGAAGCCGGCGTGGACGTTTTCCGCCTCAACGCCTCCCACGGAACCCACGTCGAACACGCCGCCCGCATCGACGCCGTCCGCCGCCTTGCCGCCGAGACCGGCCACACAGAAGCGATCCTGCTGGACCTTCAAGGGCCGAAGATCCGCCTTGGCACGTTTCGCGGCGGCGCCTGCGAACTCATCGAAGGCGACGTCTTCACCCTCACCACCGAAACCGTCGAGGGCGATTCCGAACGCGCCACCATCAACTACCCGGACTTCCCCCGCGACGTCAAGCCCGGCGACCGCGTCTTGATCGCCGACGGCAGCGTCGAGCTGCGCGTGCTCTCGTCCGACGGGAACTCGGTCCGCTGCCGCGTCGTCGTCGGCGGACCCATCGGCGACCGCAAGGGCGTCAACCTTCCCGGCGTCGCCGTCAGCACCCCTTCGCTCACCGAAAAGGACATCGCCGACCTCGAGTTCGGCCTCGCCGCCGGCATCGACCTCGTCGCCCTCTCCTTCGTCCGCCGCGCCGACGACGTGCTCCACCTCCGCCGCTTCCTCGAAAAAGCCGGCGCCGCCCTCCCCATCATCGCCAAGATCGAAAAGCCGGAGGCCTGGGAGAACTTCGACGAGATCCTCGAGGTCTCCGACGGCATCATGGTGGCTCGCGGCGACCTGGGCGTCGAAATGCCCCTCGAGAAAGTCCCCCAGATCCAGAAGGCGATCATCGAGCGGTGCCGCGAACGCGCCAAGTTCGTCATCACCGCCACCCAGATGCTGGAATCCATGATTTCCAGCCCGGTTCCCACCCGCGCCGAGGTTTCCGACGTGGCCAACGCCATCGAGGACGGCACCGACGCCGTGATGCTCTCGGCTGAAACCTCGGCCGGCCGTTACCCCGTCGAAGCCGCCCGCATGATGGCCCGCATCGCCACCGAAGCCGATGCCGCCCATCACCGGGGCGGCTTCCGTCGCTCCCCCGTCGCCTCGCATCCCGGGTCCGCTGAGATCGTCGCCGACTCGGCTTATCGGGCGGCCCGTCTTGCCGCCCCTTCTGCGATCGCCGTGTTCACCAACAGCGGCGCCACCGCCCGCCTCGTCGCCCGCTACCGCCCGCCGGTGCCTATTTACGCCTTCACCCCATCGGCCGCCGTCGTCCGGCAACTCAACGCGGTCTACGGCGTCCGGCCTCTGCTCGTCCCCGTGCAGGAGTCCTCCGACAAGGTGCTGGTCACGGTGGATCGTCTGCTTCGGGCCCGCGCCGGCCTCGAACCCGGCGACATGGTCGTCATCCTCGCCGGCTTCCCCGTCGGCCGCATGGGGCCCGCCAACATCATGAAACTGCACCGCGTCGGCGAGCTGGACTAGCCGTTTTCCGGGAACGCAGTTCTGCCGGGCCGCATCCAAACAGGGGAGGATCCCGACCGGGACCGGGTACACTAGAAATAACGGAACAGGGGCGCAGCCATGCACTGGACACGCATTCTCACCGCTGCCGTCCTGGCGCTCAGCCTCACGGCCGCTCCGGCGTCGGCCGGTAAGAAGAAAAAGAAGCCCAAGGACGACGTCACCAAGATCGGCGAACGCGACGTCGATGGCAAGCTCAACTTCTACTCCATCGAGAAAGAGATCGCCATGGGCAAGCAGTTCGCCGACCAGATCGAGCGCCAGGCCAAGATCGTAGACGATCCCGTCATCGCCGAGTACATCAACCGCGTCGGCCAGAACCTCGCCCGGCATTCCGACACCCGCATCCCGTTCCAGTTCAAGGTCATCGTCAGCCCCGAAATCAACGCCTTCGCCTTGCCCGGCGGTTTCTGTTACGTCCACACCGGCCTGATTCTCAAAGCTGAAACGGAAGCGGAGATGGCCGGCGTCCTCGCCCATGAGATCGCCCACGTCGCCGCTCGCCACGGCACCCGCCAGGCTACCCGCGGCCAGATCGCCAACCTGGCCACCATCCCGCTCATCATCTTCACCGGCGGCTGGGGCGGCTATGCCATCTCCCAAGCGGCGGGCGTGGCGCTGCCCGTCGCCTTCATGCAGTTCTCCCGCGCCTTCGAGCGCGAGGCCGACTACCTCGGCCTGCAGTACCTCTATGCCGCCGGCTACGACCCGACCGCCTTCGTCGATTTCTTCGAGAAACTCGCTTCGCTCCAGAAGACCAAGCCCAGCGCCATCGCCTCGGTCTTCCGCAGCCACCCGATGACCGACGACCGCATTCAGGCCGCTCAGAAAGAGATGGAGACGATCCTCCCGGCCAAGCCCGAGTACCTGGTCACCACCTCCGAATTCGTCAAGGTCCAAAAGCGGCTGCGGGAATTCCTGAATCCCGAGTTGCGGAAATCGCGCCTCGCCAACCGGCCCAAGGTCCGCCGCCGCGTGGGGGTGATCACCCGCGACGAATCGGTCAAGAAGCCCACCGAAGAGGACGACGACAAGCCGCCGGTGTTGCGCCGTAAACCCTGAGCGGGCCGCTTCCTTTCCACCGCCCCCCTCGCCGCCGCCCGATCTGAGAGAATGTGCGCGGCAGCCATGAGCCTGTATCCCTCGAAACGCCCCGCCGCCGGCGTAGCGCTTCTCCTGCTCGCCGCCTGCTCCCCTGCCCCGGAGCCCGCCGCGCACCGCTTCGAGGGCGAAACCATGGGGACCACCTACACCGTCCAGCTCGCCGCCGGCCCACTGGCCCCGGACGAGCGTGACCGCCTCGCCGAACTCATCCGCTCCACCCTCGCCGCCGTCGATGCCCGCATGTCCACTTTCAGGGAAGACTCCGAGCTCTCCCGCCTGAACCAGCACCCCTCTACCGAACCGTTCCACGTTTCTCCCGAGCTCCTCGACGTGCTGCTTGCGGCCCGGGAAGTCGGCCGCGCCACCGGCGGCGCTTTCGACGTCACCATCGCGCCCGCGGTGGACGCCTGGGGCTTCGGCCCTTCGGGACAATTCCAGGAGCCCTCGCAGACCGAACTGCGCCGCCTCCGCGCCCGCGTCGGCTGGGACAAGATCTCGATCGACGAGGCCGCCTCCACCATCCGCAAGCTCCACCCCGCCGTCCGGCTCGACCTCTCCGGCATCGCCAAAGGCTACGCCGTGGACCGCCTCGCCCTCCGGCTCCGGAAGGCCGGCTGGCGCGACTTCTTGATCGAAGTCGGCGGCGAGGTCTACGCTTCCGGCCGTGCCCCGTCCGGCCGCCCCTGGCGCGTGGGCATCGAACGGCCCGCCTACGGCTCCCCGGCCGCTCCCGCCCGGCCGGCCTCACGCCCTGTCCAGCGCGTCATCCCCCTCGAAGACGCCGCCCTGGCCACCTCCGGCGACTACCGCAACTATTTCGAGCGCTACGGCGTCCGCTATTCCCACATCATCGATCCGCGCACTTTGCGGCCCATCCGCCACCGCCTGGCCTCCGTCTCCGTCCTCGACCCCTCCTGCGCCCGCGCCGACGCCTTCGCCACCGCCCTCCTCGTCCTCGGCGAAGAAGACGGCTACGCCACCGCCCTCGCCCTCCACCTCCCCACGCTCCTCCTCGTCCGCGCCCCCTCTGGCGCCCTCACCGAAAAAACCACGCCGGAGTTCGAACACAAGACGCCGCGGCCGAGCCCTTCCGCCCACTTCTGACCCGCTCTCTCGGAGGAACCGCCAACCCACGGCGACGGTGCGATACGGAAGCCCATGGGGCGGCGATACGCCCGCCGGCGAGGTCATGTGCCCCGCAACAGCCCGCCTCGCGCCGGGGACGGGGGCGATCAAGTAATTCCAGAGCACAAGATTTTTTGTTCTGAAACTACTTTTTTGGGTTACAATTGCCCTGCTGCCACACAGCAGCCTGCTACCTAACTGGAGGCGGAATGGCAGACAACGCCAGTTCGCACCACTACGCCGCCCCAGGGCCCGCGACGGAGGGGGAACGCTGTAAGCCCGCCCCAGAGTAGTCGGCCGGACAGTTCCGTCCGCTCCAAATCAGTCAGAGCGGCAGTGGTGGGCTGAGCGGAGGAGTGCGATGTGTCCAGGAGGAGATCCGAGCCGGCCCACGTGCATGTCTTCTGAGAGCTACGCCTGGCGGAAGACGGCCGTGTCCCGGTGACCTGGGGCGCCGGCAACCTCACCTCCCGGACCACCAGAAGAAAGGAGGTGCCGAATGGCGCTCACAGCGAGACAAATTGAAATCCAGGTCGAGCGGAACAACAAGGAACTACAGCACACCTCTGACCTTCTCGGCCGGATGCCGCCGAACGATCCCGACCGCCGGCGGCTGTTCGCGCGGGTCCAAATGCTCAAATCCTCGCAACAGTATTGGCGGCGGGTCTACAAGTCGCTCACCGGTAGAGATCTGCTGATGAGGTACTACGTTCCGGTCATGGTCATCGTAGTCGATGATGCTGCGGTTCACCGTCAGGTGGAGCAAGAAGAGGACAAGAAGGTGCGGGAGCTGATCGGCCTCGGCCACAGCGACCTGCGCTTGCTTCGGGACAATGTCCGCTCCGCCTACGACACCGCCCACAACAGCGGCTTCGCCAACCTGATCTTCTCCCATTGGGCCCGGATCTTCGGCGGGGCGGATTCCCTGACGCTCAAGGTGTTGCTGGATATGACCCTGCCGGAGGCGGCCAGGCACCTCCGCGCCGCCGAGGCAGCCAGGGTGCGGGGCGCCTACCGGGAAGCCCGGCAGGATCTGAACCAGGCCGCGGTGACTATGCGCCGCGCCGCGAAGGAATTCGCGCGCTGGCAAAACATGGTGGAAAGCGGCGCCAAGCAAGCGGAAATGTGCATCAAGTTCTACGCGGCCGTCGCCGCCGGCGGCGCCGCCAGCGCCTATGGAGCGGCCACCGGCGTCTCGCTCACGGCGAGCCAGGAGGGGATGGTGGCCGCGACAGGCGCGGCCGCCCAGCACTCCACCGATCTCGGGGCCCGGGCCTTGGCAGGAGAGAATATCACGGCGAGAGACCTGGCCGACGGGATGTTCGACGTGGCCGTGTCCGGGCTTTCCGCGCCCGCCGGAGCCAAGATGACCCGCTGGCTCCGCGTCGCCGCCAGGAAGGTGGCCGGCCGTATCGCCGCCAAAGCCGTGGCGCGGTATGCGGGTCCCGCCCTCGGGCCACGGCAACGGCAGGCTGCCATCAGGGCGGCCACGAACTTCGTCGAACAACGGATCAGGAGCTTGGGCGTTTCGCAGTTTCAGAAGATCGCCAACAGGCTCGCCCACGAAGACAAGGAGCCGGACTGGACCTGGTGGGAAAACGTCCTGGCTCCGCTTGTCGGCGGGCAGCTCGAGCCGGTGATCAAGGAAGCGGCGCGAAACCGGTAGCAGCAACTCGCCGCCACCCCACGGGATCCCCCCGGAGTGAGACGAACCACGCCGAGGCCGCCCCGGGCCCCAGGGAGGCCGCCGTGCCCCCACCCGTCTGTGAGCGGCCTCGGAAACGAACCATTGTGTCGCCAGAAGATCTCCCGGCAGCCGAAGACCACTGACCATCTGTTCCGTAAAATCCCCATGGCCCCGCCTTGGGCTGCCCGTTTCTTGCGCTGCTCGGGCCCGGCGCCCGTTGGCCTTCAGGTATCCTCGCGGCGAGAGCCACCACTGTACCCGCCCGGCCGCTCATTCTGTCCGGGCGGGCGCCCCACCATCCTGCGCCGTCCGGCGCCAGGGCGGTCACCGCGGGTAGGGATGGCCTCTCAGGCTCGCCAAGGCCCGGTAGATCTGCTCGGCCAGCACCACCCGCGCCAGCTCATGGGGCAGGGTGAGCGGGGAAAGTGAAACTCGTAAGTCGGCCTGCTCCTGCCACTGGTCCGGAAGCCCGTCGGCGCCGCCGACGAGGAACACCACGTCCCGGCCCCGCTGCTCCCAGCCCGCCATCAGCGCCGCAAATCCCGCCGAATCCAACTCCCGGCCCCCGGGGGCCAGAGCCACCTTCACCGCCGCCGGATGCTTCTTCCACGGATCGAAACGCTTCGGCTGCACCTCGCGCATCTCGCAGGCGGCATAACGCCCGGAGCGCTTCACGTACTCGGCAGCCATGGCGTTGGCGTGCACATCCCGCGGCTTGCCGATGAAATAGAGGAAGATCTTCACCCCTCCGGCGCCCCCTTCAGCCGCGCACCGTCCGGCATCGCTCTCAGAGCGACCGCAGCCACAGCCCCGCCGCCACCGCCAGCCCCACCGAGCAGAGCGTGCCGATCAGGAAGTACTCGGCGAACTCCGGCTTCTTGAACTGCGGGAACCGCGCCGCCGACTTGGCGGCGATCACGAACGCCGCGCCGCTCAACGCGCCCCCGGCGACCAGCAACAGGACGAGGTACCGCTCCAGCAGGCCGATCACCTCGCCCGCTCCCATGTCCTGCGCGCGCTCCTGCTCGACCGTGCCCCCGCCGGCGGCTTCCACCACGCTCACCGTAACCATCGTCGCCCAGGTGAACAACGCCGTAACCGCCGCCGCAGCGGCGATCCACGCGTCCGGCGCCCACACGAACGGCTGCACCGCCTGGAGCGGAACTACCCGCCGCGCCACCCACCAGACCACCGCCACCGCCACCGTCGCCCACAACGGTCCGAGATGCACCCGGAGCCCCCCGAACGCCCTGCCGGCGGCCCATCCGGCCCGGAACCGCCGCCCGATCAACCAACCGCTCGACTCCGCCGCCGCCCACAAGAGAACCGCCGCCAGCGCCTGCGGCCAGCCCCACACCGTCACCGGAGCCCCCGCCCAGGCGATCAGCCACCCCAGCGCCCGGATTGCGCTCCCCCGGACGCCCGCCTTCGTCAGCGACTCAATGGCGTCCTTGCGGCTTCGAAACCCGTACTCGGAAACCAGCAGAACCAGCAGGAACGTGGCGCAGATTCGAGTCATCGGCCGTCCCTTTCCAGCGCCGCCTCCAGCGCCCGCACCCAGACCCGCGTCGCCGCCAGCACCGCCCGGGCTTCGGCGGCTTTCAGATGCAGACTCACCGCGCTGGGCCCGATCCCCATCCGCCGGGCCACCTGCCGCCCGTTCAAGCCCGCCATCGTCCAGTCCACGGCCAGCCGCTGCCGCGCGGTCCAGCCTCGGCGCAGCGCGCCATACAGACTACCATAAACCTTGAATACGCCATCGTCGCCGCCCGTCGCCGCCTCCACCGGCGAGCCCGTCTGTTTGGCCCGATTCAAGGCCTCCCGCGCCCGGTGAAAGCACACGCCGTCCATGCCCACCGCTTCCGGCTGCAAGGCCGTCGCCAGCCCGCCGACGCCGAAACCCAGCCGGATCTCCACCGGATCCAGCTCCGCCCGCAGCAGGCCGCAGAGCTCCCCGACGCTCTCCGCGCCGCCCAGCAACCCCTGGAACTCGTCGCCTGCAGTCAGCAGGAACCGCGCCGCGATCGTCCCGGAAAACCGCCGGTTTACCTCACCCATCAGCTCCCGCAGCCGCTGCTGCAGCCCCTCGCGGTCTTCCACCTCGCGGGAACCGACAACGTCCCCGATCACCGCCACATATCCGGCCGGCTTCATGGGTCTCACCTCCAGAGGTTCCCCGTCGGGGCTCGAGCAATAGCGGGTGACCCAAGGGAACCCTCCGTTTAGTGATTATACCAAATGTTCCAAGAGTTTTGTTAAAACACTGAATTCATCTCAACATTTGGAAATCACACCAATCCATCGTCGCGGGCATCTTTGTCCGCCGCCCCGGATTCCCAGCCCGCCCTGGCCCGCCTCTCAATCGAGCTCGGTGGTCCGGAGCACCTCGCCGTGGGCGTCGCGGATCTCCTCGATGAGCTTGGCGCCGTCGAAGATCAGGGTGGCGTAGCCGTGGGGGCTGTACTGCTGGGCCAGTTTCCCCAGGAACTCATTCGAGCCGTTGAGCACCCGGCACCCCGGGATCAGGCCGGCAGCCGGGAACCTCTTCCACGACGGCTTCTTCGGCGCCCGCCCGAGCAGCTCGTGGCGGAACTCGGGGATGCCGCCGTGGCCGATGCACCGTCCCCAGAAGCCCCACTTCGGATGCCGCTCGTAGAGCACGCAGTGGTGCTCGTGGCCCCAGTACCAGGCAAAGATCTTGCGCCCGTCCAGCACGGGGCGCAGCTTCTCGATCAGCTTCGGCCCCTGCTTGTCCAGCCGGGAAAAGGGCTGATGGTGGGAAAACAGTACGACCTTCCGCCCCCCGGCGCCGTCCACAAGGGCCTCGACCCAGGCCGCCTGCTCGTCGTTGAGGCTGTGATCCTCGAGCGCCGTGTCCATGCCGATGAGCAGCCAGTCGTCGTTGGCCAGAGAAAACACGCTGGACTTCTGGCCGAACTTGCTCCGGACGGTCTTGCGGTAGGCCCGGCCCCCGGAATACATCTCGTGGTTGGCGTTCAACGACCGGTGGAGCGCGCCGGGGCGCTCGGGCCAGTGGGGATCGAACCGTTTCTCGAACTCCCCGCCGGTTCCCGAGTAGTAGGTGTCGCCGAGATGGAGCACCAGATCCACCGGCGCCGGGTCCCCAGCGATGCTGCGTCCGATCACCGGCGCCCCATAGAGCCCCGTCCCCCAATCGCCGAAGATCGCCGCCCGGAACGGGCGGGGCAGCACTCCGGTCTTTTGCGGCCGCGCATAGCCGATGCGGCCCCGCAAGGCCCGTTTCAGCCACGCCCAAGCGACGCTCGCCCAACCGACGTCGGTCTTGTCGAACTTCGCTTCGAGCGCGCTCACCCCGGGCGCTCTGCTCACCCGGCCGCTACGGGCCGACGCCTCGGCGAAGGCGCTCTGCAGCAAGGAAGCGAACTGGTCCCGGGGCGTCACGAGCACCCCCGGCCGGTCCGGCAACGCCCGCAGCTCTTCCATCGCGTCATGGAGCCGGAAAATGAAATCGATCTTCTCGCGCGGCTTGAGCCGCGGCGCCCCTTCCGCCGGAACGGCCAGCGCTTCTTCGACGCCGGGCAGCGCTTTGGCCATCTCGGAATAGGAAACGACAAGGACCTCTTGCCGGTTGTTGTCAGGCATCCCCCCTCCAAGTCCTTTCGTTATCATGCCGGAAACCGAGGCGAATTACCAGCGAATAGTGGATTTTGGCAGGGGGGAAAATGCCCCAGCCCCACCCCCTTGGGGTACTTGACTACAGGGTATAGATTGGCTACGCTCAAAGCACAACTCTATATTTCCTATCAACAGGAGGGACAATGGCTTACGTTATTGCCGAGCCTTGCATCAACACCAAGGACACGGCCTGCGTGGACGCCTGTCCAGTGGACTGCATTCATCCGACCAAGGAAGAGCCCGAATTCGAGTCCGAGGAGATGCTCTACATCGATCCGGAAGAGTGCATCGACTGCGGCGCCTGCGTGCCGGTCTGCCCGGTGGAAGCCATCTTCGCGCTGGAAGACCTGCCCGAGCAGTGGGCGGAGTTCGCCGAGCGCAACGCAGCCTACTACGAAAAGAAGTCATAACTCCGGCCCCGTGCCCTGGCGACGACAGAGTTCCGGCTCCTCTTCTCCTTTCGTATATGACAGAATCAGGATAGAATGGATTTGCTATGAAACTGAGTGCCCAGGAGGAATACGGGCTCCGCTGCCTGTTGCACCTGGCGCGCTGTGGTCAAGGAGAGAGCCTGACCATCCCGGAGATCAGCCGAGCGGAGGGTCTTTCCATCCCCAACGTGGCCAAACTCATGCGCCTGCTCCGCATGGGGGGATTGGTGCAGAGCGCTCGCGGCCAGTCCGGCGGGTACACGCTTGCCCGGCCAGCCGACCAGATCTCGGTGGCCACCGTTCTCGAGCTCCTCGGCGGACCTTTGTTCGGACCTACGTTCTGCGAACGGCATGCCGGCCGGGAGCAGGCCTGCGCCCATGTCGACGACTGCTCGATCCGCTCACTCTGGAGTACGGTGCAGGCGGTGCTGACCGAAGTGCTCGGCAAGACCACCCTGAGGGACTTACTCTGCGACGAAGCAGAGATGTCGAAGCGGATCGAAGATCTGACCGGGGCGATGCTGGCGTTCCGCTCCGCACCGGGACACGCCGAGGCCTGCGAGTCGCACTGAGAGCCGGACGCATCGCTGATTGGCGGCCGCCAGGGAGGGTTTCCGGGCGACAATAAAGGTATGGCCGCCCTTGCCGACGTTCTGAAAACGCACGTTCGCGAGGGGGAACTGGTTCAGCCCCTCGACGAGCGCCGCATCCGCTGCGTGGCTTGCGGCCACCGGTGCCCCATCTTCGACGGCCAGCCGGGCGTGTGCAAAGTCCGCTTCAATGAGGGCGGCAAACTCTACGTGCCCTGGGGATACGTGGCCGGCGTCGCCGCCGATCCTATCGAGAAAAAACCCTTCTTCCACGTGCGCCCCGGCTCCGTCGCCTTCAGCTTCGGGATGCTCGGCTGTGACCTGCACTGCGCCTATTGCCAGAACTGGATCACCTCCCAGGCCATTCGCGATCCCAAAGCCGTCGCCCCGATCCGCCCCGTGAGTCCCGAACAACTCGTCCATGCCGCGCTGGATTCTCGCGCCGAGTCGGTCGTCAGCACCTACAACGAGCCGCTGATCACCGCCGAGTGGGCCGTGGCCATCTTCAAGAAAGCCAGACCTGCCGGGCTGCTGACGGGCTTCGTCTCCAACGGCAACGCCACGCCCGAGGCGCTCGAGTACCTGCGCCCCTGGCTCGATTTGTTCAAAGTGGACCTCAAGAGCTTCCAGGAGAAGAACTACCGGGAACTCGGCGGCCGCTTGCAGCCGATCCTCGACTCCATCCGCCGTATCCACCAGATGGGCTTCTGGATGGAGATCGTCACCCTCGTCGTGCCCGGTTTCAACGATTCCGACGAGGAGCTCCGCCAGATCGCCGAGTTCCTGGCCGGCATTTCACCGGACATCCCCTGGCACGTGACGGCCTTCCACAAGGACTACAAGATGACCGGGCCGCCGAACACCCCGCCGGAAACCCTCATGCGGGCCGCCGAGATCGGCCGCCGCGCCGGCCTGCACTACGTCTATGCCGGGAACCTGCCGGGAGAGCTGGGCGACCTCGAGGATACCCGCTGCCACCATTGCGGCGCCACCCTAGTCCGGCGGGTGGGCTTCCACGTGACCGAAAACCGCATGAAGGGCCGGAGCACCTGCCCCGACTGCGGCAATGCGATCCCCGGACGCTGGTGAACCCGGAGCGCTCTCACCCTGTGTAGTTCTTCCGCGCGGAGCCCCGCACCACCTGCTCGGTCACCCAGTCCGTCCAGATCGCCGTCTCGCCCGAGGAGACCAGCCTCGCGCCCTCGAGGACCGCATCCACGAAGTTCTTCACCAGAGGCAGGTGGACGTTGGCGTGGCACGGTATCTCCTCACACCCGCCGGGATACGCCAGCGGAGGCCCATTGAGAGGCGTCAGATCCATTTCACCCTCGACGCCCAGGATCCGGAACCCGTCCCGCCCCACGTGGGTGTTCCATCGCACGTCCACGATGCCCCGGACGCCTGTCTCGTACTCGACGAGCGCCGTAGCGCAGTCTTCGACCGGATTGTCGTGGACTACGTTGGCCAGTTGCCCGCAAACCCGCCGGGGGCGCCCGAAGAAGTAATTCAGCACGTCGATCCGGTGGGAGCCGATGTCGAACAGCGGCCCGCCCCCGGCCATCGCCGGATCCAGCAGCCACCGCCGTTCGCCGTTCTCGGCGGGGAACCACTCGGCGCAGTGGATCTCGGCCAGCAGCGGGCGCCCGATCACACCCTCCTCGAGCAACTGCCGCGCCCGGTTCACCTTAGGGTACAGCCGCCGGTAGTAGGCGACGCCCAGCAGCCGGTTCGCCGCCTCGGCCACGCCCACCATCTGCCGCGCCTCCCGGTAGTTCAGCGCCATCGGCTTCTCGCACAGCACGTGCTTGTCGGCTTCCAGCGCCGCGATCGTCAGCGGGGCGTGCAACGCCACCGGCGTCGCCACGTAGACCGCCTGGATCTCTTCGTCTTCGAACGCTTCGCGGGCGTCCGTCCAGACTTTGCACCCGTACGGCTTCGCCTTCTCCGGATGCCGCGTCACCAGCCCGTAGAGAACGCTTCGGGGCTCTTCGAGAATCGCCGGAATCACGCGCTTGACGGCGATGTCGCCGATCCCGATGAGTAACCAGTTGAACATGTTCTGAGGATCTCCCAACAGCAGCCCGGCCGGCCCCCGGTAGGAAGGTATCGGAAACCGCCCGGGCGCGCGCCATCTTCCAAGCGGCGCCTCACCCGCCCGCCGCCTCTTCTCAAGCGCGAAAGATCGGCTCGACGCCCCTTGTCTCGGCCAGCAGCGTCTTCTGCTCGGCCGCGCTCATCGGACGGAACCGCGCCGCCAGCTCCAGAGCCATTGCGTACAGCCGCTCGTCGCCGGGCGGAATCGCCGCCGTCACCTCTTGCGACAGCGTGAACCGCAGCGCCCGTTCCGCCTTGTCCCGCTGGTCCACGGGCACGTACCAGCACTTCTTGTACGGCCGCGGCTGGCCTTTCTTCACCCGTGTATAGGCCAGCGCTTTCAGCGCCAGCCGGGCGACGCCCTTCTCCTTCGCCTTGGCGATGATCTGCGGTCCGAAGTTCCCCTGGCCGAAGCAGACGAAGTTCACCGGGAACAGCACCGAAGCCAACTCCATCCGCTCCATCAGCGCGACGGCCGCCTCGGCCGAATGCGCCGAGAACCCGATATAACGGGCTTTGCCCTCGTCCCGCGCCTTGACGAACAGCTCCGCCGCCCCGCCGGGCCCGGTGATCTTCTCTACGTCTTCCATGCTCGACACGGCGTGGAACTGATAGAGATCGAAATAGTCGGTGTGCAACTGCCGCAGCGAACCCTCCAGCTCCCGGCGCGCCCCTTTGGCGTCCCGCTTCGTCGTCTTCGAAGCGAGGAAAACGTCCTTCCGGTATGGCTTCAAAGCATTGCCGAGCTTGATCTCCGCCTCGCCGTCGCCGTAGGTCGGCGCAACGTCGAAGTAATTGATCCCCCGGTCGATGCTGCGGGCCACGGTGCGATCGGCTTCCGCCTGTTCGAGACCCACCACTACGATGCCCCCGAAGCCGATGATCGAGAGCCTCACGCCGTCGCGGTATTCCCGCTTCGGAATCGCCTCCGCCCCCTTGAGCTGACCCAGAATCGCCGGACCAGCCAGCGTAGACTTCAAGAAATCTCGGCGCTGCATCCGTGTTTCCCCTTGGCTCCAGTATACGCAAAAGCTCCGGGGCCGCCCGGACCGGAGAATTCTCGCGCCAGCGGGTCCGTAACCGGTGAATATCCCCCACCGCACAACCCACTTGCCAGGCGGGAGCACGAGTTGCCGGCGCTTGCCTCATGGGGACGAAGGCATTCAGAGGCGCGGAATTCCAGGGCTGCGCGGATCGCCCGCCGGCCGAAGCAGCCGCAAACTGACAATTCAGGAGTAGTGGACCTTAAATTGCTTGGTTTTGCCCAGGGGAGGGCCTCACCCTTGCGGCCCGGCCGGCGTCCGCTCCGGCGTGAAACCGCCGGACTGGGGAGAGATTCTCCATGTCGGGCGTGCCGCCCATGCCGCGGCAGGCTCATAATGGACAGATGGGCGCGCCGGGGCGCAGCGGCCGAAATTCGCCGGATTCCATCGCGCAGAGTGTACCGGCCTTCCCCGCGACGAGAGAGCGGAAAGCGAGAACCTATGAGTATTTCGAAGCCATCAAAACTGGGCACCGAAACCGCCCACAATATCTACGAGCGTAAAGCCAACCCGCTGGACGTCTTCTTCAAACCGAAGAACGTGGCGGTGATCGGCGCTACCGAAGCGCCGGGAAGCGTGGGTCGAACCACGCTCTGGAACTTGATCAGCACGCCTTTCGGCGGCGCCGTTTTCCCCGTCAACCCGAAACGCGACAGTGTGCTCGGTATCAAGGCCTACAAGAGCGTCAAGGACGTGCCCGCCCAGGTCGATCTGGCGGTGGTGGTCACCCGCGCCAGCTTCGTTCCGGGAGTGATCCGGGAATGCGCCGAGGTGGGCGTCAAAGGCGCCATCGTCATATCGGCCGGCTTCAAGGAGCTCGGTCCCGAGGGCGTCGAACTCGAGCGCCAATTGCTCGAAGAGGCGCGCAAGGGCGGTATGCGCATCATCGGCCCCAATTGCCTCGGCGTGATGAGTCCCCCTTACGGCCTGAACGCCACCTTCGCCGCCGGCATGGCCCGCCCGGGCAACGTCGGCTTCATCAGCCAGAGCGGCGCCCTGTGTACCGCCGTCCTCGACTGGAGCTTCCAGGAGATGGTCGGCTTCAGCGCCTTCATCTCCATCGGTTCGATGGTGGACGTCGGCTGGGGCGACCTGATCGACTATCTCGGCAATGACCCCAGGACGCGGAGCATCTTGATCTACATGGAGAGCGTCGGCGACGCCCGCTCCTTCCTCTCGGCGGCCCGCGAAGTGGCGCTGAACAAACCGATCATCATCATCAAGGCCGGCCGCACCGCCGCGGGGGGCAAAGCAGCAGCCTCCCATACCGGCTCGATGACCGGCTCCGACGACGTCCTCAACGCCGCCTTCCGCCGTTCGGGCGTCCTCCGGGTGAACAACATCTCCGACCTCTTCTATATGGCGGAGGTCCTCTCCAAACAGCCCCGCCCGAAAGGCCCGAAACTGACGATCCTCACCAATGCCGGCGGCCCCGCCGTCCTCGCTACCGACGCTCTGATCACCGCCGGCGGTGAACTCGCCGAACTTTCGCCCTCGACGATGCAGGAGCTGAACTCGTTCCTGCCCAAGCACTGGAGCCGCGCCAACCCCATCGACATCCTCGGAGACGCTGACGCGGAGCGTTACGCCAAAGCGCTCGAGGTCGCCGCCAGGGACCCGAACAGCGACGGCCTGCTGGTGATCCTCACCCCGCAGGCGATGACCGACGCCACCGCTACCGCACAGGCGCTGCGCAAGTACGCCAACGTCGGCAAACCGGTGCTCGCCAGTTGGATGGGCGGCCCCGACGTTGAGGCCGGCGAGCGAATCCTCAGCCAGGCGAACATCCCCACCTTCCCCTACCCGGATTCCGCCGCCCGGGCCTTCGAGTACATGTGGCGTTACACCTACAACCTGCGCGGCCTCTATGAGACGCCCATCCTGCCCACCGGCCCCGCTGAGGAGGATTCCGACCGCGCCCGCGTCAAGGCCATCATCGAAGGGGCCCGCAAAGCTGGGCGGTCGCTGCTCACCGAGTACGAGTCGAAAGAACTCCTCTCGGCTTACGGCATCCCCACGGTTCCCTCGAAGATCGCCCGTTCCGTGGAAGAGGCCGTCGCGGCCGCCGGCGAAATCGGCTACCCGGTCGTCTTGAAACTCCATTCCGAGACGATCACCCACAAGACCGACGTCGGCGGTGTTCAATTGAACCTCAAGACCCCGGACGCCGTCCGCACCGCCTACCAGACCATCGAGCAGTCGGTCGCCGAAAAAGCATCCAAAGAGGACTTCCTCGGGGTTACGGTGCAGCCGATGATGAAGATGTTCGGCTACGAGTTGATCGTCGGCTCCAGCATCGATCCCCAGTTCGGCCCGGTGATCCTGTTCGGCATGGGCGGCCAGCTCGTCGAGGTCTTCAAGGACCGCTCCCTGGCCCTGCCTCCTTTGAATACGACCCTGGCCCGCCGCATGATGGAGCAGACGAGAATCTACACCGCACTCAAAGGCGTGCGGGGCCGCAAACCGGTGGACCTGGTGGCCCTCGAGGGTCTGCTGGTGCGCTTCAGCCAACTCGTCGTCGAGCAGCGCTGGATCAAAGAGATCGACATCAACCCGCTGCTCGCCTCGCCCGAGGCCCTCGTGGCCCTCGACGCCCGCGTCGTCCTCCACGATCCGGATACCAAGAAGGAAGATCTTCCGAAACTGGCCATCCGGCCCTACCCGGGCCGATACATCACCCATTGGCAGATGAAGGACGGCACCGCGGTCACCATCCGCCCCATCCGTCCGGAGGACGAGCCGCGCATCGTCCGCTTCCACGAGACGCTGTCCGAGCGCACCGTCTACTTCCGCTACCTGGAGTCGCTCCAGCTCACCCAGCGCGTGGCTCACGAGCGCCTCACCCGCATCTGCCACGTCGATTACGACCGCGTCATCGCCTTGGTGGCCGAGCGCAAGGATCCGGCCACCGGGCTGCCCGAAATCATCGGCGTCGGCCGCCTCGAGCGCATCCCCAACACGCCGGACGCCGAGTTTGCCGTGGTCATCAGCGACGCCGCCCAGGGCAAAGGCCTCGGCCGCCACATGATGGAGCGTCTCATCGAGGTGGCCCGCAGTGAAGGCATCCGGAAACTCAGCGCCGAGGTGCACCCGGAAAACACCGCCATGCTGGAGCTGTGCCGCAAGCTGGGCTTCCGGATCGATCTGGAACTGGGCGATCCGACGGCCTACGTCGAGCTGGAGTTGACCTGAGCGCGGAATCCCGGCAGACCGGCGGGCGCCCGCGGCTACCGGCCTCCGTAGTTGCGCTGGTAATAGTCGCGGTACTCGCCGGTCTGCACCCGGCGCACCCAGTCTTCGTGCTCCTGGTACCAGCGGATCGTCTCCGCCAGCCCGGTTTCGAAATCCACCTCGGGCCGCCACCCCGTGTGGGCCCGGATCTTGGCGCTGTCGAGCGCGTAGCGCCGGTCGTGTCCCGGCCGGTCCTTGACGTGCTGGATCAGGCTCTCCGGCTTGCCCGTCGCCGCCAGGATTCGCCGCACCACCTCGATGTTCGGCAGCGAGCAGTTCCCCCCGATGTTGTAGATCTCCCCCGCCCGGCCCCGCTCGAGCAACGCCAGCAGCGCCCGGCAATGGTCGTCCACGTACAGCCAGTCGCGCACGTGCAGGCCGTCGCCGTAGACCGGCAGCGGCTCATCGGCCAGGGCGTTGGCGATCATCAGCGGGATCAGCTTCTCCGGGAACTGGTAAGGCCCGTAGTTGTTCGACGCCCGGGTCACCGTCACCGGCACACCGTAGGTCGTGTGGTAAGACAGGGCCAGCAGGTCGGAACCGGCCTTGCTCGCCGAGTATGGACTCGAGGGCCGCAACGGGAACGCCTCGTCGGCTTCCGCCGGCGGCTCGATGCTGCCGTAGACTTCATCGGTCGAGACATGCAGGAAACGTCCGACCGGCCGCGCCCGCGCCGCTTCGAGCAGCGTGTACGTGCCCCGCAAATTGGTCTCGAAGACCGGGTCCGGCTCCAGGATGCTGCGGTCCACGTGCGACTCGGCGGCGAAATGCACCACCGCATCGGGCTGGAACTCCTCGAAGACGCGGCGCACGGTTTCCGCGTCGCATATATCGCCCCGGACGAATCGGTACCGCGGATCCCCGGCCACCGGTTCCAGGTTCTCCAGGTTGCCCGCGTAGGTCAGCTTGTCGAGCACGCAGACTTCCACCCCCGGCTGCGTCCCCAGCGCCAGCCGTACGAACGCCGACCCGATGAAGCCGGCCCCGCCCGTCACCAACAGCTTCATCTGTGCTGCGTTTCCCAGTCGTAGTTGATGCGGGGATCGTCGTAGGAAATGCGGCCTTCGTCGTCCGGGTTGTAATGCCGGTCCGTCACATAGACCAGCACCGCCGGCGCCGGCCCGATCACCTTGTACCCGTGAGCCACGCCGGGCGGAATCAGAATCCGCCACGGGCGCATCGTCCCGACGTAGAACGTGTTCCGCGCCCCGAAGGTCTTCGATCCGGGCCTCAGATCCACCAGCGCCACCTGGAACATGCCCGCCACCGGCGTCCAGTAGTCGGTCTGCAGACGGTGGTAGTGAAAGGCCTTGATCGTCCCGGGGTAGCTCAGCGCCGCCGAGATCTGGGTGGACTCCGCCGGGAATCCTTCGAGCAGCTCCTGGCCCAGCCGGCCCACCTCGAGGAACCAGCCCCGGTCGTCGGGAAAGACGCGGTTCGCCTCGATCGCCACGCCTTCGATCAACCGCGGGGAATCCGCTTCGAGGATCACGTCGCCGAGGCCGTGTTCACATTGGGGGAGTTTGACTTCCACCGCCATGGAGCCTCTCACCGGGCCGGAGCCGCCTCCGGCCGGGCGCTGGCCGCTTTCCGCTTCGCCGCCACCAGGTTCGTCGCCCGCAGCAGCGAGTCGAACGTCCCGGCGTCGGTCCACCAGCCCTCCAGGAATGCGAACCGCATCTTCCCTTCCCGGATGTAAGCATTGTTGACGTCGGTGATCTCCAGTTCGCCCCGCTCGGAGGGGACCAGCCGCGAGATCTTTTCGTAAACGGTGGAATCGTACATGTAGATTCCGGTCACCGCGTAGTTCGACTTCGGCCGCCGGGGCTTCTCCTCGATGCCGACGATCCGGTCCCCCTCGATCTCCGCGACGCCGAACCGCTGCGCGTCTTCGACCTCCTTGAGCAGGATCTTCGCCCCCACTGGATGCCGCTGGAATTCCTCCACCGCCTCGCGAATGCTGCCCTCGATGATATTGTCGCCGAGCATCACGCAGATCGGCCCGCCGTCGGCGAAATGCTCGGTGAGGCTGAGCGCCTCGGCGATGCCTCCCTCGCCCTCCTGATACGTGTAATCGAGATGCTTCAGCCCGAATTCCTTCCCATTCGCGAGCAACCGCAGGAAATCGCCCGAGTTTCGCCCCCCGGTTACGATCATGATGTCCCGGATGCCGGCATCCACCAGGGCCATGATCGGGTAGTAGATCATCGGCTTGTCGTAGATGGGCAGCAGGTGCTTGTTGGTGATCTTGGTCAGCGGATAGAGCCGGCTTCCGGTTCCGCCCGCGAGTACAACGCCCTTCATCGATTCTCCTGGCTCACAATTCTCAATGATACAACTCGGAGGCGGCCGCCCACGCCTCTCTACAAAGACCCTTCAGCGCACCGTTCCAACTACGGCGAGCTTCCCCGACAGCGGCGGTTTCTCTGAACCGGACAGGCCAGCCTGAGCGTCCGGGCGGCGGACAGGCGCCGAGACAAACCGGGGAAGGAATCTTCCGCCGGCTGTGCGCCCCGCGCGAAACAGCCGGCCGGGCTGCCGCTTCCCCATCGTTTCTACCCCGCCGTGTCCGACCCCGCCAGCGATGCGATCCGCCCGGCTACCGTACGCCCCATTGCCTCGGCGGCCTCCCGCGAAGGCGGCGCCCCCTGCGCCAGCCCCGCGTTGCCGCCTCCCCGGCCGCCCACGCGCTCCAGCGCCTCGCGCAGCGCCTGGCCGGCGTGAATGCCCGAATCCTCCGACGCCGCCAGCAGCACGCCCGGCGGGTCCGCGCTCACCGCCAGGAAGACCGCCTTCGGCAGCGAACGGAAGCTCAGCGCCTCGGCCCGCACCTCTTCGCCGAGCCCGCCCCGCTCGATCCGGCGCACGGCATACCGGATCCCGCCCGGCCCCGGCTCCGTCTGCCGGTAGAGCTCCCGGCCGCGCATCTCGGCCAGCTCCCGCGCCAGGCGTTTCCGCGCCTTCTCGCTTTCGGCCAGCTTCTGTTGCGCTGCCGCCACCAGCTCCGGCGTCTCCTCCAGCCGCGCCGAAAAGACCCGCGCGCAGGCGTCCAAAGCTTCGTAGTCGGCCCTCGCCCGGCGCACCGCCCGTCCCCCGCAGAGGAACTCCAGCCGCACGCGCTTGCGGATCCGCTCGGTCCGCCGCAACAAGATCGGCCCCACCTCGCCGGTGGCCCGCACGTGCGTCCCGCCGCAGGCCGACCGGTCAGAACCCTCGATCGATACGATCCGCAGCGTCCCTTCTCTCTCCACCCGCTTGCGCAGCCCCCCCGCCTCGCCGGCTTCTTCGTAGCTCACCCGCACCGGCCGGTTCTCGACAACGATCCGGTTGGCCCGCGCCTCGGCCTCGCGCAGTTGCTCCGGGCTGAGCGAGCCCGCGTCCAGATCGATCGTCGAAACCTCGGCCCCCAGATGAAAGCTCACCGTCTGGATGCCGAACAGCTCCACGAAGGCCGCCGAAAGGATGTGCTGCCCGGTATGCTGCTGCATGTGGTCGAAGCGGCGCTCCCAATCGATCTTGCCCGTGACCTCCGCCGCCTCCACCGGTCTCTCCAGCCGGTGCCGCACCCACTCTCCTTCGTCCACCACGTCGATCACCTTTACGCCGGCGATCTCGCCCGTATCGTGCGGCTGGCCTCCGGAGGTGGGGTAGAACGCCGTCCGGTCCAGGTACAGGTCGCGGGGGTCGGCGCCGCGCTCCACCACCCGGGCGCGAAACTCCGTCACGTAGGCGTCGTCGTAATAGAGACGCTCGGTGGGCATCCCTATTCGATGGCGATCTCGACCTGGTTGCTCTTGTAGCCAGGGCCCTCGATCTGCAGCGGCACGTGGTCACCCTTCGGCGCGTTCGGCGGAATCTGCACGTTGATCTGATACAGTCCCACGAACGTCGGCGTCAGCCCGACGAAGATCGGTGTCGCCGGCACCGGCAACAGCCCGCCGCCGAAATAGACCGTCGGCAGCGGCCGGATCCACGCCAGCGGATCCGCCGGAGCCGCCTCGCCGCTGGCCACCGGCGGCTGGGTCTGGCCGAAACCGATGGCATAGATCACCAGCACGTCCCCCGGCCGGGCCCGGCGCGACGGAATGCCCGGCGTCGGCGGCACCGGGAACGTGCCGTCCTGGTTCACCGCAATGGCGTAGTTGCCGAGGAACCTCAGAATCCGCGGGTTCCGCTGCACCACATGGACCGAGACGGTATTCCCCGTCTGGTCTGCCCGAACCACCTGCACCCGGACCTCACCCGCCGGCGTCTCGTACGGCATCTGGAAGTTGATCTGCCCGTAGGAGGAGAAATACAGCGGCGCCTGCTGGCCGTTCACGAACACCTTCGCTCCCCCCAGCTCCTTCACCAGCGGCAGCTCGGTCCCCTCCGTGGGCCCCTCGAAGGAAAGCTGCTCTCCAAACACCGCCGCGATCCCGCCCTGAGGAATCGGATCGCCGGCCGCGAACGTCGCGTTGTTCACCACCCCGCCGAAACTGGCGATGGGCGGCCCCTGCGCCACCACCGTCAGGTGGACCCGCGCTTCGTGCGGCGAGTTCACCGCGTTCGTCTCCACCGTCACCGTAGCCTGGTAGAGTCCCGGCTCCAGCCCCGCCGGATCCGCCGTGAGCCTCACCAGCAGGGTATCCGGCAACGCCTCGGCCGTCAGCCACTCGCCGCCGCCGTCCGTCGCGACAGTGACGTTGCGGATCGCCAGCGCCCCCTGCCCCAGGTTCTGTAGCACCAGGAACTGCTGGGCCGCCGCCGTATCCTGCGCCAGGCGGAAACGCAGCTCCTCGGCGCTCGGCTTGCCGATCGGCTGGGTGGTGATCCGCATCGTCACCGGCACGTCCTTGATGTCCGGCGCAAAGGCGGAGTTGGTGATCCGTACGCGGCCCGTGTAGAGCCCCTGCGGCAGGTTGTTGTGCCGGGCCGTCAGCTTGTACGGAATCACGAAGTCGAACGTCCCGGCTCCGTCCAGGCCTAGCGATAGCCAGTTGCCGCCGTTGTTGGTCTCCACCTGGTAGGTCAATGGGCTGTTGGTCTCGAACCGCACGCTGTCGGCGCCGTTCGGCGGTATGGCGAAGTCCACCCGGTCCGGCACCCCGCCGCCCATCTGCACGGTGACGGCGATCGTCTGGGGCGCGTCCACGGCGTCCGGGTCCACCACCTCGACGAAGCCCGTGTACCGGCCGCGCTCCAAGCCCGCCGTGTTCAGCGTGATCCCGATCGGGATGCACGTGCCCTGCCGTGTCGTGCACGGCCGCTGGGCGCCCACTTCCGCGCCAAGCCATTCCTCGACCGCCGATACGGTCAAGTTCAGCGCGCCGTCGCCGGCGTTGTAAGCTTCGACCACCTGTTGCGGACCGTTCTCGCCCACGGCGATCGACAACGGCCCCACCACTGTGTCCGACAGCCGCAGTTTCGGCGCTGCGTGTAGACAGATAGCACCAGCCAACGCGAACGAGAAGCCGGGAAAAAACAGACGGGAAAGGTTCAAACCCATTCGAGTGCGCCTTTTTTGTATGCCCAGACGTATCCCACCATGAGGATCGCCAGGAAGACCGCCACCTCCGCTACGCCGAACCAGCCGAGCTGGTGATAGCGCACCGCCCACGGGAACAGGAAGATCGTCTCCACGTCGAAAACGACGAACAGGATCGCGATGATGTAATAGCGCACCGCGTACCTGCCCCGGGCGTCGCTCATCGCCTTGATGCCGCATTCGTATGCGTCGAGCTTCACCGGCGTCGGCGGTGGAGCCGGGCGCAGCAGCTTGGCGAGCAGCAGCAGGAACAGCACGAACGCAATCGCCAAGGCAGCGAAGATGAAGAACGGCAGATAGCCTTCCGGCATGGAAACAGTATATCAAGCGGCGTTTGCGCTCCGGCGCCGCGCTCCGATGCCCCGGCCCGCCATCCCTCTGCATTCCACTAGAATGATCCCAAACAGCCATGAAAAAGACGCTTTTCGTCACCGCCCTGAGCCTTGCCGCCGCCGCGGCCGCCTTCTCCCAGACCTCCGTCATCGAGCCGCCCCTCCGGGGCGAAGCGCGCACCCGCTGGTTCCGCGAGGCCAAGTTCGGCATGTTCATCCACTGGGGGCCCTACGCCGTCATCGGCCGCCACGAGTGGGCCCGCAACATCTTCCAGATCCCCCAGGCCGAATACGACAAGTACGCCCGGCGCTTCAATCCGGTGAACTACGACCCCAACGCCTGGGTGGACCTGGCCAAGAACGCCGGCGCCCGCTACATCGTCATCACCTCCAAGCACCACGACGGTTTCTCCATCTACCGCTCCAGGGTTTCCCACTACGACATGGAGATCACCCCCTATCCGGGCGACCCGCTGAAACTGCTCGCCAACGCCTGCCGCTGGAAAGGCATGCGGCTCGGCTACTACTACTCGATCATGGACTGGCATCACCCCGACTACCGCCCCCGCCGCGCGTGGGAGTCCCCCCACCCCAACGAAGGCGGCAATCTGCTGCGCTACATCGAGTTCATGAAGGCCCAGATCCGCGAGCTGCTTACCGGGTACGGCCCGGTCGCCGTCATGTGGTTCGACGGCGAGTGGGAACACACCCTGAGCAAGACCAACAAAGAAATGGAAGTCTACAACTTCATTCGCTCGCTCTCGCCCAACACCCTGATCAACGACCGGCTCTTCGAGCGCCGCCCCGGCAGCCCCGCCGACTTCGGCACCCCTGAGCAGTACGTCCCCGCCACCGGGCTCCGCAGCCCCGACGGCAAGCCCATCCTCTGGGAGGCCTGCGTCACCATCAACAACGACTCCTGGGGCTACAACAAGTACGAGACCGAGTTCAAGACCATCCGCGACCTCATCCGGATGCTCATCGAGGTCGTCAGCAAGGGCGGCAACCTGCTGCTCAACGTCGGCCCCATGCCCGACGGCCGCATCCAGGACGAGTTCGTCACCCGCTTGAACGCCATCGGCGCCTGGATGAAGGTGAACTCGGAATCCATCTACGCCACCACCGCCAGCCCCTTCCGCCGTCTCCCCTTCTTCGGCCGCGCCACCGTCAAGGACAACAAGCTCTACCTGCATGTCTTCCAGTGGCCGGCCTCGGGCGAGCTGTTCGTGCCGGGGGTCAAGAACCTGGTCCATTCCGCCTACTTGCTCGCCGACCCGGCGAAGAAGCTCAAAGTGCGCCGCGACAACTTCGACGTCTACGTCTCGCTGCCGCCGGAACCGCCGGACGAGATCGCCTCCGTCGTCGTCCTGGTCCTCGACGGCCCCCCGGCCGTCGAGCCGTACGTCATCACCGGAGACAAACAAGGCATCCTCACTCTCAACGCCGCCTCCGCCGAGATCGAGACCCGCTTCGAGCAGGAAGCCAAGAAGGAGAACGCCCTCGGCCACGTCTTCATCACTCATTGGACGCGGCCCGACGACGTGCCTGCCTGGACGGTGAAGATCCCCAAAGCCGGCCGCTACGAGGTTACCCTGGTCTACGGTTCCGGACGCCGTCACGCCGGGACCCCCTTCGAGGTGATCGCCGGCGCCGCAAAGCTTTCCGCCAAGGTCCAGGCCACCGGCAACGAATGGGTCTTCAAACCTCACCGCGTCGGCGTCCTGAACCTCGCCGCCGGCGAACAGAAGATTCAGGTGAAAGCCCAGGCCAAGGGCTCGCCGGCCATGACGCTCGAGAAAGTGATCTTGAAGCCCGTGGCTGACTAAGCGGACGATCCCCGCTCCCGCCGGCGCGCAGAAACAAAAAGGGCGGGCCCGCAGACCCGCCCTCTCTGGGAATCGTGCTCCGCCTCCGGCTAACGGATGAAGATCGCCGAGCCGTTGGCGAAGATCAACTGGTTGTCCGCGGTCCTGACCGCCAGCGCGAACGGCCGGTTCGGGCCGGGGGTGGTGTTCTGCGGCAGCTCGAAGTACACCACGTAGACGCCGATCATGTTGACGGCGTACTCCCCGCCGATCACCCGAGTGCCCGCATTGTTCACGCCCACCACCAGGTCCGCCTGCACTTGCTGGCCCGGCAGGCCGGCCGCGTTCGTGCTCGACGGCGGCGAGACCGGTCCGAGGCCCGTGGCGAACAGCGCCAGGATCTCGCCCCGCTCCGCCGGGTTCTCCGGTGAGACGAAGCTGCCGTCCGGTCGCATCACCACCGCGTGGCGCAAGCCGCTGGGGGCCACGGTCTCGAACAGGCCGGGCTGGACCGCGAACACCGGAATGTTCTCGACCACCGTCTCACCGCTGTTCACCATCACCTTCGCCCGCACCGTTCCCGGCGTCAGCTCCCACGGAGCCTGGATCGCCACCGACTCCTCGCCGTTCCTGTTGCACACGTAGTAGATCGGCGCCGGAATCGGCGAAGCGTCCGGCCCGAAGAACACCTGCACCCCGGCCAGCTCCAGCGGCAGCCCGCCCACCGGAGCATACGGCACCACGCAGTTCTCGACGCCCGGCGCCAGGCCCGGCCCGATGATCTTCACTACCGACCCCGGGACGATACCCGGCTGCCCGCTGGCCCCGTTCACGAAGCTGTTGGGACTCAGCGCCGGTCCCGGCACCCGTGAGTTCAGGTGGAAGACCACCGGCGGCAGGCCGCCATAGCGCGCCTCCACGGTGATCGCCCCCGGCGTGCCGCCCGCCGTGACCGTCACCGAGGCGCGCCCGTTGCCGTCCGTGGTCGCCGTCCCCGACGAAAGCGATGCCGAACCGCTGGTGACCGCGAAGGAAACCTCCTGGCCGGGCACCCCTTCGCCGTTCTCGTCGAGCAGCTCCACCACCAGGGGCTGCGGGAACGTCTCACCGATCACCACGAGCTGGTTGTCGCCCGAGACCATCCGCAACTGGCTGACCGTCACGTTCACCGTCAAGTTGAAGGTGTAAGAGGCGGCGCCGGAGCTCACCCGCACCTGGACGGTGCCGGGCGTGTTCCCCAGCGTCACGCGGGCCGAGACCCGCCCGCCGGCATTCGTCGTTGTCTCCACATTGCTCAGCGTGGCCGCCCCCTGCGGCAGCACCTCCCAGTTCACCGCCTGACCCGCTAACGGGTTTCCAGCCGCGTCCCGGATTTCCGCGATCAATGGCAGCGGGAGCGCCGCCCCCGGATCGCCGGCCTGGCCGTCGCCCTGAATCGGCGCCACCGCCGCCGGCTCCCCGGGTAGTACGGTGACCGTGAAGTTCGGGAACATGACGAACTTGCCGCCCACGTGGATGGTCAGGCCGGTCGTTCCGGGCTGGCCGCCGAAGACCATGTTGCACCGCGCCACGCCGTCCTCTCCGGTCAAGGCGAACTTGCCCTGGCACTCTACGTAAGGACCCTCGTCAGGTTCGAAGCCTGTGTCCACCGTGACCGCGACGTTCGGGATCGCGCCGCCGCCGCCCGTTCCGGCGGCCGCCCCGACCCAGAGTTCGACAGCGGCTTCCTGGACCTCCCCGATCCGCCCGACGATCTCGGGATCGGCGAGCGTCGGACGCCGCAGGTCCACTTGCGGCGGAGCCTCGAACTGCCCGTCCAGACGCAGAACTCGGTACACGCTTAGATAGAAGTCAACGCTCTCGCCTTCCCAGCTGGCAGTAATGATCGACTGCTCGAACGATCTACCCGGATCGATCAGGTCCGGGAAGAAATCGATGGAAGCTTTCCCGTCCACTCCCGTTTCGCTGCTGGTTGCGCTCAGGAACCCCGGTCCTGACGTGATCGTCCAGCTCACCGTGGCCCCGCTCACCGGGTTGCCCTGCGGATCCGTAATCTGTACCGTCAGCGGGTCCAGAAGGAATCCGTACTGGTCGCCCACGAGCTGCCCTTGGCCGGAGAAGATCTGAAGTCCGCCCCCGCCGGGGCCTCCCCCGCCGCCGACCTGGAGATTGAACATCGCTGTCAGCGTCCCGCCGATCGTCACCGTCACCGGTATCGGCCCTACCTGGGCGCCAGGATCGATCACCGCCATCGCGAGGCCGTCCCGGTTCGTCCGGTCCATCGGATCGATCACCGTCACGCCGTTGGGAACGGCAAAATCCACCGTGGCGTTGTATACCGGAATCCCGTTGGCGTCCAGCGCCCGCACGACGATCGGGCGGAAAGGCCCGCTCTCGGGCGGAATCGTCTGGTTGTCGTTGTACCGGATCGCCGACACCGGCACGCCCATCGACGACGGTCCGGCGTACATCAGCCCGGAGCCCACGTACGGCGTCGCCAGGGGCGACCCGCTCAGCGTGTCCGTAGCCAGCGCCGACCGCGACAGCGCTTGCCCGTTCAGGTAGAAGAGGTAGCGGGCCTCGGGCATCTCCGATGACTTTACGATCGCCCGCACGTCGTCCGGCAGCCCCCCGGCCCCGGCAGGCTCGTACAGGCTCAGATTCCCGTCCGGGATCGTCACCTCATAGATGACCTTCGATTGGGTGGAGGTCATGAAGAACCTGCCGTTCGAAACTACCTCCACCCGCGGCTCCATCCGGATCGGTGTGAGCCCTCCCAGATACAGCGTCGGCACGATAGCCGCGATGCTGTTGTTGCTCAAGTCGAAGATCCAGCATGAAACATTCGTCGCCGGCTGCGTATTCGTGGCGACCCCATAGCCGCCGTCCGGCGTGAAGTACAGCTTGTTCGGCGTGCCGTTGATCGAAATACGCCCCACTTCCTCCAGCGTTCCCCCGTCGATCACCAGGATCCGGTTCTGGGCGCTGACATAGAAGTAGCCGTTCGGCCCGGCCGCCACCGCCGTGGAACTGCCGCCGACCTGCATCTCCCCCGTCACCGCGAACGTCGCCAGGTCCACTTTGTACAGCCGCTGGGAGTTCGAACTCAGAACCAGCGCGTACCGCGAATCGATGCTCACCGCCACGCTTCCCGGGCTGGATCCCACCGACGCCGTACCCACTTCGTTGCCGGTGGCCGTATCGATCACCCGGAGAATGCCCGCCAGAGCCAGGAAATAGCGGCCGTCCGGGGTCAAGACTCCATCACGCCCGGGGCTGTTCCACTGCCCGCTCCGCGACACCACCGTGAAGGTGCCGTCGGTCGTCACCACCGTGTCCATGGCGGTGTTCGCCACGGTGTAATACTTCGAACCGTCCGGGGCCGCGTCGATGCTTACGACTCGGGCAGCCCCCGGCGTGTAGGAACCGGCCGCCGACACTGGATCCGGCGTGTAGACATAGACGGCCGTTTCCGTCGTGCCGTCCGGCAAAAGAAAGATGTTGCCGCCGAACAAGGGCAACGTGCAGACCAGCGCTAGAAAGACAGTCAGAAACTTCACTCTGACACTCATTGCAACCTCATTGTTGGGGATTTGGCGAAGACGCGGGACGTGCAAAATTCAGTCTACCACCAACCCGGCCAAATGCAAACCACTCCGTTGCCTGTGGAAAACCTGCCGCCGGCGCCGTGGCTTCTGACCCCCGGCTTCCCCAACCGAAGGCCGTCCGCCGGGCGAGCCTCCTGCAGATGTACATTAGAGAGGTCCACTCCAATCCAGCGCGAGGAAGAGGCCCAGTGAAAGCTCAACATCGAATCGCCACGCTGCTGCTTGCATCGCTCCTTTCGTCCGGACTGCTCACCGCCGCGGATCGGCCCAACATCTTGTTCGTCATCGCCGACGACTGGGGCTATGGCCACGGTTCCGTCTTCGGCACCCCATGGCTGAAGACCCCCTCCTTCGACCGCATCGCCCGCGAAGGCGTACTTTTTACAAATGCCTATACCTCCAACCCCAAATGCAGCCCCTCCCGGGCCACCATGCTCACCGGCCGCAACACCTGGCAGCTCAAGGAGGCCGTCGATCATTTCAGCATCTTCCCCGGCGAATTCCCCACCTTCCCCGACTTGCTGGAACAGGCCGGCTACTTCGTCGGCTACACCGGCAAGGGCTGGGCGCCCGGTGACTGGCGCGCCGGGGGCCGCGACCGCAATCCCGCCGGTCCCGAGTTCAACTCCCGCAAACTCCGGCCGCCGCACCGCGGCATCTCACCGAAAGACTATGCCGGCAACTTCGAGGACTTCCTCGCCGCCCGCCCCAAGGGCAAACCCTTCTGCTTCTGGCTCGGCACCCATGAGCCCCACCGCGCCTACGAAGAAGGCGCCGGCCGCCGCGAGGGCAAGGACTTGCACCAGGTCAAGCTGCCCGCCTACTATCCCGACAGCGACCTCATCCGCAGCGACTTCCTCGACTACGCCGTCGAAGTCGAGTGGTTCGACACGCACCTCGGCCGCGCCATCCGCAAGCTCGAAGAGATCGGCGAGCTCGACAACACCTTGATCCTCGTCACCTCCGACCACGGCGAGCCCTTCCCCCGCGTCAAAGGCCAGATCTAC
>JALSRK010000052.1 GCA_026984795.1 Solibacteraceae bacterium | reverse complement strand
CTCTGCGGGCAGGTCTGCCCCACCGGGGCGATCTGGGAGTTCACCGCCGAAGAGAAGGGCTGGATCGGGAAATCGAACCCCAACCCCATCTCCATCGGCACGGCCTTCTACGACCGCGGCCGCTGCCTGCCCTGGGCCATGGCTATCGAGTGCATCGTCTGCGAGGAGTGGTGCCCGACCTCGCCCAAGGCGGTCTACCTGCGCGAGGAGACCGTCTATGACGCCGAGGGGCGCGCCAAGCTCGTCCGCCGGCCCTATATCGATCCAGACCGCTGCATCGGCTGCGGGGCCTGCGAGTACGCCTGCCCGATGCAGGACCGCCCGGCGGTCTACGTCACCAGCATCGGGGAGAGCCGGTCGCGGGCCAACCAGATTCTGCTCGAGCGCCGCCGGAAGAAGGGAGGAGTCTCATGAAGTTTGCCAAGCTTCGCCTCGTCGCCGGAGCCGCCGGCGCGCTCTGGCTCGCCGCCTGCGGATCCTCGGCTTCCGGAAACCTGCTGCCGGAAAGCGGCGAAGCCCCGGGATGGATGAAGACCTCCGACACGCGGAGCTATTCGGCCGATGAGCTGTGGCAATACATCGATGGGGAAGCCGAACGTTACATCCAGGCCGGCGTCGTCCGCGCGCTGACGGCCGACTACCGGCGCGAGGAGCTCGAGGCCAAAGTGGACGTCTACGTGATGAAGGACGCCGCGGGGGCGCGCTCCCTCTTCGACGCCGAACCCGCCGCGGGCAGCCGTCCGGCCGAGGTGGGCGACGCGGCCCGGCTATTCCGCCAGAGTCTGGTCTTCGTCAAAGGCCCGTATCTGGTGCGGATCATCGCCTATCAGGAGACCCACGGCGCTCCCGAGGCGCTGCTGGCGCTGGCGCGGGCCGTGGAGGCGCGCCTCGGGGAGTAACGGAATTCCGTACTTCTCTGGAAGTGCTATAAAGAAGTCAGGAAATCCTGAATCCTGCTGCGCGGGGAGGTCGCTATGGGTTCCGATCGCCGAGTCTCCCGCCGCAGTTTCTCGCGCTGGAGCCTCGCTGGTTTGCTGCTGCCGGCCGGAGCTTGCCGGGCGGGTGTCGAGCAGCGAGGGGTAGCGGGCACGTCTTCGCCGCCGGAGCGCTCGAAGGTGGTCGTCGCGCGTGACGAGAAGGTCCGCTCCGGCCGCTCCCGCTTGGATGAGGCGCGTGTCCTGGATCTTCTCGACCGCAGCCTGCAGGCCCTCTACGGCTGCGATTCGCCGAGCGAAGCCTGGCGGCGCGTGGCCGGGCTGGGCAAGGTGATCGGGTTGAAGGTCAACTGTCTGGCCGGCAAAGGGGCTTCGACGCACCGAGTGCTCGTCGAAGCCGTCTGTGAGCGGCTGCAGCAGGCCGGCGTGCCCGCTAAGAACCTGATCGTCTGGGACCGGCTCAGCTCCGATCTCGAAAGCGCCGGCTTCCGCATCAACGAGCGGGGGAACAAGCCGCGCTGCATCGGCAACGACATCTATGGATATGACAGCGAGCTGATGGCCTATGGCCGCGTCGGCAGCCTCGTCTGTAACACGCTGACCCGCCGCTGCGACGCGGTGATCAATCTCCCCGTGCTGAAGGACCACAGCATCGCCGGAGTGACCATCGCGCTGAAGAACTTCTTCGGCGCCATCCACAACCCGAACAAGTACCACCTGAACGTGGGCGACCCTTACGTAGCGGATGCCTATATGCTCGAGCCGATCCGCACGAAAGCAAGACTGCACATCTGCGACGCCTTCAATGTGCAATACGAGGGCGGACCTTCCTACCTGCCGCAATGGAGCTGGCCTTACAACGGGCTGTTGGTTTCCGCCGACCCGGTGGCGCTGGACAGCATCGGCCGGCGGATCATCGAGGAAAAGCGGGCCGCCGAGGGGTTCCCGTCGCTGAAGGACCAGAAGAGGGAACCCACTTATATTGCCACGGCGGCCGACAAGGATCACCGGTTGGGAATTGCCGATCCCGGCCGGATCGATGTTGTGGAGGTCTGATGGCCATGACCGTCGACAAGACCAGTCGAGCACCGCTGCTGGATCAGGCCCCGGGAGACTTGCTGCCCGCCGAACTTCTTGGGCGCCATGACGGCGGGAAGGAGGCGCTGCCTGCGCTGGACCGCCGGGGTTTCTTGAAAGCTGCAGCCTTGCCGTGTCTGGCCTGCGGGTTGGGCGGTGCCGCCGTGTTCATTCCCCGGCTGCAGGCGGCGCGTGCGAAGGTGGATGAGTCCCGCTTCGTCCGGGAAGCCCGGTTCTATGAGAAACAGCCCTACAAAAAGATCAAATGCGTCCTCTGCCCGAGGGAGTGTGTGATCGACGACCGGGAGCGCGGCTATTGCGGAGCCCGGGAGAACCGCGGCGGCACCTATTACACTCTGGTCCACTCCCGCGTCTGTAGCGCGCACATCGATCCCATCGAGAAGAAACCGTTCTTTCATGTCTATCCCGGCACGACGGCCTTTTCGATCGCCACCGCCGGCTGCAACGTCAACTGCAAGATGTGCCAGAACTGGGAGATCTCCCAGGTGCGGCCCGAGCAGGTACGCAGCGTCTATCTGCCGCCGCGGGAGCTGGCGGCGCTGGCACGGCAGAACGGCTGCAAGGCTATCGCCTACACCTACACCGAGCCGGTGATCTTCTATGAGTACATGGTCGATTCGGCCGATGCGGGCCATGCCGAGGGAGTCAAGAGCGTCGTGGTGACCGGCGGCTATATCAATCGCAAGCCCCTGGAGGAGCTGTGCCGGCACGTGGACGCCATCAAGGTCGATCTCAAGGCATTCTCGGAAAAGTATTACGAGGAGATCGTCAATGGGAAGCTGAAGCCGGTGCTCGACGGCCTGGTGACCATAAAGAGCCGCGGCATGTGGACCGAGATCGTTTACCTGGTCGTGCCGACACTGAACGACGGCGACGATGAGTTCCGCGGGCTGGCGAAGTGGGTGAAGGCCGAGCTGGGGCCGGATGTCCCAGTGCACTTTTCGCGGTTCCATCCGGAATACCTTCTCAAGAACCTGCCGCCGACGCCGCTGAAGACTCTCGAGAGGGCCAAGGCCATCGCGGACAGCGAGGGATTGCATTACGTCTACCTGGGCAATGTCCCCGGCCATCCAGCCGAGAGCACCTATTGCCCCCGCTGCCACAAGAAGATCATTGACCGCGTCGGCTACCTTGTCCGAAGCGTGCACATCAAGAAGGGCCGCTGCGAATTCTGCAACCAGGAGATACCCGGTGTCTGGGGAAGCTGATCGGATAAGACGTTCCGCGTGGCTGTTCCAATTCGCTGTCGCTGTGCTGGCGGCCGCGGCGGCCGCGCTGATTCCTTTTGCTCAGTGCTCGCCGCGGAAAGAGCCGCCGAAGCCGAAGATCCGGCCACCCGGTGTGGCCGGCGGTTTCTATCCCGCCGATGCCAAGGCGCTGGAGGAAGAAATCGACCGGCTCCTGGCGCAGGCGCACGTTCCGGAAGTTCGCGCCCCGGTGATCGCTCTCATATCTCCCCACGCCGGATACATGTTTTCCGGAGGGGTAGCCGCCCACGGCTACGCGCTGATCAAGGGACGCGACATCAAGCGGGTGGTGGTGATCGCGCCTTCGCATTTCGAGGCCTTCCCGTTCGCTTCCGTCTACGACGGCGATGCTTATGCAACGCCTTTAGGCACGATCCCTATCGATAAAGAGTTCGCCAGGAAACTGGCCCACTCGAGCAGCCTGATCCGGCTCTCGGATCGGGGTCACCGGGTGGTCGGAGGCCGCGCCGAGCACTCCCTCGAGGTGCAGCTCCCGTTCCTGCAGCGGGTGCTCGGCGAGTTCACGCTCGTGCCGGTGGTGATGGGCGACCAGAGCTACCAAACCTGCCGGGCCCTGGGCGTGGCGTTGGCGAAGCTGATCCAGGGGCCCGGAACGCTCATCATCGCCAGCTCCGACCTCTCGCACTATCACCCTTACAAGCAGGCGGTGAAGCTGGACCACAAGGTGATCCAGGCGATCCAGGACTGGGACTACCTCAGCCTGCACCGCAGCCTGGAGCAGCGGATCTGGGAAGCCTGCGGCGGCGGCCCGATCGTCGCAGCGATGATGGCCGCCGAACGCCTGGGAGCCAATGACGCCGAGGTCCTGAAATACGCGAACTCCGGCGACGTGACGGGCGACCGTTCCCGCGTGGTCGGGTATGTGTCGATTGCCTTGATAAAGCGCGCGGAGGGAGCTTCGGCCGACGGGCATCATACCCCGCCGTTCACCTTGAGCGCGGAAGCGAAACAGAAGTTGCTCGAAATCGCCCGGAAATCCGTGGAGTTGGCCGTTCGGGAAGGGAAGCGTTACGAGTGCCCGCCGCCGGGAATCCCGGTGCTCGAACAGGAGCGTGGGGCGTTCGTCACCCTCAAGAAGAAAGGGCGCCTGCGCGGCTGTATCGGCCACACGGCTCCGACGAAGCCTCTCTACCTGACCGTACGTGACGTGGCGATCTTCGCCGCCCTCGAGGATCCGCGCTTTCCCCCGGTGCGCAAGTCGGAGCTGGACAAGCTCGAATACGAGATCTCGGTTCTTTCTCCGCTGCACCACGTTCTCGACATTCGCCGGATCCGCGTCGGCCGCGATGGACTGGTGGTGAAGCGGGGCGCCCAGGAAGGTTTGTTGCTGCCGCAGGTGCCCGTGGAACAGCACTGGGACTTGAAGACCTTTCTGCGGCAAACGTGCTTGAAGGCGGGCCTGCCACCGGATGCCTGGCGGGACGAGGCCACCGACATCTTCGCCTTTACGGCCGTCGTCTTCGGTGATCAGGAGCCGTCTGCTGTCAGCCGGCGGGCGCTCTCTGGGACATCCGGCCGAGGGCGGCCAGGGCGGCGGCGGGCAGATTGACCAGCACCATCCACCACGCTGCGCCTCCGAACCCGAAGACGGGGATCACGTAGAGGCTGAGCAGGAGCGCCCCGAAGCAAGCCCCCACCAGGTCCAGCGCATACAACAGGCCCAGCCGTTGACGGCCGGCGTCGTCCGAAAAATAGGCCCGGCTCGCCACAACGAACTGGTAGCCGCCGAGAAAGCCCGCCGCCAAGGCGAGACCTGGAAACAGGCCCTGGCTGACGGCCAGCAGCCCTGCCGGCGTCTGGACTTGTGTGAGACGGCCGAAGAGAGCGTAGAGAACCAGCGCGGAGAACGCCCCCACCGTCTGAAGTCCGGCGAGCACGCCGAACGCCTTTCGCCGGAGTCCCTCACCGCCTGCCCGGCGTCGAAGGGCAAGCCAGCTTCCGGCCGCCATCCCGGCCATGAACGCGGCGATCACCGCGGCTAGCTGCTGGTAGACATACCCGTAAGCCGCCTGGAAGCCGAGCAGCAGGAAGATCTCCAGGCCCATCATCGTAAAGCCCATGGCCGCCACGCAGTAGGCCACCGCCGGCCGCGCATCGCCCCGCTGCACCCGCCGGGACATGGCCGTTGCCAGCCCCACGAGCAGCGCCAAGGTGATGCCCGCCAGGCGGCCGAATCCCAGCTTCGCCAAACGCCGGAACCAGGCTGCCGACGAGGGATGGAACTGCACGCTCCACAGCACAGTATTGAAGTAATAAGCGATGGGGTGGAAATCCCGGTTGAGGGGGGTGTCCGGGAGCGGGGCGAGTTGCGATTGCAGCTCTTCCACCCGGTCGGGCATCAGCCGGAAGGGAAGGTAGTACTCCCGGACGTACATCGTGTTGAGCTTTCTTTTCCGCAGCCGTGCGGCCAGTTCCTCGGGATCGGTGGTCAGCGGCGCCGTTCGCGAGGCGAAGAAGTGAATCGTGGGTCCCGGCATCGCCTTGACGTTCGGAAACACCGCCCGGAGCGTGTGGCTGATGCACCGGAGGAACTCGGCCAGTTCCCGGCTGATGTAGTTCTCTGACCCGGTGAACCGCAGGGCCAGCACGCCGCCGGGCGCCAGCTTTCGCGCCGCCTCCCGGAAGAACTCGAGAGTATAGAAACGGTTGATCTGAGCCGTCTGCGGATCCGGCAGGTTGACGATGATGGCGTCGTAGCGCTCTCCCGCCCGCCGCAGGAAGAGCCGGCCGTCGGTGTGGATGACGCGCACGCGCGGATCGGCTTCGACCGGCTTCCAAGAGTCAGAGAAATGGCGCCGGGCCAGCTCGACGACCGCCGGATCCAGCTCGACGTAGTCCAGGCGCTCGACGGTCGGATGCTTGAGCGCTTCCGCCGCGCTCCCGTTCACCCCACCGCCGATGAGCAACACGTTTCGCGGGGCCGGGTGCTGCAAGAGGGCGTAGTGGACCGCCTCTTCGGCCGCCTCCGGATTCGGCACGGTGAACAGCACCAGGCCGTTCTCATAGACCGTCCCGGCGCCTTCGAGTCCGACCACGACAAGGTTGCCGTAGATTGAGTTCCGGACGGCGGCCACGTCGAAGCCTTGCCAGAGGCGCCCCAGTGACCACTTCTCCAGTCGCCGGGCCCCGAAGGGGAAGATCCAAACGGCGAATCCCACCGCCAGCGCCGCCCACACCACGGTGCGCGCCTTCCAACCGCGCATCAGCAGCGCCGCAGCGGCGGCCAGGTTCAACAGCCCGATCACGGCGGCGATCTCCATCGGGCTCAGACGGCGAATCAGGAACAGGCTCGCCAGCAAGCCCCCTCCCGCGGACCCAACGGCTTCGAGGAGATAGACCGAACCCGTCGCTTCTCCACCCGCCGCGCCGGCGTGAGCGGCCCAGGCGCGGCTTCCGGCGGTGAACAGCCAGCCCGAAACGAGGCAGAACAGACTCAGGGAAACGAGGGAGAGGAGCAGCATTGGACCGGGGCCGGGCGCCTCACCCGGAGTCAGGCCGAAGACCCACCGGCCCGCCCGTACGAGGATGATGCCGGCCGGAAAAGCAGCGGCGACGCCGGCTTCCAGGCCGGCCATCCATCTCTCCGGACGCCCCGTGCGTGCCCCGAACCGCCCCGCCAGGCCGCTGCCGGCCGCCGTCCACACGAGCCAGCTCGCCAGTGTCAGGCCCAGCGAAACCTCATTACCGTGGCAGACGACGATGAGTTCGCGCAGCAAGACGACTTGCGCCGTCACGGCGCTGAAACCGATGAGCGCCACAGCCGCGCGCAGCGTTCGGGCGCCGGGTCCGCTCAAGTCCTTCATCGCCTGTGCTCCGATTCCCCCGGCCGCGTCCGCCGGCTGGCGCCGGCCCGCCACCACATCGTTAGGACGCGCCGGAGGTTGGTATGTTTCAGGCCCCTCGCCCGGTACACTGAAACTGATGGCCCCTGCAGACAAGCCGGTGAGCCGCCGTGAAGCCGTTATGCGCCTGGGGATGCTCAGCGGGCTGGCCGCCGGCGCCGCCGGCACGGGAATATGGTTGCGCCGCCGGAGCCGGAAGCCGGAAGAGCCCGCCGCGGCGGTCGTGAGCCGGGACCTTCGAGTGCCCCCGGATCCGGCCTATCCGGAAGTGGTTGTCGTGAGCGGGGGCGAGCCGGCCGACCTGGTGCGGGCGGCGGTCGAAGCCTTAGGAGGCATGAAGCGCTTCGTTGCCCCCGGCGACGTGGTGGTTCTCAAGCCGAACGCCGCCTGGGACCGCATTCCGGAACAGGCCGCTGACACGAACCCCGAAGTGGTGGCCGAAACCGCGCGGCTGTGTTTCGAGGCCGGCGCGGCCGAGGTCGTCGTCACCGACGTCACCTGCAACGAGGCCCGGCGCTGCTTCCAACGCAGCGGCATCGGGGCCGCCGCCGAAGCCGCGGGGGCCAAGGTTGTATTACCGGAGGACCGTTTGTTTCGCCGCGCCGACCTCCGGGGCAGTGTCTTGGGGCGCTGGCCGGTGCTCGAGCCATTCCTCACCGCAGACAAGGTGATCAACCTCCCAGTCGCCAAACATCACAGCCTCACCCGCGTGACTCTCGGCCTGAAGAACTGGTACGGCATCCTCGGCGGCCAGCGCCGGAGGCTCCATCAGCGGATCCACGAGAGCATCGCCGACCTGGCCGCGTTTCTCCAGCCCACATTGACCCTCATCGATGCCTACCGGGTGATGCTCCGCGGCGGGCCCACGGGGGGCAACGTGGAAAACGTCGCCATGGAGAAGACACTGTTCGGCGGTACCGACCCGGTGGCTCTCGATGCCCGGGTGGCAAGGACTTATTGGGGCTTGGAGGCCGCCCATCTGCCGTTCCTCGAGATCGCCGAGCGGCGCCGGCTCGGCCGGACGGATTTCGAAGCGGTGAGCACGCGCGTCGTTACTATATGAGGCCCGGCGGAAGCGCGGTATCGGGGCGTTGGGCGGCCCGAGGAGCGAACTCTTGGGCTAAACTGGAAAGAGAAAAGCTGGCGCCGGAGAGATGGCCGAGTGGCTGAAGGCGCACGCTTGGAAAGCGTGTATACGGGAAACCGTATCGAGGGTTCGAATCCCTCTCTCTCCGCCAGTGGCCAGAATCCTTTTTCGGGGTCTTCAGCCGGCTCCCTCCGAAGGGTGGCGGGCACACTGCCGCCCCAATTGCATTGAGTACACGGGCGTTTCCGCCGTATCCGGGTAGCGCCGAAGTGTCGGCGCCGGGTGCTCTCGAGATCTGCGCCCAAACCTCTCGGCGGCTCATTCGCTGCGGCCGTGGACGGGCGGTCCTGGCGCGCCGGCCGGCGGCGGCTGTGGTTCGCACCGACAAGCGGCGCCCCTCTTTCGCACGCGGGATCTCCGCCGGCACCGGGGCCGGACACCTGAGACTGCTCATTCCGGAGTAGAAGGTATGGCCACGGGGGAAGCGGACCAGACACCGGCTTCGAGGCCGGGCCGCTGCCAGGGGGCGCCGGACCGGCTCCTCGAGCCGGGCGCCCCGCGGCCTGCCCTCTTCAGAGAATCTTCAGGCTGGGGTGGGAAAATCTCCAGACGAGAGGTCGATTTCCCGGGAACTGACGCCATGATATCCTTTCCCGTTTCCTTGATGCGCGCGAGCTGGCCTGCCCCGGCGGGAACCACTCGCTCCTCACGCCGGCGCGGCCGCCGTTGCGCACTGTTGGGCGCATGAGGCCGGCGGGAGCGTGCGCGGGCGCCGCCCGGTGGTCCGGCATCCCCAGCCGACCACCCCGGTCGGTGGGCAGGCTCCCGGGGTTAGGACTGTTGGCCTTGTTGCTGAGTACGCTCCGGCTGACGGCGGCTTCTCCGGTAGTGACCGCTCGCCCCCTGGAAGGGCATATCCGGCTGGACGGAGTGCTGGACGAACCGGCCTGGCGCGGGGCCGGCGTGATCGACGACCTCACCCAGCAGGAACCACATCCCGGCGAACCAACGCCGTTCCATACCAGAGTGCTGATACTGGTGGACGATGCAAATCTGTATATCGGTTTCGTCTGCCACGATCCGGAGCCTCACCGCATCGCCGTCCATACACTCCAGCGGGACGCCGATATGGGCGGGGACGACACCGTGGGGATTATTCTCGGCACTTTCGGCGACCGGCGCCGCGGCTACTTCTTCCGGATCAATGCGGCCGGCGCCCGCGAGGATGGGCTGATTTCGGACCGGGGCCGCCCCTCCTCAGACTGGGACGGCATCTGGGATGCCAAGACTCACCGCGGCCGCAACGGCTGGACGGCGGAGATCCGTATCCCCGCGCAGACTCTGCATTTCGCCGCCGGCCGGGACCGCTGGGGCTTCAATGCCGAGCGGGAGGTGGCGCGGAAGCTGCTTGTCCTACGCTGGCAGGGTACCACCTTCGACTCGCAATTCTATGATCTGCGCCGGGCCGGATGGCTGGAAGGCGTCGGCCGGCTGCACCAGGGGGAGGGACTCACCGTGAGTCCCTACGGACTCACCCGGACCGGAACCGATTTCGGAACCGGGGGCCGCATCTGGGGCGGCGACTTCGGGGGCGACGTCACCTACAACCTGACCCCGGACTTGACGGGCGTCCTCACCGTGAACACCGATTTCGCCGAGACCGAGGTGGACACCCGGCGGATCAACCTGACCCGCTTCCCCCTGTTTTTTCCGGAGAAGCGGACGTTCTTCCTGGAGGGCTCGCAACTGTTCTCTTTCGGCAGCGGCTTGGGACGGGATTTCATTCCGTTCTTCTCCCGGCGTATCGGGCTGTACCGGAGCCGCCAGGTGCCGCTCAGGGCGGGAGTGAAAGTCCTCGGGCAGAGCGGGCGGTGGGGGGTGGCGCTGCTCGACACGAGCCTGGGCAGAACCGAGCTGACCGCTCCGGCGAACCTCTTCGCGGGCCGTGTGACCTACGATGTCAATCGCCACCTCACCGTCGGCACGATCGCGACCAACGGCGATCCAGACGGGATCCACCGGAACCGCCTGATCGGAGTCGACGCGCTGTGGAAAACATCGAGCTTCCGGGGCGACAAGAACCTCAGCTTCGGCACCTGGGTGGCGGGGACCGGCGGCGACGTACCCGAGGGGCGGCGCACCGGTTGGGGCGTCGACGTTGAGTACCCGAACGACCGGTGGGAGGGTTCAGTCACCTACAAGGAGTTCGGCGACGGCCTGGACCCGGCCCTCGGCTTCCTGCCCCGGCCTGGGACGCGCTGGCTCGAGCTCCGGGGCGGATTCCGGCCGCGCCCGAGCGGCCGGGTGTTCGGCTGGGTGCGGACCTTCCATTTCCAGTGTTATTTCACCCGGGTGGCCGGCCTGGACGGCCAAACGCAGTCCTGGCGGCTGTTTACGGCCCCGTTCAACGCTCATGCGGAATCGGGCGGGCACATCGAAACCAATATCGTGCCTCAGTTCGAACACCTCGACTACCCGTTCGAAGTGGCGAAGGGGGTCGTCATTCCACCGGGGGATTACCACTTCGTGCGCTTCCGCAGTGAGGCCCAGAGCTCCGACCGCCGTCCCTGGCGCGTGGGCTCGACGGTCTGGTACGGGGGGTTCTATGACGGATCCCTAATTGAGTGGTCCAGCTTTGCCGGCTGGACGAGCCCTGGCGGGCACTTGCAACTCTGGGCCGAGGGCGAGTATGACACCGGTTCGCTGCCCGAGGGAGACTTCATTCAGCGGCTCTGGCAGGCGAGGGTCGTTTATGCCTTCACTCCGGACCTGGCGCTCTCCAGCTATACCCAGTACGACTCGGTGTCACGCAACCTGGGAATGAACAACCGCTTGCGCTGGACGATCACGCCGGGCAACGACCTGTACGTGGTCTGGAACCACGGATGGCAACACCCGATCGGTGACATCGCCCGGCTTCGGCTGCGGCCCTCCGACGATCATCTGGTAGTGAAGCTCCGCTGGACGTTCCGGTGGTAGGCCGGCCCGGCGAGGGCGGCTCTGCCCGCCTGGAGCGGCCGGTGTGTAGACATACGGTCTTCAGAAAATCTTCAGACTGGCGTGGGAAAATCCAGCACGAGAGGTCGATTTCCCGAGGAACCGACATATGGCATCATCTCTTCGTTTCTTCGCCCGGCAGACACGGCCCGCTTCCGTCGCCGCGGCCGGATGTATTGTCAGTGGGAATCCCCGGGTCGGGCGGCTGGCCCGATGAGGTGGCCCGGCCACCATTCCTTCAGCCGGGACGGTTCGAAAGCCGCTGTCAGGGGGGGTAGCATTCCCGCGGCGGGGCGGCCGCCGAACGTGTGCGGGGCCGCGGCTCTGCTCCTGCTCGTGGGAGCCGCCCTGGCGGGAGCGGCGCCGAAGGTGACAGCCGGACGGCTGAAGGGACGCATCCGGCTGGATGGGGTGCTGGACGAGCCGGCCTGGCGGGAGGCCGGCGTCATCGAGGACCTCACCCAACAAGAACCCCATCCCGGCGAGCCGACGCCGTTCCATACCAAGGTGATGATCCTGGTGGACGACGCGAATCTGTACATCGGCTTTCTCTGTCATGATCCCGATCCCCGCCGCATCGCCGTCCACACGCTCCAGCGCGACGCCCGGCTATGGGGCGATGACACGGTGGGCCTTGTGCTCGATACCTTCGGCGAGCAGCGCCGCGGCTATTTCTTCCGCATCAATGCCGCCGGCGCTCGCGAGGACGGGCTGATCTCGAGCCACGGCCGGCCCTCCACTGATTGGGATGGCGTCTGGAACGCTAAGACCCGGCGCAACCAGGATGGGTGGACGGCGGAAATTCGCATCCCGGCTCAAACCCTTCACTTCACGCCCGGCCGGGACACGTGGGGCTTCAACGTCGAGCGGCGGGTGGCGCGGGAGCACCTCACGCTGCGCTGGAGCGGCATCTCGCTGGACGCGACATCGTGGGACCTGCGCCGCGCGGGTTTACTCGAAGGAGTTGGCCGGTTGCATCAGGGGCTGGGCTTGAGTGTAAGCCCCTACGCGCTCAGCCGCACCGGCACCGATTTCAGCCCCGGCGCCCGCTCCTGGGGAGGCGACTTTGGAGGTGACATCACCTACAATCTGAGCCCGGACCTGACGGGCGTCCTCACCGTCAATACCGATTTCGCCGAAACCGAGGTGGACAGCCGGCAGATCAACCTCACTCGCTTCCCGCTGTTTTTCCCCGAGAAACGGGCATTCTTTCTGGAAGGCTCAGAGCTGTTTTCCTTCGGTAGTGGCTTGTACCGTGAGTTCATCCCCTTCTTTTCGCGGCGCATCGGACTGTATGAAGGCCGACAGGTGCCGCTGAACGCGGGAGTGAAAGTACTGGGCCAATCGGGGCGATGGGGTGTCGCTGTGCTGGATACGAGCCTCCGGCAAACGGCGCTGACGAGGGCGACGAATCTGTTTGCCGGGCGGGCAACTTACGATGTGGACAGGCATCTCACCGTGGGCATGATCGCCACCAACGGCGACCCGGACGGCGTCCACCAGAACACTTTGCTGGGGATGGACGCGCTGTGGCGGACATCGACCTTCCGGGGCGACAAGAATCTGATCCTCGGCACCTGGGTGGCCGGAACCGGCGGCGATGTGCCGGCGGGCCGGCGCACCGGCTGGGGTGTGGACATCGATTACCCGAACGATCTCTGGGACACCCACGTCACTTACATGGAATTCGGCAACGGCCTTCACCCAGCCCTTGGTTTTCTTCCCCGGCCCGGGACCCGCTGGCTCCGCCTGGGAAACGCTTACCAGCCGCGGCCCGAGGGTGGGCCGTTCGGCTGGGTCCGGCAGTTCTACTTCGAAACCTTCTTCACCTACGTGGGCGAACTCAACGGCCCGACCCAGTCCTGGCGGTTCTTTACCGCGCCACTCAATATCGAAACCCAGTCGGGTGAGCACATCGAGAGCAATATCGTGCCCCAGTTCGAGCACTTGGACGAGCCGTTCGAGATTGCCGAAGGCGTTATCATCCCCCCTGGAGACTACCATTTCCTCCGGTTCCGCAGTGAAGCGCAAACCTCGGACCACCGGCCCTGGCGGGTCGGCTCGACGGTCTGGTACGGCGGCTTCTACGATGGGTCTCTGGTGCAATGGTTCAACTACTGTTACTGGACCGGCCCGGGCGGACACCTGCAGCTTCAGGCGGAGCTCGAGTACGACACCGCCTCGCTGCCGGCAGGGGACTTCATTCAACGGCTGTGGCAGGCGAGGGTCGTCTACGCCTTCACCCCGGATCTGGTGTTGTCCAGCTACACGCAGTACGATTCGGTGTCGCGCAACCTGGGCATGAACAACCGCCTGCGCTGGACTATCAAGCCGGGCAATGACTTCTATATTGTGTGGAACCATGGCTGGGTGAACCCGCTCGGTGACCCCGACGGGCTCCACCTGCGCCCGGTGGACGACCGCCTGGTGGTGAAGCTCCGGTGGACGTTCCGCCGGTAGGCCGGTCCCGGGCAGGCGGTCCCCAGCGAGGCGTGTGTGAGCCGCCGGGCGTTGACAGCCCGGCCGAACCCGGCTATGTTGGGCGACGCGGGGGAATTCGATATGGCTGCACCTTCCCGGCGGGAGTTCGTACGGAGCTTGTCTGCGGGTTTCGGCGCCGCGGCGGCTGGCAGGGCCGCCCCTCGGCCGAACATCCTGTTCGTCTGTTCCGACCAGCATTCGTTCCGCTACGCCGGCTATGCCGGCCACCCGCAGGTCAAGACACCGAACCTCGACGCCATTGCACGCCGAGGCGTCACCTTTCTGAACGCATATACGGGAGCGCCGGTCTGCGTGCCGGGCCGGACTTCGATGATGACGGGCATGTACCCGTCCGACTGCAATTCCTTCTGTAACTCGACGGTTTGGGACGGAAGCCACCCCACTTGGGGCGCCCGGCTGCGGCAGGCCGGCTACCTGACCCGTGCGGTCGGCAAGCTCGACCTCAATCCCGACTTCGACACCGGGTTCGAGGAAACGATGACCTCCCACGGGCACCGCTTCCGACCGGACATCACTTCGCTGTTTCGGCGTCCGGTCGGGTACCGTGTGGATGAGCGCCGGGGAGTGGACGGCAAGCCTCGGGACCGGCGGCACGAGGATGCGCGCAGAACTGCGCTCGCACTGAAGTTGCTTCGCCGCAACGCTTCGGGGGCCGGGCGTCCCTGGGCGTTGTATGTGGGGTTCACCGAACCCCACCCCCGCTTTGTCGCCTTGAAGAAGTATTACGAGATGTACCCGCCTGAAAAGGTACAGTTACCCGAGGTTCCCGCCGCCTACCTCGAGCGCCAGCATCTGATGCTGCAAGAGCTGCGCCGTTTCAAGCGCATTGCAACGCCGATTCCGGAGGCGCGCCGGCGCCGTGCCCGGGCCGCCTACTACGGCATGGTCACGGAGCTCGACGAGTATATCGGCCGGCTCTGGCGGGCGCTCGAGGACAACGGCCAGCTCGCCAATACGGTATTCGTCTATACCTCGGACCACGGGGAGTCGCTTGGGGAGCACGGACTCTGGTACAAGAACAACCTCCTCGAAGCTGCGGTTCACGTACCGTTGGTGATCGCTGGTCCGGGGATTCCGGCGGGCAAGATCGTAGAGACGCCGGTGGCCCATGTGGATCTCGTGGCCACCCTGCTCGAACTCGGCGGGGTGACCGACGCGCCAGGACTTCGGGGCCACTCGCTGCTTCCGCTGATGCGGGGCGAGCGCGGCGCCCACCCAGGCTTCGCTTATTCTGAATCCCACTCTGAAGGCAACTGCACCGGATCGTTCATGATTCGCAAAGGCGACTGGAAGTACCTCCACTTCACCTGGTACGACGATTTGCTATTCAACCTGGCGGAGGACCCGGGCGAAATGCGGAACCGCATTGGAGATCCCGCCGCCCGCCCGGTACTGGAGGAGTTACAGGCCATCCTGCACGGGGAAGTCGCTCCGGAAGAAGTGACTCACCGCGGCTTTCGGCGCCAGGCCGACATGCTGGCGGGCTTGGTGCGCCGGATGAGCCGGCAGGAGCTGGTTCAGTTGTTCGAAGGCAGGATGGGCAAGGGTCAGGCCCGGGCGCTGGCTGACCTCCTGAAGCATGATGGAAGCTGATGCCGATCCCGCACGTGGAAGAGCGGCTTCCATGGCCGGCCCACTGATATCCATCAGACCGGCACTATTGAAGCGCGCTTCCAGGGAGTCGGAATCTCGGGGTACGCAGTTCCTGGTTTCATCCCGGCCAGGAAATGACCGATGGTCTGGAGAGCCAGTTCCCGCCGATCGGCTACGCCAAAGACTGCACCGAGGCGGCAATTGCGGTGTGATGGGGGCTCGAGTCGCGCCGATGCAGTTATGATAATCGGGAACTGGTATTCTCCACGTGAATTTACCGGGACTATTCAGACAGTGCCTTACGCGCCGGGCGGCCGAGACCGGTTTGGAGTTCGCCGGCCGCGAGTACAGCTTCGCCGAGCTGGATCGCCGCAGCAACCGGCTGGCGCACCGCTGGCTTGAAGACGGCTTCCGCCCGGGTGACCGGGTCGCCGTCTACCTCAAGAACTGTGTCGAGTTGATCGACGCCTACCTGGCGGCGGTGAAGATCGGCCTCGTTTTCACGCCGGTCAATATCCTGTACCGGGAGCGGGAGATCGCCTACATTCTCGAGGACGCCGAGCCGCGCGGAATCGTCGTCAGCCGTGAAGACGAGAAGCTGGTGCTGCCAGGGCTGCGGCAGTTGCACGAGCCGTACCTCTATCTCGTCGAAGACTTCTACGGCCTGCTCCGGGACTGCCCCAGCGATCCGCCGCCCTGTCCGGCGGACGCCGGTACGGTGGCGGCGCTCATCTACACTTCCGGGACCACCGGCCGGCCCAAGGGGGCCATGCTGACCCACGGGAACTTCGCCGCCAACGCCCGCAATCTGATCGAGAGCTGGCGCATCACCGCCGAAGACCGCCTGCTGCTGGCACTGCCGCTGTTCCACGTCCACGGCCTGGGCAACGGTCTGCACACCTGGCTGGCGGCGGGCTACCGGTTGCGGCTGCTCGAGCGCTTCCGCAAAGAAACCATCCTCGAGGAGTTCCTCGATTTCCGGCCCACCGTGTTCTTCGGCGTGCCGACGATGTACGAGCGCCTGCTGGCCGCCCCTCCGGAGACCGCCCGCCGGATCGGCGCCTTCATGCGGCTGTTCGTCTCCGGCTCCGCGGCGCTGCCGGCGCGGACGTTGAAGCGCTTCGCCGAGCTGTACGGCCACGTGATCCTGGAGCGCTACGGGATGACCGAGACGCTCATGAACCTGTCGAACCCGTATGAGGGTGAGCGGCGGCCGGGCTCGGTGGGGCGGCCGCTGCCGGGGGTCTCGATCCGGCTGGGCGATCCGGAAACGGGGGCGGCCGGCGAAGAGCGGGACTCAGGCGAGATCCAGATCAAAGGGCCCAACGTGTTCGCCGGCTACTGGCGGCGCCCGCAGGCCACCGCGGAAGCGTTCACCGAAGACGGGTGGTTCCGCTCGGGCGATCTGGCGGTGCGCTCGGCTGACGGCTACTACATGCTGCAAGGGCGGCGGACGGAGCTGATCATCACCGGCGGCTTCAATGTCTATCCCCGGGAGATCGAAGAGTTCCTCGAGGAGCAGCCCGAGGTGGCCGAGGCAGCGGTGGTGGGCGCGCCGGATCCGGTGAAAGGCGAGGTTCCCGTGGCGTTTTTGGCGCCTGCGGGCAGCGCGCGGCCCGAACCGGAGGAACTCGAGCGGCGGTGCCGCGAGCATTTGGCGTCCTTCAAGGCGCCGCGGCGTTTCTTCTGGGTCGAAAAGCTGCCGCGCAACGCGCTGGGTAAGATCCAGCGGCGCCGGCTGCCGGTTCCCGGTAAGCCGGCGGGAGGAGGTGTGCGAGGTTGATATGGGTGGATCGCGGGCAGCGGGCGCTCTGGTAGAGCGGAGGGCATCGGGAGCCTTCGGCGGCTGAACCTGCCGAGGAGGGGAGCATCGATGGACTTTCTCACCGCGGCGGCTTATGTCGCCGTCCTCGTTCTGGTCGTCGTGAACGCGCTGATCGTACGGCGGATGAAGATCGTCATCCGCGGAGAAGATGAAGCGCCGCCGGCGCCGCCAGGAGGCGAGGGCGGGGAATGAGCCTGCTGGCGGACCACTGGCTCATTCTGTTCATGACCGCCGTGTACCTGGGCGTCTGCCTGGGCATCGGCTGGCGCTTCCGCCTGCGGGCGTCGAAGGGGGTCAGCGAATACTATGTCGCCCGGCGCGAGGTTCCCGGTTGGGTGGTCTCGCTCGCCTTCTTCTCCACCTTCGCCAGCACGAACACCTACATCGGACAGGCCGGCGAAGCCTTCGCCGCCGGACTGAGCTGGACCTGGGTGGGCGTCTTCTGGACGGCGTTCTGCATGATTTCCTGGCTGCTGCTCGGGCCGCGGCTGCGCAACCAGACCGCCGGGCTGAAGTCGGTCACCATCCCCGACTACTTCGAGTTCCGGTACCGCAGTTCCCTGGCGCGGGCGACGCGCATCCTCTCGGGGGTCGCCATCTTGTTCGCCACCGTCTGGTACATGGCCGGCATCGCCAAAGGCTGTGCCCACCTGCTCGTCTCGGTGATGGACGTCCCCTACGTCTGGGGCGCCTTCGCCCTGATCGCCTTCACCTGCATCTACACCGTCATGGGCGGCATGTACAGCGTGCTGTGGACCGACGCCGTCCAGGGGATCATGATCTTCGCCGTGGCCATCATCATGGTCACGCTTCCGTTCCTCTACGCCGGAGGTCCGGCCGAGCTCATGGCGCGCATCTCGGACATCGACCACGTCAGCCGCACCGGCGAGCCGATCGGCAACGGGCTGGTGACCTTCGCATCGCTGGTCTCGTTCACTTACATCCTCGGCATCGGCCTGGCCGTGGGCATGAAGCAGATCGCCGAACCGCGATGCCTGGTGCGCTTCTACTCGGTGGACAACGCCCGCGGCATGCGCTTCGCCATGATCTGGACGCCGGTGTTCCTGGGCATCTCGCTGCTCTGCGTAATGGGCCTGGGCGCCCTGGTCCACGGCATGGCCACCCGCGAGGAGGCCGCCTATCTGATCCGGAACACCGATGAAGTCGTCGGCTTCATGCTGGCGAAGTTCGACAATCAGGCGGTGAGCGGGCTTTGCCTCACCGGCCTGTTCGCCGCCGGGATGAGTTCGCTCGCCTCGGCGATGCTGGTGGTGGGGACGGTCCTGGTAAACGACGTCTGGAACGCCTGGAGGCCGATGCGCCGGGAGCGCATCGTGCCGCGCACCAAAGCGGCCATCGTTGTTTACTCCGCGCTGGTTTTCGTGGCCACGGTCTATCCGCCCGCCGGTATCGTCGAGCTGACCAGCTTCGCCGGCGCGATCTTCGCCGCCAGCTTCTTCCCGGCGGTCTTCGGCGGCCTCTACCTGCGCTGGGGCACCGGGCACGGAGCGTTCTGGTCGATGCTGATCGGCGTAGTGAGCTGCCTCGTCTGGCGGTTCGGCCTGCGCTTCCGTTTCGAGGGGCTCCGCGACATCCACGAAATCATCCCCTCGTTCCTGATTTCCTTACTGGCCTATTTCTTGATCAGCCGTCTCACGGCGCACGAGCTGCCTCCGGCAGAGCACCTGGATCGGCTTTTCGGTGTTGTGCCGGCCGGGACGGCGGAAGCCGCGATGGGCCGCAGCACGTAATGCTGCCGGTAAGCCCGGATGTTCCAGGGAAATGACGGCAATGGGGCGAGCACGGGCGCCCGTGTCGAATGCGAACGGCGTCGAGAGGACACCAAGGGCCGGCGGACGGCTATAGGAGGCCGGCCGGAGAGCGTGTTATAACAGCGGTGTGAGGGGGTTGGCGCTCCTATTTGCGGTCCTGTTGCTCAGCCTCGGGGTTCTTCGGAGCACGGAGAAAGAGCCTGCCGCCGACCCGATCCGCTTTCGCAACATAGCCCAGGCGGCGGGCGTCGATTTTGTCCTCGACAACAGCCCCACGCCGGAGAAACATATGATCGAGACGATGCCCGGCGGCATCGCCACGCTCGACTACAACAACGACGGCCTCGCTGACATCTTCTTCACCAACGGGGCGAAGCTTCCATCGCTCAAGAAGGAAGAGCCCCGCTTTTACAACCGCCTGTTTCGCAACGACGGCGGGATGAAGTTCACCGACGTCACCCTCGAAGCGGGGGTCCAAGGGGAGGGCTATTCTCAGGGAGCCGCGGTAGGCGACTTCGACAACGACGGCTGGGTGGACATCTTCGTTGCCGGCGTTTACGCCAACATCCTTTACCGCAACCTGGGCAACGGCAAATTCGAGGACGTGACCAAGAAGGCCGGCATCCACAGCAAGTACTGGGCCGTCGCGCCGGGCTTCTTCGACTACGACAACGACGGTGACCTGGACCTGTGGGTGTCGAACTACTCCAAGTGGAACTTGAACTACGATCCCGTCTGCGGCGACCCCGTACGAAAACTCCGCGTCTACTGCCACCCGAAGTATTATGAGCCCCTGCCGAACACTCTGTTCCGCAACAACGGCGACGGCACTTTCACCGATGTCACCGAGGAGGCCGGACTGGCTGAACACCGGGGCCGCGGCATGAGCGTCGGGTTCCTCGACTATGACGGCGACGGCTTCACCGACGTCTTCATCACCAACGACAACCTGCCGAACTTCCTGTTCCACAACAACGGCGACGGCACCTTCACCGAAGAGGGCCTGTGGGCCGGCGTGGCGCTGCTCGATCACGGGAAACCCCTGGCCAGCATGGGCACGGACGTGCGGGATTTCGACAACGACGGCCATGCCGATATCGCCGTTACCGCCCTGGCGGGAGAGACGTTTCCACTTTTCCGCAATCGTGGCGACGGATCATTCGAGGACGTCACCTATCGCAGCGGCATGGCCGCCGCGAGCGTCGAACGCAGCGGCTGGGGGCTCGGCTTCATCGATTTCAACAATGACGGCTGGAAGGACTTCTTCTCGGCCAACTCTCACGCGAACGACCGGATCGAGATGTTCGAGGCCACCCGTTACCGCCAGCCGAACAGTGTGATGGCGAACGTGGGCGGGAGGTTCCACAACGTTTCGGCCGAGGCCGGCCCTGACTTTCAGAAGCCCGGCAACCACCGCGGCAACGCCTTCGCCGACTTCAACAACGACGGCAAGATCGACATCGTCGTCAGCCGGCTCGGCGAGCCGGCTGAACTATGGGAAAACATCAGCCCGGTGAAAAACCACTGGATCATCCTCCGGCTCAAGGGCGCCAAATCGAACCGCGACGGCATCGGGGCCGTGGTGCGCATCGGCAAGCAGTGGAATGTCATGAATACGGCGGTCGGCTACGCTTCGGCGAGCTACTACGGCGTCCACTTCGGCCTCGGCGCCCTGGAACGGATTCCCGAGATCGAGATTCGCTGGCCCAGCGGGACGGTTCAGAAGCTTACGGACGTGGCCGCCGATCAGGTGCTCGTCGTCGAAGAACCCCAGTAGACCCCAGCCGGTCTATCCGCCCCGCCGGCGCCGTTCGGCTCCCCGCCGCCGCTCGGCCCGGCGCACCCGGGCTTCGTCCATGCCGAAATAGTGGGCCACCTCGTGCCAGACCGTGTCTTCGACCAGCTTCGCCAGATGCTCCGGATCCCGCGCCAGCCGCTCGTGGGGCCGCTGGTAGATGGTGATCTGGTCCGGCATTTGGAAACTGTCGTAGACGCTGCGCTGCGTCAACGGGACCCCGTGGTAGAGACCAAGCAGGTTGGGGTCCGGACCTTCCTGCTCCACCACGAAGGCGACATTGTGCAGCCGGCGGCGGAACCTGGCGGGGATCTTGCGCACGGCACGCTCCACCAGCCGGTCGAACTCGCGCGGGCTCACCATGTTTGCCATGATTAGTTAAGAAGGCGGGAGGACGCCCCCCGGGCTTATCCTGTACCTCGACTCTCTCTTCATCGTGACATGGATCGGGCAACCAAGGTACGGCTGAAGCAAGTCGCCGCCGGTCTCGGCATCGGCCGCCTTCGGCGCCACATCTTTTTGTGCGCCGACCAGACGGTCCCGAAGTGTTGTGCGCGCGAGACCTCTCTGGAAGCGTGGAACTATTTGAAGCGCCGGCTCGCCGAGCTGGGCCTTCAGGGAGGCGAGCGCTGCGTCTACCGCACGAAGGCCAACTGCCTGCGCATCTGTGAGCACGGCCCTATCGCCGTCGTCTACCCGGACGGCGTCTGGTACCACTCAGCCACGCCTGCCGTACTCGAGCGCATCATCCAGGAGCACCTGATCGGCGGCTCGCCGGTGGAGGAATACGTCTTCGCCGTGGACCGGTTGGAAGAGCCGGGAGGGTCCGAGTGAGCGGCGGCAAGCGGATCGTCGTCGCCATCGACGGGCCGGCGGGTTCGGGGAAGAGCACGATCGCCCGGCGGCTGGCTGAGCGGCTCGGGTTCCGGCTCATCGACACCGGGGCGATGTACCGGGCGGTGGGCCTCTGGGCGCTCCGCGCCGGCATCCCTCTGGATGACATGCACCGCCTGGAGCAGCTTGCGCGCGAGGCGCACATCGAGCTTCGCGGCAGCCTCCCTCAGGTGTTCCTCAACGGCGAGGACGTTACCGGAGCCATCCGCACGCCCGAGGTCTCGGAAGCCGCGTCCAAGGTTTCCACGGTGCCGGGAGTGCGCCGGGCTCTCGTCGAAAAGCAGCGGGCGATGGCGGCCTCCAGCAGCGTCGTCATGGAGGGCCGCGACATTGGCACTGTCGTTTTCCCGGACGCCCAAGTGAAGATCTACCTGGATGCCGATCCGGAAGTGCGCGCCCAACGCCGCTTCAAGGAGCTGCAGGAAAAAGGGAGCAGCCCGGGCTTCGAAGAGCTCGTCCGTGAGATCCGCGAGCGCGACCGCCGCGACCAGACCCGCGCCGATTCCCCCCTTCGTCAGGCGCCCGACGCGATTCTGGTCGATACCACGGGCATGTCGATCAAGGAAGTGGAGGAGAGTATCCTGAAAATAGTACGGGACCGCACGTCCAACGGAAAGGAAGCTTTGCGTTGAACAACTTACTGGTGATGAAGTTCGGCGGCACGAGCATGGGCAGTGCCAAGAGGATCCGTAACGCCGCCCAGATTACGGCCGAGCAAGGGGCCAAGCGCCCGGTGCTGACCGTCGTCTCGGCCATGTCGGGTGTCACCGATCTGCTGATCGACACCTTGAAGCACGCCGAAGTTGGTGACACCGGCGGCATGGAGGAAAAGCTCCAGGAATTGGAGCGGCGGCATGTGGAGACGTGCCACGACTTGTTGGCGGGCGATAGCTGCAGCCCGGCGCTCGAAGAGATCCACCGAACGGTGGCCGGCTTCCGCCGCATTGCCAAGGCGATGCATATGCTTGGCGAGCGGCCGCCGCGGTCGGTCGATGAGGCGATCGCCTTCGGGGAGCACCTCTCTTCGACACTAATGGCGGCCTATCTGCGGAGCCAGGGTTTCGACTCTGAAGCTGTCAACTGCAAGGAGATCATCGTCACCGACGCGGTGTTCGGCAATGCGACGCCGCTGGTGGAACCCACCCGGGAAAAGGCGCGGGCGCGTCTGCTGCCGATGCTCGAGCGGGGCGTCCTACCCATCGCCACCGGCTTCAACGGGGCCACTGTGGACGGCCAGCCGACGACCCTCGGCCGCGGTGGTTCGGACTTCACCGCCTCCCTGCTGGCCGCCTGTCTCGACGCCACGGAGCTCTGGATCTGGACAGACGTGGATGGCATCATGACCGCCGATCCACGCCTGGTGTCGAACCCGGCGGTTCTCAGGGAAGTCACCTATCGGGAAGCGGCTGAGCTGGCCTACAACGGGGCCAAGGTCCTGCACCCGAGGACGCTGGCGCCCCTGATCGAGAAGAACATCCCGGCCTGGAGCAAGAACAGCTTCGCTCCCGAGAAGCCGGGTACGCGCATCGGCGCGACGGCGAACGCGCCTCAGGGCGCCCGGGCGGTGACCTCGATGGGCAACGTCGCGCTGCTCTCCATCGAGCCGGCCAGCCCGGTGATCTCCGGCGCCCGCATCATGGCCCGTTGTCTGGAAGCGCTCGCGAACGCCGGCGCCGAGGTGCTGATGTTCTCCAGTTCCAGCTACCGTCAGAGCTTCTGCGTGCTGGTGCGCGAATCAGAGCTGGAAATGGCCAAGGAATGTCTCGAATCGGCGCTGACGATCGAGCTGGCCCACGGCTACTTGAAACCGGTCGAGGTGGACACCAACGTCGGTCTGCTCGCCATCGTAGGCGAAGGGATGCAGGGCACACCGGGCATCGCGGGGAGAGTCTTCACGGCGATTTCCCGGGAAAACATCAACATCAAGGCGATTGCCCAGGGCTCGAGCGAGCTGACGATCGCGGTGGTGGTCCGCCGCGACGGGCTGGAGAAGGCCGTCCGAGCCGTCCACGCCGAGTGCAAGATGGCGGAGAAGGCAAACCACCCGGAGGTGGAATGCGCGCTGTGAGGAGCGTCCGGAGCCGGTGGTGGTAGACCCGGGGCTGCCACTCGGGGCGGGGGATTGAGCACGCAGCGATGGTCGTCACGGGCATCCATTACGCGATCGGGTTGGCCGGCGGCGGGTTGGCGGTATCCTATTTGACGGCGCCCGCCTATGGCTTGCCATTCTATGTTCTGGCCGCCTTTTGCCTGTACTTCTTTCGTGATCCGGACAGGGAGATCCCCCCGGGGCCGGTGGCGGTTTCCCCGGCCGACGGCAAAGTCGTGGCGGTGAAGCCCGAGGGGGGTGGCGCCCGCATCAGCGTCTTTCTGAACATCTTCGACGTACACGTCAACCGGGCGCCCATCGGAGGCGCCGTCCGCAGCGTCGAATACCGGCCCGGCAGGTTCCTGGTGGCTTCCAAGGAAAAGGCCTCGGTCGAGAACGAGATGAACATCATCACCGTCGACGGCGGCGATTCGACGGTGGTCTTCAAACAGATTGCCGGACTGGTGGCGCGCCGCGTCGTTTGTGACAAGAAGGCGGGTGACCGGGTGGAGAAGGGCGAGCGAATCGGCCTGATCAAGTTCGGCTCGCGCGTGGACGTACATCTCGGGCCGGAGTGGGAGATCGTCGTCCGAGAGGGTCAGCGCGTCAAGGCCGGCTCCAGCATCCTGGCGAAGCGCAAGGGCGCCGAAGAGAAGCCATGAAACGCGAGAGCGAGCAGAACGGCTCCGTGGAGCAGACACCGCGCCGGCGCCCACGGCGGGCGGCTTACGCCCTGCCGGCTTTCTTTACTGCGGGCAACCTGTTCCTCGGCTACATTTCGATTCTGAAGTCCTTCGAAGGCGCTATGGCGGTCAAAGCGGGCGATCTAGGGCCGAACCCGTATTTCGACATCGCCGCCGTCGCCATCGGCATCGCTGTCCTGCTCGACGGCCTCGACGGCCGCATCGCCCGGCTCACCAACACGGTGAGCGACTTCGGCCGCGAGCTGGACTCGCTCGCCGACGTCATCACCTTCGGCGTCGCCCCGGCAGTGCTGGCCTTCGCCTGGGGTATCGCCTTCGTGGATGGCGACCTCGCCTGGCCTTACCAGTACCAGTTGCGCCAGGCCGGCTACTTCCTCGCCTTCCTGTTCCTGCTCTGCGGGGCCATGCGGCTGGCACGGTTCAACATCCAGGCCGATCCGGTGCCGAAGAACCCGGGCAAGCCCGGCCGGAGGTACTTTGTCGGCCTGCCGATCCCGTCGGCGGCGGGCATGGTCGCCGCCACCGTCTACGCCACGGGCTCCCAGCCGCTGCGGTGGTGGGGCTACTCGGTGGCCTGGATGCTGCTGCTGGCGCTGCTCTCGTTCCTGATGGTGAGCACCTGGCGGTACCGCAGCTTCAAGGACTTCAGCCTGGTCCGGCCGCGCTCGCCCCGCAGCGTGGTCGTGCTGGGCAGCCTGATCTACCTGATCTGGAACTACTCCCGGCCCGTGCTGTTGGCCATGGCCATCACCTATGTCGGCAGCGGCATCGCCGTCCGCGTGGGCGGGCTCATCCGCCGCCGCTCGCACGTAGAAGCCGGGCAGCCGGGCGGCGCCGGAGCTTCGGCATGAGGGTGGTGCGATGAGCGCTCGGAAAGTGGCCATCGTCGGCGGCGAAACCCCGCTCGGTAAGGAATTTCAGGAACTACTTTCCCGACAGGTCGCCTTTCTGGAAGCCGAGCTGTTCGGCGGCGACGCCGAGTCGTCCATCCTCACCGAGCGGGGCGGCGAGCCCACGGTGATCAACCCGCTCACCCCGGACCGGCTGGCCGAGGCCGACGCCGTCGTGCTGGCCGCCCCCGCCGAGAGCTGCCGCGAGGTTCTCGACAGCCTGCGGTCCGCCGGGTCGCGGCCGCCGCTGATCAGCCTCACCGATTGCCTGGAGGGCTGGGACGGCGTCGAGTTGCGCGCGCCGGTGGTCGATCCGGCGGACCTGCCCCCGGCCGCCGCCGGCGCCTACCAGATCGCCCACCCGGCGGCTATCGTGCTCGCGGAGTTCTTCCGGCGGCTGCGCAGCGCCCGCCAGTGGAGGCGCTCGGTGGTGCACGTCTTCGAGCCGGCCAGCGAACGCGGCAAGAAGGGCATCGACGAGCTGCACCAGCAGACCGTCAATCTCCTCTCGTTCCGCAGCATGCCCAAAGACGTCTTTGACGCCCAGCTCAGTTTCACCATGCTGCCGGCTTACGGGCGCGGAGCGGGCGTCCGGCTCGAAGCGATCGAGGCGCGGCTGCGGCGGCATGTGGAAACGCTGTTCCAGCGTGTGGACGCCGGGGGCCCGCCGTCGCTGCGGCTGATCCAGGCCCCGGTTTTTCACGGCCACAGCATCTCGGTGTGGGCCGAGTTCGATGCGCCGGCGGATCCGGAGAAGCTGGCCGGCGCGTTGAGCGGCGGCCGGATCGACGTCCGCGGCGCCGGGGACGAGGCCGGCACCAACGTAAGCGTCGCCGGGCAGGAGGGGATGATCGTGAGCCGGATCGAGGCCGATCCCACCGAACCGAAGGCCGCCTGGTTTTGGATCGTGGCGGACAACCACCGGGTGAGCGCGGAGAACGCGGTGCTCCTGGCGCAGTTGCTCGCTGGGGGTGGGGGAGTCGTATGAGGTCCGGCCGCGTGCTGGTCCTGGCGCTTCTGTTTACGGCCGCCTGCGGCTACCATGTCGCCGGCCGCGCCGATTTGATGCCGAAGGACATCCACACCATCGCCATCCCTGCCTTCCAGAACGTCACCACGCGCTACCGGCTTACCCAACACCTCGCCAAGGCAGTCGCCCGGGAGTTCCTCACCCGCACGCGCTACCGCGTCGTCGCCGACCCGGACCAGGGCGACGCCATCCTGTTCGGCGCGGTCGTGAACTACATCGCCTATCCGACGGTCTTCGACCCCCGCACGGGTCGCGCCAGCGGCATGCAGTCCGTGGTGGTGCTGAATATCCGTCTCGTGAGACGCGGCACCGGCGAGATCCTGTACCAGAACCCGGCGCTGCGCGTGGACAATCGTTACGAGATCAGCGCCGACCAGGAGGCTTACTTCGAGGAGAGCGACGCCGCCCTGGCCCGGGTGAGCCAGGCCGCCGCCCGGAAAGTCGTCAGTGCGATACTGGAGAATTTCTGAATTCGATGCTGCCCAGTGACTTCGTGCGCTCGCTGACCGCCGGGCCTCCGAATCCGGTCTACCTGTTCCTGGGCGCGGAGGCCTACCGCCGGAGGGTCTGCCGCCGGAAGCTCATCGCACGGGCGCTGCCGGAATCCGAGCGCGACTCGGGCGTCACCCGGCACGACATGGAGTCGGTCCCCCTCGCCGAGATCATCGACGACGCCCGGTCCCTCACCCTGTTCGCTCCCCGCCGGGTCATCTGGGCCGCCTCGGCTGAGGCAGCCGTGCCCCGGGGCCGGGCAACCCGCGCTGGCGACCCCGGCTTGGCAGCCCTCGAGGCTTATCTCCAGTCGCCCTCGCCCTCGGTCGTCCTCGTCTTCGAGGCGGCCCGCTATAGTCTGGAGGGCGAGGAGAAGAAGAAGGCTGAGCGCGTGCGCAAGTACTACGGCGCGATTCCGGACGGGCAAGTGGTAGAGTTTCCTCCATACAAGCCCTACGAAGCCCAGCGCCTGGCCCAGGAGCTCGCCCGCCGCGCCGGATTGAAGATGAGACCCGCCGAGGCCGCCCTCCTGGCCGAGGCCGCCGGCTACGACGCCTTCCGCATCGACCTGGAGATCGAAAAGCTCCGCCTCTATGCCGGCGAGGGGGGCGAAGTGACCGCCGCCGACATCGCCTCCCTGGTGCCGGCAGCGAAAGTGAGCACCGTCTTCGAACTCGTCGAGGCCCTCGGCCGCGGCGACCGGCGGGCGGCTCTGGAGATGCTCGACGCCGTGGTCCGCGAAGGGGCCTACCTGCCCTTGGCCTTATCGTTCCTCGAGACGCAGTTCCGCCGGGCCCTGGTGGTGAAGGAAATGCGGCTGCAGACGGCGAAGGAGGTCCAATCCTTCTTCCGTGACGCGGGAGCCCGTATCTGGTGGCGCCCCGCCGAACAGATCCTCAAGACCGCCCAGACCTTCAGCGCCGCTCAGCTCAAGGCCGCCGTGGCGCAGATCCACGAAGCCGACCGGCTGCTGCGGGACGCCAATCCCGGCGACCGGACGGTCGTCGAGCATTTCGTCTTGCGGCTGGGGAAGGACTAAGGGCGGAAACGGCGGTGTTACGCACTCAGGCGGCTTCGCCTTGGGCCAACGTGACCTTCTTGAGACGCTGGTGCAGCCGGCTTTTGTAACGGTCGGCCGCGTTGTCCTTGATGATGCCCCACTTCGCCGCCCGGTCGATGATCGAGAAGGTCTGGGGTAGCAGGGACCTGGCCGTCTCCAGGTCGTTGGCCGCCAGCGCCCGCCGGAACTTCCGGATCTGGCGCCGCAGCCGCGTCTTCCGGACGCGGTTCACCGCCGTCCGGCGTTTGATCTGTCTTGCCCGTTTCAGCGCGGAGTAATGGTTTGCCATCGAACGAGGAACCCGATCGTCGAGAAGTGTTCTGCTCTCTAGGGTAGCGCACGGCGGCGCGGCGGTCAAATCGCGTCCGGGCGCTCCCGGGCCCGTGTTTTCAGACCCCGGCGATCACGTAGGCCCGCACCGGGAAGCTCGCCCCGCCCACCCAGGCGATCGGCACGGCGTGCAGCCGCCCGCCCCGGGAGGGCGCCCGGTCCAGGTTGGTCATGTGCTCGCAAACCGGGATGCCGGCCCCCAGCAGGATGGTGTGCGCCGGGCGCTCCAGATCGTCCGTGTCGTCGATGTTCAGAGAATCGATCCCCACGAACCGCGCCCCGCGCTCCACCAATTCGCGGCACGCGCCGGCCGTCAGGTACGGGTTCTCGCCGAAGTAGGCCTCGGCGCCCCAGTACCGCGCCCAGCCGGTGTGGAACAGCACTGCCTTGCCTTTCGGGTCGATTCCCCGCAGCGCCTCCGGCCCGATGCTTCGGGACGGAGCCGTCGAGACGTCGATCACCACCGTATCCAGGTCAGCCAGCCGTTCCAGCGGGTAGGCGGCCAGGTCCGCCCCATGAGGGAAGCGGTGGATAGGCGCGTCCACGTAAGTGCCCGTGTTGCCGCACAAGTGCAGTGACGCGATGTAGAACTCGGCCTTTCCTTCGTAACGCTCCCGCGACTCCTCGTAGCTCCAGAGCGTTTCGGTGCGCGGCGGCGGCAGCCCAGGGTAGGTCTTCATTCGGTCGCGGATCGCGTGGGAGACCTCGATGAACCGGGGCATGAGCCTAGTTTATGACGGCCCGCCGCTCGCCGGAGCCTCCTCCACGGGTTCATAAAAGCTCAAGGCGTTGTCGCCGTGCCGGATGGTGCGCGTGCGCCGCAGGCGCCCGTACCCCTCCTCGAGCCGCTTGCGGGCGGCGTGCTGCACCACCACCAGCGGCGGCGGGTTTTCAGCCAAGGCCCGCAGCGCCGCCTCGTATTCCCGCTCGAGCGTGTAGGGCGGGTCGAGGAAGACGATGTCCGCGTCGTACTGGGCCAGCCGCGGGACCGCCTTGCCGCGGTGGATCTCGAAGCCCTCCTCGATGCCCAGGCTCCGCAGGTTCTCCTGGATCTGCCGCACCGCCGCCGGCTTCCGCTCGATGAAGATCACCTTGCCGGCCCCGCGGCTCAACGCCTCGATGCCCACTGCTCCGCAGCCGGCGTAGGCATCCACGAACGTGCAGCCTTCGATCCGCGGCGCCAGCACGTTGAACAGGGCCTCCCGCAGCCGGTCCGGCGTCGGCCTCACGTCGAGGCCCGGCAGCGACCGGATCCTCCGGCTGCGAAACCGTCCCGCGATCACCCGCATGCTTCTCCCCTCCCGGCTCCGGCGGCCCCGGCCCATTTGCCGTCCGGAGCTCTCACCCGACCTGCACCAGCCCGTAGCGGCGCTGCCAGTGGTCCCGGATGTAGGCCACCGCGCGCTTCAGCTCTTCCGGCGAGGGCGGATTCTCGACGAAGGCCGTCGCCTCGCTGCGGGCCACTTCGAGGACGTCCTGGTCCCGGATCAGATTGCCGATGCGGAACGCCGGCAGCCCCGATTGCCGCGTCCCGAAGAACTCCCCCGGTCCCCGCAGCCGCAGGTCCATCTCGGCGATGTGGAAGCCGTCGGTGGACTCGACGATGGTCCGGATCCGCTCCCGCGCCGCGTCGTTCAGCCTGCCGGTCACCAGGATGCAGTAGCTCTGCTCCGCTCCGCGGCCCACGCGCCCCCGCAACTGGTGCAGTTGCGCCATCCCGAAGCGTTCGGCCTGCTCGATCACCATCACCGTAGCGTTCGGCACGTCCACGCCCACCTCGACGACCGTCGTCGACACCAGGATCTTGATCCGGCCCTCTTTGAAGGCGCGCATCACGGCCTCCTTTTCCTCCGCCGGCAGCTTGCCGTGCAACAGGCCCACCTTCACATCGGGGAAGACCACCTTCGAGAGATGCTCGTGCATCTTTTCGGCCGCCTTCAGCGCTTGCGTTTCGGACTCTTCGATCACCGGATAGACGACGTAGGCCTGCCGCCCCTTGTCGATCTCTTGCCGCAGGAAGCTGTAGACGCGCTCGATCTGGTCCTCGGTCACGTGGAAGGTCTTCACCGGCTTGCGCCCCGGGGGCATCTCGTCGATGACGGAGACGTCGAGGTCGCCGTAGATGGTGAGCGCCAGCGTCCGCGGGATCGGTGTGGCGGTCATCACCAGCACGTCCGGCGCCACCCCCTTTTCGATCATCCGCAGCCGCTGCATCACGCCGAAGCGGTGCTGCTCGTCGATGATCACCAGCCCGAGGTTGTGGAACGCCACGTCCTCCTCGAGCAGCGCGTGGGTGCCGGCGATCACCTGGATGTGGCCTTCGGCCAGCAGCTTCTTGATCTGCTTCTTTTCCTTCTGGCTCTGCGAGCCCACCAGCAGCCCGGTGACGTAGCCGAGCTTGTCGAACAGGTTCTTGAAGCTGAAGTAGTGCTGGGCGGCGAGGATCTCGGTGGGCGCCAGCACCGCTACCTGGTAGCCGTTCTCGATGGCGATGATCGCCGCCTCGGCGGCCACCAGCGTCTTGCCGCTGCCCACGTCGCCTTGCAGCATCCGGTTCATCGGGTTTTCGGAGGCCATGTCCCGGGCGATCTCGCCCAGCACCCGCTTCTGCGCCCGGGTCGGCTTGAACGGCAGCATCTGCTTGATCTTCTCCCGCACCCGGCCGGTGAGCTGGAACGATATCCCCTTTCTGAGCCGCGCCTTCGTGCGCTTCAGGCTCAGACCGCACTCGAGCCAAAAGAACTCCTCGAAGATCAGCCGGTACTGGGCCGGCGAGCGGAAGGCGTTCAGGAGCCTGAGGTCGGTCCCCGGCGGCGGGAAGTGCAGCTCCCGGATCGCGCGGTCCCGCTTGGGCAGCTTCAGGCGGCGCAGGGTGTGCCCGGGCAGCGGCTCTTCGATCGGAGCCAGCCGCTCGAGCACCCCGTGGATGATGCGGCGGAACACCCGGGTGGTGATCTTGCCGATGGCCTGGTAGATGGGCACGATCCGGCCGGTGTGGAGCGAGACGTCCGGGTCTTCGGGATCGAGGATCTCGAACTCCGGGTGGATCATCGCCAGCGTGCCGGAGTAGCGGTCGAACTCCACCTTCCCGTACAGCGCCACTTCCCGGCCCGGCTCGATCACGTTGGCCAGGTAGTCGCTGTGGAACCACTTGCCGGCGAGCGTCCGGCCGGACTCGTCGGTGAACGTGGCCTCGAACAGCCCCAGGCGCCGCCGCTGAAACGAGGAGAGCCGGGCGCTCTCGACCACCGCCAGCACGGTGGCCGTCTCCCCCGGCGCCAGCTCGCTGATCCGCTTCACGTTCGAGCGGTCCTCGTAGCGGAACGGCGCGTAGGTGAGCAGGTCCTCGACGGTGCGGATCCCCTTGGCCTCCAGCGTCTTCGCCCGCGGCGGGCCGATGCCCTTGACGTATTGAACGGGAGTGTCCAGCTCCAGCGTCAACCTTCAATTAAACCGCACCGCCCGCCGCCCCGGCGCGATAGAATGCGTCGAGAGAACGGGAAGCTCATGAAGCGGATTCGAGGACTCATGCTGGCGCCGATGCTTGCCGCTCTGTGGGGGCCGGGCGCCGCCGCAGCGGCGTCGAAACATACGCTGCTCGCCGTCTTCGCCCACCCGGACGACGAGATCACCGTCGCGCCCATGCTGGCCAGGTACGCCGCCGAGGGCCACGACGTCTATCTGGTCACCGCCACTTCCGGCCAGGCCGGCGACGCCAACACCGACATCCCCGCCGGGCCGGAGCTGGGCGCCGCCCGGGAGAAGGAGGTCCGCTGCTCGGCCCGCGCCCTGGGCATCCACGAGCCGTTCCTCTTCCAGCTCCAGGACGGCAGGATGGCCGAGCCGGCCTCCATCGAGGCCATGGCCAAGCGCCTGCGCGAGGTCATCAACCGCGTCAAGCCCGATGTGATCGTGACCTTCGGACCGGACGGCGTCAGCGGCCACCCGGACCACCGGATGGTCGGCGCCGTCGCCACCGAAGTCTTCCAGTGGCGCGAGAGGCTCGAGTGGCGCCCCAAGAAGCTCTACTACGTCGCGCTGCCCGCTTCCTACATGCCGCCGGATCCGGCCCAGGTCGGCTTGAGCCGGCAATCGGCCGCCGTCTCCGACGAGTTCATCACCACCGTCGTGGACGCCGAGGCGGGACTGGAGAAGACCTGGCGCGCCATGCAGTGCCATGTCACCCAGTGGGCCCCGGTCGAGCGCATGCGCCGCATGTTCGAAGTGCGCAAGAAGATCATCGGCGGCAACGTCTACCTGCGCCTGGCGCTGGCCTCCGAGGGATCGCCGGCCGAGAGGGAAGGCGACGTCTTCACCGGGCTGGATTGACGGCGGCGTTGGATGCGCCGGCCTGCCGTTTGAAATCCACAACGAAAAAGTTCTTCCGTTTTCGCATCTTTCTGTGGATAATGGTGAGGACACCAAGTTCTGGCTAATCTCTTTTTTCCTGCACACGCCGGTCTGGAGGGGAGCGACCGGGCCAGGGCCTGAGTGACCATCCGAGCCGCCGGCGGACTGCCGCCGCGCGGGTCCGGAGGGGACGAACCAGGAAACAACCGGAATACAAGCGGTCGCGGAATAAGGCCGGCGTCCAGCCGAAACGTCAGCCGGCGCGCGAGGCCGCTGCACATCCATGTGCGAGGCCCGTGTAGCGCCGGAGGCGTTTCTTTTTCGCCGGAGCCGCGGCCCGCGGTTCAAGGAGGAAAGAGATGGCCCCGAAGTATTTCAACGAAAACCGCTACTCGTATCTCGTGGCGAGTTGGCGGGAACCCGCGAACGTGGACTACCAGGTGGACTCGCCCGTCGGCCGGTTCGAGCGCCGCGTGCACCGCCTGTTCCTCGAAGGACAGCGGCGCTTGCACCAGGAAGAATTCGCCCTGGCTCTGGATACCTTCCGGGAACTCCAGGCGCTGATTCTCGTCACCGCCGATCCGCAGATGCCCCCCAACCCGCACCGCACCCCCGGCTTCCGCTTCCCCATGGAAGCTGCTCTGGTGAACACCCTCGCCGGCCGGGCGGGCGAAATCCTCCGGGAGACGCCGCCGAGCGTCTACCGCTTTCCCGACGCGGTGGCGCCGGACGTCTCGAAGCTGCCCGCTGCCGTCCAGCAGAAGATCAAGCCGGCGGTGGAGAGCGAGCTGCATATCACTTCGTTTCACGGGAAGGTCTTCGGCCTGGTCGAGAGCGGCCTCGCCGCTGCCGCCAAGGAGGACTGGTCTTCGGCCCTGCGCCGGTACAGCGCGGCACTGAGGGTGACCCCGGCCGCCGACAAGGCGGTGCGCGCCTCCCTGCTCCACGACATCGCCATCCTGAACGAGAAGCTGAACCGCCGGAGCCGCGCCGAGCAGCTCGGCCGCGAAAGCGCCACACTCTTCTCCGAGGCCCGGGTTCCGAAAGCTCAGGCGCATGCCCTGGACACGCTCACCGGCGTGCTGCTCAGGGGCGGCAAGAAGGACGACGCGGCCCGCGCCGCCAAACAGGCCGAGGACGTCCGCAAGCGCAACAACCTGTTTCCGGTGATTGTCGGCCCGTCGCTGGCGCCCCCGGCTGCGGCCCCCATCACCGCTCCGGTCTCCGGGATCGGGCCGCTGTCGGCGCCCCAGCCCATCACCGTGGCCCAGCCGGTCTTGCTCGCCCAGCCGGCCTTGGCCATTCAGCCCCGCGTTCCTACCGCCGCGCCCGCGGCCGCCCCGGCGGCTGCCGCTCTCACCGCGCCGCCCCCGGCCCTGATGGGACTCGCTTACGTGCCCGAAAAGGCGGCCGTCAAGACCCTTACCATCCGCGGGGCCGACGCCACCGCATCCATCGTGCTCGACGCCCGCGCCGGCACGAACGTGAAGAGCTTCCTCGGCACGCTCCGCGCCACTGACAGCCTCGATCTCGTCACTGGCTTCTGGTGGACGCCCACTCAAATGGTCGCCTACCTGCCCCACATGTACTTTTTCCTCATCCCCATGGCCATCGGCGACTGCCTCGCCGGCATGGGCAACCTCGAGGAGGCCGAAAAGGAGTACCTCGGCGTCTTGGCATACCCGTTCATCAACCGCAAGTACGAGATCGTGCGCTGGTGGACCCGCGTGGCGGAGCTCTATCTCGAGATGGGCGACGATCTCTACCGGCGCGCGAAAGACAATCCCGCCGGGTGGCAGCAGGCCCGGGCGCACTACGAAAAGATTGTCCGCCGCACCGGCACGATCAACGCCGCCTCGCCGCTGTACAAAGATTCCAAGCTGGCCGGTATCCGCCAGCGCGTCACCGCCTTCCTGAACGCCGCCGATCTGCTGGCCGTGAACGACAACCCGCGCATTCTCGGAAAGGTGCTGCGGGCCCGCTCCCGCCTCAACCAGATCCAGGCCGGCCTGAACTTCTTCGGCTTCGCCCCCGACTACCTGCCCCCTTTCAGCTTCGAGTACCTGCAGAACACCGCCCGCTACTTCGCCCAGAACGCCGCCCAGATCGAGCAGCAGTACATCCAATACAAGAGCACGGCGGAGAACGAAGAACTCCGCCGCGAGCAGCTCGACCAGCAGGCCGAAGTGGCCCGCCAGACCGTTGTCCTCGAGCAGCGCGGCCTCGACGAGGCGATCGCCGGCGTCGGCGTCGCCCAGGCCAGCCTCAACTACGCCCAGACGCAGCGGCAGAACGCCATCCAGTCCAAGCAGGACTTCGACAACGCCCGGTGGGAGCTGCTCGAATACGCCGAGCTGGAGGCCTGGGCCGGGGCCGCCAGCGTGGACGAGGACGACGAGATCAAGCAGACGATCTCCGGGTACCGCTACTACAACACCACCCGGAAGAGGCGCAGCGAAGTTCTCAAAGACCTGGCCCACCGCCGGACGAAGCTCTCGCACGACCTCGAGGCCGCCAAGCTCCAGCGCCAGATCGACTCTGCCACCGCCTACATGGGCATATCCCAGGCCCAGGTGGCCCAGGCGGAGGCCCGCAAGGCCGTGGCCGAGCAGCGCGTCCAGATCGCCCAGCTCCAGCAGCGCAACGCCGAGGAGAACCGCGACTTCCTCGACATGAAGGAGTTCAGCTCCCGGCTCTGGTACGAGCTGGCCCGCGAGGCCCGCCGCCTCACTCGCCGCTACCTCGACATGGCCATCGAAACCGCCATGCTCATGGAGCTCGCCTACAACGCCGAGACCGAGCGCGGGCTGCGCATCATCCGCTTCGACTACGGCAGCGGCCGCACCGCCGACCTGCTCGCCGCCGACCGCCTCCGGGCCGACATCGACTACTTCACCCTCGACCTGGTCACCACCATCCGGCCCAAGAAGTCGCCCGTCAAGAAGACCATCAGCCTGGCCGACCGCCGCCCCATGGCCTTCCAGCAGCTCAAGCAGACCGGCCGCTGCTTCTTCCAGACTGAACTGGAGGACTTCGACCGCGAACACCCCGGCCTCTACCTTTGTAAGCTCCGCAACGTCGAGCTGCTCTTCGTCGGCATCACCGGAGCCTCCTCGCTCGCCGGCAGCCTCCGCAACGTGGGCGTCTCGAAGTTCCGCAACGCCTCCGGCGGCGTCCTCACCCGGCACTACCCCTCCGACGTGATGCCCCTCTCGCAGTACGACCTCCGCCAGGACGCCCTCGCCTTCCGCGTCTCGCCCAACGATCTGCGGCTGTTCGAGAACAACGGCATCGACACCCTCTGGCAGCTCGAGCTGCCGCTCGACGCGAACGACTTCGACTTCGACGAGATCCTCGACGTCCAGCTCGTCATCTACTACGACGGCTTGTTCAGCCCGAGCCTCGAGGCCGCCGTCAAGGCCGCCCTGCCCGCCGCCGGAGCCGCCACCCGCGGCTTCTCCATGCGCATGAGCTTCCCCGACGAGCTCTTCTACCTGCGAAACAAGGGCGAGGCGATCCTCGAGTTCAGTCCCGGCATGTTCCCGCGCAACCAGACCAACCTGAAGCGCACCGGCGTGATGATCAAGGTCCTCGGCGATGCCGCCGCGGGACTCACCATGCGCCTCACGCCCGCCGGCGGCCCGGCCGAGCTCACCCTCGTCGCCGACGCCGGCGGCGAGGTGAACGACGCCACCCCCGGCAAGCCGCTGCGCAAGCTCCGCAACCGCCCGATGCTCGACACCTGGACCTTGCGCATCACCGCCGATGACAACCCGGGCCTCGTTGCGGACGGCGAACTCGATCTCGGCGGGCTTGAGGACGTTCTCGTGTTCTTCGAGTACTCGTTCGACTACCGGTGAATCCCGCCGAGGAGGATGGATCATGGCGCAACGAGGAGCCAAGACGAGCCAGGCGTCGCCTCCCGCCGGGACCGGCCAGGTTCCCGGGCTGGGCGAAGCCTTCCGTATCAATCTCAATACCGGCCAGGGAGCCTACTCCTACAAGCTGCCCCTACCGGAGGGCGTGGCCCGACACACCCCGCAGTTGAGCCTCGAGTACGCCCACGGCAACGGCCACGGCCCGTTCGGCTTCGGCTGGAAGCTGGATCTGCGCCGCATCGGGCGGCGGCTGGACTACGGCGCCGGCGGAGACGCCGTGGAACGCTACCACGACGGCGGCGCCGAGCTGGTCAAGCTGCCCGGTGGCGGTTTCGGGCCCGTCCGCGAAACGGCCTTCACCCGCTACTCGCGCACGGGCGGCGGCTGGCGCGTCGAGGAGCGCAACGGCACCGTCCACGAGCTGGGCATGAACCCCGCCGCCAGGACGGGGGACCCGGACCATCCGGACCGCGTCACCGAGTGGCTCCTCGAGCGCACCCTCGACGCCTCCGGCAACGAGATCGCCTATAGCTATGAGACCGACGGCGGCACGGCGTATCCGGCCGAGATCCGCTACGCCGTCTATGCCGTGCGGTTTCTCTATGAGGAGCGCCCTGACGTCCGCGTGAACGGCCGCGCCGGCTACCTGCGCCGGGTCGCGAAACGGTGCCGCCGCATCGAGCTCTACCTGGATCCCGGCCCTGGCGAGCGGCTCATCCGCTCCTGGACCTTCACCTACACGCAGGACGCCGCCAGCGGGCTGTCCTTCATCGCCTCGATTCAACTCGTCTCGCACGGGCCCGCCGCGGACGGATCCGAGGACGTCGTTCGCGCTCCGGTCCGGTTCACTTACAGCTCTTTCGCTTCCCGCGAGCGCCAGGTGCGCTGGATGGAGAGCGAGGGCTCCGAGCCCCCGGCCCTCTCGGACCCCGACGCCGCCCTGGTCACCCTCGACGAGGCTCCCCTGCCGGGTATCCTCCAGGTGGTCAACGGCCGCCAGCACTACTGGCGCAACCGCGGCGACGGATCCTGGGCCTGGCCCGTCCCGGTCGAGAAGGCGCCGCGGCTGGCCTCCTTCGCCCGGGACGGCGTCGCCTTCCTCGACGCCGACGCTTCCGGGACAGCGGATCTACTCATCGCCGGCGACGAGCCGCTGCCGGGCTATTACGAAAACGGCGGCCGCCGGGGCTGGGTGCGCTTTGTCGCCTACCCGAGAGGCAGTCGCGCGCGGCCGGATTGGCGCCGGCCCGGAACCCGCGTCGCCGACGCCGACGGGAACGGCCGCATCGACGCCATCGGCGAGGCCGGCCGGGCCTACGCGGTCTGGATCAACAACGGCGAGGACGGCTGGTCACAACCCCTGCTGGCTCCCAAGGGAACCGGCGACGAGGGTCCCGACGCCCCGCTCGACGACCCCTCCGTCCATCTGGCCGACGTGACCGGCGACGGGCTCCAGGACATCGTCCGCGTGCGCTCCGGCCGCGTCGAGTACTGGCCGTCGCTCGGGCACGGCCGTTACGGGCCCCGCGTCGTGATGCGCAACAGCCCGCGGCTGAGGGATCTCGACCGGCTCCGGGAGAACCTTTTCCTGATCGACATCGACGGCGACGGCTGCGCCGACCTCGTCTTCGTCACCGCCGCCGGCATCGAGATCCACCACAACCGGAACGGCGCGGAGTTTGGCGAACCGGTGGTCCACGAGCTCGTACCGGCGCCCATTCCCGGCACGATTCGGCCGGTGGACCTGCTCGGCGAAGGGCGCCTGGGGCTGCTCTACAACAGCCGCCGCACCGGCGGCACGGCCTACGTATACGTGAGCTTCGGCCGGGCGGAAACGCCCCACCTGTTGACCCGCATCGACAACGGCACGGGCTTGACTTCAGAGATCTTCTATCGCCCGGCCTCGGAAGACTACCGCCGCGACTGCCAGGCCGGCGAGCTGTGGGACACCAACTTCCCCTTCCCCCTCACCGTCGTCGCCGGCTCCCGCGAAGTGGACGCAACCTCCGGCCAGACCGTCGAGACCGAGTACCGCTACCACGAGGGCCACTACGAGCCGCGCACCCGCCAGTTCCAGGGCTTCCGCCGTTCCGAGCGCATCGAGAAGGGCGACGAGAGCCGCACCGACACCCGTACCGTCTTCCACTTCCTGATGGCCCAGGAGCGCCGGCCCGGGCGCGGCCCCGAACATGCCCACCTGAACGGAATGCTCCGCCGGACGGAGGTCTACGGGCTGGACGGCTCCCCGGACGAGGAGCTGCCCTACACGGTGGAAGAGGCCGACTACGGGCTCCGGATCCTCGACGCCCTCGCCGGCGGAGAGATGCGGGTCTTCGTCTTCGTCACCGCCCGGCGCACCGAGGATTCAGACCGCAGCTCAGATCTGCGCGGCGAGGAGCGCACCTACGACTACGACGGTTTCGGCAACGTTACCCGCGAGCGGCTGCGGGGCTACGGCGTGCGCAACGGCGTCCCGCAGCCTGAGCGCATCCGCGTCACCGAGACCGAATACGCCACCGCCGCCGGCCGCTGGCTGATCGACAAGCCCTCCCGCATCACCGTCCGCGACGCCGGCGGCGCCATCCTCACCGAGATCCGCCGCTACTATGACGGCGCCGCCTTCACCGGCCTTCCGCTCGGCCAGGCCGATCGCGGACTCCTCACCCGCGAGGAGCGCCTTGTGCTGCCGGGGCCGGAGTTCCAGACCCACTACCAGGGGATGGACGCCGCCACTCTGGGCTACCACACGGCGGCCGACGCCGACGGCGCGCCGGCCGTCTTCATCGACGCCGAGCGCCACGCCTACGACGCCCGCGGGCTCCGCACGGCCGACCGCGACGCCCTCGGCCACGACCGGCGCTACGACTACGACGCCTCCGGGCTGCTGCGCGTCAAGCTCACCGACGCGCTGGGCGAGACCCGTTTCGACTACGACCGCGCGGTCCGCGAGCCGGTGCGCATCCTCTATGCTGACGGGGCGGAAACCCGCCTCGCCTACGACGCTCAGGGCCGTGTCACCGCCGTCGCCATGCCCGGCGAGCCGGCCGGAACCTTCGCCCGGACCACCTCCTACGACGACGTCTCCGTCCCGAACTCCCGCACCACCCGCTTCCGCACCGGGCCGGGGCCCGGCGACGCCGCCGAATCCGTCATGTACTTCGACGGCCGGGGCGCCGAGCTCCAGGAGCGCATCGAGGCCGCCGGCGGGCAATTCGTCGTTTCCAACACCGCGGTGAAGAACCCCTGGGGCGACCGGAAGCTCGAGTTCGAGCCGTACTACGCCCCCACGAAGGCCTTCTCGCTGCCCGATGCCGCCGCCCACCCTGTACGCCGCTTCTTCTTCGACGCCCGGGGCCGGGTGACGAAGACCGCCGACTTCAGCGGCGGCGTTTCCACCGCCCGTTACCTGCCCTTCGAGATCGTCACCGCCGACGCCAACGACAACGATCCCTCGCCGGAGAACCAGGCTCGCGGCCAGTTCGAGACGCCCCGCCGCGAGGAGTTCGACGTCCTGCGCAACCGCACGCTCACCGTCGAGGCCGCCGGCAGCCCCAGCGAGCTGCCCACCCGCTTCCGCGTCGGGCCCCGCGGGGAGCTGCTCGAGGTCTCCGACAGCCACGGCGTCCTGGCATCCTACACTTATGACCGGCTGGGCAACCGCCTCGCGATCCGCCACCGCGAGGCCGGCGACCGCCGCATCTGGTTCGACGCCCGCCGCAAGGCGGTCCGCATGGTGGACGGCCGGGGCCGCGATTTGCGCGCCGTGATCGACGCCCGCGGCCGCCTCGTCCGGCTGAGCGTGGACGGAGCCGCGGTCGAGCGGTACCGCTACGACGACCCGGCCCAGGGCGCCCACGGGAAGCTCGCCGAAGTGAGCTATCCGGGCGGCAGGCAGGTGTTTCACTACGACGCCGCCGGGCGCCTGGAGCGCCACGAGCACCACTTCGACGGCCGCCCCGAACCCCACGTCGTCAGCTACGAGTACGACCTGCTGGGCCGCGAGACGGCCCGAGACCACGCCGGCGGACCCCGCGTCGAGAAGCGCCTCACCCCGAACGGCTGGGTCCAGGCGATCCCGGGCGTGCTCGACGAAGTGCGCTACGACGCCCGCGGCCTGCCCGTTCGCATTGGCTACGCCAACGGCGTTGTCACCGAGATGACCTACACCCCCGGCCCCGGCAGGTTAGAGACGCGCCGCACCACCGGCCCCGGCGGGCAGCGATTCGAGGACGTCACCTATGAGTACGACCGCCTCGGCATGCTCCTCGCCAGTGAGGACACCGCCCCCGGCGGAGCCGGCCGGCGCGCCTACGCCTACGATCCGCTCTATCAAGTCACCGAGCTCATCGAGGGCGCCGGCGCGGCACAGCAGTCGCGCACCTATTCCTACACCGGCGGCTACAACCTGGCCCGTTTCGACGAGGCCGGAGTCGAGATGCACTACGACGATCCGCTCCACCCGGACCGCGTGGCCGGCATCACTCCCTCCGGCGGCTCGCGCTTCGACGTCGCTTACGATGCGAACGGCAACGTCACCGCGCTGCCCGGCCAGCGCTTCGACTACGACTACCGGGACCTCATCGAGCGCTTCGACAACGGCTCGGGGCTGGTGGCCGAATACCGCTACGACCACAAAGGCATCCGCGTCAGCAAGCGGGTCAGCGACGGCGGCGGTGCTGCCGAGACCTTCTTCGTCAGTGACCTGGCCGAGATCCGCAACGGCGTCACGGCCTGCTTCGTCACCCTGGGACACCTGCGCGTAGGCATCCTGCACAACGGGACGCTGCGGTTCGTCCATAGCGACTATCTCGGCTCGACCGCTTTCTACTCCGACGCCGCCGGCACGAAGATCTCCTCGATCGCCTACCGCCCCTTCGGCAACCTGGCTTCGGCTTCCGGCGACGCGGACTTCCGCACCTTCGGCATCCACCCGGTGGACGCCGAGTCCGGCCTCGTCTATATGAAGCGCCGCTACTACTCGCCCCGCCTCGGCCGCTTCCTCAGTCCCGATCCGCTGGCCGTCTACCGGCCCGAGCAGTACCTCTCCACGCCCAAGGGCCTGCACCCGTATATCTACGCGGGCAACGATCCGCTCAACAAAGCCGACCTCGACGGCTATTCCTTCTGGAGCGTCGTCGGGGCCATCGTGGGCGTCATTGCCGCAATTGCCGTAGTTGCCGCCGTGATCCTCACCGGCGGGGCCCTCGGCGTCGTCCTGGGCATCGCCCTGGCCGTCGGCCTGGTGGCGGTGAGCTATGTCGTCGCTGACGCCACCGCCGGCACGGATTTCGGCGAGTTCATGCGCGGCTTCTTGATCGGCTTGAACGCCGGTTTCAACGCGGCCATCGCCACGGTGCTGTTCGGGCCCGCCGTCGGCCTCACCCTCGGGGTGATCAATTTCCTGGCCGCCTTCGACACCATCGCCAACAGCGAGATCTACCAGGGCATCCTCGGCTGGTCGAGCTGGCTGATGCCCATGTCGTGGCTGGCCACCGGTGTGGGCCTGATCTTCTTCCTCCTCAACGTGATCCCGGCCATCTTCACGTTGAACATGGTGCCCGCCGTCAGCATCCAGAGCATCTCGATCGATTGGGGCACCGGCACCATCGTCATGGAGGGCGGCTGGACCTTCCTACCGGGCTTCCGCGGCGGCTTCAACCTGGGCAACTTCGCTTACATCACGCCCGGCGCCACGGTGCAGGACCACGAGACCGGCCACACGCTGAACGTGGCGGCCTTCGGAAGCATCTTCCACTTCATCGGCGCCCTCGACGAGAACGCCATTCGCACGAATCCGGCCGACGCCTACGCTGAGCGGCTGGCCGAGAGCAACGACCCGGCGACCACCGATCCGGACATCATCCCCATGTGGGTTTAGTGTCCGTTGTCCGGGAGCGCCTCCGGGCTCTCCCGCGCCGGCTTCGAACCCGATACAATGCCGGGCATGAAGAAGTGGTTCGTCCTGATTCTGTTGAGTGTTGCCGCATTTGCTCAGGAGCCGATCCGGCTCGGCATCATCGGTACCGATACTTCCCACGTGATCGCCTTCACTCGCGCCTTCAACGGTCCCCCGGGACCGGACCACGTGGACGGCGCCCGCGTGGTGGCCGCCTACAAGGGCGGCAGTCCCGACGTCGAGGCCAGCTACACGCGTGTGGACAAGTTCGCCGCCGAACTGCGCGAGAAGTGGGGCGTGGAGTTCGTCGATAGCATCCCCGAGCTTTGCCGCAAGGTCGACGGTATCCTGCTCGAGAGCGTGGACGGCCGGCCGCATCTCGAACAGGCGCGCCAGGTGATCGCCGCCGGCAAGCCGTTGTTCATCGACAAGCCGCTGGCGGCGACGCTCGACGATGCCCGCGAGATCGCCCGGCTGGCCAAGAAGGCCGGCGTACCCTGGTTCTCCAGCTCCTCGCTGCGCTGGAGCGAGATCGTCACCGCGCTGAAGCCTCACATGAAGGAGGCCACCGGCGTCGCCACTTGGGGCCCCGGACCCACCGAGCCCCATCACTACCTGGAGCTGTCCTGGTACGCCATCCATCCCATCGAGATGCTTTACGCCCTGATGGGACCAGGCTGCGTCGAGGTGGCCCGGACTTCGACCGAGAACATCGACGTCGTCGTGGGCCGGTGGAAGGACGGCCGGGTGGGAACCGTGCACGCTCTGCGGCCCCGGGGCGACTACGGCGCCGTGGTGTTCCTGCCGCGCGGCGTGCGCCAGGGGCCCGAAAAGGCCAAACACAGCTACAAACCGCTGCTCGAGGCCATCGTCGAGTTCTTCCGGACCCGGAAGCCCCCGGTGCCGAACGAGGAGACCCTCGAGCTGTTCGCCTTCATGGACGCCGCCCAGCGCAGCAAGGAGCAGGGGGGGAAACCGGTGAAGCTGCGCTAGGTTCCCGGCCGGCGTCCAACTCTTTAGGGCGGGCGGTGCGGCAAAATTCCTCCATCAACTTCTCGGCTGCGGGCCGATGAGAGAGGTGGAGGAATACTGTGTCGTTGGTTTCGTGCCGAACGCCTGGTGAGAACCAGATGGCTCAGGAGGCTCTCCCGCCTGGGATGAACGGGGTGGGGCCGGAGCCGGCGGATGAGACGGGCAAGGGGGCCGGTCGGCGCCGCGGGGCCGGAGAGTGTGTGCGAGTCCTCGTCCTGGCGGACGGCAGTGATGGCGGGTCCCCGGCGCTGGCGGCGCTGGAGGCCGCTCCGGGGATCGAAGCCGGCCTGACAGCTTCCCCGGAGGAGTTCCGCCAGGCGGCGGAAGGGGCGGCCTGGGATGTGATCCTCACCGGACCGGAGCGGCTTGCCGAGGCGCTCGGCCTTGCCGGCGGACGCGAGCGGCCGGTGGTCGTCGTCGCCCCTTACCAGGGCGAGGAGGCCACGGCTCGGTGGTTGGAAGCGGGGGCTGCCGACGTGGTCTTCGAGGATCGTCTGGCCGGGCTGCCCGCGGCCGTCCGCCGAGTGGCCGACCAGGCGTGTCTGAGGCGGGAACGAAGGGGCGCCCTGGCGGCGATGAATAACGCCAACCGCGTCTTGACGGCCCTGATCCGTTGCGCGCCCCTGCCCATCGCCGTCATCGACCGCCGCGGCACCGTCAACGTCTGGAACCCGGCCGCCGAGGAGGTGCTGGGCTGGCCCAAGGAAGAGATGCTCGGGGCCACCTTGCGGCAGATGCTCAAGGCCGGCGGGCTGGCCTCATTGCTCGAGGAGGCCCTGGAGCGCGGCGGGCTGATCGGCGCCGAAACCACCCAGACCCGCAAGGACGGCGCCGCGGTGGATCTGAGGATCTTTTGCGCCCCCCTCACCGACGAGGAGGACCGCAGCCACGGCGTCATCGCCATGATGGTCGATGTCACCGAGCGCAACCTGATCATCGAGGCCTTCCGGGAGAGCAAGGAGCGGTTCCGGAACGCCTTCGTCCACGCCCCCATCGGCATGGCCATCGTCAGCCGCGAGGGCCGCTTCCTGCGGGTGAACCCGGCCTTTTGCCGCATGCTCGGCTATTCGGAGACCGAACTGCTCCGGCTCCGGGCCGCCGACCTGCTGGATGCGGACGATCCCGAGCCTACGGCCTCAGCGCTGCTCGCCGGCGGCGCGCAGAAAGAGGTTCGCTTGCGGGGCAAGGACGGGCGCGCCGTCTACGCGCAGTGGAATACTTCGCTGATCACCGGCGCCGCCGGCGAGGCCCAGTATTGCATCAGCCAGGTGGTCGACATCTCGGCCATGAAGGCGGCCGAGGAGCAGATCCGCCGCTACGCCGAAGACCTGGAGCGCAGCAACCGGGACCTGCAGCACTTCGCCTACGTGGCTTCCCATGACCTCCAGGAGCCGCTACGGATGGTCCGCGGCTTCATGGAGCTGCTCGCCAAGCGCTACCGGGGCCGCCTGGGCCCGGACGCCGACGAGTACATCCGCTACGCCGTGGACGGGGCCGCGCGTATGCAAAACCTGATCAAAGGGCTCCTCGCCTATTCCCGGGTCGGCACCCAGGGCAAACGCCTGACGCCGATCGATGCGGCGGCGTCGTTGCGGCAGGCTCTCGAGAACCTCCAAGTGGTGATCGAGGAAACGGGCGCCGAGGTCACCAGCGGCTCCCTGCCGTGGGTGATGGGCGACGACGTCCAGCTCGCGCAGCTCTTCCAGAACCTGATTTCGAACGCCGTCAAGTTCCGTTCCGGCGAGCCCCCCAGGATCCGGATCGCCGCCGCCGAAGAGGGGGAGGGCTTCTGGCGGTTCTCGGTTACCGACAACGGCATCGGCTTCGACCCGCGCCACGCCGAGCGCATCTTCCAGATGTTCCAGCGGCTCCACGGGCAGGGCGAGTACGAAGGGACCGGCATCGGCCTGGCGCTGTGCAAGCGCATCGTCGAACGCCACGGCGGAAGGATCTGGGTGGAGTCGGAGCCGGGCAAGGGCTCTACCTTCTACTTCACGCTGCCCAAGCAGCGCGCCGGAAGGGAATGAGCGATGCCGCACCCGGTCTTCGAAGTGCTGCTGGTCGAGGACAATCCGGGCGACGTGTATCTGATCCAGGAGGCTCTGGCCGAGGGGCCGGCGCGCAAGCAGATCCGCGTGGTCCGCGACGGGGCCGAGGCCACCGCTCTGCTCGAGCAACGCTCCTCGCGGCCGCCGGACCTGGTGCTGCTCGACCTGAATCTGCCCAAGCGCAGCGGCCACCAGGTGCTGGCCGACATCCGCCGTCACAGCGGCTGGAGACGGACCCCGGTGGTGGTGTTCACCTCTTCCTCGGCCGCTTCCGACGTGCTGGAGGCCTACGAGCGCGGCGCCAACTGCTACGTCACCAAGCCCCAAGGGCTGGAGGAGCTGACCGGTGTGATCCGCTCCATCGAGACCTTCTGGCTTACCGTTACCGTGCTGCCGGGTCGGACGTGTTGCGAGTGAGCCGGGATCCGGATCCACCACGCGCCTGGAGCCTGTGGATGCTGCACGCCTAAGACGCTTGCTCCCTGCGCGTCCTGCCGCCGGCCCGTTTTGCGGACAAAAAAACACCCCGCCGTTTGGCGGGCGCCTGATGCCGCCATGGAGGGCGACCGCCCCTGCAATAGGAGCAGGCCCCTATGGCGGGGGCAGCCTCGGCGTGCCCTCCACGGCGGCCCAAAGAAAAGCTACTATGCCGCCGCGAGCTGCTTGCGCTCCTCGCCGGCCTTGATCTCGATCCGGCGCGGCTTCACTTCGGCCGTCAACGGGATCCGGATGTCCAGCACCCCATCGTGCAAGTGGGCCTCGATGTGCTCCAGATCCAGACCGTTCGGCAGGTCGACCACCCGCTCGAACTTGCCGTACGGAATGGCGTGCCAGACGGTATCCTCACGGCCGAAGTTCTCCGGAGCTTTCCGCTCGCCGCGGATCACCAACTGGTTGCCTTGGACGGTCAGGTCGAAATCCTTCTCGGTGACGCCCGGCAGGATGAACCGCAGATTCAAGTAGTCATTCGTCCAGCCGGTCTCCACCGGAAGCGTGAACGTCCACTCGCCAGAGGTTTCGGTCGGAGTCCAACGGGAACCGAAAGTCCGTTCAAAGAGACGATCCATCTCCCGACGCATGCGATCGAACTCTTCAAACATCCTCTCCAGCATGGACTGTCACCTCCTGATGAGAATCATTTCTGATTCCCAGCTTGGCAGCCGTGAGCATGGCCCGGACCGAAAGGCCCGGAACCAACTTTGGCTGCCCTACTTCCTATATCGCACAGGATATGATTCTTGTCAAGTCATATTTTCTAAATAAATCGCATACGGCAAGACTGCGGTGTAGACCAGAATACTTGAGTGATACATGCTCATATGAGGGGGGCCCTTCCCGCCTCCCGCAGGGCTCCTGCAGTAGTTATATCCGTATTTTCAATACGTTAGGATTGGAGTAGCCGCTCGCGTCCGAACCGCCCTGGGATGTCTCCTCCCCATGAGGGAGGCTCTTCCGGCTCCGAATGGCTGATGGCCGCGGTGCAGATCCCGGCGCCACCCGGTCAGCTTCCGCCGTAGACCGGGTTCGGCTCTTTCGGAATCGGCGCTCCCACCGCCCGCTGCCAGGCGTGGAGCTTCTCCAGCAGCTCGCGGGCCTTGGCGGGCATCTTCTGGGCCAGGTCGTGCTTCTCGCCGATGTCCTCCCGCAGGTTGTAGAGCTCGATGTGGCCGTCCTCGAAGAACTCGAGCAGCTTCCAGTCGCCCTTCCGGATGGCGCTCACCGGCGTAGTCCGCCAGCCGGGGCCTTTGCCCGGGGTCCCGCCGGGGAAGGGGATGAAGTTGGTCCGGTTCCTGCCGGAGAGATAAAGAGGGTAGTGCCAGAAGATGGCCCGGTCTTCGAGGGCCCGCTGGCCCCGGAGCAGGGGCAGGAAGCTCTCGCCGTCCACCGGCTGCGACTTCGGCAGTTCTGCGCCGGCGATCTCGGCGAAGGTGGGCAGGAAATCGACGCTGGTGACCGGGGTATCGCACCGCGTGCCGGGCTGGATCACCGCCGGCCAGCGCATGCAGGTCGCCACCCGGATGCCGCCCTCGAACAAGGAGCCTTTGCCCGCCCGCAACGGGTCGTTGTAGGTGATGCTCGAGACGCCGCCGTTGTCCGAGGAGAAGATCAACAGCGTGTTCTCTTCGAGTCCGAGCTCGGCCAGCTTGGCCATCACGCGCCCGACGCCCGTGTCCACGGCCTCGATCATCGCCGCATAGACCGGGTTGTACTCGCGGTCCGTTTTGAACCGCTCCAGTTTGGCCTTGTACTTCGCCACGGCCTCCGGGTGCGCCACCAGCGGGGTGTGGACGTCCCAGTAGGGCAGATAGACGAAGAACGGGTCGTGGCGGTGTTTCTCGATAAACTCCAGCGCGGCGGTGGTGAGCCGCTCGGTGGCGTCCGGGTCGTCGTAGTAGCGTTTCTTGCCGTCGTCGGCGGCTCCGAGGGTGCTGTAGTCGAAGCCCTGGGTGTCCGGCCCGAGGTGCCATTTGCCGAAGCGGCCGGAAACGTAGCCGGCAGTTTGGAGCACTTCGGCGATGCTGACAAAGGCCGGATCCAGCTCGTTCGTGGTCTCGAAGTTCGGCGGCCAGGGCTCGACGCCCGAGCGCTTGAAGAAAGGCGCCTGAACCGGGACTTTGAGCTTCATCCGGCGCACGTCGCCTTTCGCTCCGCCGCCCGGCGTCCAGATGTGGTGCCGGGGCGTGTAGGCGCCGGTCATCAGGCAGGCTCGGGTTGGGGAGCAGTTGGGGCCGCCGCTATAGGCGTTGGTGAAGATCATACCCTGGCGGGCCAGGCGGTCGATGTTCGGCGTCTCGTAGAAGTCGGCGCCGTTGAACCCGACGTCGCTCCAGCCCAGATCGTCGGCCAGGATGAAGACGATGTTGGGCTTCGCCGAGTCTGCACCGAAGGCCGCCGGCGTCACCGCAGCCAGGAAGACAAGGGTGGAGATCCAGCTTGCCCGCGTCATGGCTGCCAACATTGTACCTGCCAGAGCCTTTGGGAGGGAGAGAAGCCCGGAGTGTTCCCCCGGGCGGGCCGGGTGGGAACCACGGCAAACGGTCCACGCCACCGCCGCCGAAGATCGTCGGATAAGAGCCGATGTCGAGCACCCCCTGATGCCGCCGGCGGCCGGGCGATGATCCCCCGCCGATCTCTGGTCCATCCTCCGCCCTATGCCATCGCCGGGACGCGGGATGGGAAAGGGGGAGAGCATTACGGTGGCCGGAGGCGCCGGCCCGGAGTGTGCTGGGACAACGCCCCGCCCCGTAAGACTGCTGCGGCCTGGCGAAACGACGCAATTTCCGGAAGACCCCAGGGTGTTTCGCTGGTAGCGTGACTCTCAAAGAAAAGAAGCGACGGCGCCCGGTTTCCTGCCAAATAATGCAGGCGCATCTGATGCTTGATCTGTTGCCTCTCGCCGGCCTAGCCGCGGGATTCTTCGCCGCCTTCGCCGTGCTCACGGCAAGAAGGCCGCCGCCTTCGACGTCGAATTCCAACTCAGCCGTCCACCCCCGGGTGGACCACGAGGACCTCCGTCTCCCCTTGACAATTACCTATCATGGATGTCAGCCGGATTTGTGGCCGGCGCCGGGCCCGTGTGCGAGAATCGAGGGTTGCTTTCCAAGCACGCTGTCCTATGAGCCGGCCGCTGCCCCCCGAGAAACAGGATTCCCGTCTGATGCGCGAGATGTTCCACACCATCTCGCCGCACTACGATTTCATCACGCGGGTTTTCTCTTACGGGATGGATCCGGGCTGGAAGCGCCGGGCGGTGGAGCGGGCGCAGTTGCCTGATGATGCCGTGGTGCTGGATCTGGCGTGCGGCACGGGGGACTTCACCAAACTGGTGGCGGCACGGAGCCCGCGGAGCCTGGCGGTCTCGGCGGACCTCGTGCTGAACATGTTGCGGCTGGCGCGCCGGCACGGGGTTCCCAGGCCGGTCTGCGCCGACGCGATGCGGCTGCCGTTCGCTGATGAGACTTTTCATGCAGTCTTTACAGGGTATGGGATGCGAAACTTCCCGGACCTGGCCGGTGCGCTGCGTGAGATCCGCCGGGTGCTGAAGCCCGGGGGCGTGCTGGTGACGCTGGACTTCTTCCTGCCGCGCAACCGGGTGTTCCGGCGCCTCTACCTGGGCTACCTCTATGTCCAAGGGTTCTTCTGGGGGCTGGCGCTGCACGGGCGCCCGCGGATCTACACTTACATTCCGGACTCGCTGGCGACCTTCGTGACGATGAAGGGCTACAGCCGGCTGGCCGAGGAGTGCGGCTTCTCGGTGTGCGGGGCGGAGGGGTTCATTCTCGGGGGGATCGGGGTGCACTGGGCGGTCCGGCAGTGAGGCCCGGCGCCGGGAGGGGGCAGCCGGCGGGAAGAATCCTACGGGGGCCGGCCTTTCTCCGTGCGGAGACCCCCAAGCGTGATAGGATAAAGGGACTGTTAAGTATTCTTCCTGGACCGGTGCCAGGCTGCGGCCTCACCGGGAAACCTACCTGCGAACACCTGGGCGCCGGTTCACGATCGAGAATGCTGAAGACGCCGAGATCCTGTCTCTGCTGCTAAAGGTGGAGGCCGACAGCGGCGATAGCAGTTGAGAAGAAGAGAGAGAATGGAACGCCATCCCAAGGGCGCACACGCCCGCGTATTGCTCAGCTCCGTTTTCGGCCCGTATGCCCGGGACGATGAGTACGGCAGCCGCTCTATCAATCCGATGGAGCTTTATCACAACCAGGTCACCCGCGCGCAGGGGGCCTTTTCACTCCGGATGTTCCACCGTTCGTGGGGCATCCTCATGATCCAGGAGAACATCTCCGCGCCGTGCACGGTGCTGGACTTTCCGACCCGGGACGACTTCATCCGGGAGTTGCGGCGGTACCGCTACGACATCGTCGGCATCTCATCGATCATTGTGAACGTCGGCAAGGTGAGGGAGATGTGCAAGCTGGTGCGCAAGCACTCTCCGGAGTCGGTCGTCGTCGTCGGGGGCCACGTGGCCGCGATACCAGGGATCGAGAACATAGTGGACGCCGACCACATCGTCAAAGGCGATGGCATTTCGTGGATGCGCCGCTATCTGGGCGAGGACCCGGACGCACCGATCCGGCATCCGACGATCTCGTCGGCTTTCGGCCACCGGGTATTGGGCGTTCGCATCCCGCAGCCGCAAGGCTCGGTGGCGGCGACGATCATTCCCTCGGCGGGCTGCCCAATGGGCTGCAACTTTTGCACCACGTCGGCTTTCTTCGGCGGGAAAGGCAAGATGCTGAACTTCCTCAGCACCGGTGAGGAAGTGTTCGAAGCGATGTGCGACGCCGAGGAGAAGTTGAACGTCGATTCCTTCTTCATCATGGACGAGAACTTCCTGTTGCAGCGCAAGCGGGCGATGGAGCTTCTCGATTGTATGAAGCGGGCGGACAAGCCGTGGGCGCTCTACGTATTCTCATCGGCCAACGCGATCCGCAAGTACACGATGGAGGAACTGGTCCAGTTGGGAATCTCGTGGATCTGGATCGGACTGGAGTCGCCGCGGTCCCAGTACTCGAAGCTGAACGGAACCGATACGAAGGAGCTGGCCCGGGAGCTGCAGCAGCACGGGATCAAGCTGCTGGGTTCCACCATCGTCGGACTCGAGCACCACACGCCGGAGAACATCCGCGAGGAGATCGAGTATGCGATCTCGCACGGGACCGATTTTCACCAGTTCATGCTCTACACGCCGGTGCCGGGCACGCCGCTCTACCGGGAGATGAAGGAGAAGGGCAAGCTCCTCGACGTCGATCTGGCGGACATCCACGGCCAGTACAAGTTCAACTTCGAGCACCCGGCGATTTCCCGGGACGACTCGAAAAAGTTCCTCGACTGGGCCTTCCAGCGGGACTTCGAGAAGAACGGGCCGAGCCTGTTCCGGATCTGCCGCACGACGCTGGCCGGATGGCGGCGGTACAAGAATTACCCGGACCTGCGGGTGCGGAAACGGTTCGAGAATGAGATCAAGGGGCTGAAGACGGCTTACACCGGGATGCTTTGGGCGATGGAGAAGCGTCTCAGGGAGACCAACGAAGCGGTGGCCCGGCAGGTCCGCCAGCTTCGCTTCGAGCTGCAGATCGAGTTCGGCGCCGCGGCGCGCATGGCGGCGGCCTTTCTGGGGCCGCTGCTGTTGTGGTCGGCCAAGCGCGAAGAGAAGCGGCTGGCCCGCGGCAAAACCTACGAACCGAAGACCATCATCGAGCGCCGCAACTGGGCCTGAGCAGCCCGGAATGATAATCGACGAACGCCGGCTCCGCCCCCGGGGCCGGCGGCGGCTCGACCACCAGCCGGGCGTGGCCGGCGCAGAGCCGACATCCTCCCGGACTTTGCGTAGCAGACGAGCCGTTCCGGAGTGCACCCTTACGGAGCGGGGAACCGGCCCGGGGCGGCGGTTGGCGTACCATAGAAGACTTGGGCGCTTCCGCTTCCATGCAGTACAACAACTACAGCTTCCTGTTACGGAATCTGGTGTTGCGGGACTTCAAGATCCGCTACCGGAACATGTCGCTCGGGGTGTTCTGGTCGCTGCTGAACCCGCTGGTGATGATGGGGGTGCTGACCTTCATCTTCACGCAGATTTTCCGCCCCCCCGGCGTCGAGGATTTCTATCTGAAAGTGCTCTCCGGCATCGTCGTGTTCAACTTCTTTTCGCTGGCCTGGCTGTCGGCGACCGTGTCGATATACAGCAATGCCGGGCTGGTAAAGAAAGTGCCGATGCCGCGGGAGCTGCTGCCGATCTCGACGGTGCTCTCTAACGGGCTGCACTTCCTGATTCAGATCGGGCTGCTGGTAGTCCTGGTCCTCCATGCCGGCTATGGGGTGAACCGTTACTGGCTGCTGCTGCCCGTGATCTTCGCCCTGGAGGGGGTGTTCGTTTGCGGGCTGAGCCTGGTGACATCGGCGCTCGACGTCTATTTCCGGGACATGCGATACGTGGTGGAATCGGCCAACACGGTGCTGTTCTGGCTGGTGCCGATCTTCTATACGTTCACGATGATCCCGCAGGAATTCCGGTCGGTGTACCAGTACAACCCGATCGCCGCGGTGGTGCTGGCGCTGCAAGCGGTCGTCTTCGAGGCGAGGATGCCGCCGGCGCCGCTGCTGATCAAGCTGCCCCTGGTGTCGGCGCTGTTTCTCGCGGTTGGGTTTGGAATCTTCCGGCGGCTGAAGCGGAACTTCGCCGATTTCTTGTGATCCGATGGCCCACGTCATTCTCCAGAGTGTCTCGAAGGTCTACACGCGGCAGTCCCGGCAGTTTCTGTTCCGGTACGTGTGGGAGCTGCTGAGGGGCCAGCGCCGACAGCGCAGCCGCGACGCTTTCTATGCGCTGCGCAATATCAGCTTCGAGCTTCGCGACGGCGATACGCTGGGGATCGTGGGCCACAACGGCGCCGGCAAGAGCACCCTGCTCAACCTGGTGGCGGGCCTGACCGCGCCCGAGGAAGGCTTGGTGGATGTCGAGGGCCGACTCTCGGCGTTGTTGGAGCTGGGCAGCGGTTTCCACCCGGACCTCACGGGTGTAGAGAACCTCTACATGAACGCCGCCCTGTGCGGGATGACGCGGCAGGAAGCCGAACGGGCCTTCGACCGTATCGTAGAGTTCTCCGAGCTGGAGGAGTTCATCCACGAGCCGCTGCGGACCTATTCGGCGGGAATGGTGATGAGGCTGGCCTTTTCGATTGCCGTGCAGGTGGAGCCGGAGATCCTGCTGATCGACGAGATCTTCGCCGTGGGCGATAAAGATTTCCAGAAGAAGTGTTCGGATCGGATCTTGGAGATGCGCGACCGGGGCACGATTCTGATTTGCGTCTCGCACGCCGCCGATACGTTGCGGGAGCTGTGCAAGCGCGGGCTATGGATCGAGTCCGGGGAGGTGGTGATGCAAGGCGAGGCCGATGAGGTCTTCGATGCCTACTTGTCGCGCAAGGAGGCTGGCCGGCCGGCCTCTTGAGGGGCGGCGCAAGGACCGGATCCGGCCGCCTTCGCTATGCTGGGGGACGCTGCTATGCCGGCGAAGAAGAAAGAACGGCTCTATACCGAAGAGCACGCTCGCGCGGGCGTGGATGCGCAACTGCCTGAGATCGAGTGCTGGGAGAACCAGTATCCCGGCTACACGATCGAGATCACCTATCCCGAGTTTACTTCAGTGTGTCCGCGGACGGGCCTGCCGGACCAAGGAACGATCCTCATCGAGTACGTGCCCGACAAGCTCTGCCTGGAGCTGAAGAGTCTCAAGATGTACATGCTCGCCTATCGCAACCTGGGCATCTTCCAGGAGAACGTGGTGAACCGGTTCGTCCAGGACATCGTGGCGGCCTGCCAGCCGGTCTCGGTGAAGGTGACCGGCGAGTTCCGGCCGCGCGGGGGTGTGCATACGAAAATCACTGCTTCATGGAGCAAGCGACGTGGCCGGCGGTGAGGAGAACGGCAACGATCTGAGGGTCGAAGAGCTGAAAGCGATCGTCCGCGAGATCCGGGAGCGGGTGCGGGCCGAGCACCCCGCTTCGGGGGCCGACGCCGCCGGCGTGCTCCTGGCGGACCTGATGCCGCTGGTGCATGCCCGCGACGCGGCCGAGGCGAAGGTGGCGGCCATCGGCACGGTGAACCCGCGGCCGCCGGGTCTGGTGAACAGCCTGATCCAGGCGGTGAAGCGGCTGGCGGCGCGGGCGCTGGATTGGCACGTCCGGGAGCAGGTGGAGTTCAACCGGGCCATGGTGGAGGCGGTGAACCGCAACCTGGACGCGCTGAACGAGATCAACCGGAGCCTGGAGAGGCTGTCGGTCCGGCTGGCCGGAGAGCTGGGCGAGATCCGGGCGCTGCACGAAGACCTCAAGCGCCATGTGACCGAGGCCTTGGAAGGCCCGGTGATGCAGGAGCTGCGGGAGCAGAAAGACATCCGGACGCACTGGCAGGAGTGGCGCAAGGGCTGGGAAGAGAAGCTGGCGACGAACGAGATCCAGTTCCTGCGGGGGCTGGCCGATCTGCGCGCCGCTTACGACCACCGCGTCTCGCAGATCGAAGCGAACTTCCGCGACTTGATCCGCGGCCAGCACTCGGATTTCGAGACGGCCCTGGAGCGGGCTTCGCTCGAGATCCAGAAGAAGATGTGGGAGGACTTCGAACAGATCCGCGCCGAATACGAGCGGCTGATTCACAACGAGCTGCGGGTGGTGCGGCAGCGGGCCTCGCTGGTGCGCCGGCCGGCCGCCGCCGAGCCCGGCGGGCAGCTTCCCGCGGCTGGACCAGAGCCTCCCGAGGTGGATTATCTACAGCTTGCGGAGCGCTTCCGCGGCAGCGAAGAAAAGGTGAAGCGGAAGCAGGAGTTCTACCGGGAACGGTTTCGGGGCTGCCGGGCGGTGATCGATCTGGGCTGCGGGCGGGGCGAGTTTCTGGAGTTGATGAGAGAGGCGGGCATCCCAGCGCGGGGGGTGGACGCGAATGGCGAGTGTGTGGGGCGGTGCCGGAGCAAGGGACTCGAAGCCGAACAGCAGGACTTGTTCGCCTTTCTGGAAGGAATCGAGGAGGAATCCTGCGACGGGATCTTCTGCGCGCACGTGGTGGAGCATCTGGAACCCGCCCAGGTGCCGCGACTGATCCGGCGTGCCGCGGCGGTGCTCGGTCGGGGTGGGCTGCTGGCCATCGAGACGCCGAACCCGGCTTGTCTGGCGGCGATGGCGGTGCATTTCTACATAGACCCCACGCACGTGCGACCGGTGCCGTCCGAACTGCTGGCTTTCTATCTCGAGGAGGCCGGGTTCGGGCGCATCGAAGTGCATGAGCTGAACCCGGCGATCGAGACGATGCCCGAAGTCGAAGACCTGCCGGCGCGGTTCCGCCAGGCTTTCTTCGGCGGGCTCGATTACGCAATTCTGGCACGGCGGCTATGAGGGCATCGGGGCCGGCTCCGCTACGTCTGCTGCTGGGGAGCTTCGCGGCTCTGATCGCCGTGGGGACGCTCCTGCTGCTCTTGCCTTGGGCGACGCCGCCGGGCCGGCCCATCGGCTTCATCGACGCGCTGTTCACGGCCACCAGCGCCGTGTGCGTGACGGGGTTGATCGTGCGGGACACCGGGTCGGAGTTCACCGCTTTCGGGCAGGCGGTGATTCTGGTACTGATTCAGTTCGGCGGCGTCGGCATCATGACGTTCTCGGTGCTGGCTTTCAGCGCGTTGCGGCGGCGGTTGTCCATCGTGGACCGGGCTCTGGTGCGGCAGACTCTGGCAGCAGTGGGCGACTGGGTGGAGGTCCGGCCGTTGCTGGCGACGGTGGTCAAGTTCACGCTGGCTGCCGAAGCCATGGGAGCAGCGCTGCTGTTCGCCCGCTGGCAGCCGGAGTTCGGCACGCCGGCGGCCGCCTGGTACGCGGTGTTCCACGCTGTCTCGGCATTCTGCAACGCCGGTTTCGGCTTGTGGCGGAACAGCTTGATGGAATGGCGCGGCGACGTGGTGGTGAATGCGGTGGTGATAGCGCTGATCGTGTTGGGCGGGCTGGGATTTCTGGTGGTTTACGAAGCGGTCTCGCTGCGGTTCCGGCGGCGGACGCTCTCGGTCCACAGCCGGCTGGTGCTCTCGACGACGGCGGTTCTGGTCTTGGCCGGGGCGGTGATCTTCGCCGTCCTCGAGAAAGACGCCAGCCTGGCGGGCCTGCCGCGTACGGACCGGGTTCTGGCCTCGCTCTTCCAAAGCGTGACTTGCCGGACGGCAGGGTTCAACACGATCGATATCGCGGCGCTGTCGCCGGCGACTCTGTTCTTCATGATGATTCTGATGGTGATCGGCGGGTCGCCTTCGTCTACGGCGGGGGGGATCAAAACGACGACTTTCGCCGTGCTGGTGCTCACGGCGGTGAACCGGCTGCGACATCGGGTGCACGTCAATGTTTTCAACCGGACGCTGAGTCCGGCCTCGGTGGCGAACGCCCTGAGCCTGGCGCTGGCCGCCTTCGCGACGATCGTCGTCGGCCTTTTCCTGCTGTTGTTGCTCGAAGCGCCGGATGTAACCGCCGAGCGGCACGGGGTCTTCATCGGCTATCTGTTCGAGACCGTTTCCGCGCTGGGGACGGTAGGGCTGTCCACCGGGGCGACAGCGACGCTGACACCGGCCTCGCGGGTGCTCATCGCCGTGCTGATGTTCGTGGGACGGCTGGGGCCGCTGACGGTGGCGGGAGCCCTGGCGCGCGAGGACCAGGTCACCGACTGGCAGTATCCTGAGGAGGAGGTTCTGATCGGGTGAGGCTGCCGGGCCGTTGTTCGATGGTGAGGATGCGGGCATGTCACAATTCGCGGTAATCGGGCTGGGACGCTTCGGCGCCACGGTGGCGGCGATCCTTTTCGACAGCGGGCACGAAGTGCTGGCCGTCGATCTCGACGTCACGGCGGTGCAGCGGATCAAGGACCACGCGACCCGGGCGGTGGTGCTCGACGCGCGGGACAAGCAGCGGCTGCGGGCTCTGGGCGTGGGCGATTGTGACGTGGTAATCGTCAGCCTCGGCGATTCGATCGAAGCGTCCTCGCTGGTGACGCTGCACCTGAAGGACCTGGGTGTGCGCCGGATCATCGCGAAGGCCAATTCGGACGATCACGCGCGGCTGCTCGAGCTGATCGGGGCGGACGAGATCGTCTCGCCCGAGAAGCAGGCCGCCGAACGGGTGGCGAACCGCCTGCGGGGGGCCGGGTCGTTGGACTACATCCCCCTCGGGGAACGCTTCACGATCCGGGAGGTGATGGCGCCCAAGGAGTTCCACGGAAAGAGCCTGGCGGAGCTGAAGGTGCGGAACCGCTTCGGAGTGCAAGTTCTGGCGGTGCGGGAGTCGCGCACGGGAGATGTGACGGTGAGCCCGCCGGCGGACTTCGTGGTAAGAGACCACCACATCCTCGTGGTCCTGGGGGCGAATCCGGACCTGGACCGGCTGGTCGAGCTCGGGTCGAGGTGAGGGGGCCCGGCGCCGGAATTCAATCGTAGGGCCAGTGGGGTTTCGAGAAGAGGCCGCCGTCCACGAAGAGCGTCTGTCCGGTGACGAAGCCGCTCTGGCCCGAAGCGAAGAATACGCAGGCGCGGCCGACGTCGGCGGGGTAGCCGATGCGGCGCAGGGGAGTGATCGGGGCCCAGGTGCCGGCGTAGTCTCCCGCTTCTTCCTTCGTGCGCTCGATCTCGATGGCCCCGGGGGCGACGCAGTTGACGCGGATCTTGTAGGGCCCCAGCTCCACGGCGGCGACCTTGGTGAACTGCTCGATGCCGCCCTTGCTGGCGGTGTAGTCCACCAGCTTGGGGAAGGCGAACTTGTTGCAGCCGGAGCCGATGTTGATGATGGAGCCGCCGCCGGTCTCTTTCATGCGGCGGGCCGCCTGTTGGGTGCAGAGGAAGCAGCCTTTCAGGTTCGTGTTCAGCACGCGGTCCCACTCGGCTTCGGTGAGCTCGAGCAGCTCCTTCCAGGTCTGCACGCCGGCGTTGTTGACGAGTACGTCGAGGCGTCCGAAGCGGGCGAGGACCTCCTCGAACATGCGTTCGACATCCGCGGCGACGCCGACGTCGGCCTGTACGGGGAAAGCCCGGCGGCCCATGGCTTCGAGCTCCGCGACAGTGGCCTCGGCCCCGGCGCGGTCCCGGTTGTAGTTGACGGCGACGTGGCAGCCGGCTTTGCCGAATTCCAGGGCGATCCCTTTGCCGACGCCTTTGCTCGCGCCGGTGATGAGCGCATACTTTCCTTCGAGCGGCAGCATGGCATTGATTCTATCGGCGCCGGAGGCTGCTTGCACGGGCGGCTGCCGTGCGGCGGTCAGTCCACGGGCTTGACACGGATCAGCAGGCTGCCTTTGAAAGCATGGCGGATACGGGGCTGTTCTCCGGAGACGACGCCGAGAGAGGCGCCGCGGACGTAGTCGTAGACCTCGTACTTGCGGCCGGGGTCCAAACCGCGGAGTTCGATGGGACGGTTGGCGGGCCAGAGATCCGCGAAGATGCCGTAGTAGAGGGCGCCGCCTTTGCGCACCACGTGGATCTCGGGCTTGTCGAAAGCGATGTCATAGAGGTTGAGGTACTCAGCGTCGGCGAGACCCAACTCCCGGTAAAGGCGGAACCAGCGCTCCCAGTCGCTGCGCTGGGACGCGCTGAGATCGGCGTAGAAAGTGGTCATCTGGGCGCCCGTGCCGAGGGCGGAGTCGAAGGCTTCCGGCAGCGAGTAACCTTGCCACTCGTCCACCGGCACCTGGTAGCAGTCGCCGACGGCGAAGCCAGGGCCGCGGATGGCTTTTTCCAGTTTGATGCGGCGGCGGGCCTGGGCCGGAGTGACGGGGTCGGAGGCGTTGGCGATCCAGTAGTAGGGCATGTTGTAGGGCGAGTGAGGCATGGCGCAGATGCAGACTTCGAAGTAGGGGTCGGGCTTGAGCTCCTTGAGGGTTCTGTTGACCAGGCGGAAGACGCCGGGGAGAGCCTGGAAGGAGTCGAGCGGGGAGGAGTGATGGTGGGACGGCTCGAAGCAGGGGGGCACGGCGGTGAGGCCGATGCTATCGACGTAGACGCCGTCGAAGTCCCATTTGGCGACGATGCGCCGGAGGATTTGCTCGATGTGGCGGCGGGCAGGCTCGTAAGCGGGGCAAAGTTGGTATAAGCCGCGCTCGTCGAGCGGCAGGTCGCCGTTCTCGTCGTGGACCAGCAGCTCGGGATGCTCGCGGGCGAGACGGCTGTCGGGGCTGACGCCGAGGGGGTACCACCAGAGGTTGGTCTTGAAGCCGCGGGCGTGGATCTTGCGGACGAACTCGATGATGTCCTGCTCGCCGCCGGGGAACTTGCCGGGGGAGCGGTTGGCATTCCAGTCGCCGTAGTAGTCGAACCAGCCATCGTCGAGATTGGCGATGCGGATGCCTATCTTCTCGAGTTCAGGCAGCAGCGCCAGGATGCGATCGACGGTGAAGTCCAGTCCGAAGCCCCAGCTCTTCCAATAGGGTTCGTAGGCCGACGGGGGTGAGCTTTCCGGGATGGCGACGCCGCGGGCCCGCAACAGGGCGCCATAGGTGTGGAGGGCGTCGTAGAAATCGCCGTGGTGGAAAATGACGGCGGTGGTGACAGTGCGGTATGCGGCGCCGGGGGCGAGGTACTCCTGCTGTTTGAACTTCGCCAGCGGGGTCTGGGTGATGGCGATCTCCACTTTGCCATCGTCCCGGACGCGCACGGGGAGGCTGACCCACTGGGGCTTTTTTTCGATATGGGCGAGGGCGACGCCCATGGTAGGGGACCACAGATCGATGAAGGGACTGCCGCCGCCTTCGCCCTCGGGCGAGGTGCGGTCGTCGAGGCCCTGGAAGTTCGTCTGCTGGAAGCCGGGCTGGAGGCGGATGAGGGAGTAGTCGCGTCCCCAGTGGTAGGCGCCGCCCTGGAAGGAAGCGAAGGCGTAGGAGGGGGCGTCCGGCTCGGCCAGGGAGCGGTCGAGCAGGAGTCGCTGGGCGTCCACGCGGGTGAGGTGGACGGCCCGGGACCCGAGGTTACGGTAGGATTTCTCGAAGATCACGGCGTCGGGGTACTTGCCCGGGAAGATGACGCGGACCCGGCGCTCGAGTTTAAGGCCGCGCTCCTCGTTGCGGAGCACGCCGGCGAGCACGCCTTCGACGGCGGGGCCGAATTCCGGGTGGTCGATGCGCTGTTGGCGAACGGAATCCGGATCGACGGAGAACGTCCGGCACTCCCAGCCGTTGGCGACGATAGCCGGCTGGGTTTCCGGCTCCCAGGCGAGGACATCCGCGCCGCGGGCGGCCTTCCAGCGGAGCTGAAGATGGAAGCCGGCGTCGTAGGTGACCTCGATGCGCTTGGAGGCAAAGCTGGCCTCCAAGGGATCGTGAGCCTGCGCCAGGGCCGGCGCGGACAGCAGGCAGAAGATCAGCAATACGAGACGAATCCACATAACGGACTCCCTTTTACCACAATGGCCCCACCGCGGCGGCCGTGGAGGGTTCCGGCCCGGCCCGCCGGGATTGGCTGAAGCCGGTTTCCGACAGATGGCCGAGGCGTCACGGTGAGGCGTCCGGCAGCGGGATCCACTATAGTGGGAGCACTTGGAGGCGAGAAGGTGGCGATTTACAGCGTGCCGGCGCTCGTTGCGGGTTTGCTCCTGCACGTGCTGCCGGCGGCCGGGGCGAATCCGGCCGCCTACGGGCTTCTTGATGTGACGCAGCGCCCCTATGGAGCCGATCCGACGGGCAAGCGGGACTCGACGGCGGCGATCCAGCAGGCCGTGAACGACGCCCGCGACCGGCGGATGATCACGTGGTTTCCGCCCGGCGTCTACCTGGTGTCGGATTCGATCATCGCCTCGCAGGAGACCAAGAGCGGGGTGCGGCCGCCGCTGCACCGGCGGGACGATTTCCCGTGCATCCTGTGGGGCGGCACGCACGGAGGCCGGGCCGTGATCCGGCTGAAGGACCACGCACCGGGCTTCGGCGATGCGGGGAAGCCGAAGCCGGTGATCTACTTCATCTCGATCAAGCCGGACGGCGAGCCGGACAACCCGAACATCTCGTTCAACCAGATGATCGTCAGCCTGGACGTGGACCTGGGCAAGGGGAATGCCGGGGCGATCGGAGTGGACCATCAGGGGGCTCAGGGCTCGGTGACCGAGGACGTGCACGTCAAGGCCGAGGGCGCCTTTGCCGGGTTCCGCGGGACGCTGGGCTCCGGCGGCGGCGTCTCGCACATCAGCGTCGAGGGCGGCCGTTATGGTCTCTACCTGGCGGGGCTGGGGAAGCTGAAGCAGTATGCCGGTTCGCAGCCGTCGCCGGTGATCAGCTACGTGGACCTGACGGGGCAGACCGAACTGTCGATCCTCTCTGACGTGCGGGGGCCGCTGACGCTGGTGGGCGCGTCGATCACCGGCCCGGGCATCCGCGTGGCGAGCACGAGGGCGGAGTTCAACGGGGCGCTCAACTTGATCGATTCGGTGATCCGGCTGCGGGGCCGGGACACGGCGATCGCGGCGAACCGTCCGGTCTATCTCGAGAACGTCTACATCGAAGGGGCCGAGCGGCTGGTGGAGATCGAAGGAGGAGCGACGCTCGAGGGCGGTCCGGGGTGGTTGCGGGTGGCCGAATACGCCGCCGGGCCGTCGCCGCTGTATCCGGTGTGGATCGAGGGGCGCAAGCAGGTGGCTCCGTGGGAGGTGGTCCGGCCGGGGGCGCCGCCGGCGGACTACCGGTTGCGGCACGCCTGAAAGGAGGCGCTGCCGAGCTGGGACGATCCGGCAGTGGCGAACGTCAAGGATCCGCCGTACTCGGCGCGGGGCGACGGGGTGACGGACGACACTGACGCCATCCAGCGGGCGCTGGACGAAAACCGGGACGTCTTCCTGCCGAAGGGCCACTACCGGATCTCGCACCCATTGCGGCTCGGCCGGGAGAACCGGCTGTTCGGGCTGGGCGTTCACTCGAAGATCGAGCCGCTGCCCGATGCGCCGGCCTTTTCCGACCCGCGGAACCCCAGCCCGATGCTGGAGACTCCGGACGATGCCACGGCCAGGTGCGTGGCGGCCTTCTTTCAGTTGTGGTGCCGGTGGCCGGGCGCTTACGCCATCCACTGGCGCGCCGGGCGCGACTCGATGGTGCGGACGGTTCGGACGAAGTCCTGGCCGTGGCCCGACGGGGCGGCTCCGGCAGACCACCCCATCATCGTGATCGAAGGCCACGGCGGCGGGCGCTGGTACAACACACTGATGCACCAGAAGTTCCCGCAGACGCTGCGCCACCGGCACGTGCTGGTGCGCGGCACGCGGGAGCCGCTGGCGTTCTACATGCTGAATCCGGAGCACAGCCGGGCCGACTACATGGTGGAATTCGTGGACGTGCGCCGCGTGAGGGTCTACGGGGTGAAGTCGGAGACGCTGGGGGCGAACGGGCCGCGGGATTTGACGCCGGTGCTGATCCGGCGCTCGGCGCAGTTCGCGATCTACGGCCACGGGGGCAACGCCAGCGCGCCGGTGGGAGAACCGCTTTACCGGATCGTCGAGTCCGCCGGCTTCGTGCTGGCGAACTTCAGCTACCAGTTCTTCCCGCCGGCGGTCCCGCCGGAGAAGTGGTACATGGTGGAGGAGCGGTTGCCGGACGGCGCGGTCGTGCGGACGCCGGCGACGGAGTTCTTCGCCCTGTATAAGCGGGGCGGGGGGCGGGCGGCGGCGCCTGCCAAGCGAAGGCCGGGCCATAGAGGGACAGGGAGCGGGAGATGAATGGGATTACACGTAGAGAAGCGATGCTGGCGGCGGGCTTGCTGCCCGGACGCCTGCGCGGGGCGGCCTCGCGATTCCGGTTCGGGCACCACTTCTATAACTGGGACCGGGCCTGGGACAGCGAGCTCGATCTGCGGCTGGAGCTGACGAAGGAGACCGGCTGGGAGGGGTTTGAGGCCAAGCCGGCGGAGTTCGGGGTTCCAGCGGAGGAGCTGCGGGAGAAGGCGGCGCGGCTGGGGCTGAGCTGCGCCGCGGTGGGCGGGTCTCTCAAAGAGGCGATCGACTACGGAGCGGCGGCGGGGGCGCGGATCGCGCGTGCGGCGGTTCCCCGGGCGGAGTGCGCGCGGTGGGTGGAGTACGCCAAGGAGAGGGGGATGATCATCGTGATTCACAATCACATCGGGCGGTCGGGGAGGCCGGGGGCGGTGGAGACACGCGAAGACCTGCTGCGGTATCTGGAGGAGCGCCCGGGGATCTACGCGTGTCCGGACACGGGCCACCTGCTGCTGTGCGGCTCGGACCCGGTGCGGACGATCCGGGACCTGGGCGAGAAGTGCCGGTACATCCACTTGAAAGACATCGATCCGGCGCGGGTGGGCACACGGATCCGTGGCGGGGATGCTTTCTGGGAACTGGGCACCGGGGCCCTGGATCTGGCCGGGGTGATGAAGGCCTTGGAGGAGATCGGCTACCGGGGCTGGGTGATGGTGGAGCGCGACCGCCGGGTCCCGGACTACGTCGAGAGCGCGCGGCGGATGCGGGTGGCGTTGCGGAAGCTGGGTTACTAGAGACGGGGTGGAGGGCGCGCCGCGGTGGGCGCCGGCGGGCTTCCCTTTGCGCCGGGTTCAGACGGGAAGGCGACTGACAAACCGGTCAGGATCCGATACTTCCTGGGCGAATGTATATTCGTTATGCAGAAAGTATATTCGTTTACCCGCCCGAGAGACAGTCTGAAGCGGCCGACTCTGGCTTTCCGGACACGGACTTGGCGGATCTCCCGAGTTGGATGCTGCAGGGGCTTGACTCGGAACTCGCCGGGGAGTAAATAGAAAAGTAGGTCGTTCTGACCGCAATCGGGGGTCGAATTCGAAACAACAGGAGGCCGTTCATGAAGCGCTGGACGCTATTGGCCGCGCTTGCGGTTGGCGTGCTGCTTGTTTCGTTGCCGGCCCAAGCGCAGGTTCTCTATGGTTCGATCGTCGGCACCGTGACCGACCAGACCGGCGCGGTGGTACCGAACGCTACGGTGACGATTACGAACCGGGAAACGGGTTTGACGCGCGAGACGACCACCGACATGGCGGGCCGATACTCGCTGGTCAACGTGCTTCCCGGCGACTACGACCTGCGGGTCTCCGCGGAGGGGTTCCGGACGATCACCCGCAAGAACGTGCGGGTGTCGATCAACGTGGTGACTCGCGAGGACGTGACGCTGGAGGTCGGTGCGGTCGCCGAACAGGTGACGGTCACGGCTGAGGCGGCGACCTTGCAGACCGACAAGGCGGACGTACACGCTGAGATCACCAGCCAGGAGATCACGAACCTGCCTCTGTCGAACTACCGGAACTTCCAGAGCCTGGTCAACCTCGTTCCGGGCGCGACGCCGGCGCGGTTCCAGAACGCGGTGGTAGACACGCCCGGGCGCGCGTTGTCAACGAACATCAACGGCACCGCGCGGAACAACAACAACGCCCGTGTGGACGGGGCCACGAACGTTTTCATCTGGCTCCCGCACCACATGGTCTACGTTCCCCCGGTGGAGTCCATCGAGACGGTGAACATCACCACCGGATCGTTCGACGCCGAGCAGGGCATGGCCGGCGGGGCGGCGATCACGGTGGCGACCAAGTCCGGGACGAACGAGTTCCACGGGGTGCTCTTCGAGTACCACGACAACCAGCATTTGCGGGCCAGGAACTTCTTCTTGCCGCCTGACCGGGGCAAGACGAAGTCGATCTTCAACATTTTCGGCGGCACGCTCGGCGGCCCGATCGTGAGGGACAAACTATTCTTCTTCGGCAGCTACGAAGGGACGCTGGAGCGGGCCGGCATTTCGCCCTCGCCCTACTCGGTGCCGACGGCGAGCATCCGGGCCGGCAACTTCGCCGGGCTGCCGGTGACGCTGTACGACCCGCTGACGGGCAATCCGGACGGCAGCGGCCGCACGCCGTTCCCGGGCAACATCATTCCGCCGGCGCGAATCCACCCGATCAGCCAGCGGATCCAGCAGGACGCGCCGTTGCCCAATCTGCCGGGCGTGGCGCAGGGGACGCTGAACAATTACTTCAACTCGGGCACCGAGAAACTGAACCGGCACCAGTACGACGTCAAGATCAACTGGAACCCGCGGACGGAGCTGGCTATCTGGGGCAAGTACAGCCGGATGGACGCTCCGGTGAAATCGAAGTTCGCGCTGGGCAAGGTCGGCGGCCCGGGACTCAGCCGGGCCGGCGTCGGCACGGGCGACACGAACGTCAACATCATCACCGTCGGCCACACCTGGACGATGTCGCCGACGATGGTGCTGGACGGCACCTTCGCGTTCACGAAGTTCGACCAAAGCGTGGTGGGCCCGGACCACGGCAAGAACATCGGCTCGGAGGTGTGGGGCATCCCGAACACCAACGATCCGATCACCATCGGGCCGGGGAGTGACCAGGTGAAGAAGGCGTGCCCGCCGGCGGCCAAAGGGGCCTGCTACAGCGGGATGCCGGAGATCTCCCACGGCTTCACGCCCTGGGGGAACATCTACGGGTGGCAGCCGCTGTTCCGCAAGGAGCGGACCTTCACCTACACGACCAACATGACCAAGATCAGCGGCGGCCACGAGTTCCGCTGGGGCTTCGACCTGGTGCGGTATCACCTGGACCACTGGCAGCCGGAGATCAGCCAGGGCCCGCGGGGCTGGATCTACTTCGGCGGCGATGTCACCGGCACCAAGGGTTACACGGCGAACTACCTGAACCGGTATGCGGCGTTCCTGCTGGGCCTGCCGAGCTCGATGCAGAAGGCGGTGCAGTTCTTCGAGATGACGAACCGCGAATGGCAGTTCGGCTGGTACTTCCGCGACCGGTGGCAGGTGACGCCGAAGCTGACGCTGAACCTCGGTTTGCGTTATGAGTACTATCCGCTGATCACGCGGCGGGACCGGGGCATCGAGCGTTGGGACCCGTTCACGAACAAAGTCTACCTGGGCGGCCTCGGTGGCAACCCGAAGAACGTCGGCATCGAGGTGAGCAAGAAGCTGTTTGCGCCGCGGGTCGGCTTCGCTTACCGGCTGACCGAGAACACGGTGATTCGCAGCGGCTACGGCATCACGTACGACCCGCTGCCGTTCTCGCGGCCGTTGCGCGGGCTGTACCCGGCGACGATCGGCGCGTCGTTCGTGGCGCCCAACCCGTACACGCCGCTGACGACGCTGGACCAGGGGATCCCGCCGATTCCGCTGCCGGACGTGAGCACGGGTGTGCTGGATCTGCCGCCGACGGTGAACATGGGGCCACGGAGCCCGTGGGGCGGCATGCTGCACCGCGGCTACATCCAGTCGTGGAACTTCACGGTGCAGCGGCGGCTGCCGGCGGATCTGGTGGCCTCGGTGGCCTACGTCGGCACGCAGACGGTGCACCAGCTTGCGGACCGGGACATCAACGCGGCGCCTCCGGGCAGCGGTCCTTCGGGGCGTCCTTTGGCGGCGACCCAGGGGCGGAAGATCGCCGCGCTGATGTGGGACGGCTGGCTCAGCGGCAATTACCACGCGCTGCAGGTGGCCCTGAACCGGCGGTTCGCCCGGGGCCTGTTCCTGAAGGGCGCATACACCTTCTCGAAGACGATCAACTGGACCAACGACGACGGCTGGGCCGGCCTGCCGCTGACGAACTGGGGGCCGACGCTGCGGCGGAACCGGGCGGTGGCCGGCTACGACCGGACGCACATGTTCACGTTGGGCTTCCTCTACGAGCTGCCCTTCGGGCCGGGCAAGACCTGGGCGCAGTCCGGCGCGCTGTCGTGGCTGCTGCGCGGCTGGCAGACGAACGGCGTTTTCAGCGCCTATAGCGGCACACCGTTCACGGTGTGGGCCTCGGGCGCCGAGCTGAACATGCCGGGCACGTCGCAGACGGCCGACCAGGTCAAGCCCAAGGTGAAGATCATCGGCGACATCGGCCCCGGCAAGAGCTGGTTCGACCCGCTGGCCTTCGCTCAGCCGAAGGGGGTGCGGTTCGGCACCACGGGCCGCAACGTCCTGCGCGGTCCCGGGATGTGGAACCTGGACCTGAGCCTCTTCCGGACCTTCGCGCTGGGTGAGCGCTGGAAGCTGGAGTTCCGGGCCGAGGCCTTCAACCTGACGAACACGCCGAAGTTCGCCAACCCAGGCGCCAACGTGGCGGCGCTGCGGCTCAACCCGGATGGAACGATCCGCAGCCTGGGGAACTTCTCCTCGATCACGAGCACGCTGAACGGGTTGGCGACGCCCCCGGAGCGGCAGTTCCGCTTCGGCTTGCGGCTGAGCTTCTGAGGCCGCGCCCACAGTTAGACCGGATTCTGGCGGCCCGGCGGCGGGTCGCCAGAAGGACGACAAAATAGAACGCCCGCCCCGAGGGGCGGGCGTTTTCTTTTTCATCGGCTACCTGACCCGCAGGAACAGGCGTTCGCCGTAAAAGTTCTCTTGTACAACAATGCGACGAGGGATGCAACATCGCATGAGAGAAAAGTTCGTGGCCCCCGCCGGTTGCGTACCAGTACGGTGATAACAGCTATTCCGGGACCGCCTCCCACTCCCAGACGGTGACGCTCAAAGGAGGCGCTTCGAGGATCGGCCGGGCGCCGGAGAACGATTCCCAGCGGATGTCCACGGTGCGGGGGCGGCCGGGATCGTTGTAACTCATACGGTCCGGCCCGGTGATCCACCAGCGGGCGCCGCGTCCGGTGAGCCGGGCGCCATGGAGTGCGACCTGGATGCGCTGAGGAGAGGAGGTCGGGTTGACAAGGCCGACCGTCAGAGCGGTGCGGTCCGCGCTCCAGGCGGCAGCGAGATCCAGGGGAGCGGGCGGGCCGGAGACCTCGACGGGGAACTTGCCGAACCGTTCCCGATAGAGCTTGAGAACCAGGCCGGTGGTCTCGAGCTCGGCGGCCGTCTTCGTGGTCTTGACGGCGCCGATGACGTTGACCGTCTGGGCGTAGTTGGCCATGAAGTAGATGTCCGAGTTGCGGAAGAACTCATGGAGGCCGGCGGCGATGCCCAGGGCGTCCTGCAGGAAGTAGCGGACGCCGAGTTCGCCGAACTCGTTCGGGCCGTACCAATAGTTCCACTCGTCCATGGCGATGCGGATGTTCTTGCCGGCGAGTCCGGGGATCCGGCGGCGGTAGTCGCGGTGGGCGTCGGCGAGTTTCCGGATATACGCCGGGACCTGCTGGACGTGCTCCACGAGATCTTCCCGGTCCTGCCAGTAGCGATGCTCGCTGATCAGGCTCATGAAATCGGCGCAGTAGGTGAGCATCGTCTCGCTCCACTTGCCCATGTGGCCCACAGCGACCGGTTCAATCGAGGGATCGACGGCCCGCATGGCGGCGACGACGCGGTTGTGCTTCTTGACGTACTCTTCGAGCGGCATGTGTCCGAGCTGCCATTCCCCGTACATCTCGTTGCCGACGGCGAAGAACTTGACGCCGAAGGGCTGCGGGTGGCCGTTGGCGGCGCGTAAGCGGCCCATAGGGGTATCGGGAGCTCCGTTGAGGTACTCGACCTCTTCGGCGGCGGTCTCCGGCCCCCCGAGTCCGGTGTTGATGGCGACGAAAGGCTCGGCTCGGATCTCGCGCATCAGGGCCATGTATTCGTGGATGCCGACGTCGTTGGGCTCGATGCCCTTCCAGGCCGGGTTCTTGCGCGGCGGGCGGCGGTCGGGGTCGCCGATGCCGTTCTTCCAGTCGTAGCCGCTGACGAAGTTTCCGCCGGGCCAGCGGTAGATGGGAGCGTTCAGCTCCTCGAGGAGCGCCACGGTGTCGGCGCGCCAGCCGTAAATATTGTCGGCGGGCATCAGCGAGACGGCGCCGATGCGGTAGCTGCCCGCGCCGCGGGAGACGATTTCGATACGTCCGTTGTCGGTGGAGCCGCCGCAGCGGAAGCGGAAGCGGTACTTCCGGTATTCGGGCGTCAGCGTCTCGATCTTCACCGTATCGCGCATCGAAGCTCCGCCGCCCCAGACGAGGCTGACTTCGACGGGGCCGGCGGCAGGGTCCCCGGCCAGGACGATGCGGCCGGCATATTCCTTACCGGCCACCAGGCCAAGGCGCTCCTCGATGAGGCCGGCGGGCCGGCCCTCGCCGGGGAGGGTGATCACCGGCGTGTGCTCGCCGACATAAGAATCAGCGGTCGTCATGCGGACGGAATCCTTAGGCCCGATGATCATCCACGGCGAGCGGACGAGCAGCTCATACGGGCGGCCTTCTCCCTGGTAGGAACTCTTGCCGGGGGTGAACATCTCCCAGGCGGGAGCCTCGCCGGTGACGGGGTAGTAGAACTTCCGGTCCTCCAGCATCTCGGCCCAGAGGCCGCCGTAGATACACCGGCCCAGGTGCTCGATGAACTGGCCATAGATGTATTTCGAGATCGGCTCGCGGGTCTGCGCGGCATCGATCGTGACGGTGGCGGCCCGGCCCGTGATGCAAACCAGCAGGACGAGAGCAACGCGCCAGTTTCTCATTGCACCGGAGATTCTATCGCGGCGGAGAGGCGGGGCATGCCTGGGGCCGAACGTATGGCCCAAAGGGGCGCGTGGGGGACTATGTTCCGTTTGCCGGCCGGCCCGTGCCTTCCTTCAGGGTGATCTGCCGGTTCACCGGGGGATTGTCCCAGCGCTCGACCAGGCCGCTGGGCCACTTGACGACGATGGCGTCGGCGGCGGTGTCGGAGCCGAGCCCGAAGTGGACGCGGGGATCGTTCGAGCTGCAGTAGCTGGAGTCGGTGTGGGCCCGGCGCCAGAGCGTCGGCTTTCCCCGCCGCACCAGGCCGACGCGGGCGCCGATTCCTTGGCGGTTGGATTTGGTCCCTTCGAGCTTCACCATGATCCAGTTCCGGCGGTTGCCGACCTGGTTGAGGAGGATCCGGGTGAGCCCGTTGTTGTTTTGATAAACGATGTCGATGTCGCCGTCGTTGTCGAGGTCGCCGAAAGCGGCCCCACGGCTGACCTCGGCCATCTGGAAGGCGGGGCCGGCCTTCGGGGAGACATTCTCAAACTGGGCGTCGTGGCCGAGGTTGTGCAGCAGGAGGTTGGGCTGGGCGAAGGGGTAGGGATCGCCTTTGGCCTGAAGCTCTTCGATGATGGTGACGGCGCCGTTGGCCATGAAGAGGTCGAGCCAGCCGTCGGAGTCATAGTCGAACCAATCGACGCCGAAGCCGGTGTACTGGTAAGTTACGTGGCCGAGGCCGAACCGCAAGGTGACGTCGCTGAAGAAGCCGTCGCCCTCGTTGACGTAGAGGGAGCAGCCCTCGGCGCGGAGGTTCAGGACGATCAGGTCGTCGTCGCCGTCGGCGTCGAAGTCGCCGAAACTGGTGCCCATGCCGGCCCGGGGCATACCGTCTTCGCTGTAGGCGACGCCGGCCTCGAGTCCGGTTTCGACGAAGGTGCCGTCGCCCTGGTTGATCCAGAGCAGGTTGGCGGTGGTGTCGTTGGCGACGTAGATATCGATGAGGCCGTCGCCGTTGACGTCGGAGGTGGTGAGGCCGAGGCCGGGGCCGAACTTGGAGGCGATACCCGAGGAGACGGAAACGTCAGTCCACTTACCATTGCCGTCGTTGCGCCAGAGTTTGTCGACGGCGCCGTTGTAGACGAGAGGCGTGCAATAGTCCACCTCGCCGCCCGGCGTGTAGCAGGTCTTGTTGCCCTGGAAGGTGAAATCGACATAGTTGGTGACCATGAGGTCGAGGTCGCCGTCCTGGTCGTAGTCGAAGAAAGCGGCGCTCGAACCCCAGCGCGGGTCGCCGACGCCGGCCTTGGCGGTGACGTTGGTGAAGGTGCCGTCGCCGTTGTTCTCGTAGAGGATATTCGGGCCGAAATTGGTGACGTAGAGATCGATGTCGCCGTCGTTGTCGTAGTCGCCGGCGGCGGCGCCCATGCCGTAGCCTTCGTAGTCGAGTCCCGCCTGTTTGGTCACGTCAGTGAAGTGGAGCTTACCGGTCGGGACGATCTCATTGCGGAAGAGTTTGTTACCCAGGGTCTGGCCTTTGCGCAGGGGAAAGAGGGAGTCGGCCAGGGTCTTTCCGGGGGTGAGGATGTTGCCCTGGGGGAGGAAGATGTCGAGGTCGCCGTCGTTGTCGTAATCCAGCAGGGCGACGCCGGCGCCCATCACTTCAACGATGTACTTCTCCCCGGTGGCGCCGACGAAGTAATCGAAGTGGAGCCCGGTTTGCTGGGAAACCTCGCGAAATGGGTAGACGGGCGACTCGGCGGCAGGTGGTCTTTCACCGCCCCCACAGCCGGCCAGCAGCGCCGCCAAGCCCGATGCGATCCAATGCCGCCTCATCGCCGCTACGGACGCCCTCGCTGGAGGGTTTGCAGCGAGCGGTTGATGCTCGCCAGCAGCTGCCACTGGTCGAAACGGGACGCCTGGTCGCGGGCCCGGCGCATGCACCGGAGGGCTTCGCCGCGGTCGCCTTTCCGGGCGTAAGCGATGCCCAGAGCGAAGAGGTAGCCCGGCGTCTGCTCATCTTGTGGTTTCAGGGTCTGCCGAAAATGGCGGATGGCTTCGTCCAGCTTGCCCTGATCGGCGAGGACGCGGCCCAGGTGAAAGTGAGCCAAGCGGTAATCGGGTTGGTTTTCGATCGCTTTACGGAAGTGGCGGACGGCGCCGGCGATATCGCCCTCTTCCTCCAGGACGACGCCGAGGTTCAGGTGGGCCTTGGCGTAGAAAGGATTGATCTCGAGCGCGCGGCGAAACGCCTTCTTGGCCTCGGCGCGGTTGCCCATCTGGTACATGATCACGCCGTAGTCGTAGTGGCAGTCGGGCAGATTCTCATTGATGGCCAAGGCTTTGCGGTAGTGAGCCAGGGCCTCCTCTTTACGGCCGAGGCGCCAGTAGAGCGACATCAGGTTGATATGCGCCTGCACCTGCTGCGGGTCGATCTCGAGGACCTTGAGGTGCACGGCTACGGACTCTTCCAGCCGGCCCTGCTTTTCCAACTCCACGCCGGCGCGCAGGTATTCGGTGGGGCTTTTGGTCTTGCTCCGGACCGCAGTGAGAATGCGGTCGCCGGTGGGCGGCATATCGAGCTTGTGCGTTTCGCCCAGTTCGAAGTGCCGCTTCGCGTCTTGCCGGCGGTGGAGCTTGCGGTAGGCCAGGGCCAGGGCATAGTGCGCTTGTCCATACCGGGGATAGATCTGAATCGCCTTCTCGAATGCCTCGGCGGCTTTGGCGGTCTCGTCCCGGGAGGCGTGGATGCGGCCGAGGCCATACCAGGCGATGGCGTTTTCGGGATCGGCTTCGAGCACTTTGGAATAGAGGGATTCAGCTTCCCGGGGCTGGCCCGTCCTCAAGAGCAAGTCGGCGAGTTTCACCTCGGCGGGGACGTAGCCGGGGTCGATCTGAAGGGCGGCGCGCAGATTCCCGATCGCCTCCTTGTTCTTGCCCTGCTCGAGTTGGACGCACGCGAGCAGGTAGACCCAGTCGAAGCGGTCGGGCTCCAGGATGCGGGCGCGGTCATAATAGACCTCGGCGGCGGCGTTCTGCTGATGGGCGTGCAACAACATCGCCGCCTCGGCGTTGGCATCGGGATCTTCGGGGCGGGACTCGACGGCTCGCAGCACCTTCTCGATCTCGCCCCGGATCGTCGGCTGGAAGGCTTCCAGCTTCACCTCGGGTTGGGGCGGCAGCGATTCTTTCGGCGGCGCCCCCCCGCACCCGAGCAACAAGCCGGCGGCCGCAGCCACCCACCCTTTCATATACCCCCATCGTAGCGGCCGTGGATCAGGCGCGTCAAAAGTGGGCAGGCCCGTCGTGCCCGTCGTCTCTGGAGGCTCCGCGCCTACATATGGACGAGCAGCGAGCCCATGTCGACGACAAGCTTGTGGGACTGCTCGAAGGTGCGCTCGCCGTGGCGCTGCCGCTCCGTTTCGAACTCCTGCTCGAGAGCGGCGAACTCTTCGTCTGTCAGCGTCTTCTTGGCAAGCGGGTAAAAGACGTGGTCCTCGGTGTGGATGTGCCGCCGAAGCAAGGCGATGTGGGCGGCGAGGTTCTCGAGCAGCTCGTCGGTCTTTTGCGGGTCGCCTTCGGCGTAGCCGTCGATGGCTCGCGCCCAGGCGGCGACCAGGCTGCGGCCGCGCTCGTGCTGGTGGCGGAGCGTCTCGAGCTGGGCGTCGATCTCGCCGCTGTGCTTCTGGGCCAGGAGAGTAAAAAGCACGTGCTCTTCCTTGAAATGGTGGAACTTGTCGGCGAAAGACCGGGCAAACTCGGCCGCTTTGTCGAAGAACTCGCGCGGCGGCCGTTGGCCCTCCTCGATGCGTTCGATCGCCATGGCCAGGTTGTCGAGGTATTGGCGGATGAGGCCGTGTTCGTTGGAGAGCGTTTCAATGGCGTTCATGACGGTTTCCCTCCCGGCGCTCCCGGGGAGGCCATGGGGCCGCCACGTTCGGAAAGCGCGACAACATTATACTTGAAAATCCTGATATCCGAATGTGACCGGAGTCACGGCGCTGGCGCCGGTCACAGTACGACGATCGGGTGGTAGAGATTCGGCAGGCGGGCTTCGCCGATGGCGACGAGATCGCCGGACTCGGAGATGGCCTTGACGAGTTTGGCCTTCTTGGCGCTGCGGAACGGCGAGGCGCGGAAGTCGCGGCCCTGGCGGATCTGGGTCTCGGTGAGGCGGTCCACGCGCACCGACGGCATTTCGGGCAGCAACCTGGCGGCGGGGATGACGGCGCGGTCGAGACGCCCTTCCTGGGCCAGGACCTCGAGCTCTTCGATGGTCCGCGCCTGGTCCAAGGTGAACTCGGCGGCCTTCAAGCGGACGAGCTTTTCCAGGAAAGCGCCGCAGCCGTATTTCCTCCCGAGGTCGTGAGCGACGGTGCGCAGGTAGGTGCCGGCCGAGCAATGCACTTTCAGGCGCGCGCGGGGGCCGTCGAGCTCGAGGAGCTCGAGCGAGTAGATGGTGACGGTGACCGGCTTCAGCTCCACCGGCTTGTTCTTCCGGGCCAACTTGTAAGCGGGCGTGCCGTGAATTTTCTTGGCCGAGATGGGTGGCGGCAGCTGCTCGATCTCGCCGCGGAACTCCTCGAGGAGCGCTTCGAGGCGCTCGCGGTCCAGCTCGGCGGGCTCGTTCTTGTCGCCGACGGGCTCGCCGTCGCCGTCGTAGGTGTCGGTGGCCCAGCCGAAGTGGATGACGGCGTCGTAGACCTTGTCGCCGGCGGCGTAGAACTGGGCCAGGCGGGTGGCCCGGCCGATGACGAGGGGCAGCACGCCGGTGGCCGCCGGATCGAGGGTGCCGAGGTGGCCTACTTTCCTGATATTGAAGAGCTTGCGGACCTTGTTCACGACGTCGTGGGAGGTCCAGCCGGAAGGTTTGTCAACGACGATTGCGCCGGTCATCGAACCTTACTACTGTAGCATCCGCCCATTGGGGCGCCGTGCCGGGCCGTCAGGCGGCTTCGGCGCGGCCGATATAATGGCCAGAAGTGGCATATCCGACGTGGCGGCGGGCCGTGGACTGGGCGGTCTTGTGGCTGTTCACAATACTGTTTGAGTTGGCTGCGGCGGCGCTGAGTGCCGCGGGCGGGAGGAGGAATGCGACCGATCGTCAACGTGCTGAGCGTTGATGTGGAGGACTACTTCCACCCGACGGAAGTCCAGGCGGTAGCCGCACCCGGCCGCTGGGATAGGTTGCCGTCCCGGGTGGAGCACGCGACGCGGCGGGTTCTCACGATGCTGGACGTGGCCGGGGTGCGGGCGACGTTTTTCGTGCTGGGGTGGGTGGCCGAGCGGCGCCCGGCTCTGGTGCGGAAGATCGCGGCGGCGGGCCACGAGATCGGCTGCCACAGCTACGGGCACCGGCTGATCTACGAGATGACGCCGGAGGAGTTCCGGGCCGACACGCTGCGGGCCAGGCGCGCGATCGAGGACGCCTGCGGTGTTTCGCCCCGGCTATACCGCGCGCCGAGCTTCTCGATCACACGAGGCTCTCTCTGGGCGCTCGAGACGCTGGCCGAGTGCGGCTTCGAGTACGATTCGAGCATCTACCCGATCCGGCACGACCGTTACGGGATCCCCGGGTTCGAGCGCTTCCCGTGCCGTATCGAGACGCCCGCCGGGCCCATCGTCGAGGTCCCGGCGGCGACGGCCAGGCTGTCGAGGCGGCGGGTGGCCCCGGTGGGCGGCGGCGCTTATCTGCGGCTGTTGCCCTACCGGTACACGCAGGCCGGCATCCGGCGGCTGAACGAGATCGAGCGCCGGCCGGCGTGCGTCTATTTCCATCCCTGGGAGATGGATCCGGAGCAGCCCCGGCTGCTGCGCTCGGCGGTTTCCCGTTGGCGTACCTATGGGGGGCTTGCTTCGATGGAAGGCAAGCTGGCGCGCCTGCTCGAGGAGTTCCGTTTCTCGGCGATGACGGCGGTAGTTCCCGCTCATGAACTGCCGGCGGCGCGCGTGGACGGAGGGGCGGCGGCATGAGGATTCGCGAGCTGCGGCCGGTGGAGTCCGGCGACTGGGACGCGTTCGTGGAGGGTCACCCGCGGGGCACTGTCTTCCACCTGACGGCGTGGCGGAGAGCGCTGGAGAGCGTGTTCAGCTACCGGCCCTTCTATCTGGTGGCCGAGGAGGGAGGGGCACTGACCGGCGTGCTGCCGCTGTTCCTGGTCGAGAACTGGGTCCTGGGCCGGACGCTGATCTCCTCGCCGTTCGCCGTCTACGGGGGCATCCTGGCGGAATCCGAGGCGGTGCGGGCCGCGCTTGCCGAGGCGGCGGCGGGGCTGGCGCGGCGTCTCGACGTGGAGCACCTGGAGCTGCGCAACGCCTACGAGGACCAGTGCGCGGGCTTCGCGCGGCTGGACCGGTACGTGACCTTCTCGTTTCCTTTGGAGCCAATGAGCGCCGCCGAGCTGCTGGCGCGGATCCCGAAGAAGACACGCAACATGGTGCGGAAGGCGCAGCGGTTCCCGTACCAGGTGCGCCGGACGCGGTCGATCGAGGGCTTCTACGAGCTGCTGGCGCTGAACTACCGCCGGCTCGGGACGCCGGTCTTCCCCCGGGCCTGGTTCGAGGCGCTATGCGAGCACTATGGGGAGCGCCTGGAGATCCGGGAAGTGATGCTGGAGGGCCGGGTGGTGGCGGCGAGTCTGAACCTGCTCTACCGTGGCGAGATGCACACTTACTACGCCGCCTCGCGGGCGGAGTACTTCGCCAAGGCTCCGAACAACTATCTCTACTTCGACCACCTGCTCTGGGCGGCCGGGCACGGTTGCCGGCGCTTCGATTTCGGGCGCAGCAAGAAGGAGACGGGCAATTACGAGTTCAAGAAGCACTGGGGCGCCGCCCCGCGGGAGCTGCCCTACGAGGTGCTGCTGGTGCGCCGGCGCGAGCTGCCGGACTTCACCCCGAAGAACCCGAAGTTCGAGTTGGCGGCGGCGCTCTGGCGGCGGCTGCCGTTGGGGCTGACCAAGCGGCTCGGGCCGCGGCTGATCGGATGGTTTCCGTGATGGAGAGCGCCGCTGCGGTGTTGGATGGTCTGGGCTGGCCGGACGCCGTGCTGGCGGCGCTGCTGGTCTTGTTCGCCTACCCGTTCGCAATCTATCCGCCGTTGATCCGGCTGCTGGCCCGGGGCCGGAGGCCGCCGGCGGGGGAGTTCCCGGAAGGCGAGTGGCCGGAGGCGGCGCTGATCATCTGCGCGCTGAACGAGGAGGGCGTCATCGGCGAAAAGATCGAGAACTCGCTGGCGCTCGACTATCCGGAGGGCAAGCTGCGGGTGGTGGTGGTCAATGACGGCTCGACGGACCTGACCGGCGAGATCGCGCGGCGCTGGACGCCGCGGATCGAGCTGATCGAGCGGGAGCGGCGGCGGGGGAAGGTCTGGAACCTGAACCGGGTGATCGCGGGCCGCCGGGAGCCGGTGGTCGTGCTCTCGGACGCCAACGTGATGTACGCGCGCGACGCGATGCGGCGGCTGGTGGAGCGGCTGGCTGATCCGGAGGTGGGCTGCGCGTCCGGCAAGGTCGTGCTGGTGGAGACGGCGGCGGAGCTGGAGACGGCGGAGAAACAGTACTACTCGATCGAGTGGTCCCTGCAGGAGGCCGAGTCGGCGTTCTGTTCGATGGTGGGAGCCGATGGCGCGATGTATGCGCTGAAGCGGGCTCTTTTCCGCCCCGTTCCGGACGATACGATTATCGAGGACCTGGTGATCCCGGTCCAGGTGGTGCGGCAGGGCAAGCGGGCGGTGTTCGCGCCGGACGCGCTGGGCTGGGAGCAGGGCGTGGCGAGCCTGGCCGAGGAGTTTCGCCGGAAAGTGCGGATCGCCGCCGGAGCGGCCCAAGCGCTGGTGCGGGGCAACGGCTGGCCGGTGGGGGCGCCGTGGCGCTTCTGGTTCGTCTTCGTCTCGCACAAGCTGCTGCGGTGGTTGTCGCCGTTCGTCGGTTTGGGGGCGCTCGGATGGGCCGGTTGGCATTGGGAGGCGCCGCTGGCGCGGCTGGCGCTGGCCGGGGCGGCAGCACTGGCGGCGGCGGCTTTGCTGCGCTGGACGGCCGGGCCGCGGGCGCGGGCGCTGGATGCGCCGTTTTATTTCGTTTTCGGGCAGTGCGCCCAACTGGCGGGGTTTCTCAAAGGGCTTGCCGGGCGCCAGTCGGCCCTGTGGGCGAAGGCGGATCGTTGACGGGACCGGGGGCATTCGCGCCGCCGGGGCGCGCAAGATAACAGGTTGGCCGCAGGAGAGACAGTGCCGATATTGAAAACGAAGAACTTCGGGCCGATCGAGTACGAGGCCGAGGACGTGATCGAGTTCCCGCGGGGCCTGCCGGCTTTCGAAGAGGAGAAGCGGTTCCTCTTGATCGAGGGGCCGGCCGAGAAGCCGGTGGTATTCTTGCAGAGCCTGCAGCGGGAGGATCTGGCGTTCATTTGCCTGCCGGTGCGGGCGGTGGTTCCGGACTATCGCTTGTCGGCCTCTCCGGAGGATCTCGAGGAACTCGGGTGGAAGGGCGACGGCGAGGTGGAGCCGGGGGGCGAACTGCTGTGCCTGGCGATCGTGACGGTGCGGGAGGGGAAGCCCCCGACCGCGAATCTGATGGCGCCGGTGGTGATCAATCCCGGGACGCGGCGGGGGATCCAGGCGATCCAGACCGAGGCGGAGTACTCGCACCGTCACCCTCTGGCTCTCGACGGCGAGGAGGGGCGATGCTCGTAATCCGGCGCCGCGAGGGCGAGGCGGTCCTGATCGGAGAGGGGATCGAGGTGCGGGTGCTCGAGACCGCCGGGGGCCGGGTGACGCTGGGGATCACGGCCCCGAAGGACGTCGTGATCCTGCGCGAGGAGATCCGCCTGGCGGCCGAGGAGAATTGGGCGGCGGCGCGGGCGGTGACGCCGAAGAGGCTGCGGTCAGTGCTGGCGCGGTGGCGCGGCGGCGAGGGTTCTCCATCCTCTGTTTCAAGAATCTTCCGGTCGCTCCGATAAGGGAGTGGTGAAAGCGGGGGAGTCACACCGGATCCCCCAGGCGGGAGACCCGCCAGCTGGGCAAGGAGGCCCAGTTTACACCACACAGGAGCGGTTATGGCATACACGATCAACACGAACATCACTTCGTTGCAGGCGCAGGAGTCCCTGCGGGTGACGACGGAGTTTCAGAGTAAGACGATTCAGCGGGTGACTTCGGGCTTGCGGATCGTCAGCTCGGGCGACGACGCCGCCGGTCTGGCGATCGCCAACGCGATCCGTTCGGACCGGGCGGTGCTGACGCAAGGCATTCGGAACGCCAACGACGGCCTGTCTACGCTGCAGACGATCGACGGCGGTATCAACAACATCTCGCAGTTGCTCGACCGGGCCCGGACGCTGGCGGCGCAGTCGGCATCGGGGACGTTCACCGGTGACCGGAACATTCTGAACAGCGAGTTCCAGAGCGTGCTCCAGGAGATCGACCGCCAGGCCCAGGCCATCGGTCTGGACCAGGGCGGGACCTTTGCCCGGAGCCTGTCGGTGTTCATCGGCGGCGGCCGGGCGAACTCGGGGATCACGGCCATCGACAACGGTTCGGTGGCGGTCGATCTTTCGCAGTCCACGGTGGACACCCGGAGCCTCGGTTTGAGCGGCTTCGAGGTGGCCGGCGCCGACAGCGTCGATCTGGCCGACGGGCAGGCGACGAGTGTCAACAACATCCTGAACAACGCCACCAACATCTCCTCGGCGGGCGACGGGTTCACGGATTTCTACTTCTACGGTCCTGGATTCGGCGATGCCAACCGCGTGAAGGTGAGCGTGAACACCAGCGGGGTGAGCAACATCGACGAGCTGGTGGCGGCCATCAACTCGGCCATCCAGGATGCCGGCAACGGAACCACCGAAGCCGCCGCCGCGTTCAAGAACGCGCAGATCCAGGCGGCGGTGAAGACCGACACGGACGGCAGCAAGCGGCTGTCGTTCACTTCTTCGGACGCCGCCTTCCAGGTGCGGGCCGGCGACCGGATGGCCAACGCCCTGCTGGGCAACGTGACCAGCGCCTCGGACCCGACGGGCAAGGCGATGGACTACACGGTGCAGGGCGGCTCGGCTTCGGCAGCGTCCGCGACCACGGTCACGAACACGGCCTCGGGCGACAAGATCGTGGTCCGGTTCCAGGGCGGCGGTCTCTCCAGCCCGGTGGACATCACCATCGACACGAACACCTACACGACGGTGGGCGACGTGATCACCAACCTGCAGTCGCAGATCCAGAACAACGCCGCGCTGCAGGCGGCCGGCATCTCCATGACCGGAGCCACGGCCGGTTCGGCGTTGGAGTTCACCAGCTCGACCGGCGAGGCCTTCGAGGTGCTGGTGGCCGGCGACGTGGGTAACCAGCTCGGGCTCGGCTCCTACCGGCTGTCGGGCTCCGGCGGCTCGTTCTCGCAGGGCGACTTCGACTACACCACCATCACCGGCTCCGGCGCCGACTTCAGCGCCGACCGGACAGGCACGACCTTCGAAGTCTCCATCGCCGGCGGCGCGGTGATCAGTCTGGGCAACATCCAGGCGACAGGTACCGACGCCGCGACCCGGCTGGCCGCCGCCGTGGATGCGCTGAACAACGCCTTCCTGGGGAATGCCGCCACCCGCGATGCGCAACTGGTGGCCAGCGCCTCCGGCGGCGAGATCCAGATCGCGTCACAGAACGGGACCTACTTCCGGCTGAACCTCTACGGCGCCGATGCAGCGAACTTCGGCTTCGACGCGGCCGGCGCCGCCGACGCGGCCGAGAACGTCACCGCGAAACCGACCGGGTACTCGACGACGATCTACTCGGGCGGCGTGAGCACGGTGGAGGCCTCCGACGACGCGGCGCTGGACTTCTCGGCGATCCGCAACGCCACCGACGACCAGACGATCAACGTCACGGTGGCCGACAACGCGGGCAACGAGAAGTCGCTGGCCATCGTGCTGGCCAACGACGCCTTGACGGCCCAGGGGCGCAGCGGGGCGAGCCTGGACCAGGCGATCGCCTACATCAACAGCGTCCTGCAGACCTCGAACGATTCCGACTTCCAGAAGATCGTCGCGGTGAAGGAGCGCATCGACGACAACAACGAGGGGATCCGCTTCATCAGTTCCGGTGACAGCTTCAAGGTGACCCTCGGCACCAACACCAGCGGCGGCACCGCCGGGATCAACGACAGCGGGACCCAGGGCACCGTCTTGGCCTCTGAGCAGGCGGCCGGCGGCTCCCAGGTGGCGATCGACACCCAGGCCGGAGCCGAGCACGCAGTGAACGCGCTGGCCGAGGCGGTCTCGCAACTGGGCTCGGCGCAAGCCGTGGTCGGCAAGGGCCAGAATCGGTTCAACTTCGCCGTGAGCCTGGCTCAGACGCAGTTGAACAACCTGGCCGCTTCTGAGTCGCGGATCCGTGACGCCGATCTGGCGGCCGAGGCCGCCAATCTGACGAAGGCGCAGATCCTGCAGCAGGCCGGCATCGCCGCTCTCGCCCAGGCGAACGTGGCGCCGCAGGCGGTGCTCAGCTTGTTGCGGGGCTAAGAGCCCGCAGTTAGCTGAGGCGCCGGAAATACGGGCCGCGGGACGCCGGCGAAGGCCGGGAGGGTCCCGCGGCCTTCCTTATTGATCATGGGGCGCGCTGTGGCGATTTGCGGCCGCATGGTACACTGGATGTGAGATATGGGGATTCCAAACGTTAAGCGGTACCGGATTACCAGCCCCGACGGGAAACGAACCGCAACGCTGATGGCGGTATTGCCCAAGGGGACGGACGTCGAGGCGTATCTCGCCGATGCGGCGAAGCGTTTCGATTGGGAGGCGTACGAGGAATCGCTCAAGACTCACTTCAAAGTCCGGATTGGCCAGCAGAAGCAGCGGAGGCGTTAGCTGCGGCCGGCCCCGGCTTGCCAGCCATCGAATTCGCCAGGTGGAAACGATGTTGCGGGCCACGCATCGAGGCGGTGCGTGGCCCGTTTTCTAGTAATTCATCGAGTCATGGAACGGCCCACGCTACTCGGCCGCAAGCCGCCGAAGGCGGCGAGTTGAGAGAGCACCGTGCCCACTGAGCTGAAGATGCTGATCTCCGCCGAGCAGATCCGGCGGCGGGTCGAGGAACTGGGCGAAGCGATCGCCAAAGACCATCCGCACGGCTCCTTGTGCCTGATCGGCGTGCTGAAGGGCTCGTTCATGTTCCTGGCGGATCTGGTGCGGGCGGTCCCTCGGTCTCTGCGGCTCGACTTCGTGACCGCCGCCAGCTATGGTAGCGCGACGGAAACCTCGGGCGAGGTGCGCCTGTTGCAGGATGCGACGTTGGAGATCTCCGGCTGCCCGGTAGTGCTGGTCGAAGACATCGTCGATACCGGGATCACGCTGGGTTTTCTGCTGGATCATCTCCGTTCGAAACGCCCCGCCTCCCTCCGGGTGGCGGCGCTGCTCGACAAGCCGGCGCGGCACCGCCGGGACGTGACCATCGACTACGTCGGGTTCCGGATCGGGGAAGAATTTGTGGTCGGCTACGGGTTGGACCTGGCCGAAGAGTACCGCCAGTTGCCGGACATCTATGTCGTAAGGCAGCCGCAGGCCTAGGCGCTGGTGCGCCGCGGCGTCGGCTCCCCCACGTCCGGGGAACCACCGCGGGTTCTCTAGAGCAACGGACCGGAGGCGATCCTCGGCTGGGCGGGCTCGAAAAGGTCGCTGATCGAGGCCTGCAAATCCTTGAAGATCACGTCCGGGGGCCGGGAAGCGTCGATGAAGCGGAAGCCGTAGCGTTCGGCCATGTTGTCCAGGGCGCGAAGGATGCGGGTCTGGTAGCGGACAAAGCTCTCGTACATGTCGTTGCCGAAGCGCATGTCCATGCCGCTCTCCCAGTAATCGAAGGCGCCCCGTCCGACGACGACCCGGCTGACCAGGTCCTGGACGTCGGCCCGGAGGTAATAGATGGCGTGGGGGACCAGGGCGAAGCCGGCGACCTTCTCGATCCAGTCGCGGTCGGCGCCGCGGGCGATCGCTCGGGCCATCAAAGAAAAGATGTACCGGTCCGTCAGAACCACGAAGCCGGCCCGCAGGGCGGGGATGATCTCATTCTCCAGCCGGTCGGCGAAGTCAGTGGCGTAGAAGAGGGTCATGGTGAGGGGGCCGAAGGTGTTGCCCTCCTTGGCCTGCTGAATGCCCTTGCCGGCCAGCGCCGAGCGCGACATGCCGGTGACGAGGACGGCATGGCCCTCGTGCTCCAGCCAGGAGCGGAGCCGGGTGATCTGGGTGGACCGGCCGACAGCGTCCGGCCCTTCGATGACGATGAGCTTGCCGTGGAGTTCGGAGTAATCGACCCCAGGCAGAGGATCGCTGTAATACTCAAGCGGTTTTTTCTGCACTGACGATCACTCCCTCGGTTCTCAGGACACCGGAGCGGAGGCTGTCGCCGATCTCCCGGAGCACGATGTCCCGCATCTGCTGCTGCTGGGCTTCGATGGACTGGGTGGCGTCGATGACGTGGAAACCCATCTCCGGGATCATCGCTTCGTACTCCTGGAAGATGCGCCCCTGGAAGAGGCGGAAGCTCTCCTCGATATTCTTGCTGAGGCCGAGGTCCATCCCCGCTTCGTAATACTTGATCGCGTTCCGGCCGCCAAGAATGCGCCCCACCGCGACTTCGAGAGGCACACGGAAATAGAAGGCCACGTTCGGCCGGGTAGCGAAGCGGTAGAGGTTTCGGACCCAACTTCGGCTGACGCCGCGGGCGACGTCGCGGGCAAAGGCGGTGTAGGCGTAGCGGTCGGCGCAGACGACGGCGCCGGCTTTGAGCATGGGGATGATGTAGCGCTCCATGCGGTCGGCGAAATCGGTAGCGTGAATGAGGCTGAAGGTGGTTGGCGTGAAGGCCTGTTTCTTCTTGCCGCGTTTCGTCGTCGCCTTGACCAGGGGGGACGAATTCCACTCGCTGAAGGCGACGGCCACGCCCATGGATCGCATCCACTGGCTCAGCAAGGATATCTGGGTGCTCTTGCCGGATCCGTCGATCCCCTCTACGACGATGAGCTTGCCGCGGTACTGATTGGGTGCGAAATAAGGCATCGGCCCGTGCAGCCTGCTGCAACAATTATATTCTCACATCCCGCCGGTTTTCGGCGAAAGCGGCGGTTTCCCGCCCACGGGCGGGCCCGGGCGGCGGAGATGGGAGAAACGGGCGCTCTACCTCCTGTTTCGGGCGCCGGCAGAGGGCCCCGCGGCGGCCGAAATTGCCGGGCCGCCGGGGGTGCGCTAGCGTAAGTAGAAAGCCTGTGGCCACAGTGGAACCGCTCGACATCTCCGTTTTCGCGCGGCGCCAGATTGCCTCGCGTCTCGGGGAGCTGTCCCGGCGCCTGGAGACCGCTCTCAGCCGCCGGGAGCAGGAGACCGTCCACGATTTGAGGGTGGCCATCCGGCGGTTCTCGGAAGCCCTCAAGGTATTCCGTTCGCTGTTGCCCGAGGCGGAAACAAAGCGGGTCCGCAAGCGGTTGCGGAAGATCATGACCGCCGCCGCAGAAGTCCGGGACCGCGATATTGCGCTGCAGTTCTGCAAGAAGGCGGGGTTGAGCGAGGAAGCCGCGCTCTGGCGGCGCCTGGCGCGGGACCGGGCGAGGGCCGAACGGCGTCTGGCCAAGCGGGTGAGGAAACTCTACGAGGCCGGATTGATCGACAAGTGGGGGGAGCGCCTGGGTTCGCCGGGCGGGGCAAGCTCATGAAGAAGCCGCCGGGCATCGTCTGGGATCCTGGCAAGAGCGCCCAGGACAACGCCGCCGAAATCTTGCCCGCCATGGCCCGACGGCTGTTCGGCGCCGGCCGCCGGCTTGCCCGGGGCAAACCGAAGCTGAAACGGCTGCACGAGTTCCGGTTGCAGGTCAAGCAGTTCCGCTACACGTTGGAGCTTTTCGAGCCCTTGTACGGCGCCGGGCTGTCCGGGCGCTTGGCGAAATTGCGGGAGCTGCAGCAGCGTCTGGGCCGGATCAACGACTGCGTCGCGACCCGGGCGCTGGTCGGGGCGGCCGGCGACCTTGCCGGCGCCGCACGGGTGCTGAAGCACATAGAGCGGGCGCAGCGAAGGCGGGTGGCGGGCTTCGTGCGTTTCTGGAACAAGGAGTTCGACGGCCCCGGAGAGGAGGAGGCGTGGGTCGAGTGCCTCCGCCATCCCCGGGCTGACTCGGCAAGGACCCGGCCCCGCCGGACAGCCTCGCCGGCCCTGCCGCCGCCCCGGCGGTCTTAGGCGAAGGGATTCGCCGGCGGGGAGTTTCCCGCAGCTCACCGGCAGAGCCGGCCACCGTTGCTTGACGCCTACACGAACACCCCGAACCAGCCGATAGAAGCGCATGGGGAGGAGCGCTTCCGTGCAGGCGATTGCCGAGACACGACGGCCGGTGCAGGCGGCCGAGGGCGACCGCAAGAGGGTTTGGAACCTGCTGGTCCCCTCGACCCTGGACTGGTTCTTCATTTTCCTGGTTCTGTGGCTGTTCGTCCTGGTGGAGCCGGGCTGGAACCGGCTGCTGGACGACGGCGACACGGGCTGGCATATCCGGGTCGGGGAAATGATCCTGTCGAGCGGTTCGGTGCCGACCACGGATCCGTTCTCGTTCTCCAAGCCCAAGGCGGAGTGGTTCGCCTGGGAGTGGCTCTCCGAGGTAGTGCTGGCGGAGCTGCACGGTTGGCTGGGTCTCAAGGGAGTCGTCTGGTTCGCGGGAGTGCTGATCGCGGCTTTCGCGGTGCTCTTGCTGCGGTACACGCTTTGGCTAGGGGCCGACCCGCTGGTCGCTTTGCTGACGACCTTGCTGGCGGTGGGGGCGGCCTCGGTGCACTACTTGGCCCGGCCCCACCTCTTCACGATGCTGCTGCTGGTGGTCAGCTTGTGGATCATCGGGCGGGACCTGCGGCGTCCGGGCCGCGCCGTATGGGCGCTGGTTCCGATGGCTGCGCTCTGGGCGAACCTCCACGGCGGCTTCCTGGTGTTGCTGTTCTGCCTGGGCTCAGTGGGGGGAGTGGCCTTCCTGGAAGCGGCGCTGAGGCGTTCCGAGCGGCGGACCAGGCTGGCCCAGGGCGGGCGGTACGCAGCGCTCACGGCGGCCTGCGCAGCGGCGACGCTGGTGAATCCCTATGGGTGGGAGTTGCACCGCCACATCCTCAGTTACCTGAGCTCGGACTGGATCAAGATGTCGATCGCCGAGTTCCAGTCGCCGAGTTTCCGGGCCGAGAACGTGCTTCAGTTCGAGATCTTGCTGATCAGCGGCCTCCTGGTAGCCGGGCGGCTGCTGTGGGAGCGGCGGTACGTGGATGCCCTCTGGATCGCCGCGTGGGCCCATTTCTCGCTGCAGTCGGCGCGGCACATCCCGATGTATGCGATCTTCGCGGCGCCGTTGGTGGCCGTCGAGGGCTCGAAGGCGTGGAGGGCGTGGGCTTTGGGGCAGCCGCGGAAATCGCCGGGGAGGACTCTCTACGAATTTGGGCGCGACCTGGGGGCGGGGTTGGGCCGAGCTACGCTCTGGTCGGCCGTGTTTGCGCTGTCGCTTCTGGCGGTCCCGGGGCTGCTGAAGTGGCCTTCCGATTTTCCCGAGTCCGAATTCCCGCTGGCGGTGATCGGACGCAACGAGAACCTGATCCGGGGTCGCCGGGTGTTCACCGACGACGGCTGGGCCGACTACCTGCTCTACCGGTTCTTCCCGGTGCAGCGGGTCTTCATGGACGGCAGGAGCGATTTCTACGGCGAGGAGATCGGAGAGCAGTATCTGGACTTGATGTACGGCCGGCCCCGGTGGCGGGAACTGCTGCGGAAGTATGAGTTCGAGGCGGTTCTGGTTCCGCCGAAGCGCCCGCTGGCCGCACTGCTCGACCTGGACCCGGACTGGGAGCGGTGCGACGAGGACGAAGACGCGGTCTTGTTCGTGCCCCGGGCCGAGGGGCCGAACCCCGGCCCCGGCGGCGCGCATCCCGCTCAGGCGCGGCTGGGGACCGGAATTCTGGTACCGGAGGCTAATGAAACAGTCCCCCCCGGCCGAAAGTACTAGAGGAGATCACGCATGATGGAGCGCGGCCGGAGCCAGGCCAGACGACGGTGGTCCCGCCGGAAAACGGCCGGCCGCCGCGGCTTCGCCCCTGGGCGGGAGAGCTGGCGGCTGCCCTGGGGAGACCAACTGGCCGAGTTTGCGTTGCAAGCGGGCCTGGTGGCTCCGCTGCTGGCGCCGGACGCCCTCGAGTTGGATGGAGACGGGCGCTCCGGCGATGAGGAGCCGGCCGGCAGCGCCGGAGGAGGGAGGCGGTGAGATTGGACGTCGCGATCGCTGTCACGCTGGGGCTGGCGGCCGTGGTGACCGACTTGCGCTCGCGGACCATCCCCAACTGGATTCCCGTAGCGGCGCTGGCCGGCGGGCTGTTGTGTCAGGTGTTGGCCAGCGGTTGGCGGGGAGTATGGGAGGCCGCGATGGGGACGGCGGCAGGCTTTGGAGTCTTCCTCTTGTTCTATGTGTTGGGCGGCATGGGAGGAGGCGACGTGAAGCTGATGGCGGGCTTCGGCGCCCTGTTGGGCGCTGGACGCCTGCTCGAGGCGGCTCTATGGACGGCCGGCTTGGGAGGTTTGATGGCCCTGGGCGTTCTGGGCTTCCACTGGGTGCGGGCCCGGTGGCGGCGCGGGGACCAGGACGGGGGACGGCCCCGGACGATTCCCTACGCCCCGGCGATCGCTGCCGGGGTCTGGCTGGCGCTGATCCCGAAGGGGTGAAGCGGACCGGCGGAGAGCCCGCCGGGGAGAACGTTGATGAGAAGCGGTAGAGCTTCAGGAGCGTGAGACGATGGATCGCAGATTTCTGACGGTACTCGGCGTGAGTTTGGTCTTCGCGTTGGTGGTATCGGCCATCTTCTATCAGATCTCGGCCGGTCGCGGCAGTCCGGCTCCGAAGGCGGAGGACACCAACATGAAGGATCTGGTGGTGGCCGTCCGGCCTTTGCCGGTGGGCGCGACGATCAAGCCGGAAGACGTGAAGGTGGTTCAGGTGCCCGCCTCGCAGTTCCCCAAGGGCGGGATCTCGACGGTCGAGGAGGTGATCGACCGGCCGGTGATCAGCAACATCCTGGCCGACGAGCCCGTGCACGAAGGCCGACTGGCGGCGCGGGGCAGCGGCCTGGGTCTGGCGCCGATCATTCCCAAGGGCATGCGGGCGGTGACGATCCGGGTCAACGACGTGGCCGGCGTAGCCGGGTTCGTGTTGCCGGGCATGCGGGTGGACGTCTTGGTGACCGGGCGCCCGCCGGACAACGACGAAGGCACGGTGACGATGACCGTGCTGCAGAACATCCTGGTGCTTTCGGCGGGCCAGACGATCCAGCCGGATGCTGAAGGGCGGGCGATCAACGCGCCGACGGTGACCTTGCTGGTGACGCCGGAGCAGGCCGAGACGCTGACCTTGGCGGCCAACGAGGGGCGAGTGCAACTGGTGCTGCGCAACGGCAGCGACCAGTCGATCGCGAAGACCAAGGGCAAGGCGCTGAGCGAGCTGTACAAGCCCCTCGAACAGCGCCGGCGGAAGGCGCGGCGGCCGCCGCAGCCGCGGGTGATCGTCCGTGAGGTTCCGCGGCCGGTGGCTCCTCCGCCTCCGCCGCAGAACGAAGTCGTGGTGATCCGGGGCACGAAGGCGACGGTGCAGGTGGTGAACGCGGCGCCGAACGGAGATTGAAGGAGATCCCCATGAGGAAAGCATCGACATTCCAGCGATTCGCGGTCCTCGCCGCGCTGGCGGCGGCGGTGGCGCTGGCGGCCGACACCAGTGTCGAAGAGCTCAGTGTCACGGCCGGCAAGAGCATCGTGATCGACTACCCGACCGACATCGCGCGGATCTCCACCTCGGACCCGGGCGTCGTCGATGCGGTGGCGGTCTCGACGCGGGAGATTCTGCTCCACGCCAAGAACTACGGCATCGCCACCGTCGTGGTTTGGGCGAAGAACGGCCAGCGGAACTTCTACAACATCAGCGTCGAGTACGATCTGTCGCCGATCAAGAAGGTGTTGAAAGCCACCTTTCCGAACGAGGAGATCCACGTGCAGGCGGCCAAGGACTCGGTGACCCTCACCGGCACCGTGTCTTCGAAAGAGATCTCGGATCGGGCGGCGGCGCTGGCGGCCTCCCTGGCCAAGGCGGTGGTGAACAACCTCCAGGTGGCCGAGGCGGTCAAGAAACAGATCCTTTTACGGGTGCGCTTTGCCGAGATGGACCGGCAGACCGGCAGCCAGTTCGCCGCGAACCTGCTCTCTACGGGCGCGCTGAACACGCCGGGGCTGATCGGTACGGGGCAGTTCTCTTCGGCGCAGCCGTCGGACCTGCGCGGCGTAATTCCCGGGCGCAACGAGGGCACGGTGAGCGAGTTCACCATTTCCGACGCGTTGAACGTCTTCGCGTTCCGGCCTGATTTGAACCTGGCGGGCTTCCTGAAGGCGTTGCAGAGCCAGGGGGTGCTGCAGATCTTGGCCGAGCCGAACCTGATCACCTCCAACGGCGAAGAAGCGAGCTTCCTGGTGGGCGGCGAGTTCCCGATTCCGGTGCTGCAGGGCGGTGCCAACGCCGGTGCGGTGACGATCCAATTCCGGGAGTTCGGCATCCGGCTGACGTTCCGGCCGGAGCTCACGCCGAATCACACCATCCGGATGTATGTGAAGCCGGAGGTCTCGACCATCGACCTGACGAATGCGATCCAGTTCAGCGGCTTCCTGATCCCGGCTCTGGCCACCCGGCGCATGGAGACCAACATCGAGCTCGGCGAGGGGCAAAGCTTTGTGATCGCCGGCTTGATCGACGACCGGGCGCGGGCGACCTTCAACCGGATTCCCGGCCTGTCGCACATTCCGATCCTCGGCGAATTGTTCAAGAGTCGGGACAAGCAGAAGTCCAAGACGGAGCTGATCGTCATGGTGACGCCGGAGATTGTGACTCCGCTCGAAGCGGGCGAACCCAAACCGACGCCGGTGATGCCGATGAAGTTCCTCGAGAATCTGGCGCCGGGGGACCAGATGCGCTACGACGGCAGGATCAAGAAGAAGAAATAGAGAGAGACCGAAGCTCGAGGGAGGCCGAAGAATGGATTCCCACGCCCGCAAAACGGAGCTGACGGCGCTGCTGATCGCGCCGGACCGGGAACTGGGCGAGCAGTTCCAGCGCAGCGCTTCCGAGCTGCACACCTTCCAGGTGCTGACGGAACTGAAGTCGTACCCTTCCGAGCATACGCTGGAGATCCGCTTGCGGCAGGTCAAGCCGGACGTGGTGCTCATCGACGTAGCCACGGATTTGGACCGGGCGATCCGCCTGGTGGAATTCGTCTCGGCCTACCGTCCGGTGACCCAGGTGGTGGGATTGCACCGTTCGAACGATTCCCGGGCGGTCGTCCGGACGCTGCGGGCCGGCGCTTCCGAGTTCCTCTGGACGCCCTTCGAGGCTCAGCAACAGCTCGAGGCGGTGGCCCGGATTCAGCGTCTGCGGCAGCCGGCGACGGCCGAGACGGCTGAGAGCGGCCGGGTGCTGGTTTTCGCCAGTGCGAAGCCGGGCTCCGGGGCGTCGACCATTGCGGTGCAGACGGCCTTTGCCCTCCGCCGGGCTACGGGCGACCGGGTGCTGGTGCTGGACCTGGACCTGATGGGAGGCACCCTAGCCTTCTATTTGAAGCTTCACCATACCTGTTCGGTGACCGATCTGTTCGAGCGCTCTGACGGGCTCGACCCGGCGGTCTGGGCTTCCCTGGTGGCGCACTGCGACGGGGTGGACGTGATTCCGGCGCCCGACGAACCCGACAGCGCGCCGGTCGAACCGAACCGGCTCCATGACGCGCTGGAGTTCACCCGGATGCTCTATTCCTGGGTGATCCTCGACGCGCCGGCGCTGCCGCACCGGACGAGCCTGCTGACGGTCTCGGAGGCCGATGAGGCTTTCGTGGTGACGACCTCGGAACTGGCGAGTCTGCACCTGACCCGCCGGGCGGTGAGCCTGCTCGAACAGTTGGGTTTTACCAGAGAGCGCTACCGCGTCCTCGTGAACCGGGCCAGCAAGCGGGACGGGATCACGGCCTCCGACATGGAGAAGATCTTCAATTGTCCTGTGTCGCACTTGTTTCCGAACGACTACTTTTCGCTGCACCGGGTGATCTCGCTGGGCCACGCCCTCGGTCCGGAGACCGAACTGGGACGGGCGCTGGAAAAGTTCGCCGGCAAGCTCATCGAGAACGCCCGCCAGGAGAGCCAGCGGTCGGCGGCGTTGGAGGCACAAACAGCATAGTGAGGCAAGCAGATGTTACCGGGTGTTGACTCGAAGCGATCGCAATACATGAGCTGGGAACAGCGGCTGCTGAAGAACGCCGGGCGGCCGAAGACGGCGCTGCGGCCGGAGTACCAGGAGCTGAAGTTCACGCTCCACCGCAAGCTGCTCGACAAGATCAACCTCGAGGCCCTGGCGACGATCGACAACCAGCGGGTCCGCACCGAGGTGCGCCAGGCGCTGCTGGCGCTGATCAACGAGGAACAGACGCTGCTGAGCTCGATCGAGAAGCAGCAGATCTGCGAGGAGGTTCTCGACGAGGTCTTCGGGCTGGGGCCGCTGGAGCCGCTGCTGCAAGACCCGACGGTTTCCGACATCCTGGTGAACACTCACAAGCAGGTCTACGTGGAGCGCAAGGGCGTTCTGGAGCTGACCAACGTGACGTTCCGCGACGACGCCCACCTGCTGCGGATCATCGACAAGATCGTCTCGCAGGTGGGCCGGCGAATCGACGAGTCCAACCCGATGGTGGACGCGCGGTTGCGGGACGGCTCCCGTGTCAACGCCATCATCCCGCCGCTGGCCGTGGACGGACCGCTGCTGTCGATCCGCCGGTTCAGCACCGACAAGCTGATGCCTCCGGACCTGGTGGAACGCAAGGCGCTGACGCAGGGGATGATGGACCTGCTCGAAGCGGCGGTCAAGGCGCGGCTGAACATCGTTATCTCCGGCGGCACGGGCGCCGGCAAGACGACGCTGCTGAACGCGCTCTCCTTCTTCATCTCCCCCAAGGAGCGCATCGTGACGATCGAGGACGCGGCCGAGCTGCAGCTCAAGCAGCCGCACGTGGCGCGGCTGGAGACCCGGCCGCCGAACCTCGAGGGCAAGGGGGCGGTGCGGCAGCGGGAGCTGCTGATCAACAGCTTGCGCATGCGCCCGGACCGGATCGTGGTCGGCGAGGTGCGCGGCGAAGAGGCGATGGACATGCTGCAGGCGATGAACACGGGCCACGACGGCTCGTTGACCACGGTGCACGCCAACAGTCCCCGGGATGCGGTCTCACGCCTGGAAGTGATGGTCTCGCTGGCCAACGCCAACATGACGTTGAAGTCGATCCGGCAGCAGATCGCCAGCGCGGTGGACGTAATCATCCAGGCGGCGCGGTTCAGCGACGGCAGCCGCCGGGTGACGAGCGTGACCGAAGTGACGGGGATGGAGGGCGAGATCGTGACCCTGCAGGACATCTTCGTCTTCGAGAAACGCGGACTGTCGCCGGAGGGCAAGGTGGTGGGCCGGTTCGCGGCCACGGGCATCCGGCCGAAATTCTACGAGAAGCTGCTGGCGGCGGGCATTCGTCTGCGGCCGGACCTGTTCGACGAGGTGGTGGAAGTCTGACGGTGGTGTCATGGGCAGCTACATCGCCATATTCGCGGTGATCTGGATCGTCGCCCTGGCAGCCGGCTGGGCGGTGATGAACGCTTTCCGGTCAGCCGAGGCCGACAAGATGAAGAGCCGTCTGCTCGGCACGCAGCAGCGGAGCGGCAAGAAGAAGACGGCCAAGAAAGGGCCGGCGCTGCTCGAACGCGACGAGTCCACCGGGCAACTGGTCATGCGGCTGCTGCGGAAGTTCCGTTATCACGACCGGGCCCAGGAGTTGATCGAGCAGGCTGGTTTGAAGTGGCGGGCGGCGCGGCTGGCGCACGCCTGTCTGGCGCTGTTCCTGCTGGGTTTCCTGGTGGGCTGGTACGGAATTCCGGGCTACCGGTGGACGGCGATCCCGCTGGGGCTGGCCGCGGCGGCGCTGCCCGTGGTGCATCTGTTGCGGCTCAGGATGAAGCGGATCCGGAAGTTCGAGGAGCAGTTTCCGGACAGCCTGGAGTTCGTCGCCCGGTCGATGAGGGCCGGGCATGCCTTCTCGGTGTCGCTGGAGATGATCCACCGGGAGTTCCAGGAGCCGCTGGCGGGCGAGTTCCGGCGCACCTTCGAGGAGCACAACTTGGGCCTGCCGCTCGAGACGGCGCTGCAGAACCTGGCCAAGCGGGTGCCGTCGATGGACGTGCATTTCTTCGTCTCGGCGGTGCTGTTGCAGCGGCGCACCGGCGGCAATTTGGCCGAGATCCTTGACAAGCTGGCTTCGCTGATCCGGGAGCGGTTCAAGTTGCGGGGCAAGATCCGGGCGATCAGCGCCCACGGACGGATGACCGGCGTGGCCCTGACCTGCATTCCGCTGGCGGTAGCGCTGCTGATGTTCTACGTCAACCCGGACTACGTACGCTTCTTTTTCACCGATCCGACAGGACAGATCATGGCCATCGCCGCCGCCGTGTTGCAGGTGATCGGCTATTTGATCATCAAGAAGATCGTGACCATCGAGGTGTGAGCCATGCAGATTGTCCTGACCGTCGTTCTTTTCTTGATGTTGTCGGTGACGCTGACCCTGGTGGGGATGAAGCTGTGGGTGCGCCCGAAGGAAGCGATCGACCGGGTGACCGGGGCGGCGGTGACGGTGACCGAGCAGCCGGAGACGCACCCGAGCCTGGTGTTCCGGGAACTGATCACCAAGCTCGGCTCGGTGTTGCCGGCGTCACCCCGGGACGTGAGCATCGTCCGCCGCCGGCTGATCCGGGCCGGCTACCGCGGGCCGAACGCTTTGAAGGTGCTTTATGGAACCAAGGTGCTGTTCGGGGTGCTGCTACCGGTGATCGTTGGGGTTGCGGCGGCCAGCTCTTCCGGAGACCCGGGCAACAAGACACTGGCGGTCATCGCTGCGGCGGCGATCGGCTTCTTCGGCCCGAACGAGTACGTAAGGCTCAAAGCCAAGAAGCGCCAGAAGGAGATCCGGAAAGGGTTGCCGAACGCCCTCGACCTGATGGTCGTCTGCGTCGAGTCGGGTCTCGGTCTGGATCAGGCGATCCTGCAGGTGGCCAAGGAGCTCGAGCACGCCCACCCGCCGATCGCCGAGGAGTTCGGGCTGGTCAACCTGGAGCTGAAGGCGGGCAAGAGGAGGGTCGAGGCGCTGCGCAACCTGGCCGAGCGGACGGCGGTGGACGATCTCAAGAAGCTGGTGGCGGTGCTGATCCAGGCGGACCGTTTCGGCACCGGGATCGCCCAGAGCCTGAGGGCGCACTCGGACTTCATGCGGGTGCAGGCGCGCCAGGCGGCCGAGGAGAAGGCGGCGAAGCTCGGGGTGAAACTGGTTTTCCCGATATTTTTCTGTATCTTGCCGTCGCTGTTCGTGGTGACGGTGGGTCCGGTGATTGTCCGGATCATGCGGGACTTGCTCCCGATGATGAATAACATGTAGCGCCGGCGTGACGCGGCGGCGGGTGGCGGCCGCGCCGCGCGCCGGAGGCTGCCGAAGAGACGGTCTTCGAGGAGGAAGGCCGGGGAGAGAGTTCGAATACTGGTGCGAAAGGAGAACGACGATGGATACGACGATGATTCGGATCATCTGCGCAGTGCTGGCGGTTCTGTTCCTGGGGCTGATCGTGCTGCGCCGTCGGAAGAACGCGGACGCCGAGTAGGGCGTCCACGGCAGCGGGCCGGGGGCGCGGGAGCGCCTCCGGTCTCGTGGAGACGAAACAGAAGGCAGTCTGGAGTTTAGGTTATGGAACGGAAGTCAAGGAGGTTGATCACCGCGCTCAGCGCCTGGCTGGTTACGGCCGCCCTGGCCGTCCCCGCGTGGGGCGGCACCTTCGGGGAGGTCGTGGCTATCGGGGGGCACGCCTCCGACATTGCCCTGGATGAGGCGCGAGGAGTGCTCTACGTCGCCAACTTCACGGCGAACCGCATCGACGTGGTGTCGTTGGAAAGCCGCCGTCTGGAGACATCGATGAGTGTGGCCCCGCAGCCGAGTTCGATCGCGCTGTCGCCGGACGGCCGTTACCTCGTCGTGGCCCACTTCGGGAACTTCGAGCCGCCGGCTTCGGGCACCAACGCATTGACCGTGATTGACCTGGAGACCCGCGGCAAACAGACGTACGCGCTGGGGTCGCCGGCGCTCGGAGTGGCTTTCGGCCGCAGCAGCCGCGCGCTGGTGGTGACCACCACCGACTTCCTTCTGTTTGACCCGGTTTCCGGCGTCATCGACTCTCTGGGGACCATCCCGGAACTGGCGGCGACAAGTCTGCCGGCGCCGCCGGCGAACTTTCCGCCGCAGATCGTGGCCACGTCGTTGAACGTCTCCGGAGACGGTATGAAGATCTACGGGTTGACGGACACTTTCGAGTTCGGCTACGACGTGCGCAACGGCTGGCTGCGGATCCTCAACTACACCTCTTCACCACCGCAGGGTCCGCGGGTGGTGAGCGTCAACCAGGACGGCTCGAAGTACCTGGCCGGCTGGACCCTGCACGGAACGAACATCTGGAACCCGGGATTCGGCGTCTGGAACCTCGCCCAGTTTCCCGACGCGGAAGGGCTGCTTCAAGTGGGCAGCCACGCGATCGACGACTCGCGCGGGGTGGTCTACGCCCAGGTGACCACGGCATCGACGGCCAACGAGAAGAACCGGCCGGCAATCCTGCAGGTGCTCCGCAGCGACAACCTGGCGGTGCTGGAGCGGCTGCGGCTGCCGGAGAACCTGGCGGGCAAGAGCCTCTTGAGTTCCGACCACAACACCATGTATTCGATCTCGGACAGCGGCGTGCTGATCCTGCCGGTGGGGAAATTGGACCAGATGCCGCGGGTCCGCGCAGACCGGAAGCAATTGTTGTTCGAGGGGAGCTTCTGCGACCGCTCGGTGAAAAAGGCGCAGTTCCGACTCCTGGATCCGGGCGGCGGACAGACCGATTTCACGCTTTCCGTGAACACGCCGGGCGTGGCCGTGCAGCCGGCCAACGGCACCACGCCGGCGACGATCACCGTCGAGGTGGATCCAGCGGCGTTCCAGCTCGTCTCGGGGACCGCCGAGGTGTTGATCGACGTCGCTTCCAGCGCGGCGATCAACGTGCCCGAACCGGTCCGGGTGCTGGTGCATACGCCCGAGCCGGACCAGCGCGGGACGGTGGTGAGCGTGCCGGGGAAGCTGGTGGACGTGCTGGCCGACCCGACGCGTGACCGCTTCTATATCCTGCGCCAGGACACGAACGAAGTTCTGGTCTTCGACGGCGCCAGCTACCGGCAAATCGCGGCGCTGCCGACGGGGAACACGCCCACGCAAATGGCGATCACCTTCGACCGGAGGTGGCTGCTGGTGGGGCACGACAACTCCCAGTACATTGCGGTTTATGATCTCGAGACGCTGCAGCCCTCGATGCCGGTTCTGGCTCCGGGGGGCCATTACCCAAGGTCCGTTGCGACGTCCGGCAACGCCATTCTTACCGCCAACCGCGATGCGGACGGCACCCACGCCATCGACCGGGTGGACCTGTTGGCCCGCCGTGCGGTGGAGCTGCCGAGCCTGGGGGTCTACGCCAACGACATCGACGATCAGACCGTCCTGGTGGGTTCGCCGAACGGGGCGACGATCCTCGTGGCCATGGCGAACGGCAACGTCATGCTCTATGACGCCAACGCGGACACCTTCACCATTTCGCGGCAGGACACCGACGAGTTGAGCGGCGCCTATGCGGCTTCGGCCTTCGGCCAGTACGTGGTGGGCGACCGGCTGATGAACGCCTCGCTGGTGACCACGAGCATCATGGAGACGGGCACGGGTTCGCCCTCGGGATTCGCCTTCGTGGACGACGTGGGTATCCGAACGACAGCCCCGGACGCCTCGTCGCCGGGCGTCATCCAGCGTGTAGACATCCAGACGGGGCAGGGTACCGGCGCCACCCGAATGGCGGAGGCTCCGTTGCTCGGCGACGAGGATTTCCCCTTCACCCGGACGTTGGCGCCGCTTTACGGGCGAAAGGTGATCATCAGCCTGACGCGGTCCGGCTTTACGGTGCTGCCCTGGGACTACGATGCCAGCGTGGCGCCGCCCAAGATCGGCGCGGTGGTGAACGCAGCCGACTATCAGGAGCCGGTCGCTCCCGGCGGGCTGATCAGCATCTTCGGGCAGGACCTGAGTCCGACCAACGAGGCTACCAGCCAGATTCCGTTGCCGACGGCCTTGGGCAACAGTTGTCTGACCGTCAACGGCGTGCCGGTGCCGGTGCTGTTCGTCTCGCCGACCCAGATCAATGCACAACTGCCCTTCGAAGCGATCGGCGAGACGACGCTGATCTTGCGGACGCCGGGCGGCGTGAGCGACAGCTACCGGCTCACGATCCAGCCGGCGGCTCCGGCTGTCTTCTCGCATGGGGCGCCCGGGACGACGCAAGTCTACCCGACGATCGTGCGCGCCAAGAACGGCCAGATGGTCACCGACGCGAACCCGATCCACCGCGAGGAGATGATTACGATCTATCTGACTGGATTGGGGCCCACGAATCCCTTCGTCAAGGAGGGGAACCCCGCTCCTTCAGATCCGCTTGCCGAAGTGCTGATCCCGGTGCAGCTACACATCGGCCCGACGGGCCTTCCGGTGAGCTTCGCCGGTCTGGCGCCGGGCCAGGTGGGCGTCTACCAGATCAACGCCTATGTACCCTGGTGGACGCCCAAGGGTAAGCGGCAGCCCCTGGTGATCAGCCAGGGCTCGAGCGAGACGACGGTTTACGTGCGCGTCGTCGAGTGATGAGGTTCGCTGGCCCGCGGCCGGCACAGAGCAAAGAGAATGGGTGAGGCTACAGTGAAAACGCGGATAGTGTGTCTGACGGCCATGATGATGGCGGCGGCCGGCTCCCTGGGGGCCCAGCAAGGGACCTGGGCCCTGGGCTTCGGCGGCGGCGGGAGCTTCTACTTCGACAAGAGCTTCACCGCCCCGCCGGGCTCGGCGGAGGCGGGCTTCGAGTCCAGTTTCGCCCTCGGCGCCTGGCTGACGCAGGACCTCTATGGGAAGGTCGGCGGCGAAATCCGTTACGCCTTCCAGCAGAACGGACTGCGGCTGAAGGCCGGGGGAGAGACCGTCACTATGGACGGCCGTTCCCACGCCATCGCCTACAGTCTGCAATTCCATTTCACGGACCGTGGGAGCAGCGTGCGGCCCTATATCGCGGTGGGCGGTGGAGTGAAACAGTACGCCGGTACGGGGACCGAGAGCGCCACCCAGCCGCTGCAGGACTACGCCATCCTGACGCGGACGTCGGAATGGAAACCACTGGTGGTGTTCGGTGCCGGCGTCAAGTTCCGGGCGGGCGATCACGTGCGCTTCCATGTGGAAGTGCTCGACTACACGACGCCGTTTCCCAAGGAAGTGATCCTACCCGCCCCGGGCGCCGATCTCGGGGGCTGGATCCACAACCTGACGCCAATGGCCGGTATCAGCTTTATCTTCTGAGCAGGCGGCCGGCGCCCGCTGTCTGTGCGGGCGCTGATACAATCTCTCACATGGGGCTTGCCCGGGGGTGCCGAGGCTTCCGATCCGCCCTGATCCTCGCCGGGTCGCTGCTGTTGACCCGTGCCGCCCGCCCCCAGGACGGGTCGAAGCCGTTTCGTTGGAGCGGTTCCGGCTGTACGGCGGCCGGGTGCCACGCCGGTATCGAGCCGATCCGCCAGCCGGGGAGCGGGATGTTCCAGCAGATCCTGGGGCGGGGGCGGGCGTGGGGGGATCCCGACGGCTGTATCGTTTGCCACGGCGGCGACCCGGCAGCCCGCACGGTGGCCGCGGCCCATTCCGGTTCCCGCAAGGAAGTCAGGGCGGGCGGGGGACCGGATGCCTTCTACCCCGACCCCGCCTCGCCCTGGGTGAATCCGCGTACCTGCGGCCAGTGCCATGCCCAGCTCGTCCGCACCCAGTGGAACAGTCTCATGATGACCGAGGCCGGCAAGATCCAGGGCACGACCTGGTCCTTCGGCTCCCTCGAGGGTTATGAGCACCGGTGGGCCAATTATGACGGGACGAACCCGGTGGATCCGGGAAAGCGTCTCGGCACGCCGGCGTACCGGGACTACATGGCACGGAAGGCCGCGGCATTTCCAAACGTGTTCGTCACCCGGCAGGAGACCTTGCCGGAGGCCCCTTCCGACGACAGTCTCGAGGGACTTGCGAGAGACCCGCGGCAGGCTGTGTTCACCTACATCCGGGCCGAGTGCCAGCGATGCCACCTGGCGGTGAAAGGCCGCGCCCGCCGGGGCGACTACCGGGGTATGGGGTGCGGCGCCTGCCACATCCCTTACAGCAATGAAGGACTCTATGAAGGGGCGGACCGGACGATTCCGAAAGACCAGCCCGGCCATCTGCTGGTCCACACGATCCAGGCGACTTCCGACGCTGTAGTGGACACGGGCCGCCTGCGCTACACCGGGATCCCCGTCGAGACCTGCACCACTTGTCACAATCGCGGCAAGCGTATCGGCGTCTCCTACCAGGGCCTCATGGAAGCGGCTTGGGATTCGCCGTACACCGAAGGAGGCGGCGGGCAGATCGCGCTGCACACGAAGCACTACCTGGCGATGACCGAAGACGTGCACTACCGGCGGGGCATGTTGTGCCAGGACTGCCACACGTCGGGCGACGTGCACGGCGACGGTTTCATCGCCGGGGCCAACCTGGCCGGCGTCGAGATCGAGTGCGCCGACTGCCACGGGACTCCGGACCGCTATCCGTGGGAGCTCCCGCTCGGTTTCGGCGACGAGAACGGGCCGGGAGCTGCCGAAGGGCCGCCGAGAGGCACCGCCCGCAATCTGCCGGAACATCTGCGACGTGGCGCCGTGGCTGAGGCGCCTGACGGCTGGATCCTGACCGCCCGGGGCAATCCGATGCCCGAGGTGGTGCGGGACGGCGATTTTGTCGTGGTCCACACCGCCGGCGGGAAGGCGCTCCGGCTGGAGCCCCTGAAACGGAAGGCCGGGCGGGGCGCATTGTCATTGGCTGCCCGGGTGGCCATGGTGAACATCGGCCGGCACATCGAGCGGATGGAATGTTACGCCTGCCACGCATCCTGGGCGCCGCAATGCTACGGCTGCCACGTGAAGATCGACTATTCGGGAGCAAAAAAGAGCTTCGACTGGGTGGCCGCCGGTCACCAGCACGCCACCCGGGCCGGCCGGACTGTCAAAGGCGAAACGCGGTTCCGTACGATGATCCCTGGAAAAGCGACCGAATTGCGCTCTTATATGCGCTGGGAAGACCCTGTTCTGGGCGTCAACGGCGAAGGGCGCGTCAGCCCGCTGATCCCCGGCTGTCAGGTCTCGGTGACGATCATCGGCCCGGACGGCAAGGAGATCGTCCGGAATCATATCTTCCGCACGTTGCCCGATAGTGAGGGCGCCGGCCCGGAGGGGCAGCTCGGCAGTGACATGAGTCCCGTGCAGCCGCACACGATCGGGAGAGCGCGGACGTGCGAATCGTGCCACGGATCGGAAAAGGCCGCCGGCTACGGCATTGGGGGCGGGCGATTGAATCGGCCCTGGGACCAGCCCACGGTGGTGGATCTGACGACGCCGGGCGGCGAAGTGATTCCGCGGCGCGCACGGGTGCAGATCGAAGCGATCGCCGGGCTCGAACGGGACTGGTCCGCGGTGGTGACGCGGGACGGGCGCCAGCTACAAACTGTCGGCCATCATTTCGCCGGTTCCGGACCACTGAGTCGAGAACAGCGCCTCGTCCTGGACCGCCGGAACGTGTGTCTCGGCTGCCACCAGGAGATCCCCGACAGGTCGCTGGCGGTCAGTCTCTTGCACCACGCCGCCGCCACCGCCGGATTGCTTCCCGTTTCCCGCCGCCGGCACGAGAATGTGCTTCATTCGCTATTGCTCACTGCAGCGTGGACTCAAGTGGGCGGTGGAGCGGCCGTCCTCTTCGGCTTTCTGGCGGGGTTCCTGGTCTGGCGGCGGAAACAAGGCTCACGGTAGCGTGCCGGACCGCTCCGAGTCGGCGGTCCGCCCGTTCGAGAGTTGCCGGCGCCTCGAAGGGGCCCAGCCTCAATCCCGGCGCAACAAACGGAGGGCGTTGGAGATCACCAACAGTGAGACGCCCATGTCGGCGGCGATCGCCGCCCAGAGCGAAGCGTGGCCTGCGAAGGTGAGAACGACGAAGAGCACTTTAATGGCGATCGAGAGCGCGATGTTCTGACGGATGATGAAGAGCGTCCGGCGGGAGTGGGCGACCAGCCAGGGCAACTTCGAGAGGTCGTCGGACATCAAGGCGATATCGGCCGCTTCGATGGCGGCGTCGCTGCCGGCGGCGCCCATGGCGATGCCCACCGAAGCCCGGCCCATGGCCGGGGCGTCGTTGATCCCGTCGCCCACCATCCCGCAGTGGCCGTACTTCTCGACGAGCTTCTCGACGGTCTGGACCTTGTCGGCGGGCAGCAACTCGGCGTAAACCTCGTCGACTCCGATCTCCCGGGCAATGGCGCGGGCGGTGGGTTCGTTGTCGCCGGTGAGCATGGCGACGTGGCGGACGCCAAGACGTCTCAGTGACTCGACCGCAGGCCGGGCCTCTCTGCGGACCGTGTCGGCCAAAGCGATCATGCCGCAAACGTGGGTATCGTTGCCGAAGATGACCACGGTGCGCCCGGCGCCCGAGAGCTCTTCCAGGCGCTCATGGATCCCCGGCACCTCCTGATTCCGCTCGTGCAGGTAGCGGTGCGAACCGAGCCAGAAGATGCGCCCATCCAGGCGCGCCGTGGCGCCCTTGCCGGGAATCGCCTGGAGGTCTACGGCCGGTCTCGGCGCAATACCGCGGCGGCCGGCGTATTCGACGATCGCCCGGGCCAACGGATGTTCGCTGCGCGCCTCGAGGGCCGCCGCCCGCTCGAGCACCTCCGCCTCGGTATGGCCGTTGAGCGGGATCACCTCCACCACCGCCGGGCGTCCTTCGGTGAGGGTGCCTGTCTTGTCGAGGGCCAGCGCCCGGAGCTTGGCCGGCTCCTCCATGTAGAGGCCGCCTTTCACCAAAACGCCGTTGCGGGCAGCGGCGGCCAGTGCGGCGACGATGCTCACCGGGGTGGAGATGACCAACGCGCAGGGGCAGCCGATCACCAGCAGCACCAAAGCGCGGTAGATCCAGTCCTCCCACGGAGCCCCGAAAAGCCCGGGCGGCACGATGAGGACGGCCACGGCGAGCCCGATGATGGCCGGGGTGTAGACGCGGGCGAAGCGCTCCACCCATTGCTCGGCCGGCGCCCGCCGGCTCTGGGCCTCCTCGACGAGGCGGATGATGTGGGCCAGGGTCGTATCGCCGGCGGGGCGGCTGGAGACCACTTCAAGAACCCCGGAGCCGTTGATCGTCCCCGCGAACACTTCCTCGCCCGGTTCTTTCGCCACCGGCTGACTCTCGCCGGTAATGGGCGCCTGGTTCACTTCGCTGGCGCCGCTCACGATACGGCCGTCCAGGGGGATCTTCTCACCCGGCCGGACGATGAACCGCGTACCCGGCGGGACCGTTTCCGGGGCGACTTCCTCTTCGGAGCCGTCCTCATTGCGTACACGTACCACCGGCGCGGCAAGGTCCATCAGAGCCTCGACGGCCCGCCGAGCCCGGGCCACGCTCCAGGATTCGAGCAGGAGCGAAAGAGCGAACAGGAACGCTACGGTGGCGGCCTCGAACCACTCCCCCATGCCCACCGCCCCGGCCACGGCGATGGTCATCAGCAGGTTCATGTCGGGCCTCAGCCGCCGGGCGGCGATCCAGGCCTTGGGTACGATGAACCAACCACCGGCCACGATGGCGAGTCCATAGAGGATGCGGGCCGGCACGGGGACGCCGCCGCCCTCGGCCACCAGGGCGGCGACAACGCCGCCGGCCAGCCAGGCGTGGAGGGCGAAGGCGGCGGAGAGGAGTATCCCGCTGGCCGCGGTCATCACCGTGCGACCGCGGCGCTTCCAGAAGCCGTCGGCGCTTGGCTCAGGCCCGCGCCACGCCTCCGCTCTCATTCCGGTGCGGGCGACGGCGGCGACGATTGCGTTCGCATCTCGGTGGGGCGCTTCCGGCAGGACGGTCATCTTGCCGTTGAGGATGTCGAAAGCGAGATGCTCCTCGCCTCCAACCACGGGCCCCACTTCGCGCTTCAGAACCGACACTTCCTCGGCGCAATCCATCCCGTGGATTTTGAACTCGAGCGGGGCTTCGCGGACTCTCATCAGCCGACTCCCACGATTCTATCCCGGCAACCCGGCCCTCCGGCCGTGGCGATCGATTCGCCTCTCATATCGCGGCGGGCCCGCGTTCCCCGGTTCGGATCTTGACTACGTCGTCCACCGGGAGGACGAAGATCTTGCCGTCGCCGGCGCGGCCGGTGTGAGCTTTCGCCGCAATGATCTCCACGACGCGCTCGACGTCCTCGTCCGGAACCACGATTTCCAGTTTCGCTTTTTTGGCATAGCCGATCGGGTCTTCTTGCGGCTGCCCGTCCGCGTCCGGCGGGCGATGCTTGGCGAAGCCTTGGACTTCCGAGACGGTAACCCCGGGCAGTCCACCGAGTTCTCTGAGGGCGTCGATCACCTGGGCCAGCATGAACGGCTGAATGATCGCCTTGATCTCTTTCATGGATTCCCCTTCTAGATTTCCACCTCGGGACGTTCCTTTTCGAACCACGTGTAGATGGATGGCAGCACCAGCAGCGTGAGCAGCGTGCAGGTCATCAGGCCGCCGATTACGACGGTGGCCAGCGGACGCTGCACTTCGGCTCCGGCACTGGTCGAAAGGGCCATCGGGACGAACCCGAGGCTGGCGACGAGGGCGGTCATGAGCACCGGCCGCAGGCGGATCCTGGCTCCCTCGAGAGCCGCCTCGCGGGCTGAGGCGCCCTGTTCCCGCATCTGGTTGATGTAGCTCATCAGGACCACGCCGTTGAGCACCGCCACGCCGAACAGAGCGATGAAGCCGACGCCTGCGGAGATGCTGAATGGCATGCCGCGCAAGTATAGCGCCACAATGCCGCCGGTGGCGGCGAGCGGCACGTTCAGGAAAATGATCGCTGCCAGCTTCACGGACCGGAAGGTGGTGTACAGGAGCACGAAAATCAGGAACAGGGCCAGCGGCACCACGATGGAGAGGCGGCGGGAGGCGGCCTGCAGATTCTCGAACTGGCCCCCGTACTCGATCCAGTAACCCGTCGGCAGTTTGACCTTCGCGGCGATGGCCTCTTGGACGTCGGAGACGAAGCTGCCCAAATCGCGCCCCCTAACGTTGGCCTCCACGGTGATGCGCCGGTGGATGTTCTCGCGGCTGATCTGCGCCGGGCCCTCCTCGACCCAGATGTCGGCGAGCTCGCTGAGCGGGATCAAACGCCCGCGCGGATCGGCGACCTTGAGCCTGCGGATCTTGTCCAGGTCCGTGCGGTCCTGGGCCTCGAAGCGGACCTGGATCGGGAAGCGGCGCTGTCCCTCGAATACCTCGCCGAGCTGCTTGCCGCCCATCGTCTCGACGGCATCCAGGATTTGGGAGGCGTTGATGCCGTAGCGGGCGATCTCGGCCCGCCGGACGCGGATCCGCAGGAAAGGCAGGCCCGCCGTCTGTTCTACTTTTACGTCGGCGGCTCCGGGGACCCGCCGCACGACCCGGGCGATTTCTTCTGCAGTGGTCCGGAGCTCCTCCAGATCCTCGCCGTAGAGGGTAATCGCCAGCTCGGAGCGGACGCCGGCGATCAGCTCCTGCACCCGCAGCTCGATAGGCTGGGAGTAGCTGAAGATGTTTCCGGGGATACTCTCTTCCAGGACTTCGTTCATTTTCTCGACCAGCTTTTCTTGGGTGTCAGCGGTGGTCCACTCGTCGCGAGGCTTCAGAATGGCGTAGATGTCGCTGGTTTCGACCCCCATGGGATCGGTGGGGATTTCGGCTTGGCCGGTGCGGGAAATCACGGTCTTGACTTCGGGAAACTCCAGCAGCTTCTTTTCGATCATCGTGGTGCTGTTGATCGACTCCGAGAGGCTGACGCTTGGTAGCCGCCAGGCCTGTACCGCGATGGTCCCTTCGTCGAGTTTGGGTATGAACTCGGCCCCGAGGAAGGGTACCAGCAGCAACGACAGGGCGAACGTCAGCGCGGCGATGCCGGCCACGAGCTTCGGGTGGGCGACGGCCGTTTCCGAGAACGGCAGGTAGACGCGCTTGACGGCCCGAATAATCCGGGTCTCTTTTTCGGCCATCTTGCCACGGAACAACAGCGACGCCAGCACGGGCATCAGCGTGAGGGCGAGGATCAGTGAGCCGACCAAGGCGAAGATCACGGTCAAAGCCATGGGTCGGAACATCTTGCCTTCGACGCCTTGGAGCGTGAGGATCGGCAGATAGACGATGATGATGATGCCCACGGCGAAGAAAACCGGCCGGGCCACCTCGCGGCCGGCTTCCAGAACGAGCGCGTCCCGGCTGAGTCCACTGGTGCGCTTCTCGCTCAGCTTGCGGACGATGTTCTCGATCATCACCACCGAGCCGTCCACGATGAGGCCGAAGTCGATGGCGCCGAGACTCATGAGATTGCCGGAGAGGCCGGCCTCGACCATTCCGGTGAAGGCGACCAGCATCGAGAGCGGAATGGCCGACGCAACGATCAGCCCGCCGCGTAGGTTGCCGAGTAGCAGGAGCAAGACAGCGATCACCAGCAGACCTCCCTCGGCCAGGTTCTTCTCGACGGTCCGGATCGTCTTTTGGACGAGCTCGGTGCGGTCGTAGTACGTGTCGATCTCGACGCCGGGAGGCAGCGTCTGTTGGATCTCTTCGAGGCGTTCGTGAACCCTCTGGGCCACCACGCGGGAGTTCTCGCCGATGAGCATCATCACCACGCCGGTGACAGCCTCGCCGCGGCCGTCCCGCGTCACGGCGCCCTGGCGCACCAGGGGAGCGAACTCGACCCGCCCGATGTTCTTCACGTAGATGGGGGTGCCGTCGTCGGAGGTCGCTACGACGATGTTCGCGATGTCTTCCAGCGATTCGACGAGACCTTCGCCGCGGATGATGCGCTGCTCCTGGTTGTGCTCGATGTAGGCGCCGCCGGAGTTGGCGTTGTTCTCTTCGATGGCCCGGAAAACCTGGTCCAGAGAGAGGTTGTACGCGGTGAGCCGGTCGGCGTCGAGGGTCACCTGGTAGGTCTTGGCCTCGCCGCCGTAAGAGTTCACCTCGACGACTCCTGGCACGGAACGTAGTTTGAAGGCGATGTCCCAGTCGAGGATAGACCGCAGCTCCATCAGCGAATAGCCTTCACCACGCACTTCGAACTGGTAGATCTCACCGAGCCCGGTGCTGATCGGACCCATCACCGGTGTGCCGAAGCCCTCTGGAATGGCGTCACGCGCCTCGGGAAGCCGCTCCATCACCAGCCGGCGGGCGAAGTAGATGTCCATGTCCTCTTCGAAGTAGATGTAGACCGCCGAAAGACCAAAACGTGAAACCGAGCGGATCTTGGTGATGCCCGGCAGTCCGCTCATGGCGGTCTCCACCGGGAAGGTGATGAACTGCTCGACCTCCAGCGGGCCGAGGGCCGGGGCACGAGTGAGTACCTGCACTTGGTTCGGGGTGACGTCGGGAACCGCGTCGATCGGTAGCTTCAACATCGAGTTGATGCCGAAGCCGATCACCAGCAAGGTGAGGACGATGACCAGGAACTTGTAACGGAGCGAGATTTCCACCAGGTGATGCATGGGCGCTACTCCTCCCCACCGATCAGTTCGCGCAGTAGGGCGGACTTCAGGTAGAAACTGCCCTGGGTGACGACGCGGTCACCCGGCCGCAACCCGGAAAGCACCTCGACCCACCTGCCGGCTTCGGCGCCGGTTTCGATCTCTCGTTTGCGGAACTGTGTCGGGGAGACCTGAACGAAGACCGCCGGCCGTCCGCTGATGCGCTGGATGGCCGAAGCGGGCACTGCCAGTACATTGCGCTTCCGGCCAGTCGGGATGTGCACGGTGGCGAACATTTCCAGTTTCAATCGGTTGCCCGGATTCGCCACGACACACCGGACCTTGGCCGTGCGGGTGCTGGGCTCGATCACATCGCTAATGTAAGTAACCCGGCCGCGGAAGGATTCCGTGGGATACGAGGCGACTTTGATGGTCACGGTCTTGCCAACACTCACGTAGGCGAGGTCCTGCTCGTAGACATCCGCCAGGACCCACACGGTGGAGATGTCGGTAATTGTCAGCAGCCGGTCCGTAGTGGAGACGACTTCCCCTTCGGCCACGTCGTAGTAAGTCACCACTCCGGAGAACGGCGCCCGGAGGATGTTGTGGGAACGCGTGCGATGGACTGCGTCCCGCTCCTGGCTGCGCAGTTTCCCGAGCTCTTCGTCGGTGACCCCGAAACGATGGATTTGTTCCTCGATCTTGGCGACGACGGCGCGGGCGGCGGCGACGCGGGCTTCGGCATCCCGGTATTCCGCCGCCCGGATGTCATGGGTCGTGCGGGCAGTGGCCCCCACTTTGAGCATCGCTTCGCTGCGGGCGAGGATGGTGCGCTTGACTTCCAGGTCGGTTCGAGCCCGGTCGAGTTCGGCGACGGCGCTCAGGTACTCGCCGATCAGCATGCCGAGTTCGACGTTGTCATACTCGATGAGGGGGTCGCCGGCTTCCACGTGGTCGCCGAGGCGGACGCGGACCTTCTCCACCACGCCGCGTGCAAGCGGCCGGATGTGGGCGACGCGCGTCTGGTCCGCGGACACGACGCCGGTGACAGACAGAACCGTCTGCATATCCTGGTGCTTCACTTCTTCGACCTCGATTTGCCCGCTTTCCTGCAGGGATTCGGCCAGGGTGACCAGCCCGTCGCCTCCGGCGCTGTTTTCCGCTGGTCCCTCTGGCGCGGTGGCTTCAGACTGTTCCGGCTGCCACAGCGAGGAGTAAAGAAAAGCGCCCAGGCCCATGCCGGCGGCCACCGCGATCGTTAGCGCCGCGAAGGTGATGCCGGACCGGGACTTCCTGGCGCGAGAAACTTGTGCTTCTGACATCTATCGATCTCCTGTTCCGATTCCAAGAACGCCGGCTAGTTCGTAGAGACTGACCCGCTCGTCGTAGAGCGCCTGGTTGTAAATCCGCACGGTCTCCCGGTACCGCCGCTGCGCATCAAGCAAGTCCATCAGCGGCGCACCCCCCAGGCGGTATGCCGCCAGCGTGACCGTGCTGGCCTCCTCGGCTTTGCGAAGCTGCTGTTTCTCGATGTACTCGACGCGCTTGCGGTTGATCTCGACTGCGTTCCATGCCTTTTGCAGCTCCAGTTCGATCTGCTTGCGCACCGCCGCGGCGAGGCTGGCCGCCCGGCGCCGTTCAGCGTCGGCCCTCAGGATCCCCCCCTGGTTCCGGTTGAAGACCCGTAGCGGTACGGTGACGCCGAAGATCAAGCTGTTGACCGGTCCGTTGCGCTTGTAGCCCGCTCCCACGGTGACGTTCGGTGATCGGATGGCCCGCTGGAGGCGCGTCTCGGTGTCGGCCCGGCGCTCCTGCTCGATGGCCGCCCGGAGATCGGCGCGGTTCTGGAAGGCGATGCGCCGTAGTTCGCCCAGGCTCGCGCCCCACGGCACGCCGGTTTCCTTGGCCGGGTCCGAGACAGGCAGTTCGCCGACCACGTCGAAGTCCGCGCCAAGGTCGTCAGCGTTCAGCAGCGCGAGCAGGGCGGCTTTGGCATTACGCAGGGCCAGCTCCGATTGGAAGACATCATCGACGAACCGAAGGCGCTCCACTTCCACCCGCGTCAGCTCGAGCTCGGAAATGGCGCCCTGTTCGTAGCGAACGCGGTTCAGCTCGATCACCCTGTCTGTCTGCTCCAGCACCGTCTTGGCGACGTTCAGATTGGACCGGGCCAGCACCACTTGGTAGTAGGCGCGCTGCACTTCGAGCCGAAGTTGCCGGAGACGGTCGTCATAGAGCGACTTCTGCATCTCCACCGCCCGCCGGGCAACCTCCGTGCGGAGCTTCCGCCGGCCGCGGGTCTGAATCTCGTAATCCACCCGCGCGGTAATCTCCTGGTTGCTGAAGAACGGACCGGGGTTGGTTTGAAAATACGGATAGTTTTCACTCTCCAGTGTGAAAGCCGGGTTCAGACGCTTGCTGGCCGCCACCAGATCGCCTTCGGAAATGAGGATCTCGCTCCTCGCCGCCTGAATCAGAGGGTTGCGCTCGATGGCCAACCGGATTGCCTGATCAAGGCTCAGCAACCGGGGCAGATCCGCCCCGGAGGCGCGGATGAGGCAGAGCGCCAACATCAATATGCTGCCCCTTATGGCACACCTGAGTCGATTTCGCATGGACTACCTTTTCTCCTGGGACGCTATTTGAGAGAGCCGTCACCGGCCCGGCTTCCGCCGGACGCAAAGCGGACTGCCAGCGAAGAACTACTGTTGTGGGGGGTGGAAAATCGTGTGGGGGAGCAACAGGCCGACGGATTCGGTTTCCAAGGGCAGTTCTGCCGGCAGCGGGGCGAAAGCTGACACGACCGAGACCAGAGACGCCGGCTGGATGTGCGGACAGCAGCAGAAACAATCCTCTTCGCCGGCAGGGGGAGCAGCAGGCGCTTTCTGCGCTCCATCAGGAACCGCTTTCCAGGCCGCTGTTTCCGGCGGAGCCGCTGGAACCGATTCCGCTCGGCACAGTGAAGGAATGCCCAGGTCCACGCACACGAGCAGCAACAGTACAATGGCCGCCGCCCGAGCCGTGATCCTGCGAATCATTCTTAACTTCTTACTGTAACATGGGGTCTCGAGCCGCCGCGCGGAGCCTCGTGGCCGGGGAATCGTCCACTGATCGGCGCGCCGGGAGCCCGGCAAGTCCGAGTTTGCCCCTCACCACCGGGGGCCCGGCCGCGTCTGAACAGGCGTCAACCTGAACAGTTCGATTCGGATACCGGGGAGCGCCCCTCAACAACCCGGCCGGAACCGCATCTCGACCTGACGGATCGTCCGTCTTTTTCCTCTCTTCTTGACGAACCTGCCGCTTTTCGGACAGCATCTTCTCACCGCCAAAGAGGCCGCTGTCGAGGTCCCGGCGCGTCACCTGCTGACCCAAGTCCACTCGCGGCGGGCGGTTTGAGACAATGGTGGCGGCCATGGCCGCGGATTGGCGAACCACGACGCTCGGCCGCACCGGGCTCACGGTGGGGCGGCTCGGCATGAGCTCCAGCTACGGCATGCCGGCGGCGGCGCTCGAGCGCGCTTTCGAGCGCGGGGCGAACTACTTCTACTGGGGCAGCCTCCGGAAGAAGGGTTTCGCCGAGGGGCTGCGGAACCTGGCCCGGCATCGAGAGCGGTTCGTACTGGTGGTCCAGTCCTATGCGCCGGCGGGCTGGATGGTGCGGCGGAGCGTCGAGCGCGCCCTGCGGCGGCTGGGATTCGACTACGCGGACGTACTGCTGCTCGGCATGTGGAGCCGCCCGGTTCCGCCGCGGATCCTGGACGCGGTGGAGGAGCTGAAGCACCGGGGGCTGATCCGCTTTCTCGCCGTCTCGACGCACAAGCGCCCGCTGGCGGCGCGCCTGGCCCGCGATCCCGCCTACGACATCCTTCACATCCGCTACAACGCGGTGCATACCGGAGCCGAGCGGGACATCTTTCCCCACCTGCCCGGGAACCCGCCGGGGATCGTCGCCTACACGGCCACCTCCTGGCGGCAACTGCTCGGGCACCGGCGCATTCCCAAGGACGAGCGCACGCCCACGGCGGGCGACTGCTACCGCTTCGTGCTGTCCAATCCGGCGGTGGACGTCTGCATGACGGGGACCGCGGATCTCGAACAGACCGAACACGCCTTGGACGCGCTCGATCGCGGTCCGCTCTCCGAAGAGGAGATGGCATGGATGCGCCGCGTCGGCCGGGCGATCTACGGGAAGTGAAGCGCCCGTCGGCCGCAGCTCATTCTCTTCGGGGCCAGGCACTCGCTTCGGCGCCGGGCATCCGCCGCCGGCGCGACCCGGTGCGGAGAACTCCATCCTGCAACCCCCGACCAGCCCACGCCCTGACAACCGGACATTCCTACTTGGCAGACAACCGGACATTTCTATTTGGCGTTGACAGAAATCGTTTTCCACTTGACACTCCGGCCGCCCGGCGATAACATCGCACCAGTTCATCTGAAATGGGCCCGGCCGGCTGCCGAAAGGGCCGGGTCCAAGGGAGGTTAGTATCGTGTCTCGCATGACTTGCATAGTTTCGGCCCTGTGCCTGATGGCGCTGCTGCCGGTCGTGGCGGTGGCCCAAACTGCTCAGGGGCGCATCGTCGGGACCGTCACCGACCCTGACGGGGCGGTGATCCCCGGAGTGGAAGTCGTTGCCATCAACGAGGACACGGGCGTGCAGACGAAAGCCCAGACGAACGAGGTGGGCCGCTACATTCTCCCGTTCCTCCAGCCTGGAAGGTACACGATCGTCGCTTCTTCAGAAGGATTCAAGAAGTACGAGCGCGCGGGCATCGTAGTGGAAACCTCCCAGGTGATGGAATTGAACATCGAGATGGAGGTCGGCGCGGTCATCGAAACCGTGACCGTCACGGGTGAAGCGCCGCTGCTGAAGACCTCGGATTCGACCGTTGACCAGTTCATCGACCAGCGCACCGTCGAGGACATGCCGTTGGCCAACCGGCGTGCTCTCGAACTCGTGCGCTTGTCTTCCAACGTCGTGTTCGTCAATTATTCCGGTGATGCCAAGCCGCGATTCGCCGTGGCCGGCGGCCGCGCCTACAAGAGCACGTATATGCTCGACGGCGGCAACATCCAGAACATCCGCATGGCGTCGTTGCAAGTGGATATCGATCCGCCGGTGGAGGTGATCAAAGAGTTTCGTGTGCTCCAGAACAGCTACCCGGCTGAGTACGGAGGCTCGGCCAGCGGCGTGCTGATCAGCACGACGAAATCCGGCACGAACAATTTCCACGGAAGTGCTTTCGAGTACTTCCGCAATGACAAGCTGGACGCCGCCGGGTTCTTCGCTCCAGTCAAAGACGGCAAGAAGGTCAAGGCCCCGCTCCGGTACAACCTGTTCGGCGGCACTCTCGGCGGCCCGATCATCAAGAACAAGACCCACTTCTTCGTCGGCTACGAAGGGACACGTAAGTCCGACGGCAACACGCAGATCCTGACGGTGCCGACGGCTCGGCAGCGGGCCGGAGATTTCAGTGAGACGTACGACAAGAAAGGCAACCTCATCATCATCTACGACCCGTTCAGCACCCAGGGTAAGGAGCGCATCCCATTCCCGGGCAACGTCATCCCTCCCGACAAGATCGATCCCGTGGCCAGTGCTTTGACGAAGTATTGGCCGGAGCCGAACCGGCCGCCGAAGCAGATCACCGGTGCTCAGAACTTCGCCGCCAACCGGGCTCGGAAGTTCACTCGTGACAATGTCACCTCCCGTATCGATCACATCTTCTCGGACGCTAATCGCTTCTTCTTCCGGTTCGTCTACAACCGCGACCCGTACTCGTGGACCACGAACTATCCACTCGAAGGCGTCGGCGACCCGCAATGGCCTTTCTCGCCGACGCGCTGGGAGTCCTCTTACTTGTTCAAGGATACCCACACGATCTCGCCGAACCTGGTGATGGACGTCGGCTACGCTTTCAGCAATCGGACCTGGTATGCCACGAGCGCGGGCCTGGGCAGTAACGCGGTGGACGAGATCGGACTGCCGAACGTCTCCAATGACGCTTTCCCGGCCATTCGCGGGACGTCGATGGCCAACCTCGGGCGAAGCAGCGAGCGCAAGCAGATGCCGATCCAGCAGCACCAGGTCACCAATAGCTGGACCTGGGTGAAGGGCAAGCACGTGTTCAAGTTCGGCGGCGAGATCCGCAAGGGCATCAACGTCGATGTAAACCGCCCGATCATCAGCGGCCAGTACAACTTCAGCGCCACCGGCACGAGGCACCCGGCGACCAAGAAAGGCGGCCATCCCTTCGCGTCCTTCATGACCGGCTGGGTCAACGCCTTTTCGCTCCGGGAGACCGAGAAATTGGAGCGCTACAGCTACTACCTTGCTTGGTACGTCCAGGACGACTGGAAGATCACGCCGAACCTGACGCTGAACCTCGGCTTGCGTTGGGAGACGGACACGCCGGTAACGGACAAGAACGGCCGTTCGAACAGTTTTGACCGTTACCAGATCAACCCGGTGAGCGGGACCCCCGGTGTGGTCAAGTTCGCCGGTTTGAACGGCTGGCCGAAGTCGCCTTATTACACCGACTGGAACAACTTTGGCCCGCGCTTCGGCTTCGCCTGGCGGCCTCGTGGTTCGGACAAGTGGGTCATCCGCGGTGGTTATGGGCTCTTTTACGAAGGGCCTTCGACTTCGGCCAACGCCGCTACCCTCGGCTTCGAGAAGTCCGCTGCGGCCTCTTCTCCCGACGCCGGAATCACGCCTGCGTTTCTACTGCAAAACGGCCCGACGGTCGAGGTGGAAAAGCCGCCGCTCAATGACTCGTTCGGGGCGGTTCCCTTCGGGAAGAAACCCAATACACAAGTCTCTTTCTACGAGATGAACCGGCGCACCGGGTATGCTTCGCAAATGAATCTGACCGTCCAGCGGGAGCTGCCGGGCAACATGGTCCTGGACATCACCTACACTGCGAACCTGAGCCGGAAACTGCCGGTTGGGAGTATGCAGATCAATCAGATCCGGCCGGAGCTCATGGGGCCGGACGCCAACCAGTGGCTGCGCCCCTATCCGCAGTTCCTGAATGTGAGGGTGCTGTCGGCGACCCTCGGGTCGAACAACTACCATGCGGGATCGATCCGGGTGGAGAAGCGGCTGAGTCACGGGCTGACGTTCCTGACCGGCTATACCTGGGCGCGCTCGATCGGCGACGCCAGCAATACGACGAGCAGCGAACTCGGCAACAACCAGATCTGGCAGGACGTCTACAACCGCCGGCTGGATCGCGGCCCGGACGCGTTGGATATCATCCACCGCTTCACCTTCAGCTCTACCTACGACCTGCCATGGGGCAAAGGCCGGCGCTGGTTGAATCAGGGCCTGGCCGCGACGATCCTTGGCGGATGGAACCTCGGCTCCATCGTCGTGATGCAGAGCGGCGGCCCGTTCACCGTCACCATGCAGACCAACACGACGGAAGCGTTTTCGGCCGGCGCCCTCCGCGCCAATGTGCTGCGCAACCCGAATCTGCCCACCAGCCAGCGTTCGGTGGACCGGTGGTTCGACACCGAGGCGTTCGAAGCGCCGCCGCCCTACACCTTCGGTAACGCCGGCCGGGGGCTCATTCGGGCCGATGGCCGGGTGAGCCTGGATCTTTCCATCAGCAAGAACTTCCCGTTCGGCGAGGGCAAGTATGTCCAGGTCCGCGGGGACTTCTTCAATGCGTTCAATCACCCGGACTTCAACCGGCCGAATAGTGTCATGGGATCGCCGGCTTATGGTTCCATCAGCGGGGCCACCGCTCCGCGGACCATCCAGCTCGGCGCCCGTATCGCCTTCTAGGCATCCATCCACGGCCCGCGGCTGCGCGCATTGTTCGGCCGCGGGCCTCTTCCGTCCATTGGCGCCACGCGGCGCTTCGGCGCCCGATCCAGGCGAGGCGTCGGCCCGATTCGCTTTAATGGAACCTCATGGCCAAGGACGAGAAACGGAAACTGCGCTCGGACGCGTGGTTCTATGAGAACGAATACTACGCTTTCGCCCGGCGCGCCTACCTGCGCTCTGAGGGCTTCAACCGCGACATCTTCGAAGAGCGCCGCCCGGTGATCGGCGTCTGCAACTCCTGGAGCGAGCTGAACCACTGCAACCGGCACCTGCGCGAGGTCGCCGAGGCGGTGAAGCGCGGCGTCTGGAAGGCGGGCGGGCTGCCGCTCGAGTTCCCAACCATCTCCCTCGGCGAGCCCTTCCTGAAGCCCACTTCGATGCTGCTGCGCAACCTGATGGCGATGGACGTCGAGGAGTCGATCCGGGCCAACCCGCTGGACGCCGTGGTGCTGCTCTGCGGCTGCGACAAGACCACCCCGGCGCAGTTGATGGGGGCGGCCAGCGCGGACTTGCCGGCCATCGTCGTCCCCGGCGGCCCGCAGTTGAACGCCGTCTGGAGGAACCGCAAGCTCGGCTCGGGCACCGACGGCCGCAAGCTCTACGACGAGTACCGCATGGGACGCATCACCGAGGAAGAGTGGTGCGAGATCGAGGGGGCGGTGGCGCGCTCGGCGGGCCACTGCATGGTGATGGGCACCGCCTCGACGATGACCAGCCTGGCCGAAGCCCTGGGCATGACGCTTCCCGGCTGCGCCAGCATCCCCGCTCCGGATTCCCGGCGGCTGGCCATCGCCGAGCTGAGCGGCAAGCGCGCCGTGGAACTCGTTTACGAAGATCTGCGCCCCTCGCGCATCATGACGCGGGAGGCCTTCGAGAACGCCATCACCGTTTCGATGGCCCTGGGCGGCTCCACCAACGCCGTCGTCCACCTCGTGGCCATGGCCGGCCGCCTGGGCATCCGGCTGGAGCTGGAGCTGTTCGACCGCATCTCCCGCCGCACCCCTTACCTGGCGAACATCAAACCCTCCGGCGAGCACCTGATGGAGGACTTCTTCCATGCCGGGGGCGTGCCGGCGCTGATGCGCGAGATCCTGCCGCTGCTCCACGGCGATTGCCTCACGGTGAACGGGCGCACGGTGCGGGAGAACGTCGAGGCCGCCGAATGCCACAACCGCGACGTCATCCGCCCGTTCGGCCAGCCGCTCCATCCGGAGGGCGGAACGGCCATCCTGCGGGGGAACCTCTGCCCCCGCGGCGCGGTGATCAAGCAGACCGCCGCCTCTCCGCACCTGCTCACCCACCGCGGCCCGGCCTTCGTCTTCGACAACTACGAGCAGATGAAGCAGATGGTGGAGCGCGAGGACCTGCCGGTGACCAAGGACTCCGTCCTGGTGATGAAGAACTGCGGGCCGAAGGGCGCCCCGGGCTTCCCCGAGTGGGGCCACATGCCGATGCCCAAGGCGCTGCTGGCGCAGGAGGTGACCGACGTGGTGCGCATCTCCGACGCCCGGATGAGCGGCACCAGCTTCGGGACGGTGGTCCTGCACGTGGCGCCGGAGTCGGCCGTCGGCGGGCCGCTGGCCATCGTCGAGACCGGCGACGAGATCCTGCTCGGTGTGCCGAACCGGAAACTGGAGCTGCTCGTCCCCGGCGATGAGATCGAGCGCCGCCTGTCGCGCTTCACGCCCCCGCCGCCCCACTACAGCCGCGGCTACGGGAAGCTCTTCCTGGATCACGTCACCCAGGCCGACGAGGGTTGCGACTTCGACTTCCTGGTGGGCGGGGCGGCCGCAGAAGGTTAAGCGGGACCCTCCGGTCTGAATCCGGCTCCGTTGCGGCAGAATAGGTACATGCGAAACGCCGCTGTCGCACTTCTTCTGTCTCTGACCGCCGCAGCGCTGCTGCCGGCGCAATCCATTCCGGTGAACCTGCCCGCCCCGGAGCACGGCCTTTTCTACAAGACGCCCGCCACGGTCTGGGACGAGGCGATGCCGCTCGGCAACGGGATGCTCGGGGCCCTGGTGTGGGGCGACGGCAAGCCGCTGAAGATCTCGCTCGACCGGGGCGACCTGTGGGATCTGCGCAAGGTGCCGGAGTTCTACTCGGACGAGTACGCCGATGATTACAACTTCCAGCGGATGCTCGAATGGCGCCGGGCGGGCCGGGTGAAGGACCTGATCCGGCTCTACGAAGAGCCGTACCACCGGCCGGCCCCGACGAAGATCCCGGCGGGAAGGATCGAGCTGAGCTTCGGGGACGATGCGAAGTTCGAGTCCGCCCGCCTAGATCTGCGGCGCGCGGCGGCCACGGTGCGGCTGGCCGGCGGAGTGACGGCGGAGGTGTTCGTCCACGCGGTGGAGCCGGTGGGCGTGATCCGCATCCGGGGCACGGAAAAGATCCACCTGCGGCTGGCGGCGCCGCCGTTCGCCGGCCAGGTGAAGGAGGCCGCTTCCGGAGGCATCGGCGCGGGCGACCTGCGTCAGCTCGGCTACCCGGCTCCGGAGCAGATGTCCGGCCCGGACTGGAGCGCCTATGTCCAGGAGGGGGCCGAGGGCTTCCGGTACGCGGTCTACGTGGCCTGGAAGCAGGAAGAGGACGCCTGGTTCGGAGTATGGTCCATCGCCTCCAGCTTCGAGCGCTCGAACGTCCTGGCGCTGGCGCGGCGGCGGGTGAGGGCGGCTTTGCGGGAAGGCTATCCGGCGCTGCAAGCGTCTCACGCGGCCTGGTGGGACCGTTACTGGCGGGCCTCGTCGATCCGCATCCCCAACGCCGTCGTCGAGCGCCAGTGGTTCCTGGACCAGTACAAGTTCGGCTCGGCCAGCCGCCGCGGGGCTCCGCCCGTCAACCTGCAGGGCGTCTGGACGGCGGACAACGGGAAGCTGCCGCCGTGGAAGGGCGACTACCACCACGACCTCAACACCGAGCTGAGCTACTGGCCCGCCTACAGCGGCAATCATCTCGAAGAGGAACTGGCGTTTCTCGATTGGCTGTGGGAGACGCGGGACGAGGGCTTCTACTGGACCAAGCGCTTCTTCCGGCTCCCGGGCCTGAATGTCCCGATGACGGCGGACCTCAAGGGACGCCAGATCGGCGGCTGGCGCCAGTACACCCACTCGGCGACTACGGCGGCCTGGCTGGCCCACCACTTCTACCTGCATTGGAAGTTCAGCGGCGACCGCAAGTTTCTGGCCGAGCGCGCCTATCCTTATCTGAAGGACGCCTGCATCTTCCTCGAGGCCTTCACCTCGGAGAAAGGCCCGGACGGCCGCCGGCGCTTCCCTATCAGCTCCTCTCCGGAGATCAACGACAACCGCCCCGAGGCCTGGTTCGACACGGTGACCAACTACGACCTGGCGCTCACCCGGTGGCTCTTCCAGGCCGCCGCCGAGCTGGCCGACGAACTGGACCTGATGGAAGAGGCCCGGCGGTGGCGTGAGGTGCTTTCCGAGCTGCCGGAGTTCGCGGTGGACCCGGAGCAGGGCCTGCTGGTGGCCGCCGGGTACCCGCTCGAAGAGTCCCACCGGCACTTCTCCCACTTGATGGCGATCCACCCGCTGGGGCTGATCGACTGGAGCCAGGGGGCCGAGGCCCAGCGCATCATCCGGGCCTCCCTCGACCACCTGAACCGCCTCGGCACCGCTCATTGGACCGGTTACAGCTTCTCCTGGCGCGCCGCTCTCGCCGCCCGGGCCCGTGACGGGGCCACCGCCGAGCGGATGCTCGAGATCTTCTCCACCGCCTTCACGCTCCGCAACAGCTTTCACTGTAACGGGGACCAGTCCGGCAAGGGCTACTCGAAGTTCACCTACCGGCCGTTCACCCTGGAAGGCAACTTCGCCGCCGCCGCGGCCACCCAGGAAATGCTGCTGCAGAGCCATACGGGTATCATTGAAGTCTTCCCGGCGATTCCCGCTTCCTGGGAGGACGTGGCATTTACGACCCTGCGCGCCCAGGGGGCGTTCCTGGTTTCGGCCGAACGCCAGGGCGGGCGCGTGGTGCGCGTCGAGGTCACGGCGGAGAAGGGCGGCGTCTGCAGCCTGGTCTCGCCCTTCAGCGGCAAGATCCTCCGGCTGCACATGAAACCCGGCGAGACGCGCGTGCTCACGCGGGACCCGGAGTGAGGCGGAGACCGCTGTAATCCCTGGATTCTCGAACCTCGTCATCAGTTACAGAACGGTGCCATGATGGGCGTGATGGCGAGCCCGCTCGAGGTCCCGGTGGAGAGAAGCCTGCCGGCGGCCGATTTCGATCGCTGGATGGCCTCCGAGCAACGCCGGATTTTCCTGCTGTGCTACCGCATGCTTCAGGACCGGGATGAAGCTGACACGGCCACCCAGGACACGTTCCTGAAGGCGTACAAGGCGCTCCAGCGGCCGATCGAGCTGGATGATCCGGGCAAGTGGCTGACGCGGATTGCCGTGAACACTTGCCTGGACCGGCTGCGGTCCCGCTCCTGGAAGTTCTGGCGGCGGCGTCCCCGGCAGCAGGACGAGGAGCTGCTGCTGGTGATGACGCCGGCGGGGAATCCCTCGGCCGAGGACCGCGTCTTCGCCCGGGAGATCGGCGCCCGGCTGGCCGAGGCGCTCGAGCAGCTCTCGCCCAAACAGCGGGCCGTCTTCATGCTGAAACATTACGAGGACCGGCGCCTGGATGAGATCGCGGAGATCCTCGGGCTCGAAGTGGGCACAGTAAAGGCCCACATGGCCCGGGCGGTGGCCCGCCTACGGGTCTTGCTCCGGGATCTCTATTTCCGCCATGAGAAGCCCTCGCCGGCGGGAAGTGGGGGAAAGCCATGAGAACGCATTTGACTGACGACGACCTGATCCGCATGCTCTACGGCGTGGAGCCGCAGAGCGGGCACCTGGCTGAGTGCGAGGGGTGCCGCGCCCGTTGGGACCGGCTGGCGGTCCGCCGGAAGGAGTTGCTCGAGAGCCGGCCGGAAGTGCCGGTAGATCTGCTGGCGCGGCAGCGCGAAGCGATCCGGGACCGCGTGCTGGGCCGTTCTCGCAGCGGATTCCCATCGCGGCTCGCCCCCGCCCTGGCCGCCGTCGGCGTGGTGGTGCTGGCGCTGGTGTTGTCCCGGCCCGTCCCCGAGCCGCAGCCTACGCGGGCGGCTAACGACGGCGGCCTGTACACGGAGATCTATTCCTTGGTCGAGAGCCCTGAACCGATGGCGGCCGAGCCGATCTACGGGCTCTTCGACAACAATTTGAGGTGAGCGAGATGCGTATGACGATTGCGATTCTGCTGCTGGTTTGCGGCGGCGCCAGGGCGCAGATGCCGCGGGTCTACTTCCCCTGGTGGGAGAGCCGGATCGCCCGGGACATCCACTTGTCGGACCAGCAGCGCGAGAAGGTTCGTGAAGTCCAACGCAAGTACCGGGACCGCATGATCGATTTGCGGGCGGCGGTGGAGAAGGCCGAAGCTCGGCTGCGGGACCTCTACGAGATGGAAACCATCGACCCGGCCCAGGCCGAGCAGGTGATCGACGAGCTGGTAAAGCAGCGCGGCGAGATGACCCGGGCGCTGGCCGAAATGAGCCTCGAACTGCGCCAGGTGCTCACCCTCGACCAGTGGCGCGAGCTTCAGAAGAAGGTTCACCGGATGAGAGAGCGCCGGTGGAACAGGCCCCGGTACCGGAGGCCCCGGGGTGCACAGCCGCCGGCTCCGCGGGTTCCGCCCCAGCCCCCGGCGCCGCCCGCCCCCGAGCCGGAGATGGACTAGGCCCGAGCCGCGCCCGGTCCGCCTGACACGCGCCGCCGCGGCTCTCGCGGGCGCCCTTCCGGTTCCGGTGACGTCAGCCCCCTGCATGGCCTGATAGAATCAAAGAAAAGGGGGCTTGCTCCGATGCTGGCCACGAAATCCATTACCGAGGAAATCCTCGACCTCAAACGCCGGCGCAATGCGATCTTGTTGGCGCACCACTACCAGGAGCCGGAGATCCAGGAGTTGGCCGACGTCGTCGGCGACAGCCTGGAGTTGGCACGCAAGGCCCGCCAGTTCGAAGGCGAAGTGATCGCCTTTTGCGGGGTCTGGTTCATGGCCGAGACGGCCAAGATCCTGAATCCGGAGCGGATCGTCGTCGTACCCGACCCGGAGGCCGGCTGCAGCCTGGTGGACTGCTGCCCGGCGGAGCATCTGCGGGCCTACCGCCGCCGTCACCCGGACCACGTGATCGTCAGCTACATCAACACCTCGGCCGAAGTGAAGGCCGAGAGCGACATCCTCTGCACGTCGCGCAACGCCGTGGACGTGGTCAATTCCATTCCACCGGAGAAGACGATCCTCTTCGTGCCGGACCGCAACCTCGGCCTCTACGTCAAGCACAAGACCGGCCGCGACAACCTGAAAATCTGGCAGGGTTCCTGCGTGGTTCACGCCACCTTCTCCGCCCGGCGCCTCGCAGCCGCCAAAGAGCGGTTCCCGAACGCCCTCGTGGCCGCGCATCCGGAGAGCCCGCAGGAGACGCTGCGGCAGGCCGACTTCATCGGCTCCACCTCGGCGATCATCCGCTGGTGCGTGGAGCATCCGGGCAAGGAGTTCATCATCGTCACCGAAAGCGGGGTGAACTTCTCCCTCCAGCGCCTGGCCCCGGACAAGAAGTTCCACTTCGTTCAAAACGAACAGTGCAACTGCAGCGAATGCCCATATATGAAGAAGAACTCGCTCGAGAAGCTGCGCGATTGCCTGGAAAAGCTCGAGCCGCGAGTGGAACTTCCCGAGGAGATCATGAAGCGGGCGCTCGTGCCACTCGAGCGCATGCTGGCCGTCACGACGAGGAAGTAGGCGGCCATGGCCCAGGACGGACCGCTCCTCGACACGTTTGGGCGCTCGCACGATAATCTGCGCGTCAGCGTCACCGACCGGTGTAACATCCGGTGCTTCTACTGCATGCCCGAGCACCCGGTGGAGTTCGTACCCCGCGGTGAGATCCTCTCGTTCGAAGAGATCGAACGTTTCGTCCGCATCAGTGTCCGGCTGGGGATCCGGAAGGTCCGGGTCACCGGGGGCGAGCCGCTGGTCCGCAAGGGGCTTCCGGAACTCATTCGCATCCTTTCGGCCATCAACGAGATCGAGGACCTCTCGCTGACCACCAACGGGATTCTCCTGGAAGACCTGGCCGAGCCTCTGTACCAGGCCGGACTCCGCCGGATCAACATTCACTTGGACACGCTGGACCGCGAGCGGTTCCGGCAGATCACCCGCCGCGACGAGCTGGATCGCGTGCTGGCCGGTGTCGAGGCCTGCCGCCGCCTCGGGTACTCGCCCATCAAGATCAATGTCGTGGCGGTGAAGGATCTGGTCGAGCCGGACCTCGTGCCCCTGGCCCGCTTCGGCCGGGAGAAGGGGCTGGAGATCCGCTACATCGAGTTCATGCCCCTGGACGCCCAGGGCCTCTGGCAGCGGGACAAGGTGCTGTTCGCCGGGGAGATCCTCGAGCGCCTCTCAAGGGAGATCGGTCCGCTCCGGCCGGCTGAAGACGGTGATCCGCTGCGGCCCGCCGCCGAATATGTCTTCGCTGACGGCATCGGCCGGGTCGGCTTCATCCGCTCGGTGAGCGATCCCTTCTGCCGGAACTGCAACCGCATCCGGCTCACCGCCGACGGGAAGCTCCGCTACTGTCTGTTCGCCCTGGAGGAGACCGACGTGAAGGGCCTGCTGAGGAGCGGCGCCTCGGACGAGGAGATCATCGGCGTCATCCGCTCCACGGTCCGGGCGAAGTGGGAAGGCCACGAGATCAATACGGCGCGGTTCGTGCCGCCGCCGCGGCCGATGTACGCCATCGGCGGCTGATTTCCGCGATTGGGCGTTCCGTGATCTTCAACGTACAGCCGTTCACCGCTCGCCGGGTTCTGCCCCCGGTCCCGCGGGTTCGGCGGCACCTGCTCCTGTTCGCGGTCGTGGGTCTCGCCGCCGGACAATTCCCCGTTCATGGCCAGGAGCTGATCGACCCCGCTCGCCCGGGGGCCGATAAACTCCGGCGGCGCATTGAAGAATACCTCGCCGTCCCGGCCGGGAGCGGCCTCAGATGCAAGGTGGAGCCGGTCGATCCGTGGCTGAACTTCGCATTCCGCTGGCAGACCGGTTACCGGGTCCGCTTCCCCCTCCGGCAGTTCCCCGAGGAGGGCTTCCCCCTGCGGGTTGCATTCCGGGTGACCCCCGAGGACGGGGAACCGGCCCTCTTTTGGGATGAGTTCCGGGTGCCGCCCGGCAAGCGGACCGGCGATCACTCGGGCCGCTTCAGCGGGGGGTTCTTCGTCGGCGGGGGGCGCTACCGCGTCGAGTGGGTCATGGTGGGTCCCCGGGGCCGGACGTGCCGCAAGGACTGGACCTTCGCCTTGAAACTCAAGGCTGGGCGGCGCCGGGTCAACGGGTCGCTCGATTCCGGCGCCGTCGCCCCGATCGTCTTGGAATGGGAAGAACCCGCCCGCCGGCGGCAGCGGCCCTACCGCATCGCCGTCATCCTGCACGTGGCGCCCCTGTTTCCCCGTTCCATCCAACTCACCCGTTTCGACCAGGCGTTCCTGACCACCCTGCTGCTTTCGTTACTCGAGAACACGCCTTTCCAGGAGGCCGGCGTCTACGCTGTGAGCCTGGAAAAGCAAGAAACGATCTTCGAGACCGCCCGGCTCGACACTCGGAGTTTCCAGCGGCTGCTCGAAGCCATGGAGGAATTCGAACTCGGAACGATCGGTATCGATCAGTATGCGAACCCGAAGGGCCGCATCGACTTCCTTGCCGGGCTGGTGAACCGTGCCGCCGCATCGGCCGATCCCCCGGACGCCATCGTCTTTATCGGTCCGAATACCCGCCACAGCGATAAGTTCCCCGCCCGCCGCATCGAGCGGACCGGGGTGCGCAAGCCGCTCTTTTTCTACCTCCACCTCGACTATTTCTCTTGGCGTTTCCCTTGGCCCGACCCCATCGAGAGCTTGACTAAGGCGCAGCACGGCAAAGTCTTCGGCATCCGCAAGCCGGCGCATCTCGCCAAGGCTATCCGGGAGATGGAACGGCGGATCGCGGCGAGGAAGCAGCGGGCGGCCGCAGTGTTTCCCGTCCAGACGGCGCGCTCGCATTCCGGCGCAGGCAACGGCGGCGAGCCGGTGCAGATCCACGTCCCCCTGTTCCGGGACCCGGAGCAGATGCGCTGGCTCGACAGCCCGCGCGCGCTGACTCTCGAGGCCCGCAAGCCTCCCCGGCGGCCGCCGCGGAGACCCCGTAACCAAGGAGGGTTGCCCGGCAGAACTTTGTCCGGGCGTCCTTAGGAAACGGCGGTGCCGCCGGCCGCCGGCCGCCGCGGCCCGGTCTGGAAGGAGAAGTAGCCGGCGACGTTTTCCTTGAGGAGCTGTGGAAAGCTCTTGTCCAAATATGACCGGATCGAGACGTAGCACTCGTCGCAGGTGTTCGTCCGGGTGAACTCACGGACCATCTTCGCCTGCTCGTGGAGCTCGTACCGCCGGAACTGCATCGAGCACGGCTGGAGCTTCCCGTCGGCCGTCACCACCAGGAACCGCAGGCCCGCCGAGCAGCCTGGGGCGCCGCCGCGCTCGAAGTAGCGGCGCGTCCCGTCCAGCGTGGAGGTGGAGTTGACGATCCAGTTCGTATCGTCCCGCTGGGCCTCGACGTAGTCGAAGCCGGCGTTGATCTGCCGCAACTCGTCCGGGGTGTTCGGGAACAGGTCGCGGCAGCCGGTGCGCCGCGCCGAATAGGCGCTGTAGCAGATGTTGACGCCCCACTCGCGGGCCTTGGCGGCCATTGCCTCGATCTCGCCCACGTTGGCGCTGGTGATGCACGAGTTCAGCACGATGTCGTCGTAGCCGAGCTTGGCGAGCTTCGGGATCAGCCGTTCCAGGCGCTTGTAGAGCCCGGGCACGCCGCGGAAGGCGTCGTGGCGCTCGTCGGGGAAGTCGAGGCTCACTGAGAACTGGTCCACGCCGGCCTCGTGGAGGGCTTCGTACTTCTCCTCGGTCATCAGCGACCAGCTCGAGACCAGGATCGTGTAGGGCAGGGAATCCGGCTGCTTGATGTTGCGGACGATCTCCACCAGGTCGCGGCGCAACAGCGGCTCCCCTCCGGAGATCTGCACCACGCACGGCCGCAGCACGTCCATGTAGCGGCGGTAGTCCTCGGGTTTCAGGTTCCGGGAATCATCCTTGGGCCCGCCGTGGTCGCAGTGCTTACACCAGCAGGTGCAGGAGTCGGTGACCTCGAAGGAGACCACGATGGGCCGCTGGCGGACCCAGTTGAGCGTGCCGCGGGCGATGATCCTGAGCGACTGCCCGAGAGGTGTCTTCCGCATGGTGAGCCAGCCCGCGGATGGGCAGTCGGGTGCACAATTCACCCACGCGCCCTCCGCAGTGTGCCATGCTAGCAGATCCCCTTTGAACCGAGCAACTTCCGTGCAGCGAATCAGCGCCATCCGGACCCGAATGGCGGCAAATCAGCCTTGAAAGCGCCGTCCGCTCCACGGCCCGGCCCCGGTCCGGCTCCGTTGTGGTAGAGTGCGCCATCATGAGACCGGAATTCCTGCTGCTGGGGATCGCTTCGCTTCTGGCCGCCCCGGCCGCGGCCGAAGAGTTCGTTCTGATCCGGGGCGGCGCCCTGCCGGACCGGCCCGAGACCCGCGTGGACAGCTTCGAAATGGCGGTCCGCCCGGTGACCAATCGCGAGTACCAGCAGTTCGTGGACGCCACCGGGCATGCGCCGCCGCTTCACTGGGAGAACGGACGCATACCGGAGGGCTTCGAGGACAACCCGGTGATCTTCGTCAACCGCTACGACGTGCAGGCATACCTGCGCTGGCGCTCGGAGAAGGAAGGCCGCGTCTACCGGCTGCCGACCGGCGCCGAGTACGAGTACGCCGCCCGGGCCGGCCGGAGCGATGCCCGGTACCCGTGGGGAAACGAGAGTCCGGAGGGCCGGGCCAACTACGACCCCGCCGGCGCCCGCAGCTTCACTGAGTGGCGCCGCTATCTGCAACCGGCCCGCTCCGGTGAGCCGAACCCTTGGGGCCTCTACGGCATGGCCGGCAACGTCTGGGAGATGGTGGATTCGTACCCGGACCCCGCCACCCGGCGCTTCGTCTACCGCGTCATGGATCCGGTGGACCGTGAACGGGGCCTGGCCGGGGGATCCTGGGCCCGGGGCGAGTACTATCTGCGCTGCGGCGTCTTCGGCAGCGCCTCCCCGGGCATCCGGCACCCGGACATCGGCTTCCGGCTGGTGCGCGAGCCGGAGGGTAGCGCGCATTTCCGCCGCCAGGTCCGCCGCGTGCTGGCGGCCCATGCCCCCGGCGGGGCCGTCTACCTCGGCTGGCAACTGCTTCCCTCCGATCCCAAGGGCGCCGGCTTCCACGTCTACCGTTCCCCCCGGCGCGACGCCGCCGGCATCCGCGTCACCCAGGCGCCCGTCGCCGGTTCGACCAACTTCGTTGACCGGGACCCGCCCCGGGGCCGCCGGATCTACTACCGCGTGCGCCCGGTCCTGGAGGACGGCTCCGAAGGGCCGCCGTCGGAATGGGCCGGGATCGAGCCGGGCGGCGAGCCGGCCACCCTCGTCGCGGTCTACGAGGCATCGGTCGACCAAGGCGGGATTGTTCCGGTCTTCGGCGATCTGGACGGCGACGGGCTGCTCGACGTGGTGCTCCGGCTCGACAACGGCATCCGGGAGATGTCCCGCGACCCGGGCGTCCCGGTGGAGCTCGAAGCCTTCACCAGCTACGGCCGGCAGTTGTGGCGGCGGCCCCTGGTGCGCCACGACCATTGCTTCGGCAATGCCAACAACGTGCCGGTGAATGTCTTCGACCTGGACGGCGACGGCAGGGCCGAGGTCATCGCCCGGCTCCAGGAAGGCGAGGACGTTTTCCTGGCCGTGCTCGACGGCATGACGGGCAAGGTGCTGCGAAAGACCCCTTGGCGGGCGATGGTCTCCGACTTCGCCAAGTCCTCCACCCGCATCCACATGTCCGTGGCCTTTCTCGACGGCCGCCGCCCAGCCATCGTCACCCAGACGGGCCTCTACGAGAACGAGGTGCTGGACGCCTATGACGCCGGCCTGAAGCATCTATGGACCTACGAGAGCTTCGCCGAGACCAGCGGCAGCGGCGCGCACCGGATCGTTGTGGCCGACGTGGACGGCGACGGCCGCGACGAGGTCTTCAACGGGACGATGCTGCTCAATCCCGACGGGACCCTGCGCTGGGCCATCTACAAGATGCATCCCGACATCGTCACCGTGGCCCGCATCTTGCCCGGCTCGCCCGGCCGCCAGGTCTTCTTCGCCGTCGAGAGCCGCGTGCACGCCGGCGCCTACCTCGTGGATGCCGGCACGGGCAAGATCCTCTGGAAGCTCAACGCCGAGGAAGACCCGCGCTGGGTCCACGCTCACACCGGCTGGGCGGCGGACATCTGGGCGGACTCTCCGGGCATCGAGATGCTGACGAACCGCGACGGCCACCTCGCCCGCGACCTGGTGCTGTTCGCCGCCGACGGCAAGATCCTGCTGAACCCGTTCCCCCGCGGCTGGCGGCCGGTGAACTGGACCGGCGGCCCTGTCCGCGACCTGATGAGCGGCGACGGCCGAAGGATCGGCCGTTTCGACGGGCGCACGGTCGTCGAACTGCGAGGGATCCCCGGCACGCAGCGGAGCGGCGGAAATTGCCGCCTGACAGCCGATCTGCTGGGAGACTACCGTGACGAGATCGTCTGCATCGGCCGAGCCGACAGCGGCGCCCCGGCCATCTTCATCTATTCCAACACCGCTCCGGTCTCCCGCCGCGAAGTGACGCGCACGGCGCAACGCGAGTACCGGCTCTGGCTGGCGCACAACTGGGGCGGCGGCTACCCATCTTATTTCGTGTGGCAGCCCTGACGGCGGGCAGGCGCTGCCCGAGGGTCTGCCCCTCCCCTGTCTCGTGGGTACTACGGTCATGCGGCGCTTCTTCCTAAGACGAACTCCGGATGGGAGTGGCGCACGACATCCCTCATTATGAGGAGGTGGAGCCGAATCCACAGCGAAAGAGAAGTGTGTTCGTTTCGCGCAGGCGCGGCTCGATCGCTCGCAAGTACAGTGTCTTCACTGCAGTCCTCCTCGCCTACGTCAACTTCGTCATCATCGCGCTCGACATCCACGCCGGCGCCTTCAACATGCCGAAAGCGCTCGCCATGGTGGCGCTTTCGGCGTTGATCGCCGGAGCCATCGCCAAGTACACCAACCGACTGCTCGCCAGGCCGCTCCAGTACCTGCTCGACGGAATCACCTCGGTGCGCGAAGGGCGCCTCGAGCCGATCCGCGTCAGCCGGACGCGCGACGAGATCGAGTTCGTCGCCGAGAGTTTCAACGCGATGATCGAGGACCTCGCCGCTTACCGAAACAAGCTCCGTGAGTACCAGGAGTCCTTGGAGGACCTCGTCCAGAAACGGACCCGGGCCCTCGAGGAGGCTTCGTTGCGGGCCCAGGCGGCCAGCAAAGCGAAGAGCGAGTTCCTGGCCAACATGTCCCATGAGCTCCGCACCCCGCTCACCGGTGTTCTCGGCATGATCGACATCGTCCTGGACGGGCACCTGGACCCTAGCCAGCGCGAGCAGCTCGTGACCGCCAAGAACTGTGCGCGCAGCCTGCTGGGCCTGCTGAACGACCTGCTCGACCTCTCGAAGATCGAGGCGGGCAAGATGTCGTTCGAAGAGATCCCATTCGATTTCCACGTCACGGTCCGCGAGACCGCTGCCGCTCTGCGAGCGCGGGCGAATCAGAAGGATGTGGAACTGCGGGTTCGTCTCGGCGAAGGCGTGCCACGGATGGTCAGCGGCGATCCCTTGCGATGGCGCCAGGTCTTGAACAATCTGTTGAGCAATGCCATCAAGTTCACCGGCGAAGGTTGGGTGGAGCTGCGGGTCTCGGTTACGCCCCCGCGGTCGGACCTCGCTGGCCCGCCGCACCTGGTCGTCGAGGTCGAAGACACCGGACCCGGGATCCCGGCGGAGAAGCTCACCCTGATCTTCGACGAGTTCACCCAGGCCGACGGCAGCATCAGCCGCCGCTATGGAGGTACGGGGTTGGGATTGGCGATTACCCGGCGCCTCGTAGAAATGATGGGCGGGCAGGTCAGCGTCGTCAGCACCGTGGGCAAAGGCAGCACCTTCCGCGTCGAAGTGCCATGCCGGCCCGTCTCGCCCTGGCCCGGCCCCCAGAAGGCTGCTTCGCGGCAGGAGCGGGCCTCGGCCGGCAACGGAGCGCGCCGCCCCTCGAAAGGCAAAGTCCTCATCGTCGAGGACAACACGGTGAACCAGCGCGTCTTCGCGACCATCCTCAAGCGCGAGGGCTACGACGTCGAGCTGGCCTCCGACGGCGAACAGGCCATCGCCGCGCTCGGCCGCAGCGCCTTCTCGCTCGTACTCATGGACATCCAGATGCCCGGCGTGGACGGGCTGACGGCCACCCACCGGATCCGCCGGAACCCCGCCTGGGCTTCCATCCCCATCGTCGCCGTCACGGCGCACTCGCCGGCCACTCACCGCGAGCTCTGCCTGCGGGAGGGCATGGACGGTTTCCTGACCAAACCGGTGAACCGTACGGCCCTGCTGTCGGTGGTGGAGCGCTACGCCAACGGCCGCGGAAGCGCCGCCCCGGCGCCCGTATCCGGAAACCTAGCCCCGTGCAGGTAGGCTCTCTGCCGCCTCACGGATCCGGCGCCATGTCGTTTCGACGTCCTCTTTCGTCGTCTTCGCGTTCCCGATGGCGCACCGGATCACGAACCGCCCGTTCAGCACGTTGTGAGACAGGAATACGTCTCCCGAATCGTTGACGGCTTTGAAGAGCCGCCGGTTCTGTTCGTCCGAACCCCGGTAGCGGAAGCAGACCAGCGAGAGCCGCACCGGGGCGACGATCTCGAATCGCCCGTCCTCCTTCATTTGCCTGGCCAGCCACTTCGCCCAGCTCACGTGGTTGCGGATCAGCTCCGCCACTCCTTCCCGGCCCAGGCGCCGCATCAGGAACCAGAGTTTCAGCGCCCGGAAGCGGCGGCCCAGGGGCAGGCAATAGTCCATGAAATTCACCGCCCGCGAGTCCTCGTCGGTCCGCAAGTATTCCGGTGCGAGGGTGAAGGCCCGGCGCAAGACCTCCCGCCGGCGGGTGTAGAACACGCTGCAATCCATCGGGGTGAAAAGCCACTTTTGTGGACTGACGACGAGTGAATGGGCCGTCTCCACTCCGTCGAGCACGAACCGGAACTCTTCGGCCACCGCCGCCGAGCCTCCGTAGGCCGCGTCCACGTGGAGCCAGAGGCCGTAGCGGGCCGCGATCTCGCCGATCGGGCCGATCGGATCGATACTGGCCACCGAGGTGGTGCCGGCGGTGGCGGCGACGAAGAACGGCCGCAGGCCTTCGGCGGCGTCCCGCTCGATCACCCGTTCCAGCTCCTCGGGAATCATTTGGAACTCAGCGTCCACGGGGATCTTGCGCACGTGGGTTTGGGCGATTCCGGCGGTGACGGCGGCCTTCTCAATGGACGAGTGCGCCTGTTCCGAGGCATAGACAGTCAGCGGCAAGGGTGTCTGGCCCGCACGGGCCCCCGGGTCCGCCGCTTCCCGCGCCGCGGCCATGGCGTGCAGCGCCCCGACTGACGCCGTGTCCAGAATCAGACCGAACCAACCCGGCTTCAGCCCCAACCATTGCCGGAGCCAATCGAGCGTCACCTGCTCCAGTTCGGTCCCCGCCGGCGAGCTCTGCCACAACATGCCGTTCATGTTCAGCGCCGCCGCAAGCGCTTCCGCCAGAACCCCCTCGGCCGATCCGGTGATTGAGAAATAGCCGCAGAACCGCGGATGGTTCCAATGGGTGGAGGCAGGCAGGATCAGGCCGCGGAAATCCCGCAGGATCGCCTCCATAGGCTCGCCCTGCTCCGGGCCCGAGGCCGGCAGCTTCTTCACTAGATCGCCAGGCGCTATCTTGGGCAGGATGCGATAGTCGCGGACATTGGCCAGGTAATCGGCGATCCAGTCGATCACCTCGTGTCCGAAGCGGCGGAACTCCTCGGCATCCATGGGTGCGCTCATGCCTCACACGATAGCACCGGCTTCGGCCCAAGCGACCCGGGCCCGCCCTTCGGCCCCCTCCGTTACGCTCGTGGAGATGCCGTGTAGCGGGCGAACCAGTGCAGGAATGCCCACCCCGCCGCCAGGCAGACGGCTGCGGCCGTAGCGCCGTTCCATCGCATATCGGCCGCCGGCTGGGCCATCAGTGCGGTAGAGGCTTGGGCGGCTTCCAGCCAGAAGATGCTCACCGCGAAACCGGCCGGGTCCAGGCCGAGGGTATGGACGATGAACACGAGCAAGACCACGGCCAGCGCCGCCTCGGCGAAATACGCGCCCCATTGCCAGACGTTCGTCGCCCGGCTGAGAGCCACCAGGCTCAGGACCGCGAACAGCAGTCCGGCCCCCCAGCGGCTGCGCAAATAGCGGTAGGCCGCTGCTCCCGCCACGATCACCACTCCGGCCGCCAGCAGCGTCGCGAAAGCGCTTCGTGTAACAGCCGAGAGAGCCGGCAGGAAGGCGCCGGCTCCCGGAATGTCCCGCAACGGCAGGCTCAACCTTTCTCCAGGTAGGAAACTCTCCAGCCAGCGAAACATGCGGAACAAGCCCCACATGAGCGCTGTCACCGAGGCCGTGCGCCTGAGCGAAGGGCGCACGAACCGCCGGTAGCCGGCCGCCAGCTGCAGGAAGACGTCGCAAGCCGTAACGATGATCGCCGCCCCGAGTCCGGTGATCAAGATCAACACGAACCGGTTCAGCAGCCACCGCCCGGCGAAGTTTTCGAACGGTTGAGCTGTATCGTAGCCCAGCAAGGCGTCTTGCCACTGGTTGAATCCGCTGGTCACCGACAGCGCCATCGCCACGGCGCCCGCACCGGCGTAGAAGCGCCAGCGGTAGTGGGTCCGCGACTCCTCGCGCCGGGCGCCGAGCCGCAACACAAAGAGCACCAGCAGCGGTGTCGCCAGCGCGCCTAGCAGCGCCGGGGCCACGTACTGCTGGAGGCGCGGACGGCGGAAGGCACGCAGCCACTCTTCGGGCAGCTTCAGAAACTTGCGGAAGAACGCCGGCTCGTCGCCGAGCAGCGAAAGCGAGAGCCGCGCCCGGGCCTCGCCGGCGCGGAACTCAGTGTCTTCCCAGACGAATTCATAGTCCCGGCGGCGCTCGCGCTTCTCCGACTTGCTGCTCACCAGGCGGTAGCCGGCCAGATCGATCTGCTGTTCCCGGGTGACATAGTCGCGGGCGAGGGCCAGGGCTTCTTCTTCGGGCAGGTCGGCTCCGGGATCGGTCTCCGCCAGCAGGTGATCCACCCGGTAGGCCTTGCCGTCCTGCCGTACGTAGATTCGCCACTCCTGGCGCTCGAGCGGCCGCACGTAGCGGACGTACCAGACGCCATGGAACGTGCGCTCTCCGACGACCCGGTTGGCCACTTCCGCGCCGGCCACTTGCCGCAGGTATTCGAAGTCTTCGAGCGAGAGGTTCGGCAGGAAGGTCGCCGCCCGCCGCCATCTCTCCGGCTCCTCTCCACGCCCGCGGAGCGCCGCGTCGGCGATCCGCAGCGCCTCGGCCCGCGGAACCTTGATCTCGAGGAAGTCCCCAAAGACCACCGGCTTCAGCCACAGGCCCGCCGCCAGGGCGCCGGCCGCCGCCAGATACAGATACCGGACAGGCCACGCCGCCCGGATCGGTTCTCCCGGGATGCGCCGCACGGTTCCGGCCCGCGGAGCCTCCGGCGCTGCGGCCCGGTTCAGCAGAGCTTCATCGGCTACGAATCCGCCCCGCCGCCGGTAGCGCCACAAACAGTAGCCCAGCGGCGCCAGCGCCGCGCCCGAGACCAGGATTCCGCTCAGCCGGTAGTGCCAGCCCTGTGCCTCGAACAGCATCGTACTCACCAGCAGGGCGTCGATCGTGTAGTGCCAGACCAGCGTGGCTACGATGCCGAACCGGAGAAACAGCCAGCCCGCCGCCACCCCGATGATCCCGACTTCGACGCCGCGGATGTAGCCCGGCTGCTGGGGATAGTTGGCATGCAGGAAGCCCCACAGGAACGCCGGGATGAGCACCGCCAGCCATGAAGATTTCAGGTGTTTCTTCAGCAGCGGGATCGCCAGCAGCCGGAACCAGAACTCTTCCGATGTCGAGGCCAGAATGCCCACCGCCATCGGATAGAGCCACGGCGCCGCCGTGGAGAGTACGTCGGAGTAGCCCACGTCCTGCGGAGTCCAGACGCCGAATCGCTTTCCCAGCAGGTAGAAAGCCACCACGTAAGCGAGGTGGAACCCGGCAAAACCCAACCCGGCTACTGCGCCCCGAAAGAACTCCCGCGTCTCGAGGCCGCGGGCGCTGAATATATGGGGCAGAGCCAGCCGCTCCGGAGCACTCCGCCGGTAGAGCGTCAGTCCCGGCGCCGCCCCAAGGAGGACGTAGGCCAGGTAGCCCACCCCCGTTCCCAGTCCCGAAAGCATGCTGAGCAGCACCATCTGGTGGAATGTCGAACTGGTGGGCATGCCGTCCACATAGAAAGGCAGCAGGTTCCATTCGTTCAGCGCCGCCACCGCGCCTACCACACCGCAAATCACCAGCAGGGGCTTCCACCGGACTTCGTGACGCCGCAAGGCGCGGACCAGGACCGCCACCGCCGCCACGATCAGCAGCGCGAACAAGGACCAGGCAATCGTCGCGTACAGTTCGTTGGCGGACCGCAGCCGCGCATACTCCCTCGTCCACCGCTCCGGTACGTGCAGGTATTCGGAGTATTCGCCGACGTCCGCCCCTTGAATCACCACCGTGCGCCGGTAGGTGGCGTCTTTGACCTGGAACCCTTCCTGTTCCCACGTGAAGACGTAGTCGTAACGCGCGGGGCGCTCTTCGAGCCGCTCCTCCACCAGCCGGTGGGCGGCGCTGGTCTGCTCTTGCAGGAAGCGCTCGGCGATCGCGTAGGCCTCGTCTCGCCTGAGCCGCGCCCCGGGCTCGGCCTCGGAAATCACGTGGCGGAACCCGACGAGCCGGCCGTCCGGCGCCAGGTAAACACGCAGCTCTTCCTTCTCCGGCGGCCGGAACCAGCGGGCCCGCCACCGCCAGACCGACACGTCGCGCTCCATCAGGCGGTTGGCCTCTTCGAGACCTAGTTCGCGCTCCAGAAACAGTTGGGCGCTGGTGTCGGAGTCGAACAGCGTGATGTTGTGAAAGCCCTCAGTGGAGAAGCCACGGTCCTTGAGGAACCGCCGGGCCTTCTCGGTGATCTCGGCCTTGGTGTAGCGAAGCTCGATCGAGGCCTGAGGAAAGGCCGCCGAATAGTTCGCGATGGTGAAGGCCGCTGAGGCCGCAAGAACGAGCGCTACGGCTGCGACCAGGCGTTTGTCCTCTCCCCGCAGGCTTTCGACAGCCATCAGGTCAATTGAACCACAGCTCCGGACGGCCGCCTGCGCGGGAGAGAGCTGCACGCCGTCAGGTGACCGGCGCCGCAAGAAGCGCCCAGCCGTTCTGGAGCGGGCCCTACTTGCTGATCCGGCGGCAAGCTTGCAACGCCCCGGTGGGATCTAGGGCCTCCCGGCCTTCGATGATCTCCTGGATGCGGCCGTCCAGCCCGATCACGAAGGTGGTGCGGTTGGCGATGCCCCTTTCCTCGTTCAACACGCCGTAGGCCTTGGCTACCTTGCGGTCGGCGAAGTCGCTCAGCAGCGGGTAGCTCACCCCGAGCTGGCCCGCAAACGCCCGCAGGCTCGGCAGGTTGTCGGTGCTGATCAGCAATACTTGCGCCCCGGCTTCCTGGAACTGTGCGATACCATCCTGGTACGCTTTGGCTTCCTTCGTTCAACCGCCGGTGAAGGCCGCCGGGAAGAAGCCCACCACGACGATCTTCTTGCCGATGTAGTCGGCCAGCGAGATCTTGCCTCCGGTGGTGGCCGGCAGCGTGAAGTCCGGCGCTTTGTCGCCCACTTTGAGGTGCGTGGCCGCCGGCAGCAAGGCCGCCGCCAGCGCCGCGCCGAGGAACAGTCTAAGTGCTTTCATTGGATCCCCTCCCGTGTTACCTAGGAAGCTAGCACGGGGGCTCCCCGCCGATCAACCGATCGTCACCGGGCGGCGCTGGATCTCGCCGGTCACCATGGCCTCCGGGTCGCCCACGAACATGTTCACCTCTGAGCGCACGCCGAATTCCTCCAGGTAGATTCCCGGCTCGATGGAGAAGCCGGTCCACGGGATCACCCGCCGCTCGTCGTGCGTCTCCAGGTTGTCCATGTTGGCGCCGGCGCCGTGCACCTCGCGGCCGATGGAGTGGCCCGTACGGTGGATGAACCGCTCGCCGTAGCCGTGGCCGCGGATCACTTCGCGGGCGGCGTCGTCCACCTCGTAGCCGTGGAGCGCCCGACCGGCGGCTACCGCCGCCTGGACCTTGTTCACCGCCGCGTCGCGGGCCTCGAGGACGATGTCGAAGACCTTCTGAATCGCGCCGGGAACCGCCGTCCCGCAATAGCCGGTCCAGGTGATGTCGTAGTAGACCGCGTCCGGCTCGCGCAGTTTCGCCCACAGGTCGATCAACAGCCAGTCGCCCGGGCGGATCTCGCGGTGCACGTCCGCGGTGGGCTCGTAGTGCGGGTTCGCGGCGTTCTCGTTGACGGCGACGATGGGGCCGTGGTCGGTCTCCATGCCTTCCCGCTCGAACGCTTCGAGGATGAACCGCTTGATGTCCCATTCGTTTACCGCCACTCCGCCGCGCAGCCGCCTGCCGGTCTCCTCGAAGGCCGCGCGGCGGATCGCGTCCACGCGGCGGCCGGCTTCGAGATGCGTCTCGAGCTGCCGCCTCGTCCACCGGGCTTCGAAGTACTGCACCAGATTGGCCGAGCTGCAGACCTCGACGCCCGCCTCGCGCACCAGCTCCACCGTGCCGGCGTCCACCATCGCCACGTACGGCACGGCGCAGCGCGGCGAGTACTGCATCGCCACCCGCTTGCAGCCGGCCAGGAGCCCGGCCAGTTTGTGGGTCTGTTCTTCCCAGCTTGCGTAGAGGCGCTTCTCGCCGGGGAGCGCGTCGAGCATCTCCGCCTCGATCCGGTGCGCCAGCCCGGCGGGCTCGCCTTCGGCCCGGACCAGGTAGTACCACCGCCGCGTCGGCGTGCGCGGCGGCCGGAATCCCAGCACCCGGTAGGCCAGCGGGTCGCGCTCGTGATGGTCGAAGAAGAGCCACCCGTCCAGGCCTTCTTCCCGGAGCGCCTGCTGGATGGCCCGCAGATCGAAGCTCATTTCACACCCCCCATCAGTCTCACGATCGGTTTGACGAACAGCGCCAGAACCAGCCCCACCGCCACGGCGAAGCCGCCCACCACGCCGAACAGCAGCGGCAGCGGAAAGGCCTCGTAGACCGAGGCGATGCGCCCGCCCAGGTAGTTGCCCATCGAGATCGAAACGAACCACACGCCCATCATCATGCCCGCCACGCGCGCCGGAGCCAGCTTGGTCACCGCGCTCAGGCCCACCGGGCTGAGGCACAACTCGCCCATGGTGTGCAGCAGGTAGGTGAGCAGCAGCCAGTGGAACGCCGCCTTCTCTCCGCCCTGCACGCCCATCGCCGGCGGCACCAGCACCAGGAAGCCCGCCCCCACCAGCACCATTCCCCAAGCGAACTTCGCCGGGCTCGACGGCTCCCGCGGCCCCAGGCGCATCCACAGCCAGGCGAAGACCGGCGCCAGCGTCCAGATGAAGAAACTGTTGAGCGACTGCAGCCAGCTCGCCGGGAACTCGAAGCCGAAGAGCAGCCGTTCGGTGTCCTGCTTGGCGAACAGGTTCAGCGTGGAGCCGGCCTGCTCGAAGACCGACCAGAAGAAGCAGGAGACCAGAAACAGCACCAGGATGGCGATCAGGCGTTTGCGCTCTACCGGCGTCCAGTCCCCGGCGAAGAACATCCAGCCGAACAGCGCGATCACCACGGCGAACAGGAACAGGCCCACCAGATTCACCACCACCTCGGCCGTCAGCTCGTACATTCCCGCCGCCTCGCCCGCCACAGCCGCCACGACGACCAGCGCCAGGCCCATCCCGGACTGGTAGAGTTTCCGGCGCACCGCCGCCCGCTCGGCTTCTTCCTCCGGGGCCGCTGGGTGCAACCCGGCCTCGCCCAGCCGCGGCCGCCCGCGCACGAAGGTGAGCACGCCGATCACCATGCCCACGCCGGCCAGCGCCAGCCCCCAGCGGTAGTTGTAGGTCTCGCCGACGAAGCCGCAGACCAGCGGCGCCAGGAACGCTCCCAGATTGATGCCCATGTAGAAGATCGAGAAGCCGGCGTCGCGGCGGCGGTCCTCCGGCGAGTAGAGCTGCCCGACGATGGTGCTGATGTTCGGCTTCAGCAGCCCCGTGCCGAGCACCACCAGCACCAGTCCCGTGTAGAAGGGGGCCAGCCCCGGCGCGCTCAGCGTCAGATAGCCCACCGACATGATCAGCCCGCCTACCAGCACCGCCCGCTGCTGGCCCAGGATGCGGTCGGCGATCCAGCCGCCGGGCAGCGACGCCAGGTAGACCATCGAGGTGTAGATGCCGTAGATCGCTCCGGCCTTGGCCACGCTGAATCCCAGACCCCCGGCGGCCGCGGGCGCGGTCATGAACAGGATCAGCAGCCCGCGCATCCCGTAGTAGCCGAAGCGCTCCCACATCTCGGTGAAGAACAGCGTCGATAGCCCTTTCGGGTGGCCGAAGAATCCCTGGCGGGCGGCGTGTTCCGTGGCGCTCATAGTTTCTCCCAGTGAATGTCGGTGGCCAGCTTGACGAAGCCCGCCGTCTCGTGCGGGTCCACCACGGTGAAGGCCAGCACGTCGTCCAGCCAGTCCTGGCTGGTGCCGTCCCAGTTCTGCGTGGCGACGGTGAGGGTGTAGTCCTGGCGGGTGAGCAGGCAGGCGAAGCGGAACTCGACGCGGAGGCGCTCGCCCGCGCGGAAGGGGCCCATCTGAAGGCCCTCGATCCTGGTGTTGGTCCCGAAGACGTCGATGCCCAGGCGGTTGCGGATCAGGATGCCGGCCACTACGCGCTCCACGTCGCGTTCGAACCGCGCCGTGATGCGCACGGCGATCTTCGAGCCGCTCTCGATGGTGGTCGCCTTCCTTCCCGCTTCGTCCACCAGCTCGACGCTTTCGATGCGGCTCGCCCCGTCGCCGTGGCGGCTCGGCCTGGCCGTCTCCTCGGGCTCCGGCTCCTCTTCGCGCCCGAGCACCATGCCCACGTAGCGGTTCACCACGTCCTTCGGGCTTCCCTCGCAGGCCACCCGGCCGTTCACCATGAGCACCGCCCGGTCGGCCAGCCGCTTCACCAGTCCGAGGTCGTGGGAGACGAACAGCACCGTGACCCGGCGCTGCTTGAGCTCCTCGAACTTCTGGATGCAGCGGTTCGAGAAGACGGCGTCGCCGACGGCCAGGGCTTCATCGACGATCAGAATGTCCGGGTTCACGTGGATGGCGGTGGCGAAGGCCAGCCGGACGTACATGCCGCTCGAGTACTCCTTCACCGGGCGGTCGATGAACTCGCCGATGCCGGCGAAGGCCTCGATCTCGGGGAAGATGCGCGCCACCTCGGCCCGGCTCAGGCCCATGATCTCGCCGTTCAGGAAGACGTTGTCCCGGCCGGTGAACTCGGGGTTGAAGCCCGCGCCCAGCTCGAGCAGCGCCGCGATGCGGCCTTCGGTGGCCACCCGGCCGGAGGTCGGCTGCAGGATGCCGCTGACGATCTGCAGCAGCGTGCTCTTGCCCGAGCCGTTGGGGCCGATCACCGCCAGCGTCTCGCCGCGCTCCACGTTGAGGTTCACGTCGCGCAGCGCCCAGAAGTCCCGGTGCCGGGGCCGGACGAGGGGGAAGATCTCCAGGATGCGATCCGAGGGCCGCTCGTAGAGGCGGTAGACTTTCGAGACGCGCTGGACGAGAATCACGCCGAAACGACGACTATAACGCGGCGTGGCGCCGGCCCACAATCGGTCTCATCCGAGCCGCAGCGCCCGGCGCGAGCTCCGGGGCAGGGGAGTGGGATAGCCGATCAGGCAGTACTGGTCGAGGGCGAAGAGCACGATCGATTCGACGTTCTCGGCCAGCGCGTGGCGCAGCTCTTTGATCCATGCCGTCGAGGAGTCCGAGATGCCCACCAGGAAGCTCCGCGCGCTCTGCGTGAAGCTCCGCGACTTGCCGTATTCGACCGTGCCCTTGGCTTTGTCCAGATCGCGCGCGTAGGTGTAGGTGAAGCTCTCCGTCTTCAGGTTGGTGAGCTGCGACGGCGTCCACTGAGCGGCGGGGTAGTTCACCGCCGAGTTCCAGGCCGTCTCGTTCACGTCGGTGGGGTAGAGAACCTCGAAGCGGCAGTTCGGATGCGACACCCGCACATGGGCCATCACCGCGTCGGTGAACTGGCCGATCAACGTGGGCAGGAAGGCCGCCTCGTCGGGGTAGGCGTTGGGGTCGGCGTACTGGTCCGTGATGACGGCCATGGCGCGGCCGTACGTGGACTGGAAGCTGTTCTGCGTGTAGTCGTCGTAGTAGGGCATGCCGGCGCCGGAGAGCGGGAAGTACCACCACTGCACCTCGCCGAACTGCAGGAAGGGCTGCAGGCCGGCGTTCGCCATCAGGTCCGCCGCCTCGCGGTAGACCTCTTTCCAGAAGTCCGTGCTGGTGGGGGAGAAGTTGGTCTGCAGGGCCGGCGTGTTCAGCAGCACCGGCGAGCCGTCCGGGTACCGCTGGGCGATCCCCGCCGCCACCGACGGATCACCGTGCTGCAGCTCCATGCTGAAGGCCGCCGCCGCGTCGAGGCCGTAGCCCGCCAGGGCCTGGAAGAAGGCGAGCGACCAGTCGCGCACGGCGCGGTTCAGCCGGGGCGAGGCCGTCAGGTCCGTCCGCCAGTCGCCGTCCACCCCGCCGGTGAGCGTCGAGCTGCTGGCGACGGCGGTGAACTGCCCGGACGTCGGGCTGGCCTGGATGGTCACCGTGTTGCCCTGCTCGCCCATGGCGCGGGCGTAGACGACGAGCTGCGAGCCGTTGGCTTCGGCCCTGACAGCCGTGTAGCCGCGGTTCAGCTCCAGCTCGAACGCCTTGGCGATCGTCTCGGCGGTGTCGCCGATGCGGTTGACGTGCTGGATCACCGTGTCGTTCTCCGGCGGCTCGCCCACCGTGCCGATCCGCAGCTCGGTGATCTCGCTGAAGACCGGCGTGCCGGTGAAGTCCACCGTGGCCGAAGCGTACTGGTGCCCCGGCCGGTAGAGCTCGTAGAACCACAGGGCCCCTACGTAGTGATTCACCCGCCCGCGGAAGCCGAGCTTCTGGATCAGCCAGGCCGTCCGTTCGGCCGGGATCGAGAGCGAGTGGTCCGTGTCCCAGTCCGTCGCCAGCGTGATCTTCGGCTCCACGGGCAGGTCCGGAAGCGCCGTGGCCGGAACGGCCAGCTCGATGAAGTCGAAGTAGAAATAACTGCCCGCCGTCCCGTTGTGCGTGAGGGTCACCGTGTGGTCGCCGGCCCCGAGGTCGCCCACCTCGACGCGGCACAACACGTCCTCGCCGACGATGAAGAGGCTCTCGCTCTGCGCTGCGCCGCCGTCCACGGTGATCGTGATCGCGGCTCCGTTGAAGGTCTTGCGCGTTCCGAGATAGAGCTTGTGCGCCGCCGAAGCCCGGTACTGGATGGTCACCGAGGAGCCGGGCTGGTCCGTGTAGTGGATCGTGCCGCCGGAGAAGTTGCCCTTGGCGGAGTTCCACGTTCCGCTGTAGGACGCCTCCGGAGCGTCGTCTTCGATGCGGCGGCTGCCCGGCCCGGCGACGGAATAGCTGCGCGAGCCGCCGGTCACCGTCCAGTTGGTGACCTCCACCAGGAACTCGCTGCGCTGGAAGGCCCCGTCCTGCAGCTCGGCGGCGTAGGTCCACCGCATCTTGCGGATGGCCGCCGCCGGTACCGCGCGCCCGTCGATGGCCGTGAGGTTGTCGAAGGGCAGTGTCACCCGCCACCGCGTGGGCGACTGGCCGCCGCTGAAGCGCGTCCACCACGGGTTCCATGATTCGGTCTTGGCGCCGGAGACGAAGCCGTACACGCCGAGCCGGTTGCCGTTGGCCCCGGTGGTGCTGGTAGCCGCCGTCTGGCCCTCGCCGACGTAGGTGAGCCGGATGGTCGTCCCGATGCGCTCGGCCTCGAGCCGCGTGGAGAAGGCGTTGACGCTGTCCACCACCGCCTGCACCGCCGATTCCAGCGTGTCGCCGGCGTTGAACTGATAGGTGTGGTGCTCGTCGAGGAAGGAGACGCCGATGTAGTCGCCCGAGGTGGGGCTGCCCTGGAGCGTCAGTTCCGCCGTGGCCGGCACGTAGCTGCCCTCGATGGCCGTGGCGTAGTCCTTCAGCCGGACGCGGTAGAACTGCTCGCCGGTTCCGTCGTCGGCCCAGATGCGCAGATACGGCCAGTCCACCGTCGGATAGATGTCGGAATCCATCGCCAGGCAGTTGGTCCGGGCCTCGTCGTAGGTGAGCGTGATGCCGCGGAAGTCGCCGTCGGGCAGGTTCCTGAGCAGCGGGTGCTCGATGACGTTGTCGCGGTTCCACTCGACGACCGCCCAGTCGAACTGCTGCCGCCACGTGCCCGACACCTGGAACCCGGTGGGCGAGGCGTGGTGCATGGCGGCGATCGCCGACGGCCGCTCGAAGAAGCAGCGCAGGTCCCGGTCCGGGCGGAGTTTTTCCAGTGTTTCCGGCATCGCTCCTCACAGGCGGATAATCACCGTCAAGTCGCGCCCCGGCGTGGCCGTCGAGGTCTGCCCCACCGAGACGATCCGCAGCGTCAGCTCGGACTTCTCTTGAAGCGGCGGCAAGCCGAAGCCATCCACCACGTTCGAGGTGCGCTGGCCCGCGGGGATCGTCAGCGTGCAGTAGGTCACGCCGTCCTGGAGCAGCTCCAGATCCACCGGGGCTTCGGTGGGCGCCTCCTGCACCACGGCGAAGACGTCCCGCACCGCGTGCGCCTCCTCGATCACCAGCGGCGGCGCGGCATTGGACTCCACCGCCAGCGGTCCCTCCACCTGGATCGACAACTGGCCGCCGGAGAGCGTCCGCAGCCCCTCGTCGGTGTTGGCGGTGAAGGCGTTGCGCGTCGATTCGCTGTTGCCCCGCGAATTGGTCATGAACAGCTCAGCCGCAGCGATGCGGACGTCGGGCAGGAAGATCGGATAGCTGAAGCTGCCGCTGGCCGGGCTGCCGAAGAAGTCCTTGACGAACGGGATGACGAAGACGTTCCGGTCCAGGTGGTAGACCGGCGTCCCCGCCGCCTGGGCCGCGGCCGTCGTGCCGTGCGAGCCCCGCGTCACCTCGTACCGCAGGCCGCCGTCGAGGACGTTGTCCACCACCAGCACTTCGGAGCCGATCTGCAGCAGCGTGCCCACCGAGGCCGGCCCCGGCGTGTTCAGCTCGACGATCGTATCGGTGGCCGCCAGCGCCGCGCCCAGCGAGTAGGCCGTGGGGCTCGAAAGCTCGTTCCAGTAGTGGATCGTCAGCGTGCCGGCCTCGATGCTCCGGGTGTTGGTGAAGTCGCTGAAGCCCAGGCCGACCAGCGCCACTGTGCCTTGCCCGTTCAAGCTGAGGCCGAAGACGGGCGCCGGCGGCACGTCCAGGTCGAGGGCGCCGCCCGGTCCTCCGCCGATGGTCCACCGCGTCACCGGCGAAAGCTCGGGGGCCGCTTCGCGGCCGTGGGGGTTCACCGCCCGGCCCGTCACCTGCACCGTCGCTCCCTGGCGGTTCGGGATCTCGAACTCCACCGGACTGGTCTTGCCCGCGGCGCCGAAACGCCAGCCGCCTTCGGCAACCGCGAACAGGCTGGTGGCGTCCGGCGTGACGCTCCAGTCCGGGCTCACCGTCAGCGTCTGGGCATCGTTGCCGATCACTGCCCGCTCCTGGCCCGCTCCCGCGCCGCCGGTGATCCGCACCACCGCGCCTACGTGCTCGTTGGCGATCATCTGCAGCGCCGAGCTGCCGATCGTGTTGGCCGCATAGATGGTCGCCGCCGTCTCCGGAATCTTTTCCAGCCGCCAGTAGAACCGCGCGTGGTCGTAGTTCGCATCCGGCGGCCCTTGCGCCGCCGCCGCCATGCCGCCGTCCTCGAACTGGGACGCGACGGCCACGTTCGAGGCGATCCGGAACAGTTGCTGCGGGTTCGTCCCGCGGTAGACATGGAACGACGTGGCGGCGGCGGGGAAGCTGAGATCGTTGAGGATCACCGTGTTGGCCGCCGAACCCGCCGGAACCGCCGCCCGGACGATGAACGACAGCTCCCCTTCGGTTCCCTGGCTGTCCACGGCGCTCACTGCGTAGTAGTACGTCTCGCCTCCGGCCAGCGAGCCCCGCGTCGTATCCACCGTCGGCGTCAGCCCCACGATGGGAATGCCCGGGGCCGTCGGACCCGGCGTCGCCGGCGGGTTGAAGGCCGCCGAGAGCGACACCGCCACGGAACCGTCGGTCCGCTGCACCGTCTCCTCGGCGATCTCGAACTGCGGGCGGCCCTCGGCGTCCAGGTACTTGCCGGGTAGCGGCCGCGGCAGCCCCACTTCGCCCCGCGGCCGCCGTCCGGCGCTCCCCCCTGCGCCATCGACGCTGTCGGAATACCAGGCGTCGTCGTGGATCTGGCAGGTGACGGCGATGGTGGAGTAGTTCTCGCCCGCCGCCACTTTGATCACCCGGAACGGCTGCCGCTGCCAGCCCTCCTTCTGGTACGTGAGGGTGATCAGGTCGCCGGGCTTCAAGTAGACGCCCCGGACGCTCGTCTCGAACTGGACGAACAGGTTCCCGCGGATGCCCTTGTCCAGATGCCGCCGGATGATCCGCGCCGCCTGGTGGAAGTTCGGCAGCCCCAGCGCCGCCAGCCGGGCGCTCACTTCCTGTCCGGTGCGGAGCACGTCGTCCACGTCGGCGATCGAGAGGCTGTCCTGCTGGTACTGGTTGAAGGCGTCCTGGAACTCCACCGAGTAGCGGTTCGGCGTGTCGGCCGTCTCGCGCGCCCAGACCCGGATCGCCGGCTCTCCGTCAGGTTTTCTCAACAAACCGCCGAACCCCAGACTGCCGTCGCCGAACTCGTAGGCCGGCCAGCCGCCGTTGAGCGCCGCTGTGGCGTTGCTGCCCTCGGGTTTCTGCGGCTGCTCGACGGCCAGCGTGCTTTCGACGTGCAGCCGGAGCTTGCCGCCCGTGCCGTAGGTCAGATACAGGCCCGCGGCGTTGCGGACGCCCCGCACCAGGTCCGCCGCGCTCCGGCGACGCCGGACGACCACGTTGCACTGGTAGCGGGGGATCTGGACCGGGTTGCCGTTGAAGTCGGTGGCCGGGATCAGCTCACCGCAGTGGGCGGCCGCGGCGGCGAAGCTCGCCAGGTCCAACTCGTCCGCCGCCCAACCGCACCGCTGCAGCAGGTCCAGCAGCACCCACGCCGGATTGTTGGTGAACTGCGTACTGAGGTACGCGCCGGCGCTGTCGTAGGTATCCAGCTTCATCCCGTCCACCAACACTTCGATCCTGGGCAGCGAGCGGCCCTCGCTCACCCGGTTCGGCACGACCACCGACAGGTAGGCCATACTGCCGTACGGGTCGCCGGCCGGGTTACCCTGCCCGTCGGTGAAGTTCGGATTGAACGCGCCGGTACGGCCGCCCGCGCTCACCACGTTGAACCAGCCGGTGGCGGTCATGTCCTTTCCGGCCTGCCCCTCGGGGATCTCCACGCCGTTCACCACCACCTTGCGGACGCCCTCGATCTCGCCCCTGCCGAGGAGCACCTCCATCCGCGTCAGGTTGCCGTCGTTGCGGGCGAAGACGATGGGAGGCTCGTACCAGGCGGTACCGTAGACGAGCGGGACGAAGTCGTTGTACCGCGCCCGGTTCTCCACCGGCTCGGAGACGTGGTAGCCCGGCTCGCCGTAGCTGCGCACCAGCACGCTCGCCGGGACGAACTCGATGCCGCCGAAGCGCCGCGTCGCCTGCCCGCCGGCGTCCTGGTTGAACATGCCCCGCTGCTCGCAGGCCTGCCGCGTGTAGTCGCAACTGGTGAAGGGCGCCCCTGCGTTCACGTTCCCCGCGCCGCCGGGCTGGTCCGGCGAGTAGCCGCAGCGGTAGAACGGCGAGTAGCGGCCCTTGGCGCCGCCATCGACGGCCTCCTGGCGCTGCGCCGCCGTGGCCGGGAAGATCCACGGGCAGCGGCGCTGGATCCGCACCTCCGGCAGGAGCATCCGCCTCAGGCTGAGCCTGTTGGTAAAGCTCAGCCGGCACGAGCCCTCGCGGATCTCCGCCGGCGCGTTGGCCACGCCCTGGAAGACGACGGCGCTTTCCGAAGCCGCCGCCCCGGCCTTCAGGTCGTAGAAGACGAACCGCACGGTGAGCTTCGCGCCCTTCCACCCGGTGGCGCGCTCGATCTGCGAGAAGTGCGAATCGGTGTTTGCCAGAGTGAGCGAGATCCGGACGATGGCGTCGATTCCCTCGTCGGCCAGGGCGCGCGACTCGAAGACGTTGTGGGCCAGCACCCGGCCGGCGTAGCTGGCCCCGTCCACGGTGACGTCGTGCGTGGACCACCGCTCGATGGTCCCGTCCGGGAGCCGGCACTCGAACACCAGCAGCGGCGTCTGCAGTATCTCTTGTTCCTTGATCGTCGAGATCGTCGCCATTACGCACCATCCGGAGGATTGCTCGAGATTCGCACCTCTGCCGAGTAGCGGCCCGGGGCCTCGGCGATCACCGCCAGCTCGTCCTGGGCGAAGCGCGCGTTCGGGTAGACGCCGCCGCTCGCCGCCGTCCTCTTGTATTCACCGCAGCCGGGCTGCGCCTCCACCTGATAACCAAAGACCTCCACCGACGCCCCGGCGGGAATCTCGATGCCGAAGCTGACGGTGGTTTCCGTCCCGCCCGGGCTGGCGGAGAGATCGACGCGCGACCACGCCGTACCGGCCGTCCGGGTCTCCCGCACCGTGGCCGAGGCCGTGCTCATGAGAAGGTCCACCGGCCCCGGCTGGGCGGCGCGGATCCAGACGCTCAGGCAGTAGCGGAAATCGGCCGGCACGCCGAGGCTCTGCATTACGCGTTGCGCGGTTTGCGCCGTGTTCGAGATCAGCGTCGCCGCCGTGCCGCCCTTGGGATCGGCCACGCCGGTAGTCAGGCTGATCAGTGCGTCCTTTTGCCAGACGGCGGCGGTCAGGTCTTCGCTATAGCTCAGCAGGTTGTCCGTGGGGTCGAGGAACAGGAACGGCTGCAACCGCCCCTCGCAGGCGTCGAAGAGCTGCCGCAGCGACGCCGTTTCGTTCTCGTCCAGATGCCGCAGCTCCAGCGCCCATTCCACCCGCGCCGCGTCCGGATCGCCGTAGCGCCAGGGCTTCCCGGCGCGGTTCAGTTCCACCACCGTGCGCGTGCGCCGGACCTTCACCAGCGGATACTGGGCGCCGCTCTGGGCTGCGAATTGGGGAAAGACGCTCATCTCAGCTCCGGTTCTCCCTGACGATCAATGCCGTCCCGCCGCGGTGGACGCCCTGGAGGCGCAGCTCGACGGCGTCGCCCTCCAGGCGGCAACTCGGGTAGGTGGTGTTGTCGTAGGGATCAGTGAAGGAGAAGTCGTAGAGGGCCCCTTGCTGGCTGAGGAAGAACTCCTCGAGCGACCGCAGCTCCTCTTCGTCCAGCAGCTCCAGCCGGATCAGCCAGGCCTTGAGGGGCGAGCCGTAGCGGCGGTAGCGCTGCTCGGAGCCATCGACGAACCGCAGCACCCGCGTGGAATAGCCGGTCGTCCGCTGCGCGGGATACTGCATCACCGCGCCGGTCTTGAGCTTGGGGAACTCCGCCATCGCCTCACAACTCCGTCACCACGTCGCCGAGGGCGTGGGAGTTGAGCAGCGCCTCCCGCACCGCCTGGGCGATCTCCGTGCTGTGGTCGAGGAACGACCGGCTGTCCATCGCCTGGACCTGGACGGTGACGTTGGCCGCCGGCTGCGCCGGCACGGTCCGCGGCAGCCCGTCCTGGGCGTACCGGATCGGATGAAGCCCGGGGGAAGCCCCCAGAATGCCGGCGTCTACCTGAAGCTGCGGCGGCAGGGAGAAGGCCGCCGGCGCCGGCTGGGGCTTCGGCCGCCCGCCCCCGAACAGTTTCCCGATCAGGGAAACCAGCCCGAGGCCGCCGCCCAGGAACGAAAGCACGGTCCTGGCGATCGAGCCGGCCGTCGCGCGCCGGCCGCCGGCGGCGCGCACCAGCGAGTTCTCGATCACCGCCCGCGTGTTGGCCTCCGTCGTCTGCGTCTGGCGCCGCGCGGCGTTGGTCAGCCCGGCGAGTTGCCGGTTCAGCTTCTCGATCTGGCCGCCGCCCGCAGGCGCGGCGCCGCCCGTGATCTGCGCCAGGAGCAGGCCGGCGGCTTCCGGGTTTGGCCGGCCCGGCTCGCCCTTTTCCGGACGCCGGCCGGCAAGCTCCAGGCGAAGGCCCGGCCCAACGCCGGCGGTGCGCGCACCGCTCCCCGCCAGCCGCTCCAACAATCTGTTCAGTTCATTCTTCGCCATCAGCCACCTCGCGCCGATATTCGTTCTCCAACACGCAGAGCGCGTCCACCGTCTTGGCCGGAAGCGCCTCCAGGCGCCGGCCGCCCACGAGCTTCCGCACCGTGAACTCCTCCAGCCAGGCCATGCTCTGCGGCGTGACGTAGGAGACCGGGCACTCTTCGGCCACCGCGTGCTTCCGGATCCACACCGGCCGCCGCGGCGCCGGGGCCCGGCCGCCCAGCCAGCCGCAGTTGCGCCGTTTCTCCAGGCCGTTGCGCCGGCAGTCGTCGCACTTCCACCCGGCCTGGTTCGCGAACTGGAAGTGGAAGGCGACGATCAGTTTTTTCGCTCTTCCTCGCTCAGGCCGCACTCGGCCTTGATCGCCTCGACGATCTCCCGGCACAGGTCTTCCGGGCCGCAGGTGATCAGCAGCTCCGGGGTGGCGGGCTTGCCGTCGATCGTCAGCCCTTCGATCCCACACAGGCCCCACTCGAGATAGAGCCGCTCGATCTCGTTGGCGATGGCCGCCGCCTCCAAACGCTCTTCCGGCGTATCGCCCGCTTCGAGGAAGCCGAGCCTCGAGGCCAGCTCCCGCACCCGCCTGGTCAGCTCGATCCGCCGCCCGAACGACATGCGGACGATACGGTACGCCACGTCTTCGGCCACTTTCGATTTCATCTTGACCGTGCTCTCGTACTCCATCGCTTCACCCGATCACCCGAACGCAATGAAGATCTCGTCGTCGGTCACGCCCTGGGCGCGGCAGTTGCGGAAGCGCCATTCGAGCTTCACCTCGTCGTCGAGGAACTCCGGCGCCTCCAGCACGACGCTCTTCAAATACACGCCGCAGAGCTGCGAGGGCTGCTCGCCGAGCTGGAACATCACGCTCACCGGGCTGCGGTTCCGCGCCGCCTGGTAGAGCTGGGTCGTCTGGGCGTCCGGTTTCTCGTAGAGGGAGAAGTCCACTGTCACCTCCCGCCGCCCGGCGGCCACGCACCGCGGCTGCGACATGCCGAACTCGTTGGCCCGCAGGTCCAGATCGTTGTCCAGCAGCACCTCGGCGCTGGTGAGGGTGAAGAACTGGTCGGGGTTGGTCCCCAGCCACGCCTGGCCGAGATGGCCCGGCACCAGGGCGTAGTCGAGCTCCACCGGCGTGGGCTCGGCGGGGAACGCCGTCAGGCCCGCCTGCCCGGAAGTGAAGCTGGCGCTGTCGATCAGGTCCGCCGCCGCGCCGCTGAAGCGGAACTGGTGGAAGTCGCCATTGATCTCCACCGCCACCCGGTTCACCGCCGCGCCGGCCAGGATCCGCTGCACGGCTTCGGCCGGCGTCCAGTAGTCGAAGATGGTGGCGCTGGGCAACTGCGAGGCGGGCGCGTAGGTCACCGTGCGGTCCACCGGCCAGCCGGCCGCCTGGTTGGCGGTGAACGGCGCGTTGAGCACCACCGTCTGGGTATCGACGATGGCGGTGACGAAGCGGATCTCTCCGCCGCAACTGACCGCCTGGCCCACCGAAAGTCCGTGGGCGGCGGTCAGGCGCAACTGCGTGCCGGTGATGGTGTCCACGGCGCCGCCGGAGAAGCTCAGGGGAGCCCCGCCGAGCCCCGCCTGGAGCAGGACGCCGTGCGGCGGCTCGGCATCGGCCGGCGACCAGCTCGTCATGTACGCGGTGAGCTCGAAGCTGGTCTCGCGGCGGAGGTTGGACGGCAGTCCGGGGAAGGTCCGGCCGCCCGTCTTGTCGCGCCGGTTCACCCGTTCGGTGACGTGGCTCACGGCCAGCTTCAGCGCCGGCAGCGCCCGGGCGGCGGCGACGTCGGCCGCGCTGGCGTAGCTCTGCTCCAGCGCTGCGAGAAACCGATTCTCCTTAGATGAAACGTAACAAGGCATTCTTCTTACTCCGCTGTGGCATTCGCCGGCCCGGCTCCGCTACGGCTGGCTGACCTCCACCCGCAGCAGCACCTTGGCCGACTGGACGTAGTTGCGCCCGCCGCCTTTGGGCGCCGCATACTGGATCTCGTAGTTGCCCCCGTAGACGATCCCCTGGCCCCAGTCGCCCCGGTTGGTCTCGAGCACGTCGGTGACGGCCTCGGTATAGAGCTGGAGGCGGCGTTCCAGCTCGTGGGGCGTCTCGGCCGAGAGCCAGACCTCCACCACCGCCCGAACCCAGCCGGAGAAGCGCCGGAACTTCTCGCGCTGCTCGTTCACTACCCGGTCGCAGTAGACGCGCACCGCCGGGTGGGTGACCCGCGCCAGGTCGGCCGCCGGGGGCAGGTTGCCGGCCAGGATGCGGTCCTCGCCGATCTCTTCGAGATGCTCGTTCTCGGCCCGGGAGCGCTCGGCGATCGCCTTGGGCAGGCCTTCGCTCGAGCGGAGGATCCCGGCCAGGATCTCCGTCACTGCTCGCGTGGTCCGCGCCATGGCTTCAGCCTCGCAACAGCACCCGGTCGTTCCGGATGAAGTAGGCCGGTTCCTGGCCGGAGCCCGGCGCCGGGCCGTCGGCCGGTCCGGTGGGGGGCAGAACCCACTCGGCCGCCGGGGCCAGCGGCTGGGAGTTCTGCCGTTTCAGGTTCCCGGCGTCGAGACCCACGTAGACGTCCCAGCCGGTTATGTTCTCCGGCGCGGCCGGGCTTTTCACGGCGATCTCGCCGTCGGCTCCGGGGGTGAAGACGGCCGTCTCGCTCGGCGCTCCGGACTCCCCGGCGGCGTTGCGCCAGGCGATGCGGACGTAGTAGGTGGCGATCGGCGTGGTTCCGGGGATGCCGCGCACCTCGGGCAGCCCCGCCCGGGGCACCGGGTTCAGCGTGATCCCGACGCCGATCCGGTAGAGGCTGTCGGCGGCCCTCCGCGCCCGGCGCCGGTATTCCTTCTCTTTGGCCGGATACCGGCTTTCGATGTGGTTGCCCGCCACGTCGGCGTAGACCAGCGTGAGCGCCAGCAGCGTGTGCCACTGCTTCAGCGCCGGCGTCACCACCACGTTGCGTAAGGTGAGACCGGCGTTCCGCCCGCCCGGCACCTGGCCGGTGCGCCGGACCAGAAACTCCTGCAACTCGATGCCGATCTCGGCCGCCGCCAAGGCCAGCTTGCGGTCCAGATCGACCCGCTCGGCCCCGGCGACGTCGAGGATGCTCGAATCGTAGGCACTCAGGTCCTCGATTCCGGAGATGGGTCCATCGGTGAACAACGGCATGGCAGTGTCCTTCCGGGGCCGCTAGCTCGTGCGCTTGGAGCGCGGCTCGCCCTTGGTCTTGCCCCGCCACTCGGACTCGGGAACCACGGCGATCTTCAACTGATTCACCGCGGCCAGCTCCCTGGCCCGTTCGGCGGCGGCCTTCTGCTCGGCCCGGAACGCCTTGGCCTCTTCCTCGGCGGCCAGCCTGGCGCGGCCTTCCACCAGGAGTTTCGCAGCGATGCGCCGCGGAACTTCGCTGATGACGCCGGCCTTGCCGCCATCCGGCGTTTCGCAACTGACGACGCAGATGTCGCCGTCGGGCAATTGATCTTCGATCTCGTGGATCTTGCGGTAGTACACTTTCAAGTCCATCTGGCTTTCTCCTTTGGGATGGGAGGATGGGTCCCGGAAAACTCTTCCGGGACCCTCTCGCTGGTAGAGCCCGGCGCGCAGAATCAGGTGAGTACTTCCACGCCGAACTCGTTGCGCAGCACGCCGACCCCGTAGAGCACGTCCACGGTGAATTGCTGGGCGAGGGTGTCCGGCTGATAGCTCATCACCACGCGGATGCCGAAGTTGCCGAGTTCGGCGTACTCGGCCACCGCGCCGGTACCCGGCAGCGGCTGGGGCAGACGCCGGATGACCAGGCCGATGGCGTCGCGGGCGAAAGCGAGGTTGTGCGTCGAGACGGGAGCGCTCCCCGTCTTGGCGACGAACTGGGACCGGAAGACGAAGAAGTCCTTGATCTTGCCTACGGTCCCCTCCACCAGCGCCCGCAGGCCGGCCTCGCCCGCCGTCTGAAACTCGCTGAAGCGCTGGATCTGCCGCAACTGCGAGTAGGTGTCGCCGTCCACCACCAGGTACTTGGACTGGCTGGGAGGCACCTTGGCGTTGAACAGCGTGGTTTCCGCCGTGTCCACCACGGATTCGGTGATCGGGGTGCCCGGCGCCCCTACCGAGGCATTGGCCGTGAACTGCGAGTAGAGGCTGAGTAGATCGGACTCGATCCTTTCCGCCAGGGCGATCACCGCGGGTTCCATGTAGAGCCGCAGCAGCTCCGGAACGGCCAGCACTTTGGTCACGTCCGGGATCTGGAACGTGGCTTCGGCGTGGGTGTTCAGTACGATCTGGGCGTTGCCGAGGCTCGGATTCTGCGCCGTCACGGCGCCGCCCTCGGCAAGGTTGTTGGCGCTGAGGCTCGGGGGAATCGGTACGTTCACCGTATCGCCCGCCTGCGCCAGCGCCGGCTCGTAGTTGCGATTGACCAGGTTCCCCATGACCAGGTTCCCCATCAAAGCCGGCAACGCATCCGCCGCTACCAGCTTGACAATCGCGTTTGCAACATTGGCAGTCGTAATCGCTCCCATGTTCTCTCCTGTTGTTGTTTAATCCGGCGAACGAACGTTCGCCCCTTGGGGGCCGCAGTCCTATCGCCGCCGCGGGGCGGCGGCGGGACGGCGAACCTCCGTCAAGCTCCTCGCGCCGGTGACGCAAGCATTCCCGGCGGCCGGGACAACCGCTGCTGGCGCGTCCGGCGCGGTTCCTCCACCCCCGCGCGCCCGCCGCTGCACTCAACGCAGGGTCCGCGCGATCGCCTGCGCCACCTGCCGGCGGATCCGGTTCAGTTGCTCTGGATCCATTCCCGGCTTGATGGCGTCGAGCGTCACCGGCGGCTCGTCGGCGCCGTCGGCTCCCGAAGAGGCGCCGCTGCCCCCGGGAATCCGCGCCGGCAGTAGCTCCGGGTTCTCCTTGGTGAACCTGGCGAGGTAATCCTGGAGGCTCATCTCGCCGCTCTCGGTGCGGGCCACCAGGCGGCCGTCGTCGGTACGGTAGATGTCGTCTTTCACCGCCCGGTAGCCCAGCTCGACCTTCGTCACGCCCAGGCGCCGCAGCTCGTCCCGGATCGCTGCGCTGCGCTCGGCCTCTTCGGCCAGCCGCCGGCTGCGCTCGTTTTCGGCGATCAGCTCGTTGACGCGGCGCTCGAGCTGCTCCCGGCGCCGGCGCTCCTCGACGAGCTCGGCCTTGTAGGCCGGTTCGGCTTGGGCCTTTTCGGTGGCCAGGTACTCTTCGATCGTTTCGCGAATCAGGGACCGCAGACCCGGCCCCTGCTCGTCGGTGGTCTGGATGATGTCTTGATTCTCTTGCTCCATGTTGCGTCTCCTTGGCTAACTCTCTGTGGGTGCTTCGGAAGCTTCGATCTCCCGAGCGATGTGCTCCTTGACCTCCTGGCTGACGTCGCACAGGTACTTGAAGGCCAGTTTCTTGAAGACCTGCTCCCGCAGCGTCGGCGAGGCGATGCCCAGGTTGAGCAGCCGCTCGGCGTCGGCGAGGTCGCTGCTGAAGTCTCCGATGTCGAAGTCATCCAGGCCCGAGACGTCCACGGTGACGTCGTCCTCGCGGACGGCGACGATCGCCCGCAGAATGGTCTTCATCATGTCTTTCACCACGTCGCCGTAGGCGCGGAGCACTTCCTGGGTGATGGCGAAGTCCCGCTGCTTGCTCAGTCCGGACTGCAGCGACCGGCTGGAGAACGAGCCGCCGGCCTGCGAAAGCAGATAGCAGACGCGGTACATCTCTTCCTGAAGCCGCCGCAGGTTGTCGGCCGCCACCTGGAAGACGCGGCCCTCCGGCTCGGTCCATCCGAAGCGGTCCTCCGGGCCGAGCTGGATGTAATAGGACTCGCCGACGATCTGGTTCCACTCCCGGTCCGTGTAGACGACCGGCATGGCGAACAACCCCATCGTCAGCGCCCAGGAGAGGGCGTTGGACTTGTTGAAATGTTCGAGCTGCAGCGACGCCGCCTTGTTCATCAGCCACAGCCCTTTGGGTACCTCCATGCGGAAGAGCGGGACCCGGCGCAGCGTCGCCAGAGCATGCGGCCCGGAGGCGGTCTTTTGGATGCCGCCGGGCTTGCCGCCGCCGGACTCCTGAACGTACTGCTCGAAGCGCTCGCGGTCGTAGTAGGTCCACTGCCGGATGCGCTTCGTCTCGCCGCCCGGGCCTTTGCTCACCCGGCGCTCGGTGCGCACGACGACCCACTCGAAGCTGCCCTGTTCGTCCAGGCTCCAGTTGGTCACCTGCTCGGGGGAGTACTCGACCAGGTAGGCCCGCGAGGCGCCGCAGGCCTCTTCCTCGGCGCGGGAGCCGGGCCGCTTCTTGGTCCGCGGGAAGTCGATGAGCACGTAGCTGGAGCCGCACACCAGCGTCTCGATCAGCCGCCGCTTGAAAAACTCGGTGAGGCTGGAGCCGCGGCGGTCGCAGTCTTCGGTGAACTTCGAGAGGAACCGCCGTCCAGCCTCGTCCTCGCCGCCGGTGATGACGATCGGCTCGCGCCGGAAGAGCGTGGCCGCGTACCAGTCGATGATCGAGCCGATGTAGTTCTCGTAGTAGACGCGGCTCAGCCGTTCGTTGTAGACGTCCACCGGTTCCCGCTGCCGGGGCGTCAAGTAGAATGCGGCGTTGGCCCGCATCTGCTCGCCCCCGGCGTAGAGGTCCCGGTACATCCGCCACAGGGCCTGGCTGGCCGTGTAATCGGGATGCTCTTTGTCGATGCCGTTCACTGTCTGTCGCCTCCCTGGTTTGCGTCGCTGTTCAAATCGGCAGCCGCCTCTTCTGTTCGCCGAACTCGCGCCGGCCCTGGATCTCCTGCCAGACGAGGTAGCCGAGAGCGTCGGAGAGGTGCGTCCGCCGCGGATCGCGCTCTTTGTCGATCACCCCGCTGTTCTCCTTGTAGACGACCTCTTCCAGGTCCCGGATCAGCTCCCGGCACCGCGGGTGGATGAACATGCGGATCTCGCCGGCGGTGTTCTTCAAGGCGCCGTTGACCGCCGCCACCCGGTCCCGCACCCTCGGATTGGCCCGGGGGACGACGACGCGGACCTTCTTCATCCCCACCCGGGCGAAGAAGCGCCGGATGATGGCGTAGTCGGTGGGTCCGCTCGTCCGCGAGTGATCGCCGCTGGCGTCGCCGTAGACCGTCACCCCCTTCTCGTGGCCGCCGTAGCGGCGGTGGAACTCCTCGCAGGCCTGCTCGGTGCCGGCCCGGCTCAGGACGATCTCGTCCAGCACCCGCACCTCCCCGTCGGTCACTTGCGCCACGATGCTGCACATGGGATCGACGTTGAAGTCGAGCGCCCACAGCAGCCTCTTCTCCGGATCCAGCTCCACCGGACAGACGTGCTCGTCGCGGTGAAACGGCTCGTAGACGCGGCCCTGCTCGATGTTCAGGTACTCGCCGAGCACCTCCTGGCGGAAAAACCTTTCGTCGTAGGTGTGGCGCAGGCGCTCGTAGAAGTCCGGCACCTTCTCGAGGACGTGCCGGTTCTCCATGGGCCTGGCCAGGACCACCGCGTAGTCCGGCGCCGGGTTCTCGACGAAGCGGCGGTAAACCCAGTCGTGGCCTTTGGGCGTCCAGGCGGCGAAACCGGCGAGCCGCCGCGCCCGGGGATCCCGCAGGCGGCCCTCCAGCCGCAGCCACGCCTCCTCGCGGACGTAGGTCAGCTCGTCCAGGCCGAACCAGGCCAGGTTCGTGCCGCGCAGCCGTTCGTACTCCTCCAGCGAGCGCAGCAGGATGCGCGAGCCGGTGTCTTTCATCAGCAGGACGCTTTCGCTCTTGTGCAGCGCGTAGGGAATCCGGTTGCGTTCGAGGATGGCTACCAGCGCCGTCTGCGTGGCGTCGCGCAACATGGGATAGGTGGGCGCGCCGATCAGCCCCAGCCGCCCCGGATTCAGGTAGCTGAGTTTGATCGCTTCCTGGCAGAGCGCTTCGCTCTTGCCCGAACCGATCGGTCCGGAGAAGCCTTTGAACCGCGCCCGGCACCGGTGGAACTTGGCCTGCGAAGGCAGCGGGGCGTATTCTATTCGACACTCGCACTTTCGTCCTCTGACGGTTCTACCCATGTCACCGTGATCTCCCGCGGCCGTTCGTCCTCGAACTCCCGGCGCAACTGCAGCAGCCGGACGAAGTCCCCGACGCTGGGCCGGAAGTTCTGCGCCTGTAGTTTGGCCTCGACCTTGTCGAGCAGCTCGTCGAGGCGCCGGAGCCGCTGTTCCGCCCAGTCGGCGGCTGGCTCGGGGGACGCCCCGCCACCGGGTCGGGCTGCTGTTTCGGGACGCTCCGGCGCCGGCGCTCCCGGGTTCGTTTCGCCGGTCTCATTGCAGGTTCTCTCGTCGCTCATCGTGTTTCCCGGTGATTCGGAAGCGGCGGAGAAGAGGACCCGCCGCCGGACCCCGCCGGGGGCCGCTCGAAACGGCCACCGCTGCTCTCAGGCTACGGGAGCAGTGGTAGCGGCGGCCGGGGACGAAGGGTGGAACCGATTCAAACCAAACGAGATATATTTTTTCGTTCGCCCGTGACCGCGGAATCGGGCATTACACTGATCTAGGAAGATGAATCGCCTCGCCCCCGGCCTACGTCATGTTGGAGTAGCAGTGATGTCTCGTTACCGGCGCGGTTTCCTGCTTGGAGTCGTCTTGGCCGCCGCCTGCCTTGCCCTGAGCGCCCAGCGGCCATCCCAGGCGCGGTGGCCGCTTCGCTCCATCGCCATCGAGGGCAACAAGCTCTATACCGACCAGCAGCTCGTCGCCGCCACCGGGCTCAAACTCGGTGAAGCATGCAACCAGGCCGCTTTCGAAGCGGCGCGTGACCGCCTTCTCGCCACCGGAGCGTTGGAGACTGTCGCGTTCCATTTCGGACCGGCGGCGACCGGCGACGGCTACGCGGTCACCTTCGAGGTCGCCGAAGTCCAGCAGGTCTTCCCGCTGCAGTTCGTCAACCTCGGCGTGCCGGAAGAGGAGATCCTGGCCTTTCTGAAGCAGAAGGACCCGCTCTTTACCGGCAAAGGGCCCGGCACTGAGCAGTTCCTGCGGCGCTACAGCACCTACATCGAGGAGTTGCTCGGCGCCAAAGGGCGCAAGGTGGATGTCCGCGGGGAACTCACCGCCGACGTTCCCGAGGCGTTCTACATCCTCTTCTACCCGAAGGGCGCGCTTCCGGTGATCGCCGAAGTGGACTTCCAAGGCAACAAGGTGCTCCCGAAGGAGCGGCTTCAGGAAGCGATCCACGGAGCGGCTGTCGGCGCGCGGTTCACCGAGGGCCGGATGCGGGCGTTGCTCGACGCCTCGGTGCGGCCGGTCTACGAGATGCGCGGCCGCTTGAACGTTCAATTCCCTAAGATCGAGACCGAGCGGGCCGCCGGCGGCGTCAGGGGTATCCGAGTGGTGGTCACCGTCGATGAGGGCGAGAGCTTCCAGTTCGGCCGCATCCACATCCGGGGCCCGGAGGCCATGGCGGATTCCCTCTATTCGGCGGCGGCGCTCAAGCCGGGCGACGTTGCCAATATGAACGAAGTGAGCGCCGCCGCGGCGCGCATCCGCAAAGCTCTCCAGAACCAGGGCTATATGAAAGCCGCCGTCACCTACGAGCGCCGGCTCCATGTCCCGGCGCACACCGCCGACATCACCTTCACGGCTGTCCCCGGAGCCCGCTACCGCTTCGGCAGGCTCATCGTCGAGGGGCTCGACCTGCACGGCGAGCATGAAATCCGCCGCATCTGGGGTATGAAGCCCGGCGACGTATTCGACGGCGGCTATCCGGAGTTCTTCCTCGAGCGGATCCGCGAGCTCGGCGTCTTCGACAACCTGACGAAGACCGACGTCCGTTGGACGGTGCACGAGGAGACGCGCACTGTGGACGTGACCCTCGTCTTCAATCCCCCGCCGGTGAAACCACACGTGGGCGCGCCTTGAACACAGCCTTTCGTCTTGCCGCTAAATCACTCATTCTGTTATTCTCAGGGTTGGGTTGAGCACCCGGTTCCCCGCTGCCGAGGGAAGCTCCGCCGATGGGACCGCGCCGGCTGGCTGAGTGCGCCTGGAACCGGGGACGCCGAAGAGGATCCAGTCATGTCAGGTCATTCGAAATGGGCGACCATCAAACACAAGAAAGCCGCCCAGGACAGGAAGCGGGGCAAGCTGTTCACTCGCTTGATCAAAGAGATCACCATCGCCGCCCGCAGCGGCGGCGACCCTGACGCCAATCCCCGTCTGCGGACCGCCATCGCCGCCGCCAAGGCCGCCAGCATGCCCCAGGAGAATATCATCCGGGCGATCAAGCGCGGCACCGGGGAGATCGAGGGCGGCCAGATCGAAGAGGTGATGTTCGAAGGCTACGGACCCGGCGGAGCCGCCGTGATGGTTCTGGCCGCCACCGACAACCGCAACCGGACCGTGGCCGAGATCCGGCACATCTTCTCCAAGCACGGAGGGAACCTTGGTGAGAAGAACAGTGTGGCCTTCATGTTCGAACGCAAGAGCCATGTCTTGATTGAAGGCGACAAGACCACCGAGGATGAGCTGATGGCTGCCGTTCTGGATGCCGGCGCCGAGGACATCCGAAAAGACGGCGACAACTGGGAGGTGATCGCCCCGCCGGACCAGCACGAGGCCGTGGTCGAGGCTCTGCAGAAAGCGGGCATCGAAACCCTCAACGCCGAGATCGCCTGGCTGCCGCAAAACCTCGTCAAGCTGGAGGGCAAGCAGGCTGAGCAGATGCTGAAGTTGAGCGAGGCTCTGGAAGAGCACGACGACGTGCAGAGCGTTTACTCGAACTTCGACATCGACCAGAAAGAGCTGGAGCGGCTCACGGCTTGATCCGCCGCCCGGATCCGGGATGCGCATACTGGGTATCGACTGCGGGACCGAGACGACGGGATACGGCGTGATCGACAGCGACGGGCGGTCCCATCGCCTCATCGCTGCCGGGACCATCCGGACGCGCCCGCGAGATCCCCTGCCGGCCCGGCTTTGTGTCATCGCCGCCGGCCTGCGCGAAGTCGTCCGTGAGCACAAACCGGAAATCGCCGCTGTCGAGGCGGTCTTCCATGCGGTGAATGTTCAGACGGCGCTCAAGCTCGCCCACGCCCGCGGCGCCACCCTGCTCAGCCTCGCCGAGTCCGGCCTCGAGTGCGCTGAGTATTCCCCGCTGGAGATCAAGACAAGCGTTGTCGGCTATGGGCGGGCGGAGAAACGCCAGGTGCAAATGATGGTGGCGTCGCTGCTCGGGCTGGCCCGGCCGCTCGAGTCCGAGGACGCCAGTGACGCCGTCGCCGTGGCTATCTGCCACGCCACCAGCGCCGCGATGCGGGAACATACCCGTCCAACGAAGTGAGGAGGTTGTCGCGTGCGAGGCAGGGTGTTTGCTTTCATCGTGACGTTGTCCCTCTCAGGGATGCTCGCCGGCCCCGTGGATGAGCCGCGGATCTTTTACTCGCGCGAGCTGCCCGGCGCCTATCCGCCCTACGTTCAGATCGTCGTCCACTACGACGGCCGGGCTGTCTATCGCGAGTCGGTGGACGACCCGGATGACGAACCGGTCGAGTTCCGGTTGCGGCCCTCCGAGGTCCGCGAGATTTTCCATCTCGCCGAGAAGCTCGACCGCTTCCGCAAGCCTCTCGAGTCGAACCTCAAGGTCGCCAACATGGGGCTGAAGACTTTCCGCTGGGAGCAGGGCAACGAGCGCTACGAGCAGAAGTTCAACTTCTCGAAAAACGCCGATGCCCGCCTGCTCGCCGATTGGTTCGCCCGGATCACCGAGACGATCCGCCACCGGGTGAACCTGGAGCGGACGGCGAGGTTCGACAAGCTGGGGGTGAACAAGGTGCTGTTGCAGTTGCAGATCTCCATGGAGAGGAAACGTCTGGTGGCGGCCGACCAGTTCCTGCCGTTGCTGGACAAGATCGCCTCCGATGAAGCGATCCTCAACATGGCTCGCAGCCGGGCCGCCATGCTGGCCCGGGTGATCCGCGGTTCGGCGGAGGGCGGGAAGTGATGCTCCGGGCGGTGGCCTTATTGGTGTCGCTCTTGTTGCCCGGCGCCGTTTCCGCACAGGAGCCGCCGACTCCCGCCGGGTCCCGGCCCGGGGAGGAATCCCCGGCGCCGGAAAAGCGCCCCAAACCCAAGGGCGAAACGCCCGAGAACGCCGCCTGGCGCGAACTGATGAGCGAGGCCCGCGTCAGCGAGTTGGACTATGTCCGCGCTCTCGAAGAATTCCTGGAGCGCTTTCCCGAGACGAAGCGCCGCCCCGAGATCGAGAGGGCTATCGTACAGTCGGCGATCGAAATGAAGGACCGCCGCCGCATTATCCGCTACGGGGAGCGGGTGCTGGAGCGTGAGCCGCGCCACGTGGAGATCGCCGAGTACGTGATTCGGGCGCTGCTCGAGAAGGACGATCCGGACAGCTCGAAACGGGCGCTTCGGTATGCACAGCAGTTCCTGGCTGCACTCCGAATTCTCGAACTGCAACAGCCGTCCGGGGGCAGCAAGCTTCTCGCCGCCCGGAACCGGCTGGACCGCGCCGTCGCCAAGGCCTATGTCTTCGAAGCCCGCGCCCTCGGGAATCTGGGCCGCTTGCAGGAGGCCGTGAAGCTCGCCCGGGCCAGCTTCGAGCGCTTCCCGACGGCTGAAGCCGCCCGGGAGATGGGACGCTGGCTCGCCCGGCTGGGGCGTTCGCAAGAGGCGCTGGAACGTTATGCCGAGGCTTTCGTGATCGACGATCCCGACAATACGGCTGGACTCCGCGCCGGAGACCGCCGCCGGATGCGCGAACTCTACTTGAAAACCCACGACAGCGAAGCGGGCCTCGGCGATATCCTCCTGGCCGCTTACGACCGCACCCGGCAGGCTCTCGATGCCCGCCATGCCGAACTGAGAAAGATTGTTCCCAACCTGGATGCGACCCATGTGCTGGACTTCGTCCTTAGCGGCCTCGACGGAACCCGCCTGGATCTCGCCTCGCTCCGGGGCAAGGTGATCGTGCTCGACTTCTGGGCCACCTGGTGCCGTCCCTGCCGCCAGGTTCATAAACTGATGGACAAGGTCAAACAGCACTACGCGGAGCGCGACGACGTCGTCTTTGTCAGCGTGAACGCCGATATGGACCGCGGCCTCGTCCGGCCTTTCCTCGCTGAACTGGGGTGGAAGGACGCCGTCTACTTCGAGGACGGCCTCGAGCGGTTCCTCCAGGTGACCAACATCCCTACCATCATCGTCATCGACAAGCGGGGCGACCTCGTGAGCCGAATCCCGGGCCTCATTCCCGGCAAGTTTGTCGATATGCTGGTGCGGCGCATCGATCGGGCGCTGAACGCCGGGTGAGTGGACCGGCTTGCCCGCCTTCGGGCTGTTTGGCTAAGACCGGACGGTCGTTCGGCGGCGGCCTCGCCGGGGCTTCCCGTCCTTGGCCTACGGACCCGCGCGGCAAAGAGAAGGCGAACGAAGGGCGAATATCTGGAGGCCGCAAATCCTTCAACCGCCGTGTAGACTAGTACTTGTGTTGTCTTGAAGCAGCCGGGCGCTGAGCTAAACTGGACGTGGAGGTCCGACCGGATGGCAGCACCTGCGGGCAGGCAGATCACAACGGGTCTGGAAAACATCGGACTGGAGCGGGCCGACCTCATTCGAGCATTCCGCACCATTTACAGTTCGCGGAAGCTCGACGACCGGGAAATCCTGCTGAAGAGGCAGCAGAAGACCTATTTCCAAATCAGCGCCGCGGGCCACGAAGCGATTCAGACCGCCGCGGCGATGACCATGCGCCCGGGCGTGGACTGGTTCTACCCCTACTACCGCGACCGGGCCTTATGCCTCGCTCTGGGAGTGACGCCGCTCGAAATGCTGCTGCAGGCTGTGGGATCGGCTGAGGATCCAGCCAGCGGCGGCCGCCAGATGCCGACCCACTGGAGCTCGCCGGAACGGAACATCGTTACCACGTCCTCGACCACCGGGACCCAGTTCTTACCCGCCGTCGGCTGCGCTCACGCCTGCCGCTACATGAGCCCGGACCGCACCGAGGTGACGCTGGTCTGCGGCGGCGACGGCCACACCAGCGAGGGCGAGTTCTGGGAGGCGATCAACGCCTCTTGCCTGGAGAAGCTCGCCATCATCTTCTTGATCGAGGACAACCACTACGCCATCTCCACCTCGGTGGATCTGCAGACGCCCGGCGGCAAGATCTCCAAGCTGGTCGAAGGCTTCCCCGGGCTGCTGGTCAAGGAGGTCGACGGCACCGATTTCGTCGCCTCCTACCGGGTGATGAAAGAGGCCGTCGAGTACTGCCGCCGCGGCCTGGGCCCGGCCCTCGTTCACGCCCACGTCATCCGCCCGTACTCGCACTCGCTCTCCGACGACGAGCGGCTCTACAAGACCGAGGCCGAGCGCGAGGCGGAGCGGAAACGGGATCCGTTCCTGCGGTATCCGGAATGGCTGGTCGAAGAGGGGATCGTTACCGAAGCGGAACTCGAGGCCGTCCGCCGGGAGGTCGATCTGGAGATCCAGGAGGCTACCGAGAGGGCCCTCAAGGCGAAGCTGCCGGAGCCGGCTTCCGCGCCGCTGTATGTCTATTCGCCGGATGTCGATCCGACGTCGCCCGCTTTCGAGACCGAGCCTCGGCCTACGGGGCCTCCCATCACCATGGTCGATGCCATCAACCGGACGCTCCACGACGAAATGGAGCGCAACGAGCGCATCGTCGTTTTCGGCGAGGACGTCGCCGACTGCAGCCGTGAAGAAAATCTGAAGGAGGTGAAAGGGAAAGGTGGCGTTTTCAAAGCCACCTTGGGGCTTCAGCGCCGCTTCGGCTCGAAACGGTGTTTCAACTCACCGTTGGCCGAAGCGGCGATCGTCGGGCGGGCCACCGGGATGGCCACGCGGGGCATGAAGCCGGTGGTCGAGATCCAGTTCTTCGACTATATCTGGCCGGCGATGATGCAGTTCCGCGACGAGATGGCCAACATCCGCTGGCGCTCCCTCAACGGGTTCAAGTGCCCGGCCGTGGTGCGGGCGGCCATCGGAGGCTACCTGACCGGAGGTTCCATATACCATAGCCAGTCCGGCGAGTCGATGTTCACGCATATACCGGGCATCCGGGTGGTCATGCCATCCAACGCCCAGGATGCGGTGGGACTGCTGCGTACAGCCATCCGCTGCGACGACCCCGTCCTGTTCCTCGAGCACAAGAAGCTCTACCGCGAGACGTACAACCGCGCTCCGTATCCCGGTTCCGACTACATGATCCCATTCGGGAAGGCCCGCGTGGTGAAACAGGGTCGGCGCCTGACGATCATCACTTACGGAGCGCTGGTGCAGAAATCTCTGCTTGCGGCGACGAACCTGGAGCAGCAGCGGGAAGACTGGAGCGTGGAGGTCATCGATCTGCGCTCGCTGTCGCCGTACGACTGGGAGACCATCGCCGAGTCGGTGCGCAAGACGAGCCGCGCCCTGGTAGTGCACGAAGACAACCGGAGCTGGGGTTATGGGGGCGAGATCGCCGCCCGGATTGCTGACGAACTCTTCGAGTTCCTGGATGCGCCGGTAGGACGCGTCGGCGCCCTGGACACTTACGTCGGCTACAGTCCGATTCTCGAAAACGCTATCCTGCCCCAGGTAGAGACCGTGGAGAAGGAGGCGAGGCGGTTGTTGCTCTTCTAGGAGCCCGGCGGCGCCTCACCACTCTACGCGGAACGTTCGGATCGCTTGGTCCCGAATCTCGACCTCGTCTTCCACCGGCTGGTAGCCCGGCAACTCGAGCCGGATACGGTACTTTCCCTCTGGTAGCTTGATCATCGCCGGCGTCTTCTCGGGCCGCCGTTCCCCGTCGATGTAGATGGCCGCTCCCGGGGGCTTGGTGACCACCGCCAGCGTTCCTGCCCGCCGGTTCAGAGCGACCGTGACATCGGTGATTTCCGGCACCCGGATGATTCGTTTGCCGATCTGGCGCCCGGCCATGGTCACGGTGATCACGTGACGGCCCTCTTCGAGCGGCAACTCGCACGGGGTCTTGCACACGAGTTCGGAATCGCCGTCAGCGCTCACGTGGCCCCCCGGTGGAGTGGATCGGATCTGGACCCAATAGACCTGGGGAGCCTTCGCAGCTCTTGGCCCGGGTTTCGACCCGGCGGGCGGCGCCGCGGCAGGCGGGTTCTCGGGCTGGGACTCCAGCGGTGGAGGCGTTGCCGGGGGTGCGGGTACTGGTTTCGCTGAGGACGCCGTCACCGCGCCGGCCGCAGTTCCCGGTTCTTTGGCCGGCGGCGAAACCGGCGGTTGGGCCGCCGTTTCTTGAGGCCCTTCCGGCGTTGTCTCTCCGCTAGGGGGCGGGGCCGGCAGGCCCGCCTCGGGCCGCGCCTGAACCACGGGGCCGCTCGGCTCGGGCGCCGTTTCCTTAGGGGCCGCGAGGTAGTCTTGATAGTACCAGGCTCCGGCGCCCGCAAGTCCCAGCACCAGGAGTATAAGCACGGTGTTCCGCAGGAAGTGAGTCGGCTCTTCTTCGTATTCCCAATCGCGCTCCCGGCGCCGCACCCGCGGCATCTTGGGCAGCGCCGGGTGTTGCGCCTCCCCGGGTGGGGAAGCCGGTTCGGGAGGAGCCGGCGGCGCCGGGGCATGCTTCTCGGTCTCGGCCGCTTCCTGGACGCCCGAGGGGGGCGGGGACGCCGCCGCGGTGGTCATCTCTTCGGCGTCTTTGCGGTTCAAAGGCTCCCAGGCAGGCGCCCGCTCCAGGGCCTTAGCGAGCGCCTCTACGAACTCCGCGCAACTGGAGAACCGGTCCTCCGGCTTCTTGGCGAACACTCTCTCGAAGATTCCGTCCACTTCCCGGGGGAGCGTCGGATTCAGCCGCCGCGGCGGGGGTGGCGCTTCCCGGACGATCCGGAACAGCAGTGTCGGCAGGCTGTCAGCGGTGAAAGGGCGTTCGCCGGTGAGCAGTTCGAAGGCCACCACCCCGAGCGCAAACTGGTCCGTTCGCCCGTCCACCTTCGCCCCCTGGATCTGCTCGGGCGACATGTAATAAGGCGTCCCGAGGACCGCTCGGGTCTGGGTGAGCTGCTGGGAGACGATCTTCGCCACGCCGAAGTCGGTGATCTTCGTCTCCCCGTCGCTGCTGACCATGATGTTGGCCGGTTTGATGTCCCGGTGGATGATCCCCTTCGAGTGGGCGTAATCGAGCGCCGCCGCCGTCTGTCTGAGAACGTCCAGGATCGTCGCCTTCTCCAGCTTCCCGCGGGGAGCGATCAGCTTGTCCAACGTCGTCCCGTGGACGTACTCCATGAAAATGTAGGCCGTGTCGCCCTGTTCGGAAATGTCATAGATGGTGACGATGCCCGGGTGGGAAAGGATGCCTGCCGACCGCGCTTCCCGCAACAGCCGCTCCCGCATGAATTGGCGCTCCTTTTCGTCGGCCACCTCACCCAGTCGGATCGTCTTGATCGCCACGGTCCGCCCGATCGCCGGGTCCTCAGCCCGGTACACGATCCCCATGGCCCCACGGCCGACTTCACCCAGCACCCGGTATCGACCGATCTGCTCCACCCCGCCGTCATTGTAACCCAACGCCGTCGGGATCTCGGGGCCACCAAACCACTTGACACCAGCCCGATGTTTTCTGTAATCTCTACTAGAGAATCGGAGATCGACTGTGGGACCGTTGAACATCTCAGTGAAAGGCGAGTACGCGTTGCACGCGTTGCTCGACCTCGCCCTCCACAACGACGGCCGGCCGGTCAAGATCGCCGCCATCGCCAAACGCCAGCGCATTCCGCAGAAGTTTCTGGAGCTGATCCTGGCCGGTCTCAAGCAGGGGGGGTTCGTCATCTCCCGCCGCGGAGCCGATGGCGGCTACATGCTCGCCCGGCCTGCGGATCAGATTACCGTCGGGGAGGTGTTGCGCTTCGTCGAGGGGGCGCGGGCAGCCAAGGCAGCCGCCAAGCGGAAGTCCGACTCTCCCTTCGCCGCGATGTGGAAAGATGTAGACGCGGCCGTCAGCAGAATCCTGGACAATACCACCTTTGGCCAGCTCGCCCGGGAGTGGCGCGAGAGGCAGGCCGCTTATATACCCAACTGGGAAATCTGAACGCGCAGCCGGAGGCATTTTCGAGTAGTGTAAACAGTACGAGGAGGTATGGCTTGATCTACGCAGACAATTCACTCAGCATCGGCAGAACCCCGCTCGTTCGCCTGAACCGGATCCCCGAGGGGCTTCCGGTGACCCTGGCCGGCAAGATCGAGGGGCGCAACCCGTCGTACTCGGTGAAGTGCCGGATCGGAGCCTCGATGATCTGGGACGCAGAGAAGCGGGGGATCTTGAAGCCCGGCAAGGAGATCATCGAGCCGACCAGCGGAAACACGGGCATCGCGCTGGCGTTCGTCGCCGCCGCCAGGGGCTATCCGATCACCCTCACCATGCCGGAGACGATGTCGATCGAGCGGCGCAAGGTGCTCAAGGTCTTCGGGGCCAAGCTCGTGCTCACCGACGGGGCCAAGGGGATGAAGGGCGCCATCGAGGCCGCCGAAGAGATCGTCGCCTCAGATCCGGACCGCTATGTGCTGCTCCAGCAGTTCAAGAACCCGGCGAACCCGGAGATCCACTTCAAGACCACCGGACCCGAGATCTGGGACGATACGGAAGGCAAGATCGACGTGCTGGTTGCCGGCGTCGGCACCGGCGGCACCATCACCGGCGTCTCGCGCTACATCAAGCACGAGAAGGGCAAGAACATCCTCTCGGTGGCCGTCGAGCCGGCGGGTAGCCCGGTGATCACCCAGAAACTGCGGGGAGAGGAGCTGAAGCCCGGCCCGCACAAGATCCAGGGCATCGGGGGGGGGTTCATCCCCGACACTCTGGATCTCTCCGTGGTGGACCGCGTCGAGCAGGTCACCAACGAAGAGGCCATCGAGATGGCCCGGCGCCTGGCGCGAGAGGAGGGCATCCTGGCCGGGATTTCTTCGGGAGCCGCCGCAGCGGTCGCCGTTCGCCTCGCCCGGGAACCCGAAATGGAAGGCAAGACGATCGTCGCGATCCTGCCGGATTCCGGTGAGCGTTATCTCTCGACGGTCCTCTTCGAAGGCCTCTTCAACGACTGAGGAACAAAAAGGAGCGGGCGCCGCCTCGACTTGCGGGGGAGGCTCGCACCCGCTCTTGCGAATCGGGGGATCTGCTCAGTTAGGCGCATATCCCGCACGGGAAGTTACAACAATTTCAGGTGCGGGCCTCTTTTCCTCTCCACCCGGCTTCGGGCGCCCGTTCCTGGGCGAGGCCGTCAAGGTTCCGGGCCGCTCACCGGCGGCCGCCGCCGGTGCCAGTTCGTCTGCCTCTGAAAGGCCGCGCCGACGGCCAGCAGCGTATTCTCCCAGAACGGACGCGCTACCAGGCAGATCGCCACCGGGAGGTGGCCGGCGAATCCACACGGCAACGACAAGGCCGGCAGTCCGGCCAGATTCCCGGCCGGGATCAGGGCTTGGAGTCCCCGTGAGCGGGGCCGGTGTTTTTCTTGCTCGCCTTGGCCGAAGGGCTCGAAAGCGCTCGGCGCAGGCCCCATTCGCGTCGGAGTGACCAGAAAACTCACATCCACGAACAGTTCCCGGAAAGCCTGCTGGATCAGGCGGCGGATCCGCATCGCCCGGAGGTAATCCGCGGCGCGGATCTCCAGGCCGGCCTTCAGTCCGGCGATCTGTTTCGCGTCGGCCAGTTCTTCCACCCGCCCGCTGGTAATGAGTTCCTCGAAGGAGGCCGACCCCTCGGCGTCGATCACCGTCCCGGTGACGGCGCCGTAAGGGAAGTCAGGAAGTTCGACTTCCCTCACCCGGAAGCCCATCCTCATCAGCACGTCGAGTGCATCACGGAATGCAGGTCTGGCCGTTTCCTCGGCCGCTTCCTCGAAATCAACGGGGGCGAACCCCAGCGTAAGCGTCTTGAACTCCCGGGCGAACTTCGGCTGGTAGTAGAACGTCTTGCCCGCCGAGAGTGGATCCTCGTAGTCCCCGCCGGAAATCTTCTGCAGGATGTGGCCGCAGTCCTCGGCCGAGCGCGCCATCGGGCCGATCTTGTCCATCGTCCACGAAAGCGTCATTGCGCCATAGCGGCTCACGTAACCGTAGGTGGGCCGCAGCCCCGTTACGCCGCAGTAGGCGCTCGGCGTCAGGATCGATCCGGAAGTCTCCGAACCCAGCGCGAAAGGAACGAGGCCCGCCGCCACGGCGGCCGCCGATCCGCTCGAGGAGCCGCCGGACCACCGGCTCTTGTCCCACGGGTTCAGACCGGGGCCCTGGAGCGACGCCGCCGGCGAGCTGTACCCGCCTCCGCCGGCCAGTTCCACCATCGCCAGCTTGCCGATGCACACCGCCCCGGCCGAGTCGAGTTTCCGGATGACGGTGGCCGTGTCCTCGGCCACGCGGCGGAGGTACGGCTGCGCCCCCCACGTGCTCGGATAGCCCTTGACATCCAGTAGATCTTTGACGCCGTACGGTACGCCTTGCAGCGGCCCCCGGTCACGGCCGATCTTCAGGTCGTCGTCTACATCGCCGGCCTTCTCGAGAGCTCGCTTGCGCAACGATGCCGCCAGGGCGTTGTACTGCGGGCCGAGCGTCTCCAAACGCTTCAGGAAGGCCCTCGTCAGTTGCTTGCAGGAGAACTCTTTGGCCTTGAGGCGGGCCGAGATCTCCACCGCCGTGGCGAAGAAGATGTCGTCGGTGAAGTTCTTGGCCACGCCGCGTGTTCCCCCTAGGGACGAAAGACAAAGGCCGGCGCCGTATCCTCCGGAAGAGGGAACTCCTGCAGTTTCCGCCGCGTCCTTGCCAGCTCTTCCCTGGCTTCGGCGAGCGCCCGCTGTTGCGGTGTGCGTTCCTGGCTCCGCGCCGCCGGGACGGCTGCCGCGGCCAGCAATGCTCCCGCGGCTTCGCGCCGCGTCCATTTCTCGGCCATGGGTGCTTCTATTATAGAAACCGCAGCGGCGGCGGCGTTCAGCTACCCGCCAGCGCTTCGCGGGCCGCGCGCTGCATCACCGCGGCGGGCGCCTCGCAACCGGTCCAGATCTCGAATTGCCGCACCGCCTGGTCAACAAACATTTCCAGGCCGCTGATGACTGTTTTGCCCTGGCCGCGCGCGCGCTTGAGCAACAGCGTCTCGGACGGGTTGTAGACCATATCGAAGACGACGCGAGCCGGGATGCGCCCATCGAAGAAGCACGCCTCCGTTCTCGGGTGCATCCCCAGGGGCGTGGCATGGATCAAGGCGTCGAAATCGCCCCGGACGGCCTCTTCCACCGGCAATGCCGTCGCCCCGCAGCGCTCGGCCAGCTTCCTGGCCCGGTCCAGGTTGCGGCCGGTGATCCAGACCCGCGCCCCCCGGTCGGCCACCGCAAATGCCGCCGCCCGCGCGGCTCCTCCCGTGCCGGCCACCAGCACCGAGGCGCCCGGCAGGCGCAGCCGCTTTTCCAATGGGCCGGTCACCGCCGGCGCGTCCGTGTTGGTTCCCCGCCATTTGCCGGCCTTGCGCCACACCGTATTCACCGCTCCAATCCGCCGTGACAGCGGGTCCACGTGGTCCAGGTAGCGAAGTACTTTTTGTTTGTGAGGAATGGTGACGCTGAAGCCCCGCACCGGGAGCCGCTCGGCCAAAGTGAAGAAGTCTCGGAGCCGTGTCGGCGGCACCAGAAACGGAACATACACCGCGTCCACCCGCAAGGCGTGAAACGCCCGGTTGTGCACCGCCGGGGAGATCGAGTGCCCCACCGGATCGGCAATCACCCCGTAGATCTTCGTGGTGCGGGAGAGCGAGTCCACGTGGTAGAGCTGGCGTAGCGTCCGCGCATTGACCTGCCCGGGCGCCGTGCCGGCGGCCGACGACGGTGCGGCGAAAGTAAAGAGGCCCCCGAAGATCGGGGATACGACCCGAGCCGGAAAGCCGATCTCGCCCATCGAGACCAGGATGAGCGGTGTCCGCCGATGGTTCCGGGCGACCTCCAGCAGCCGGAGGATATCGGAAGGCTTGCGGGCGGTCACCGCAATCTTGTACGCCTTGGCCGGAATGCGCGTCAGCCGCCGGAAAACGGTCTCCATGGCCGGTGTGGCTTCGAAATGGTGATAGGAAACGATCAAATCGCCCTGCTTTCGGATCTGTTCCAGCCGCCGCGCCATCCCTGCGCGGGTGCTTTCCAACTCTACATCCACGGCCGTGGCTCCCGCCTCCAGCGCCGCCGTCAACAAATCCAGCTGGCTCTCTACACCCCCCCGGAAACGGCCTCCGTTCGCCTCGCGCCGGCAGGTCGCCAGCGCCCGGCACTCCGGGCATTCCTTCAGGAAGTCCGCGATGGCGTTCAGACCGCTTTCCGGCTCCGGCAAGAAGTCAAGGCGGAATTCGAAGAACGTGCTGCCTGCGGCGGCCTCCTCCCGGGCGCAGGCGAGCATCTGTTCCGGAGTGGGAAACCCCAGGGAAACACAAGTGCGCGGATAGTTGGGACGGCTTGGCATCAGTCAGGCGAGGAATTAGAATAGCACGGCGCCTGCCGGCGGATCACGAAACTACACCCCCCGGAGGCGGCCCGGTACGGCGCCTCCAGGCATCGAGGAGTTCGGCGGTTTTCGCCGTGCCGATCCGGGTGCAGCCGAAGGCCTTGGCCGCCAGGGCCTGTTCCAAAGTTTCGATGCCGGCGGCTTTCAGTTGGGTGCGGGGAATACACTGGGCCGCGGCCACCCGCAAAGCATCCCGAACCAGCGCTTCCTCCTTGCCCGAGATCACGACGAAGTCGGCCCGGGAGCGCTTGGCCAGCTTGCACGCGATGATCTGGAGGTCTTTTCCCAAGTGCGTCGTGTCCAGCACGGCCTTCAGCAGCGCGCCCCGTTCGTGGCAAGCGTCGGCCAACTGCTGCAGCTCCATTTCGACGTACTGGAACTGCCGCGACCGGAGCTTGCCCGTGTTCACCGTCACCTCGATCTCCTGGACGCCCCGGCGCAGGAGGTCGCGCGCCTGGTACAGCTTCGCCGGCGTCGTTTCCCATCCGCACGGGAATCCGGCCACGCTCCCCACCCGGATGCCGGTCGAACCCAGGATCCCCAGGGCCAGTTCAGCGTCCGACGGCCGTACGAGAACGCTCGCCACTTTGTGCCGGACCGCTAAACGGCAGCCGGCGATCACCTCCTCATCGCTGATCTCCGGCTGCAGCAGAGTATGATCGATCATTCCAGCGAGCCGTTCGGATCTCTCTGGTGCGGTGTCCGATGGCGCCGTCTCCATTGTCTGAATTCTCCACACCCTAGAGAGGATGCAACGAGACGGGGAAACGTTGCCGCCGGCGGGTTTCGCGTCAGTAGCCGAGCTTCGCCAGCTCTTCACGCGCCCGCTCGGCGATGGGCAGGTCCGCGTACTTCTTGACGATCCCCCGGAACTCCACCGCCGCCCGGCGCTTTTGCCCCGCCTCGGCGAGGCTCTTGGCTTTCATGAACGTGGCATCCGGGGTCTTCTCGTTCTCCGGGTACCGCTCCAGGACCAGATCGAAGGCTTTGGCGGCGGCCTCGAAATCGCCTTTGGCGAAATAGATCTCTCCAATGCTGTACTGCGCGGCGGGGGCAAGGTCGGAGTTCGGATACAGCTTCAGGAATTCCTGGTATTCCGTCAGAGCCAGGTCCAGCTTGCCGCCGGACTGGTCGCGGCGGGCGCTGTTGAACAGTTCTTCGGCAGACCCTGCGGCGGGCGCGCTTCCCGGTTGCGCTCCCGGGGGCGCGGGCGGCGCGGAGAGGATCTGCACCGTGGTCTTCAAATCATCGATCTGCGCCTGCATCTTGCCGATCCGGGAGTTCAGATCAGCGATGGACTCGCGCACGTATCGGAACTCGTTGGCCATCTGATCGACTTTGGCGCCAAGCGTCGCGATCGGCGCCGCCATCGCTTCTTGCTGCTTTTTCAGGCTGTCCTTGAGGCTGGATTCCAGTACGGTGACCGCCGTGTTCGTGCTGCTGGTCCGGTCGAGCAACTGCTCGACCATCACCGTGAGGTTTGTCAGGCGCTCGTTCATCGTGCGGACTTCGTCCTGGAGCAGAGCCATGTCGCGCTGCAGCTCCTGGATCTGTTTTTTCTGGCCCCAGGCGGGCGCAAGAACCAATAGCACGATCAAACAAAGGCGGCCGATGCGCATTGTTCCAGCTCCGAGATGGTACACCGGGAGTTGCCCTCTCACCCTATCGAGTGAGACGGCCCTCCCGGTGAATGGTTTCCCAGCCGCTTACTGTCCGGCAGAGAAATGCACGCGGCGGTTCCGTTGCCAGCACTCTTCGTTCGACTCGGTGCAAACGGGCCGCTCCTTGCCGTAGCTGACGGTGCGCAAGCGGCTCTCCGGCACACCGAGGCTGACGAGGAACTCTTTGGCGGACGTGGCGCGCCGGTCACCCAGACCGAGGTTGTACTCGGCCGACCCCCGTTCGTCGCAGTGGCCTTCGACGGTGATCACTGCACTCGGGAAGTCGTTGAGGATGGCCTTCAGCGCCTCCGCGTCGCGGGTCAGCGTGGCGCGGGCGTCCTGCCGGCATTCAGCCGTGTCGCACACCGGTTTCTCCGGCGCCGACCGGATGTCGTACTTGTCGAAGTCGAAGTACGCATCCTGGACTTCTTCCGCCAGCCGTTGGCTCAATGACTTCTTCGGCGGCTTCGGCGGGGGCGGCGGGGGAGGCGGTGGCTGCGTGACGTTCACGGTCGCCTGTGCGGTCGCCGTTCCACCGGGTCCCTTGGCCGTCAATGTATAAGTGGTCGTGCTGCTCGGGAACACGCGGCGGCTCCCGCTCGCCTGGACACTGCCGATCCCCTGGTTGATAGAGATGTTCGTCGCATTCTGCACGCTCCAGCGCAGCGTAGAGGACTGGCCCCGCTGGATGCTCGACGGCTCCGCAACGAACGTGGCGATCACCGGTTTGGGAGGAGCCGGCTTCGGCTTCGGCGGTGGTGGCGGCGGCGGCGGTGGTGGAGCCTTCTTCTTACAACCCGCCGCGATGAGAAACAAAGAGAATGCCAACAAGATGGCACTGACGTTCCGTTTGTTCATCCTGAACCTTGCCTCCTGGAATCTTTGGTCGATCGAGTCTGTTACTGACTGCTCCACACAGGCTTCTCATTATTGCCCTGGGTGGTGAGTTGCCGCAACTGGGTTCCGTCACCCAGCATCGTCCAAATCTGTGTCGATCCGCTGCGGTTCGACGAGAAGACGATATGACGCCCATCCGGCGCCCAGGTTGGATTCTCATTCCTTCCGGCGCCGTGTGTCAACTGCACGTACTCTCGCGTCGCAACGTCCATGATGAAAACATTGTAATTACCGGGATCATAACCCCTTGTCCACGCAAATGCAATGTGCTGCCCGTCCGGGTGCCAGCTCGGGTTCACCGCTTCCCCCTCGCCGGTCGTCAGCCGTACGACGTTCGTTCCGTTGATGTTCATCTTGTAGATCTGCGGCAACCCGCTGCGCCCGGAGACGAAGGCGATCTCGTTCGGGTTCTTCGGATTCACCGTCGGCTCGACGTCGATCGACCGCGAGTAGGTGATCCGCTGCAGCCCGGTGCCGTCCAGATTGCAGATGTAGAGTTGCGGGTAGCGGCCCGCCGCCGTCGAAGAGAAGATAATCTTCTTGCCGTCCGGGGTGAACTCCGCCGTGGCGTTCATTGAGGCCTTCTGGTTGTAGAACGGCAGGCGCCGTCCCGTCTCCAGTGAGTGCATGTAGAGCATCGGCAAGCCCTCGACGAACGTCGTAAAGATCAGTTTCGTCCCGTCTGGGGAGACGGCCGGAAACGTCGAGGTGGATCCGTACCGGGTGATCTGCCGCTGGTTCGACCCGTCATAGTCCATCACCCAGATCTCTTTCGCCCCGGTGCGGTCCGAGACGAAGTAGATCTTGGAACCCAGCAGGCTCTTGTAGCCGAACTGTCCCAGGATGTCGGCGGCGAACTCCCGGGCCACCTTCCGGGCGCCGTCTTCGTTCAGATCCCCGAAGTAGAGCTTCCCGAAGACCTGGGCGCTGTCCAGCGCCGGCTGATCGACATGGAACAGCCAGCCGAACAGTACCAGCCGCCCGCCCTGTTCGGCCCCGTAGCCGATCGTCAGGAAGTTCGCGTTCACCGGCGGCTCGGCCCAGTCCGTCAGCCACAGCCCTTTGCGGTCTTCCGGGCGCCGCTCGTCGAAATCCTGCGGCCGCTGGGGCGTGTGCAGCGGATACATGCTTTTCGGCACCATCCGAAACAGGCCGGAGCTTTGCAACTCCTCAAAGAGCGTCCTGTTCACCGTGTCCATGAGCCCGGCTGCCGCCCCGGCGCCTCTGAGGTCCGGTACCGCGATCGCCGCCCTCTCGCCTTGCGTCAGCCGGATGATGACGTCGCTTTGCTGGGCGGGGATCACCCAGGCCGCGGCGGCGACCGCCGCCAACAGGAATGCAATTCGTCTTTTCATCGTTGTAGTTGGAACCAGAATTCGATTCTTGCCACGTCGCGCTCGAAGCCCCGGGGCAGCGGCGGGAACGGCGCCGCGTCCAGGATGGCCCGTTCGCATGAGTAGTCCAGCGTCGGGATTCCGCTGCGCTGCAGGAAACGGACGTTCCTGACTGACCCGTCGCGCAGGATCTCGAAAGTGACGATTACCATCGGCGCCGTCTGTATCCGCGGATCCACCCGGCTCGTGTCCCAGGCCTGCGCCACCCGCTGCCGCAGGATCGCCGCGTAAGCCCCGAAACGCCTGCCGAACGGATTGCCTTGCCCCAACCCCACGCCGGCTCCTCCGCCCGTCCGGCCGAACATCGGCGCCGTCGCCGCCGCTCCGCTCGAGCTATAGAGCTGGTTCTCGCGCGGCACCGACGCCCGCGAAGGATTCGCCCGCCGCCGCCGGGTAGCCCGGCGTCTGGCCGCCTGCCGCCCTTTGAGAACCACCGCATCGGCCATCTCGTCTGCGGGGGCGGCCTTGCGGCGCTGCGGCTTCACCTGCGGCGGCGGCGCCGGTACCCGGGACTCGGTGTCGTTGGCCACCGGGTTCACTCGGCCCGCGCGCGCTGGCAGAGGTATTTTGCTCACCGGGGTGATCGATACCGCGCCTCCACCGGTCGCGTTCCAGTCTCCCCACTGCACCACCTTGCCGAGCGGCAGGACGGCGTACACCGCCAGGGTCGCGAAAACGGCCGCGTGGAAGGCGATGGAAGCCAGCAGCGGCTTACCCAACGGCTCGCGCTCGTCCAATATGTAGTGACGCGCCGCCATCATCCCTCTGCAACTATTGTCCCGCGCGCGTGTCTTCCTCCGGCTGTGTGACCACCCGGACCTCGAGCTGCGCCCGGCTCAACGCGTCCGCCACCTGGGCGAAAGTCTCGAACGTCGCCAGCCGGTCCGCCCGCACGTAGACCGCCTGCGCCCCCGGAAACCGCTCCCGCACCCGTGCGCCGAGCTCGTTGACGTTCACCGGGTTCTCGTTCAGGTACAGCTCCCCGGAACGGGTGATGCTTACCACCGGCAGCTCCTCCGTCGTGTCTTTCACCTGCCGGACTTTGGGTACGTCGATCTCCAGGCCGAACTCCATTACGTGCGCCGTCAGCATGAAGATGATGAGCAGCACCAGCACGACGTCTACCAGCGGCACTACGTTGATCTCAGACAGCGTCGGCGTCCCGCGGAAGCGTCTCCGCCCACTGAATCCGCTGTTGTTCACTGAGAACGCCATGGCCGGTCAGTCGCCGAAATGCTGCTCGGCGAAGTTCATGAATTCCAGCGCGAAGTCTTCCATCCTCGCCCCGATGTCACGGATCACGTGGCCGAAGTAGTTGTAGAAGATCGCCGCCGGAATCGCCGCCCCCAGGCCCAGCGCCGTGGCGATCAGCGCCTCGGAGATGCCCGGCGCCACCGCCCGCAAGCTCGCGCTGCCCGCCAGCCCCAGGGCCGAGAACGCGTCGATGATCCCCCACACGGTCCCGAACAGCCCGATGAAAGGGCAGACGCTCGCCGTCGTCGCCAGCCAGTTCATGTTGTGCTCCAGCTTCGCGATCTCCTCGCTGATGGCCAGCTGTAAACTGCGCTCCAGGGCCAGCTTGTTCCTCAGCGTCCCTTTGGAGGAAACCTGCCGCTCCACCTCTTCGTAGCCGTATTCGAAGACGGCTACCAGCGGAGATGCCCGGTATTGCTCCACCGCCACCGCCACCGCTTCCAGACCGTTCGCTTTCCGGAAGGCCCGCAGGAAGTTCCGGTTGGCGATCCGCGCCTTGCGGAACACGTTCCATTTCGAGAAGACGATGGCCCACGACAGGATCGAGAAAATCAACAGGATGGCCATCGCCGCCATGGGAATGGGCTTCGCCCGGCTGACCAGTTCCCAAAGGCTCACTTGCAGTAGGAGAGCGGGGTAGGAGGGCAAGGTGGACCGTACTCCTTTCTCAAGCTACTATCATACCCGCCGCCGACTTCCGGAGCAGCTTCGAGAAAACAATTGTGGCCTATTTTGTTGGATCGCCGCCCGTCCGCCGGACGTGTTCCGCCGCCGCCGCTTGCCCCCGCCGGCGCTCGCGATGGGATAATCGGTCTCGGATGCTGGTGGAACTGCTGGTCGAGAACTACGCCGTCGTCGAGCGCCTCCGTGTCCGCTTCCATCCCGGTCTCAATCTCCTGACCGGCGAGACCGGGTCCGGCAAATCGATCATCGTTGGCGCCCTCGGGCTTCTGTTGGGCGGCCGGGCTTCCGCCGACCTGGTCCGCTCCGGCGCCCCCCGCGCCCGTGTCGCCGGCATTTTCGAACTTCCGTCCGACCCCGTTCTCCAGGCCATCCTGGACGAAGCCGGCGTCGAAACCGAAGACGGCGAACTGCTCATCGAACGGGAAGTGCAAACCGGCGGCAAGTCCCGGGCCTTCGCCGGCAGCCGGCCGGTGACCGCGGCCCTGTTGCGGCGGATCGCCCCTTTCCTCTGCGACATCCACGGCCAGCACGACCAGCAGCGTCTTTTCGAAGGCTCGGCGCAACTGGAGATGCTGGACGCTTTCGCGGGCGCCGCCGGTCTGGCGGAGGAGACCGCTGCCGCCTACGCCGAATGGCGCCGCGCCGGCGAGGAACTCGAACGATTGGCGGCTTCCGAGCAGGAGCGCCTGCGGCTGATGGACCTGTGGAAGTTCCAGCGGCGGGAAATTGAAGACGTGGCCCCCCAGCCCGGCGAGGACGAGTCCCTCGAGCACGAGCGCCGCGTGCTCCAGAACGTCACCCGGTTGGCGGAAAGCACCAACGCCGCCCACGCCGCCCTCTACGAAGCCGAAGACGCGGCGCTGGCCCGCTTGCAACAGGCGATGCGGAGCCTCGAGGAGGCGTCCGCTTACGACCCCAGCTTGCAGCCCATCCGCGACAGCCTCGAGCCGGCTTCGATCGCCATCGAGGAAGCGGCCCGCGAGCTCCAGCACTACATCGGCCGGCTGGAGTCCGATCCCCGCCGGCTGGACGAAATCGAGGCTCGCCTCGCCGCCATCGACCGGCTGAAACGCAAATACGGTTCGACGATCGAAGAGATTCGCGCTTACCTCGAAGAGATCAAACAGAAACTCGAGGAGACGGAGACTTCTGAAGAGAGGCGCCGCCGGCTGGAAGAGCGACTGGAAGAACTGGGGCGCCGCTATGAGGAAGCCGCGCGGCGGCTCTCCCGCCGCCGCCGGAGCGCCGCCCGCAAGCTCGAGCGCCTCGTCCAGCAGGAGCTGCGGGCGCTGGCGATGGAAAAGGCCGTGTTCGGTATCAAACTGGAGAGCGCTCGATGGTCGCCGGCCGGAATCGACCGGGTCGAGTACCTTGTCTCCGCCAATCCGGGCCAGCCCCCGGGGCCCCTCGACAAGGTTCCGTCCGGAGGCGAGCTCTCGCGCATCGCCCTCGCGCTGAAGACCTGCGTCGCCGGCGGGTCAAGCCGGCGGAAGACGGCTGCACCGCCCCGCACGCTCGTCTTCGACGAGGTCGATGCCGGCGTCGGCGGCAGCGCGGCGGAGACTGTCGGCCGCCGGCTCAAACAGATCGCCGCCGCCGACCAGGTGCTCTGCGTCACCCACCTTCCGCAGATTGCCGGTTTCGCCGATCATCACTATCTGGTCCGCAAGGCGCAGTCCGCTGGGCGGACGGTGGCGACCATCGAGGAACTCGGCCGCGAGGAGCGGGTCCGGGAGATCGGCCGGATGCTTTCCGGCCGGAAGCTGACGCCGGAAGCCTTGCGCCACGCCGAGAAACTGATCGAAATGGCCGCCGGCTGATCTCGGCTCCCCCCTGATCTGGCGACTGGCGGTCAGAAGGGCACTCGCACCCGCGGCAAGAGACGGGCCCGCAGCTTGGCTTCGATCATGTGTCGTTTCCCGCGCCGCTTCTCGCGAGCCTTGTATACCGCCCAGCCGAGGCGGTCCTGGACACGCCAGGACAGCCGCTTCCAGGCGGGGATTGGGCGCGCCACTCCGTTCGTCTCGTAGCCGAGCCGCTCCAGCGTGTCCCCAGCCACGGACTCGGCCACCCTCAGCTCGTCAGGGCTCATTTGGGTAGTCCACTTGCGGAAGTTTCCCTTGACGATATGGGGTTTCGATAAAACAAACCGGGCGTGGTCCGTCACGATCCTGCGCAGGCGGTTCGGCTTGAGCACGGCGGGGTCCCACGGCAAATCGAGAAACTCGCACACCGACTTCATGGTGGGTTCGGGTTCTGAGGTGAGCGTCTCGTATCGCACCTCGAGATACCGGTCTGGGCCCAGCTTCCGGCCGTCCCGCATGCCGGCGGTCACCATGCCGGCCCAGTACTCCATGGCCGCATAGAGGTTTCGTGGTTCGAACCCCGCTTTCAGCCAGGACAAGGCTACGTCCCGGCCGTCGCGATAGATATGGACGAAACGCGCTTCCGGGAACATCCATGCGAGCAAAGGGATGTGAAGGACGTAGTGGGGAGTCTTGTCGCCCCACCGGGGTTTTCCCTCTCGGCGCGCCCACGAGTCGTAGAACAACTCCATCACTGCCCGGAAGCTGCGGCAGCGCCGGAAGTCCGCCGGTCTCAGGGGCAACTGCCAAAGCCCGATCCAGAACGTACCCAGAAGGCGGGCGGCGAGCCGCTCGGCCTCCTCGGCCGTCCGCGGATCGCCATAGGCGCGGTAGAAGTCGGGAATCACATGGGTCTCGTCCGGCAGCGTCAGCAGGGGATGAGAACGCAGGAGATCCCGCAGCAGCGTAGTCCCGCTCCGCGGGCAGCCCACTACGAAAACAGGGTCCCATCTCTCTGAAGTCGTCATTGCCGCCCCCCCTCTGTATGTGGGCGTCAGCTCGTCTCGCGCGCCAGCCGGTTGTGCTCGTCCACCAGAACGATCCTGGCTTTGTGGAGCGGCCAGTCGGCATCCTCGATCCACGCGAAGGCGGCGATGATCACCAGTTCGCCTGGTCGAAACAGATGCGCGGCCGCCCCGTTTACGCGAACCTCGCCGCTGCCGGCTTCAGCCGGTATCGCATAAGTCTCGATCCTGGCCCCGCTCGCGAGGTTCCACACCTGTACCGCTTCGTTTTCCACCAGGTCCACCGCCTTCATCAGCTCCGCATCGATCGAGATGCTTCCCTCGTAGTCGAGGTCTACCGCGGTGACGGTGGCGCGATGGATCTTCGATTTCAGCAGCTTTCGCAACAAGGTCGTAATCGGCTCCTTTGAATCGTAATCGGAACCCGCAGGATCCCGTGGCCCGCAGCGGCCTCGTGAGGAGGCCGCAAACCGGCGATTGGCGGGGCGTTCTTCGCTATGGTATCATAGGGGTGCTTCGATGGACCTCGCCCGTCTGTTCATGCCGGTCCCCAAAACCTAACAGGAGAGTACAGCGCCCTCAGAATGAGTCATACCGTATTCCTCGGAAATCTTCCCACTTGGGTCACCGCCGACGACATCATGTCGTGGCTGCAGGCCGAAAACTTGGTCGCTGATTCGATCAAAGTCATTCGTAACCCCGAAACACAAGAATCCAAAGGCTTCGCCTTCATCGAAACCCCGAACAGCGAGGAGATGCAGGCTATCATCCGCCGGTTTGACCGGGCCCCGCTCGAAGGGCGTCTGCTCCGTGCCAACCAAGCCCAGCCTCCCCGGCCGAGAGGGCAACGGCCCCAGGAACGCCGCCGCGGGGGCCGCAAACATAAACGGTCCGGCAAGCAGAACCGGTCACAAAGCGCCTTCGCCCAGGAACTCGCCAAGGTCCTCTAGGCCCGAGTTCCCTTCCGCTTCACCGGTGCCGTCGCTCCCGGCGACGCCGCCCTCCTGTCCGTTACGTCTACTCGCCGAGCTTCTCTCTCCTGGTCCCCCCGGTCCTCGCACCCGGCCGGTTTGCCCGCTGTGCCGCGGACTCGGCGCTCTCGACCGGTTCGAAGTGGAAACGCTGATCGGTGATATACTCAAGGCCGAGCGTAGTCATATCCATTTACTATGGTTTCGGCCTTGCCGCCGGGGAGGGTGGCATGTTCAATGATCTGCTCTTCATACGCGCTGCATTTATTCTTATCGTCATCGGGGCGGCGTGCTTTCTCCAGCCCTTCGGGCTTTCCCAGCCGTGGGCCGCCGGTCTCGGCCTGGTCACCGGGTTGGCGATCGTCCTGTTCGAGGCCCGCCTGAAACAGGTCAGCCTGAAGCGCCTCATCGGCGCCGCTATCGGCTCGGTTCTCGGAATTCTGGGCGCTTTCCTCATGACTCAGGTCATCGAACGCGCCGTGCCGGCCGGTTCTTCCAACATTCCTTTCCTGCAGGTGCTCGTGCTCCTCGTCATGACTTATGTCGGCCTCGTCGTCGGCGCCAGCAAAGGGGAGATGCTGAATCTGGCGGCTCTCGGTGGACTCTTCGGCGGCGAGAAGTCAGCCAAGCACTCGTTCAAGATCCTCGACACCAGCGTCATCATCGACGGTCGCATCGCCGATGTCGCCGAGACCGGCTTCCTGGACGGCATCCTGGTCATCCCGCAGTTCGTGCTTCGTGAGCTTCAACTGGTCGCCGACTCGGCCGACTCGATGAAACGCAACCGGGGCCGCCGCGGCCTCGATATCCTGCAGCGGCTGCAGAAGATGCCCCAGTTGAGCGTTCAGATCCTGGAAGAGGATTTCCCCAACATCCGCGATGTGGACATGAAGCTCATCGAACTCGGCAAGCTCTACGACTGCAAGATCGTCACTAACGATTTCAACCTCAACAAGGTGGCCAACCTGCACGGCGTCGAGGTGCTGAACATCAACGAACTGGCCAACTCCTTGAAGCCGGTCGTCCTGCCGGGCGAAATGATGAAAGTCTTCATCCTCAAAGAAGGCAAGGAGTACAATCAGGGCGTCGCCTACCTGGACGACGGTACGATGGTCGTCGTGGACAACGCCCGGCGGATGATCTCGAAGACCATCGAGATCACCGTCACCAGCGTATTGCAGACGACTGCCGGGAAGATGATCTTCGGCCGTTTCGACGAAAAGGTCCACCAGGTTCTCGACAAGCCCCAGAGCGGCCGGGAGCGCCACGACCGCCAGCACCGAGAACGGGCCGCCCAGTGACCTTGGTCCTTACCGCAGGGGCCGCCGGCCGCCGCTGAGGTGCAGCCGGACGATAGTCGTAAGGATCTTCGCCCCCGCCAGCACGCTCGCTTTCAGGCTCCCGGAAACCTTCCCGCTGCCGGCCCGCCGCCGCCCGTAAGATACCGGAACTTCGAGTACTCGCAGTCCCTGCTGCAGTGCCCGGACCTGCATTTCCACCGTCCATCCATAGCCGCGGTCGGCCATCCCCAACCGCTCGAGCGCGTCCCGGCGGACGGCCCGGAATGGGCCCAAGTCCGTGTACCGGCGCCCGTACAGCAACCGGATCAAGAAAGTCGCCAGCCGGTTGCCGAACCTTTGGTGGAGACCGAGCGCTCCAGGCTCTGCAGTCCCAAGTACGCGGGAGCCGATCACCAGGTCCGCCTCCCGCTGCGCGATGGGCTCCAGCAGCTTGACTGCTTCCCCTGGCTCCTCGGAACCATCGGCCTGCATGAAAGCCACGCACTCCACCTCCGCCGGCAGGGCTGCGATCGCCGCCAGGCAGGCCGCTCCGTAGCCCCGCCGCGGTTCGTAGACCACCGTCGCCCCCTGTGACCGCGCGATCTCCGCCGTCCGGTCCGTCGAGCCGTTGTCCGCCACGATCACCATGTCGAACAGACCCTCCGGAATCCGCTCCAAAGTCCCGCCGATCACATCCTCTTCGTTCAGCGCAGGGATCACCAAAGCGGCTCGGTAGCGCGGGCTCTCGTCTCGTGGTGTCATTCACGTTAGGATAAGGATAGAAGCGGTCTGGTCATCTATGGAAGAAGATTTCCGGCAGCAATCCACAGAAACCGGGACGCCCGCCGACCGCGCCGGCTCCCCGGGCCGTCCCTGGTGGTTCAGCGTCGCGGTCTGGGTGCGGGATCTCACTCTTTCGGTCCTCATTGCCGTCGTCGTGATTCTGTTCGTCTATCAGCCGGTTAAGGTGGAAGGCACCAGTATGATGCCCTCCCTGGTGGACCAGGAGCGCATCTTTATCAACAAGTTTATCTACCGCTTCGGCCTGGGGGAGATCGAGCGTGGGGACCTCGTCGTCTTCTGGTTCCCCGGCGATCCGTCCAAGTCTTACATCAAACGGGTCATCGGCCTTCCGGGTGATGTCGTGGAGATTCGTAAGGGCTTGGTCTACGTCAACGGTGAGCTCCTGGAGGAGCCGTACGTGCCCCCCGAGTACCGCGACCGCCAGTCCCGGCCCCCGCTGCGCGTGCCGCCGGATCACTACTACGTGATGGGCGATCACCGGACTTCTTCGAACGACAGCCGTAACTGGGGACCCGTGGCGAGAGATCAAATCTACGGCAAAGCCGTCTTCGTCTATTGGCCGCCGGAGAAACTCGGTCCCATTCAGTAGGTCGCGGTAGGGACGCCGGGAGCCCCCTCCGGCTCGCGCGTGCCCCCGGGCGCCGGCCCGCCCACCTGCTCACTCTCATCGGCTTGTGCGCAGGAGCTCTTCGGAGAGAATCACCGCCCGCCCCGCCAGCCCGCTCGCCGCCACGAGGTCCCGCCCGCGCAGCGCCTCCGCCTGTTCCGCCAGAGCGCGGATGCGCCGCAGATCAGCTGCCTGCTTCGGGATGAGATCGCGCTGCGCCAGCTTCGCCAGGTTGCGGCGGACCCGCGCCAGATCCGCTTCCAGCCTGTCGCGGTAGCGCTGCTCCTCTTCGCGGCTCAGCAGCGCACCGAGCCGCAGGGCCGGGGACTCCACCGCGGGCGCCTGTCGGCTCGGCTCCCGGACGGCTGCACGAAACGGCGGCGCCTCGACGCCGCATCGGATTGCTTCGGGCGGCTGGGGCGGTACGGCCGGCCGGAGGGCCCGGGCGATCCGCTCGATCGCCGGCGGTGGCAGCTGCGGCGGCGGACCGGTTTCCCGAACCGCCGGGGGCGGAGGCACGAAGATCTTTCCTGGAACCACTTCCGGCCGCCGTCTGCACCCGCCTGAGCCGGCGAGCAAGACTGCAAGGAACCACCCGAGAAGACGCCGCTGGGAGAACACCGTCGGGATGCGGATCACAAGGGTTTCTCGAACACTCCTTCCGGCCCGCTCCGGCCTTACTTTCTCACTATACTGCCCACGGCCGGATGAGTGGGCTGTTCTCCGGCCAGGCGTTCCCGGTTCTTCCACCAGCGCCGGCCCGCTGGCCGGTCCCCGGAAGATCGGCCGCCCAATCCGAGGGCGCCGGGCAGCGACGACTCCGAAGGATGAAAAGGAAAGTGGGACAAACCGCTGGTGCGGACGGGGGGACTTGAACCCCCACACCCTCTCGGGTACCGGAACCTAAATCCGGCGCGTCTGCCGATTCCGCCACGTCCGCGGGGTGCCCTTCTTTCAGTAGGATAACACCCGCCCGGCGCGCGGCCGAACCATCACACCGCCGCCGTCAGGGCTTGCTCCGGCGTCTGGCCCACTGTCCGCAGACCGCACAGCCGCGGCCCCTCGCGCCCACAGGCGCAAGGCTCCGTCTCGACGCGTCCCTCCAAGCCTGTGGGCACGGAAATCGAGTCGCGCGTGAGCCGCATGCGGATCTCGGCCTCGCCCCGGCTCCTGAAAAACTCCGCCCGCCCAGCGACGATATGGAGTCCCGCGTGGGCCTCGCACTCCCACGCCAGCAGTTCTCCCGCCGGTCCCCGGAACTGCTCGAAGACGGGCATTCGTAACGCCAACCACAGCAGATTTCTTTCCGCCGGGCGAATCGCCGGCCGTCCCACCCCTGTAAGCGGAGCCACCCCCAGCTCCGCCTCGGGAGCGTTCGCCCCGCCGTGCAGCACCGCTTCGCCCAGCTCCAGCAGGGTCGGTAAAGGCGCCGCGATGACGTCCGGGCGATAGCGCGCCAACTCCGGATCGGAAAAAGATGAGAAGACCGGCGCCCAGCGGGGCCGGAACCACGGTCCGACGAAGGCAACGCGCGTCTCCAAGGGCCAAGGGCCGCCTTCCGGCTCCCCGCTCCTTCCTGGGCGCTTGTCCACCAGCCGCCGCCACCAGTCGAACTTCATCCTGGAAACTGAGTGGGCGCAGGCCGGGAAAATTCTCACGCCGCGCGGGGCCGCCCAGTCGCCATCAGCCCGCAGCCTCCGCTTGCCGCTCCAGCAGCCGCGCCAGATTCCCGCCCAGCACCGCTCCGGCTTCGTCCGCCTTCAAACCCAGCACCGCAAGCAGATTCGCCTGGGTCTGAAAGATCTCCTCGTTCCAGCCCCGCGGGAAGAACGACGAGTCGGTGCCGAACAGCAGCCGCCGGGGGCCAGCCACCTCCAGGGCCTTCTCGAAGACCATCCGCAGATCCAGCCGCCCCGCCTGATACCGCGTCCACCGGTTCGTGGACGAAGTGTCCAGGTAGACGTTCGGGCACAGGCTGCACACCATCAGCGCCTCCCGGAAGTATCCGGCGCCGAAATGCGGAACCACGAACCGCGCCCTGGGATAGCGCAGCGCGATGGCGTGCAGGTCGATCGGGTTCGAAAACCGCAAGTCGAACAGCGACGGCAGCCCGAGCTTGTCGCGCACGCCCACTGTCAGCACGCCGCAATGGACGAACACGACCGTCCCCGGCGTCGCCGAGGCCAGTTCAAACACCGGCTGCACCCGCTCGTCGTGGAGCGAATAGCGGTGCATGGCCGGAAACAGGCAGATTCCCTGGAGCCCGTTTCCCAGCGCCGCCTCGGCCCGCTCCACGCCGTCGGCCCCCACGGGATTGCAGAAAAAATAGCCCCAGAACCGGTCCGGGAAGGCTCGCACCGCCTCGGCGACCGAGTCTTCGTCGCCCGGCAAGCTGGCGATCAGCACCCCGCGGCTCACCCCGTGCCCGTCGAACTCCTCCACCCAGCGCCGTGCCAACTCCACCGGGTCCGCCGGCGGCATCTCCCAGCCGAGTTTCTCGCCGATGCTCTCCAGCGTCAGGCCCGGCTTCTGCCGCGCCAGCAGCGAGAAGAAGTTGCGCGAGAAGAAATGGATGTGCGCGTCATTGACTTCGAGTTCACCCCATGCCGTTTTCATGGTCCCATTGTACGGGCTTGCCTGGATTCCGGACCGCGTCCGCGCCGGCCGCTTCCGGCGACTGCTTCCCAACTGCTTTCCGAAAACAATTCCGCCGGCCCCGTCACACCCGGTGCGGATTTCGCCTGAAATTCCTCCGTCTACCTGTGCGAGAATCTTCTCATAAGGATGGTGAAATCTTCGTCTTTTCTTCTCGTCCCGTGCTTGAGTCTGCTGATGGCTTTCGCCGCGCCGCTCGGCGCCGAGCCCCGGATCCGCTCCTTTGGCGTCAAGAACGCCGCCTCCTACGCCCTCGCCGAAGAGGGAGGAATCGCCCCGGGCTCGATGTTCGTCGTACAAGGCATCGGCCTCGGACCCGAACAGCTCGTCCAGGCCACGCCGCCCTACCCGTCGCGGCTGCCGGAGGACGCGCTGGGCACGGAAGTCACCGTCGTTTCCGCCGACGGCCTGCCCAGAACCGCCTGGCTCGTCTACTCCTGGAACTGGCAGCTCGCCGCGATCCTGCCTTCGGACATCCCCCTCGGCCCGGCCGACCTCACGGTCAGCTACGCCGGTGAGACCAGCGAGCCGCATCGTATCCAGATCGTTCCCCGCGCTCCCGGGCTCTTCACTACCAGCATGACCGGAGGCGGCCCCGCCGTGGCCCAGATCTTTCATTCGCCCGATGAGCAGCCCCTCAACGGCCTTACCCGGCCCGTGCTCCCCGGCCAGTGGCTTATCCTTTGGGCCACCGGCCTGGGGGCGATCCACGGTCCCGACAACGAGCCTCCCCCGATCGGCACGGTGGATCCGGACCTCGTCGTCGAGATCGGCTCCCTGCGGTTGAAGCCTTTTTACGCCGGCCGCGCCCCCGGCTATCCCGGTCTGGACCAGATCAACGTCTGGATTCCGCCGGACGCCGAGCTTCCCGATGATTGCTATACGCCCGTCCGCCTCCGCACCGGCGAGTATGTCAGCCGCGAAGCCGCCGTCACCACCGGCAACGCTCCCGGCGCGTGCCCCCATCCCCTCGGACTCTCCCCGGACGTGCTGGCGCGGCTCGATGCGGGCGGCCGCGCCTCTATCGCGGCCATCTCACTGACGGCCAGCCGGCTCGAAGCACCGCCCAACGGCGCCGCCGGCGGGGCCGCCTCCGGCGTCCGGCCCCGTATTACCGCCTGGCTGTATTCGCTTACTGCGCCTTACCTGTTCTTCGTTCCCTCGCCGGCGCAATCCGGCGAACCGGGTTGCACACTCACCCAGGGCGGCACGATCGTCAGAATCAGCGACGACATCCCGCCGCCGCCCCCGGCCAGCCCTTTTCGGGGAGTCGATGCCGGCGACGCCCTCTCACTGGCCGGCCCGGGCGGCCGCACCTTGGATCTGACCAAAGCCGCAGACTTCGCCGACACCGGCCTCTACCGGCACGATCCGCTCCCAGAAGACTTCCTGGCGCCCGGCTCGTGGACCATCACCGCGCCCGGCGGCCCCGACGCCGGCCCCTTCTCTGCCACCACCCGGTTCCCCGGCCTGCCCCCCATCGACCTGCCCGGCGAAATCGACCGCGCGCAGGATCTCGTTCTCACCTGGCCCGCCGGCGGCTACGCGCCCGAGGATTTCTTCACCGTCGCCGTTTCGAGCGCCCACTCCCCGCCGGACGATCCCGGCACGCACATCTTCACCAGCGTCCGTTGCGGGGTTCCGGCCTCCGCCGGCGCGCTCACGATCCCGGCCTCTCTGCTCGCCCAGTTGCCCGGCACGGAGTCGGCGCAGATCCGGGTGACGCACGTCCCCGTCCCTTCACAGATCGCGCCGATCACGGCCACGGGCATCGACGCCGGCTGGTTCGCGTTCTCGGTTTTGAAGACGCGCATGGTGGAAATGCGCTGAACGGCAGGCCGGGCGGGTGCGAAGTCTAGCTGGCTCCGCACCGATTTCTGAAACTCCCGCACAGCGCCGACCGGTTCTCACGCAAAGCCAGGGTAGGTTACCAGATGTCTCGGGGGGAATAAACAGGTACATTCTTGGCTGGACGTTTGGTGTTGACCGGCCCGATAGCACATGATATAATCTGCCCCAGAAAGCGATTCAAGCGGAGGCATTCGGGAAATGTCTAACAGTAGAATCGTTTTCCTTCACATTCTACCGCTGATCGTTTTCCTTTTCTTGCACAACGTTCCCACTCGATCCGCCCAAGAGGATGAGAGTGTTACCGGCTATCGGGGGATGATCAAGCTCGAGTCCAACCCCGCCCGGTCGGAGACAGTGGTTGTCGTGAATCCTCAAGGTCGAAGCTCCCAGCGTGCAAAGCAGATCGTGCTCCTCTTGCAGCACGATCCGGGAACGGCTGTTCCCGCCACTTGGTCTGGAAGTGGCCGAGTGCTGGTGTGGCGCCGGGGGATTGCCGTCCTCGGCGGCAACCGGATGAACAAGCTGTTCCGATTTCGCTCCGCGCCGCTGCCCAGTTCGCTCAGCAAGTACAGTTTTCCGGTCGCGTACAGTATCTTTGGGATCGTTCGTTACACTAGTGATCGAGGATTCACAGAGCAGCAGCTCGAAAACCTGGTCGAATTCGGCGAGCTGAGTCCCGCTGCCGAGCGAGTTGGTCCGGAACGTCCCGAGACCTGTCCGGCAGCGTGTGACACGGGTGGTGAGGGAGCCACCCAATGTTCGGTATGGGCTGGCGGCATAGGCTGCAACACAAGCTGCCGGTCGGGGTATTATGCGTGTTGCTGGTGGACTCAGGCCGGCCAGCCCCGCTGTAAGTGCTGTTCGGCACTTTGATCGGCAGTCGCCGCGCGGGCGTTTCCGTCACGCCCGCGGCGCCGGCATCACCCAATCCTCCGGCACTTCGCCCTCGGGCAGCAATTCGCCTTTCTCCAGATACCGGATCTTCTGCGCCGTCTTGGCGGCGTGGGGGTCGTGGGTCACCATCACGATCGTCTTGCCGAACTCCTGGTTCAGCCGCTCGAGCAGCGTCAGCACCTCCTGCGCCGAGGCCGCGTCCAGGTTGCCCGTAGGCTCGTCGGCCAGGATCAGATCGGGGTCCGTCACGATGGCCCGGGCAATCGCCACCCGCTGCTCCTGGCCGCCGGAGAGCTGCCGCGGCGTGTGGTCCATCCGGTCGCCGAGGCCCACCAGCTCGAGCGCGTGCCGCGCATGCTCCAGGCGCTCGGACTTCTTGAGCCGCGTGAGTTTCAGCGGGAGCTCCACGTTCTCCAGCGCCGTCAGGACGGGGATGAGGTTGAATGTCTGAAAGACAAAGCCGATGTGCCGGTTCCGCCAGCGCGCCGCGGCGCTGTCATCGAGCCGGCTCAGATCTTGCCCGGCGGCGAAGATCTCACCCGACGTCGGCCGGTCCATCGCCGCGATCAAGTGCAGCAGCGTCGATTTGCCCGAGCCCGACGGCCCCATCAGCGCCAGAAACTCGCCCGGCTGGACCTCCAGGTTCACGTCTTTCAACGCCACGATGTGGAAGCTGTCGCGGGCGAACTCCTTCCTCAGGTCCCGTGTCCGGATCATCGGTTCGCTCATTGCTCTCACCCCCGCACGCGCACGCGGTCTCCGTCTTCGAGGCCCGCCGGCGGGGCGACGATCAGCTCCTCGCCCCCATGGAGCCCGTCTTCGATGCGCATCCCCTGGGCCGTGATCCCGCCCGTCTTCACCTCGCGGCGCACCGCCCGGCCGTTCACAACCAGGAACACTGCGTTGTCACGTACCGCGGAAGGCGGTACGAAGACCACCGGCCGGGTTTCCCCAGCCACCGCTCCGGGCCCGGCCTCCTCGTAGAACGCCACGCTCGCGTTCATTTCCGGCCGCAGGTACTGGTCCGGCTCGAGGATCTTCACCTTCACCTGCACGGTCGCCTTCTGCCGGTTCGCCTCCGGCGAGATCTCTTCAATGTAGCCCTCGTACTCGCGGTCCGGATAGGCGTCGGTGGTGATGATACCCGGCTGCCGCGGCTTCAGCTTCGCGAAGTCGTTCTGGTTGATGTCGAGCTCTACCTGCAGGTCGTTCAAATCAGCCAGGGAGACGACGTAGCCCTTCGCTCCGCGCTCCCCCACGAAGCTCGTCGTCACGTATTCGCCGACCTCCACCTCCCGCTCCAGGATCGTGCCGTTGATCGGCGCCCGGATGACCGTGTTCGCCAACTGCGTCTGGAAGAACGCTACCCGGCCCCGGGCCTCTTCGATTTGGCCCTTCACCGCCTCGATTTCTTCCCACCGTGGCCCCAGACGCACCAGCTCGTAGTTCTTCTCGAGCGAACGCACTCGCGCCGCCTGCGCCTTGTAAGCCGCCTCGGCGTCGTCCAGGGCCTGCCGCGAGAGCACCCCCTCGCCGGCTAGCTTCTTGACGCGCTCCAGGTTCACCCGCGCGTTCTCCATGTCCGCCTTGGCCTGCTCGAGGTTCGCTTTGGCCACGGCGATCTCTTCGGGCCGGCTGCCGTTCTCCAGCTCCTTGAGCTTCGCCTCGAGCGACCGCAGGTAGCCTCGCGCCTGCAGCAGTTGCGCCCGGTATTCGTCGTCCTCCAGGCGCACGATGGCCTGGCCCTTTTTCACTTTGTCGCCCTTTTCCACGCCGATCCACGCCACCCGGCCCACTACCTTGGACGCCAGCTCGATCTTGTGCGCCGCGATGATGTAACCGGTCGCGTTCAGGATGATCCGCCGCCGCGCCGTTGACGCCGCCGTTTTGGCAGGCTTCACCCGCATCACTTCCACTGCCACCGCCGCCGTCCACCGGCTGTAGACCAGGTTCGCGATTCCCAGCAGGGCGATCAGCAGCACGCCGCCGATGATCCAGCGCACCGCCCACTTCGGCGTCGCGTCGCCGGCTTTCTGCGAACGGTCGATGCGCAGTTTTTCGAGATCGGAGCTCATCTCTCGCTCAAACCTGGTGCAGCGCGTCGAGCACCTGCTTGCGCGCCGCCGACGCCGCCGGGAACAGCCCGCCTAGCAGCCCCATCAGCAAAGAGAACAGGATTCCCCCCGCCGCGATCTGCGGGGTCACCCGAAAGTTGAACGATACCTCGGCGAACGTCACAAAGTTCCCCAGCCCCGTTGTCACGTTGGTGAGCGGCAGGACCAACAACAGTCCGATCACGCCCCCCACCACGGACAGCAGCAGCGCTTCAATGGTGAAGCTCGTCAGGATCCCCCACCGCGAGAATCCCAGCACCCGCAGCGTCCCGATCTCCGCCGCACGCCGCGCCACCGCCGCGTACATCGTGTTCATCGCCGCAAAGCAACTGCCGATCGCCATGATGATGGAAACGAACGTTCCCATGGCCAGCACCGGCGCCGCCGAGATCTGCTGCTGCTCGTAGTAGGCTCGCTCGGTCATCGCGCTCACGTTCAGACGCCGGTCGTTCTCGAGCTCGTTGATCAGCGCCTGCGCCGCCGCCTCGTCCACCGCACGCAGCAACGCCGAGCTCAGCGCCTCGCTGCGGTGCTGGTCTGCGGCCAACTGGTTCAAATCGGCAAAGATCTCGCTGTTGGCCGCTGAGCGGCCGCAGTCCATGATCCCCACCACCGTCCACGGGCCGCTGCCGAAGTCGATCTCCTCGCCGATGCCCGCCCCCGGATACCGCCTGGCGATGCCCTTGCCCACTACCAGCTCGCGCCGCCCCGGCTCGAACATCCGCCCCTGGACCACCCGGCACTGCTCGCGCATCTCGAAGCCGATCGGCATCAGACCCCGCACCGTCACGTTCATCCCGCCCGGGGCCTCCGGGCTCTCCAGCACCACTACCGTCACCATCTCGAGCGAGGCCATCGGCTCGCCCCGCTCGTTGCGCGCAATTCCCGGGCGCAGCTTCAGGTCTTGGAACCACTGCCGGGTGATGATGCTCGTCAACTCGGCCGTCGCGCCGCGCCTGAGCACCAGCACGTGCAGCGGGTTCCCCGTCGCCTCCAGCGACGTCCGCAGCCCTTCGACGAAGGCCAGCACCGCCAGCAGCACCGCCACCGTCAGGGCGATGCCCAGCGCCGTCATCACCGTAGTGGTCCTCCGCTCGATCAGGTTTCGGATGTTATAGGAAAGCGGGATTGTCATCGGCCGCCTCTAGTCCTCGTACCGTAGAGCTTCTACAATCGGCCGGTTCGCTGCGTTCCACGCCGGGACGATCGAGCTGACTACCCCGATCAGCGCCGCCACCAGCATCGCCAGGCCCCACACCTCGGCCGGCATCGCCACCCGGCTCATGTCGGTGAAGGTGCTCGGCATCCGGCGCATCACCTCGCATAGCCCTGCCGCCAGCAACAGGCCCAGGACGCCGCCGATCAGCGAGATCAGCACCGCTTCGGCCACGATCACCCCGAGGATCGTGCCCCGCTCGAAGCCCAGCGTCTTCATTACGCCGACCTCCCGCACCCGCTCCCGCACCGACATCGCCATCGTGTTGCCCGACACCAGTAGGATCGTGAACGTCACCGCCCCGCACACACTCAGCAAGAACAGCTTCACATTGCCTAGGAATGCCAGGAAGCTCACCTCGAACTGCTTTTCCGTCTCTGTCTTCGTCTGCGCCGGCGAGTTCCGGAACATCGCGTCCACCGCCTCGGCGATCCGCGGCACGTCGTCGATCGTCTCGGCCCGGATCACGTACGTGCTCACCCACTCGCCCCAGCCCAGGCTCTTGGTCAGCTCCTGCAGGTAGTCGTTGTGGAAGAACAGGTTCTCGTTGTCGCGCTCGGAGTCGTAGATGCCCCGTATTGTCAGCTCCAGCGTCACCGGGAAGATATCGCCCACGAGCTGGACCTTGTCGCCAAGCTTCAACCCCAGCCGGTTCGCCAGTTTTCGCCCGATCAGGCAGGCCGTGCGCTCCCGGAGGAACGCCTGCTTCTGGTCTTCCGGCACGCGGTACTCCGGATAGACCGTGAACAGCCGGTCCGCATCCACCGCCAGCCGCGGAAAGAAGTTGTTCGGATCCCGCGCGTCCTTGTAGGTGCCGCCGAACCACTGGAACACCATTACTTCCTTTACCCCCGGGATCTGCCTGATCTTTTCCCGGTAGGAGAACGGCAGCGGACGCGCCAGCGAGACCCGGTTGCGGACCACCAGCCGGAGGGCCTGGTCCTCGGTCGCCTCGGTGAGGAAGAACATATAGTAAAGCGCACCGAGCACCCCAAGCAGGCAAAGCGAAGCCGCGATGCTCAGGATGGTCAGTATGCTCCGGCGCTTGCTGCGCAAGCTGTTCTTGACGACGAGGGAAAAGAACCGAAACACGCTACTCTAAATTCTAGAACGCGGCGGGATCGCCTCGCGTTCGCGGAAATTGAGACCTGCATGCCTTCGGACCGGCCGCCCGCCCCCGACGAGGAATATATGAGGGAAGCGCTGCAGCTCGCCGCCGCAGCGGCCGAAGCCGGAGAAGTGCCCGTGGGCGCCGTCGTCGTCTCCGGGGACCGCATCCTCGGCCGGGGGCGCAACATGCCCATCGCTTCGAACGACCCCACCGCCCACGCCGAGATCGTCGCTTTGCGGGAGGCGGCGCACGCTGTCGGAAACTACCGTCTTCCGGACGCCACCCTCTACGTCACCATCGAACCTTGCGTGATGTGCGCCGGGGCGCTGGTCCACGCCCGGATTCGCCGCCTCGTCTTCGGCGCCCGCGACCTGCGCTTCGGCGGCGTCCGGAGCAAGTTCCGGATTGCGGACTCGGACCTGCTGAACCACCGCGTCGAGATCACCGAAGGGGTGCTAGGCGCCGAATGCACCCGCCTGCTCCAGGACTTCTTCGAACGCCGCCGTTGATCCGCCCGCTTTGCCCGGCGCGCCGTGTCTCCGGCTTCGGTTGCCTCACCCGGTCACGTTCACCGGCGCATAGGCTTCCGGTTGCACCGCGGCCGCCTCGTTGCCCGGTCCGGGAAGCGCGGCCGCCGCTTCCACCTGCTCCCAGGCGTCCAGCAGTGTCTTCAACAGTTGTTCCGCCTCGGCCAGGGGGGCGTCTGCCTGTTCCGCGTTGGCCTGGGCCAGCAGCCGCTGGATGTAGTCGTACAGCTCCACCAGGTTCCGGCTGATCTCCCCGCCCTTGGAATGGTCCACCCCCAGCGCCAGCTCCGCCACGATCTCACAGGCCCGCGTGATCGCCTCGGACCGCTCCCGTATCTCGCCCGCCGCCAGGTGGCGCCTCGCTTCTCCCACCGCATCCACCGCCGCCCGGTACAACAAGACCACCAGGCGGCATGGATCCGCCGTCAGAATCGCGCTCTCCTCGTATGCTCCCCGGAAATCGGTCGCCATCTGCTGTCCTCCAGAACCACTCATCGACCGCTCCCGGATATTCATCGCCTTCGCGCGCCTAAATGTCCAGCTTCAGGTCCTCGGCCAGCCGCAGCGCGTACTCCGGCGGAATTTGCCGGATCACCTCCTTCGTCTCCCGGTCGATGATCCGCACCAGCGGCCGCCCCGTTTCCCGGTCCACGACGAACGTCAGTTCCGCGTTCTCCCCGAACAGCTCCGAGGCGTTCAGCGCCTTCACCGCTTGGATCAGCCGCCGGTCCTCCGGTCGCACGCGCACCCCCGGCTCCGGGGCCGTGGCGGGCGCGTACATCGGCATCGATACAGGCCCGATGTCCATGGCAGACTCCTTGGCAGAGGTTTCTGCTTCTCCTCTTTCCGTATCGTTTCCGCGGGGGGAGATTTTAGGAAAAATGCGGCGGGACCCGAATGCAGCCGGCTCAGCTCAGGTTCAGCACTTCCAGCGCCGTCCCGGTCTGCTGCTCGATCTTCTTCTGCAGCAGCATGATGGCGTAGATCAACTGCTCCGGCCGCGGCGGGCAGCCCGGCACGTAGACGTCCACCGGGATCACCTGGTTCACCGGAATCAACGCGTAGTTGCTGAACACGCCCGTCGAGGTCGCGCACGCCCCCATCGAGATCACCCAGCGCGGTTCCGGCATCTGCTGGTAAAGCTGGCGCACCACCGGCGCCATCTTGTTCGATACCCGGCCGGCGATGATCATCAGGTCCGCCTGCCGGGGCGAGGCCCGGAACACCTCCGCCCCGAACCGCGCTAGGTCGAACCGCGAGGCGCTCGTGGCCATCATCTCGATGGCGCAGCAGGCCAGCCCGAACGTCATCGGCCAGATCGAGTTCTTCCGCGCCCAGTTGATCGCCTTGTCCACCGTCGTGAACAGGATCCCCTCGGCCGGACCGGAAGCCCACTCCTGGTCGATCCGGTCGAACAGCCCCTCTACCTTCTGTAGCTCGATGCGCCGTTCCATGGCCTTTGCTTCGATTATCCCATAGACCGGCTAGAATGAATACTTGGCCCGCGCATGAATCCCTCCCCCCTTACCTTCACCCCGTTCGACGACTATTCGAAAGCCCTCGACGCCGCCGCCGAACAATGGGGCGTCGAGCCCGGCTACTGGGACATCTGGGGCCGCTACCACGAGACCTCCCCCGAGGTGAAGCGCGCCATCCTCGAGTCTCTGGGCGTTGCCGCCGGCAGCCTTGAGGATCTCAACCGCGCCCTCGAGGCCGAGCTCTGGCGCTCCTGGAGCCGCCCGCTGCCCCCGGTCCTTGTCGCCGCCGAAGAAGAGGCCCCGCACAGGCTCCCCCTTCGGCTGCCCGCCGCCTGCGCCTGCGCTCCCGCCACCCTGCGGCTCGAACTCGAAGACGGCGAGATCCGGGAATCGTCCATCCCGCTCGACGGCATCGAGACTTCCGCCGCCGCCCGGCTCCGGGGCAGGGAATTCCTCGAGAAGCCCGTGCCCGTGCCCGAGGCCCCCCTCGGCTACCACCGGATCAGGGTCTCCGTCGCCGCCCCCGGCCAGCCGCTCCTCGAAGCCTTCACCCGCTGGATCGTCGCTCCCTCCCGCGCCTGGCTGCCCGAAGAGCTCCGCCGGGGCGGCAAGCGCGCCGGGCTCTACATCAGTCTCTACGGGCTGCGCAGCGAGCGGAACTGGGGCTGCGGCGACTTCACCGATCTCGAGCGCCTCGCCCGCTGGGTGGCCGGCGCCATCGGCGGCGCCTTCATCGCCCTCAACCCGCTGCACGCCATCTTCAACCGCCAACCCTTCAACACCAGCCCCTACCTGCCCAACAGCGTCTACTACCGCAACCTTATTTACCTCGACGTCGAGCGCATCGAGGACTTCCAGCGCTCCGCCTGGGCCCGGCGCCTCCGCCGCAGGCCCGCGGTCGAGGCCGAGATCCGCGCCCTGAACGAGACCCCCCTGGTCGAGTACGAGCGCGTCCACCGCTTGAAGACGGCCTTCCTTCAGCTCGCCTTCCGCCGGTTCCTCCGCGAGGAGTACCGGTCCGATTCGGAGCGCGCCGCCCGCTTCCGCCGCTACGTCGAGCAGGAAGGGGAGCTGCTCGACCGCTTCGCCGTCCACGCGGCTCTCAGCGAATGGCTCCACCGCCGCGACCCCAACGTCTGGGTCTGGCCCCAGTGGCCCGAGCCTTATCGCGATCCCGGCTCGGACGCCGTCCGCGAGTTCGCCCGCCGCCACTGGCGCCGCGTCCTGTTTCACAAGTACGTCCAGTGGCAGATCGACGAACAGCTCGCCGCCGTCCAGCAGGCCGCCCGCTCCTGCGGCGTCTCCATCGGCCTGCTCCACGACCTCGCCCTCGCCACCGACCGCTGCGGCGCCGACCTCTGGGCCCACCGCGGCCTCTTCGTCGAAGGCTGCCGCGTCGGCGCTCCGCCGGACGACTTCTCCCCCCAGGGCCAGGACTGGGCCTTCCCGCCCCCGGCTTCCCGCCGCCACTTCGAAGACGCCTACGAGCGCTTCCGCGAGTCGATCCGCAAGTCCTGCCGCCACGGCGGCGCCCTCCGCATCGACCACGCGATGCGCTTCTTCCGGCTCTTCTGGATCCCTGCCGGCCGTTCCCCCGCCGAAGGAACCTACGTCCGCGAGCGCCACCAGGACCTCCTCCGCATCCTGGCGCTCGAGAGCGTCCGCAACCGCGTCATCGTCGTCGGCGAGGACCTGGGCACCGTCGCCCCCTACATCCGCGAGGAGCTGGCCCGCTACGGCATCCTCGGCTATCGGCTCTTCTACTTCGAACGCGACGAGCGCGGCGCCTGGAAGCCCCCCGCGGCCTACCCCGCCCAGGCGCTCGTCGCCTCCACCACCCACGACCTGCCTACGCTAGCCGGTTTCTGGCAAGGCCGCGACATCGAGGCCCGCCGCGCCGCCGGCGTCCTTCCCGGCGAGGACGCCTACCGCCGCGCCCTCGAGGCCCGCCGCCGCGACAAGCAGCAGATCCTCGACGCCCTCCACTCCCTGGCCCTGCTGCCCGAAGGCTTCCCCCGCACCGCCGAAGCGCTTCCCGAACTCACCGGCGAGCTCCACAACGCCGTCATCGGCTTCCTCGCCTCCACGCCCTGCATGCTGTTCGCTTTGAACCAGGAGGATCTCACCAAGGAGACCGAACAGCAGAACCTGCCTGGCACCACCGCCGAGTACCCCAACTGGCGCCGCAAGATGCGCTACACGCTCGAGGAGCTCGAGACCTCCCCGGAAGTCGCCGACTTCGCCCGGATGTTCCGCAACTGGCTCGCCCGCACACACCGCCTGCCGGAGTGAACGGGGCCCGGGACGTCATCGGCGAGAGCTTCCCCAGGCGTGAAACGCTTTGATGGCCAGGCGCCCGAATGGTGAACGCAGACTCATGATTGACTCATCATGATGAGCAATTCATGCTGTAGATATGAGCCACCGGCTGCAAGTCCTCCTCGATGAAGAGGAGATGGAGGAGATTCGCCGGCTCGCCCGCCGCCAGGGGCTGACCGTTGCGGCCTGGGTGCGCGAGGCCCTGCGGGCCAGGCGCAGGGAATCTTCGTCCTCCGACGCCTTGGCGAAGCTGAAAGCGGTCCGGCAGGCGGCCGAATACTCTTTCCCAACCGGGGACATTTCCGAGATGCTCGCCGACATCGAGCGCGGTTACGGGCGGTGATTCTCATCGATTCCAACATCCCGATGTGCCTGATCGGCGCCCCGCATCCTCACAAGACGGATGCGCAGATGTTACTCGAGCGGGCGATAGCCGCTGGAGACCGGCTGGTCACAGACGTGGAAGTCTTCCAGGAGATCCTGCACCGCTACGTCGCCATTGGCCGCCGGGAGGCGATCGAGCCGGCGTTTGCCGTTCTCCGCTCGGTGGTTGACGAAATCTTTCCCATCGAGGACGCCGACATGCTCCGCGCCAAAGATATCGTCCTCGGGACGCAGCATTTCAGCGCCCGGGACGCGCTTCACCTCGCCGTCATGGAGCGCTGCGGCATCACGCGTATCATGAGCTTCGACGCCGGTTTCGACCGGTGGGTCGGCCTGACCCGGATTCACTCCGCCGCCTGATTCTCCGCGGTGGGAAATGCGGGGACCGTGACCAATTACCCGGCGCCGAAACCTTCGTTGGCGCCTTCTCGTGTAATTGGCTGACTATCCCAGGATTTCTGCTTGTAACTAGATGGCTTCCCGCCGTGTTGGCTCCCAGCGGCATGAGCTTTCGATGCCGCTGACGGAACCGGCGGGACTACTGCAACATGTGCCTCACCGCTGGGCGATCGCGAACGGCCTCGCCCGCTCGACGGCGCGCCGCAGGCGGCGGCAGCCATCGATGGCGTCGCGAAGCACTTCGTCCCACTCGACGCCCACCTCCAGCCGATGGCGAAGGATACTCATCGTCCCGAAAGCCGGATCGATCATGAACGACTCCGGTTCTTAGAGAGCCGGCGGACCCGAACTGTAGCGGGTCTCGATCTTCAGCTTTTCCCGGAGCTCCTCCAACTCATTCAGGACGGTTTCCGGCGCTGTGCCGTTCAACTCGGCCGGCGGCGGCAAACGAGGCGAAATGTTGGGAAAGATGTTCGCGGCGTTGCCCTCACACACTGTTCCCCGGACTTGCAGGAGGCGCCTGGGCGGCGCATGGAACACGCCCGGCCCGGCGCCCGGAGGGGGGCGTGTCCGGCAAGCTTGCCGTCTTGGGCTATGAGACTGCTGCAGGCATAAACTCTTGAGTGTAGGGAGCCATGAACAGCAAGAGCCGCGAACAGGATCTGGGCCTCCGGGCCGTCGAAGCCGTCTACGAGACCTGCATGATCGACCGCGAGTGGTCCCTCTGGGAAGAGCGTGGCTTCTCCTGGTGGCCCTACCGGCTCCGGCAGCGGGTCTGGGCCGAGCCTGGATTCATGGACCACGGCTTCAAGATCTACCGCCTCTGCGCCCGGACGGACTGCCTCCGGGATCTCGAGATCACTGATGAGATTCTCCAGAAGGTAACCCGGCTCGCCCGCCAGCCTACTGTTGCGTCGCTGCTTATCGAACCGGACGCCCGCCGGCTCTGCACCTTTTCCAGTGTGTACGTGCATGAGGAGAACTTCGACTGGCTGGCCCGCGGAATCTTCGGATGGATCGCCGTAATCCAGATCGTCGAGGCCGAGCTGATCGCCGAGAACCTGCCCGGCGAGGTGAACGCGGCGGCCACTCCGGACTACTCCGGGCACCCTTCCAGCGGTAGGCGGCTAGCGCCCGACGATACGCTCAACCTGATGCGCGGCGTGATCAAGCCGTTTGGGGAAAGACACCGGCGGTGGGCCGAGTGCGAGGAGTATCCAGGCCTCGTGAAGATGCTGAATGAGGACAACTGCTTTGCCTCGGCGCGCGACAGCGGCCTCACCGCCGAGTTCCCGTTCGGCTCGGATACGACTTTGCTCCAGATCGTCGGCGACGCTGAGCACCCCCGCGTGGGCAGCGGCGTTTCGATTCACCTTCAGTTGCCGCTCCAGTATGAAGAGGCGAAAGCCGCACGGCTGGCGATGGAGTTGAATCTGGCCGAGAGCCGTTCCGGCCGGACGGCTTTCCCTTTCCTGGGCAGTTGGACGGCGTTCGAGTTGGGGGAAGGTTATAGCCCGGCCTTCGTCTCCTTCCTCCCGTCGATCTTCTACGCTCCTGGTATGGCGTTCAACGTCACCATGAACCAGGTGGGCCGGGCCAAGTGGGTTCGCGACTGGTTCGGCGCCGGCGAGTCTGACGTCAAGCTCACTGTCTGGCGGCGGCTCCAACAGATCATGCCCTTTATCGAATCCTCTCGTGAGGACTCTTGAGAAACCGGCGGTTTCTTCCGTGCCCGCTCCGCCTCACGGCGCGCTGATTACCGCCTCCCTCTCGGCCGCCGCCTTCTTCAACTCCCGGAACGCCCGCGTGTGCCGGGCCGCGTCTTCCTTGCGCCCGGCCCGGCTGTAAGCGGTGGCCAGATGGAAATGGACCTCCGCGCTTTCCGGCGCCAGTCTCACTGCCTTCTCGAGCGCCCGCACCGCCTCCTCGACCCGGTTCGCTTCGAGCAGCAGACGCCCGTAGATGTCCCAGGCGGTGAAGTCGTTCGGAGCCAGCTCCACTGCCCGTTTGGCGTACGGCAGCCCGCCGTCGGCGTCGCCCCGCTGCAGGCGCTCGTAGGCGATCTGCAGCCGCGCCGGCACATGATTCGGGCTGATCTCCAACTCCTTGCGGAACTCCTCCACCGCCTCGGGCGTGTGCTTCAGCAGCAGGATGTAACCTTTCAAGTAATGCGCGTTCGGCTGCGCCGGGTACTTCTCGAGCAGCTCGTCGGCCGCGGCCAGCGCCTCGTCCAGCTTCGAGCGCCACGCCAGCACCGCCGCCCGCCCGGCCAGCTCTACCCGTTCCCGGTCCGCCGCGGCGATTTCCTTTGGCAACAGCGGCAGCCGCAGCGAGCTTAGCCCGGCCATCTCCCTTAGATCCGGCATGTCCGGCCACGTTCGAACCAGCTCCGCCAGTAGGCTGCTCGCCAGCTCGAACTGGCCGAGCTTGTTGGTCAGCGCCACCAGGTGGTAGCGCGTGATCCGACTCAGCTCCGTACCGGGCGGTAGGCCCAGCTTCGTCGCCTCCATCAAGTGGCCGAACGCTTCCCGGTACCTCCCGCCCCGGAACTCGCAGAGCCCGAGCAGCGCCTGAGCTCCGGCATGCTTCGGAGTCTTCTCCACCAGGCGCCGGAACATCTCCTCGGCCTCGGCGTACCGGTCCAGGTCGTAGAAGTTCAGCCCCTGGTACCAGAGCGCCTCCGGATCCGACAGGCCCGCTCTGAACGCCCGCCCGTACAGCTCGATCGATTCCTCGAGCCGGCCGGACTCCCGCGCCTCCTGGGCCTGCTTGGCCAACGCCGCGGCGTCCATCGCTGCCGCTGCCACGGTCGCCGGCAGAATCACGCACCAGAGAACTGCATACGCCAATCGCATCGCCTCGGTCTCAATTTAGCAGAAGGCGGAGAAAAAAAGAGGACGGGCGCTTTCGGCGCCCGTCCTTCACTAGGCCAGGGGTTGTCGGGGGTGAGGTCAGAACCGGAACTTGATCCCGAGCTGGATGATCCGCTTGCCGACCTTGTAGTCGGCATAGCCGAACCTCGGGTTCGTCACCTTGCCGTTGGCGTCGAACGTCAGCCGCAGGTTCTGATCGCCGCTGATGAACGAGCGCACCGGATGGTTCAGGAAGTTGAACGCCGAGGCCCGGAACTCCAGGCTCTTGGACTCACCGACCCGGAACGTCTTGAAGATCGACAGATCGGTGTTGAAGAACGCCGGACCTTGCATATATGGCATGATCACCGCTCCGTTGAAGCCGGGCTGGCCGTTCTGGCCGGGAACCGGCGGCGCGAAGCAGGCGCCGTTCAGATACTGCCCGTCAGCCAATCCTTTCCGTGGATCGCAGGTCAAGATCGGCTGGGGGCTGATCGCATTGGTTCCGACGATGTCCGGTCCGCTGATCGTGCGGCCGCCGCCCGGGAACGGCGCGTTCATATTGAAGTTCACGCCTGCGGCGCCTTGCGCCTGCTGGAGGTTGATGCCGCTCGACCACTGGACGATGCCCGAGACTTGCCATCCGTTCAGCAGACCTTTCGCGAAGGCGTTGCCGGTCTTCACCGCGTCCGGGAGCTTCACTACATAGCTGCCGGCGATCACGTGGCTGCGGTCGAAACCGAGCGGTCCGTAGTTGGCATCCCGGTTGAGCGCGTCGATCACGTTGTCCACGATGCCGAGCGCTTTCGACCAGGTGTAAGAGAAGGTGAAGTTCACCCTCCCGGTTTGCTTGGTCAGCGTCGTCTGCAGGGCGTGGTAGTTCGAATACGCACCGTGGCGCTGCAGCGAAAGCGTGCCGTACTGCGGTATCGGCCGGAAGTTGTTCGGATCTGCAGTGGGATCGTTCAGCATCGCGCCAAGCGGAACCTGATTGATGTCCACCAGGCCGCCCCGCAAGGCGAGCGCTGTGCTCCTGTTGCCCACGTACGAAATCTCCCACAACGTACGGCCGGGAAGACGCTGTGAGATCGTGACATTCCAGGTGTGCGTCGTCGGCTGACTGTCGTCCTTGCTGTCTACGACCTCACCGTTGAAGACCAGATTGCCTTCCGCTGAGATGTTGTCCAGATCGGAGATGTTCACGCCACAGCAGATCGTGGTGTTGCGCAAGCCAGCCGGCAGGTCCATCGCCCCGGCCGCAAACTGCGGGTCGTGGTAAACGAAGGTTCCAAAGCCGCCCCGGAGGACTGTTTTGCCGGTGCCGAACAAATCCCAGGCGAACCCGACGCGGGGCGCCCAGAAAATGCCCCGGGTCGCCCAGCCCGCCAGCGGGATGTTCTTGTTCTTGGCGTGCCAGTTCACGCCTGGCAGATCCGCGGCCGGTGCGTCCGGGTTGTAGTCCGCCGGTACCCACGTCGCGATGCCGATCCCGTTGCGCGCCGTCCACGGCTGCATGTGCTGCAGTCGCAGACCGAGCTCTAACGTGAAAGTCGGCGTCACCTTCCAGTTGTCCTGCACGAAGCCGGCGTATTCCTGCCAGCCCATGTCCCGGACGATGGCTTTGGTGAATTCGCTGTAGTTGAAGGCTACGCCGCGAACCATGTCCGCCAGAATGTTGTTCGTCGTGTTGCCGTGCCAGGTCGCGAAGAGCATCAGGCCCGCCGAGGGATCGTTGCCCGGCTGCTTGTTGATGGTCCAGCCCCAGTAGCCGCCGAACTTCAGCGTATGTGTGCCGATCACTTTGCTCGTGTTGTTCGTCAGCGTCACCAGGTGCTTGGTGGCGAACAGCACCGGGTCCATGCCTCCCGGCAGCCACATCCCCGCCGTCGGGTTGCCCCACGACAGGAAGCCCGGGATCTTCGGATCCTGTTTGAAAATGCCTTTATACGGGAATCCGACCGTGGACCGCATCATCTTGTTGGGGTCTTTGTAGGCGTTCGGGAAATCAACAAAGGTGTAGCCGAACACCGTTTCGTTGGTCATCGTCGGGCTGATGACCTTGGTGAAGTTGAACCCGATCGAGTCGCTGCGGTTGCGGCCTTCGATGGGCGTCGGCATCGGTACCGCCCCGGGATTCCGCCACCAGAGCTGAACCGGGAACGGCTGGAGCTCGCGCTGCAGGTTGTAGCGCACGAATAGCTTCGTGTAGTCCGAGATCGAGTAGTCCACCCGCGTCACGAACTGGTGCATGTTCTGGTCCAGCTCCAACACCTTCACCCAGTTGAAGCCGGCGCCGATTCCGGCCGGATCCACGTTCGGCTCCGGCACCAGCTTCAGGATTGCTTCCATGCCTGGATCGATCTGGCTCGGAGGAATGATGCCGCCGGGGAACATGCCGTCGATCGGATTCGATGCCCCGGGGGCCGCCGCGGCCAGAGACGCCAGATAGCCCACGTCGCTGAAGTCGCCCCGCTTCATTGCCGCCGTCGGCACCACCGAGCGCAACAGGCCCGTGTCAATCCGCTGACGGAAATACTCATACCCGGCAAAGAAGAACATCTTGTCCCGGTTGCGGTTGAAGTTCGTCCCCGGCAACAGCACCGGTCCGCCCAGGTTGCCGCCCGGGAAGAAGTACTTGTTCCTGGGGCGCTTTTGTGCGTTGGCGTTGTTCAGCGCGTCGTTCGAGTTCAACGCAAAGTGACGGGCGTAAAAATACGCCGCCCCGTGGAAGTCCTTGCCTCCGGCTTTGGTGATCGTATTGATCACTACCGGCCCTTTCGCGTACTCGGCCGAATAGTTCGACTGCAGGACCTTCAGCTCGGAGATCATCTCCGGGTTCGGATTCACCGGGTTCGCGCAGTTGCATCCCGGGTCCGAGACCTGCGCTCCGTCGGCGGTGATGTCCAGAGCGTTCTCCCGGGTCCCGTTGGCCGAGAAGTTCCCAATGGCGCTCTGCTTGCCACCGTCGCCGTTGCCGTTGATGCCGATGTTCTCGCCGTTGAAGCCCGGGCGGTTCTCGATGCCCGAGGAAATCGGCACCATCCCGGGAAGAATCTTGATGTACTCCGCGGCGCTCCGGCCGACGATCGCCACGTCCTCGAACTGCTGGGTGGTCAGTACGATCGACTTCTCGCCCGAGTCCACCGGCGTCAGCTCCTCAACCGCCGCCGTCACCGTCACTTGCTCGGTCGCTGGTGCGACATCGAGAGTCACCTGCCCCAGCGTCCGTTTGTCTCCCGAGGTGAACTCCAGGCCCTCCACCTTGTACGTCGTGAAACCTTGCGCCTCGATCGTGACTGTGTACGTGCCCGGCATCACGCCGGTGATCGAGAAATAGCCGTCAGAGTTCGTTTCGGTTCTCCGGGTGTCCCCGGAAAGTTCGTTGGTCATTACCACTGAGGCGCCGGGAATGACAGCTCCGGTCGAGTCGGCTACTACACCCGTTAACGAACCGGTGATTTGCTGTGCCGCCGCCGGCGCCAGGCAGAAAATCATGAGGAGCCCCGCAAGCATCAGGGTCCCCCAACGATACCTGAGTACTATGCTCATAACTTGTTACCCCTTCTCGTGTCAGATCGAACGCACCGAGAACGACGATTTATTCTAGGGCCGAAACGCCTGGGCTGTCAATAGGAAATTTCAGCCCCTGGATATGTTTCTTGATAAGATCTTTATTATCAATGTGTTAAGAGAGTATGTCTCGGGAATCTTTCTACCCGGCCGGAAGATCTAGGGCAGCTTCACTTGAAGCCCGTAGACCTCGTGGAGACCGGCGTCCCGGAGCACGATCGGTTCATCGCCAGGCCCCAGCGAGAACCCGTAAGGCCCCCCGATCCCCAGCACTGGGATCCCCGCCAGCGGCGCCACCACCTCCGGCGGCCCGCCACTGATCGGCACGCGGTAGATGCCCACGGGCACCTGCTGCGTGCCGGAGTATACAAACAAGGACGTCCCGTCGCTCGACCAGGCCGGAAACCCCACCATCCAGTCGCTCAGCTTGCGCCACGACCGTCGGCGTATGTCGTAAAGCATGAGTCCCGGCGCTGGCGAGCGGAGCGCCGCAATGTACCGGCCGTTGGGCGACCAGCGCGGAGAGAAGAGCCCCTCGGAATCCGGCAACAGCGTCGACCGTTGCGTTGCGAAATCAAAGATCCGAATGCCGGTTTCCTCGGCCGGTACGTCCCACGGGAACGGGGCGTACACGATCCGAGTGCCGTCCGGCGACCAGTTCGGATCCGCTTCCGGGCCTTTGCCCGGCAGCAGTTCCACCGGAGTGCCTCCCGTCGAAGCCACGATGTAAATCTTCCACTTCTGGCCCGGTGTCCGCCCCATGAACGCGATCTGTTCTCCGTCGGGCGAGAAACGTGGCAGGTAGGTTTGCATCGGACTGAAGGTGAGCTGGAGCCGCTCCATTCCGTCAACCCGGCTGCACCAAAGATCTCCCTCGGGATAAGTCACGTAGGTGATGCGCTTGCCGTCCCGGCTGAAGTCCAATTGGTCCGCCGAAAGCCCCGGCAGGAATCTCTCGAATCGCTTCGTCTGGAGATTCCAGCGATACAGTTCGCCCCGCCGCACCCCTCCAATCGCACACAGCACCTTGCCCGCCGGATCCGCCGTCGGAGCGTTGAAGCGGATAGCGCCCGTCGTCAGCGGACGCGGTTCTGCGGTGTTCGCGCCGAAGGCACCGCTTTCTTCCCGCAGCGCCCACAAGGTGGAGTCCGGGGGGGACTGGAAGATGAAATAGCGTCCATCGGGCGTCCAGCTCCCTTCTCCTTGCTCCCGCCCCCACTCAGGAAGCACCGGGTGCAGCTTGGCTCCTTCAGCAGTGGTCTCCCACAGGGTGGGATGACCCACTCGGGAGAGTTGGGAGACAAACCGCAACCGGGCGCCGTCGGGCGACCAGGCCAACCCGTAATTCAGTCCCGGCTTGGTCACCACCCGCCGTGCGTTGCCCCCGTCACTGTCCGCAACATAGAGCCCATCCCCTGTCAGCAAGGCCAGCCGCCGGCCGTCCGGCGACCACCGCGCGTCCGTAACCATCGCTTCCCCGAGCCGCCTCGGGGGGCCGCCGGCGACCGTGATCACCCACAATGGCCCGCTGGCAAGCTCCGCCCCCGGCCCCGCCGTGGTCTTGGCCAGCACACGGCCGCCGTCCGTCGAGACGTCCAGCAAAAATACGTTTTCCGGGGGGTGTGAGTCGGACGCCACATGCCGTGTCCGCCCCCCTTCCACCGGTGCCCAGGCAATGGTCAGCCGGCCGCCGTAGAACTCCGAGAAGTAAACCCGGTCCCCCCGGCAGACCACCCGGCCGGCTTTTTCGAGCCCGTCCGAGGTCAACTGGCGATACCGCAGCACCGATGGCGCCGAGGGCCGCATCACCCACCAGCCGGACAGCGCGACCGCCGTCGCCGCCAGCACTGCCGCCACAACCATCCATTGTCGCCGCTTCGGTCTCCGGCGAGCTTCTTCAATCGCTAAAGGTGCTTCCTTCTCTACCGCCGGCGCCGGCTCCGGGATCCGCGGCGAGGTCTCAACCACCTCCACCGGCGCCAGGAAACGGTATCCCCGTTTCACCAGAGTCTCGACAAACCGAGGGCTGTCGGTCGAATCTCCCAGCGCGTTTCGGAGCTTATTGACTGCTTTGTTCAAGCTCGCGTTCACGTCCGCCGGAGGCTCCGCGCCCCAGATCCGCCCGATCAACTCCTCGCGCGTTACCACTTCACCCGGCTTCTCCAGTAGCGCCTCGAGCACCTCGAAGGGCTGGTCCTGCAGCCGGATCCGAATTCCGCCCTTGCGCAGTTCCCGGCTGCCGAAATCCACCTCGAACACTCCGAACCGAACCACTCGAACTGATTTCGCCGCGTCCATCGGACTGAAGTTCAGGTTAACACGCCCCGCCGCCTGAGAAAAGGGCTCTGGGGTATTCAGGTGATTAAGCTTCTTGCAGTCAATCTCTTATAGGAGTATCTGATGGGTATAGACCTCCGCCCGAGGGCCTCTCGCCCGGCGCTGTAGTATGCTGGAAAAGGATGCTGCCCGCTGTTGCGGTCGTGGGTCTCGCCGGCCTCCTGGGCCAACTCCCAAATCCCGCCCCGATCTATGCCGAAGCCATCCGTCTTCACAAAGAAGGCCGGCTGGAGGCCGCTGTTCAGAAGTACAAAGAGTTTCTCGATCTCCGGCCGGACTTCGTCCCCGCACGCTCGAACTTGGGAGCGGCCCTCGTCAGACTCGGACGTTTCGACGAGGGGATTCAGCAGTACCGTAAGGCGCTGGACCTGGCTCCCGGCAATACCGCCGTCCGCCTCAACCTCGCGCTGGCCTACTACAAGCGAATGGACCTTCAGAGCGCCGCCCGCGAGCTCGCCGAAGTCCACTCCCGGGATCCCGCCAACAAGCAGGCCCTCTACCTGCTCGCCGATACCTACCTCCGCCTCGGCGAAAACAGTAAGGTGATTGGCCTCCTGCAGCCCGCCGCGGCCAAGGATCCCGAGGATCGCACCGTCGCCTACTTGCTCGGCACCGCTTTGATCCGTGACGGCCGTGTCGAGGCCGGACAGCGGATCATCGAGCGTTTTATGCGCCAGGGCGACACCGCCGAGCTGAACATGCTCATCGGCGCCGCGCAGCTCGAGGCCGGCGACTACCAGGCCGCGGAGCTGACGCTCAAGAAGGCCGCAGAGCTCAACCCGAAGCTTCCCGGCGTCTGGTCCCTCTACGGCCGGGCCAAGATGGAGAACGACGACGCCGAAGCCGCCAAGAAGGCTTTCCGCCGCCAGCTCGCTCTCGACCCGAACGACTTCGACGCCAACCTCAGCCTGGGCGCGCTGCTGCGTGTCGACCACAAACTCGACGAAGCCGCCGTCTACATCCGCCGCGCCCTTCAACTCCGGCCCGCCTCCGTCACCGCCCGTTACCAGATGGCCAGCTTGGATGTCGCCTTCGGCAACTTCGAGCAGGCCCGCGAACGCCTCGAGTCGGTCGTCAAGGATGCGCCCGGCTTCATCGAGGCCCACGCCCAGCTCGCCACCGTCTACTACCGGCTGGGACGCAAAGAGGACGGCAAGCGCGAACGGGATCTGATCATGAAACTCACCGCTGAGAAGCGAAAGCGGGAGTTGGAAGCGCAGCAGCGCGAACAGAAGGCGGCTCATTGACTCGGAGGAATCCGATGAAAGGCTTCATGGCAGTCGTCATCCCCGCCTTCCTGGCCGTGCCGCCCCCGGCGTGGCCGCAAACCCCGGCGCCGCCGGACGTCACCATCCGCGCCACCGCCGAGGAAATCCTCGTGGACCTCATCGTCCGCGACAAGAAAGGACGCTTCGTGCGCGACCTCCGGCCTGAGGAGATCCAAGTCTTCGAGGACGGCGAGCCCCAAAAGATTACCTCGTTTCGCCTCATCCAGGGCCGCGAAGCTATGGTCCAGGGACAGACCGTCCGCCTCGACCCCCTGCGCCAGATCCGCCTCGTGTCGCTGGTCTTTGATCGCCTGGGCCAACAGAGCCGCCGGCTGGCCCGGCAGGCCGCTCTTGATCTGCTCCGGCAGCAGTCCGGCGCCGGTACCTTCTACGCCGTCATGCGCATCGACCACAGCCTGGGGATCCTCCAGCCGTTCACCCGCGACCGCAAGAAGCTGCGGGCCGCCGTCGAACGCGCCACCGGTGGCGCCGCGCCTCAGTTCGATACCAGCGATCTCTCGCTGGAGCGCCTCGGCCGCATGAGCGCCGCCGAAGCCGCATCCACGGCCGGCGCACCCACCGAAGCCAGCGGACCTTCCGACGCCAGCGCCATCGGCGCCGCCGCCACCGCCGCCGCCGTCAACCGCACTGTCCAGGCCATGATCCAGCTCTCGCAGAGCTTCTCGCGTCAGCAGCAAGGTAACAGCTCCCTCACCGCGCTGCTCGCTTTGGTCAAGGGCCAGCAGTCGCTGCCGGGGCGCAAGAGCGTGCTTTATTTCTCCGAAGGTCTCCAGCTTCCTCACGACGTGATGCAGCAGTTCGAGGCCCTGGTCGGCCAGGCGAACCGCGCCAACGTCGCCTTCTACGCCGTCGATGCCCGGGGGCTGATCACCTCCTCCTTGCTCAGCGGCAACGCCGACGCCCTCGCCGAAGCCGCCAAGGCCGGCCGTCGCGCCGGCTGGAACCGCACCGGGATCTTGAACCGCGGGGATATGGTCTCGACCGACACCGTCCTCGACTCGGTCCACAGCAACACTCAGGGAAACCTGGAAACCTTGGCCGTCTCCACCGGCGGTTTCCTGATGGCCAACTCGAACGATCTCCGCAAGCCGGTGCGGAGGTTCATCGAGGACGTCTATTCCTACTACGAGCTGACCTACCGCCCCTCCAACCCGCGCTTCGACGGCCGCTTCCGCCGGCTCGAGGTGAAGATCGCCCGTCCCAAGGTCACCGTCCAGAGCCGCTCCGGCTATTTCGCCATGCCGCCCGAGTTGGCCGAGGCTGTGTTCCCCTACGAAGTTCCTCTGTTGAAGGCCCTGTCCGCCGACCCGCCGCCGACCGAGCTCGCGCTCCGCAGCGCCTGGTTCCGTTTTGGTGGCGCCGGGGAAGCCGTCCGCTGCGCCTTCGAGACCGAGGTGCCGCTGCAGAATCTCGCCCTTGCCCAGGACCCATCCACGAAACGCTACCGCGGCGGCGTCCGGCTGGTCATCGTCTTTCGCGACGCCGCCGGTAGACTCCTGCGCAAGTTCACCCGCGAGGTGCCTTTCGATCTCCCCGCGGAGAAGCTCGAGGCTTTCCGGGCCGGCAACTTCATCTATACGGGCCACGTCACCCTCCCCCCCGGGCGCTACACGATGGAGGCCGCCGCCGGCGACGCCCGCAGTTCCAAGCTAGGGGTCACGATTTCATCAATGGAATTGCCCAGCCCGCCGCCGGGCGTCGGCCTCAGCGACATCGTCCTCATCCGCCGGGTCGACCCGCCCCTGCACGCCACGCCGTCCTCAGCGGACCACGACCCGCTCCGGTTCCACAACGGCAAAGTGATCCCCAGCCTCGACCGCGTCGTCTCCGCCGGCGGCCAGGGGCAGTTGTCCTTCTATTTCGTCATCTATCCGGACCCCTCCTCGGCGGCGAAACCCGAGCTCACCATCCAGCTCTTCCGCCAGGGGGCGCTCGCCGGCCGCGCCCGGCCTCCGCTTCCTGAGCCCGATCAGTTCGGCCGGATCCCTTATATCGCCTCGATGCCCTTGGCGAGCTTCACCCCCGGGGCGTACGACGTCACGGTCGCCATCCGTCAGGGCGCCGCGACCGCTGAGAAACGTTTCGCCTTCACTGTTCGATGAGGCCTGCACTTGTCCTGATCTGCCTCGCCGCCGCCTTGGCCGCGCCCACCCTCTTTGCGCAGCCAGGCCCGATCCACTTCCGTTACGCGCCGATCCCGTTCACCCTCGAGAACGGCGAGCAGGGCAAGACCTTCATCCCCGAGACCATGGCCGGCGGCCTGGCCGTCTTCGACTACGACAACGACGGCGACCTCGATATCTTTTTCACCAACGGCGCTCCGCTTCCCGGCCTGCGTAAGACCTCGCCGGAGCACTGGGACCGCCTGTTCGCCAACGACGGCCGCGGCCGCTTCACCGACGTCACCGAACAGGCCGGCCTCCACGGCTCCTGCTACGACACCGCCGCCGCCGTCGCTGACTATGACAACGACGGCGACAAGGACCTCTTCGTCGGCGGCGTTCACTGCTATACCTTGTACCGGAACAACGGCGACGGCACCTTCACCGGCATCACCCGTGAGGCGGGTTTGAGCGCCGAGGATCCCGAGTTCGGCCCCCTCTGGGCCATCGGCGGCGTCTGGGCCGACTTCGACAACGACGGCTGGCTCGATCTCTTCGTCGTCAACTACCTGCGCTGGGCGCCCGAGCTCGAAAAGCCTTGCCCCGGCTACTGCCATCCCAAGTACTACCCGGCCACGCCCAACCGCCTCTACCACAACAACCGGGACGGCACGTTCACCGACGTCTCAGAGGCTTCCGGCATCCGCGCCCACCCCGGCAAGGGCATGGGCGGGGCCGCCGCCGACTACGACGGCGACGGCGACGTGGACGTCTTCGTCACCAACGACAAGATGTTCAACTTCCTCTTCGAGAACCTCGGCCGCCTGCGCTTCCGCGAAGTCGCCTTCGAGGCCGGCGTCGCCCTGCCCGAGCACGCCATGGAAATCTCCGGCATGGGGGCCGACTTCCGCGACTTCGACAACGACGGCCGCCCCGACATCGTCTTCGTCGCCCTCGACGGCGAGACCTTCCCCCTGTTCCGCAACGCCGGCGGCGGTTCTTTCGAGGAACTCACCAACCGCAGCGGCCTCGCCTTCCAGTCCAACTCCATGGCCGGCTACGGCCCGGGCCTGTTCGACTTCGACAATGACGGATGGAAGGACCTCTTCGTCTCCCGGGGCCACGTCCAGAGCCCCGACATGCGCGGCCAGTGGACCATCGAGCAGCACAACACCGTCTTCCGCAACCGCGCCAATGGCCGGTTTCAAGCCCTCACCGGCGAGGCGGGTTTCACCGCCGAACCGCCCAAGCGCCACCGCGGCGCCGGCTTCGGCGACTTCAACGGCGACGGCTTGATCGACGTCGTCGTCTCCGCTCTGAAGGCCCCCGCCGAAGTCTGGATCAATGACAGTCCGGGCGGCGATCACTGGCTCGAACTCGATCTCGTCGGGACGAAGAGCAACCGCGACGCGGTCGGCGCCGTGGTCAAGGTAGTTACCTCGGCAGGGACGCAGTACAACCACGTCGCCACCAGCATGGGCTACGGCTCGGCCAGCGCTGGTCCGCTGCATTTCGGCCTGGGACCGGCCGAGACCGCCGATCTCGTCGAGATCCGCTGGCCCTCGGGCCGGCTGCAGCGCCTGCGCTCGGTCCGCGCGGATCGAGTGCTCCGGGTGGAGGAACCCGCGGCCGCGGACCGGTAGATTGCTTCTTGTTGGTTGTCCGGGTTTCTCTGCCTGCCGGACGGCGGGCCGCCTGCCGCCGCTACCGCGCTCGCATCCGCCGCCGGCTCCACAGCCCGAGGCCCAGCAGGCCCAGACCGGCCAGCGCGAAGCTCGAGGGCTCGGGAATCGCCGTGTCGCTGAGGGTCAACTCCAAACGCGTCTGCTCTCGGAACCCCGAACCCCAAAAGACTGCCTCGTCTTGGCTGGTTTGTCCCGAGTACGTCGTCAGTCTGCCTCCGACGCGGAACGTCTGCCCGGAGACGATCGCTGCGATCGCTGCCGTGTTCAGAGGGATGCCCACGGTTCGGAATGGATCCCCTGGGCCGAGGACCAGGCTGCCGTAGAGGGTCCCGGTACCCAGGTCACTGAACCCGAAACTCGCCCCAAGCGAGGTCACCTGATAGGTTTCTGTCGGATCCGGACTTTCGTACACGGCCGCGTCCAGCAGCAGCCGCGCCGCCGTCACCGTGCCGGTAAACGTCGGCTGGAAGAAGAAGAAGTTGCGGAACTCGTGCCCCGGGCAGCAGCCTCCGGCGATGTAATTGTTGTACATCGAGGTGCCGTTGTCGCGTCCTCGTGAGTTGATCCACCCGCGGCCGGTGGCATCGAATGTGAGGATGGAAGCCGCGTCTGCTGCGCCACCGCCCGCCATCAACAGCAGGAAAGCAATTGCGGCTGCCGAATAGAAGCGCATGATGACATCTCCTCCTCTTCGAGTCTGCCGACTACAGGACTCCTTCGCTCGTCTCCTCCACAGGGCGGGTCTGCCCACCTTGCAGCGCGCGCCTTTCGGTGACAAGAGGTCTGAATGTCCTGTCGTACAAGGTAAGACAGTATATCAGCGGTGAACGCAGGGGGACTAGCGTCACCTGATCAAGGCGGTACTAGTACGTTCGCGTCCCCAGTGGACGGCGGCCGGCGTCCTGTCCCCGGAACCGCAATTGAGAGGCCGGTCCCTCCAGCGGAGCGGCGGCGGGCGCCTTGCGCCGCCGGTGACGGTGAACTGCCGCGGCAGGACCCAGCCCGTGTCCCCCCGGATCGACGGCGCTTGGCTTCGGATGGGCCGCCTACCTGGCTCGCTTCCGCCGCCGGCTCCACAGCCCGAGCGCCAGCAGGCCCAGACCGGCCAGCGCGAAGCTCGAGGGCTCCGGGGGGCGGAGGTGGCAAGACCTCCCGCACGAACGGAATCTCCCAGTCACAAGCATTCCGCGATCGCCAAGCGCAACCGGCCGCTAGTCCTTGCCGGGCATCGGGACGCGGCCTCCTCCGGCGGCGCGGTATCCTGACGGTGGGACCCACCGGCCGTTTCTGCCTGGAGAGTCCGGGCCCTCTCGAGGGCCGGTACGGCGTGACGGCAGTCCGGCGGGACGCGTCACCGACGCCGCCAACCGATTGACACGAAAGCGGTTCTCCGTTTTCTCGATTTGCGCCGCTCCCGCCGCTTTGCCGTCACCGCGCCGCGCCGCTCGGATGCGGTACGTTGGAACGAGATACGCCGATGGGATTCGCCCTCTGGATCGACGGCGACGTGGCCCGCGCTCAAGGAACGCACGAGTACCGGCCCATGGGCGAGGCGGTCGTCGCCGTCACCGACCAGTTCCGGCTCCGCGACTTCCGTCCCGGGGCCCCGCTCCGCCGGCGTGACGGCGCCGCTTTCGCCGGCCTGTTCGCCTCGCTCGAGGAGGTCAACCGCTACCTGGTCCGGCGCCGGTCACATGCCGGAGGGAAAAATCTCGACCAGGCTTCCAGGCGCCTGGAATCAATTACTTAGCGTCTTCGCAGCGATCCGCTCCGCTGCCGTGGAAGCCGAATTCGCCTCCCGCCGCCCGTATAATCAGACGGAACCTTTCCGGACGGCCCGATCCCGCGGCCGCGCCCCTTGGAGCGAATCCATGCAGCAAATCGTTTCGCCCTCCTCTGCCGGCCTCCCCGGCGCCGGGCACGCGGCGCCGCTTGCGCCCACCCGCCTCTGCCGGCTCGCCTGGTCTGCCCGCTTGACGGTCGCGCTGGAGACCTGCTGGCTGCACGAGGAGTCCGGCAACCGCGCCGCTGTTTCTGCTTTCCGGCTCGGACCCGTCGCCGACGCCGATGTCTCGGTCGAGATCGGCGGCGGGTTCCTTCTCGAGCGCGATCCCGCCACCCCCGGGGACCGATTCCGGATTCTGAAGGCCGATGCCGGGCCGGTCACCGTCCACCGTCTGAAAGTGGATCGCGTTAGCCTGCACCCCGGTGCGCCGGGCCGCCTGGGGGCGCTCCTGCTCGGCCTCGACGGTCCGCTGGAAGAATCGGCGGCGGCTCTGGGGGACTGGCAGGTCTTTTCCGCCCTTCCCGAACCCCGGCGCGCCGCCCTGGAAAACGACCTCGGCCGCATCTCGTCTCGGGAAGATCACGCCGCCGCCCACGCCTGTTTCGACCGGATGACCCGTGAGATCGGCTCCGCCCTCCCCGAAGCTGTCGCCGGGGCCTATGCAGCGAAGCTTGCACGGCACATGGCCACGGCCGCCGGCAGCATCCTGTTCGAAGGCGCAGCGGAATCCTTCCAGATCTCTTCCGGGGCCGTTACGCTCCGCCGCCCCCTCGCGACCACCTGTGGGTCTCTGTTTTCTGGGGAGATCGATGTAGCGCTCCGCTTGCCTGTCCTCGACAAGAAGCGCTGGGTGGACCGGTCGCGGGTTCTGGAACGGTCTCGCGTCACCGTTGCCGCTCCCGGCCTGCTGCGCCTCCAGCCCGCGGGGGATTCACCGCCCCCGCTGCTCGATGCTGCTTTCCATGTACTCGGAGCCGCCGCCGGCGTGTGTGCTAGCCCCGCGAAAGCGTCCCGAATCGTCTTCTCCGACCGCCGCCGGCTTTCTGCCCCCCAGCGCCTCGTGGCCTTGCCGCGGCTGCTCGAGGCGTATGGACTCTCGGCCGAGACCCTGGACGAACTCCCGCTGGCGCCGGTCGCCGCCCGCTGGTCGGTGTCGATTCCCGCCGATGCCGCGGCGCTCTGGCGCGAGGTTCCCAGGGAGCGCACGAAGTCGCACGAGTCTCTCTTCGCCCTGGTCGCTACCCGCGTCCAAGAGCGCTTGCGGCGCTGGCTCCCCTATTTGATCCTTCAGGATCCTCGGCTCTTCGAAGATCGCGATCGCGTCGCTGCTCTCGCCGTCTACGCCGCCGGGCGCCCGGCTCCCCGCGGCAAGCGATCTGAGCCGGTCTACGATCCGATGAATCCGGCCAGCGTCCAGCAGGCCTGCCGTTCGGCCCGTTCCAGTTTGCCCGGCCTTCGGGACGCGTTCGCCCGCGCCTTGGATGCCGCCGGCCAAACCGTCGAGTGCTGGCTTCGCCGGACGCCTCAAAGGCTCGCCGCTTCTGTCGCCCGGGGCAACCGGGACTTCCTCCATCTACTCGAGGCCGACCGCACCGCCTTGGAGTCCCTCGTCGCCCTCGGCAACCACTGCCGGCGCATCGTCTCCGAACTCGAAGAGCGCCCGGGCCGGCCGCCCCGGTTCCTCTGGAAGGCTGCCTCCGAAGTGGAGAAGCGCTTCCGGGCGCGCTTCCGCCGCCTGCTGGGTGCCACCGGCCTGTCGCACCTCGGAGTCCTGCTGCTCATCGAGGCTACGGCGGTGCTTGGCGAGGTGCGGGGCCGTCCCGTCCGCCCGGAAGTCCTGGTCGAGATCGAGTATGCCGGCGGCGTACGGCGGTTCGCGAGCGTTCACAATGTATAAGCTGTCTCAATCCGTGCGCCGCGGCCGGAGCTGCCCACGCAGCAGCCAGAGAGTCAGCTTCCAGTTGCGACTGTCGGTAAACATCGCCCACGGGGCCCCGCGCAAGGCGCAGGCGAGATGGCTCGCGGCGGCAAGACGTTCCTTCCTTTGCCAGGCGAGGGCGAACCAGAACCGCCGCATGTTCGCCGTGGCGATTCGGCGATGGCGCAGCAGTTCCGGCGATCGCCCTTCCAGCTTCTCGAGGAGCCGGTTCCACCCCGCTTGCATCCGCCGCCAGTCAGCGGTGATCTGGTTGTCGTGGCGCCGGTGTAGCGTCAGCGGTTCAGGGATCCCCCATAGGTTCCCCTCGCGCAAGAGCCCGATCCGGACCCAGCAATCGAGGTCGATGCAGGCGGGCATTTTCGGGTCGAACCCCCCGGCCGCCTCGAACGCCTCCCGGCGCACCATCACGCTCGAAGCGTTCCCCGTCACGTTGTCGCAGAAGAGTTCCCGGGCGCTCATCGGCCCGTCCCAGGGGCGCGTCGTGATGCCGAGTCCCTTCCCGTCCGCCCCGATCCATTCCGACTGGGTGAAGACGAGGTCGATCTCCGGGTGGCTTTCCCAAACGCCCATCTGCCGGGCGAGCTTCTCTGGGTGCCAGGCGTCGTCGGCGTCCAGGAAGGCGAAGAAACGGCCCCGGGCCTCGGCCGCCGCCCGGTTCACCGCCTCGGCCCGGCCCCGGTGCGGCTGCCGGAACGCCCGGATCTGCGGGCTGCCGGCCCTCACCAGCCGCTCCCACGCGCCGTCCGTCGAGCCGTCATCGACGGCGACGATCTCGAAATCGCCGAAGGTCTGGTTCAACGCCGAGCGGAGCGCCCCCTCGATGTAGGCTTCCTCGTTGTAGGCCGTCATGAGCACGGTGACCTTGGGAGTCGAGTCCACCATCCCTCCGGATTCAACCCCCTTCGGCGTTCCAGATTCCCGGCGGCAGGCCCGCGAACCGTCCCTCGGCCCGGAACTGCGGCTTGAGTCCCCGGCCCCATTGACGCTCGAAGTCCCGGGCCGCCGCCAGCGCGATCCGGGAGAGGCCCAGGATCGCCGCCAGGTTCAGCAGCGCCATCAGGCTCATCGCCACGTCGGCCAGCGCCCACACCAGCGGCAGCTCGGCCAGCGCGCCGAACAGCACCAGCCCCAGCACCGCCGTCCCGAAGCCCTGCAGCAGCTTCGGATTGCGGCTCAGAAACAGCAGGTTCGATTCGGCATACGAGTAGTTGGCCACGATCGACGTAAAAGCGAACAGGAAGACCGCCGCGGCCACGAACAGCCCGCCCCACTGGCCGACCTCGGCCGAGAGCGCCTGCTGCGTCAGTTCGATCCCCGTCGTCCCCGACGCCGGATCGTAGACCCCGGAAAGCAGGATGATCGACGCCGTGCAGGTGCAGATCACCAGGGTGTCCACGAAGACCCCCAGCATCTGAACATAGCCCTGCGAGGCCGGGTGGGGCGGCTGCGGGTCGGCCGAGGCGGCGGCGTTCGGGGCGCTGCCCATGCCCGCCTCGTTGGAGAACAGCCCCCGCCGGACACCGTTGATCATCGCCTGCTGGATGGAGTAGCCCACCGCCCCCGCCGCCGCTTCCCGCAGCCCGAAGGCGCTCTCGAGGATCAGCAGCAGCACGCCTGGCACTCGGTCGAGGTGCGTGAAGACCACGTAGAGGGCCAGTACCAGGTAGCCTGCCGCCATGATGGGCACCACCACTTCGGCGAACCGCGCCACCGCCTTCAGCCCGCCGAAGATCACTGCCCCGGCCAGCAGCGCCAGCCCCACGCCGGTCCAGGCCGCCGGCGCCGAGAACGACTCCCGGAACGCGGCGGCGATCGTGTTGGCCTGGACGCTGTTGAAGAACAGCCCGAAGGCGGTCATCAGCGCCAGCGCGAACCCCACGCCCATCCACCGGCGGCCCAGCCCCAGTTCCATGTAGTAGGCCGGCCCGCCGCGGTACTCCCTCTTCGGTCCCCGCACCTTGTAGAGCTGGGCCAGGGTGGACTCGATGAACGTCGTCGCCATGCCCACCAGGGCCACCATCCACATCCAGAAGACCGCTCCCGGCCCTCCCATCGTAATCGCGATCGCTACCCCCGCCAGGTTCCCCGTACCGACCCGTGCCGCCAGGCTCGTCGCCAGCGCCTGGAACGAGGAGATGTGCTCCCGGCCCGCTTTCCGGCTCCCCGCCAGCACCCGGAACATCACCCCGAAGTGCCGGAGCTGGAGGAACCGCAGCCGGAAGGTGAAGTAGACGCCCGCCCCCAGCAGCACGACGATCAGGATGCGGCCGTAGATGAAGTCGCTCAGCGCCTGTACCGCTTCGGTCATGGATTCAGCGGGCGAACTCCCATCGTACCCGTTGCTCCCGCGGTTTGACAGGCCGCGCGCCGCGGCGAGATACTCACCTTGGATTTCCAACCGCAGAGAAGGAGAGACCAGCATGAAGACGGACAAGAGCAGGCGGGCTTTTCTTGGAGCGGCGGCGCTGGCCGGCGCCGCGGCCCCGGTGATGGGCAATCCGGCGAAGGGCGTCATCGGCGCCAATGACCGCGTCCGCATCGGCCACATCGGCACCGGCGGCAACGGCACCGGCATGCTGAGGAGGATTGTCCGCCGGGGCCAGGAACTGGGCGACGTCGAGGCCGCCGCCATCTGCGACGTCTACTCGCGCTACCGCGAACGGGCGAACCGCTACGCCGGGCTGCCCGAGAAGAGCATCTACATCGACTACCAGGAGCTGCTCGCCCGCGACGACATCGACGCCGTGCTCATCGCCACCCCGGACCACTGGCACGCGAAGATGGCCATCGACGCCATGAAGGCGGGCAAGGACGTCTACCTGCAGAAGCCCATGACCCTCACCGTCGAAGAGGCCCGCGACGTGGCCCGCGCGGCGCACAAGTACGGCCGCGTCCTCCAGGTCGGCAGCCAGCATCTTTCGGACCTGCGCTACCACGTCGCCAAGGAGCTGATCGAAGCCGGCGAGATCGGCGACCTGCTCTGGGCCCAGGGTACCTACTCGCGCAACTCCAAGGTCGGCGAGTGGAACTACTACGTCGATGAGGAGGCCAACGAGCAGACCATCGACTGGCCCCGCTGGCTCGGCCCGGCTCCCAAGCGCCCCTTCAGCGCCGAGCGCTTCTTCCGCTGGCGCAAGTACTGGGACTACTCCGGCGGCATCGCCACCGACCTCTTCTACCACCGCCTCGGCCCGCTGCTCTACGCCATGGGCCCCCAGTTCCCCACCCGCGTCACCGGCTCCGGCGGCATCTACGTCTTCAAGGACCGCGAGGTGCCCGACACCTACGCCACCGTCATCGAGTACCCGGACTTCTACATCAATCTTTCGGCCTCGATGGCCAACGCCGCGGCTACGAAGTTCTTCCCCGCCGTCATCTACGGCCACAAAGGCACCATCGTCTTCGACGGCCCCAAGGTGAAGCTCTACCGCGAGCCCGTCTTCTACCCGGTGAAGGAAGACCCCGCCGGCGGCGTCAAGGAGATCCCCGTCGGCCGCCGCGACATCGTCGCCGACCACATCTCCGATTGGGTGGCCCGGATGCGCGACCGCAAGACGCCCCGCCTCGGCCCTGACTTCGGCTACCAGATCATGACCGCCATCAAGCTCGGCGTCGATTCCTACCGCCAGGGCAAGGTCATGTGCTGGGACGCCAGGGCCGAGAAGTTGACCGACAAACCGGCGCCCCGTCCCGCTTACGAGGGTACCGGGGAGAACCCGCCCGGCTCCCGTTACAAGAAGCGGGTCTAAGCCAGGCTCGATTCGCGATCCCCTGTTTCCCCGGCGCCCGGCCTGTGCTGGCGCGCTCGACCGTCTCCGGCCGCTACACTGGAATCTGATGAGCGATGCGAAGAAGCTGACCGCCCACGTCAGCGCCGCCGGTTGAGCGTCCAAGTTGAGTCCAAGGGTCTTGGACCAGGTGCTCTGCGGCGTGCCGCGGGTGACAGACGAGAACGTGCTGGTGGGCTTCGACACCGCCGACGACGCCGGTGTCTACAAGCTGTCGCCGGAGTGCGCCCTGGTGCAGACGGTGGACTTCTTCACCCCCATCGTCGATGATCCGCGCACCTTCGGGGCCATCGCCGCGGCCAACGCCTTGAGCGACATCTACGCCATGGGCGCCCGGCCCGTCTCGGCCCTCTCCATCGTCGCTTACCCGGCCAAGCTGGGCATCGAGACGCTGCAGCAGATCCTCACCGGCGGCGCCGAGAAGATGCGCGAGGCCGGCTGCCCCATCGTCGGCGGCCACTCGGTGAACGACCCGGAGATCAAGTTCGGCTTCTCGGTGAGCGGCATCGTCCACCCGGACCGCATCTGGACCAACGCCGGTGCGCGGCCGGGCGACGCGCTGGTCTTCACCAAGAAGCTCGGCACCGGCATCGTTCAGACGGCTCTGAAGCGCGGCGTCGCGCACCCGGACCACGTCGAAGCCTCGATCGCCTCCATGCAGACGCTGAACCGCGCCGCCGCCGAAGCCCTGGCCGGCCTCGAGGTCCACGCCTGCACCGACGTCACCGGTTTCGGCCTGCTGGGCCATCTGCGCGAACTCGCGCTGGCGAGCGGCGTCTCCTGCGAGATCGAGGCCGCCGCCGTCCGGTTCCTGCCCGGGGCCATAGAGTACGCCCGGCAAGGGGCCATTCCCGGCGGCCTGAAGAACAACCGCTCCTTCTTCGAATGCGACGTGGCCGGGGCCGGGTCGCTGGCCGAGGAAATCCTCAATCTCCTCTACGATCCCCAGACCTCCGGCGGCTTGCTGGCCGCTCTGCCGGAGGCCGGCGCCGCCGAGGTGGTGAAGAAGCATCCGGGCGCCTACCGCATCGGGCGGGTCGTCGAGCGCCGGGAGAAGTCGATCTACCTGACATGAAGAATCCGATCATCGTGGCTCTCGACGTGCCCGGGGCGGAGGAAGCCCGCCGGATCGTCGATGCCGTGGGCGGCCACGCCGCCGCCTACAAGGTCGGCATGGAACTCTACGCCGCCGCCGGAATGGACTTCGTCCGCGAACTCGTCGGCGCCGGCCGGGACGTCTTCCTCGACATGAAGTTCTACGACATCCCGGAGACGGTGAAACGGGCGGTCCGCCAGGTCGCCGCCGCGGGCGTGCGTTTCCTGACGGTCCACGGCAGCGGCCCGGTGATGCGCGCCGCCGTCGAGGGGAAGGGAAGCGCCCGGCTCGAGCTGCTGGCGGTCACCGTGCTTACCAGCTTCGACCGTGAAGACCTAGCCGATCTCGGCTACCCGTGCGAGGTGCAAGAGCTGGTCGAGCTGCGCGTCAGGAAAGCCAAGGAGGCGGACATGGACGGCGTCGTCTGCTCGCCGCTCGAGGTCCGCCGCGTCCGGGAGATCGCCGGCCCCGGGATGACCCTCGTCACGCCGGGCGTCCGCAGCCCCGGCGCCGCCCGGGGCGATCAGAAGCGCGTCGCCACGCCCGCCGAGGCGATCCGCAACGGAGCCGACTACCTCGTCATCGGCCGCCAGATCACCCGCACCGCCGATCCCGCCGCCGAGGCCCGGCGCATTCTCGAGGAGATCGCCGAGGCCCGGGCCGGCGCTTCCTGACCGGCGCTCGCCGGCTACTGAAACCCCTCCCAGACCAGCGCGGCGAAACTGTGCCGCGTCACGAAGCCCACCCGCTCGTAGAGCGCGATGGCGCCGGTGTTCGCAGCGGTCACCGTGAGGCTCACCTCGCGGCAGCCGTGGGCGATGATGCCCTCGAGCGACCGGCGCAGCAGCTCGTAGCCGAGGCCCGTGCCCCGGACCTCCGGCAGCAGGCAGATCTGGGTGATGTGGCCGGCTTCCTCCGAGACGAGACTGGCCAGACACAGGCCGGCCACGGCGCGCCGGTGCTCGTCCACGGCGACGAACGAGCCGGGCTGAAAAAAGGAGCCGCAGCCGGGATACTGCACGATGTTCAGAAGGAACCGCCGGGCCCCGGAAACCGACTGGTACTGGTCGTTGATTTCCGCGTCCACGTGTCCCCGATAGGCCGCCGCGATCACTTGCGCCGCCTCTTCCTGGAATCGCGGCGACCACGGCAGAATCCGGTAGCGGGCGGGCGGCGACGCCGGCTCCAGGCGCCGTACGCCTTCGGCCTGGATCAGCATGAAGTCGCGCTGGTACCGCTTCACGTAGCCCGGATAGGGCAGCGCCCGGGTGAGGGTCTCCGGCAGCAGCATGAGTTGCGCCTCGATCCGCCGGATGCCCGGCGAGGAGATCATGGAATCCACAACGGCCTCGAACAGCCGGTCTTCCAACTCCCGGGTGCGGAACCGCTCGGCGACGTAGAGATCGCCGATCAACCCCTTGGATTCCTCGGCGACGTAATAGGTGTAGCCGGCCACCTCTTCGCCGATCTTCAACGCATAGCCGCTGAGGGCCTGGAGAAAAACGAACCTCCGGACGAGGCTGGCCGAGGGGGTGAAATCCCAGTCGAGCTGCCGCCGCCACCGCGCCGTCTCTTCGGCCAGAAGCGGTTCGAGTTCGGTCCAGCGCACCTGGCGCAGTTCCATCAGCGAGGGCGCACCGGCGTCGCTCAAGGCGGCCATATGCGGATTATAGCGCCCGACTGTCGTCAGGCCCTGAGCGCGGTTTCCGGAGACCGCCGCACGCGCACCGTCAAGCGCTCCCGCGGCTCGCCCGTTTTCTCCAACACGAACGTGCCTTGCCCCCAGCGGGAGGCGAAGAAGGCCTCCAGCTCGCCACGCAGCGCTTCGAAAGTTTCGTCCGTGTTTGGCGTCAGGGCCCGGTCGTTGAAGATCACCTCGACATCGCCCTCGTCGAAGGCGAGCGAGCCGCGGAATTCCGGTTCCTGCTCCAGGCGCCGGCACGCCGCTAGCGCCGCCGAGTAAGCTTGCTCCAGTTTCTCCCGCGTGGATCCGGTTGCCGGCGTGCGCCGGTTGTAAAGAAGCCCCAAGCGGCCGCCGGTCGGCCCCAACGAATAGTGGGCCTCGTGGGCGATGAGCATTACGCCTGGGCCTTCGGGGACGTGGCGGTAGTCGGCCACGTCGATCAACAACTCGCCGGTGGCGTCCTGCTGGATCCAGCGGTGAAAGACCGGGATGGCGCCCGCAAGGTCCGCCGGGGCGGGCTCCCGCGCAAAGATCTTGATGTTGATGTGCTGCACTTCCATGGCCGGGTTCCTCGTGGCTTTCAAATCACCGGCTGCTCCTGTTCGAGCAGACGCTGATAACAGGCGTGAGCGGCTTCGAGGAACAACTGCGCCTCCTCGATCTGCTTCCGAGCGGCGTCTTCGTCCCACGGCCCGCCGTTGCGCTTGTGGGCGTTGAAATAGTACTGGGCGAACTTGCCCCGGGCGAAAGCGTCGAAGAACAGCTCCGTGTCGTAGAAATGCTTGCGGAAGGTCTCCACCACCTGCTCGGGATCTTGCGGCGCCCGGCCCAGCCGGTGCGCGATCAGCGCCTGGGCGGCGCGTTTCATGGCTTCGTAGGCCCGCCGGGCCGCTTCGCCGGCTTCGCCCTTCTCGAGATGGAGCTGGGCTTCGAAGGCCTCGCGCTCGGCCGCGGCAAGCTGGAACTCAGTGGGCGAGACCAGTTCGCCGGCGCACTCGCCGACGCCGAGATCGCCGATGGTGAACTCGCGGGCGTCGCCCCAGTCCACGTAATAAGAAGGATCGGCCTGGTGGGTGGGGATCTCCCGGAGATCCTCGATCATCTTCAGGCACTCGGCCCGCCCGATCCGCTGGATGAAGGCCTGGAAGGACTCCCCGTCCTGCCGGCCGGCCAGATACCGGCCGAGGATCCGCTCGAGCGCCTCCGGCACCCGCTTGGACGGCACGACGCCGATAGCCAGGCCGTAGGCCGCCGCATTCTCGCCCCATTGGCCCCCGAGCAGCACCTGGAAATGCGGCACCGCGTAGCGGCCCTTGTTCCGCTTCACCCCGTAGAAGCCGACATCGGCCAGATGATGCTGGCCGCAGGAGTTGAAGCAGCCGCTGATCTTGATGCGCAAGCCGCGCACGGATTCATCGAGCGGTTCGCGGCGCTCCAGCAGCCGGGTGCGGAGTTCCGCCGCCAGGCCCCGCGAGGAGGCGATGCCGAGCCGGCACGTATCGGTTCCGGGGCAAGCGGTGATGTCGGCGATCGTGTTCGCCACCGGCTCGGCCAGATGGGCCGCCTTGAGGTCCTCGTAGATCGCCGGCAGGTCGGCCTCGCTTACCCAGCGGAGCAGGAAGTTCTGCTCCACCGTGGTCCGGATCGTCTCGTTGGTATAGTTGCGCGTGATGTCGGCCAGCCGCCGGAGCTGGGCAGCCGTGATGTCGCCGAGCGGCAAGGCGATCGTTACGGCGGCATAGCCTTCCTGCCGCTGGCGGTAGACGTTCCGGCGCAACCATTCGCGGAACTCCGCCGAGCCCGCGGGCTCGATCTCGACCAGCGCGGCGGGCCGCCTCGGTTCCTCCCGGTAGCGCGGGATCTCCTCGAGCGCCTCCTTCCAGCGCGGGTCCTCGGGAAGCTGCGCCCGCTCCTGCTCGACCAGCCGTTTGAATTCTTCTATACCGAGCTTGTCCACCAGGAATTTGATGCGGGCCCGGTTCCGGTTGCGCTTTTCACCAAGTCGCGTGAAGAGGCGGGCGATGGCCACCAGCGTCGGCAGCAGCTCAGTTTCCGGCAGGAACTCCGAGTAGAGCTTCGCTTGATAGGGCACCGCGCCGAGCCCGCCACCCACGTAGGCCTCGAAGCCCCGCTCGAGGCGCCCGTTGTTTTCCCGGGTCTTGGCGATCACGCCGAAGTCGTGCATCCGGACCAGGGCGCACGGGTTCCGGCTGCAGCCCGAAAAGGCGATCTTGAACTTGCGGCCGAAGTCCTGGCATTCGGGGTGTCCGAGCAAGTAATAGGCCGTCATCTTGGCGTAGGGCGTGACGTCGAAGACCTGGTCGCGGCAGACGCCGGCATAAGGGCAGGCGGTGACGTTGCGGATCGTGTTGCCGCAGGCCTCCCGCGTCGTGATCCCCACCGCCGCCAGCCGCCGCATGATCGCCGGCGTGTCGTCGAGATGAATGAAGTGGAGCTGAACGTCCTGGCGCGTGGTGATGTGGGCCACCCCGTCGGAGTACTCCTCGGCGAGTTCGGCGAGCACTTCGAGCTGGGTGGCGTTCAGGCCGCCGAAGGGGATCTTGATGCGCTGCATGCCCGGCGCGTCCCAGACGGTATTGGGACCCTTTGTCGGCTTGTCCTCCGGGTAGGGCAGCTTCCGCGTCGTGATCCCGTCATGCCGCTGGCCGTTGTCGTACCGCTGCCCGTAGACGCCCCGCCTCAGGCGGGTCTCGGCGAAGACCCGCTCGTCGATCTTGCCCTGCCGGCGCAGTTCGATCTCGTCTTCGAATACGTCGATCTCCTCGGCCAGGTGTGCCGGGAGCCTGCCGGCGAGCCGCTGTTTCCATAGCTGGTTACTGTACTTCATGGTACGAGTTCCCCTGCCCCTCCATGTCCTATATCCTAAACTATATCGGAATTTGGGAGATTGCGCAACCCGCCCCCGGCTGATCAACGACGGCGGGGGATCGCCGGGGAACCTGGAGCTCGATCCCACCGACGCCTTGGGGACGCCGCCCGGATTCAACTAACGCGACATCAGCGAGATCGGGCGGTAGTCGGCTTTGAGCATCGGGCGGACGCAGCAGACGTACGGCTTCAATTGGGAGCTCGCCCCGAACGGGGTGGCCTCCGTCGTGGGCTACCACGCCAATTATCTGCACCGGCGCCCGTGGCTGTTCGAAACCGGCGGACGGCGGGAGTTCACGGAGGAATCAGCTATGTCTTCTGACGTTCCCCGCCCGATGCTGCTCACCCCGCGCCCGTGGCCTCCCGCCGCGGGCACGCCGTCCACGCCCAATGCCGGGGCCTCGGGCGGACGCTGATGTCACTAATGTGATCAGCGCCATATATAATGACAATGACATCTGGATATCCTGGTTTGGCCGTTTCGTAGACGCCACGGTCCGGGTGAGCACCGAACACGCGAGGCGACGGCGATGCTGATGATGCGAAGGGCGGAACTGTTGGGGCTGACAGCGCTGGTGTTCGTAGTCACCGGGCTTGCCCAGCGACAGGAGCCGCTGCCGGGATCCGAGCAATGCGCCATGTGCCACGAGCCGGGCCGGCGGACGGGAAAGCGCGAGCCCGGGGTACCGCCGCCGTACAACGAGGCTGCGCTGCGCGCCTCGCCTCACGCCGAGCTGGAGTGCACGAGCTGCCACATGGACTTGATGGATGTGGAGTTCCCCCACCCCGAAAAGCTCCAGAAGGTGGACTGCGGCATGTGCCACTCCGACATCCAGGAGCAGTTCGCCCAGAGCCTGCACGGACGGGCGGCGGCGAGAGGCGATCGGCTGGCCCCGAGCTGCAAGACCTGCCACGGGACGCACGACGTCCGGCCGAAGTCCGATCCTAAGTCCCCGATCTCGGTCATGGAGATTCCCCGGCTTTGCGGGCAATGTCACCGCGAGGGAACGCCGGTTTCGGAAACCCGCCGGATCCCGCAGACGAACATCCTCACCAACTACATGGACTCGATCCATGGCGAGGGGTTGTTCCGCAAGGGGCTCACGGTCACCGCCGTCTGCACGAGCTGCCATACCGCCCATTTCGTCCTGCCCCACACCGATCCGAGATCTTCGATCAGCAAGGAGCGCATCGCCCAGACCTGCGAGCAGTGCCACGCCAATATCGAAGCCGTGCACCAGAAGGTGATCCGGGGCGAGCTCTGGGAGAAGCAGCCCCACGTGGTGCCGGCCTGCGTGGACTGCCACGAGCCGCACAAGATACGCAAGGTCTATTACGAGGAGGGCGTAGCGAACCGCGACTGCATGCGCTGCCACGGCGACCCGAATCTGTCGGTGACCCGGGGCGGCCGGACGATCTCCCTGTTCGTCCACGAGGACCAGCTTGTCCGCTCGCGCCATTCCCGCACCGCCTGCGTGCAATGCCACACCGGGGCCACGCCGACCCACGCCCGGCCCTGCGACACGGTGGCCGAAAAGGTGGACTGCTCCATCTGCCACGCCGAGATCGTCAGCCAGTATGAGGAGAGCATCCACGGTCAGCTCTATGCCAAGGGCAGCCCAGACGCCCCGTATTGCACCGATTGTCATGGGACCCACGGCATCTTGAGCAAGAGCCAGCCGAAGTCACCCACCTTTTCCCGTAACGTGCCCGCCTTGTGCGCCCAGTGCCACCGCGCCGGCCAAAAAGCCGCCGTGCGGCGCCACGAGCAGACCGATTCTCCGGTGGAGCACTACCTGGACAGCATCCACGCGAAAGGGCTGCTCGAGAGCGGCCTGACGGTAACCGCGAACTGCGCCGACTGCCACACGGCCCACCGCGAACTGCCGGCCGCTGATCCGCGCTCGTCGGTGAATCGGGCGAATATCGCATCGACGTGCGGCCGGTGCCATCACGGCATCATGGAGCTGTTCGAGCAAAGCATCCACTCGACGAAGGTATCCAACCGGCCGCCGGAAGAACTGCCCACTTGCGAGCAGTGCCATTCGGCCCACGACATCGAACGCACCGACCGGACCGACTTCCGGTTCCACATCATGGACCAGTGCGGCCGCTGCCACAAGCGGATCACCGAGAGCTATTTCGAGACCTTCCATGGCAAGACGTCGCGGCTGGGTTTCGAGCGGGCGGCGAAGTGCTACGACTGCCACGGCTCCCACGACATTCTGCCGGTGAGCGACCCGCGCTCGCACCTGAGCCGCGAGAACATCGTCAAGACCTGCGGCCGGTGCCACCCGCAGTCGCACCGCCGCTTCGCCGGCTACCTCACGCACGCCACGCACCACGACCCGGAGAAGTATCCCTATCTGTTCTTCGCCTTTTGGGGCATGACCGCTTTGCTGCTCGGGACGTTCGCGGTCTCCTGGGTCCACACGCTGTTGTGGCTGCCGCGGTCGCTCGAGTTCCGCAAGGCGGTGCAGGCCGAGAGCGGCGACGGGCACGGCCGGGTGTACGTGCGGCGCTTCTCCCGGCACGAGCGGAATCTGCACCTGATGGTGATCTTCAGCTTCCTCGGCCTGGCGCTTACCGGAATGATCCTGAAGTTCTCCTATACGGGCTGGGCGCAGTTCCTATCCGGGCTGCTGGGCGGCTTCGAGTCCACCGGGTGGATCCACCGGTTCTGCGCCATGGTCACGTTCACTTATTTCGGCCTGCACCTGGTCGACCTCGTCCGCAAGAAGCGGGCCGGCGGGGAGAGCTGGCGGGAGTTCATCTTCAACGAGGAGAGCATGGTGTTCAACCGCCGCGACTGGCGCGAGTTTGTCGCCTCGCTGAAGTGGTTCGTCGGCAAGGGGCCGCGGCCCGAGTACGGCCGCTGGACTTATTGGGAGAAGTTCGACTACTTCGCCGTCTTCTGGGGTGTGGCGGTGATCGGCACCACCGGCCTCATCCTGTGGTTCCCCGAGCTGTTCACGCGGGTGTTGCCGGGCTGGATGATCAACGTCGCCACCATCGTCCACAGCGACGAGGCGCTGCTGGCTACCGGCTTCATTTTCACCGTGCATTTCTTCAACACACACTTCCGGCCGGAGAAGTTCCCGATGGACACGGTGGTATTCCTCACCGGCGTCCCGCTGGAAGAGTTCAAGAAGGACCGGCCGCGGGAGTACAGGCAGCTCGTCGAAAGCGGCAAGCTCGACGAGTGCCTCATGCCCCCGCCCCCCGACATTACCGCCAAGCTGTGGCGGCGGTTCGGGTTCTTGGCGCTGTTCATCGGGCTGACGATGGTCTGCCTGATCATGTACTCGATGCTGTTCGCGTACCGGTGAAGCCGGGGGAAGCCGGCGCCGGCGCGGCGGCCAGGCGGGTGCCACAGCCTCGCAGAGCGCTACCCTGAAGGATTGGAGTCTATTCGATGAGCGCATTGAACCCGCAGTCTTACACTCTTCCCCGCCCGCTGGCTTCCCTGGTGCGTGAGCAACTGCGCGCCTGGGACGCCGCCCGGGGCACGGGAAGGCTCTGGGAGCGCGACGCCACGCTGTGGACCGGCCGCGACGAGCACAACTGGCTCGGCTGGCTCCGGATCGTCGGCGACCAGCTCTCGGGGGCCGAACATCTCGAGCACGCCGCCTCGGACGCCCGCGAGGCCGGCTTCACCCACGCCGTGCTGCTCGGTATGGGCGGCTCGAGCCTCTGTCCGGAGGTGCTCTCTCTCACTTTCGGCAGCGCCCCGGGCTACCCGGATCTGCATATCCTCGACTCGACCGATCCGGCCCAGGTGAAAGCCGTCGAAGCGAAAGTCAACTTGGAGAGCACGCTGTTCCTGGTGGCCAGCAAGTCCGGGACGACCCTCGAGCCGACGGTCTTCAAGGAGTACTTCTACGACCGGGTGAAGCAGGAGGTCGGAGCGATGGTCGCCGGCGACCACTTCGTGGCCATCACCGATCCGGGCTCCGAACTCGAGGCCGAAGCCGAGGAGGCCGAGTTCCGGGCCATCTACTACGGCGTGCCGGAGATCGGCGGGCGCTTCTCGGCGCTGTCGAACTTCGGCATGGTGCCGGCGGCCACGATGGGCATCGACACGGCGCGGTTGCTGAAGAGCGCCCAGCGGATGGTGGATGCCTGCCGCAACCCGGCGCCGGCGCGGAACCCGGGTGTGACGCTCGGCGTGATCCTCGGCGCGCTGGCCGGCCAGGGCCGGAACAAACTGACGCTGATCGCCTCGCCGGGCATCTTCGATCTCGGCGCCTGGCTCGAGCAGTTGATCGCCGAATCGACCGGCAAGCGCGGCAAAGCGATCATCCCGGTGGACCGCGAGCCGCTGGGCGCGCCGCGGCTCTACGGCGACGACCGGCTGTTCGTCTACCTGCGGCTCGAGTCCAAGCCCAGCGCCCGGCAGGACGCGGCGGTGAAACGGCTCGAAGAAGCCGGCCAGCCGGTGGTGCGCATCGCGGTGAACGACGTCTACGACCTCGGCCAGGAGTTCTTCCGTTGGGAGATCGCCACCGCGGTGGCCGGGGCCGTCATGGGCGTGAACCCGTTCGACCAGCCGGACGTGCAGTTCTCCAAGACCGAGACCAGGAAGCTGACCGACGCCTACGAGCGCGAGGGGCGGTTCCCCGAAGAATCACCGTTCTACTGGGACGGCGAGATCGCCCTCTACGCCGACGTCTACAACCGGGGCACCATCGAAGCCGTGGCCGGGGGCGACCGCACGCTGGAAGGGCTGCTGCGGGCGCACCTGGGCCGCCTCGGCTACCGCGACTACTTCGCGCTGCTCGCCTACGTCGAGAGGAACGCCGAGCACGAGGAGATCCTCACCGGCATCCGGCGCCTGGTCCGGGACAAGAAGGGCGCGGCTACCTGCCTGGGCTTCGGACCGCGGTTCCTGCACTCGACCGGGCAGGCCTACAAGGCGGGGCCCAACACCGGAGTGTTTCTGCAGATCACCTGCGACGATCCGGTCTACGTCGGCATCCCGGGGCGCAAATATTCCTTCGGCGTGGTGAAGGCGGCCCAGGCCCGGGGCGACTTCCAGGTGCTGGTGGATAGGGGCCGCCGGGCGCTGCGGGCGCATCTCGGCCGCGACGTGGCGGCCGGGCTGAGGCGGTTGCGGGACGCCGTCGCCGCGGCGCTCCGGTAGCCGGCTCTCAGGCCCCGCGCTTCTCCACCCAGATCGGGCTCGACCAGGCCATCTGTTCGTTGGTCTGGAAGACCCGGACGTAGTACCAGTCCACGGCCTCGCCCGCGCCTTCGTCCTCGAGCTCGAACCGGGTCTCGTAGTGCTCGGAGAAGACCAGCCGGTGGAGCATGGCCGACTCCCAGGGGAACGGGGCGGTGAAGAGCATCTCGTTCGACTCGGCCAGTTGGGCGAAGGTCTGCGTCAGGGAGCAGGGCCGGGGCTTCTTGCACTGGACGGTGATCTTCGTCTCCGGCGAGCCGGAAATCCGCAGTGCGACGGCCTTCTGCGAGTAGTCGTCCACCTGCTGCTTCAGGGCGGTGAAGGACTGGACGCGGACGTGCCGCTCGCTGCGCTGGAGGATCTTGTCGCGGCGGAACTCGTCCAGCGGACCGGTGGCGAAGCAGGGCTGCAGGGCTTCGATCCTGCCGCCGGCCACCGAGATGGTGAAGTCCCAGTCGGCGGTGCGGCTCCAGCCGAGGGCCGGCCACGGCCCCCAGCCGTACTCGAAGCGCACGACGACAGGCCGGTTCCAGCTCGCGCGGCCGGGGACGCGGTCGATGGGGAAGTCGCGGTGGATCACCCGGCCGTTCTTGAGCACCTCGACGCGGTCGATGGCGTCCCAGCCCCGCACGGCGGCCTCGAGGCGGCGCTTTGAAGAGAAGGCCGTCTCCTGGCCCATGATGCGGCCGTTGAGGAAGAAGTCCAGCTCGATGCGGTCGCCGGTCACGGCATAGCAGCGGCGGCTGCGGAGGGCGTCGAAGATCGCCTCGCGGGTCAGCTCGCGGACCTTCACCGCCGCCAGTCCCTCGCGGTAGGCCCCCGGGTAGCCGAGGTGGTCGTCGGTGCTGGCGACGACGCCGAAGCGCAGGCCCTGGGAGAGGTAGTGCTGCAAGGTATGGCGCGTCCAGCGGCCGCCTTCGGTGTGGCGCTTGTAGGGCTGGGGGGCGCGGTCGTGCTCGGCGCAGCCCCATTCCGAGTAGATCTCGAGCACGGGCGAGACGGCGGGGTCCACTTTGCTCGCGTCGATGCCGCGGTGGCCGAGGCGGTTGGCCGGATGGTGCGGCACCAGGATGCAGCCCCGCTTGCGGGCGAAGCGCTGCAGCTCGCCGAGGTCTTCGATGAGCTCGTAGTCGCCCTCGAGATCCGGGTAGAGGATGTGATAGTCGCCCTCGGCGGCGCCGTGGCGCTCGTAGCCGAGGATGGTGACGAACTTGCCCGGCTCGTCGTAGCGGCGCGCCAGCTCGACGACGTCCGGCCAGCGGCCCTTGGCGACGATGAAGCCGTTCTTCCACTTGTATTCGATCCGGCCGTCGTAGGAGCCGATGTCGGGCCAGTAGGCGTGGGGAGTGAAGGCGAAGAAGTCGAGATGGTTGCGGGCGATCTCGAAGGTGCGCTCCAGCGTGCCCCGGGCGTAGCCGACCTGGTTGTGGTTGTGCAGATCACCGAAGTACGTGCGGTATTCGGTCTGCGCCCGTTCGGCCGCCTGCGCCCCGGTGGCCAGCCCCGCGGCGGGGGCGGCGGCGCAACCACGGATCAGATCCCGGCGCGAGAGTTTGCTGCTCATGAGACCTCCTGTATTCGAGGCAAGTGTAGCAATCCGGCCCGGCGGCAGGGGGCAGGACGCCTGCGCTCCCCGCCACGGCGGCGGGTATAGAATCAGGGCGGTATGCGCGCAACCGGAATCGTCTTCGCTTGCTTGTGGCTCGCGGCGGCATCCGCCCCGGCGGCGGAGCTGTTCCGCGACGATTTCTCGAAGCTCCCGCCCCGCATATTCTCGGCTCCCATCAAGGGGCTGACCAACGCCATCCAGGAGTACCACTACCTGCCGCACCGCGGCGTCCCGACGGATCCCTGGGAAAAGGTCATCTGCCACGACGACGCCTGGCTGGCCGGCGACGAAGACGGCAAGCCGTATCTAGAGCAGCACACGCTGCACGACGACCCGGAGCTGTGGAACCCGACGATGGTGGTCGGGGATCCGGAGTGGTCGGACTACACGGTGGAGGTCAAGGTCCGGCCGCTGCTGAAGAAAGACATGGCCGGCGTGGTCTTCCGCTACCGCACGAACCGCCACTACTACCTGTTCGGCATCACCGGCGGCGACAGAGCCTTCCTGCGCCTGCGGCTGCCGCTCGAGAAGCGCTTCCGCGTCGCCGAATGGAAAGACCTGGGCGAGGCGGACTTCCCCTACGGCGTGAAGCGCTACTACACCCTGCGGGTGGAGAACCAGGGTTCGCGCATCCGGGCCTACATCGACGGCAAGCTGCTCATCGAGGCCGACGACGGCGAGATTCTCAAAGGCAAGGCCGGCGTCACGGCGAACGTCCCGGCGCGGTTCATGGACTTCGTGGTTACGACGAGCGATGCGAACGAGCGCGAAATCCGGCGGCGCATCGAGGCGCGGGAGGCGGAGCTCGCGCGGCTGCGGGCCGAAAACCCGAAGCCGAAACTCTGGAAGAAGTTCCGCATCGCGCCCTGGGGCGCCGGGCGCAACGCGCGTTTCGGCGACCTCGACGGCGACGGGCGGATCGACATGCTCATCGCCCAGAACGTCCGCAAGGTCTACCGCAACTCCTTCGCCAGCATCTCCTCGCTGGCCGCCTTCACCTTCGACGGGAAGCTGCTTTGGTCGCTGGGCCGCCCCGATCCCTACAACGACGTCATCGCCCACGACACGCCGTTCCAGATCCACGACATCGACGGCGACGGGGCGAACGAGGTGATCCTCGTCAAGGACTTCAAGATCCAGATCCGCGACGGCGCCACCGGCAAGCTCGAAGCCTGGGCCTGGATGCCGGAAGCGCCTATGGACAACCGCATGCGGCCCTACGAGATGGAGGTCGGCGACTCGATCGCCTTCTTCAACTTCAGCGGGGACCCCCACCGGCGGGAGATCCTCATCAAGGACCGCTACCGCAACTTCTGGATCTTCGATAAGGCTTTGAAGCTGCTCTGGAAGGGCCAGGGACAGCTCGGCCACTACCCCTACCCGGCCGACATCGACGGCGACGGCAAGGACGAGATGGCGATCGGCTACGCCCTCTGGGACGGCGACGGCCGGCAGCTCTGGAGCCACGACCGCGAGCTGCGCGACCACGCCGACGGCATTGTGATGGGCAACTTCTCGGGCCGCGAGGACGGCCCGGTGCGGGTCTACGCCTGCGGCTCGGACGAAGGGTTTCTGATGTTCAGCATCGACGGGAAGCTGCTGAAGCACGTGCGCATCGGCCACGCTCAGACGCCTTCGATCGCCAATTACCGGCCGGACGTGCCGGGGCTCGAGTTAATGACTATCAATTTCTGGAAAAATCCTGGAATCGTAACATTATTTAATTACGAGGGCGAGATCGTGGCCCAGGCCGAGCCGATCCATACCGGCAGCCCGGTGCTGCCGGTCAACTGGCGGGGCGACGGCGTCGAGTTCGCCATGCTCTCGGGCAACCCGAAGGAAGGGGGCATGATCGACGGGCATCTCCGCCGCGTCGTGATGTTCCCCGACGACGGCCACCCCGACTATACGTTCACGGTGCTGGACGTCACCGGCGACCCCCGGGACGAGATCATCCTCTGGGACCAACAGGAGGTCTGGATCTACACCCAGGACCGGCCGTTCGAGGGCCGCCGCATTTATGCGCCCGTCCGGAACCCGGAGTACAACGACTCGAACTACCGGACTACGGTTTCGCTGCCCCGCTGGCGCGAGTGGCCGCCGGGCCGGTGACGGGCGGAAAGCGTTTTGGCGAATCGAAGCCAATTGTTGCGAATAGTGAAACAGAGGGATTGTATACTGGCACTTCCGGTTGACACGGCTCTCTGAGCCTACCTAGACTGCTTCTGAAGGCTGCGCCATGATTCGGACCGAAGCGGAACTCGAAGATCTCCTCAGCGCCCCGAACGAGCGCGATGTCGAAGCCGTGGGCGCGATGTCGGGCAACCTCATGGTGCTCGGAGCCGGCGGCAAGATGGGGCCGACGCTGGCGATCCGGGCCCGGCGGGCGGCCGAGAAGGCGGGGGCGAAGGTGAAGGTGATCGCCGTCTCGCGCTTTTCCGACAGCTCGGTGGAGAAGAGGCTGCAGGAGGCGGGCGTCGAGACGCTGAAGGCGGACCTGCTGGACCGCGGCCACGTGAACGCGCTGCCGGACGCCGAGCATGTGATCTTCATGGCCGGGCGGAAGTTCGGCTCGACGGGGGCCGAGTGGCTCACCTGGGCGATGAACGCCTACGTGCCGGCGCTGGTGGCCGAGCGCTACCGGTCGGCGAAGATCGTCGCGTTTTCGAGCGGCAACGTCTACCCGCTGGTGCCGGTGACCTCGGGCGGGGCCACCGAGGCGGACCCGCCGGATCCGGTGGGCGAATACGCGCAGTCGGTTCTGGCCCGCGAGCGGCTGTTTCAGTATTTTTCGGGGAAATACGGCACGCCCTGCTGTCTGCTGCGGCTGAACTACGCCATCGACCTGCGCTACGGGGTGCTGCTCGACATCGGCCAGAAGGTCTACGAGCGGCGGCCGGTAGAGCTGGGCATGGCGGCGGTGAACGTGATCTGGCAGGGGGATGCGAACTCGGTCTGCCTGCGGAGCTTCGCCGTCTGCGAGTCGCCTCCGTTGATCCTGAACCTCACCGGTCCGGAGACGCTCTCGGTGCGGTGGATCGCCCACCGCTTCGGGGAGATCTTCGGCGTCGAGCCGGTCTTCGAGGGGACGGAGGCGGAGACGGCGCTGCTGAACAACGCCGGGCGCTGCCACCAACTCTTCGGCTACCCGTCGGTGACGCCGCGGGAGATGATCGAGTGGATCGCCGCCTGGATCCAGGCCGGCGGGCCGACGCTAGGCAAGCCGACGCACTTCGAAACCAGGGACGGAAAGTTCTGATGACTGCGAATCCGGAACGTGAGCTGACCGTAGGCCTGATCGGACTGCGGCACCTGCACCCGCGGGCCTACATGCAGAGTTTCGCCGCGGCGGGCGGCTATCGCGTCGTGGCGGCGGCCGAGTCCGACGCGGCGGTGCTGGAGAAGTTCTGCGCCGATTTCCCGGTGAAGCCGTACCGCGACTGGCGGGAGATGCTCGAGCGGCAGAAGCCCGATCTGGCGGCGATCTTTCTGCCGCATGCCGATTGCCCCGAGACGGCGGCGGCCTGCGCCGAGGCCGGCGTTCACGTGATGGTGGAGAAGCCGATGGCGGCTTCGGCGGCCTCGCTCAGAGGCGCCATCGAGGCGGCGCGCAGGGCGGGGGTGATCCTGACGACGCCCTACGTCTGGCGGTGCCATCCGGTGGCGCGCCGGATGAAGGAGTACGTCGCCGCGGGGATCCTCGGGCGCGTGGTGGGCTGCGAGGGCCGGTGCGCGGCGGGCCGGGTGCACCGCTACATCGAGGGCAACGCCGGCTGGATGCTGCGCAAGGCCGAGAGCGGCGGCGGCCCGATGTACAACCTGGGCGTGCACTGGATCGATCTGTTCCGCTGGTTGCTCGACGATGAAGTCGTCGAGGTGAGCGGCAAGAACGTGAAGGTGAACGAGGAGTTCGACATCGAGGACAACTCCTTCGCTCTGCTCACCTTCTCCCGCGGCGCGGTGGTGAGCCTCGACATCAGCTACACGGTGCCGGAGGCGTATCCCCACGGCCGCGACCTGTTCCTCGGCCTGCGGGGCACCGGCGGCGTGCTCTCCTGGAGCCCGTCGTTCGAGGGCGTGCGGGAGGAGCTGTTTGTCTGCAGCGACGCCGGCGAGTTCGGCCTCTCGCCCCGGCAGAAGATTCAGTTCGAGTTGGAGCCCGTGCCCGGCTACGCGGGCGTAATGGGCGTGCAGTACTTGCGTGAGCTGGCGCAGGCGATCCATGCCGGAGCCCCGGCGGCGATCACCGGCGAGGATGGATTGCGGGCGCTGGAAGTGGTGGAAGCGATCTACCGGTCCGCCGAGAGCGGCCGGACGGTGCGGCTGGAGTCAGCCTGACGGAGTGAACCGGACAAGGGGGAGAAGCATGAAGGTCGTCGTAACCGACTATATCGAGCCGGACCTGAAGTGGGAAGAAGAGCGGCTGGCGGAACTCGGGGTCGAGTTCGAATACCACCAGCTCAAGTTCCAGCCGGTGGAGAAGGTGATCGAGGCCACGCGGGACGCCGACGTGGTGATCGTCAACATGGTGAAGGTGACCAGGGACCTGGTCGCCGGCTGGGAGAGGTGCAAGCTGGTGATCCGCCACGGCGTCGGCTACGACAACGTGGATCTGGAGGCGCTGGAAGAGGCCGGCATTCCGCTCTGCTACATTCCCGACTACTGCACCGAGGAGGTCGCCGAGCAGGCCATCATGCTGATCCTGGCCTGCGCGCGGCGGCTGATCACCAGCCGGAAGGTGCTGGACGATTCTTCGGCCCGGGGCCAGTGGGACTTCCAGGACGTGATCCCGATCTACCGCATGGCCGGCCGCACGGTGGGCATTCTGGGCTGCGGGCGCATCGGGAGCCTGGTCTATCTGAAGCTGAAGTCGTTCGGCTTCCGGTTCCTGATCTGCGATCCGTACCTGAGCGAGGAGCGGGTGCGGGAGCTGGGCGTGGAGCGGGTGGACCACGAGACGCTGTTCAAGGAGTCGGACTTCCTGACGATCCACACGCCGCTGACGCACGAGACGCGGCACATCGTCAACAAGGACACCCTGGCGCTGATGAAGCCGACGGCCTACGTGATCAACACCGCCCGCGGGCCGATGGTCGATTCCGAAGCGCTGGCCGAAGCGTTGCGCAAGGGCGTCATCGCCGGGGCGGGCATCGACGTCTACGAGCGCGAGCCGCCGCCGCCGGACCATCCGCTGTTCAGCGCGCCGAACGTGATCCTCACGCCGCACCTGGCCTGGTACTCCGAAGACGCCGCGTGGCGCATCCGCGAGCTGATCCTGCTCGAGATCCAGCGGTTCCTCGAAGGCAAGCCGCCGCGCTACGTGGCGAAGCGGGACGTGGAGGTGGCGAAGTCATGAGCACGGCTGCCGGCAAGATCGCCAACGTGAAAGGGCCGCTGCCGGGCCCCAAGTCGCGGGAGCTGTTCGAGCGCTGGGAGAAGGTCGAGGCCCAGTGCACCGGCTACCAGGCGCGGGTGGTCTGGGACCACGCTTCGGGCGTGGTGGTCACCGACGTAGACGGCAACACCTATCTCGACTGGACCTCGGGCGTGCTGGTGACCAACGTCGGCCACTGCCATCCGGATCTGGTGAAGGCGGCGCAAGAGGCCACCGCGAAGCTGCTGAATAACTACGAATGCCTCACCGAGGCCCGCGTGGTGGCCGCCGAGAAGCTGGTCTCGGTGATGCCGGATCACCTGGATCGCTGTTTCTTCCTCACCACCGGCAGCGAGACCGTCGAGGCCGCGGTGCGCATCATGAAGCGCGCCACGGGCAACTTCGAGATCATCAGCTTCTACGGGGGCTTCCACGGGCGGACCTACGCGGCGCTCAGCGCCGGCGGGCTCGCCGGGCCGAAGAAGGGTTACGGTCCCACGGTGCCGGAGACGATCCGCGTGCCCTATCCCTACTGCTACCGCTGCCCGTTCAAAGCGAAGCCGGAGACGTGCGGGCACCTGTGTCTCGAGTTTCTGGACGACGCCGTCCGGGCCAACTCCACCGGCAGCTTGGCCGGCGTGCTCATCGAGGCCTATCTCGGCGCGGCGGGCTTCATCTTCCCTCCCGAGGGCTGGATGCCGAAGCTCGAGCAGTGGCTCCGGGACAAGGGGCTGCTGTTCACCCTCGACGAGGTGCAGTCCTCGTTCGGCCGCACGGGCAAGTTCTTCGCCATGGAGTGGGAAGGCCTCGAGCCGGACCTGGTCTGCATCGGCAAGGGGATCGGCAGCGGCGTGCCGGCCTCGGCCGTGGGGGCGCGCAGCGAGGTGATCGGGGTGCTGGGCCGGGGCGAGATGAGCTCGACGATGGGCGGCAACCCGGTGGCCAGCGCCGCCGTCAGCGCGGTGATCGACATCATGCAGCGCGAGAAGCTGGCCGACAACGCGCTGCGCATCGGCAAGATCATGAAGGCCCGGCTCGACGAGATGAAGGAGAAGTGCCCTTACGTGGGCGACGTCCGCGGCAAGGGCCTGGTGATGGGCGTCGAGCTGGTGAAAGACAAGGCCAGCAAGGAGCCGGCGCCGGAGCTGACGAAGAAGCTGATCGACCTGGCCGCCGGGCACGGACTGCTCATCGGCTCGGTGGGCATCTTCGGCAACGTGATCCGGGTGGCCCCGCCGCTGGTGATCACCGAGGCCGAGGCCCACGAGAGCCTGGACATCTTCGAGACCGCACTATCCAAGCTATGAACCAGATCACCGCCGACGAAATCCGCGCCGCCGTCGAGGCCGGCCGGCGCGAGACGGAACAGTTTCTCTGCGACCTGATCCGCTATCCCTCGGTACCCGGCCATGAAAAGGGGGCGATGGAGTGCGCCGCGGCGCGCTTCGCCGGGCTGGCCGAGGTGGAGCACGTGGCGCTCGACGACTCCTTGCGCGAGGACGAGGACTACTCGGACCCGGTGCCGGACCTCCACTATGAAGGCCGGTTCAACTTGCGGCTGCGGCGGCCGGGGACGGGCGGCGGCCGGAGCCTGCTGCTCAACACGCACATGGACGTGGTGCCGGCTTCCGAAGACCATGAGCGGCCGTTCGATCCGCGCCTGATCGGCGGCGAGATCTGGGGCCGCGGCGCCTGCGACGCCAAGGGCCAGATCGCGGTGATCTACGCCGCCTTCCGGGCCCTGGAGCGGCTGGGGGTGAAGCTGCCCGGCGACGTGCTGGCGCACCTGGTGGTGGAAGAAGAGGTCGGCGGCAACGGGACGCTGGCGATGGTGCGCCGGGGCGAGCAAGCCGGCGGCTGCATCGTGATGGAGCCGACGGGGTTGAAGATCCTGCCTTCGGTCCGCGGCGCCGTTTGGTTCCGGGTGAAGTTGACCGGCAGGCCCGGCCACAGCGGACGGGCCGGCGACACCGTCAGCGCGCTGAAGATGGCCATCCGGGTGATCGAGATCCTGGAGGATTATCACGCCCGGCTGCTGGCGGCTTCCCGCGGCATCGAGCTGTTCGACGCCTTCGAGAACCCAATGCCGATCACCTTCGGCAAGCTGGCGGCGGGCGACTGGCCGGCGACGGCCCCGGCCCGGGCCGTGGTGGAAGGCGTCCTGGGGCTGCTGCCGAACAAGACCCGCTACCAGGTGATGGACGAGATGCGCCAGGCGATCCTGGACGGCGGCGACGAGTGGCTGCGGGAGCATTTCGAGCTGGAGTTCATGTACCGCCACGACGCCCACGTGCTCCCGGCGGACCATCCGCTGGTGAAGGAGCTCGAGAGCTGCTGCCGGGAGTTCGGCGCGCCGGGCGAGGTCTCGGCCATGACGGCCTCGTGCGACTCCTGGTTCTACAACAACCAGCTCGGCATCCCGACGCTCGTCTTCGGGGCCGGCTCGCTCGGGGTGGCGCATTCGAACGAGGAGCGGATCGCGGTGGAAGACATCACCCAGGCCGCGGCGATCCTGGTGCGGATGATCGGGCGTTGGTGCGGCGCCGGGACGCAGTAAGAGGGGAAGGAGGATGCGATGCTGGCGCTGGTGAAGACGCAGAAGGGAGTGGGGCACCTGGAGCTGCGGGAGGTGGACCCGCCGTCGCCAGGGCCGGGCGAGGTGTTGATCGAGGTGAAGGCCTGCGGCATCTGCGGTACCGACGTGCACGTGCTGCACGACAAGTTCCCGTACTGGCCGCCGGTGATTCTGGGGCACGAGTTCTCGGGCGTGGTGGTCGAGGCGGGCCCCGAGACGGGCCTGTTCAAGGTAGGCGACCGCGTGGTGGGCGAGCCGCACACGAGGGCTTGCGGCCACTGCTATCTTTGCCGGACGGGCAACATCCAGATCTGCCCGATGAAGCGGTCGCCGGGCTGGGGCATCGACGGCGCGGCGACGAAGTACATCAAGATGCCGGAGCGGCTCCTGCACCGCATCCCGGACGGGATGGACTACGACGCGGCGGCGCTGGTGGAGCCGACGGCCAACACCGTCCACGACGTGGTGGAGCGCGCCGGGATTCAGGCGGGCGATTTCGTGGTGGTGCTCGGTCCGGGCCCCATCGGGCTGCTCGCCGGGCTGACGGCGAGGGCCGCCGGGGCGCGGCACGTGGTGATCGTGGGGACGCCCGCCGATGAAGAGGTCCGGTTGAAGAAGGCGCGGGAGCTGGGCTTCGAGACGGTGCTGAACGTGGCCGAGAGCGATCCGGTGGAGGTGGTCCTCGAGCTGACCGGGGGCGTCGGGGCCGACCTGGCCGTCGAATGCAGCGGCGCGCCGGCGGCCATCGCTTCCACCGTCGATCTGATCCGCAAGAAAGGCCGCATCTGCGTGATCGGGCTGACGGGCAAAGACGCGATCCCGTTCCCCTGGGACAAGGCGGCCTTCAAGGTCTGCGACGTGATCTTCAACCTCTCGACCAGCTACACGAGCTGGGACCGCACCATCCACCTGATCGCCACCGGGCGCCTGCCCGCGGGCGAGCTGATCACCCACCGGCTGCCGCTCGCCGAGTGGCGGCGGGGGTTCGATGAACTGGAGGCGCAGCGGGCTTTGAAAGTAATCTTGAGGCCGGAGTAGAGGAGAGAGCAGATGAAGGATTCCCGGATCGGATTCGGACTTCTCGGGACGGGCCTGATCGCCCCGTTCCACGCGCGGGCGCTGAACGCCGCCGCCGAGGCGGAGCTGGCGGCCGCCGCCGACATGAACGCCGAGCGGCTGGCCAAGTTCACCGCCGAGTACGGCTGCAAGGGCTACGCCACGCTCGAGGAGATGCTGGCGGACCCCGAGGTGGGCGTGGTGAGCGTGCTGACGCCCAACCACCTGCACTACGAGGCGGTGATGAGGGCGCTCGAGGCGGGCAAGCACGTGCTGGTGGAGAAGCCGCCGGCCATGTCGCTCAAAGAAGTGGACGAGATGGCCGCGAAGGCGCGCCAGAAGGGGCTGAAGGTCGAGGTGGTGTTGCAGTGCCGCACGCGGAAGGCGATCCAGGCGATGCGGCAGGCGATCGAGCAGGGCCGCTTCGGCCGCATCCTGCACGCCGATACGTACATGAAGTGGTTCCGGGCCACCGACTACTACCGGATGGACGCCTGGCGGATGTCGCGGCGCTGGGGCGCCGGCGTCACCATCCAGCAGTTGTTCCACTACATCGACCTGCTGCAGTACCTGGCCGGGCCGCCGAAGCGGGTCCAGGCCCGGATGACGAACCTGGCGCACCCGGAGATCGAGGTCGAGGACACGACGCTCGCCTTCGTGGAGTTCGAGAACGGCGCCCAGGGCGTGGTGCAGGCCTCGACGGCGCTGTGGCCGGGTACCGACATCCGCATCGAGATCAACGGCGAGAACGGCACGGCGATCATGGTAGGCGAGCGGATCGAGACCTGGAAGTTCCGCGACGAGCGGCCTGAGGACGAAGAGATCCGGCAGATCGGCCGGGCCGCCGTCGGCACCGGCGCGGGAGGCGCGGCGGATCTGGATTTCCAAGATCATCAGAGGGTGATCGAAGACCTGGTGGCGGCCATCAAGGAAGACCGCCAGCCGATGATCACCCTGGAGAGCGCGCGGTTGACGCTGGAGTGGGCGCTGGCGATGTACAAGTCTGCGAAGCAAGAGGCTCCGGTGGAGCTGCCCCTGGGGGCGGAAGAAGACGTCTGGTGAGGGAGGCCCGCACCGGAGCGCGGTTGGCGAAAGGAGTGATTTGAAATGAACACGAACCATGACAGGCGGACGTTCCTCAAAGGGGCTGCGGCCGCGGTGGCGACCGCCGGGCTGCCGATCCTCGGAGCCAATGATCGGCTCCGGATCGGCATCGTCGGCATGGGCGGGCGCGGCCGCGCTCACGTGAAGTATCTTTCCGAGCTGAAGGACCAGTGTGCGATCCGGGCGGTTTGCGACGTCAACCAGGCGGCGCGCGAGCGCGCCGTGGCCCAGGTGGAGAAGCTGACCGGCCGCCGGCCCAAGGAGTTCCGCGACATGCGGGAGATGTTCGACGGCGCCGACGTGGACGCCGTCTTCATCGCTACGCCGAACCACTGGCACGCACTGGCGACCATCTGGGCGTGCCAGGCGGGCAAGGACGTCTACTGCGAAAAGCCGGCGTGCCACAACATCTGGGAAGGCCGGCAGATGGTGAAGGCCGCCCGCGAGTACCGGCGCATCGTGCAGGTGGGCTCGCAGTGCCGCAGCATGGAGCACCGGCGGGAGGCCATGGAGCTGCTGCGGCAGGGCGAGATCGGGCCGATCTACATGGCCCGGGGCTTCGGCTTCAAGCTGCGCAAGTCGATCGGCCACACCCCCGACGAGCCGCCGCCGCCCGGGCTGGACTGGGACCTGTTCCTCGGTCCGGCGCAGTGGAAGCCATACAGCAAGAACAAGTTCGCCTACAACTGGCACTGGTTCTGGGACACCGGAAACGGCGACATCGGCAACCAGGGCGTCCATGAGATCGATATCTGCCTCTGGGGCCTGGGCCGGGGCGGCTGGCCGAAACGGGTGGTTTCGACGGGCGGCAAGTACGTCTGGCAGGACGACCAGGAGACGCCGAACACCCAGCAGGCCGTCTACGATTTCGGCAAGGCGGAGATCACCTTCGACGTGCGGAACCTGCCCACTTGCCCGGCGCCCGAGATCCCGGCCCAGGGCAGCAACTACATCGGCAACATCTTCCTGGGCACGGAGGGCCACCTGGTGACGGACTGGTCCGGATACCGCCTCTACAAGGGGGACCCGCCGAAGGTGGTGAAGGAAAGGAAGGCCGAGGGTGACATCTGGGCGCCGACGGCGCACATCCTGAACTTCTTCCAGGCGGTGCGGGCGCGGGATCCGAAGCTGCTCAACGCTGATGTGGCCGTCGGGGTGCGGGCGGCATCGTTCGCGCACCTGGCCAACATCTCGTACCGGGTGAAGCGGGCGCTCAGGGTGGCGCGCTCCACTGGCCGTTTCGTCAACGACGACGAGGCCAACGCCCTGCTGACGCGCAACTACCGGCCGCCGTACGTGGTGCCGGCAGAGGTGTGAGGACGGCCCGGCCCAGGCTTCCCGGCTATTGCGGGCGGATTTCGCTCACAGCGCGGCCGACCGGGAGCTGCCTGGAAATCCGTTGTGCGGCACGAATGACGGCGGGCGCCAGCCCGCCCACCGCATCCGGGGTGATGCGCACCGTCGGACCGGAGACGCTCACCGCGGCGGCGGGCAGGTTTTCGGCGTCGAGCACCGGGGCGGCCACGCAGCGGATGCCCGGGACGCTCTCTTCGTTGTCCACGGCGTAGCCGTCGCGGCGGATGCGCTCGAGCTCGGGGAGCAACGCTTCCGGCGAAGCCAGCGTATGCGGCGTAAAGGCCTGGAATTCGACGGATTCGAGCAGCACACGAAGCTGGTGTTGTGGCAGGAAAGCGGCGATGGCCTTGCCCAGGGCGGTGCGGTAGTAGACGGCCCGCATGCTGATGTTGGTGACGAGCCGCAGGTCGTGCGGGCTTTCCAAACAATCCACGTAGGCGATCTCGAAGCCTTCGAGGACGCCCAGGTTGACGGTTTCCTGCGTCTCCCGCCATAGATCCCAGAGCAAGGGACGGGCCACTTCGCGCAAGTGGGCCTGGGAGGTGGCCGCAGCCTGGCTCAACTCGAGCAGGCGCGGGCCGAGGTGGTACCGGCCATGCTCGTCCCGGCGAAGGTATCCCTCGGCCTCGAGGTGCGCCAGAAAGCGCAAGGCGGTGCTCTTGTTGAGGCCGGCGCGGCGGCTGAGCTCTGTCAGGTTCGGCGGCACGCGGGCGTCCTTGATGATCTCCAGCAGGCGTAGCGTCTTGGAAAGGACGCCGACGGGCTGCCATTTCCGGCGTCGTTTCATGAACTTCGAACCAACTATCTAAACTACACGAGTTGGGCGGCCGGGTGAACCGGGCGCCAGGGCCGGACGGGAACGCGCCGGCTCACCGGGGTGGAGCGGGCCTCGCGCGGGCGGGGTCGAAGAGTTCGTGCGGCGTCTCTTGGACCACGTAGGGCGTGAAGTCCGGCTCGGTGGTGAACAGGTCGCTGAGGTCGGTGGCGGCGGCGTCGAACAGATTGAGCGGCGGGATGCCGAGCAGCCGGAAGATCGTTTTGTGCAGACCGGGGAAGCTGACGTTGCGGTGGGAAACATAGCCGCGGCGGATCCACGGGCCGACGGCGATGAAGGGGACGCGGTTGGCGTTGACGTGATCGACGCCTCCGGTGGCGTCGTCCTCGGTGATGAAGATCACCATGTTCTTCCATTGCGGGATCTGGCTCAGGAATTCCACGATGCGGCCGAGGGCGTAGTCGTTGTCGGCGATGAAAGAGGCGGGGAAAGGATAGCCGTCGCGGGGCCGGGCCATGGCCGTCTCATCGTTCGGCAGGTAGATGAAGAGGAACCGGGGGAACTCTTCGTCACCGGCCAGGAAGCGGTTGCGGATTTCGCCGATGAACCGGGTAGCCCGGTACTGGTCCGGAATGTCGGTGTTGTAGCCGGGGTAGTTGCGGGAGGTGCGGCTATAGAGCGGCTCGAGCATCGGGACATTGGTGAGAAAGCGGACGCCGGTGGGTTCCATGCCTTCGCCGATCTCGGCGCCGGCGAGCTCGAAGCCCTCGCCGAAGTTGAAGAAGGAGACGCCGTGGCGGGCGAGGTGGTGCCACAGGGTCCCGGTCTCGAGCACGGCCTCCGGGTGCACCGAAGTCCGTGTATCCGGGAAACCGCGGCGTCCCGGGGCGGGACTATCGAAGACGAAAGACTTCATGCCCGCGTAGGCGGCGAGCAAAGAGCTCATCACCCAAGGGTTGGGAGGAGTTCCGGTGACCCAGTGGTGGCCTCCGGTGCCGGTGGAGGCGTCGGAGTAGAAGTTGTCGCTGAACGCCCAGCGGACGGCCATGGCGTGGTGGTTCGGCGTCACGTTCACGTTGCGCAGGCTGAACCGGGAGGCGAAACCGCCGCCGATTCCCTTGGCGCTCCCGAAGCGCCCGTACCGGGCCAGCAGCGGCGCGCCGTCGGCTTCCGACAGGCCGACCTTGCCGATATCGCCGAGAACCTCGTCATACGACCGGCCCTCTTTGAGGATGAGCACAACATGGCGGACTTCACGCGGGTAGTCGGGTTTCCGGGCCCTCCGCCGGGCCCGGAAGCCGTTGAGCTCCATGGTGCGCCGGGTCAGGCGGCCCAGCTCCCGAGGCGCCGGGACCGGGAAGACGGTCAGGCCGCCGCCGATCCGGGGCCAGGCTTCCTTGAGGGCGATCAACTTGTTGGCGTTGGCTCCGGCGCCATAGCCGATGGCGCTGGCCACGTAGACATCGTCTTCGTAGGCGGTGACGCGGACCGGGTACCAGGCGGTGGGAATGTGTCCGATCACCTTGCTGGTACGTGTGTCGATCACCCCGACGGCGTTGATACCGGCCTCGGCGACGAAGAGCCACCCGGAGCCGGCGTGGTAGGCCAGCCCGGCGGGCATGATGCCTCGAAGGTGCTCGAGCCGCGGGATGCGGAGTTCGATTTCGCCGGTGACGCGGAGCGTCTTGGCGTCGATGACGGTGATGGAGTCCTGGTTGGCGTTGCTGACGTAGACGCGCCCGTCCGCTTCGAGGACGCCGGCAGGGCCGGCGCATCCGGCAGAGCTTTTCCCCGGCGGCTTGCCGGTGTGGATGTAACGCAGGAGGCGAGGCTCGACTGGATCGGCCGTATCAATGACCGCCAGGGCGCAGGCTTCAGGCACGTCCGGCGCGCCGAGGCCGGGCACGGCTACTTCGCCTCTCACCGTGCGGCGGCGGGCGCCGAGCCGGGCCGCTTCCGAGGGCCACCCGAACGCGGGAAAAGGGAGGCCGGTGCGGCGGGCGTCGGCGGGGTCGGCGCCGGGCAGCGGCTGGTATTCGAACAGCCCGGCATGGGTGACGTAGAGGCGGCGGCCGTCGTCGGAGAGGGCCAGCATGAAGGGGAAGCGTCCGACAGAGACCGAAGCGACCTCGCGCTTCTTGCGCTCGTCAAAGATCACGACCCGGAAGTTGGCCTGATCGGCCACGTAAATGAGCCTCCGCCGGCGGTCGTAGACGAGATCGCCGGCAAAGCTGTCGGCAGCGCCTCTCCGGTTTAGCTCGAACAACTGCACGGTTTCGCCCTTCCGGATGTTCAGTAGGCGGACGGCGCCGTATTCGCCCTCGCTGACGAAGATCTCGTTCTCGTTCCGGAAAGCGATCCCCATCTGGACCCCCCGCCAGGTGTCCCGTTTCGCCTCTTTGGTGCCTTCGCGGGGGGCGCGGAGCAGGTGTTTGCGATAGCGGCCGCGCTCGTCGTGCTCGATCACCGTGATGGAAACCCACTGCGGGCCGGTGTCGGCGGTGGCCACCAGGCGGCCTTTGGGGCTCACCGCCACGCCGAACGGGCCGGGCCCGGTGGAGAACTGCCGGCCGGCCGGAGCGATCATCCGCCCACCGGGCAGCACGGACTCGGCTCCGACGCGGGGGATCGGCGGCTGGTCGCCGGCTGGGGCGCGGTATTCGGCCGCTTCGAGCACAGAGATCAAGACAGTGAGAACAATCCACTTGCGCATGGCCGCTTCCCAATAGCTTGGCATAACCGCCCGCTGCGGTTCCCCCGCGGCGGTCTACCGGGGGCCGGCGCGAGCCTGGCCGGATCCCGCGGGGCGCCCGGACCTTGCCGCCGGACGCTGCCGCGGCGGGTACAATGCAAGCTCGAGGGTGGGCTATGTTCTCGATCGGTTTTCACACGGACGCTTTCAATTCGAGCTACTGGAGCTTCGAGCAGTGTCTCGAGTGGGCGCAGAAGAACGGGGTGCGCTGGATCGAGTGCGGCACGATCGACGGCGTGAGCTGGATCCACGGGCTCGGCTACCAGCCCCACGTGGCGCTCTGGGAGGACCCGGTGCTGTTGCGCCAGAAGATGGACGGCTACGGCGTGCGCTTCTCCCAACTCGACGCCGCCTTTCCGCTGTCGCTTCCCGAAGGGGCGACGCTCGGGGTCGAGTACGTGCTCCACACGATCCGGTGGGCGAGGCTCACCGGCTGCCCGTGCGTGGACACCACCGACGACCGCTACAAGCCCGAAGGCGCCACCGACCGCGAGGTGATGGAGCACATGCGGCGGATCTACCGGCAGATCGTGCGGGTGGCCGAGGCCTACGGCATCGTGATCAACATCGAGCCCCACGGCTACTACACGACCAGGCCGGAGTTCATGGCCGAGATGCTGGATTTCGTGGATTCGCCCTGCCTGCGCATGAACATGGATACGGGGAACACCTTCATCGCCGGGCAGGATCCGGTCGCGTTCCTCGAGCGGTTCCAGGACCGCGTCAGCCATGTGCACATCAAGGACGTGAGCGAATCGCTGGCCGCGGCGGCACGGGGCGATCTGACGGGCATCGCGGTATCGCACTGCGCCATCGGCGAGGGCGTCAACGCGGAGAACATCCGCCGGTGTCTGGAGATTCTCCGGCGGCGCGGCTACGACGGCGTCTTGTCGCTCGAGTGCGAGGGCCAGGGCGGGCCGATGATCGAGCGGAGCCTGGCCTGGGTGCGGGGGCAGATCGGCGGGCGGGGCTAGCGGCGGTCAGCGGATGTAGCCGAGGGCTTTGAGGCGTTCGAGCTGTTCCCGGTCCATCTTCTGCGTGGGCAGCCGGCGCACGGGATGGGGCGGGCCGTAGTCGTCCACGAAGGTGAGCTCGACGGGGAAGCGGAAGGCCCCTGTCAGGGGCTTGCCGGGGAGCCGTTGGGAAAGGGGCAGGCCGAGCAGGGCGAGCACGGTGGGCGCGATGTCCACGATGCGGGCATCCTCGAGATCGGCTCCCGATTGGAAGGCCGGGCCGGCGAGGATGAGGATGCCGTCGGGCGAGCCGCTGTGCTCCCAGCCGGAGTAGTGCCAGCCGTGGTCGGAGACGATGATGTAGTTGCCGGGGCAGCAGTCCTGGAGGCGGCCGACGACGCCGTCGAGGCGGCGGTAGGCTTCGAAGACGGCGGCGCCGAGGTGTTCGTTGACGAGGCGCCCCCAGGCGGCGTCGTCCAGATCGTCCGGCAGGGGGTGGAGGAACCACGCGTCCGGAGCGTAGAACTTCCAGCCGGCGTGCGAGGCGCCGTCGGCCAGGTGGGTGTAGAAGACGCCCAAATCGAAGGGAGCGCGATCGAAGAGGCTGACGGCGAAGTCCTCGGCGTTGGCGAACTCTTGGACGAGTTTCATCGGGCGGGCGATGGCCTCGCGCCAGCGCAGGTAGGAGATGCCATGGCGCCGGCGGTACTCGGCCCATTCTTCGGCGAGCTCCGGCGGGTAGGCCGCGGCGGGATCCGGCTCGCCGCGGAGGATGATCGTCAACCCGTTCACCGGCTGCGCCGGGACGGCGGCCATCGGATTCACCACGACGACGCGGCGTCCCTCATCGGAAGCGATCTCCCAAATGGTCTTCACCGGGCGGGTGAGCGGCCCGTTGGATTCAGTCATCCACAGCCCGGGGTTCGGGACGGTTTCCATCAGCGAGCGGAACCCGAAAAAGCTGTGCGCTGTCGGCGAGGTGAGCACCGGGTTCGGCACGGGCGTTCCCGAACGCGGCAGCACGAGACGGCGGAAGTGCCACACCCGGTGATCCGCCGGCTCGAGCCCCGTGTAGATCGTAGCCCAGATGGGCGGGGAGAAAGAGAAGTCGCCGTTGTCGAGGTAGCCGATGGTCCCGCCGCGGATGAGGCGCGCGAAGTTGGGCAGTTGGCCGGCCTCGAGCAGCGGCTTCATGACGTCCCAGCTCAAGCCGTCGAAGCCGAGCAGGAGGACGGGGACGGGACGGCCCTCCGGTTCGGGCGCGCTGGGCCGAGGTAAGGCTTCGGGCGCACGCCGGGCTGCCGCGGCGCGCAACTCGGCGAGCGAGTATCTCGGCGGACGGCAGATCACGTGGACGTCCCAGGCGACGATAGCGGCGGCGGTCAGTGCGGAAGCGGCCAGCAGGGCGGCCCCGATTGCCGGCCGGCGCCGGAGGCGGGTTGCGCCGGTCATCAAGAGCACGACGACGGCCGCGATGGCGGCGCTTTCCACGATGCCCGGGACCGTAAGCGCGCCCACTCCCTGGTACCACCACTGGGCCGGCGTCAGCAAGCAGAAGAGCGCCCAGGCGATGTTCCCGGCCGCCACGCCGGAGGCGAACCAGGCGCCCCAATCCCGGGACGAGAGACGCAACAGCCGCCGGGCGGGAAGCCACGCGGCCAGGAGGATGATGGACCACGCTCCGTTGATCCACAAGGCCATCCACACCAGGACGGCATACAGTTCGGCGAGGGCTGCGGGCCGGGTGATGCGGTTGGCGGCGGCCAGGACCGCCGCCAGCAGGGCGGCGAGAACCAGCGAGGCGGCGGCCCAGATCTTCAGCAGCTTTTTCATGGGCTTGCGCGCCCGTCTTCGCCGGGGAAGAACAGGTCCTCCTCGGCGATGTCCGGGATGCCGATGACGAGAACGCGCATCCGCCCCTCAGCGGCGTGGACGACGCCGGGCGGGATGTGGACGAGAGAGCCTTTCTTGACCGCGTGCCGTTCACCGTCCAGCAGGACCGCGCCCTCGCCTTCGAGCACGTAATAGAGTTCCGTGCCGCGCTTGTGATAGTGGGGCCGGGCCCCGTCGATGTCCACGGCGTGGGCCCAGGCGGCGACGCCCGTCCCGGCGTCTTCGCGGCTGATCAGGCGGTGGCGCCAGCCGCAGGTGCTGCGTTCTTTGGGAGCCGTCTCCTCGTGGCGGACGAGGACGGGCCGCCGGGGACTGTCTTCCGGTTCAGGCATAGCTCGAGACCGCGCCGCGGTTGGCTTCGGCGCGCTCCTGGTCGATCTTCTCCTGGTAGCCGCTGTCGCGATAGGCGGCGAGCGGATTCTCGGGCAGCCCTTTGGAGCGGCGCCAGGCGGCGATCACCGGCCGGACGTCCTCGGCGAAGGCCGCTTTGAGACACTCCTCGGCGTCGATCAACCGGCAATGCTCCTGGTGTTCGGCCAGGGCGGCGTGATCGACGATGGCCGCCTTGGCGTAGAGCTCCTGGGCCGTCATGGCCGTCTGGATGGTCTCTTCGATCTTGGGTTTGAGGTTGTGGCTCTGGTCGATCATGTAGGAGATCCGGGGGCTGGCGCCGGTCTCCCACTGGTAGTAGTGGATCTCGTGGAAGATGCGGAAGACCTGGTAGGGGTGGATGGAGGCGATGGTGAGGTCGTCGTCGGCGTAATGGCGGTCGTTGAAATGGAAGCCGCCGAGCATCTCGTCCTCGAGCAGCCAGGCGACGATCTGTTCGATGTTCTGGCCGTGGTAGTGGTGGCCGGTGTCCACCAGCACCTTGGCCTGGGGGCCGGCGGCCCGGGCGAGCAACAGGGCCATGCCCCAGTCGGCGATGTCGGTGTGGTAGAAGGCGGGCTCGAAGGGCTTGTACTCGACCAGCAGGCGCTCGCCCTGGACCAGGCGGTCATGGGCGGCCCGCAGCCCTTCCTCGAACCACAGGCGCCGGCGGCGGATGTTCGCCGTGCCGGGATAGTTGGAGCCGTCGCCGAACCACAGGCTGATATCGCGGCTGCCCACGGCGGTGGCGATGTCGATGGAGTCGAAGATGTGCTCGAGGGCGGCGCGCCGGATCTCGGGGTCGGGGTTGCCCAGCGACCCGTACTTGTAGCATTGGGACTCGAAGACGTTCGGATTGATCGAGCCCACCCGCACGCCGTATTTCGAAGCCAGCGCGGCGACCTCCCGGGCGCTCTGCTTGCCCTCGGCGAAGTCCCAGAGCACGTGGACCGCCACGGCGGGGCAGCAGCCGGTGAACTTGTGCACCTGGCCGGCGTCGGCCATCTTGTGCTCGATGGTGACGGCGGCTCCCGGCTGGATGAACTTGCCGAAACGGGTGCCGGTCTGGGCGAAGCCCCAGGAGGGGATCTCGATCTCGAACGAATCCAGCGCTTTCCAGATGGTCTCTTCTTGTTTGGTGTTCATACGATGGTCTGCTCCTGACGATAGAACGTGTGTGTCACTTGCCGCCTCCGCCCCGGCGCGCCTTCGCCGTAACGCGTTCGGCGAAGCGTTCGACGTCGATGACGTAGCGTTCGTGCGTGCCTTCGGCGACGGTTTCCTGCTCGTCCTCGGCCCAGATCCGGAAGCGGATGCGGCGGCCTTCGACGCCGGTGACTTCGGCGTGGCAAGCGACGCTCATTCCCAGGGGAGTGGCGGCCAGGTGGCGAAGGTCGACGTGCGTGCCGACCGTGTCGAGGCCCTCTTCGAGGTGGGGCTTCACCGCGTCCCGGGCAGCCAGCTCGAGATGGCCGATAAGAAAAGGGGTGGCCAGCACCCGGGCGGCGTCGTTGCCGAGAAAATCGACGGCGTATTCGCCGGTGACGAGCAGGTGCAACTGCGCCCGGGCCCCGATCGGGATCTGCGCCATAGGCTTTATCGTATCCCAGCGAACGAGGGGAGGGCCAAAGGATCGGTGGAGCCCGCTGGCAGCGTCGTTCCCGGCGGCGCGTCACCATCTGAAGCAGACCGGCGAAGAAACGTTTGAGGGTGCGGCAGCATCTGTAAATCTGGTAAGGTCGTTATGGTAACGGCTGGCCGTACCCGCGTACGGGTGTTCTAATCGCATGAAACGAGTGATCTTACAGGCTTATGCCGCACTCGGGCTGATGGTTTGCCTCGCACCGGGGGCTTTGGCCGACCCCGGCAGGCGGCCGGATCCCGAAGGCCAGCGCGCGCTCGAGCGCTATGTAACGAGTTACAGCCAGGTGCGCGATGCCCTGCGCGACGTGACCATGAAGGTCTCCATCGAGGCCAAGCTGCCGGAGCTGAAGAAGAAGGGTGTGTTGCACGCCTTGCGGAAGGTTTCCAGCCTCGGCAAGATCACCTACAAGGTGTTGGGTTTCGAGGGGGACAACATGGTCAAGAAGGATGTGATCGCCCGTTACTTGCAAGCCGAAGTCAAATCCTCGGACCAGCGCACCCGGCGGATGCTGGCCATCACGCCGGCCAACTACAAGTTCCGCTACCGGGGCAAGTACGGCTCCGGCGACTGGACGCTGTATCTGTTCGAGGTGATCCCGAAGAAGAAGAGGCTCGGAATGTATCGTGGATGGCTGTGGATCCACGCCGGCACGGGAATGCCGGTAAGGGAATCGGGCCGGCTGGTGAAGAACCCGTCGGTGTTCCTCAAGCGGGTGGACTTCGTGCGGGACTACGCCATGATCGACGGTGTTGCGGTGCCGTCGGTGATCCAAACCCAGATCCGCACGAGGTTGGTCGGGCCGGCGGAGATCCGGATCAAATTCCACGATTTCCAATTCAACGGGAGACGCCCGGAGATCGCGTCGTGGACGGGGGCTCCGCAGGCGGCGGGCAATTGACGCCGTTCAGCCCTTGATTCCGGCCGGCCGGCGGGGCAGCGTGGACCCGTTCCGTTCCGGATCGTAAGCTTTAAAGTATTGGATCGATGCGCACGCTCTTGCTGAACCCGCCCTCGTTCGAGAAGTTCGATGGAGGCGCCAGTTCCCGTTGGCCCGCCACCCGGGAGATCGAGTCCTACTGGTACCCGGTCTGGCTCTGCTATCCGGCCGGGATGCTGCCTGACAGCAAGGTGGTGGACGCGCCCCCGCATGGGATCACGGTGGACGACGTGGTCCGGATGGCGGGCGATTTCGAGCTGCTGGTACTGTTCACCTCCACTCCCGGCTATCACGTCGACGTGAAGATCGCCGGGATGATGAAGGACGCCAACCCGAAGCTGAAGGTCTGCTTCGTGGGCCCCCCGGTGACGGTGGAGCCGGAGCGCTGCTTGCAGGAGAAGGCGATCGACTTCGTCATCCGCCGGGAGTTCGACTACCAGATCGTCGACTACGCCAACGGCAAGCCGCTCGAGGAGATCCCCGGCGCCAGCTTCCGCAAGAACGGCGGGATCGTCCACAATCCCGAGGCGCCGCCTATCGAGGATCTCGATGCGCTGCCCTGGGTAACGAAGGTTTACAAGCGGGACCTCGACTTCCGGCGCTACAACGTGCCGTTTTTGCTGCATCCTTTCGTGGCCTTCTACTCCTCGCGGGGCTGCCCGGCGCAATGCACCTTCTGCCTGTGGCCCCAGACGCACTCCGGCCACCGGTGGCGCCTGCGCTCGGCCGCCGACGTGGCCGCCGAGGCCAAGTGGGCCTGGGAGAACTTCGAGGGGCTGCGGGAGATCTTCTTCGACGACGACACCTTCAACTACAACAAGCGCCGCACACTGGAGATCTGCGAGCACTTGGGACGGCTGGGCATCACCTGGTCGTGCACCTCGCGGGTCACCACCGATTACGAGACGCTGAAGGCCATGAAGGAGGCCGGCTGCCGGCTGATGATCGTCGGCTACGAGTCCGGCGACCCGCGGATCCTCAAGAACATCAAGAAGGGCGCCACCGTGGACATGGCGCGGCGCTTCACCGGGAACTGCAAGAAGGTGGGGATCAAGATCCACGGCGATTTCATCGTCGGGCTGCCGGGCGAGACCCGGGAGACGATCCGGAGGACGATCCAGTTCGCCAAGGAGCTGGACACCGAAACGATCCAGGTTTCGGTGGCCCACCCGTACCCGGGGACGGAATTCTACGACTACGTGGAGCGCAACGGGCTGATCACCATCGAGCCGATGACCGACGAGGGCGGCCACCAGTTGCCGAACATCACCTACCCGGGCCTGGACCGCGCCGAGCTGCTCGAATGGGTCGAGCGGTTCTACAGCGAGTACTACTTCCGGCCCAAGGCCGTCTGGCGCATCGTGCGGGGGGCGCTGCTCGATTCTACCGAGCGCAAGCGCCTGTTCAAAGAGGCGCGCGAGTATCTGGATCTGCGCTCCAAGCGCAAGCGGTTCATCGCTGAGCAGAAGGCTGCGACCCCGGCGCGCCCGGCCGAGGAACAAGCTGGTTGATGCAGATGCCGGGGCGCGCCGTCGCGCTGAAAGTATGGCTGCTCACCGTCGTGGTGGTCCTGACCAACGTTTTCGGCAACTTCTCGTTGAGTTGGGGCATGAAGCACTCCGCCTACGGGCTGACGCCTCTCGGCGTGCTCCGGACGGTCTTCACCCCGTGGGTACTGGCCGGGATCGCCTTGCTGATTCTGTGGCTCCTGACCCGGCTCACATTACTGAGCTGGGCTGACCTGAGTTTCGTGCTCCCGGTGACGGCCGCGGGCTACGTGTTCACTGTCGCCCTGGGCCGGTATGTACTGAACGAAGACGTCTCCTGGCAGCGCTGGACGGGGGCGATCCTCATCGTCGCCGGTACGTCGCTGGTCGGGGCGACCCCTCCGAAAACCACCGGCAAGAGGGAGAAGGCCGCATGAGCGCCTGGCTGCTGGTGGCGATCGTGGTGCTTTCGACGGTGGCGAGCGATCTGTTGCAGAGCCGGGAGATGAAAGTCCACGGCGAGATCGACGAGTTTCGCCCCGGCCGCTGGGGGCGCATCATGGCGCGCGTGCTGCGGCGGCGGTGGCTGATGCTGTCGATCTTCTTCATGGCCGTTTCCTTCTTCGCTTTCCTCGTGCTGCTCTCGATCGCCGACCTGAGCTTCGCCGTTCCGGCCACGGCGGCCAGCTACGCGGTCGAGACGGTGCTGGCGCGCTTGATCCTGAAGGAACACCTGAACTGGAAGCGCTGGGCCGGGGCGGCGCTGGTGATTGCCGGGGTGGCGCTGGTTTCCATGTAGCGAGAGGCGAGGCGTGGACGATTTCCTGTTGGCGGCTTGCGGCGCGGCCTTCGTTTATCAGCTCGCTGCTCTGGCCGCCGCCTGGCGCCACCGCCGCCGCGGGGATCCGCAGCCCGGCTACTCGCCGCCGGTCTCCATCCTGAAGCCCGTCCGTGGCCTGGACCCGCACTTCGACGAAGCGATCCGCTCCCACGCCGCGCTGGACTACCCTGAGTACGAAGTTCTCTTCGGCGTCGAGAGCGAAGACGACCCCGCCGCCGCCGCAATCCGGCGGCTGATGGGTGCGTGCCCCGAGGCGCCGTTCCGGCTGGTGGCCTGTCCGACCGAGGCGCCGAACCGCAAAGCCGGGGTGCTCGAGAAGCTGGCCCGCGAGGCGAAGCATCCCGTCCTGGTGATCAACGACAGCGACGTGCGGGTGGAGCCGGACTACCTCAGGCGGGTGGTGGCCCCGTTGCAGGATCCCGGCACGGGTGTAGTCACTTGCCTGTACCGCGGACGCGCAGACTCGGCGCCGGGCCGGTGGGAGGCGCTGGGCGTGGCGACCGATTTCGCTCCCAGTGTCTTGGTGGCCCAACTGGTCGGGGTGCGGGAGTTCGGCCTGGGCTCGACGCTCGCGGTGCGCGCCCGCGACCTGGAGCGCATCGGTGGATTTGCGGCCATCTCGGAATACATCGCCGACGACTACCAGCTCGCCCGCCGCATCACCGAAGCCGGCTTCCGGGTGCACCTTTCCAGCCTGGTGGTGGAGACGACTCTGGGGGCGGAGAGTTGGCGCCAGGTATGGCGGCACCAGGTGCGGTGGCACCGGACGATCCGGGTCTCCAAAGGGCCGGCCTATCTCGGCATCCTCGTCACCCAGGCCACTTTCTGGGCGCTGCTGGCGGCCGCCGCCGGGTGGTGGGTCCCCACCGGCCTGACGATGGCGGCCCGGCTGGCGGCGGGGCTGGCCACGGGCGTGGGAATCCTGCGGTGCCCGGTGACCCGCCGCTGGTGGTGGCTGACGCCGCTGCGGGACCTGTTCGGGCTGGCGGTATGGGCGGCCGGGCTGGCGGGAAGCACCGTCGAGTGGCGGGACCGCCGCTTGCGGCTGAGCCGGGACGGGCGGATTACCGCTATCGAGGAGCAGCCGGGACGGCCGGCCTTGTAGAGGCCCCGGACGTCGGCTCCCGCGCCCGGTTACCGTGAGCCTGCGGCTGCCTTGGCCAGCGGCCGTTCGGCGCGGACGGCCCGCCTCATCCGCCCCAACAGGTGCTCGACTTCCTCTACCCGGCAGCCCATTTCGCCGGCCACCTGGGCCGTGTTCTGTCCCCGGGTGTAATAGCGGATCAGGATCTCCAGCTCGCGGTTCGAGCAGTCCCGGAGCGCCCGGCGCAGCCTCCGGGTGTAGCTCTCGATCCTGGTGTGGCGTTCCATTGCACTTGGGAGTTTGACCGTCATGTCGAACATCCGCTTCCTCGTGAGCCGGTGCAGCGGCAAGTTTCCACCTTCGCCAGCGGCAAGCCGCGGCTCCCGGAGAGTTCACTTCTCTAGTGGCGGGCGGCGGCGTAGAATCGCAAGGAAAAGGAAGGCGCGGCTACGATTTTTCTGGTACGACCCGCCAGGGGGTACCAGACAGTCTCGTCAGATGAACGCCACCTCGGGCGCGATCCGGTGCTCGGAGTATTCCAGCGCCTCGCCGCGGTCGTTGAAGATGCGGTAGTGGACGCCGGGGGGAACGAAGAGCAGGTCGCCGCTCTTGACGGGGATCGCCATCTGCTCCAGACGGTCCAGCTCGTCGTCGCCGGCGATGGCGATGCGGCCCTCGCCGGTGAAGATGCGGATCTGCGCCGCGCGGTCCGGAAAGCGGTGCAAGGCGCCGGCGGCCAGAGGATTCAGCCGGTAGTTCGAGGCGGTGACGAAGGAGTCGGTGAGCACCGCCCGTTCGCCGCCTTCGACGGCCTCATACGGGATCGGCTCCACCGTCGTTTCGCCGGAGAGCATGTCCACGTTGCGGTGTTTGGCCGGCAGGCGGAGCGACTTCAGGCGTTCTTCGGCGTAAGCGCGGCAGAAGCGCTCCGGAATGGGCTTGCCTTTGTTCTGGTCGTGCAGCCGGTCCACCATGTCGGTGGAGACGGTGGCGTACTCCTCGAGGATGCAGCCGATCACCGTGTGGACGATGTTGAGGCGCGAGATCACGAAGACGTCGCCGGGCCGCGGGACGAAGCGGCAGCGGTCGAAGAACGGGTGGGATTCGCCGGCCAGCCAGGCGTCGAAGGTCTCCTTGTCGTAGTGGCGTTCCCAGTCCTCGGCGTCGCAGAGGAAGACGTAGCCGCCGGGAGGAGCTTCGAGGATGTGGAAGACCTCGGTCTTGTGCGTTACGTGCCGCTGGAAGCTGAAGCCCTCGCCGGGATTCTGCAGGAAGATCGAGTAGCCCAGCGGGACGGCGGCCTTGATGGCGTAGGACTTGTACTTGAAGATGAAGCCCAGCTCCTGCTGGAAGCGGGCGATGCGGCGCGCGTCGGCGCCCGAGACGGGGAGGGAGAGGCGCTCCTTCAACACCCGCTTCAGCAAGGCTTCGACGGCCTCGGCGGCGCCGATGTCGGTATCGCGCTTCAGGTAGTCGCGGAAGACCGGCAGAGCGTCGAGTCCGCAGGCGACGAGGCGCTCCACGGCGGCTCTGTCGCCGGAAGCAGCCAAGGCGTCTTTGAGGTAGTGCTCGATCTCCTGGTAGCGTTCCATAGCCGTCGCGGTAGCGGGCGCCAGGGGGTAACGCCCGGATCTGTATGAAAGGATGAGACTTTACCGCTTCCAGTCTAGCACGCTGAACGGAATCGGCAGGTGGCTCGGAGGAGGAACCGCCGGTTTGCGTTTCTTTTCGTATATGCTCAGTGTATGCATCGATTGGACCGTTCGGCCCCTTGCGCCACAGAAAGGAGGAAGATCCAGTGAGCAAGAAGCGGATTCAAAGCACAAATCGGCGCGCCGGACCCAGCCGTCGCGGTTTCCTGGCGGCGGCCGCGGGCGTTCCGCTGGCGGCGACCGGGTGTGCCCGTCCGGGGCAAGAGACGAAAGGCAAGGCAACGAAGCCGAGGCTGGCCCTGCTGGACTTCCAGCCCCGGAGCATGCTCAAGGTTCCGGAACATCAGGTCACGCGGGCGAAGTATCCCGTCATCGACGTGCACACTCACGTGGGAGGGGTATTCCGCCGCCCAGGGACGCCGGAGTCGAAGCTGCACGGCACGCCGGCCGAGCAGTTCGCCCAGATCGTCCGGTGGATGGACGAGATGAACATGAAGCTCATGGTGAACTACACCAGCGACGCCGGCGAGCTGCTCGACCGCTGCCTGAAAGAGATGGTCGGGGCGCACCCGGGCCGGTTCCTGACCTGCGTGGTACCGTCCTTCCAGAACATGAAGGATCCGGACTACCCGAAACGCCAGGCCGAAGAGATCCGGCGGGCCAAGGAGAAGGGCGCTGTCGGCATCAAGCTCTACAAGAGCTTCGGGCTGGGGCTGCGGGAAGATGGCAAGCTGGTGAAGATCGACGATGAGCGCTTTGCGCCGATGTTCGAAGAGGCCGGCGGACTCGGCATGCCGGTCTTCATCCACACTTCCGATCCCGACGCTTTCTTCCTGCCCATCGACCGGTTCAACGAGCGGTGGGAAGAGCTGGCGAACCACCCGGACTGGTCGTTTTACGACAAGGACTATCCGTCGAAACCGGAGCTGCTGGCGGCGCGCAACCGCGTCATCGAGCGTCATCCGAAGACGACATTCGTCTGCTTGCACGTGGCCAATCATCCGGAAAACCTGGACGAGGTTTCCGCCTGGCTCGACAAGTATCCCAACATGCACTGTGAGATCGGCGCCCGGCTGGGCGAGCTTGGACGGCAGCCGCGGCGGGCGCGGAAGTTCTTCGAGGAATACCAGGACCGCGTGATGTTCGGTACCGACGCCAGCCCGAACGGGGTGGAGACGCCGCAGCAGATCCTGATCCCGGAGATGTACCACTGCTACTACCGGTTCCTGGAGACGCTGGACGAGTATTTCGACTATGCGCCGGCGCCCGTCCCGCCCCAGGGAAGGTGGAAGGTCTACGGCGTAGGTCTGCCGGACGGCATCTTGAAGAAGGTTTACCACAACAACGCCGCCAGGCTGCTCGGGCTGGAGGCGGTATGAGGAGAGGAAAGGAGCGAGCAATGACGGAAATGATCAACCGGCGGGACGTGCTGCGCCTGGGCGCCGGCGGCCTGGCCGCTGCGGCTGCCGCGCCGACCCTGGCGGCGAAGGGCGAGCCGCTGCGGATCGGCGTGGTGGGCACCGGCGGCCGCGGAACGTCCCTGATCCGGGAGCTGCTGAAGCTCGACAGCGTGGAGATCCCGGCGCTGTGCGACATCGACGAGGAGCGGCTGGCTCGGGCCCAGGCTCTGGTCACCGGCGCGGGTAAGCCGAAACCCGAAGGATACTCGCGCGGCGAGACCGACTTCCGCCGCTTGTGCGAGCGGGACGATCTGGACCTGGTGATCACCGCCACCCCGTGGAAGTGGCACACTCCGGTGTGCGTGGCGGCGATGAAGGCCGGCAAACACGCGGCCACTGAGGTTCCGGCGGCCCAGACCGTCGAGGAGTGCTGGGAGCTGGTCGAGACCTCCGAGAAGACCGGCAAGCACTGCGTTCTGCTCGAGAACGATTGTTATTACTGGTACACCCTATTCGTGCTGAACCTGATCCGGGCGGGGATGCTCGGCGAAGTGCTCTACGCCGAGGGCGGCTACATGCACGACATCCGGGCGGTCAAGTTCAACACCGTGCCGAATGGGGAACCGTGGCGACTCGAGCCGGCGATCCACCGCAACGGGAACCTTTACCCGACGCACCCGCTCGGTCCGATGTCCTGGTGGATGGACATCAACCGCGGCGACCGGTTCACCTACCTGGTCTCGATGAGCAGCAAGGCGCGGTGCCTGAAGGAGTTCGCGATTCGGGAGTTCGGCCCCGACGACCCGCGGGCCAGGCAGGACTACAAACTCGGCGACGTCAACACCACCTTGATCGGTACCGAGAACGGACACCAGATCCTGCTCTACTTCGATACCAACACGCCGCGGGTCAAGGAGCACCTGATCCGCGTCCAGGGCTCCAAGGGCGTCTACAACCAGATGCTCGAGAAGATCTACATCGACGGCCACGGCGAGCGGCGCCACAACCCGGACTGGCTCCCGCTGGACCGTTACCGCGAGCAGTACGAGCACCAGCTCTGGAAGACCCGCGGCGAGCAGGCCCGGGGCGCCGGCCACGGCGGCATCGACTATCTGCTGATGTACCGGCTGGTGAAGACCTTGCGGAACGGCGAGCCGCCGGACATCGATGTCTATGACGCGGCCGCCTGGAGCGTAATCGTGCCGCTGACGGAGGCCTCGGTGGCCGGCCGCAGCAAACCCGTGGACATCCCGGACTTCACTCGGGGCAAGTGGAAGATCCGGCCGCCCGTCGATCCGGACAGGATCGTCTAGCCCGCCAAGGAGGATGCCATGAGCAAAATGCATGACCGGAGAAGCTTCTTGAAGAAGGGGTTCGGCGTGGGATTCGCCGCCCGGGCGGCGGGCGACGTGAAGCCTCTGCGTGTAGGTTTCGTCGGCGTCGGCGACCGCGGCTCCTACCACATGGACGTCTGCCTGGGGATGGACAGCGTCGAGGTGCCGGCGCTGTGCGACATCAACCCGTGGTATCTGGAGCGGGCCAAACGCTGGGTCGAAGAGGCCGGCAAGCCGGCGCCGAAGCTTTACGGCCGCGGCCCGACCGACTTTCTGCGGATGGTCGAGCATGAGGAGCTCGACCTGGTCGTGTGCGCGACCTCGTGGAGGTGGCACGCGCCGGTCTGCATCGCGGCCATGAAAAACGGCAAACATGCGGCCACCGAAGTGCCGGCGGCGCTGACGATCGATGAGTGCTGGGAGATGGTGGAAACGTCGGAAAAGATGGCCAGGCATTGCGTGATGCTCGAGCAGGCCAACTACAGCCGGCCGGGGATGCAGTTGCTCAACATGGCCCAGAAGGGCGTCTTCGGCGAGCTGTTGCATGCGGCCGGGGGCTACGTCCACGATCTCCGGCTGGTGAAATACGACCCGGAGCGGGAGCCGTGGCGGCTGCAGGAGTCGATCGACCGGAACGGCTGCCTCTATCCTACCCACCAGGTCGGGCCGATCGCCTGGTGGCTCGACATCAACCGGGGCGACCGTTTCGACTATCTTGTCTCGATGAGCACCAAGGCGGTGACGCTGAACGAATACGCCGCGCTTTACTACGGCGAGAAGTCGCCCTACGCCACTATGCGAATGGCTCAGGGCGACGTGAACACGACGCTGCTGCACACCGCCGGCGGTAAGACCGTGACCCTCTATTTCGACACCAACACGCCGCACCCGCACACCGCAGAGATGCGGCTTCAGGGTACCAAGGGGCACTTCGCGGGTGAACTGGCCAGCGTCTACATCGAGGGCCGGAGTCCGAAGCCGCACGCCTGGGAGCCGCTCGAGAACTACCGCGAGGAGTTCGACCACCCGATCTGGCGGAACGTGGATCCCAAGAAGTTCCGCAGCGCCCGGGGCCACGGCGGCGGCGTGACCACGCCACTGATGTGGCAGCGCCTCGTGGATGCGCTCATGAAAGGCGAACCACCGGATGAGAATGTCTACGACGCGGTGACCTGGAGCGCCATCGCGCCGCTCACGGAACGTTCGGTGGCGGAGAAGAGCCGTCCCATCGAGTTCCCCGACTTTACCCGCGGCAAGTGGAAGACGACGCCGCGCATCGATTTCAGTTGACGCGAAGGGCCGCGCTGGCGAATAGTTTCTTTTTGTTGCTATAATTTTTGGTTTCGTGTGGCGGCGCCGCTGCCCGGTACCGCCGTGCAAACTGGAAAGGCAATCGATCTATGACATCGAACGGTGCTGGTCTTCCCCCCGCCTGTGAGACCGAATCGTTGGGGACCAGCGAGGGGGCCCTCGAAAGCTGGTTAGCTCGAGTGGGCCGAAGCCAGGCGGCCTTTGCCGAACTGCTCGCCAGCGGCTCCAGCGAACAAAGGAAACGTGGTTACTATCACACGCTGCGCGAAATCGGCCAGCAACCATTGACCTGGCCGGAGACGGCGCAGATCGTCCTCGAGTCGAAGGAGGATCTCGGCCCATGGCTCGTCACCGAGAGCGGCGGTTGGAAAGCGGATGCGGTGATCCTCACCGGCTCGGGCAGCTCTCTCTACGTGGGCGAATGCCTCCGCTTGTCCCTCGAGCGGGCGTTGGCCGTGCCTGCCCAGGCCGTATCGGGAGCAGATATACTCCTGTTCGGGCCGGAAGCGCTCGTTTCCAGGGGATCGCCTTTGGTGGTCTCGTTCGCGCGCTCGGGCGACAGTCCTGAAAGTTCGGGCGCCATTGACGTTCTGCTTCAGCTCATGCCGGAGGCCCGCCACCTGCTCATCACGTGCAACCGCAACGGCAGACTGGCGCGGGAGTACCCGGACGGTGAGACGGTCAAGGCCGTTGTGCTGGCAGACCGCACGTGCGACCGCAGCCTGGTGATGACCAGCAGTTTCACGAACATGGCGCTGGCGGGCCTGTTCCTGGGCTCCATTGGAGAGCCGGAGCGCTATGTGAAGCAGGTGAACACATTGAGCGAAGCCGCCCGGCACGTGTTGCTGAACCATGTAGACGCGCTGGCCGAAGGGGCGCGCCGGGACTTTCACAACGCCGTCTATCTCGGCGACGGCGGCATGTTCGGCGCGGCGCGGGAGTCGGCGCTGAAGATGCTGGAGATGACCGACGGCCGGGTGCGGGCCTTCCCCGAGACCTACCTGGGCTTGCGTCACGGTCCCATGGCGGCGGTGCATCCGGACACGATGGTGGTCTGCTTTCTGGCTTCGGACTCCCGGCTTCGCGCCTACGAGGCGGATCTGATCGACGAGCTGAACCGGAAGCGGCTCGGCGCGTTCAAGGTGGTGGTCGGCGAGGACATTCCCGGCGAGTTGCTGCACCCCGGAGACGTGGCCGTTGAATGTCCCGGCCTTGCCCGCCTGGGGGACGATTGGACGCCGGTGATCTACGTGCTTGCCGGCCAGCTCCTCGGTCTCTTCCGTTGCCTCGCCGAGGGGCTGAAGCCGGATTCGCCGTCGGCCGGCGGGGTAATCAATCGCGTCGTGGAGACCTTCCGGATCCACCCGTTTCCGGCGGAGGACGAGTCATGAGGATCCTGGTGATCGGGGAAATCAACCCGGATCTGATCTTTTACGGCTTTCACGCGTTTCCCGAGCTCGGCAAGGAAGTACTCTTTGACGACATGCACCTCACGCTGGGCAGCGCCTCGCTGATCTGCGCCGTCGGACTTTCGCGCCTTGGCAACGGGCTGACGTTCTTCGGCATGGTGGGCGAGGACCCGTGGGGCGAGTTCTGTCTCGAACGCATGGAGAAAGAGGGGATCGACGTGAGCCGGGTCATCCGGAGCGGTTCGGTGAGAACCGGGATCACGGTTTCCTTGACCTGTCCGGAAGACCGGGCCCTGATCACGCACCTGGGCGCGATCGAGGCCTTGACCGCAGACCACGTCCCGGACGGCATCTTCGCCGGCCACGCCCACCTGCACATGGCTACCTATTTCATGCAGAAGGGACTGCGCCCGGGAGTGCGCTCTCTGATGAGGAGGGCGAAAGAGAACGGCTTGACGACGTCGCTCGATCCCGGCTACGATCCCTCCGAGCGCTGGGAGAAGGACCTGATCGAGACGCTCGAGTACGTGGACGTTTTTCTCCCGAACGAGGTAGAGCTGGAGGGGATCACCGGCATCAAGGATCCAGTCGAGGCGCTGCGGAAACTCCAGAACGGCCGGACGCTGGTGGTCGCCAAGCTCGGACGGAAAGGGGCGGCGGCGCTGGCAGAAGACAAGCTGGTGCGGACACCGGCTTTCGCCATCGACCCGGTGGACACGACGGGCGCCGGCGACTCGTTCAATGCGGGCTTCCTTCATGCCTGGCTCCGGAAGGAGCCGCTGGAGGCGGCGTTGCGGCTGGGGGCGGCTTGCGGAGCGCTCTCAACCCGGGCGCTGGGAGGAACGACGGCCCAGCCGTCCCTGGAAGAGGCGCTCGAGTTCATCCGGTCGCAGGCCGGGGCGCCTGAGGGGGCTTCATGAAGGGCGGAATCGACTTTCACACCCATCCGCTGCTGGTGCGGGAGATGATCGAGCGGCATCCGGAACTGGAGCAGGCCGCCCGGAAAACCTTTTACATCGGGAACAATTTCCAGCCGCTGGAGATCTTCCTGCGCGAGTTGGACATCTCCGGACTGGACCACGCCGTCGTGCTGCCCATTGACGCCGCCCGGACTCGCGGGGCGATGGTCTACTCCAACGAGCAGATCGCTGAACTCTGCCGCATGTCGGACCGGCTCATCGGCTTCGCCAGCGTGGATCCCCGGCGGGAGGCGGCGGTCGAGCTTCTCGAGAAGGCGGTCCGGGAGCTCGGGCTGCAGGGGCTGAAGCTGGCGCCGGCCATGCAGGAGTTCTATCCCGACGATCCCAACCTCACCGCGCTGTACCGGAAGGCCGAGGAGCTCGGCGTCCCGATCCTGTTTCACGCCGGTATGAGCTGGGAGCCGGGCTCGCGGCTCAAGTACGGGCATCCGATGCGGTTCGAGGACGTGGCGGCGGAGTTCCCGAAACTGAAGATCGTGCTGGCGCATCTGGCCTGGCCGTGGGTCATCGACGCGGTGGCGCTGGCGCTGAAGTACCCGAACCTCTACCTGGACACGTCGGCGCTCTACTTCGACAATCCCGAGGACTTCCTCAAGTTCGCCATGCGCCACCAGGTCCCGCTGACGGTCTTCGAGCGCAGCCTGCGGCACCAGATCGTTTTCGGCTCGAACTACCCGCGCGTGGAGATCAAGAACATGGCCCGGGCGGTACGGGCCCTCGGATTCTCCGACGAATGCCTGGAATTGATCTTCCGGGCGAATGCCGAGGAGTTGCTGGGAGGCCGGCCATGATCATCAAGCTGAAGCATTACGAAGTCCGCTCCCGGAAGGACATGGAGATGATCGACGTCACCGGCCTGGTGGAAGAGGCGGTGGCCGAGAGCGGCGTCACCGACGGCATCGTCTTCGTGATGACGGCCCATACCTCGTCCGGATTGCTGGTGACCGAGGGCATCGAGTGCCTGGAGCGTGACGTGCTCGCCCATCTCGAGCGCCTGGCCCCCAAGCGGCCGCCCGAAGGCGTCTATGGCTATTGGCACAACCGGTACCTGGATTACGACGGCCGCCTGGGGTTCAACGCGGGGGACCATTTGAAAAGCATCCTTGCCGGCGTGAGCTGCTTCTTCCCCATCGCGGACGGCAAGATCGTTCGCGGCGGCCGGCAGCGCGTCTACTTCGTCGAGTTCGACGGGCCGCTCGCCCGGAAGATGATGGTGCAGGTGATCGGCGAGAGGCGCGAAGGGGGCGAAGGCTAGCGGGCGGGGTCCTCAGACCAGGATGATTTCGACGCCCGCGGCGCGCATCTGTTCGAGACATTCTTCGGGGGCGCCCCGGTCGGTGATGAGCCGGTCGATCGTCTCGATCTTGCTGATCAACGAGAGCCCCCGGCGGCCGAACTTGCTCGAGTCCGCGACCACCGTCACTTCCCGCGACACTTTCACCATGATGGCATTGAGCTTCGCTTCGAGGATGTCGGGGGTGAACAGCCCGGCTTGCGGGTCGATGCCGTCCACGCCGAGGAAGAGGTGGTCTGCGGCGAGTCCGCTGAGCGCGTGTTCGGCTTGCGGCCCGACCAGCGAGAAGGACGCCGGGCGCAGCAAGCCTCCGAGCATCACGACGGTAATGTCCTGGGCGCTGGCGAGCTCGTAGGCGATGTTCAGCGCGTTGGTGATCACCGTGAGCTTGGAGTAGCGGCCCTTGAGCAGCCGGGCGATCTGCGCGGTCGTGGTGCCCGAATCGAGCAAGATCGTCTGCTCGGGGCGGATCAGATCGAGGGCGGCCCGGGCGATGCGGACCTTCTCGGCGTGGTGGAGGCCTTCCTTGATGGTGATCGGAAAGTCCATCAGCCGGTCCCAACGGGTGACGGCTCCGCCGTGGGAGCGCTCGAGGGCCCCCATCCGGGCCAGCGAGTCAAGGTCGGACCGGATGGTGACTGCGGTGACTCCGAACCGACGGACGAGATCTTGCACGGTGACGCGTTGTTCCCGCTCGAGAATCTGAAGGATGGCGCGGCGGCGCTCCTCACGCATCATCTTGGTCGGACTCTTCGGCGACATCGGATTCCCACTATATCAGCGATTTAGAGGTTGAGGAAAGACTCTGGCGCCCCTGCGGCCGGACGCCGGGACGGTTTCTGTTACCATCGGTTGATTGCCCATGCCGAGATCCAGATTGTGGCTGCTGTTCGCCATTGTCACCACAGTCTTCTGGGGAGTCTGGGGCGCGCTCATCGAGATCCCGGAGAAGGCGGGGTTTCCTGCCACCCTCGGTTATTCGGTGTGGGCGCTGACGATGATCCCGTGCGCGCTGGCGGCGCTGAAGGTGGCCGGGTGGCGGCTGGAGAGGGATAAGCGTTCGGTCTTACTCGGCTCCACCGTCGGTTTTCTCGGGGCCGGCGGGCAACTGCTATTGTTCGAGGCCCTCCGGTCGGGGCCGGCATATCTTGTCTTCCCGATCATCGCCTTGTATCCGGTGGTGACGGTGGCCCTGTCGGTAACGCTGCTCAAGGAGAGGGCGTCCCGCCGGGCGTGGGTGGGAATCGTATGCGCTCTGGTGGCTCTGCCGATGCTTTCTTACCAGCCGGGAAACGGCGGCGCCGCTTCCGGGAAGTTGTGGCTGCTGTTGGCGGCGCTGGTGTTCCTGGCTTGGGGGGTCCAGGGCTTCGTGATGAAGTTCTCTCACCGGACGATGCGCGCCGAGAGCATCTTCGCTTACATGGCCCTCTCGTCCGTTTTACTGGTGCCTTTGGCGGTGGGCATGACGGACTTCTCGCGTCCGATCAATTGGGGTTTCCGGGGGCCGTATCTGGCGGCGCTGATCCAGGTGCTGAACTCGATGGGGGCCCTGATGCTGGTCTATGCCATGCGTTTCGGCAAGGCGATGATCGTGGCCCCGATGACGGCCCTGGCCCCGGTTCTGACGATCATCCTCTCGCTGCTCATGTACCGAGTGGTCCCCGGCGGGGTGCTGGTAGCCGGAATGGTGCTGGCGACGGTCGCCATCTACCTGCTGGCGGAGCCGTGAGCGGCGATCCGCCTGCCGCTCAAGCGGGCGGTCGGTCGACGATCTGTTCCCGCTTGCGGTCCCAGTAAACCTTCTTGCCTTGCCGGTAGGCGATGGTCGCCATGATGATGGCGACCGAGTGATTGAATCCGGTCATGATGTGCCCGTGCGTCTGCTTCCGGGTGCGCATGCACTCGACCCAGTTCATCATGTGCGGATAGCTGTCGTCGCTTTGATCGGTGGGCGGGATCTCCGGATGTCCCGGAATCGTAACCAGTTGTGGCGCGAGCGTTTCCGGGAGCGTCTGGTCGCCGGGGCGGTTGTGGCGCCAGCGGCTGGGCATCTCGGCTTTGAACCACCACTGCGGACTCCCTTCGCCACCCACGGCGTAAAGGGTACCTTTCTTGCCGTGGATCGAGGTGTGGTCGCCGTGGCTGTTGCCGAACATCGTCGAGAAGCTGTAAAGGATGCCCTCTTTCTGGAACGTCGCCACCGCCTGAAACGTGTCGGGATTCTCACGAACGTCGTTCCAGGCGAAGATGCCGCCGTTGGCCACCATGTCGTCGGGGATTCCGAGGTCCAGGAAGAACTGGCACAGGCCGACGCCGTGACTCATCCACTGGTCGGTGATGCCGCCGGAGAAGTCCTTGAAGATCCGGAACTCGAAGTAGACCCGAGGGTCGAACGGCCGCCACGGCCGCCCGAGGAGCCAGCGCTTCCAGTCGGTATCCTGCTCGCGGATCATGGCGATGTCGGGATCTTTGGGATCGTGCCACCGGGGGCCGTTGTAGTTCCACGACTGCTCCAACCTGGTGATCTGGCCGAGCTTCCCGGACCGGACGATCTCGCGGACCTTCCGGTGGTACGGGCAGCTCACCCATTGCGAGCCCATCTGGACCACCCGGTCCGACGCCAGCACCGCATCGCGGGCCGCTTTGGCGTCCTCCAGCGTGTTGGCCATCGGCTTCTCGCAATAGCAGTCCTTGCCGGCCTTGACGACCTCGACCAACAACTTGGCGTGCTGGTGGTCGCCGGTGGCGATCATCACCGCGTCCAAGTCGCTCCGGGCCAGCATCTCTTCGGAGTACTTGAAGCGCCGGGGTTCGTAGCCGAACTTCCGTTTCACGTCTTCGGCGGCGCGGTTGCGGTTCACGGTCCAGATGTCACAGACGTCCGAGATCCGGATATTGCCTTCTTTCTCGACCATCTTCGCCATGCGCCGGTGTCCGGCCGACCGCGATCCGCAGCCAAGCAGTCCGATGTTGATCCGGTCGTTGGCTCCAGGCACGCGCCGGTAAGAAGCCGCCGGCATGGCTACGGCGGCGCTCGAAGCCGCTCCGAGGAACTGGCGCCGGTTGATTTCCAGCCTAGACTTCATGCTTCCCCCTTTTCGGGCGCTCACAGCCTCGTTCCCCGAGGTTGCCGTCCCGCACTTCTATGCTATCTCCGCCGGCGTCGGCCGGCGTCGCTCCCGCACGAGCAAGAAGACCAATGCGGTGGCGACGAGGGGCACCGCGCTGGCGCCGATCAGGATCGGTTCGAAAGAGTACCGGTCGGAGACCCATCCAATGAGAAAGGTGGACAGGATCGTGCCGACGCCGGAGCCGGTGCCGCTCATCCCGCTCACCGTAGCCACCGAGCTGCTCGGGTACAGATCCGACGGCAGCGTGAGAGCCATCGTGGACCAGGCTGCATAAGAGAACGTCGAAAGGGCGAACAAGCCGATGATGGCCCAGAATCGCGTGACGAAGATCGCCGGGACGAGCAGCGTCATGCCGAGGCCGCAGACGAGAATGACGAGTTTTCTGGCCTTGATCACCGGCCAGCCGCGCCGCACGAGAAGGCTGGAGAAGCCGCCGCCCGAGAAATTGCCGATGTCCGCCGCCAAGAACGGCACCCAGAAGCCCGCTATCGTGTCCTCCAGCCGGAACCCCCGAGCCACCAGGAAGATGGCGAACCAGTCGGTAATGAAGAACCAGACCGGGTCGGTGAGGGACCGGCCGAGGACGATGCCCCAGGTCTCCTTCAGTCTGAGCAGGTCGCGCCACGACGCGGGGCGGCCCGCATCCTCGCCGCCGATAGCCCGCGTTTCCGTGCGCCGCTCTTCCTCTCTCGAGGCAAGCAGCATGGCCCGTTCCTTTTCGCCGAGGCGGGGATGGACTTCCGGTGGGTGATAGAGCAAGCGCCAGGCGGTGATCCAGAGCAGTCCAAGCAGGCCGGTGAGTATGAAAGCCGGCCGCCAGCTACCGAAGGAATGATAGAGCCACACCACCAGCGCCGGCGCGATCGCGCCGCCGATCGCCGAACCGCTGTCGAACAGCGCCACCGCCAGGCCGCGCTCCGATTTCGGGAACCACTCGGCGACGGTCTTGGCGGCGGCAGGCCAGTTGGCGGCTTCGCCGGCGCCGAGCAGGAAACGGAACACGGCGAAGCTCTTCAATCCGCGGGCAGTCGCCGTCAGCATGGCCGCCGCCGAGTACCAGCTCACGGTCACCAGCAGCCCCCGGCGCGTCCCGAGCCAGTCCATCAAGCGGCCCCCGACCGTCTGGAAGACCGCGTAGGCGATCCGGAAGGCGATCACAATGATGGCGAAGTCCGAGTTCGTCCAGGCGTGCTCTTCCTTCAGGATCGGAGCGAGTACGCTCAACGTCTGGCGGTCGATGTAATTGATGACCGTGGAGGCGAAGAGCAATCCGCCGATCCACCACCGCAGATGAGCGATCGGCCGGCGGGCCGGAGGCGAAGCGTTCTCATGAGTGGTCATTGGCGGGTGCCCCGAACACGCCCACCCGTGCCTAGTCCCACGTCAGCACCTTCAGCGCCGTCTCGCGGTAGAGGGCCCGGAGGACGTCGTCGGGCAGATCCAGGCCGTAGTAGCGCCACCAGATGCGGCCGGGCATGAACTCGTCGGGCGATTCGAGCAGCCGCCACCACAGCCGGTACATCTTGGCCTCGCGCCCCATGTCGGTGCCGAACATGATGCGGTCCTTGTATTTGGCGAGGAACTTGGCGCCGGTGCGAGGCTGGCGGCCGAGCTCGTAGTCGCGGGCGGCGATGTCGAGATAGAGGTTCGGGTAACGGTCCAGCGCCTTCGCCAGCGAGGCCGTGTCGTTGCCCTGATTGCTCAGGTGGCAGGCGATGAAGGTGGTCTTGGGATGCTTCGCCAGCATCCGGTCGCGCATGGCCAGGAGTTCTTCATACGAAGGGACGTCCTTGCCGTAGAGGTTGAAGATCTGGAAGTCGGGCGTGCGCTCCTGGTGCGGGCCGAGAGGCCGCCAGCACGAGGGGTGATCCGCCACGTGGAAGTTCACCGGGATGCCCAGCTCGGCGCACTTCTCCCAGACCGGGTCGAGACGCGGATCGTCGAAGTGCATCCGTTTGTCGCGCGGCAGGGCCGTCTTCTCGCTCGCGTCGATCCCCCAACCTTTGTCGCTGACCTCGCCGAGGCCGCGGGCGCCGAGCTTGTAACAGCGCTCCAGCTCCGCGACGGCCCGCTCGGAGTAATCGGGCGCGTCGATGTTCTCCGTATAGAGGTCGCACCAGAGCTGGAACCGGTCCGGGTAGCGGCTCAGGTACAGATCCACCTGCTTGGCGAACTCGTCGCCCCAAGCGCCGGTGAAGACGATCGTCTTCTCGATGCCCACCTCGTCCATCGTGCGCACCCAGGCATCCACGTCCTCCGGCGTCTTGATGCCGCTCATCGAGGTGTGGGAGTGGACGTCGATCACCGGAAACTTCGCCTTGTCGATCTTCGTCACGGGAACGACGAGCGACGATTCCGGCTCGTAGTCTTTGAGCAGAAGCGAATCCATCGGCCCGGCCTTGACCGGCACGCCATACTTCACGGCTTCGGTTCCGGCGCCGGCCTCTTCGGCCGGTTTCTCTCCAGCGCAGCCGGAAAGCAGCGCCGCCGCGAGGCTCAGAGTCGCACAGGGGAGCAAGTGGATTCGTCGCATCAGAGTTTCTCCTGAAAGGATTCCGGCATGCCCGTCCAGCCAACGGCCCGAGAACGAATACGAAACGAAAGCAATGGCCGCATGGACTGCCTGCCAGGCCACTAGCATACTCTCGCGGCCGCCACGGAGCAATGCAGCACGCAGCACCGGTACGGCGCCCGGGCGCGCACGGCGGCAGGATTGCAGTGGATTCGGGTGTGATAGTATTCGCAAGAATCCGCAAGCAACGACAAGGAGGCCGGAGTTGTGAAAAGGCAGAAGACGGCGCTCACACGGCGCCTGTTTCTCGGCGGTTCAGCGGCCATGCTGGCGGCTGCCCGCGCCGGACGCGCAGCTTCTTACCGCGCCGTGCGCCTGAGCCCCGCGGCCGCCCGGGCGGTGAAGACAGCCGCTTCCGAGCTGGCCGAAAAAACCGGGGCCGCCACCCGTACGGCGGCGCCGGGCGAGCCGGTCGCGGTGGGCGAGATCGTGCTGGCCGCGGGCGAGGAGATCCGCGCCTGGCCGAAGGCGGCGGCGCGGCTGCCCGAGGAGGCCCGCGGAAAGGAGTGGGAGCTGGTGGCGGAGACCGGCGGCGGGCTGCTCATCGCCGGGGCCACGCCGCGCAACGTCTGCCGGGCGGCGCTGGGCTGGATCGCCGATCCGGAGCGGGAAACCAACCGGGTGTCCATCTACCGCTTCCCCGAGCGCTTCACCATGTGGGACAACGCGCTCAACCAGATGTACGCTTTCTCAAAGGGATTTGATCGCCGGCGGCACATCCGCGAGATCGCCCGCCTGGGCCACACCGGCGTCGAGATCAACCGCTACAGCTACCCCGGCGGCTATTGGGTCCGTCACCGCAAATTCCCGCACGACTCCTATACCTGGTACCTGAGCTACGCCCCGGCCTTGGACGCCTTCGTCGAGAGTTCCCTCACCCGCGGGGCCTATCCGCGCGAGGAGCTCGAGGCGAACCTGGCGGACCTGCGCGAGGCCGCCGAGATCGCCCGCGACTACGGCCTCGAGCCGGGCTTCGTCTGCTACGAGCCGCGCTGCGTCACCGAGGCGATCTTCGACCGCCACCCGCACCTGCGCGGCTCCCGCGTGGACCATCCCGGCCGCAGCCTCGAGCCGCGCTTCAACATGGACATCGCCCATCCCAAGGTGCTCGAGCACTATGCCGAACTGCTGGCGAACCTCATGAAGGAGATCCCGGACCTGCGCTACCTCGTCTTCTGGACTGAGGACAGCGGCTCCGGCATTCCCTTCACCCGCGGGCTCTATCCCGGCCCCAACGGCAGCTACCGGGCGCGCGCCAGCACGGTGGGCCGCATGGTGGCGGACTTCAGCGGCGCGCTGCTCGACGCCGGCCGCAAGATCAACCCGAAGTTCGAAGTGCTGATGGAGATCGGCTGGGAATACTCGAAGCAGGAGCGGGAAGAGATCATTGCCGCGCTGCCAGAGGGCGTTGGCGTCTCGCACAGCTTCGGGGGGTTCCTTTTCCAGGGCGGGTCGATCGGCAACCGGGACGAGTTCGTCCGCTACGACCGGGCGCACGGCAAAGACCCGTACGCTGCCGTCGTGGTCTCGGGCATGTGGGAGCAGGCGCCCATCCTGGGCATCGGCGCTCCCTCGGTTCTGGTGAAGAAGTTCGCCGGACTGGACCAGCTCGAGCTGAAGCGCATCTTCACCCTTGGCGGCGTCGTCGCACCGCCGCAGTGTCCGTACAACATCAATCAGGAGGTCTATGCCGAGCTGATCCGCGGCCGGGTGGACAACCTCGACAAGCTACTGCTGCGCATCGCCACCAACTGGTGCGAGGGAGACGTCCGGGCGGCCACCCTGCTGGTGGAAGCCTGGAAGACCGGCGAGCGGGCGATGGCCCGGTGGCCGGCGCTCAACTGGTACCTCCGCGGAGCGGGACAGACCCAGGCCCGCTGGATCACGCGCCCGGTGGTGCCCGACATCTCGAAGCTCGACGCGCGCGAGCGCTCGGCGTGGGAGCGGGCCCTTTTCACGCTGCCGGCCGACGTCGCCCGCCTGAACATCTCTTTCGAGGGCGGCATCCGCATGTACACCGATGAGCAGTTGGAGCGCGTCGTGCGCGACTACGACGAGGCAACGTTGCCGCTGCTCGCCGAAACCGTAGGGATCCTCGAGAGGGCCTGCAAGACCTATACGCAAAAGGTCCTCGTGGACCAGTACGACCGCTACCGCGGCCTGCTTTACCGCGAGCGTACCGTGCGGAACCTGTTCGAATCCCAGGTGGCCATCAACAAGTGTCTGCTGAAGCAGGGCGACCCCGAAGCCGAGCGCCGGCGGCTCCGCGGGGCCATCGAGGCCGAGATCCGCAACACCGAAGACTGGCTCCGGCTGCTGCGCGAAAGCAAGACCTACTTTTTCCGCGTCGCCGCAACCGAGACGCCGTTCCTGTACAAGACGCCGGTCGCCGATCTGGAGATCAAGCTGGCGGCCATGCAGGCGCACATCGACGACGAGCCGGGGCCATTCGTCAAGGAACTCACCGAGGAGCTCACCGAGCGCAAGCTGCTGTTCTACTTTTAAGTCTGGCGGCGGGAGGATCGATTCGATGCCGAAGAGAATTGCTGCTACGGCCTGCGCCTTCCTGATTCTCGTGTCCGTTGCGGCCGCGGCGGTTCCCCTGCGGACGCCCGAGGACCGCAAACTGAGCCCGTACACCGGCTACACCCGCGCCCATTGGCTCGAGATCGCCGAACGGCTCATCGCCGGGTTCTTGCCGTATTTCGACTCCCGGGACGGACTGCCGGCCCTGAGGAACTCGCCGATTCTCGACGAGTATTTCAGGCTCGTGACCCGTGGCGAGGAGCGCACCGAGGCCTTTGACCGGAGCCTCGTTCTCGTCGCCATCTACACCGCCGCGACCGGCAAGGACCGCGTACCGGGCTACGATGGCTCGATCACCAGGCCCTACCTCGACGGGCTGATCCGCGGCACGGACCCGCGCAACCCCTACTACTGGGGAGCGCACCGGCCGTTCAGCCCTTTCGGTACCGATGTCGCCTTGGCGATCCTCCTCAGCCCCCGCTTCTTCTGGGATCCCTTGACGGACAGCCAGAAGCGGAACGTGCTCGCCTTCCTCCAGGAACTCACCACGATGGTGACCTACGACTGCAACCACTGGTACTTCCACCTGATGGCCGTGCCGGTGCTCGAGAAGTACGGCAAGCAGTTCGGTATCACCTATGACCGCGAGCGCATGACCCGCATCTTCGAGCGCCTGCTCAACTGGTACCGGGGCGGCGGCTGGTACATCGACGGCGGCAACCGCACCTTCGACTACTACAACCTGTGGGGCTTTCAGCTCTACAACAACGCGCTCTGCCGCTTCGACGCCGGCTGGCGGGAGCGCTTCGGCCAGCGCGTGGCCCATGTGACGCGCGAGTTCCAGAAGAGTTATGTCTATCTGTACGGCCGCGACGGCGGACCCGTGCCCTGGGGCCGCTCGCTCACCTACCGCTTCGCCAGCCTCTCGGCGCTGGGCTATGCGCTGCTGAACGGCACGAACACGCTCCCGCCCGGCCAGGCCCGCAGAATTGCCTCGGGATGCCTGAAGTATTTCTGGGAACACGGTTGCCAGAGCCCGAACGGGCTGTTAGAGGCCGGCTACTTCGGGGCGAACCCGGCCGTTCCCGAACTCTACATCGCGCGTGGCTCCCCCTATTGGGCGTCCCATGGCCTGATTGCCTTGGTCCTGCCCGAGGACCATCCGTTCTGGACGGCGGCCGAAGAACCCATGCCGGCCGACGGCGCCGGCGGCCGTGTAGCGCTGCCTGCGGCCCAGATGGTGATCCGGGTGAGTCCGGTGGATGGTGAGGTGCGCCTGTACCCGGTAGGCGAGTCCATCGGCCACGAGGGCAGGTGGCAGCGGGGCGTCAAGTATTTCCAACATGCTTACTCGAGCTTCCTCGGCTTTGCCGCCGCCGGGGCCAAGGGGCCGGACCTCGCCGCCGGCCGCACCGGCGTCTCCTACGACGGAAAGCGCTGGCAGTACCGCACCAACCCCCGCCCGATCCGCGTGGACCCTTACCACGCCGTGAGCGACTACCCGATCCGCCTGGGGAGGGTCGAGAAGGGCTTCGAGGATTTCGGCGAGGTGGTCACCCACACGCTGATCGGCGACGACGGCGAGGTGCACGTCTTCTGGCACACCAGCGCCCGGCCGCTGTATCTGCTGCTCGGCGGCTACAGCATCTCCGTCCCCGAAGGGGAGCGATTGGCCACCCGAATGGACAACCAAACGCTGCTCATCCAGGGCGGCGAGAACCGGTCGGTGATCCGTTTCCTCCATGGTCCGGCGGGCGAGCTCGAATGGGAGCTGCTCGAGCCCCGCAAGGGCTGGCATTACTCGCACATCTTCGGCGGCCGTGGCGCCTGGCCCTACTGGAAGAGCCGCGAGCCGGTTCCGCCGAACACGCCCGTCGCCGTCTACGTGAACGGCACGCGCAACCGGCCGGCGATCGTCCCGCGGATCGAAGTCCGCTCCGATCCGGGCCGCCTGCGCATCCGTTTTGAAGGAGTAGAGCGGACCGTGCGCGTGCCGTATTGAACGGTCGCCGCCGCCTCACGGCGCCCGGAGGACCTACACAATTGCATCGTCGCGCAAGTCCCGAATCGGCGCGGGTTCTGTAAGGGCAGGTTCTATGGACCCCCTGCGGTGGGGAGCTTCTACGTTGCCGTCCGTGCCCGCTCCGCAGGCGGATGTGCCGGGCCGGTTGACACTCCGGGCCGCCTCCAGTACTCTCGGCGCATGATGTGGAGACTCTCGATCGCACTGGGGATGCTCGCCTGCCTGCCGGCGGCGGCGGCCGATCTGGACTCGGCTCCGCGGCTGGAATACCGGGTCGTGCCGGGCTGGCCGGAGCTGCCCAAGGGCTGGAACTTCGGCGAGTGCAGCGGCGTGGACGTCGACGCCGACGACAATGTCTGGGTGTTCCACCGGGGCAAGCGCGCAGTGATGCAGTTCGATCCCGGCGGGCGCCTGATCCAGGCCTGGGAAGACGTGCCGGTGGTCGCCGCCCATGGGATCCGCGTGGGACCGGAAGGCAACATCTGGCTGGTGGACGTCGGCGGCCACGCGGTGCTCAAATGCGACCGCACCGGCCGCATCCGCATGGTGATCGCCACCGCTGGACACCGCCCCGGCGGACAGGACGCCAAGTACGCCTTCAACAAGCCCACGGCCCTCGCCTTCACGCCCGACGGCAAGTTCTTCTACGTCTCAGACGGCTATGGCAACTCCCGCGTGGTGCGCTATTCGAAGGACGGCGTCTACCAGAACCACTGGGGCGCCAAGGGAACCGGCGACGGCGAGTTCAACCTGGTGCACGACGTCTGCGTCGATGAGAAGGGGCGCGTCTATGTGGCGGACCGCACCAACCAGCGCATCCAGGTCTTCGACGCCGAGGGCCGGTTCCTGAACAAATGGACCGGCATCGGCAGCCCCTGGGGGCTCTACTACGTGAAGCGCGAGAAGGCCATCTACATGGCCGACGGAGTCAACAACCGCATCGTGAAGCTGAACCTCGACGGGCAGGTGCTCGGCGTCTTCGGCGGGTTCGGCAAGGCTCCGGGCAAGCTCGACTTCGCCCACCACCTGGCCGTCGATTCCACCGGGGCCGTCTACGTCACTGAGATCAAGAACTGGCGGGTGCAGAAGTTCGTGCCGGCGGCCGGGAAGTAGCGCGTCGCCGCGCCCCAGCACTCCGCGCGGCCCTCAGAAGCCCAGGCCCCGCGTATTCGTCTTGATGCGGCACAGATACATGTCGGCCGTCATGTAGAGGGTCGAGCCGTCGTCGCCCCAGGCGCAGTTGGCGGTGGCCTCGCCGGTGGAGATCCGGCCCAGCAGCTCCCCCTTCGGCGTGAAGACGTAAACGCCCCCGGGGCCGGTGGCGAAGAGGTTGCCCTCGCGGTCCACCTTCATTCCGTCGGGCAGGCCGGGCAGTTTGCCGGCGAACTCGGTCACGTCGTAGAAGACCCGGCCGGGGCCGAGCGTGCCGTCCTCTTTCACCGGGAAGGCCTTCCACAGCGCCGCCTTGGGATCGGACTGGGCCACGTAGAGCGTCTTGTAGTCCGGCGAGAAGGCGATGCCGTTGGGCCGGGTCAGCTCTTTGGTCAGCAGGGTGACCTTGCCGTCTTTCGAGAGCCGGTAGACGCCGCAGAAATCGAGCTCCCGCCGGGGATCGTCCCAGTGCTTCGGCAGCCCGTAGGGCGGATCGGTGAAGTAGAGGTCGCCGTTGCGGTGGTAGACGGCGTCGTTCGGGCTGTTCAGCCGCTTGCCCTGGTAGCTGTCCACCAGGGTTCGCTTGCCGCCGTCGGGATAGAGGAGCGAAATGCGGCGGTCGCCGTGTTCGCAGAGCACCAGCCGGCCCTGGGGATCGAGCAGCAGTCCGTTGGAGCCCGGTTCTTCTCCGTAGTCGGCCACGCCCGTGTAGCCGGAGGGTTTCATGTAGAGGCTTACGCCTTCGCCCTCCTTCCACTTCATCACCGAGTTCCGGGGGATGTCGGAGAACAGCAGATAGCCGCCCTCTTTGATCCAGACCGGGCCTTCGGCCCACAGGAAGCCCGAGGCCACCACCTCGATGCGGGCGTCCTTCGGGATCAGCCGGTCGAGCCGCGGATCCATCCGGACCACTTCGCCCAGCACCGGAAAGTTGGTCGTGTCCTGGGCCGGCAGAATCGCTGCGAACGCCAACAGGAACCAACCGAGTCGCATCTCCGAATCTCCTCTCGTTGTGAGTGCAGCAATATGATATCGTGGAACCAACAGGGCCGGCCCGCGTCCCGTGCGAGAAGAGCCTGGAGGGGGCTCGAGGAGGTTAGTCATGCGCCGCTTTGGCCGTCTTTTGTTGGCCCTGTCCACCCTGTTCGTTTGCTCGAGTGTGTACCTGTGGGGACAGGCCCCGCTGATCGATTGCACGATCACCGCTGAAGGCCCGCTGCTGCGCGCCGGCGGGCACGCGGAACGTCTGGGAGACATCCGCCTGGCTTGTACCGGCGGCGATCCCAATCAGGTCCGCTTTCTCAATCTGGTGGTCTTCGTCAACGCCGGCATCACCAGCCGGATCGTCGATCCAGCCACCGGCGAGACCGAGGCCCTGCTGCTGATCGACGACCCGCTGCCCGGCGTCCCGAACACCAGCAACGACGTCGTCTACCAGGGACAGGTGAAAGGCACGCCGGGAGTGCTGCCGGGACCGCCCGGAAACCCCGGGGCGCCCGGATCGGGCAACGTCTACGCCGGCTTCCAGGCGGTGGGCATGGAGAACCGGATCGAGTGGAACGGCATCCCGTTCCGGCCGCCGCAGCCCGGTCAGAACCGCATCCTGCGCCTGGTGAACATCCGCATCGACGCCCAGGCCCAGCCCGTGGACCCGAACAACCCCATGCCGGTGACCGTGGAGGTCGCCGTCACGGCTTCGAACTCGGTTCCTTTGGGCACCAGCCGCGTGGTGGCCGGCTACATCACCCCGGCAGCCAAGAGCTGGGTGGAGCGGCCTTCGGGGCAGACGACGCTGGTCTACAAGGAGGGCTTCGCCGAGGCCTTCCGGAAACGCATCGCCACCTCCACCGCCGGGGCGACGGCGGCCGTTCTCCAGGCCACCCCCGAGTTCGCCTACTTCACCGAGAGCGGCTTCACGCCGGAGTTCGGCTCCACCGCCCCTGGGGCTCCCGGCGCCGCCAGCACCGGGACGCGGCTGATCGCCGAGTTCCGTGACCTGCCCCCGGGGGTCTTCCTCGTCGCCCCGGCGAGCGTCCGCTCGGAGCTGTTGGACGGGTCTCCGGGCGAGCTGGAAGCCCGCCGCGTCGTCGGCTTCGGACCGGACTTGAGCGGCGGAGAGCTGCTGGCCTCCGGCGGCCCGTGGGAGCTGGTCCCTGTCAACGATGGCCGGGCCCTGCTGGTCTATGAGGTCGTTCCGGTGGCTCCGTATGCCGGCGTGAACGGCGCTCTGGTCATCGACACGTTCCGGATTCCCGTAGATGTGGTGTTCCCCCAGCCGGCTTCGGTCGGCGGGGCTTCGGTGGTCCTTGGGCTGGGGCCCTGGGATGCAACGGCCGGGATGAGCGCTACCGCGCCCGCGCCGCGTTTCTCGCCGCCGGATCCCGGCGGGGTCTTCTTCCCGATCATCGCGGCTCCCACGCTGGATTACCTCACCCTGCGCTTCACGCCCAGCGACGAGACGCCGCTGGTCGCCACCAGGGAGTTCGGCAGCGCCGTCGTCGATGGCAGCCTGAGCGTGATCGCCGGCGGCGAGTGGCTCTCGGCTTCGGCGCTGAGGCCGCCGGACGAGGAGACGGTCGAGTTCGTCGTCCGGCCGGAAGATCTCGAGCCGGGCCGCTACTACGGCGCGGTGGCCCTGCGCCTGGCGTCGGATCCCAACTCGCTGGTCATCGTCCCGGTCGTTCTCGACGTCAACCCGCCGCCGGAGATCATGCTCGACACGTCGCAGATCCTGTTCCGGACTTCGGTCAACGGCCCGGCCCCGCCGCCCCAGCAGCGATTCCTCAACGGCCGGAACAAGTGGCTCGACTACACGGTGACGGTGGAGACGGCGAGCGGCGGGCTGTGGCTGACGGTGACGCCGCAGGCCGGGCGCACTCCGGTCTATCTCCAGATCGAAGCGGATCCCTCGGGCCTCGCGCCGGGGCGCTACGAAGGCACGATCAGCGTCCAGGCCGGAACGGCCGTCAACAGCCCCCAGGTGATCCCGGTGCTCTTCGAAGTCACGCCGCCGCTGCCGGTCTTCAGTGCGACCGCGGTCGTCAATGCGGCGAGCTATGTCAATGGCGGCGTGGCTCCGGGCGAGATGGTCACCATCTTCGGCGAGAACATCGGTCCTGAGGAACCTGCTGGCGCCGTGATCGGCCCCGACGGCAAGGTCAGCACGGTCACCGGCGGCACGCGCATCCTCTTCGACGGGATACCGGCGCCGATGATCGCGGCGTCCCGGCGGCAATCCACCTGCGTCGTGCCGTTCGAGATCCGCGGACGCGACCGCGTGATGGTTCAAGTCGAGGTGGACGGCTGGCTCTCCTCGGCGGTATCGATTCCCGTCCTGGAGACCAAACCCGGCGTCTTCTCCGCCGACAGCTCCGGCCGCGGGCAGGGCGCGATCCTCAATGAGGACGGCACGCTCAACACGCCGGAGAACCCCGCGCCCGTGGGCAGCGTCGTTACGCTCTTCCTCACCGGGGCGGGTGAGACGTCGCCGCCGGGCGTGGACGGCTCCATCAACCCGGCCGCCGATCCGCCCGTGCCGCTGGCTCCGGCCGTGGTCCGGATCGGGGGCGTAGAGGCCCAGGTGGAGTTCCTCGGCGGGGCGCCCGGGCTGGTGGCCGGCGTGGTGCAGATCAACGTGAGAGTGCCGGCGACGCCGGGCGATCAGGTTCCCGTGCAGGTGCTGTTCGCCGGCCGCTCGAGCAACATCGTCTACGTCTCGGTGGCCCGCTGATCAGCCCGTGGGCCCGGCCCGCAGCTTGCGCCGGGCGCCGCGGTGGTCCGGGTAGAGTTTGAGGGCTGCTTCGAACTCGCGGCGCGCCCCGGCGCCGTCGCCGCGCCCGAGCAGCGCCAGCCCGATGAGGTAGTGCGCCTGGGCCAGCCGGGACTTGGGGCCGCCGCTCTCGCCGAACTTCGCGTAGTAATCGACCTCGCCGCCGCTGGCGAGCGTCTTCTGCGCCGCTTCGATCATCGCCGAGAAGACCCGCCCGGCTTCCGCCTTGCGGCCCAGCTCCCGCAGCGCCAGGCCCTTGTAATAGAGAATCGACGCCATCGTCTCCGGCGTCGGCTTGCGCACGGAAAAGGCCTCGTCGGCCTCGGTGATCGACTTGGTGAAATATTCCCGGGCCTTCGCCTCGTCTCCCAGGGCGCGGTGGGCGCGGGCGATGTGGTAGTAGGGCCGCGCGTAGGCCCCGTCACGGTAGGACTTGGCCTCTTCCAGGTTCCTCGGGTACTCGAGGGCGGCTTCGTAATCGGCCAGGGCCCCGCGGTAGTCCTTGGCGGCGAAGCGCTCGTGGCCGCGGAAGATGTGGGCATCGACGAATAGCCCATGGACCGACTCGACGCCCTCCCAGCGCCGGAAGTGGCGGTCCTTCATCAGCTCCAGCGCCCGGTCGTAACGGCCGAGATCCACCAGCAGGGCGATCTCCCGCGACAGCGCGTCGTCGCGTTCGAGCACCGTGCGATGGTGCTTCTCGAGCATCGCCAGGCGTTGCTCGAGCGGCCGGCCGGCCCGCTCGTAGAACCGGTCCAGCTCGAAGAGAACCCGCGCGTCCGGCTGCACCTCGATCGATTTTTCGAGCGCCTGGATGGCCCCTTCGATATCGCCCTTCGCTTTGGCCCGGGCCAGCCCCAGGTTCCGCCAGGCGATGCGGTTTCCCGGATCGAGCTTGACGGCGAGAGCGAAGGCCTCGAGCGCCGCTTCCGGCTGGTGGTCGTAGAGCAGGTTGCCGAGATAATAGGCGGCCCGGCCGTCGCTGGGATTGGCCTCCATCGCCCGGCGCAGCACCTGCTGGGCCTCCATTCGGAACGGAAAGCAGAAATCCATCGGGGCAGCCGCGGCGGCCTTCCAATAACGCAGGGCTCCCGCCCGGTCGCCCTTCTGCTCCGTGTACCAGGCCCGGAAATAATGCAGCATCGGATGGGCCTTGGCTGGATCTTCGGCCCGCGCCAGCCGCCGTGCAATCACGTCGAGCGCTTCGTCCCAAAGCCCGGCGGCCCCGTAGTCGGTGGCCAGTTCCAGACAGTTTTCGACGTCGGTCCGGATCCACCGGGCGAAACCGGCGAGCATCGTACCGGCGGTCACTTCTTCTCCCTTGGCTTTGAGCAGCAGGTAGTACTCGTTGCCGGCGAAGAAGTCCAGCGGATCGATCCTGGCCGCCGCGAGCAGTTGTCTTTCGGCTTCGTCGAAACGTCCCAGGTGGCGCAGCGCCGCCGCGCGCAGGTTCATCGCCCGGGTGTTGCGGGCGTTCATCGAAAGGGAGCGGTCGAGGAACGTCAAGGCGCGCTCGAACTCGCCTTTCCGGCAGGCCAGCTCGGCGAGCTGGTAGTTGGCCGCCGCGCGCCAGGCGAAACTCCACGCGGCGCGGTGAAACGCATCGGCGGCTTCCGCCTCTTTGCCGAGCGCCCGCAGCGCCACGCCGAGGTAATAGAGCGCCTCGCCGTCCTTCGGCCGGGTGTAGTTTCGGGTCACCCGCTCGACGGCCCGCCGCAGGTGTTCCTCGGCCTTGGAATACATGCCCCGCTTCAGGTAGTTGACGGCGAGCTGCGTATTGGCGCGGTAGTCGCCCGGGTCGCGCTTCAGGATCTCCTCGTAGTAGGGGTACGGCTCGACGCGAGGATTGTAGAACTGCTCCAGGCGCAGGCCGGTGAGGAAGAGCTCTTCGTTGGTTTTGATGGTTTCCGGCGCCGGAGGCGGCGTCACCGGCTTCGGCAACGGCTCTTCCTTCTTGTACACGACGGGCGTGTAACTCACCAAGGTGCGGCCGCCGGCCGCGAGAGAAGCCGTCACCTGTTCCGGCCGCACGCCCGCCGGCAGATCCACTTCTTTCAGAAAAGGCTTGTCCGGAGCGATCGGCGTCCGGGTTTCGAACACCGTGCGGCCGCCGGCTTGCAGCTTGACCGTGGCGTCTTTCCACGGGCGGGTCACGCAGAATCCGAAATGGGCCTTGCCGCCCTGGATCTCCAGGTTCACCGCCGCGTCCACGTTGGCCTGCTTGACGCCGCCGATGTCCCGGAACGGGTACCAGTATTCGGTGATCTCCCGGACTTCGTAAGGCTGGGTCCAACTGTAGTCCGGCTGGTTATCGCTCCAGGCGCCGACCATGAGTTCGAGGTACGGACCGTCCTCATCGGTGAGCAGGTGGTCCCACATCTGACCGTGGGGATCCCGGCCCCAGGTCCAGAACTTCTTGCCGGGATCGTAGTGGTGGTCGGCGACGTGCAGCGTGCCGGCCTGTTTGCCGTGGTCGTAACCGGCGTGGAAATCCTCGTCCGAGTTCCAGGCGAACATCGAGTTGGCCTTCACGTGGTTCTTCCACCAGCTCACGTCCACGCCGGAGCGGAAGTCGGCGCCTCCGTAGATCTCGTGGGAGATCGGCCAGTGGCTGAACTGGACCTTGGAGTGGTGGGTCACGATCCGGGTCCGGGGCGGAAAGATGATCTGGTAGTTCTCGTTCGTGTGGACGGCCACGTTCGCCCAGTAGAGGATCGAATGCGCCAGCGGGGTCCGGTTGAAAAGCCGGACAGTGACTTCAAGATACGACCGTTCGGGCCGCAGGGTCATTCCGACGACCCACTTCATCCGGTGCCGCCACTCGATCTCGCCCACCCAGACGGTCCGGCTGCCGTCGCCGTTCTCGACTACGGTGTAATCGACCGGCATGAACGACGTCGCCCGGTGGTGATGGGGGAGGTTCCATTCGACGCCGCCGGAGATCCAGGCCCCGAGCATGCCGATCAAGGCCGGTTTGATGACGTGCTGGCGGTAGACGAAGTTGTACCCGTTGGTCTTGTCCACCGCTTCGAAGATGCGGCCGCCCAGCTCCGGCAGCACCATGATCCGCAGGTAGCGGTTCTCGAGATAAACGGCCTTGTAGGTGGCTGGAGCTTTCTCGTCGGTGAGCTTGTCCATCAGGGGGTAAGGGTAGACGGGCCCTTTCGCCCCCTGGTAGATGCGGCCTTCATAAAAGATCGGATTGGGATTGTTCGGTCCGACGCGGTAGGTGGGGATGGTGACCGTCTCTTCCCAGGCCCGGACCGCGCCGGCGGCCCGGCCGGGAAGAGTGAAGCAGGAAGCGGCCAGAGCGGCCAGCAGTGGAAGTCTGAAGCAGTTTCGGCGCACGGAAGCATTCTACCGGCTTCGGCGGACGGCTGCTTGACGGCTGAGTTAAACATTCGTATGATTGAAACATACGAATGAATGCATTCTCTGGATCCGCTTCCCGTCGCGACGGCGCCCGCACCCGCGAGCGTATCCTCGACGCCGCCGAACGCCTCTTCGCCGAGCGCGGCGTCGCCGGCGCTTCCCTCCGGGCGATCATCGCCGAGGCGGACGTCAACCTCGCCGCCGTCCACTATCACTTCGGCTCCAAAGACGCCCTGGTCAATGCCGTCGTCGGCCGCTACGCCGGCCCGATCAACGAGCAGCGCCTCGCCCGGCTGGACGAGCTGGAGCGCCGCTACCGCAGCCGTCCCGCTCCCCTGCGCCGCCTGGTGGCGGCCTTCGTCGACCCCGTGTTCGAACGGGCGGCGGATCCGGACCGCGGACGCGCTTTCACCCGCCTGATGGGCCGGCTGTTGGCCGAGCCGGATTACTTCTTCACCCGCATCGCTCCGGAGCAGTTCCAGTCGGTTCGTGACCGCTTCCTGGCGGCGTTCCGCCGCTCCCTGCCGCGATTGGCCGGGGCCGAAGTCTTCTGGCGCATGATGCTGATGGTCGGGACGCTGGCCGCGGCGTTGAGGATGGGAGAGTTCGGTCCGCAATTGAGCGGCGGGCGCGTCCCTGCGGCGGCGCCGGACCAGATGCGGCGGCGGCTGCTCGATTTTCTTGTTGCGGGCCTGCGGGCGAAGGCGGCAAGGGAGGCGGCGCCATGAACCGGCCGGCTGGCGTAATTCTGGCTCTGGCGTGGCTGACTGCCGCGGGCGCTCCTGCTCAGAAGTTGCCCCTGAGCATGCGTCAGGCCGTCGATTTGGCTCTCGAGCCCGACGGCGCGGTTCGCCTGCAACTGGCTCTGGAGGCGGTGCGGAAGGCCGAAGCCGAAAAGGCCCAGGCGCGGGCCGCGCTGCTGCCCCACGTGGACGCCTACCTGCAGTACGACAGCCGGGTGGTGAACCTGAAGGCCTTCGGAGTGGACTTCGCCATCCCCGGCACGCCGCTGGTGACGCCCTCGAAGGTCGGCCCGTTCAACGTCTTCGACGCCCGCGCCCGGGGCACTCAGACGGTCTTTTCTCTGAGTGCCATCCGGAGATATCAGGCGGCCAAGGCCGGCCTGCGCGCTACCCGGGAGCTGAGCGAGAGCGCCCGCGACAACGTAGCGGCGAGTGTTTCGAAGGCCTACCTGGCGGCGTTGCGCGCCGACGCGCGTCTGGAAGCGGCCCGCACCAACGTGCGCCTGGCCGAAGAGCTCCTCGAGCTGGCCCGGAACCAGAAGGCCGCCGGCACCGGCACCGCCATCGAAGTGACGCGCGCCGAGGTGCAATTGGCCAACGAACGCCAGGTGCTGATGCTGGCCGAGAACGAGCGCCGCCGGGCCTATCTGGAGCTGCTGCGGGCCATCGACCTGCCGCTCGAAACGGAACTGGAGCTCACTGAGCGGCTCGAGTTTCATCCGGTGGACGAAGCGGACGCCGAAACAGCGCTCCGCGAAGCCCTGGCGCACCGGGCCGACTGGAAGGCGCAGCAGCAGCAGGAGGCCCGCGCCCGGCTGGCCTTCAGCGCCGCCAAGTGGGAGCGTTTGCCCCAGGTCTCGGCCTTCGGCGACTACGGGAATCTGGGCAACGCCCTCAACGACTCCTTCCCGACACAGACCTACGGCTTCCGCCTCACCGTGCCGGTCTTCGACGGCGGCGGCTTGGAGGCCAGGAAGGCCTCTTCCGGAGCCGACCTGCGCCAGGCGCGCATCCAGACCGCCGACCTGCGGGCCAGGATCGAGATGGAGATCCGGCTCGCGCTCGACGCCTTACGGTGGGCGCGGCAGCAGGTCTCCGTGGCGGAGAAAGGACTCAGCTTGGCGAAGCGCGAGCTTGAGCAAGCGCAGCGGCGCTACCGGGCCGGGGTGGCGACCAGCATCGAAGTCACCGATGCCCAGAACCGTCTGGCCCGCGCCCGGGACAACCACATTGCGGCCCTCTATCAGTACGAGGCGGCGCGGCTCGATTACGGCTCGGCCATCGGCAAGATCCGGGAGTTCCTTCCATGAAGACGACGACAGAGCGCATCATGACGAAGGCTGCGTACTTTTGGCTGCTGGCGGTCACCGCCGGAGCCGGTTGGCTCACTGGCTGCAGCAACGGCAACGCCGCCGACCGCATCCGCATTTCCGGCAACATCGAGCTCACCGAAGTGAAGGTGGCCTTCAAAGTCTCGGGGAAACTGGTCGAGCGGACCGTGGACGAAGGCGACCGTGTCGAGGCCGGCCAGGTGGTCGCCCGGCTGGACCAGGAGCCCATCCGGCGGCAAAAGGAACAGGCCGAAGCGGCTTTGGCGGCGGCCCGCTCCGCCCTGGCTCAGCTACTGACTGCCGTCGAATTCCAGAAGGCCACGATGGAAGGCCGGATCGCCGAGCGGAAGGCCCAGCTCGAGCAGGCGCTGGCCCGGCTGAGGGAGTTGGAGGCGGGCTCGCGCAAGCAGGAGATCGGCCAGGCCCGGGCGCGTCTGGAGCGGGCGCGTTCCGAGTTCGAGCGGGCCAAGGCGGACTGGGAGCGCGCCCAGCCGCTGATGCGGGCCGAGGACATCTCCCGGGCGCAGTATGACCGGTTCCGCGCCCGCTATGAGGCCGCCAGGGCGCAGCTCGAGGAGGCCGAGCAATGGCTGGCGCTGGTCGAAGAAGGTCCCCGGCAGGAGACCATCGAGCAGGCGCGCGCCCAGGTGGAGCAGGGCCGGGCCGGCCTCCGCCTGGCCCAAGCCCAGCGCCTCGAACTGCGCCGCCGCCGCCAGGAAATCGATGCCCGCAAGGCCGAGATCCGGCGGGCCGAAGCCCAGGTGGCGTTCCTCGAGACCCAACTCGCCGACACCGTGGCGACGGCCCCGGTCGGTGGCATCGTGCTCTCGAAGGCCGCTGAAGTCGGCGAGGTACTCGCCGCCGGAACGACGGTGTTGACGATCGGGGACCTGGACCACCCCTGGGTCCGCGGTTACATCAATGAGACCGATCTGGGACGCGTGAAGATCGGCGCACCGGTGCGGGTGACGACCGACACCTTCCCCGGGAAGGTCTACCGGGGCCGCGTCTCTTTCATTTCTTCGGAAGCCGAGTTCACCCCGAAGCAGATCCAGACCGAGGAGGAGCGGGTGAAGCTCGTCTACCGCATCAAGGTCGACCTCGAGAATCCCAACCAGGAGCTGAAGCTGAACATGCCGGTCGAAGGGGAGATCGAGCTGGAATGACGAAGGCGCCGGCCGGCGGCCGCCCGCCGTTGATTCGCGCTTCGGGCCTCACCAAGCGCTTCGGCGCGCTCACAGCGGTGGACCATCTGGAGATCGAAGTCGCCGCCGGGGAGATCTTCGGCCTGGTGGGACCGGACGGCGCCGGCAAGACCACCACGCTTCGCCTGCTTTGCGGCCTGGTGGACGCGGACGAGGGCGCCGCCGAGATCGCCGGTTATGACGTGCGCACCCATCCGGACCAGGTCAAAGACTCCCTCGGTTACATGGCTCAGCGGTTTGGTCTGTATCAGGATCTCACCGTGGACGAGAACATGCAGTTCTACTCGGATCTGTTCGGCATCACCCGGGCCGAGCGCCGGCGGCTCCTGCCCCGCCTGCTGGAGATGACCCGCATGGCGCCCTTCCGTAACCGCCGTGCCGGGGCCCTGTCCGGCGGCATGAAGCAGAAGCTGGCGCTGATGTGCACGCTGCTGCACCGCCCCCAGGTGCTGTTGCTCGACGAGCCGACGACCGGCGTGGATCCGGTCTCGCGCCGGGACTTCTGGGTGATCCTTCAGCAGCTCGCTTCTGAAGGGATCACGGTCCTGCTCACCACGGCTTACCTCGATGAGGCGGAACGTTGCGGCCGCGTGGGGCTGATGCACAGCGGCCGCCTGTTGCGTTGCGCCCCGCCGGACGACCTCAAGCGCGAGTTCCGGGAACGCGGCCTGGCGGTGCGCCGGGTCGGCGCCACTGAGCCGGTCCGGCCGGAGAAGCCGACGCTCGAGGACGTCTTCATCGCCTTCGTGGAGCACTCCGGAGAGAGCCGAGGATGAGCGGCGAGCCGGCGGTCGTGATCGAGAACCTGGTGAAGCGGTTCGGCGACTTCACCGCCGTGGACGGCATCAGTTGCACCATTCGCCGCGGTGAGGTCTTCGGCTTCCTCGGGCCGAACGGGGCGGGGAAGTCGACCACCATCCGGATCCTGTGCGGCCTGTTGCAGCCCACCTCCGGCCGGGCGCTGGTCGGGGGTCTCGACGTCGCCACGCAGCCCGAGCAGGTCCGCCGGCGCATCGGATACATGTCCCAGCGCTTCTCGCTCTATGACGACCTCACCGTCGAGGAGAACATCGACTTCTTCAGCGGCATCTACGGCGTCCCCAACGGGGTCCGCTCTCAGCGCAAGGAATTCGCTCTCCAGATGGCCGGGCTCGAGCAGCGGCGCGGTGACATGACCCGGCTGCTGCCCGGCGGCTGGAAACAGCGGCTGGCGCTGGCCTGCGCGATCCTGCACGAGCCGCCGATCCTCTTCCTCGACGAGCCGACCTCGGGCGTGGATCCGATCGCGCGGCGCTCGTTCTGGGATCTCATTTACGAACTCGCCGCCGCCGGCCAGACCGTTTTCGTCACGACCCACTACATGACCGAGGCCGAGTACTGCCACCGCGTGGCGCTCATGCACCAGGGCCGGATCGTCGCTCTCGGCTCGCCGGACGAGCTGAAGCGCCAACACGGCAAGGCGACGATGGAAGAGGTCTTCGTCGAAATGATCGAGGGCCCCCAGGAGGAGAAGCCGTGAAGGCGCAGCGTCTGGCGGCCGTGGCCCGGAAAGAGTTCCGGCACATCCTGCGGGACCCGCGGAGCCTGGTGATGGCCCTGGGGATCCCCTTTGTTCAATTGTTGTTGTTCGGCTACGCGCTGACGCTCGATGTAGACCGTGTCCCCACCCTCGTCTACGACGGCGACCGGACCCCCCAATCCCGCGATCTGATCGAGCGGTTCCGGGGCTCGCGGTTCTTCGAGATCCGCGGCCTCGTGGAGGACCGCGGCGCGATTCAGGAGGCCCTGGACCGGGAGCAGGCGCTGCTCGGCATTGTGATTCCTGCCGATTACTCCGAGAAGCTGCTGCGCGGCGGCGAGGCCGAGGTCCAGTTCTTGATCAACGGCAGCGACTCGAACACCGCCGGCCTCAGCCTGGGCTATGTCGAGAGCGTCGTCACCGCCCAGACGTTGCGGCTCCGCGCGGCGGAACAAGACCGCCGGACCGGCTTGACGGTTCCCCCGCCGGTGGAGGCGCGCCTGCGCGTGCTCTACAACAGCGAACTCAAGTCGAGAAACTACATCGTACCCGGCCTGATCGCCGTAATCTTGATGATCATCGGCTCGCTGCTCACCTCGATGACGATCGCCCGCGAGTGGGAGATGGGCACCATGGAACAGGTGCTCTCCACGCCCCTGCGCCCGGCGGAGCTCGCCCTCGGCAAGATGCTCGCCTATTCGGCCATCGGGGTGGCCGACGTCGTGGTGATCGTCGCGGCGGCGGTTTTCATCTTCGACATCCCACTTCGCGGCAGCGTACTGCTGCTGGCGGCCGGGTCCGGGCTCTTCCTCGTCGGCGCCCTCTTCACCGGGATCCTGATCTCGGCGGCCACCCGCTCCCAGTTGCTCGCCTACCAGGCGAGCATGCTGGCGTCGTTCCTGCCGGCGTTCTTACTCTCGGGCTTCGTCTTCGCCATCGAGGCGATGCCGCGGCCCATCCAGGTGGTGACCCACATCGTGCCGGCGCGTTACTTCGTGGTGATCTTGAAGGGGGTGTTCCTCAAGGGGGTGGGATTGCGGATTCTGGTCTGGGAGTTCGTGTTTCTGCTCTTGTACGCCCTGCTGGTCTTTGGGCTGACCGTTCGGAAACTGAGGCAGAAAGTGGCATGAGGCCGGTGCGCGTGAGACTCCGGCGGAGAGCCGCGGCGCTGAATCCGGCGCCGGGAAAGAGGTGAACCATGTGGCGCCGCATCCGGGAGATCATCATCAAGGAGTTTCGGCAGACGCTACGGGAGCCGCGCATGCGGATCTTCCTGTTCGTCCCGCCGATGGTGCAGCTCATCGTTTTCGGCTACGCGGTGAACCTGGACGTCGAAGATTCCCGCATCGCCTTTCTCGACCAGGACCGCACCCCGGCCAGCCGCGCTCTCGCCGCCGAATTCGAGGGCTCGACGTACTTCCGCATCACCGCCGCTCCGGAGACGCCCGCCGAAGCCCAGGACCTGCTGGACCGCGGCGACGTGGTGGCCATCGTGGGCGTCCTGCCCGGCTTCCAGCGCCACATCGAGCGCGGCGATACGGCCCCGGTTCAGATTCTCATCGACGGGAGCAATTCCAATATCGCCGGGGTGGTCTCCTCGTACGCCAGCCGGGTGGTGGCGAATTTTTCCCGCCGGCAACTGCCTGGGCGGGAACGGGCCTTGAAGATGAAGATCGTCGCCGCCTCAGGGCTGGACGCTCCACGGGCGGCGCCGTTACCCGGCATCGACGCCCGCTTCCGGGTCTGGTTCAACGAGGATCTGCGCTCCCGCAACTATTTCGTCCCCGGCATCCTGGTGAACATCATCACCATCGTCACGTTGATGCTGACCGCCTTGGCCATAGTGCGGGAGAAAGAGATCGGCACCATGGAGCAATTGCTGGTGACGCCCATCCGGCCCATCGAACTGATGCTCGGCAAGACCCTGCCTTTTGCGCTGGTCGGGCTCGTGCAGATTACGCTGGTCACCACGCTCTCGCTGGTTCTCTTCCGCGTCCCCCTGCGGGGCAGCGTCGCGCTCCTGGGCCTTTGCGCCGTGCTGTACCTGATGACGACGCTCGGCTCCGGCCTCTTCATTTCGACGGTCTCCGACACCCAGCAGCAGGCCATGCTCGGCTCGTTCATCTTCTTCACGCCTGCTTTCATGCTGAGCGGCTTCGCGTTTCCGATCCGCAACATGCCGGTGGGGGTCCAGTACCTGACCTACCTGAACCCGGTCCGGTATTTCATGGAGATTGTCCGGGGGCTGTTTCTCAAAGGCGTAGGCGTGGAGGTGCTGTGGCCGCAGATGATGGCTATGGCCGTCTTCGGGACGGGAATCGTGGCCATCAGCGCCTTGCGCTTCCACAAGCGGCTGGACTGACGCCTCGAGGGCCGGCCGGAGCGGGCGGCTCTTCAGATCTCGAGGATCTCTTTTTCCTTGACCTCGGCCGCCTCCTCGAGTTTGTTGACGAACTCGTCGGTCAGCTTCTGGATCTCGTCGTGCGCGCGCCGGTCGTCGTCTTCGCTGATCTCTTTGGCCTTCAACAGCTTCTTGATCGCCTCGTTGGCCTCGCGCCGGATGTTGCGCACCGCGATCCGGTGTTCCTCGAGGATGTGATGCAGGTGCTTGACCAGTTCCTTGCGCCGCTCCTCGGTAAGCGGCGGGATCGGGATCCGGATGATCTTGCCGTCGTTGCTCGGATTGAGGCCCAGGTCCGAGGCGCGGATCGCCTTCTCGATCGCTCCGATCTGCGAGACGTCCCAGGGCTGGCAGGTGATCATCGAAGGCTCCGGGACGTGGAGCGTCGCCAACTGGTTCAAGGGCGTCGGCGTGCCGTAGTAGTCCACTTTGACTCCGTCGAGCAGACTCACCGAGGCGCGGCCCGTGCGGATGCCCGCCATGGCGTGCTGGAGGTCCGCCACCACCTTCTGCATCTTCGTCTTGGCGTTCGCTTTGATTTGCTCGATGGTCGTTCCGGTCACAGACATGGCGCTTTCCCGTCTCGTTCTGCTGTCTAATGGATCAGTGTCCCGATGGGCTCGCCCATCGCCACTCGCATTATATTGCCTGGGATGTTCAGATTGAAAACCAGGATCGGGAGGTTGTTGTCCCGGCACATGGCCACGGCGGTGGCGTCCATTACCCCGAGCGAACCGGTCAAGACCTCGTCGAAGGAGATCTCGGGATAGAAGCGGGCGTCGGGGTGCTTCTCCGGATCCTTGTCGTAGACGCCGTCCACCCGGGTGGCTTTGGCGACGATCTGCGCGCGCATCTCCAGGGCACGTAAAGCGGCCGCCGTGTCGGTGGAGAAAAACGGATTCGAGGTGCCGCCGGCGAAGATTACGGTCCGGCCCTTCTCCAGGTGCCGCAGGGCCCGGCGGTGGATGTAGGGTTCCGCCACTTGCCGGACGCTCAGGGCGGTCATCACCCGGGTCTCGACGCCGGCCTTCTCGAGCGCGTCCTGGAGAGCCAGGGCATTGAGGATCGTGGCCAGCATCCCCATCTGGTCGGCGGTCACCCGGTCCATCTCCCGCGCGGCGGCGTCGAGGCCGCGGAAGAAGTTTCCCCCGCCGACCACGAGTCCCAGGCGGACGCCGGCCCGCACCACCTCGCCGATCTCCGCTGCTAAAGAGGTGATCTTGTCCCGGCTGATCCCGAAACGGCCTTCGCCGGCCAGCGCTTCGCCGCTGAGCTTGATGACCATTCGGTCGTACTTGGGCATCGCTGGGTCCTCAGCTACCGGCCATGACGGCACGCCGCGGGCGAAGGGCGCCTCACTGGCAAGAGGGCTGCTCGCCGCCGTCGGCGGCGGTCTCTCCCACTTTGAACCGGACGAAACGCGAAACCGTGATGTTCTCGCCCAGTTTGGCGATCTTCTGCTTGATCAAGTCCTCCACGGTGGCGTTGTTGTCCTTGATGAACGGCTGCTTGTAAAGGCAGGCTTCCTCGTAGAACTTGCCCAGGCGCCCCTCGACGATCCGGTCGATCACCTTCTCGGGCTTGCCCTCGCTGAGCGCCCGCTCCCGCGCGATCTCCCGCTCCTTCTCGATCACTTCCGCCGGAACGTCTTCCGGCCGGACCCACTTCGGATCCGCCGCCGCCACCTGCATGGCGAGATCGTGCACCAGTTCCTGAAAGTCTTGCGTCCGGGCTACGAAGTCGGTCTCGCAGTTCACCTCGATCATCACGCCGAGCTGCGATCCGGCGTGGACGTAGGTGCCGATGATGCCCTGTCTGGTGGCCCGGCTGGCCTTCTTCGCCGCCGCGGCGATGCCCTTCTTCCGGAGGACCACCTCGGCTTCCTCCAGGTTGCCGCCGGCCTCCTGGAGGGCCTTCTTGCAATCCATCATTCCGGCGCCGGTGCGCTCACGAAGCTGTTTTACGAGTGCTGCGGTGATTTCCGCCATGACCTTCCACCTGTCGTATGATTCCGAAAGTTCTTGAAACGTCCGCCCGCCCGCTCGGGGCCGGGTCAGGACTGAGCGTTGGTGCCGCCGGCGGGTTCGGCCGCTGCCGGCTCCTGGCCGCCGGATTCCTGAGGCTGGGGCCCGGCTTCCTGTTTCGGCTTTTCCGCCGGAGCCTGTTCCTCGCGGAACTGGTTCAGGCTCTCCGTCATCAGTTGCACCGAGTACTCCGGATCCATGTAGCGGCTGTAGTCCTCGGCCACGGTTTCGCCGACGAGGACCTCTTCGGTCGGGGCCTCGGCTTCCTGCTGTTCCTGCTGCTGCGCCAGGAACTCTTGCTCGGTGGCCAGGTTCCGGCCTTCGATCACGGCGTCGGCGATCTTGCTGGCGAACAGCCGGATCGCCCGGAGGGCGTCGTCGTTGCCCGGGATCACGTAATCGACCATGTCGGGATCGCAGTTGGTGTCCACCACGGCCACCACCGGGATCTTCAACTTTCGGGCCTCGCGCACGGCGATGGCTTCCTTGTTCGAATCGACGACGAACACAACGTCCGGGAGCCCCGGCATGTCTTTGATGCCCGCCAGGTTCTGCTCGAGGGCCTTGCGTTCCCGTTCCAGCCGGATGATCTCTTTCTTCGACCGCCCCTCGTAACCGTTTTCCTCCGCCATCGCCTCCAGCTCTTTGAGCCGCTGGATCGACTTCTGCACGGTCACCATGTTCGTCAGCAGGCCGCCCAGCCAACGGTGGTTCACGTAGAACATCCCGCACCGTTTCGCCTCTTCGGCAATGGCTTCCTGCGCCTGCCGTTTGGTGCCGACGAAGAGCACCGTCTTTCCCTGGGAAGCCATCTCGGTGACGAAGCGCATCGCCTCCTTGAACAGCTTCAGCGTCTTTTGCAAATCGATGATGTAGATTCCGTTGCGTTCGCCGAAGATGTATTCCTTCATCTTCGGATTCCAGCGTTTGGTCTGGTGCCCGAAGTGAACGCCCGCTTCGAGCAATTCCTTCATCGTGATCGACGGCAAAGTGCCTCCTTAGCTATCCGTACAGTTGCTGTGCCGCCGGCCCGCGGTCCAAACGGGATTTGCGAGCCGGCCCGGAACACAAAAAAGCAGGCAGCGCTCCGGCGGTGGAGATGCCTGGTCCGGCCGCCGTCCTCCACCACCGCTTCCACTGCCCCTCGGTGAACACCTCAGCGCTTGGAGAACTGGAAGCGCTTCCGGGCCCCCGGTTGCCCGTACTTCTTGCGCTCATGGCGCCGCGGGTCGCGGGTCAGGAACCCCAGCTCCTTCAACTTGCCTCGCAGCTCTCCGTTGAACTCAGCCAGTGCCCGGGCGATCCCCAGCCGGGCCGCTCCCGCCTGACCGGTATAGCCGCCGCCCGTGGCATTGATATGGACGTCGAACTTGTCCGCCATCTCGGTCGCCAGCAAGGGCTGGCGAACCAGGGCCCGGGCGGCTTCCAGCTTGAAATACTCTTCAAATGGGCGCCCGTTGACGGTGATCTTGCCGCTGCCCTGGCGCAAAAATACGCGCGCCACTGCGGCCTTCCTCCGTCCTGTTCCCGTGTATTGGATCACTGTCGCTGCCACTCGAACTCTACTCCTGGATCTCCAGCGGCGCGGGCTTCTGCGCCTGATGCGGGTGCTGTTCCCCGGGGTACACCTTCAGCTTCTTGTACATGTGCTTGCCGAGCTTCGTCTTCGGCAGCATCCCCCATACGGCGAGTTCCACGATCCTTTCCGGATGCTTCTGGCGCAGCTTCTGGGCGGTGATCTCTTTCAGCCCCCCAGGGTAGCCTGTGTGCCGCCGGTAGACCTTCTGATTCTCTTTCTCGCCGGTCAGTTTCACCTTCGCCGCGTTGATGACGATCACGTGGTCGCCCACGTCCAGAAACGGCGTATACTCCGGCTTGTGTTTGCCCATCAGCAGCGTCGCCGCACGGGTGGCGAGGCGGCCAAGTACTTGATCCTTGGCGTCTATCACGTACCACTTGCGTTCGACAGACTTCGCCGATGGGAACTTGGTAACCATAGACAGACTTACTCCGCGAGAACGCTAGACTTCTCTTAGCGTAGCGAATCCCCTTCAGGGGTGTCAAACCACCGTAGAGCCGCCCCCGGAGCTCCGCCGGTCCCGGTTTTCGGGTGCTGTATTCCCCGTATGCATGCCTTCCGGTTCGTAGCCTTTGTGGTGTCTGGGGCGGCCGCCTGGGCCGCCCGCGGCGCCGGCTGCGGTGGGCGCCCAGCCGGCTGGTGGCCTTTCCCTGCGCCAACCATTGGATCAGGAACGGCGAGGACCGCCGCTTCTTCTGGCAGGAGCTGCTCGGCTGGCTGTGGAAATCCCTGTCCGAGTGAACCTTATTCCGGCGGCCGCTCCGGCTTCAAGTAGCGGGCCAGGAAACGGTAGACCTCCCGGCGGGACTCCCGGGCCAGCTTCGTGTCCAGGCGGTTGAAGGCGTGCCCGCCCGGGGCGTCTTTGTAGATCTTGTACTCGAACTGTTTGCCGGCGGCCTTCAGCGCGGCGATCAGCCGCTGGACTTCGAGGATGTTCACGTCCTCGTCGTTGGTGGTGGTGTGGATCAGCAGCGGCGTGGCCAGCTTCGCCGCGTGGGTGACCGGCGAGCGCCGCAGGTACTCCTGGACGTCGGCTTCGGCGGACTTGCCGATGTGGTACGGCGCTTCGTAGAGGTCCCGGTAGCGCTGGGACTTGTATCCCATGCGAGCCACCAGATCGCTCACCGGCACCCCGGCGTAGGCGCAGGCGTAGTCGCCTGGATGCTGGAAGATGTTCATCAGGGCGATCAGGCCGCCGTGACTCCAGCCGACGATGCCCACCCGCTCCGGATCGAGGAAATCGTACTCGGCGAGCATCCATTTCATGCCCCGGTAGACGTCCTCCACCTCCAGGCCGCCGTAGTCGATCTGCCGGTAGAAGCGGGCCCCGTAGCCCGTGCTGCCCCGGTATTCCGGAGCGATGATCGAGTAGCCCTGCCCGAGAAGCTCCTGGACGATGTGCAAGTAGAAGGTATTGAAGTTCGAGTGGACCCCGCCGTGGGGGAGCACCAGAAGCGGCTGCTTCTTCGAGCGGTCCAGGTTCTTCGGGATGAAGGTATAGGCCTGGATGATCAACGGGTTGCCGGCTCCTTGGGCGGTGGGGTTCGGCTGGTGGCGCGGCGGGGCGCTGGTGTAGCGGACCTTGTCCACGTAGGCGGTCTCGTCGAGGCGGATGTGCCACATCAGGTCGTCGAGCGCCTTGAGGATGCGGTTCGCGTTGTGGTCCGGCTCGGGAGGCAGCCGCGGCGGGTTCTGGCCCCAGAGCAAGGAGACGGCGAACAGCGCTAAGAGGCAACGCCCGGCGGATCTCATGCGGCCATTCTACCGCCGCGGCGACTAGCTGAAGTAGTCTTTCACCTTGTCGAACAGGCCCTTCTCTTTGGGTTCGCTCTCGGCGGGCAGCGTCTCGCGGAGCTGCTCCAGTAAGCGGCGTTGCTCCCGGGTGAGCCGCGTCGGTACCTTCACTTCGAACTGGACATAGAGGTCTCCGCGGGTCTTGTCGTTCAAGCGGGGCGCCCCGAGGCCGCGCAGGCGGACCTTGTCGCCGTGCTGGGTGCCTTCGGGGACCTTCACCGTCTGCAGTCCGTCGAAGGTCAGCACGTGGATCTCGTCGCCCAGGGCCGCCTGGGCCACATTGAGAGGCACGGTGCAATAGAGGTCGTCGCCGCGGCGCTCGAAGATCGGGTGCTCCTTGACCCGGAGGAAGACGTAGAGGTCGCCCGGCGGCCCGCCGTTGACGCCGGGGCCGCCCTTGCCCTGGAGCCGCACCCGGGTGCCGGTATCGACGCCGGGGGGGATCTCCACCTTCAGCCGCTCCTCGATCCGAACGTGCCCCTCGCCTCCGCACCGGCTGCAAGGCCGCCGCACGATTCGCCCCACGCCGCCGCAGCGCGAGCAGGTCCGGCGGATCGAGAGGAAGCCCTGGCGGTAGATCACCTCCCCGCGGCCGTGACACATCGGGCAGGCGGCCAGCCCGCCCCGGGGATCGGCCCCGCTGCCCCGGCAGTCGCCGCAAGTCTCGAGCCGGGGAACCTTGATCTCGACCTGCTTGCCCCGGATGGCGTCTTCGAGGTCGATCTCCAGGTCGTAGCGGACGTCGTCGCCCTGCATCGGGCGCTGGCGCCGGCGTGACGAGCCGCCGAAGAAGTCCCCGAAGCCGAAGAAATCCCCGAGGATGTCGCTGAAGTCGGTGAACACCGAGGGGTCGAAGCCGGGTTCGGCCCCCCCGCGGAGCCCGTCGTGGCCGTAGAGGTCGTATCGCCGCCGCTTCTCCGGGTCGCTGAGGACGCTGTAGGCTTCGGCGGCTTCCTTGAACCTTTCCTCGGCCTCTTTGTCGCCCGGGTTGCGGTCCGGGTGGTACTTGAGGGCAATCCGCCGGTAGGCCTTCTTCAGCCCCTGTTCATCGACATTGCGATCAACGCCGAGGATTTCGTAGTAGTCGCGCTTGGTCACCAGGACCGCCCAGCACTAACCTTGTGGTCTTTCTTGGGTTTGGTTCTCGCCGGCCGAGGGCTTGACGGCGACGCGGACCATCGCCTCGCGCAGGAGTTTGCCCTTAAAATTGTAGCCCTTCTGCCACTCCTCGAGCACCGTCTGGTCCTCGGCTTCGGTGGTGGGCACCCTTTCGACGGCGTGATGCACGGTGGGGTCGAAAGGTTTGCCCACACTCTCGATCGGCTCGAGCCCGAGCTTCTTGAGTGTTTCCAGCAGCCGGTCGTAGATGATCCGGATGCCTTTGACGTAGTCGTGTTCGGGGCCGATCTCCGGGGGCACGGCGTCGAGCGCCCGCTCGAAGTCGTCGAGCACTGGAAGCAAGGCGCGTACGGCCTGCGCGGCGGCGTATTCGGCGAACTCCGCCCGCTCTTTCTCTACTCGTCGCCGGAAGTTTTCGAACTCGGCGCGGTGCCGGAGCAGCGTGTTCTTGAGTTCTTCGTTCTCCGCCGCCAGACGGTCGCGCTCCACGGTCACCGCCTCGAGCTGGGCGGCGAGGTCGTCGATAGCCGCCGCGTCCGGCGACTCGGCGGCGGAGTTCTGCTCCGCGGCCGCGGCGGCCGGTTCGAAGGAATCTACACTCTTCTTGCCGTTGTCTTGTTTTTCGCTCACCATTGTTTCCTTGATTCGAGATCCCCGCGGGGCCGGGCCTCACATCGGCAGCGTCTGGATCGCCCGGCCCATGTGCAGCACCGCCGACATCACCTTCGGATAGTTCATCCGCATCGGGCCCACCACGGCGATCTTGGCGTCCAGGCCGCCGGGCAGCGCTACGGTGACGCCGATCAGCGACAACTCCTTCATCGCAGGATGAGCCTCCCCCAACCCGACCTGAACATTCACCTGCCCCGGCGGGCCTTCGAGAAACCGTTCCAGCAACTCCAGTACGCGCTTCTTCTCCTCCAGCTCGCGGAACAGTTCCCGGAGCTTCTCGCGCGTCAGGTGGAAGTCGGTGGCCACCAGCGTCCAGGCCCCTTCCATGTGGATTTCCGGATCGGTTTCGAAATCCAGCAAGCCCTTGTCGTAAAGCAGAATCAGTTTCCTGAGGATCGAATCGTAGGCGCTGCTCGCCGCTTCCAGGCGCGAGCGCAACCGCCGGCGGATCTCCGCCAGCGTCCAGCCGCCGAAGTTCCGGTTGATGTAGTTCCGGATGGAAGCCAGTTCTTCGCCGCTGACCGGCTGATCGAGCTGGATCGCCCGGTGATGCACGAGCTTGTCCGCAGTGATCAGGATCATCAGCACCCGGCCGCCTCCCAGCGAGACCAGTTCCACCTGGTCCAACCGCTGCGATGCGGCCGGCAGTGCCGCGGCGATGCCGAAGCTCCGGGTCATCTCCGTCAGCATGTGCGAGGACCGGGCGATGCGCTCGGAAACGGTATCCGCCTCGCTCAGCTCCCGCCGCAGGCGTTCAATCTCCTCTTCAATCAGCCGCCGGGCCGAGAGCGTCCGGACGAAGAGCTGGAACGCTTTGGCGGTCGGCACCCGGCCGGCGGAGGTGTGCGGCTGTTCCAGATAGCCGGCTTCGGCCAGGTCAGCCATGACGTTGCGGATCGACGCTGGACTCAGCCGGTGCTTCCGGAGCTTGGAGATCGATCGGGACGCCACCGGCCGGCCGGTCTGGATATAGGTCTGCACGATGGAGTGCAGGATATCCACCGCCCGCGACGTCAACACGGCGTCTTGCCTGCCGCTTGCCATGGCCATCCCTCGCATCCGGCGTCCCCGGACTTGGGGAAACACCGCTTTAATTCTATTCTAACCGGTGATCTTGCATTGGCTTGGACCCCGGCGGCGGAGCGGCTTCCCCTCCGGCGGCGAGGCGGCCCGGAGCCCGGGGCTCCCCGGCGCGCCAACCACCATCCGCGCGAGCCTGATACAATCATTGACTGAAATTCGCGAAAGGAGCGCCTCCAGGGCCTATGTTCAAAGCCGTGTTGCGGGTTTTCAGCTACTTGTACCACTTGGTGCTCGGTCTGTTCCTGTTGGTCGTGGGCGCCATCGCTTTGTTCGGCAGCAATCTGATCCTCGAAATCGACGTGCTGCCTTGGGAGGACCCCACCCAGACTTACGTCGTGCTTTGCGGGGCCCTCATCGGGCTGGTTTCCCTGTTCCTCGCCGTGCGCGGCAAGACCAGAATCCTGTTCCGCCTGTGGACCGTGGTGGTCTTCGCTCTCCTCGCATATGGCTACTTCATCGCCCCCTATAGCTTCAAGGCAACCGATGAGTTCCGCAGCGCCCTGTTGCTGACTCTCGGCGCATTCATCGCTATGCTGGGCGGTTGGACGCGCGCTCGGAAGACAGCCTGAGCCGGCCGGCCTCACTGCACCCGGCTGCCGGTTTTGCCCGCCAGGCCGAGCTCCCCGGCCCGTTCCCGCATCGCCTGGATGCAGAAGGTTACGTGCTCGGCCAGATCCACGCCGAGCTCCTCGGCGCCCCGCCGGATGTCGTCGCGGTTGACCGAGCGCGCGAAGGCCTTGTCTTTCATCTTCTTCTTGACGGACTTCCACTCGACCTCGTGGATGCTTCCGCCGGGCTTCACGTAGGAGATGGCCGTCAACAGCCCGGACAGCTCGTCGCAGGCGAACAGGCACTTCTCCATCAGCGATTCCCGCGGCACTCCGCTATAGGTGGCGTGGGAAAGAATCGCCCGGCGGATCTCCTCAGGTACGCCGCGCTCGGCGAGGATCGGCTCGCCTTGGAGCGGGTGATCGGGCGCCTGGGGGTGGATCTCCCAGTCGAAATCGTGCAGCAGGGCCGTCACCGCCCATTTCTCCTCGTCCTCGCCGAACTTGCGCGCGTAGGCGACCATGCAGGCCTCCACGGCGAGGGCGTGCTTGCGGAGGCTCTCGGATTTCGTGAACTCGCACAAGATCTCCCAAGCCTGTTGACGGGTCATAGTTGTACTATAATGGATTGCGGTAATCGTCCACTGCGGGCCTGTGGCGCAGTTGGGAGCGCGCTTCCATGGCATGGAAGAGGTCGAGGGTTCGAATCCCTCCAGGTCCACCACCCCTTTTCCGTGAATCGCCCGGGGCTTCGCCCCTCCACCACACAGCCGGATGAGAACAAAGAGCAGGCGCGCTTCGGGGCCCGTCGCGGACCTGGCAGCCTCGGCCGGCAAGGTCAAGAACCTCCCCTGACAACGCCATCGCCAGGACGGCGGCCGGGTTGTTATGCAACCAGGCCGATCCATTCCCGCGGGCACTCTCGCTCGGTTAGAAGGCCCTCTCCGCCATCTCACCGTCGAAGCGCTCGAGCGCTTTGCGCAGCGCGGACCGGCCGGCGTACTTGTTCGGTGAACCTACCGCGCACGGCCGGCCAGACAAGTCTGCGCGACGGCGTAGGAATTCGCTCCGGTGCCGGTCCATCACGGTGTCGGCGTCGGCAACTGTTGCGACACCTTCTGCTCGGTGATCTGCGTCGCAGCGGGACTGCCGACCACGTCAGGAGCCACGAACCACCCGTAGAGGCCGGGCCCGGACCGCAGGATCAGTTGATCACCCTCGGCGCCCCGCAGCCCCCGGAAATCCGGAGGGAACAGGTCCGGCGGAAGCGGCTTCCACCGTCGCGCTTCGCCGTCGAGTTGGAAAAGGAACTGCTTTGCCAACCGTCCCGTCGCGAACTGGGCATAGACGCGGCCCGCAGAGGTCATGACCGCTTCGACCAGCTTCGCCGGGTGCTTCGTGCCTTCCTGCCGCGGCGGCTCCAGACGAAACCGCGCCACGACTTCTCCCGTACCCGGCGCCAGCTCCAGCCACTCGCCGGTCTGGCTCGAATAGACCGCCAGCCGGTTCTCGCCCGCGAGCACGCGGCTCGGGCCGCCGGTGCTGCTGTAAAGCGCCGGGGGGAACTGCGTCGCAAAGCTGATTCGGGGAAGAGAAACAAATAGCCTTCGTCCTTCTGGCGACCACTTCCGTAAGGTGTTGTAGGCCGCTTCGCGATCCCACCGGAGCGCCGCCGGCGCGCCGAAGCCCCAGATCTCGCCGTTGGGCGCAACGGCCAAGCTGTCCGCGGCGATCTCGGTGCGCACGATCTTCTCCAGCACGCCTGGCGGTTTCACGAAACAGAGCACCGAAGCCGCCTCGGCCGCACTCGACCACAGGTCCGCCGAAAGCACGAGCCTGCCGTCCGGCAGCGCCGCCGCGTCCCACGGCACCATCTGGTAGGCGTCTGCCGGCAGGATGTCCGTCCGGCGGATCACCAGCCGCCCGTTACGGTCATACATCCAGACCTTCACTGCAGTCCCCGGCGTGCGGATGGATTCGAACATCGGCAGGTAGCCGTGCATCCAGCGGTCCGGCGACAGCCCGCGGACGTAGTTGTGCTGGATGTCCACCGTATGCGCGGGTTCGGAGTACCCTCCCGCGAACAACCGGAACGCCAAGCTGGCCCATAGTAACGCGGGCGTCGTCACGCGCTTCATCTTCTCCCTCCACCTGTAGTTACTGTTCCTTTTCTCCTCACATCCACGGGCAGACTCCCGTTATCGAATCCACACAATAACAGCTATTGTCATATTCGCAACACGTGTTACCGTAAGAGCCACCCCAACACAATGAACTGGAACAACTAGGGTCAGGACAAGAACCAGGTCCGGAATACGAGTCGCAGGTAATCGGGGGTTCGCCCGGCGGCTCCTGAGCGTACACGACGGGTAGCGAGACGATCTTGCCCAACGCCTCCTTGATCCTCTCGATCCATTCGGTTCCTTGATGCCGCGGCGTGTGTTGTCCCACAGCAGCGTCGCCGCCTGCTCCATCGGGGACGCACGCGGAGCCGCAGCACCGAGTGAGCGGCGCCGCATTCCTCAGCCAGCCGCGTCGCAAATGGCGGAATACCTCACGTTGTCTTGGCGAAACTCCGAGATCTTCGAACACAGAATCCAAGATAACCCCCGCCGAAGTCATTACCACGACCCCATCCTGACCGCCGGTGTGGCCGGCAGACAAGGCGTTTTCTCCTCCCCACCATGCGAATACCGATATGAAAATCAGCGCGAGTATCAGAATCAATCAGTTGATCGGTATCATCATTCGTGATTCTCCTCCTTTTCCCGTTTCTGGTCACCTGCGTCAGAGTGACGTTTTCATTGCACCTGGACCCGTCGCACGCCGCTACTCTGCCCTTTCTGGAGAACGCACTAACCGCGGTGCGCAAGCTCTACAACGCCTGCGCCCGGACCGGCGGATCCAGAAGCTTCCATCCGGCCAGGGGCATTAGGGCGCTCCGAGCTCTCGGCTTCGGCCGCCTTCGCTCGTGCCCCTTTCGGAGTTCTCGCTTGCATTGTGCCCCCCCAAGACGAAAAAATCAAGAGAACATCTTGCGACTGATCGGTATCGCGTGGAAGTTACGGAAAATCGAATCTATTCCAAGAAGTCAACAACCTTCTACCGCACCGCCTCGACCTCGGGTGCACCGGCGCGAGCGATCCTAGGCCACGAAGCAGCCCCGAATCGGCTGTGCGCGAGCTCCGGGGCGGTTCACGCGCCCGAGCGCCACTAGTACCCACAGCCCGCAATTGGCTGGCTGTTGCCGGATTTCAGCCGCGCGACCCGTGACGCCCAACCACGCTTCCGCCGCATTTCCACGCTCGTAGTCGGTTTTCGCCTACGAACCTCGCCATTGAATCATACCGGCAGCGCGTGGCCTGGTTCCCGAGGCTGCGGCAGGGAAGGGAGAAGTGGTGCAGTCCCCAGTTGTAGGCCGGTTACGCGGCCCGGCCCCGGGGCGTCGTATGATGGGCTTGAACCGGCGGTTGCGGGGCTTGGCGGCGGCTCGTGGCCGTGGAATTCCCGCTCCGGTGGCCAGGCGCTCCAGGTGGCCAGACTCGCCGTGGGAGGGTGCCATGAAGGTGCAAGATGAGACTCAACCGGATCTGACCGGGATCCTGCAAGCGCTCTGACGGCGCCTTCCCGAACTGAGGAAGCGGTACGGGATTCGTTCGTTGGGCGTTTTCGGATCTTACGTGAGGGGCGAGCAGCACGGCCGTAGCGACCTCGATGTGCTGGTGGAGTTCGGCGACGAGCCTCTCACGCTGCTCGACTTCATCGCGCTGGAAAACGAGCTGAGCCGGTTGCTGGGCGTTCCCGTCGATCTTGTGGAGAAGCAGACGCTGAAACCGGGTATCGGCCGGGCGATTCTGGAGGAGGTCGTGCCGGTGTGAGGCGCGTATACTCGGACTACATTCGCGACATGCTGGAGGCCGCCGGAAAGGCTGAGCAGTTCGTCGGAGCCATGACCCTCGACGAGTTCCTCGCCGGCGAGAGGACGAACTACGCCGTGGTCCGAGCCCTCACTATCATCGGCGAGGCGGCGAAAAAGATTCCCGAGCCGCTTCGTTCCCGTTCCCCGGAGGCGCCGTCGCGCGAAGTGGCGGGGATGCGGGACAAGGTCACGCACGAGTACTTCGGCGTGGATCTGCGGCGGGTCTATGAAACGGTTCGTAGGAACTTGCCGGCTTTGCGCGAAGCCCTCGATCGGATCCTGGCCGACTTGGTGAAAGAAGAGGCCCAATGACAGGGCCTCCATGATCCGGGCACGGACCATCTCGCCACGACAATCTGGCGCCAGCCACCCGGCGGCGGACCCGAAGACGATAATCCGGTCCGGCTGGGCCACCCTGAGGAGCCGCCGCACGATCCTTTGAAAGAAGGCCTCGCCCACCCGCGGCGGCGTTCGCTGGGCGCCGGATCTACGAATTCTCTATTCCTTCACGCCAGCCGGCTTCCCGCTCGAGATGTGAGCGGCTACGCGCACTCATAAAGGAGTTCTGTCCGTTCCAAAGCGAAATGCCGGAAATACTTGTTGGGCGATCGCTCCACCGACGCCCGGCTCAGCAAATCGACCGGGCGGCCGAACAAAGCCTCCAGTTCTTCCTTTAGCTCGACGAACTCGAGGCCCACCCGGGCGTCCGGTTGGAAGGTGACCAGAATGTCGATGTCGCTCTCCGGGCCGGCGTCGCCCCGGGCGAAGCTGCCCATCACTTCCAGCCGCTTTATACCGTACCGGCGGCACACCGCTTCGAGTGCGCCCCGGTCCACGCGCAGGTCGCTCACCACCACGGCGTTGACGCTCTCCTTCCTGCCGGCAACCTTGCCTTTGCCACGCCCGGCCCTTTCCATCGTCCCATTGTAGAGCCGCAGGCATCGTTCCATGTTGCCGGATTACGGCGAGCGCGGGCCGGCAGCGCGTCAGCACTCGCCCGATGGCGCCATTAGGCCGGTGCAGGGCGCGGGTGGAAACGGGGTGATGATCCCCTCGTTGGAAAAGGGCGGTGCAAATAGGTCGGATCAGAGACGAAGTTGCGCCCGTACAATTATGAAATGAGAGGTGTGGAGTGCGAACTCTCAGCACGTTTGCAGTCGCCTTGTTCCTTATCGTAGGTTCAGCAAGCCCGGACGCCGGACAACAAGAAGAAGCCGTCGTGCCGCCGCCCGGGCCTCATAAAGATCAGGATCGGCAACAAACCCAGTCCGATGTGCTGGAGTCGCTTCGGCGCCGCGCCGCCGAGGGTGATGCTGAGGCGCAGCGTAACCTCGGGGCCATGTACTACCTCGGGTGGGGCATTCCCCAGGACCATCAGGAAGCTGCCAAGTGGTTCCGGCTGGTGGCCGATCAAGGGGATGCGACCGCTCAGTTCATGCTCGGCGTCATGTACGCAAAAGGGCAAGGCGTTCCTCAGGACCATCAGGAAGCCGCCAAGTGGTTCCGGCTGGCCGCCGATCAGGGGAACGCGGAGGCTCAGTTCATGCTCGGCGTCATGTACGCAAAAGGGCAAGGCGTTCCTCAGGACCATCGGGAAGCCGCCAAGTGGTACCGGCTGGCCGCCGGTCAGGGGAACGCGGAGGCTCAGTTCATGCTCGGCGTCATGTACGCAAAAGGGCAAGGCGTTCCTCAGGACGATCAGGAGGCCGCCAAGTGGTTCCGGCTGGCCGCCGATCAGGGGAACGCCAGCGCTCAGTTCAACCTCGGCATCATGTATGCGAAAGGCCAAGGCGTTCCCCAGGACCATCAGGAAGCCGTCAGGTGGTACCGGCTGGCCGCCGGTCAGGGGGACGCCAGCGCTCAGTTCAACCTCGGGGTCATGTACGCAGAAGGCCAAGGCGTTCCTCAGGACCATCGGGAAGCCGCCAAGTGGTACCGGTTGGCTGCCGATCAGGGCCACGCCGGCGCTCAGTTCAACCTCGGCGTCATGTACGCAGAAGGGCAAGGTATTCCCCAGGACTACCAGGAGGCGGCCAAGTGGTACCGGCTGGCCGCCGATCAGGGGGACGCCTACGCTCAGTTCAACTTGGGTGTCCTGTACGCGAAAGGGTTAGGCGTTCCTGAGGACTACCAGGAGGCGGCCAAGTGGTACCGGCTGGCCGCCAATCAGGGGGACGCCGACGCTCAGGTCAACTTGGGTGTCCTGTACGAGAAAGGGCAAGGCGTTCCCCAGGACTACCAGGAGGCGGCCAAGTGGTACCGGCTGGCCGCCGATCAGGGGGACGCCTACGCTCAGTTCAACCTCGGGCTCCTATACGAGAAAGGGCAAGGCGTTCCCCAGGACTACCAGGAGGCGGCCAAGTGGTACCGGCTGGCCGCCGATCAGGGCCACGCCCGCGCTCAGTTCAACCTCGGATTCATGTACGGCGAGGGGCAAGGCGTTCCCCAGGACTACCAGGAGGCGGCCAAGTGGTACCGGCTGGCCGCCGATCAGGGGGAGACCAGAGCTCAATTCAACCTCGGGCTCATGTATGCGAAAGGCCAAGGCGTTCCCCAGGATTACGTGCAGGCTCATATGTGGTTCAATCTTGCCGGGGCGAGGGGGCTTGAGAAAGCACGTGAAATCCGTGACAGCCTTGCCAAGATCATGAGTGTGTCTCAGATCGCTGAAGCCCAGCGTCTGGCCCGGGAGTGGAAGCCGAAGCCAAGCGCGAAGTAGCCCTACCGTCTGACAATCGCAGCCCTCGCCGGAATCCGGCGGCTGTCGAGGATGCGAAGGGAGCTGTCGGGAAGCGACTTGCCGGTCTCCGGGCAGGATAGGTTCCCCGTTCGTTGCATTTACTGCTGCTTCCCCCCGGGACTTGATCTTGCGGTAGCATCAATACGCCATGCTCACCCGGCGTTGTTTCCTCGCCACCGCCGCCGGGGCCGCCGCTGCGGCCCAGGCGTCCCGGCCGCCGCTCATCGAGACCCACCTGCACCTGTTCTCGCCGGACCAGCAGAAGTTTCCATACCATCCCAACGCCCCCTACCGCCCCGACCCCGTGCCGCTCGAAGACTACCTCGTCTTCGCCGCCGAGGCCGGCATCACCGGGGCCGTCATCGTCCACCCGGAGCCCTACCAGGACGACCACTCCTACCTCGAATACTGCTTCGCCAACGAGCCCTCGCCCATGTTCTTCAAGGGCACCTGCCTGTTCGACCCCACCGATCCCGCCACCCCGGAGCGCATGGGCGCCCTCGTCGAGCGCAACCCCAACCGCATCGTCGCCCTGCGCATCCACTGCACCCGCGCGCCTGACGAGCCGCCCACGACCTCAGGGCCGATCCGCGACCGCGACCTAACCCACGAGATGGTCCGCCACACCATCCGCGCCGCTACCCGGCTCGGCCTCGCCATCCAGTTCCACATCACTCCGCCCCACGTCCGCCAGGTCCACTTTCTCGTCGCCCAGTTCCCCCGCACGACGTTCCTCATCGATCACCTGGCGCGCCCGGCCTCCGGAACGGCCGTCGATTACGCTCAGGTGCTCGAGATGGCCTACCTGCCCAACGTCTACATGAAGTTCTCCGGCGTCCACTACGCTTCCCGGCAGGGGTACCCTTACCGGGACGTCCGCCCCCTGGTCCGGCAGCTCTTCCGGGCCTTCGGCCCTGAGCGGATGCTGTGGGGCGGCCTCGGCGTGAACATGGATCAATACCGGCGCCGCCGGGCGGTGTTCGACCAGATGTTCGCCTTCACCAGCGCAGAGGACCGCGCCCGGATCCAGGGCGGCAACGCCCGGCGGCTGTTCTGGAAAGAATAGAAGGTCTTTCGCGGGCGCCCGGCCCTCAGGCCACTTTCTGCTCGCGCAGGCTCAGGTAGAAGTCCTTCACGTCGTAGTCTTTGCCTTTGTGGCTCAGGCGTTCGGCCACCTCTTCCACCGTCTTCGGCGGCGGCACCACCACCTTCTCGCCCGGCCGCCAATTGACCGGCGTGGCGCAGGCGTAAGCGTCGGCCGCCTGCAGCGCCCTGGTGATCCGGTAGATCTCGTCGATGTTCCGCCCCGCGTTCAGCGGATAATAAATGATCGCCCGGATCGTGCGCTTCGGGTCGATGATGAAGACAGCGCGCACCGTCACCGTGGCGCTCTCGCCCGGGTGGATCATCCCGTAGAGCTGGGCCACCTTGGTGTCCAGGTCCGCGATGATCGGGTAGTTGATCTCCACCCCCAGCGTCTGCTTCAGGTTCTCCACCCACGCCAGGTGCGAGTGGATGCTGTCCACGCTGAGCCCGATCAGCTTCGTGTTGATCGCCGCAAACTCATCGGCCCGCCGGGCGAACTCGGCCAGCTCGGTCGAGCAGACCGGGGTGAAGTCGGCCGGGTGCGAGAACAGGATCACCCAACTGTCACCCTGCCACTCGCTGAACTTCATCGCCTGCGAATGCGTCGTCACCGCCGTGAAGTCCGGCGCCGCATCCCCGATTCGAGGCATGGTAGTCCCAACAGTTTCCGTCATCGGATTTCCCTCCTTGTTGATCGAGAATATTCCAATCCCAGATCTAGAACGATTCTGTCACGCTGGGAGCTTCCGGTCAATCCCCTCCGCGCCGGCGCATGTCAATTCAGTCACAGGCTCCTGGCTCGGGGTTCGTCTTCGCGGGATGAACCACTTGCCGCGTTTTCGCCCCGTCTTTTGAAGGGCGCCGGTGCTACGGTGGAACCGCGGGGAGCCCTGGGCCCCCGGGAGGCGGAACCGTTCGGCCGAGGTGACGGCTCGCCGGTGCGGACGCGTCACCGGTTCTGCCAACTGTATGAAATGAAATCAGTTGTCGATTTTCACGCCGGCGCACACCGGCTGGCGTCACCGGTAACAGCCCGGCTCACGGTGGACCGGCGCTCCCCGGACCTCCCTTGCTTCGCCGGCCTTTTCCGGCGGTGGGGGATGGGAAATCCGGCGGCGCTGCTCGCCCGCCCCGTATGATGGGGGGAGCGCCCCCGGCGCTGGGCGGGGTTCCGCCGGGCTGCGTGCCGGCCGGAACCTTGCCGGGGATCCTCGGAGTGGAGACAAGAAAATGAGCATGACCATCGCAGCCAGAGGGGCGCTTGGGGACGTCGTCCGGCGCGTGCAGTCGGCGCTGGCGGCGGCCGGTGTAGATCCCGGCCTGATCGACGGCGACTTCGGACCCAAGACTCAAGCCGCCGTCGAGCAGTTCCAGGCGGACCTCGGACTCACCCGCAACGGCGAGGTGGACGTTCCCACCTGGCGAGCCCTCACCGGCGAGGAGCCTCCCCCGCCTCGCGACCTTTGCCTTCAGTTGACCGCCGCTTTCGAAGGCCACGGCTTCTCTTTGGCCCGGGGCAACTTCGACGGCGCCGGAATCACTTGGGGGATTATCGGCTTCACCTTGAAGCACGGCGATATCGGCAAGATCGTCAAGGCCGTGGACGCCGCCGATTCCGGGCTCCTTGCCGAAGCCTTCGGGAGCCGCGCCAGCGAACTCCGTGACATCGTCCGCCGCCCGCCGTCTGAGCGTGTGGCCTGGGCCGATTCCATCTCCATCGGCGCCCGCAAGACCGGGCTGCGCCGCCCCTGGCGCGAGGGCTTCCGGCGGTTCGGCGAGATACCCGAAGTGCAGGCCGAGCAGCTCCGTCTGGCTGACGAACGCTACTTCCAACCCGCCGTCCACACCGCCCGCGCCCAGATGCTCGCCACCGAGCTGGGCCTGGCTCTCTGCTTCGACATTCACGTCCAGAACGGCGGCATCAAGAGCGCTGCGCGCGAGCGGATCGATGAGCTGCTGGCCAGCCACCCGGTGCGCTCCGAGCGCGACCGCCGCGTGATCATCGCCAACGCCGTCGCTGATGCCTCCTCGCCTCGCTGGCGCGAGGACGTCCGGAGCCGGAAGAACACCATCGCCACCGGCGCGGGCAGAGTCCATGGACGGATCTATCTGCTGCGGAACTGGGGACTCGGCGAATGCCCTGTCACCGCTTGAAGGTGGTGACGGATCCCGGTGAGTGGAAAGCGGAAAACCCGGAAACGGCACCTCCGGAGTGTGGTCTAATGGTAATCAACTGTGAATGACGGGCCGTCGCGTTTCTCACTACGCGATTCGCAGGAAGATCGGCGAAGGCGGTATGGGCGCCGTCTACGAGGCCGTCGATGAGCGCCTCGGCCGCCGGGTGGCGCTGAAGTTCCTGTCTGCGGGCCTGCTGGACTCATCCGACGCCCGCGCCCGCTTCGCCCGCGAGGCCAGGGCGATCTCCTCGCTCAGCCACCCCAACATCGGGGTGCTCTACGATTTGGTGGAGACCGAGGAGGTAGCCTTCCTCGTGCTGGAGTACTTGCCCGGTGGAACACTTCGCCGCCGCCTGCACCGGCTGGCCGAAGAAAACCGGCAAGTGCCTGTGCTCCAGGCCGTCGATTGGGCCGGGCAGATCGCCGCCGGTCTCGCCCACGCCCACCGCAAGGGCATCGTCCACCGCGACGTGAAGCCGTCGAATCTGATGTTCGACGAGGAGGACCGGCTCAAGATCACCGACTTCGGCCTCGCCAAGCTCCGCGAGGGCGGCCGGCTCACCGGCACCGGCGCGGCGCTGGGCACGGCGGCCTACCTGGCTCCGGAACAGGCCGTCGGCAGCGGCGAGGCGGACCACCGGGCCGACATCTTCTCCTTCGGCGTGGTCTTCTATGAGATTCTCGCCAACGACTTGCCGTTCCGGGCCGACACCCAGATCGGTGTTTTGCACAAGGTTCTGAATGAGCCTCCGGAGCCGCTCGCGGCGAAACGGCCCGATTTGCCGGAAGAAGTGGAACAGATCGTGCGCCGCTGTCTCGAGAAGAAGCCGGAGCGGCGGTACCAGTCGGCCACGGAGGTCGTTGCGGATCTGCGCCGGGTGGCCGGGACGACCCTCCCGTGGGCCCGGAGCGAGACCGTTCGGGTGGCGGTTTCCAGCGCCGACGCCCCGGCGGAGACCGGTGGCGGCGCCGCGCCGGCGCCTTCGGCGGGAATCTTGCTGCGGCGCCGCGCGTTGACGGGTCTGGCGGTGGCAGCGGTGGTCTTGCTCTTGTTGCTGGCGCCCGGTGTCCGGACGGGCCTCCAACGCTGGATGGCCGGTCTGCCGGAAGAGCAGAAGCTGGCGGTGCTGCTGTTCGAGAACGTCGGCGGCGGCGAGGAGGCGCGAGCCTTCGCCGATGGCCTGACCGAGACGCTGACGGCGGCGATCACCCAGCTGCAGGCGGTTCGCGGGTCGCTGTGGGTGGTGCCCGCCAGTGAGGTCCGCAGCCAGGACGTCCGCAGCGTCCGGGAGGCGCGGCGGCTTTTGGGCGTGAACCTCGCCGTCACCGGCTCGGTACAGCGCACGCAGGACGGCGTGCGGGTGACGATCAACCTGGTCGATGCCGGCCAGGCCCGGCAACTGGCTTCGCGGGTGCTGGATTCCCCGGCCGGCGAGCTCTCCGGCCTCGAGCGGCGGCTGCTCGGGGCGGTGGCTGAAATGCTCACCCTTGAAGTGGCTTCCGGCGGCGCCCTCCGCGCCTCGGGTACCGAAGTCGCCGCGGCGTTCGAGCATTATCTCCGGGGCCGCGGCTATCTGCAGCGCTTCGACAAGCCGGGCTACCTGGACCGGGCGGTCGAGGAGTTTCAGGGCGCACTGGAAGCCGATCCAGACTATCCGGCCGCGCTGGCGGGCCTCGGAGCAGCCTACCTTGCCCGCCACGAAGTGACCCGCGAGCTGTCGTGGCTTACCGAGGCCCGGCGGCTCAACCAGCGCGCCGCCGCCCTGGATCCGTCGCTGGCCGAGGCGCACCTCAACCTCTGCCGCTTGTACACCCGCTTGGGGCGGTTTGATCTGGCGATCGATGCCGGCCGCAAGGCCCTCGAGATCGACCCCCTGAACGCCGAGGCGTACCGGGCGCTGGCCGGGGCCTTCGACCAGGCCGGCCGCTATGAGGAAGCCGAGGCCACCTACCGCTCGGCCATCGACCTGCAGCCGGACTCCTGGCTCGCCCACAAGGATCTGGGCGTCTACTGCTTCCACCGCAGCCGCCTGGCCGACGCCGAACGCGAGTTCCAGCGCGTCATCGAGCTGACGCCGGACAACGAGTGGGGCTACCGCAACCTCGCGGCGGTCTATCAGACGTCGGGACGCTGGGACGAGGCCGAGGAAATGTTGGCGCGCGCCGTCGAAGTCCGCCCCACGGCCGTGAACCTGTCGAATCTCGGCGCCCTGTACTATTCTTTGGGCCGCTATCGGGAGGCCGCTGAGACCTTCGAGCGCGCCGTCCAGCTCAGCCCGGAGGACCCGGTCGTCCGGGGTAACCTCGCCGATGCCTACCGGGCCATTCCCGGCCGGGAACGGCTGGCCGAAGCCGCCTACCGGCAGGCTATTGAAATCGGTGAGCGGAAACTCGCCGTGAACCGCCGCGACCCGCTCCTGCTGACGGTGCTGGCCGTCTATTCGGCCAAGCTCGGTAAGCGCGAAGCGGCCCTTACTTATTTGGCCGAAGCCGAGTTCCTGGGCGAGCTGCCCTTCCATCTCAAGTACCAGGCGGCCGTCGTGCGCGCGCTCACCGGCGACATCGGCGGGGCGCTCGAATCGTTGAAAGAAGCTGTGGAAGCCGGCTATCCGGTCGAGGAAGCGGTCCGCGACCGCGAACTGGCCCCGTTGCGAAAGGAGCCTGAATTCCAGCAGATCGTTGCCAATCGCGGCGGCGTGCAATAGGCTGGTACGGAACGCGTCGAACGATGCAAGGTCCGAAACGTCTCCACGTGAGCGGCGGCTGAGCCGCCGAGGCCCTGATTCAGCGCGCCGGAACTTGGACACCCCGCCCGGAGGCGGCGGACCCCAATAAATGAAAGCTTAGGAGGAGGAACACGACATGCCAGGACCCGGACAAGCCCCCGCACCTCGAAAGGCTTCGCCCCCCGGACCTGCCCCCGGCAGGGTCTACCGGGTTCGCGTCTCGCCCGGCGAGAAGCCGGGGACGCTGCAGTTCACCTGCCCGAACTCCGGCAAGGACTGCGAGACCCTTACCGTCGATGCCAGCACCGGCGAAAAACACCACATGGTCGTCTGGGACTTTGCCGTCGCGGGCATCGAGGAGTGTTCCCTGGATTTCGCCGAAGGGACCCCGTTCTGCCGCCATGACGGCAGCGACTACCACGACGAGCACCGCGCCGGCGGCCGGCATTCCATCCGCTGCCTGCTGAAGACCCTCGACTGGGGCGGCAAAGGAGTGACGCCCATCAAGGACGGCCAGCGGTTCAAGTACAGCGTCGCGGTGCGGACTGCTGGGGAGACTTACGAAGTGGATCCCGTGGTCATCGTCCGCAGCGGGGGTGGCGGCGGAGACGGTCAAGGCGGCGGAGGCTGACGCTTTCCCGCTCGCCTGGGCCGGCCCGGCGGCCAGCGCCGCTTCACGGTACTGCGCCCAGGCCCGGTCCCCGGATCTGGCCGGTGTGGACGTAGCCGTCCCGGACGTCGAAGACTCCAGGGAAACGCTCCTCCCAACCTTTGTTGGCCGCGGGCACGTACTGGCGGGCGTTCGCCTCGATGGCGGCCACGCCGGGGATGTGGGCCGCCAGCCCGGCTGAGTGGATCAGTGAAGCCCCCGGGCAGGTCAGGTCCTGCACGCACAGGAACATCTTGTATTTCTGCCCGGCGGCTCCCATCAGCAGGGCCTGTGTCTGACCCTTACAAGCTTTCAGCGCGGCGCCGGTGTAGCCCATATCCCGGGCGAGCTGCAGCATGTCCAGCCCGGTCAGAGACTCGTCGATCACCACCGGCTTGATCTTGGAGGCCTCGTGCATGACGTTCTCCCGGTCGGCCTTCAGGTCGCGTTTGGTCGGCTGCTCGATGTACTGGATCCGCTCGAACGCTTCCGGCCGCTGCTCTTTGAGCCGGCGAAGGAATTCGATCAGGTAGTCCACGTTGGGGCACTTCTCGTTGAAGTCCGTCGAATAGTACCAGGTATCGACGCCGCGTTTGGCCTGGGTCTCGGCGGTGACCTTGTCGATGCGCACCACGCGGTTGACGTCCCAGTCCAGGTCGTCGCCGTTCAGCTTGATCTTCAGGTGGGTCAAGCCCGAATAGTTGATCCACTCCGGCAGCGTCTCGGGCAGCCCGTCGTTGATCCGCTCCTTGATGTCCTCTTCGGTGATCGGGTCGAGCGCCCCGACCAGGTGGTAAAGCGGCATCTTGTCCTTCGGGTCGCGGAGCACGTACTGTTCCAGGTACTCGCCGGCGAACTCCGGCGTCAGGTAGTGGGCCAGATCGTGGGCCATGTAATCGGGCCCGTAGGTGTAATAGGAGGAGACCCCGTAGAGCTTCCCGTAAGCGTCGTGGATGGCGGCGTCGAAGGGGCTGGCGGTCACCAGCGTGGCCAGCTTCGGCATCGGCTCGGCCAGCTTCAGGTCGCGGGATACCGCGGCGGCGGCTTTCAAGTACTCGGGCTCGAGCGCGACGTTGATGTCCACCGGATGGCCGCTGCCGTCGTAGTCCTGGGTGATCTTGCGGATCCGCTCGGCCAGCTCGCGCATGGCGCCCAGCGTGGTGTCATAGTCCATCACCTTCGACGGGAAGGCCCAGATGTTGCCCATGGGCATCGACCCGAAGCCTTCGACGGTCTGGCCGCCGGGGCCCTGGATTGTGCAGCGGACGTTGAGGATCGTCGCCCGGTCGAGCACGTTGCCGCCGAACTTGATCGGCGTGCGGTATTGGTAGTCCTCGTACTCGGTCCTCACCGAGCGGACGCGGATGTCGCGGCTCGAGGCGCCCGGCCGGCATGCGATCATAAACGGCGCGGCCGAGAGCGATTTCAGAAAACAGCGGCGCGTAGTGCGTGGCATACCGCCGCCATTCTACACCACGGGGCGTTGCGCCTCCGCCGCCCGGCGCAGCCGGCGCTGCTTGAACTTCACCAGCGCGAACAGCGCCACGAACAGGCCGGCGGCCACTCCGGCCAGGTGCAGCGAATGGGCCTGGAGCCAGGCGAAGGAGTTCTCGCCGATCTGCGAGCCCAGATAGGCGAGCCCGAAGAAGCGCGGCAGGCGCCCGGCCAGGATCGTGAGCAGGAACATGCGGAACGGCACCCCGGTCGCCCCCGCCGACAGCACGAAAACCTTGAGCGGCAGGGGCACGATGGGCACCACGGTGGGGATGAAGACGGTGATCAGCCCGTACTGGTGGAACCACTCGCGGAAGCGCCGGGCCCGGGGCGAGGAGGCGTGCCGGTCCAGATAGGCCTCGCCGCCCTTGCGCGCCACCGAATAGAGGAACGCGTTGCCCGCCGCCGAGCCGATCACCGCCAGGATCGCCGCCAGGGAGGCCTTCTGGGGCGAGGTGACCGCCACCGTGATCAGCAGCGCGTCCACTCCCATCGGCAGCGGGATGCCCGCCGAATCCAGCGCGGCGATGGCGCAGACGCCCACCGGCCCCAGGGCGATCAGCAGGTCGAAGAGGCGTTGCAACCTAGCGCCGCTCCTCTCCGGCCATCTCGAGCAGCTTCGCCTCGTCGATCACCGGGACGCCCAGCTCCCGGGCCTTGTCGAGCTTCGAGCCCGGTTCGGAGCCGGCCACCACATAGCTCGTCTTCCGGCTCACCGATCCGGCCACCTTGCCTCCGGCACGCTCGATCAACGCTTTGGCCTCGTTACGCGTGAGATTCGGCAGGGTCCCGGTGAGCACGAAGGTCAGTCCGGTGAGCGGACCCTCCTCGGCCCGCGTGGTCTCATAGGTGAATTGCAAGCCCTCTTTCCGCAGCCGCTCGACGAGGTCGCGGTTCCGGGGTTCCCGGAAGAAGGTGTAGATCGAGTGCGCCACCTTCGGCCCCACCTCTTCGGCCGACTGCAGCGTCTCGAGGTCGGCCTTGGCGATGGCGTCCAGGCTGCCGAAGGTCTCGGCCAGGATCTGGGCCGTGCGCTCGCCGACGAAGGGGATGCCCAGCCCGTTCAGCAGCCGGGGCAGCGGCTGCGAGCGCGAGGCGTTGATGTTGTCGATGATCTTCTGGGCGCTCTTGTCGCCCATGCGCTCCAGCTCGACGAGTTGCTCCTTCTCGAGCCGGTAAAGATCGGCGATCGACTTCACCAGCCCCCGGTCCACCAGTTGGTGGATCAGCGCTTCGCCCAGCCCGTCGATGTCCATCACTCCCCGGGAGGCGAAGTGGCGAATCGACTCCTTGAGCCGCGCCGGGCAGTTCGTGTTGATGCACCGGCTGGCGACCTCGCCTTCCTCCCGTACCACCTTGCCGCCGCAGACCGGGCACTTCTTCGGCATCTTGAAGGGCCGGCGGTCCGGCGCCCGCTCCACCACCCGGACCACCTTCGGGATCACGTCGCCGGAGCGGTAGACCTCCACCTTGTCGCCGATGGCCAGGCCGAGCCGCTCGATCTCGTCCTCGTTGTGGAGCGTCGCCCGCGAGACGGTCACGCCGCCGACGTAGACAGGCTTCAAATGGGCCACCGGCGTCAGCACGCCCGTGCGTCCCACCTGCACCTCGATGTCTTCGAGGACGGTGACCGCCGAGCGCGCCGGATACTTGTAGGCGATCGCCCAGCGCGGAGCCTTGGCCGTCGAGCCGAGCTGCTCCCACTGGGCCACGGAATCGAGCTTCGCCACCACGCCGTCGATCTCGTAGGGCAGCGTCTCCCGCTTTTCCTCCCACTCGGAGATGAACTCCCAGAGCTCGTCGAAGTTCTTGCAGAGCCGCCGGTGCGGGTTCACCTTGAAACCCATCTTCTCGAGCCGCTGGAGCGATTCCCAGTGGCTCGGCAGGGCCGGCCGCCCGTTGCGCAGCAGGAAGTAGGCGTAGTAGTCGAGCTGCCGCGAGGCGGTGATCGAGGGGTCCAGCACCCGGATCGAGCCGGCGGCCGAGTTCCGCGGGTTGGCGTAGCGCGGCAGGCCCTGGGCTTCGCGCTCCTCGTTCAATTTCCGGAACGCCTCCAGCGTCATGATTACCTCGCCGCGCACCTCGCAGGTCTCCTCGCCGGATCGCAGGCGCAGGGGAAGGGAACGGATCGTCCGGGCGTTCTCGGTGACGTCCTCGCCCACCAGCCCGTCGCCCCGGGTGATGGCGCGCACCATCAGGCCGTTCTCGTAGCGCACGGCCATCGAGAGCCCGTCGAGTTTGAGCTCGGCCACGTAGCGGTACCTGGCCCCGCCGAGCAGCTCCCGCACGCGGCGGTCGAAGTCCCGCAGCTCGCCTTCGCTGAAGGCGTTGTCCAGGCTGAGCATCGGCGAGGAGTGCTCCACCTTGACGAAGCCTTCGCGGGGGGCGCCGCCGACGCGCTGGGTCGGCGAATCCGGCGTGATCAGCTCCGGGTGCCGGCGCTCCAGCTCCTGGAGCTCGCGCATCATGCGGTCGTATTCGGCGTCGGAGATTTCCGGGGAATCGAGGACGTAGTAGAGGTATTCGTGCCGTTGCAGCTCTTTGCGGAGCTGCTCGATTCGCTCTCGGACATCCGCAGCCATGGCTCCGCCCTATACTGTTGGAGGGGAATAACTTGCCAATTTCCTATCGTAACATTCACCTGATTTACAATCCCACCGCCGGCAGGCTCCAGCGCTCGGGGGAGAGTGCGGTGGAACGGCTCGTGGAGATCCTCGAGCGCCAGGGCGCCCAGGTGACCCCCGCCCCCACCGCCGGACCCCGCGACGCCCGCCGGCTCGCCCGCCGCGCCGTGGAGGAGAACGCCGACCTGGTGCTGGTGGCGGGCGGCGACGGCACGATCAACGAAGCCTTGAACGGGTTGGTCCACTCCACGGTGCCGATGGCCGCGATGCCTCTGGGAACGGCGAACGTGCTGGCGGTGGAGCTGGGAATGGCCGGGGCGCCCGAGAGAGTAGCCGCTTCGATCCCCGATCTGGTGCCCGAGCGCGTCGCGGTGGGACATCTGCGCTCGGCCGACCAGGAGCGCTACTTCCTGATGATGGCCGGCGCCGGCGTGGACGCGCACATCGTCGCCCACGTTGATCCGGAACTCAAGAAGCGGCTCGGCAAGCTGGCCTATTGGATCGGCGGCTTCACGCACTTGGGAGTCAAATTCCCCGAATTCGAGGTTCTCGTCGACGGACGGACGCTGCGCTCCTGCTTTACTCTGGCCGCCCGGGTGCGCAACTATGGCGGCGATCTGGAGATCGCCAAGACGGCCTGCTTGCTGGACGACTACTTCGAGGTCGTCGTGTTCGAAGGCGACTACTCCTTCCGTTACCTGAAGTACTTCACCGGCGTCCTGGCCAATCTGTTGGACCACATGGAGGGCGTGCACATCTGCAAGGCCAAGCGCGTCGAGTTCCGGCCGCCGCCCGAGGAGGAGGTCTTCGTCCAGGTGGACGGTGAGTTCGCCGGCCGGCTTCCGGCGGTGGTCGAGCTGGTTCCCTCGGCCCTCACGTTGCTGGTGCCCCAGGCTTTCCGCGAGAAATTCAGTGAATGCCGGGACGCCGCGTCAGGTGCGCAGTAGGGGCTGCCATCGGGCGTAGGTGAGCGTTCGCCAGAGCCACTCCAGCGGCCCGAAGCGGAAGTATCGGAGCCACAGTGCGCTGGCGATCACCTGGACCAGGTAGGTCGCCAGTGCCAGCCCGATCTCCGCTAGCGGCGTGACGGTTCCGAAGTAGCCCAGGCCGAAGCCGTAGAAGATCGAGGTCCCGATCACCGACTGCAGGATGTAGTTCGTCAACGCGGTGCGACCGACGAAAGAGAAGGGCCTTAGAAAAGGACGCCGCTTTGGTTCCAGGCCGGCCAGCAGCACCGCCGAGCCGATGGCCAGGCTCAGCGCCGGCACCCCCGCCGAGGCGGCCACCCACAGAACCGCCGCCGCCGGCCCGGGCTGGCCGAGGTCCGGCTGATAGGCGTAGTTGACCGCCGCGTACACGAGGTTGCCGCCCAGGCCCACCACCAAGAGCCACGGCAGCCAGCGCCGCAAACGCCCGGCGTAGGCGGCGGGCCGCTGGACGACGCCCTCACGCCACAGCCAGAAGCCGAACAGGAACAGCCCCAAGATCCGCGGCAGCACCACCGGAAAGGAGGCGTTGAAGGCCCGCCAATCTCTGATGCGCTGATGGAAGATCGCCATGCCGTCGGCGCTCCGGTAGACCTCGGTGGCGTGGCTCATGGCCTGCGCCAGCCGCTGCGGCGCCGGCGGCGCTCCGGCGGCGGGTTCGATCGCTCCGAGCATCGTCAGCGCGAGGAACAGGGCTACCGGCAGCCAGTACAGCGCCAGGCTCCAGCGGATCAGCGATTCCTGGTTGCGGTTCCGAAACAGCAACAGCAGGGCCCCTGCGGCGGCATAGCTCAGCAATATGTCGCCCCACCACAGCAGCAGCACATGGGCTGCCCCAAAACCCGCCAGCACCGCCATCCGCCGCAGGTACAGCCAGGTGAACCGCGCTCCCTGCTCCCGGGCCCGGTCCACCTGGATGGCGAAACCCAGGCCGAACAGGATGGAAAAGATGGTGATGAACTTGCCTGTCACCAGCGTCTCCAGCAGGAAAGCGACCGCCTGATCCGTAGGCGAGTCCCACAGCAGCCGTGGCCGGTTGTAGGCCTCCATGGGGGATCCGAAGCCGCGGATGTTGGCCACGACGATGCCCGCCAGCGCCAGTCCGCGCAGCACGTCCAGGAAGACGATGCGTTCCCGCGGAGCGACCGGCTGCATACCCGAATTGTAGGAAGCCGCTTCGCCGCTCCGCCAATTCCAGCGCCGCTGCGCGGACGGCTCCCGCCCGAGGTGTGGGACATTGAAAAGTTCGATGGAACCGGCCACCCATACACTGACCGGCTACATGATGAGCCGGGCCGGACTCGCCGACTGGTGTCCTGTCGCCACCCCGGTGTTGCTGCTGGCCGCCAACGTCCCGGACATCGACTTCGCCGCCTGGCTCGGCGGCGACCTGGCCTTGCTCGACTGGCACCGCGGCCCGACTCACGCCCTCTTCTTCGTCGCCTTCCTAGCCGCTCTGCCGCTCGCGGCACTCCGGATCTTCCACCGGGGCCCGGTCCCCTGGAGACGCGCCTACGCCGTTTCCGTCCTCGGCGTCCTCAGCCATCTGGCGTTGGATTCGACGAACATTTACGGGGTGCGCCTGCTGGAACCATTCTGCGGCCGGTATTTTCACCTGGACATCACTGCCCTGGTGGACGTCTGGATCCTGGCGATCCTGGCGGCGGCCGCCGCCTGGCTGCTGATCGCCCGGCTCGTGAGCACGGAAATCGGCGCCGCTCCGGGCCGCGGACGCCGGGTCGCGTGGGCGGCGCTGGCCCTCGTCCTGCTCTTTGAAGGCGGCCGGGGCGTGCTGCACGCCAGGGCGGTTGCTTTGCTCGAATCTTTCCTCTACGGCGGCCGGCCGCCGGTGCGCGTGGCGGCTTTTCCGCGGTTCGCCACTCCGTTCTCGTGGGTCGGTCTGGTGGAAACCGGGACCGCTTACCACGTCGTCGACGTCGATCTGCTCTCGGGAGACTTCGATCCCGCCGGTGGGAAGACCTATTACAAACCGGCGCCGTCTCGGGTGATCGAGGCCGCCCGGGGCACGGCGACTTACCGCCGCTTCTCCCGTTTCGTCGAATACGGGATTTGGCAGGTTCTGCCAGCTCCCGAACCAGAAGGGGCGGCGGAGGTCCGGCTGACGGACCTGCGGTTCGGAGCGCCCGGCGAAGGGCGCTTCACGGCCAAGTTCCTGGTGGGCGCCGGCGGCCGGGTTCTCGCCCAGAGCTTTCAGTTCCACCGCCCCGGCCAGCGGCCCCGGTTCCGCTGAAACGGCTTCATCGGAGGCGGTTTTCTCCGAACCTGCCGATGCCTGCCGCCGTTGTTCGCGCGGTTGGGGGGGGCGGCGGGCGGGTATAATAGTAAGCGGTCCCTCCTTTCGTCCGAGCGGTTCTTTTCGTGTTCAATAACAACAGAGGTGGAGTGTGATGAGTTCAGGATCGATCTACCGCCCCGGCCCGAGCGCCATCGCCTTGATCGGCACCTTCCTGCCGCGGCGCTGCGGTATCGCCACGTTCACGTTCGATTTGCACCAGGCCCTGGCCGAGGAGTTTCGCGAGATGGAGTTCTGGGCCCTGGCCATGAACGACATCCCGGCGGGCTACCGTTACCCCGTCCAGGTGCGGTTCGAACTCGACCAGAAGAGCCTGGCGGACTATCGTCTGGCGGCCGACTTCCTGAACATCAACCAGGTGGACGCGGTCTGTCTCCAGCATGAGTACGGCATCTACGGCGGCGAGTACGGCTCCCACATCCTGGAACTGCTCGGACGCCTGCGCATGCCGGTGGTCACCACGCTCCACACGGTGCTGCAGCAGCCGAGCTCGGGCCAGCGGAAGATCATCGAGGAACTCTGCCGGCTCTCGGACCGCCTGGTGGTGATGAGCCACAAAGCCTCCGAGATCCTGCGGGAGGTGTACGCCATCCCCGAGGCGAAGCTCGAGATGGTTCCTCACGGCATCCCGGACGTGCCGTTCGTCGATCCGAATTTCTACAAGGACCAGTTCGGCCTCGAGGGGCGGAAGGTGATCTTGACTTTCGGGCTCGTCGGCCCGGGCAAGGGTCTGGAATACATGATCGACGCCCTGCCGGCCATCGCCGAGAAGCACCCGGACGTCACCTACGTCGTTCTTGGCGCCACTCATCCGCACGTCAAGCGCGAGCAAGGTGAATCCTACCGGCTCTCCTTGCAGCGCCGGGCCCGCGATCTCGGCGTCGAGGAGCACATCATGTTCCACAACCGGTTCGTAGACCTCAAGGAGCTCTGCGAATTCCTCGGCGCCGCCGACGTCTACGTCACGCCGTATCTGAACCGGGAACAGATCGTCTCCGGCACGCTGGCTTATGCCATGGGGGCGGGCAAGGCCACGGTCTCGACGCCTTACTGGTACGCCGAGGAGATGCTCGCCGACGGCCGCGGCCGCCTGGTGCCGTTCCGGGATTCGGAAGCCCTGGCGAGGGAGATCGTCTACCTCTTCGACAACGAGCTCGAGCGCCATGCCATGCGGAAGCGGGCCTACAACTTCTGCCGCGACATGGTCTGGAAAGAGGTGGCCCGGCGTTATCTGGCGGTCTTCGCCGAGATCCGGCGGGAGCGGGAACGCCGGCCCCGGGTCGTCTTCCGCACCCCTACGCTTCAGGATCTGCCGTTGGAGATCCCCGAGCCGAAGCTCGATCATCTTTACCGGCTCACTGACGGCACCGGCATCCTGCAGCACGCCACGTTCATCGTGCCGGACCGCGTCCACGGCTACTGCACCGACGACAACGCCCGCGCCCTCATCGTGGCTCTCCAGGCCGCCGAGGTCACCACCGACAGCGAGCAGACGGTGGAGCTGGCCTGCCGTTACCTGAGCTTCCTCGGCCACGCCTTCAACGAGGACACCGGCCGTTTCCGCAACTTCATGAGCTATAACCGAGAGTGGCTCGAGCGCGAGGGATCCGAGGACAGCCACGGCCGGGCCATCTGGGGGTTGGGGGTGGCGGTGGCGCTCTCGCCGCAGCAAGCGTTGACCGGATTCGCCCTCCAGTTGTTCGACCGAGCCTTGCCGGCGCTGCTCGACATGGTTTCGCCGCGGGCCTGGGCGTTCGGCCTGGTCGGCATCCACGCCTACCTGCGGCGCTTCTCCGGCGACAGCGAAGCCCGCCGCGTGCGCGAGACCCTGGCGAACCGGCTCTTCGAGATGTATCGACGCAACGCCTCCGACGACTGGCCGTGGATCGAGAACAAGCTCACCTACGCCAACGGCAAGATCCCCCACGCCTTGCTGCTTTCCGGGCAATGGCTCATGCGCGGAGAGATGGTCGAGGCCGGTCTCAGAAGCCTCCGATGGCTGGTTGACATCCAGACGGATCCCAAAGGCCACTTCGTCCCGGTGGGGAACCGCGGCTGGTATCCCCGGGGCGGCGCCAAGGCCCGCTACGATCAGCAGCCGATCGAGGCCCACGCCATGATCGAAGCCTGCCTGGAAGCGTACAATGTCACTCAGGATCAGTCCTGGATCGAGGAGGCACGGCGCATCCTGGAGTGGTTCCTCGGCCGCAACGACCTGAATCAGCCCCTCTACGACTACCGCAGCGGCGGCTGCTGCGATGGGCTGAACGCCGACGGCGTCAACCGGAACCAGGGCGCCGAATCCACCTTGGCCTGCCTGCTCAGCCTGTTGGAACTCTATCAATGGAACGAAATGAAGAGAGAGGCCGCCGCTGAGCCCCAAGAAAAGGCGGAGGTCGTCTGAGCGGTATACTCTGGAATCTTGACTCTATACTCCATCGGAACGGGTGAGACGTCATGTCAGCAAGCCCGATCGTGATGATCAGTTCCTATCCCCCGCGGCTTTGCGGCATCGCGACCTTCACCGAGGAAGCCCGGGAGTTCATCCAGAAGGCCAACCCGGACCGCGAGGTGCTCGTCATCAGCCACACCGACGGCGCCGGCGAGGGCGTCTTCCCTCTCATCGACATGAGCCGGCGGAACTGGTGGAAGCCGGTGGCCGAGAAGATCCGGGATCTCGATCCATACGCGGTGCATCTGGAGCACGAATACGGCCTCTACGAGTACCGCGACGAGCGCGGAGTCGGGGACAACAACGAGGGGTTCCTCACGTTGCTCGAGGCCATCAGCGACTTTCCCACGGTCGTCGAACCGCATACCGTCCACGGCCGGCTGCGCGACGTGGAAGCCAATTTCATCTATGAGATGTGCCAGCGCGCCGACGTGGTGCTCTTCAAGTGCCATTACCAGAAGTGGCGGCTCGAGTGGACCTTTCCCGGCTACGGCTGGAAGACGCCGCGAAACATCATGGTGGTGCCCCACGGGGCCCGGCCGGACCGCCGCTGGGGCATCGAGGAGATCCCCAAGCTGCGGCAGGAGCTCGGCCTGGACCGCTTCGGGCTCTCCGAGCACATCGTCGGGATGATCGGCTGGATCCAGTCCAACAAGCGCTGGGACATTCTGCTGTCGATGTGGGAGTCGCTCCACGAGGAGATCCTCCGGCGCTCGGGCATCGACTGGGACCTGCTGGCGGCGGGCGCCATGAGGGATCCGAACCACCGGGCCGACTACGAGAAGTGGAAGCAGGAAGCGCTGCAGCTCGAGAGCAAGGGCATCGCCCACTACCACGAGTTCATCCCCCGCGGCGAGCTGTACTACAAGATGATGGCCGTCTGTGACTTCATCGTCCTGCCCTCGACCGACGAGACCCAGTCCGGCACCCTCGCCCGGATCATCGCGCTGAACAAGCCCTACACGACGACGGCGCCGATGGAGGGGCTCACCGCCCAGACGCTGGAGAGCGGCGGCGGGCTACTGTTCACCAATAAGAGGATGCTCTACGAACAGGTCATCCAGTTGGCCTGCGACGAGGGTCTGCGGCTCGAGCTCGGCGAGAACCTCAAACGCTACCTCGACGAGGTGGTCTCCTGGGAGGTCGTGGCCCGGCAATACAACGAAGCTTACGGGCTCGCCCGCGAGGCTAAGCGGACCGGAAAGACCGTCGAGCTGGAACCGGAATTCTGACGATGATGGACGCCTTGTTCCGCCGCCACCCGGCCAACCCCGTGCTGACCGCCGCCGACGTGCCCTACCCGGTCAACAGCGTCTTCAACGCCGGCGCCGCGCTCGTGGATGGCGAGACCTTGCTGCTGCTCCGGATCGAAGACCGCACCGGCATCTCGCACTTCACCGTCGCCCGTAGCGCCGACGGCTTTACGAACTGGCGCGTCGAGCCCCAGCCGGCGCTGGCGCCCTCCCCCGAGCGGTTCCCCGAGGAGCAATGGGGCATCGAAGACCCGCGGATCACCTGGCTGCCGGAGCTCAACCAGTGGGTCGTCACGTACACCTCGTTCAGCTCAGCGGGTCCGCTGGTCAGCCTGGCCGTTACCGAAGACTTCCGCTCCTTCGAGCGTTACGGCGCTGTGCTGCCGCCGGAGAACAAGGACGCCGCCCTGTTCCCCTTGAGCATCGATGGAGCCTGGCGCATGCTCCATCGGCCTATGCCGAAGATGCCGGGCGTGGGCGCCCACATCTGGCTGGCCGCTTCGCCTGACCTCAAGCACTGGGGCCGGCACCGCCTCACGCTTCCCGCCCGCCGCGGCGGCTGGTGGGATGCGAACAAGATCGGCGTCTCGGCTCCTCCGCTGGAGACCTCCCGTGGCTGGCTGGTCCTTTACCACGGAGTGCGGGAAACCGTGAGCGGCTCCATTTACCGCCAGGGGCTCGCTTTGCTGGACTCCGGCGACCCGTCCCGGGTGCTCGCCCGCTCTGCGGAGTGGGTCTTCGGCCCGGAGGAGCCGTACGAGCGCGCCGGCGATGTCGGCAACGTCGTCTTCTGCTGCGGCTGGATCCTCTCGGGTGATGAGCTTCGCATCTACTACGGGGCGGCCGACACCGCCATCTGCGCCGCCACGTCGTCTCTCGAAGAAGTCCTCGCCTGGCTCGAGGTCCACGGCGATCCGGGCGCGGGAGGCGGGCGGTGAAGCTCGCCATGCTCTCGCCCATCGCCTGGCGCACACCGCCGCGCCACTATGGGCCATGGGAGGCCGTCGTCTCGCTGATCACCGAAGGCCTGGTGGACCGCGGCCTCGACGTCACGCTGTTCGCCACCGCCGATTCGATCACCAAGGCGAAGCTCCACGCCGTCTGCCCCCGCGGCTACGAAGAGGACCCGGAGATCATGCCCAAGGTCTGGGAGTGTCTCCATATCTCCGAGTGCTTCGAGCACGGCGACGAGTTCGACCTCATCCACAACCACTTCGACTTCCTGCCGCTCACCTACACGGCGATGACCCGCACGCCGGTGGTCACCACCATCCACGGCTTCAGCTCGCCGCGCATCCTGCCGGTTTACAAGAAGTACAACGGCCGCGTCCACTACGTCTCCATCAGCGACGCCGACCGCAGCCCCGAACTCGACTACATCGCCACCGTCCATCACGGCATCGACCTCAGCCTGTTCACCTTCCGCGAGCTGCCCGAGGGCTACCTGCTCTTCTTCGGGCGCTTCCATCCGGAGAAGGGCGCCCGCGAAGCCATCGAGGCCGCCCGGCGGGTCGGGCGCCGGCTCATCATGGCCGGCATCATCCAGGACCGCGAGTACTTCGAACGGGAAGTCCGGCCCCACATCGACGGCGACCGCATCGTCTACGTCGGCAGCGCCGGTCCCGAGAAACGCGACAAGCTGCTGGGCGGCGCCTATGCTCTGCTGCACCTGATCCGCTTCGACGAGCCGTTCGGGCTCTCCGTCGTCGAGGCCCAGGCCTGCGGCACGCCGGTCGTCGCCATCAACCGCGGCAGCATGCCGGAGGTGATCGACCACGGCCGCACCGGCTTCCTCTGCCGGGACCTGGAAGAAGCCGTGGAAGCCCTCGGCCGCATCGGCGAGATCGACCGGCGCGCCTGCCGCCGCTGGGTGGAGCAGCGCTTCAGCGTGGACCGCATGGTGGACGACTACGTCCGCGTCTACGAGCGTATCCTCGGGGTAAGCCTCGCGGCGCGAGAGTAAGCGTGATGGTGCTCGGCCTCGACGATCTGTTCTGGGCGACCATCGCCCTCATCTTCCTGGCCACGCTCGCCGGGGCGTTGATCCGCCGCGTCCGCCGCGACGAGTGCCTGCGGCTCTTCCACGACTCCCACGCCACCGTCCTGCTGCCGGACCGCCCGGCGCTGTGGGGCGACCTGTTCGTTCACAGCCAGGGCGCTCACGTCGTTTTCGATTCGCCGGCCGGCGCCTCCGGCCTGCTGGCCAAGTCCGGGGCCCTGATCTACGCCGAGGAACTGGTCCAGGTCGTGGCCGTCTGCCGCACCCGCTTCGGCCTCACCCGTGAAGAGCTGGCCGAGCGGGAGCGCCAGCTTCGCCGCCGGGTGGATCCGCCGCTCTGGCGCCGGGCCGTGCGCGCCGCCGGAAACCTCGTCAATCTGGTCCGGGACGCCATCGTGAATACACTCGGCCTCCTGGTGGGCCGCATCACCGGCAAAAGCCCGGTGGCCGCGGCGGTGAAGGCCGAGTCCGGCCGGATCAGCAAGCTCGGCGGCACGCTGGTGGACGTGGTGGCCAATGCGTACGAGCCTCTGCTCGAGCGCCTGATCGGCAAGCCGGTGGTGCTGGAGCTCCGGATGCCCGAGGGGGCGCCTGTCCCGGTGATGGAGTTCGGCGGCTACCTGGCCGAGTACAACGACCGCTACGTCGCCATCCTCAACCCGGAGCAAGAGCTCGGCGAAGTGTTCGAACTGGAGACGCTGGAGACGATGGAGGGCCACGGCTGCCGCCTGGAGGCCGGCCCGGAGACCGTGGCGATCACTTGCACCGGGCCGCAAGCCATCGTGGTGCGCAAACTACGGGCGGGAGAGAGGGAAACCGACATCGGGGCCGTCTTGCTGCCCGGCCACCGGCTGGCGTTGCAGCGGTCGGGGCCGGGACCGGTTCGTATCGAAGCATTTCCGACCCGGAGCCTCGACCTCGTCTGTCCCCGGGCCCGGGCCCGGGTCCGGTTCAGCGGCGACGCCTCACGGCGCGTCCGCGCGGCGTGGAGAGGGGCGGCTCCGGAACTGGACGACTCGGAAGATCGCCTATGAAGCCTGCGCCTCTGGTTGAGCGTTACAGCGGGAATCCGATACTCACCCGCGACGATGTTCCTTACCCGGTGGAGACGGTCCACAACGCCGCCGTCGTCAAGCACGACGGGCGCTACGTGATGCTGTTCCGCTCCCACCTGCGCAACGGCCGCTCGATCATCGGCATCGCCGACTCGGACGACGGCTTCCGGTTCCAGGTCCGGGCGGAGCCGTTCCTGGTCCCGGCCCGCGGCGAGCCCTTCGCCACCTATGAGGAGTTCGGCGTCGAGGATCCCCGCGTCACCCGCATCGGCGAGGACTACTGGATCACTTACAGCGCCTACTCCCGCCACGGCGTCCGCATCGCTCTGGCGCGCACGGCCGATTTCCGCAACGTAGAGCGGGTCTCGCTGATCACCCAGGCCGACTACCGCAACGTCGTCCTGTTTCCCCGCAGGTTCGGCGGCCGCTACGTGCGCCTCGACCGGCCCCATTCGGAGATCGCCCCCTGGTCGATCTGGATCTCCTACTCGCCCGACCTCGTCCACTGGGGCGACTCGCGCATCCTCATCAAGCCCGCCGCCTACCACTGGGACGAGATGAAGGTCGGCCCCGGCGCCCCGCCGGTGGAGACTCCCGCCGGCTGGCTGAATATCTTTCACGGCGTCTTCAAAACGATGGACGGGGCCGTCTACCGCCTCGGCGTAGCCCTGCACGATCTCGAGGATCCTTCCCGTGTCGCGGTCGCCGACGACTGGATCCTGCAGCCCGAAGACCCTTGGGAGCGTACCGGCTACGTCCCCAACGTCGTCTTCACCTGCGGGGCGGTCGCCGAAGACGACGGCACGCTCAAGCTCTACTGGGGCGGGGCCGACACGGTCCTGTGCGCCGGCGTGGCCCGGATCGACGCAGTGGTGGAGTTTTGCCGCCGGCGCCCGCGTCCGGCGCTCTGACCGGAGTATACGTAAGTTGCTGATCGACTGACGGTTATCCAGACGCGCTGGCACTCCTCCCGAGGGTGTGCTAATAGTAGAGGAGTTGGGCGGCCCGGTCACGGGCGTCCCCCGATCCGATTCCATCAACCGACAGAACAGACGTTGGAGGCATTAGCACGATGAAGATTCGTCCGCTCTACGACCGCGTGGTCGTCAAACGGCTCGAAGAGGAAGAAGAAAAGACTTCGGGCGGCATCTACATTCCGGACACGGCCAAGGAGAAGCCGCAGAGGGGCGAGGTCGTCGCCGTCGGCCAGGGCAAGCGGCTCGACGACGGCAAGCTCGTGCCCTTGGATGTGAAGGTGGGAGACAAAGTTCTTTTCGGCAAGTACGCCGGCAACGAGGTGAAGATCGACGGCGAAGAGTGCCTCATCATGCGCGAGGACGAGATCCTCGGCGTGCTGGAGGACTGAGCCGAGACGCTGCCCGCCGGCCGTGGCCCGGCGGAAAAGGCCCGCAGCCCCGATCTCCGGGCACGGGCGTGAGGAAGGAAAAAGATCAGTTCGACTTGAGAAGGAGTTTGTAACATGCCAGCGAAACAGATTGTCTACAGTGAGGAATCCCGGCAGGCGATTTTGCGCGGGGTGAACCAGCTAGCTGACGCGGTGAAGGTGACGCTGGGGCCGAAGGGCCGCAACGTGGTGATCGA
>JALSRK010000051.1 GCA_026984795.1 Solibacteraceae bacterium | reverse complement strand
TACTTCCGCAGCACCGCCAGCAGGCGGCCCTGAATCTGAACCCGTGTAGCGGGAACGATAATCGGCTCCATCTCCGGATTGGCCGGCTGCAAGCGGATCTTCCCGCCGGGCTCGCGGAAGAAGCGTTTCAGCGTGGTCTCCACACCGTCCACAAGGGCTACGACGACATCCCCGTCCCGCACGTCGGCGGTCCGCTCCACCAGCACGTAATCGCCGTCGAGGATGTGGTCTTCAATCATCGAATCCCCGCGAACCTGAAGGGCGTAAGTGTCCTTGTCGCCGGCGAAGTCGGAAAAGCTCAGCACCTCACGGTCTTCAAACGTCTCCACCGGGGCTCCGGCGGCAATCCGGCCCGCCAGTGGCACTTCCACCCTGGGCACGGGGCGTGCCGGCCTCGCCTGTGTCTCTTCGAAGAACTTCGGAGCCACCTCTACCGAGCGGCTCTGGTTGAAAGAACGGCGCAGATAGCCTTTCGAGGTGAGAGCCGAAATGTGCTTGTGAACCGTCGCCAGAGAAGCCAGCTCTAGTCCTGCCGCGATCTCCTCGTAACTCGGACTGTAGCCGTGCTCTTGAATGAATCCAGCAATGAAGTCGAGTACGTCTTTCTGTCTCCGGGTAAGCGCCATAGCCTGTGGACCTCATGGGTATTGTGGGCGAAGAAAAAGTGAAAGTCAAGCGGCATTTCACCCGATCGTCCGGTTCCGAGTCCCTGAACCTGGAGCGGTGCGGCCCAGATTCGCCCGGACCAAACCCGCAGAACCAGCTTCACTCAAAGTGAAATCGGCCCAACCGATATGGTCGATTGAGGTTCGACTACATCCTGGAACAGAGCACAGGCCGCACCATGTCGCTCGTCACTCTGATCGCGGTTGTCGCTGCGGTTCTTCTCGTCTTGTTGGCGGGCTTCAGCAGCCCCTAGAGGTTACTCTTTACAACCAAGCCTGTCCGACACTCGTCCAATAAATATACAGACGCGCCGCCCCGGCGAAAGAGCGGCACCGCCTGTGGTATGTTTGAGGCAAGTGAGGGGACGTCTTCATGCGAGTCCGCATCGTGGCGCTGGCGGGGTTGACGCTGGCGCTGCTTGGCGCCGTCTACGGGCAGCAACGCCGCCGCCTTTTCATCCTCGAGGATGAGTTCGTTCCGCTGCCTCCCGACGCGGATGAAAAGACCGAGTTCGTCTTCGCCAGGCTCCGGTACCCGACCTTCGGCCGCGGCTACTGGGGCTGGCGGGGCGCCTGGACCGTCGATTACCCCAAGGCCGACCGCCAGTTCCTCCAGGGGCTGCGCCGCCTTACCAGAATCCATGCGCGCTCGATGGAGGAGGTAGTGGACCTCGACAGTGACAGAATCTTCGACTACCCGTGGATCTACGCGGTCGAGGTCGGCCACTGGGATCTGGACGACCGGCAGGCCGCCCGGCTCAGAGAGTACTTGCTCCGCGGTGGCTTCCTGATGACCGACGACTTCCACGGAACCTTCGAATGGGATGTCTTCCTCGCCAGCATGCAGCGGGTGTTTCCGGACCGCCCGATCGTCGAACTCGAAAACGCCGATCCCATCTTCCATGTCCTCTACGACCTCGACGAGCGATTCCAAGTTCCCGGCATCCGCTACTTCTACACGGGACGCACTTACGAACAGGACGGCATCGAGCCACGTTGGAGGGGCATCTATGACGACCAAGGCCGGCTGATGGTCGCGATCTGCCACAACATGGACCTCGGCGATGCGTGGGAGTGGGCCGACCTGCCCCAATATCCGGAACGCTGGGCCTCGCTGGCCTACCGCATAGGGATCAACTACATTATCTACGCGATGACGCACTAATCGAGGGGACGGCGGCCGCCACATGTTTGAATTCTTTTTCGAGCATTCGCCGGCAGTATTCCGGAAGGGGGAGTTCATACTGCTGGGGAGCTGGCCCATCTGGATCCTCATCGTGCTGATCTTTGCCGCGGGCGGGATCCTGGCGCTGCGCCTCCGCCGGACCGCTGCGGCCGCCGCTCCGGGCGTCACCATGCGCCGCGCCGCAGGTATCTGGGCGCTGGATACTGCCGTGGTCGCCGTGCTGCTGCTGATGCTCTGGCACCCAGCGATACGCATCGCCGCCCTGAAGCCTCAGCAGAATATCATCGCCGTCGTTGTGGACGACTCGCGCAGCATGGGGATCCAGGAAGGCAGCGCCACGCGGCTGGAGCAGGCCGCCGGATTGCTGGGCTCGGGCCTGCTCGACGATTTGCAGAACCGTTTCCAGGTCAGGCTATACCGCTTGGGGACAGAGCTCGAGCGCATCCAGTCCCTGGAAGACCTCAGCGCCTCCGATCATGCCACCCACATCGGCGCGGCTCTCGATCAGATCGTGGCCGAATCCGCCAGTTTGCCCATCGGGGCCGTAGTTCTGGTGAGCGACGGCGCGGACAACACCGGCGGCCTCCCCCCCGAAACCATCGCGGCGTTGCGAAGCCGCCGCCTGCCCGTCCACACCATCGGCGTCGGCCGCCCCCAGTTCGACCACGATGTGGAGATCACCGACGTCCAGACGCCGGACCGCGCCCTGGCCGGTTCCCGCCTCACCGCCCAGGTGACCCTCCGCCAGCGGGGCTTCGACGGCCGCAAGGCGCGCCTCACCGTCCGCAGCGAAGGCCGCGTGCTGGCGACGCGGGAAGTCGAGCTGGCCGAAGGCGGCAAACCACAAGTCGAAACCCTTCTGTTCCACGCTGGCTCTCCGGGAGCCAAACGCCTGGAGATCAGCGCCGGCCCGCTGGAAGGCGAAGAGAACCCGGGCAACAACACCTTGGCGCGCCTGGTGAACATCGTGGACGCCCACCCGAGGATCCTCTATATGGAAGGCGAGCCGCGCTGGGAGTTCAAGTTCATTCGCCGGGCCATCGACGAGGACCCCACCGTGGAGCTGGTTTCCATCTTGCGCACCACGCAGAACAAGATCTACCGCCAGGGCATCCATACGCCCGAGGAACTAAAAGAGGGCTTCCCGGGCCGCGTGGACGAGATGTTCTCCTACGACGGGCTCATCATCGGCTCGGTGGAAGCCGCCTACTTCACGCCGGTGCAACAGGAACTCATCCGCGAGTTCGTCGATCGCCGGGGCGGCGGCCTGCTGTTCCTCGGCGGGCGCGCCTCGCTGGCCGACGGGGGCTACGGAGCTTCGGCGCTGGCCGAGGTGCTGCCGGTGCGGCTGCCCTCGAGCAAGCAGACGTTCCACCGTGACCGCGCCGGTGTTCGGCTCACTCCGGCGGGCCGCGACAGCATGATCACCCGCCTGGTCGATGACGCCGAGGCCAACGCCAGGCGCTGGGAGGAGCTGCCGCAGTTGGCCGACTACCAGGAAGTGGGGCCGCCGAAGCCCGGCGCCACGGTGCTGGCCGAGCTGATCGCTCCGGGCGGGCGCGAGCTGCCGCTGCTGGTCACCCAGCACTACGGGCGCGGCCGCGTAGCGCTGTTCGCCACCGGCGGGAGCTGGCGGTGGCAAATGACGCAGCCGCTCGAGGACAAGACGCATGAGATCTTCTGGCAGCAGCTTCTGCGCTGGCTGGTGACCGGAGCGCCCGGGCGGGTTTCCCTCTCGGTTCCCCGGCAGATGCTGTTCGACGAGGAGCGCGTGCGCCTCACCGCCACGGTGCGCGACACGGCTTATGCCCCGGTCGCGGATGCCCGCGTCAGCGCCCGCATCCTCGGCCCCAACGGCCTTCAGGCGGCGGTGGAGCTGGCGCCCGATCCGGCCCGCATCGGCATCTACGAGACCGAATGGACGGTCCCCGGCCAGGGCTCCTACATTGCCGAAGTGACTGCCTACCGCGCCGGCAAGGAGGCCGGCCGCGGCGTGGTCACCTTCGAGCGCATGGACGGCGTCGCCGAGAACTTCCACGCCGAACAGAACCGGGAGCTGCTCGAGCGGCTCGCATCAGCCACCGGGGGGTCTTATTACACGCCGGAGACCGCGGCCCGGCTGAGCGACGAGATCTCGTTCTCGGAGGCGGGCGTCACCGTGCGGGAGACCAAGGATCTGTGGAACATGCCGATCCTGTTCTTGTTGCTGCTGGCGCTGAAGTCCGGCGAGTGGTATCTGCGGCGCAAATGGGGGGTGGTATGAGACTCCGGCTCGGCATCCTGCTGCTGGCGGCGGCCTCGCTGGCTGCGGCGAAGACCTACTACGTCACCGTCGCCGGCCTGGGCGGAGAAGCCGACTACGAACAGCGCTTCGCCGCCTGGGCGGAACGTCTGGACCGGCTGCTGCGCGAATCGGGCCCGGACGCCGAGGTCTACACCCTGCGCGGGGACGAAGCCCGCAAGGAGCGCCTTCGCGCCGTGCTCGAGGAGATCGCCGCCAAAGCCGCCCCCGGCGACGCCTTCGCCCTGATGCTCATCGGCCACGGCACCTACGACGGCTTCGAGTACAAGATGAACCTGCCCGGCCCGGACATCACCGCTACCGAGCTGGCCGAACTGCTCGACCGCATCCCGGCGAAGCGCCAGGTCGTGGCCAACATGACCAGCTCGAGCGGCGGCGCCCTCGCCGTGCTCGCCCGCCCGGGGCGCATCGTGATCACCGCTACCAAGAGCGGCACCCAGAACAACGCCGTGGTCTTCGCCCGCTACTGGGTGAGCGCCCTGGAGGACGCCGCGGCCGACACCGACAAGAACGGCGTCATCAGCGCCCTGGAAGCCTTCCGCTACGCCACGCGTAAGACCCAGGACTTCTATATCAAGCAAAAACGCCTCGCCACCGAGCACGCCCTGCTCGAGGACACCGGCCGTGGCCGGGGCGAGCGCAACCCTTCGGTGGAGAACGGCTACGGGCTCGAGGCCCGCCGGTTCGCCCTGTTGCGCATCGGCGAGGCGCAGCGGGCGGCGCAGGACCCGGCCAAGCGGGCCCTCCTCGCCAAGAAGGAAGCTCTCGAAGAAGCCATTGACAAGCTCAAGTACGAGAAGGCGGCGATGCCGCTGGCCGAATACCGGGCCAGGCTGACGCAACTGTTGCTGGAACTGGCCAAGACGCAGAGGGCTTTGGACGGCACATGAGACGGCTGCTGGCGAGTCTCCTGATCTGCTCGGCCGCCGCCTGGGCGGCCACGCCGGAGGAATGCCACGGCTACCGCCGCCACGGCCGGACGGCCGAAGCCACGGCCTGCTATCAGGAGCTCGCCGCCTCCGGGGATCCGTACTTGCGCGCCGAAGGCTACTGGGGCCTGCAGGACTACCACGCGGCCAACGAGCAGTTCCGCCTGGCCGTCGCCGCCGAGCCGGAGAACGCCTACTACCGCGTGCGCTGGGGTCGCCTGTTCCTCGAGCACTACCAGGAGGCCGACGCCGCCGAGCTGTTCCAGGAAGCGCTCGAGATCCAGCCGAACCATCCCGGCGCCCTGGTCGGGCTCGCCTGGGTGGCCTCCAAGGGCTTCGAGGCCAAGGCGATCGAATTCGCCGAACTGGCCTTGAAGCACGACCCGCAGCTCGTCGAGGCGCGCGAGTTGCTCGCCTATCTGGCCCTCGAAGATGTCGATGAGGCCAAGGCAGAGGCGGAAGCCAAGAAGGCCCTCGAGATCTCGAACGAGGCCCTGGACGCCATGGCCGTGTTGGCCACCATCGACTGGCTCCACGACCGCCCGGAGACGCCCTGGATCCGCCGAATCCTCGAGATCAACCCCGTCTACGGCGAGGCCTACGCGCTGGCCGCACACTTCTTCGTGCTCAACCGCCGCTACGAGGAGGGCATCCGCTTCTACCGCAAGGCACTGGAACTCAACCCGAAGCTCTGGAAGGCCCGTTCCGAGTTGGGCGTGAACCTGATGCGCCTGGGCCGCGATGAGGAGGCCCGGCGGGAGCTGGAGCGCTGCTACGAGGCCGGATGGCGCGACGCCGCCACGGTGAACACCCTCCGGCTGATGGACAGCTACCGGAACTTCGTCACCTTCCACACCGGGCGCGCCACCCTGCGCCTCCACAAGAAAGAGGCCGAACTGCTGCGGCCCTATTTCGAACAGGAAATCCACCGGGCGCTCGAGAAGTTCGACAAGAAATATGCGCTGCGGCTCGAGGAGCCCGTCCAGGTCGAGGTCTACCCGGACCACGAAGACTTCGCCGTCCGCACGATGGGCATGCCCGGCCTCGGCGCTCTGGGCGTCACTTTCGGCTTTGTCGTGGCGATGGACAGCCCGTCAGGGCGACCGCCCGGCTCGTTCCACTGGGCCAGCACGCTCTGGCACGAGTTGAGCCACGTCTACTCGCTGACCAAGACCGGACATCGCGTGCCCCGTTGGTTCACCGAGGGCCTGGCCGTGCACGAGGAGACGGCCGAGTCGCCGGAGTGGGGCGACCGCATCAATCCGGCCATCATCGCCGCCTTGAAAGAAAAGAAGCTGCTGCCCGTGGCGCGGCTGGACCGCGGTTTCATCCGCCCCTCCTACCCGGACCAGGTGATGGTCTCCTACTTCCAGGCGGGCAAGATCTGCGACTACATCGAGGAGCGGTGGGGCTGGAAGAAGCTCCTGGCGATGCTCGACGCCTTCGCCGCCCGCAAGACGACGCCCGAGGTCATCGAGCAAGTCCTCGGCCTCTCCACTGAAGAGTTCGACAAGGCGTTCTTCGAGTGGCTGGATGCGCGCACGGGTAAGTTCGTGGCCGGCTACGACAAATGGAAGAAGGATTTGAAGGCCCTGGCGGCGCTGGCCAAGATGGGCGACTATGACGGGGTGGTTTCGACCGGCCCCGCCATCCGGGATGCGTTTCCGGATTACGTCGGCCGCGGCAACGCCTACGAGATCATCGCCGCGGCGCACATCCAGCGGGGCGACAAGGAAGCGGCGGCGGCCGAGCTGGAGCGCTACGTCCGGGCCGGAGGCCGCAACCCGAAGGTGTTGAAGAAGCTGGCCAGGCTTCAGGAAGACCTGGGACGCAAGCGCGCCGCGGCGGAAACGCTGGAGCGGCTGAACTGGATCTACCCGGTCAACGACGAGGAGCTGCACCGGTGGCTCGGCTCGCTCTGGCTGGAGCTGGGCGAGCCGGAGCGGGCGATCCGGGAATACCGGGCGGTGGTGGCGCTGAACCCCATCGACCGGGCGGCCGCCGAGTACGACCTCGCCCGCGCCTACAAGGCCGCGCATCGCCACCAGGAGGCCTTCGAGCACGTCGTCTCGGCGCTCGAGGCCGCTCCAGGGTTCCGCCCGGCTCAGCAGATGCTGCTCGAGCTCAGCGAAGCCGGCGGCGCAAAGATACCAGAGATCAAAGAATGAGAAAGGCGAACTCCATGGCATCCACAGCGGAAACTACGATCGACTCGGCCGAACTCAGGAACCGCATCGCCCGGTTCCAGCAGGTTCAGGACGAGATCGTCCAGCAGGTGCGGCGCGTCATCGTCGGCCAGGAAGAGGTCCTCGAACAGGTCATGATCGGCCTCTTCGTCGGCGGCCACTGCCTGATCACCGGCCTGCCCGGCACGGCCAAGACGCTTCTCGTGCGCACGATCGCCGACACCCTGGGGCTCGAGTTCCGGCGCATTCAGTTCACCCCGGACCTCATGCCCACCGACGTCACCGGCACCGACATCATCGAGGAGGATCCCACCACCGGCCGCCGGACCTGGACGTTCGTTCCGGGACCGATCTTCGCCAACGTCCTGCTGGCCGACGAGATCAACCGCACGCCGCCGAAAACCCAGTCAGCGCTGCTCGAGGCAATGCAGGAGCGCTCTTGCACCGTCCGCGGGAAGCACTACGATTTGCCCAGCCCGTTCTTCGTGCTGGCGACGCAGAACCCCATCGAACTCGAGGGCACTTATCCGCTGCCCGAGGCCCAGTTGGACCGCTTCCTGTTCAACACGGTCCTCGACTACCTCTCGCTCGATGAAGAGATGGACGTCATCGGGCGCACCACGACAACCGAGGTCGCCACCGCCGAGCCGGTCACCAATGCCGAAGAGATCCTTGGCTTCCAGGAGCTGGTGCGCATGGTGCCGGTAGCCGAATCGGTGGCCCGTTACGCCGTCGAGCTGGTCCGCGCCACGCGGCAGAGCGACCCGTCGGCGCCCGATTTCGTCAAGCAGTACGTCAACTACGGCGCCAGCGTCCGGGGCACCCAGTTTCTCATCCTGGCGGCCAAGGCCCGCGCCTTGATGCACCGCCGCTACCATGTCACCTACGAGGACATCGCCGCGCTGCTGATCCCCGTCATGCGCCACCGCATCCTGCTGAACTTCCAGGCCGAATCCGAGCGGCTCTCCTCGGACGACATCCTGCGCCGGCTGCTCGAGTGGAAGCCGGCGCCGGAGGCATAGCCAGCGAGGAACGGCGATGGATCAGCGCTTCCTGGACCCGGCGATTCTGGCCAACATCTCCGGGCTCGACCTGGTGGCCAAGACGGTGGTGGACGGCTTCATCGCCGGCTTGCACCGCTCGCCGGACTTCGGTTTCTCCCAGGAGTTCGCCGAGTACCGCGCCTATTCGGTGGGCGACGATCTGCGCCACGTGGACTGGAACGTCTTCGCCCGCACCGAGCGCTGCTACCTGAAGCGCTACCGCGGCGAGACCAACACCCTGCTCACCGTACTGCTGGACGCCAGCGCCTCGATGGGCTACACCTCCCACGGCGTCACCAAGATGGACTACGCCCGCTACCTGGCCGCCTCACTCGTCTACCTGGCCAACCGCCAGCGGGACGCCGCCGGCCTCATCGTCTTCGACGACGAGGTGCGCAACTACGTCCGGCCCTCGACCCGCCAGGGGCAGCTCGCCCGGCTGCTGCACGCCATCGACGACGCCGAACCGCGAGCCCGCACCGACTTCGCCAAGCCCTTCGTCCAGTTCCAGGAGTTCCTGAAACGCCGGGGCATCGTCGCCGTCGTGTCGGACTTCTTCGCCGACGCCCGCCGCATCGTCAAGACCATCGAGCCGCTGCGGTTCCGGGGCAACGAGGTGATCGTGTTCCACGTGCTCGATCCCGAGGAGATCCGCCCGCGGCTCTCCGAACCCGCCATCCTGGTGGACATGGAGACCGGCGAGCAGCTCGAAGTCTCACCCGAGTACGCCGCGGGCGAGTACCGCCGCCGCATCGAGGCCCACCTGGAGCGCCTGGCCACCGAAGCGCGAAAGGCCGGCCTGGACTACTTCCTGTTGCCCACCCACCGGCCGCTGGACGCCGCGCTCCGGGAATACCTGGCCATCCGGCAGGGGAGGATGTAGATGGGATTCTTCACTCCATGGTTCCTGGCCGGGCTGGCCGCCGCTGGCATCCCGATCTACTTCCACTTGTTGCGCCGCCACCGCTCGGTCCCGAAGCCCTTCAGCTCGCTGATGTTCTTCGAGCGCACTACGCAGAGCTCCATCAAGCACCGGCGGCTGCGCTATTGGAAACTGCTGGCGCTGCGGCTGGCGCTGCTCATCCTGCTGGCGCTGGCTTTCGCCGGACCCTACGTGCTGGAAGAGGCCTTCGGGCCGGGCTCGGCCCGCCGGCTCGTCGTTCTGGTGATCGACAACTCTTTCTCGATGCGCGCCGAAGGCCGGCTGGAGCGCGCCAAGCAAGAGGCCCGCTCCGTTCTGGACGGGTTGCCCGCGGGGGCGGAAGTCCAGGTGGCGGCCCTGGCCGACCGGCTCGAGTTCCAGACCTTGCCCACCAGCGACCGAGGCGAGCTGGCCGCCGCGATCGACGCGATTCAGGCTTCCGACGCCCGCAGCTCCTACGGTGAGCTCGCCCGGGCGCTCCGAGCGGCGGCCGAGACGGCGCGCATGCCCCTCGAAGTGCACTTCTTCTCCGATCTGCAGCAGTCTTCGATGCCGCCGAGCTTCGTGGATCTGCAGCTCGCCCCGTCCACCCGCTTCCTGCTGCATCCGGCGGCTGATGACCTGGCGCCCAACTTCGCCGTCGAGAGCGTGCACGCTCCGGCCAAGATCTTCCGGCAGGCCCAGGCCGCAGTGCAGGCAACCATCGCCGGCTTCGGGACCGAAGCGGCCACGATTCCTGTCACCCTGTCGGTGAACGGCAAGCGCGTGGAGACGCTCGAAGCCCAGGTTCCGGCCAACGGCCGCGCCACGGTCGAGTTTCGTTCCTTCGAGGCGGCCTACGGGTTCAACCGCTGCGAGGTCTCGATCGACGCCGCCGATGCGCTGGCCGACGACAACCGGTACCTGTTCGCCATCGAGCGCTCCGATCCGGAAGAAGCGCTGTTCCTGCACCGCCGGCGCGGCGGCCGGGATCTGGTCTACTTCCGGGCGGCCCTCGAAGCCTCCCGGAACGCGGCCTTTCGCCTGCAGCCGGTCGAGATCGCCCGCGCCGGCACGATCGACCCTGCACGGTTCTCCGTCGTGGTGCTCTCGGACCCCGGGGCGTTGCCCGCCGGACTGGAGCGGTCCCTCGAGCAGTACCTGCGGCTGGGAGGGGGGCTGCTCATCGCCGCTGGATCCGCCACCGCACGTACCGGCCGAATCCCGGTCGCCGATCTGCCCGTGCTGGAGGCGCGTTATGCCAGCCGGCAGGGCGAGCGGTTCTTCCTGGCGGGCCATTCCGACAGCTCGCACCCGGCGGTCGCCGTCGAGAACCTGTGGGACGGCGTGAAGTTCTACTTGACGGTGGGCCTCGATCCAGCGAACGTCCGCACCGTAACGCGGCTGGCCGGCGGCGGCCCTCTGCTGGTGGAAAAGGCCGTAGGCGAGGGCCGCGCGCTGATCTTCGCCTCCACCTTCGACAACGTGGCGAACGATTTCCCCCTGCATCCGGGCTTCGTGGCCTTCGTCGAACGGACGATGAACTATCTGGGCGGTGTGGATACGCGCACGTCGGTGAAACGGGTCGGCGACTTCGCCGACCTGAGAACCTCCGGAGCCCAGGGACAGGTGGTCGAAGTCATCGGCCCTGACGGGCGGCGTGAGCTTTCCTTGACAGAAGCGGCGGCGGCAGCCTCGTTCGAGCTGACCCGGACCGGCTTCTACGAGTTCCGGCGCCCGAACGGACGCAACGAAATGGTGGCGGTGAACGCCGACCGGAGAGAGTCGAGCCTGGCGGTGGTGCCTGAGGAGACCCGCCGCCTGTGGGAGAATACGGGCGAGGGGACGGTGGAGGCCGGACCAACCGGCGGGACCAATCGCCGGCCGCGGCCGCTCTGGTGGTACGTGCTTCTGCTGGCGCTGGCCGCTGCGGTGGCCGAATCGCTGGTGGCGGCGCGCTACCTCGCCGTGGAGAGGGGGACGGCATGAAGACTCGGGACCTTCTCGACGCTTACCTCCAGCGCCTGGAGCAGCGCATCCGATGGGGGGCATTGGCGCGCGGCGCAGCCATCCTCGGAGCCGCCGCTCTGGGAGTGACCGTGGCCGCGGTTTTGATTGCCAACGAATTCGCCTTTTCGGCCCTCAGCGTCACTGCGGCTCGTGTCGCCGTCTTTCTCAGCGTGGCCTTCGCCCTCTCCTTCGGTCTCGTGCTGCCGCTGATCCGCTTGAACCGTCGGCGCGCTGCCCGCCGCGCCGAGAAACAGTTCCCAGAATTCAAGCAGCGCCTGTTGACTTACACCGAATCCGGCCCCGTCGGCTCATCCCGGGCGTTTCTCGATCTCCTAGCCGACGACACCGTCGAGCTGGCCGCCCGCGCCGAGCCCTCGAGCATCGTTCCCACCGGGCAGATCGCTGCGCTGGCGGGAGCAGCCGTCGCCGCCCTCGGCACGCTCGTCTGGCTTACCGTGGCGGGTCCCGGCTTCCTCGGCTACGGCGCCGGCCTGCTGTGGGCCATCGCTCCGGAGACCGGCTCGCAACCTTTCTACGACGTCCGCGTCTCGCCCGGCGACAAGACGGTCCGGCGCGGGGGCGACCAGTTGATCACCGCCCATCTCGTTGGCTTCCAGACCGAGCGCGTGCGCCTCTTCGCCCGCTATCAGAGCGCTTCCCGATGGGAAGAGGTCCCCATGCAACCGCGGGCCGGGGATGTCGGTTTCGAATTCCTTTTCACCGGCCTCCCCGAAGCGGTGGACTACTACGTCAGGGCTGGGGCGGTACGCTCGCCCCAATACCGCCTCAGCGTGGTCGATCTACCCCGCGTCGAGCGGATCCGGGTCACCTACCGCTTTCCGGACTGGATGGGGCGCGAAGATCTCGTCGAGGAAGACGGCGGCGACCTGCGGGCCGTCGAAGGCACGGAAGCCGAACTCGTCATCTACACCGACAAGCGGCTGGATGGCGGCGTCCTCGTGTTCGACGATGGCCGGCAGGTGCAGCTCGAAATCTCGAGCCCGACCACCGCCCGCGGGCGGGTGAAGATCGAAAGAGACGGCCTCTACCATGTGGCCGCCGTCTCAGACGGCGAGCGCGTCCGGCTCACCGAGGACTACTTCATCGAGGCGCAAAAGGAATCCGAACCTACCGTCCGCATCCGCCGTCCCGGTCGCGACTACCGCGCCAGCCCGATTGAAGAAGTGACGGTGGCCGTCGAGGCCGAGGACGACTTCGGCCTTCGCAGCCTCACCTTGCATTACTCCGTCAACGGAGGCGAGGAGAAGACCGTACCGCTGCTTTCCCGACCCGGCGAAAAGGAGGCCACCGGATCGACGACGCTTTATCTGGAAGATCTCCGCCTGGCGCCGGGCGACCTCATCAGCATGTACGCCGTCGCCCGCGACGCCCGCCACACCGCCGAGACCGACATCTTCTTCATCGAGGCCCGGCCCTTTGAGCGCGAGTACAGACAATCGCAACAGTCCGGCGGTGGCATGATGGGGACTCAGCAGCAGCGTATCTCGGAGCGCCAGAAGGAGATCATCGCCGCCACCTGGAACGTGATCAAGGACAAGCAACGGTCCCAGAAGCAGCTGGCCGAGGACGGCGAGTTCCTCTCCGGCATCCAGACCAAGCTCGAGGAACAGGCCAAGTCCCTGGCGCGGCGGATGAAGGCCCGGGGACTCACCTCCGCCAACGAAGAATTCCGCATCTTCGCCGAGAGTATGGAAGCGGCCGCCGCGGCGATGAACGAAGCGGCCGGGAAGCTCGAAAAGCTCCAATGGCGCACGGCGCTGCCTTCGGAGCAGCAGGCGCTCCGGCACCTGCTGAGGGCCGAATCGATCTTCCGCCAGATCCAGGTGGCGCGCAGCTCCCGTGGGATGGGCGGTATCGGCAACCTTGGGCGGGATCTCGAGAACCTCTTCGACCTCGAACTCGATACCGAGAAGAACCAGTACGAGACCGGCCAGCGGGCCTCCCTGGCCGACCGTCAATCCCGGGAGATCGACGAAGCTTTGGAAAAGCTCCGTGAACTGGCCCGCCGCCAGCAGGAGCTTGCCGCACAGCAGCAGAGTCAGCAGAGCTTCCAGCAGCGCTGGAAGCAAGAAATGCTCCGCCGGGAAGCCGAGGAGTTGCGCCGCCGCATGAAAGAGCTCTCCCGGCAGATGAGCAGCCTGCAGCGCGACTCTTCGCGTTCCCAAACCGCTTCCGGCCGGAGTGGAATGCAGGCGGGTTCCACCGGAAGAGCGGGCGATACGGCTCGCGAGCGGCGCTTGCAAGAGGCGCTGGAACGGCTGCGCCAGGCCACCGAGGACATGCGGCGCGCCGCCTCCAACCGCCGCGACCCGGGCGCCCGCGGAGCCGAATCTCAGCGGGCCGCCGAGCGCCTGCGGGAGGCGACGGAACTCCTCGGGCGATTGCGTCGCCAGGAGGCCGCCGGGCAACTGGATGACATCGCCCAGCGGGCACAGCAGTTGGCGGAACGGCAGCGTCAGCTCGCCGACCAACTCAGGCAGCTTTACCAGAATCACCGTGTCTTTACCCGCAAGCCGAAGCTCGAAGAAGGGCCCGGGCCCGATCCCCACAAAGTGATGGAGCTGGCCGAGGAGAAGCGGCAAATGGCCGAGGAACTGCGGCGCCTGGAGCGCGACATGCAGAAAGCTGTCAGGGATCTCGCCGGCGCTGAGCGCGAAGCGTCCACCGAGCTGCGAGAGGCTTTGGGCGAGATGCAACAGCGGGAACTAGCCCTGCGTATGAAGTATCTCGCCGAGTGGATCCGCAGGGGTTTGGGCCCGTACGCCTGGCTCCGCGAAGCCCCCGTCACAGAAGGGTTGCTGAGGCTTGCTGAGCAGACGCGCCAGGCCCAGCGGGCTCTGGGACGAAGGCAGGGACGGAACGAAGGTCTGGAGGAAGCGCTTTCCCGCGTCGAGAGGCTTCGAAGAGAGTTCGAGCGGCTGGGCCGGTCTCCGGGGCAGAGACAAGGCCAGCGGCAAGGCGCCGCTTCCTTCTCCCAAGGCCAAACCCCGGGCCAGCGCCAGGGGGCGGGCCGAGTTGGGAATCAGCCCGGATCGCAGGCGGGCCGTGGACGGGGAACGCCCATGACGCCAAGTCTGCCGCCAGGCGCCGGCGGCGGACCCGGCCGGACGTTCTCGGCCATGAACACGGGGGAGCGCCGCCCCAATCTGCCCGCTCGACCGCTCTCGCCCGAGGAGGTTCGCGCTCTTGAACGCGGCTATCGCCAGGGACTCCGCGACCTGACGCGGCTCCGGGGACAAGTGCGGGACAATCCGGAAGTCTCCGCCGAAATCGCTGAACTCATTCAGCAGATGCGGCGGCTCGATCCCAGCCGGTTCCCCGGCAACCCCGAACTGGTCGAGAAGCTGCGCGCCCAGGTGCTGCCGGGACTGGAGCAACTGGAGCTTCGGCTGCGCCGTAAGATCGAAGGCGGCGAGGAGGCTCAGGTCAAGAGCATGCTGAGCCTGCCGGTGCCTCCGGGCTATGCCGACGCAGTGGCTGACTATTACCGGCGCCTCAGCGAAACGCCGAGGTGAAACCTCCCCGCGCGTTTGCTCCCAGCCGGCGTCGGCTCAGTATCCCCCGGGAGAGGCAAGCGAGGCCGAACTCCGACCTTAGCCGAGGAAGTCGAACAAACTGATCTTCTGGACGCGCGACTTCGACGCCAGGGCGACCTCCCGCTGATAGGTCGCCTGGTTCAGCTCCAGTATGGCTTCGGCGATGTCGGCATCCTGGATGGCGCTGATACGGCTCTTGAGCCGGAGCTCGTGCTTGTGAGCGAAGTCCAGGGCTTGCGTCACCTGATTCTGAACGGCCCCGTAATAAGCGAGCTGCTCGTTCAAGTATGACGAGGCGCTTTCGATTTGCTCCAGCGCCGCCCCGATTGCCGTGTCGTCGTTGTTCCGTAACGCCAGACGAAGATTGTTGATGGATTGGAAGACATTCTTCTGCGGGTCGGAGTTGTCGAAAATCTCTTCGGCCGTCCTGGCAACGGGAAACGTGGTTCCCGCCGGATGCTGGATCTCCCGAGAGGTGGGTCCGCCGAGGTAATCGCTGACCGGATCGTCGAGAGACAGATCGATGGTGTACGGCGCCTGGGAGTCGGCGTCGCCGCTGAAGATGTACCGGGCTTCGACGCGCGACCGGGCGAGTCCCACCATTTGAGTCAACAGGGTCTCCACCTCTTCGGCGATCATCCGCCGCTGTTCGGGCGTGGTGGTTCCGTTCACCCCCTGAGCGCCGAGCACCGCCGCCCGGTCGAGCACCCGCACCGCATCCTGAAGGGCCTGTTCCGCAGTGTCCACCTCGGTCTTGACCCGCCCGAGGTTCGAGCGAATCTGCTCGGTCTGCGCCAGCTCGGAACGCACCTGAAGCAGCCGACTGATCTCATCCGGCGCATCCGAGGGCCGGTTTACCCGGCGGCCAGTGCCCAGTTCCCGCTGGGCCATTTCCACCCGACGGGTAATCTCGGCGAGATCGGTGAGGAGCGCGTCGGTCGCGGCGTCCAATCGGCGAATCACGGCTTCACCTCCTATCTGAGAATCCCCATCATCGTGTCGGTCAGCTCGTCGATGACCCGAATCAATCGTGCCGATGCTTCGTAGGCACGCTGATACTCGACCATCGTGGCCGCCTCCTCGTTCAAATCCACCGCCGAGACCTGGTCACGCAAGTTCCGAGCCTGGGAGAGCAACAGCGATGCGGTGCGCTCGTCGTCCTGGGCGGCGCGGATGTCCGCCCCGACCCTGCCGCTCAGCCCCCCGAAGAACTCCATGAAGGTCGAGCCGTCGATTTCGGGCGAGGTGGCCAGCCCGGCCAGCAGCAGCGCGTTTCCGTTGCCTCCCGGCGCGCCCGGCAGCGCCGCCGCGATCTGCTCGGGCTGAATGCCGGTGACCTGGAGCGTGGATGCCGCCCCAGCGGCCGCCTCGTAGTCGAACAGGTCCACCGTGGGAGGCACGCCGTTCAGATCCACTCCGCCGGCCAGAAGGCCATTGACACGGTCCGCCAACCCGGAAGCCAGGCGGTCCAGGTCTTCTTTGTACGACGACAGCCGTCGGTTGACGAAGTCGAGCATTCCCGCCAGGCGTCCTTGCTGGATCGTGGCCGTCACGTCGCGCCCATCGAAATCCCGCACCACAACCTGTTCGCTGCTCATATCGGCGGTCAGATCGAACCGCCGGTCGCCGATGACCAGGGGGATCTGGCCGCCGGCGAGAACAGTGTAAGTGCCATCCTCCTGCTTCAGCGCCGTGAAGTCCACCAGCCGGCTCAACTCTTCCAGGGCGCTGTACATGCGGGCCTCGAGACCGGCGTCGGACCGGTTCCGGTAGTCCTTACGGATCTCGACGTTCAAGTCCCGGATGTCCGCACCGATCCGGCTGATCTCCCGCAGCACACCGCTGATCTCCTGGCGCGCGTTGTCTCCGCTACGGGCCAGCGTCGCGGCCGTAAACTGGAATGTCCCGGCGAGATCCCTGGCGCTCCGGATCACCGCCTCCCGCGCCGGAATGCTGTTCGGCGTCACGCTGAGCGAAGAAAAAGAGGCGTAGAAATCGTCTAGCGCCGCCGCAATGCCCGAGCCGGACGCGATATCGAACACCGGCTCGACCTCACTCAAAGCGGCCGCCAGCGCCGAGCGGCTCCCCAACTGTCCGGCCTGGCGCTGCACGGACTGTTCAGAGAAGCGGTCGCGGCCGGAAACGAGCCCGCCCGCCGCCACGCCGCCGGCGATCCCCAACTCCGGTTGAAACCGCAGCGCCACGAAATCGACCTGCTGTTTGGCATAGCCGGGTGTGGAGGCATTCGTGACGTTGTTCTGAACCACGGCCAACGCCTTTTCAAAGGCCTTCATCGAGTTGGCCGCTGTTCTCAAGGATGCAAGCAGGTTCCCCATCAGGTCGCCTCCCGGGACGTGAGCCGCACGCCGGGTCAGCCTTCCAGCGAAGTGACGGTGGCGACACCGCGCCGACGCTCCCGTCCGCCGCGTAGGTTCCCAGAGCCCCCGCCAATTGCACCGCGGCCCGTTCGTAGAAGACCGCCGCCTGGCCCGCCAGCGCCGCCAGATCGCCCACCCTCTGGATCAGCGCCTCCACCTCCTGCCGCGCCGCCTCCGGGCGGGCCGCCGCCGAGACTTCCCGTTCGATCTCTTCCCCCAGTACCCCGGCGATCGGCTCCAGCCGCCCCAGCGCCGCCTCCAACCCCCGGACGTCCGGTCGCACCAAGGCCTCCTCTAATTCACCCAACACCGCTGCCAGCCACTCCAGCGTTTCCCGCGGCGCCGCCCGTTTCCCGGTCATCTCACTCCTTGGGCCGCAAGGACGCTTCCACCAGCCGTCGGCTCAACTCCACCGCGTCCACCTGGTAACGGCCCGCCGCGACCTCCCCACCCAGCTTCTCCAGCCGGGCGGCGTGCCCCGGCGGCTCGGCCCTCAGCTCCTGCAGTCGCGCACTCAGCGCCGACAGCGACACCCGGTCGGTCGGAACGCCGCTCACACCGCCGCGCCGCCGACCGTCTGGCCGGCTTATGGCGTCCAGTTGCGAGGACCGTTCGACTCCGGCGCCACCAACGCGGCTCTGACCGGCCCCGGCCAGGTTCGGATCATTCACCTTCATCGGCCACCTTTGCTACCTTAGAGCAGCACGCCCGCCGCCCGACTCTGCTTATCGGACCGCGGCCAGGATTCTTGAGGAAAAAATCGGCCCGCCTCAGCGGATCTCTGTAACCTCAAGATCACGCTCGACTTCCTGCCCCTCGCCCAGCTCCACCACCGTAGCCCTGCCCGGCGGCCATGTCTCGGGTTCCCCCTCACGTACCTGGTAAGAGCTGATCACCTCGTATCGGCCCGGCGGCAAGCCGGAGAAGGCGTACTCGCCTTCCGGCCCCGTGCGCACCGCGCGCAGCCCGCCCAGCCGCACGGCCAGGTCGGCGTCGGCGGCCCGCAGGAAGACCGGCGCCCCTACGGCTGCGGCTCCGTCCAGCGTCACCGTGCCTTTCAGGGTCGAAGGCCGCGTACCTACGAGCACCGTGACCGACAGAGCCTCGCCAGGCTCGATCCGGAACCGCCGCGCCTGTCCTCCCCGCTCGGTATCGAGGATAGCGGCGATGTAATAGCGTAGCGGCGGGGCTACCGCTATCTCCCAGTCGCCTGGTCCGATCTCGGTCCTCACCCCGCAACGCACCCTTTTGCCCGCTCCCCCGAAACCCGCCCGGCGCACGAAGACGGAAATCGTCCCATCGCCCAAGCGAGCGCCGCGGTCGGTGATGCAATCCACGCGCAAGGTCGGAGCGGGTCCGAGCCGCAGGGCCACCTCCAGGTCCGTTGCGCCAAGCTGAACCTCTGCGAACGCCCCAGCCCGCCCGCCGGCAGCCTCTGGCTCGACGATCAGCGCATAGCGCCCCGGTTCGAGCTGGCCGAAGTCGAAACGGCCGCCTTCGCGGACCCGGGTCCGCCGTGGTCCTGTCTCCGTCGCCAGGATCACCTCCTGCGCCGATCCGCCTACCAGGCGCCCCCCAAGCCGCGCCAGGCGTCCCGGTCGCGGTTGGAGGTCCACGCCGCTGACCTCCTGGTCCAGGCCGACCGGGATCACTCTCGCCCGGGTGGCGCTGACCGCTGATTCGTAGTAGGTGGGCAACAAGCCCACACCCCCTTCCAGATGAAATGCCGCAGTCCTCACCACATACCGCCCCGGGGCCAACCCACTGAGACGATAGACGCCCCGGTCGTCGGTCTGGGCCGTGGCCACCGTCTTCCAGGTCCGTCCAACACGGTAGGCGAGTACCGCCACTCCGGGCAGGCCCACTTGGTTCTCGTCCACCACCGCCCCAGTGATGACTCCCAGCCGTTTCAGCCGCAACACGGCCGAGAAACTCCCCGACTCTTCCAGTACGATCGGCGTCCCCGGCTCTCCATATCCTTTCTGGCCGTAGTCCAGGCGCGCAAAGCCGGTCCGTTCAGCTCTTAGAAAGTATGTTCCCGCCGGCAGGTTGGCAAATTGAAATTCCCCCCGGGAACCAGTCAGCACCTGGAGTCTCGAAGCCGGGTGGGCGGTCCGGCGGGCTTGGAGGGACACTCTTGTACGGGCCAGAGGCCGGCCGGTAGCGTTCTCTACCACCAATCCGGAGATGGAGGCAGCAGACACAACCAGGGAGGGCAAAAGCGCTAAAGCGAGAACAAGGCTAAGACAGGAACCGGAACGCACTGAGAAAACGCATCCAGAAAGACGCCTCACGATGCCTCGGCGGTGCGTCGCGTACCGCTGCTTTCCGCGGCGCAGTCCCTTGGCGCTGGCCGTTCTCCCCCGTTGCCTCGCGGTAGCGCCGCAGTAGTTCGTCCTCGTCAAATCCGATTGCCGCCGCGTACTGCCGGATGTAACTGCGTGCGAAGATCCCTCCGGGAAGCTCGTCGAACCGCTCTGCCTCGATGGCCCGCAGAAAACGGATACTAATCTTGGTTTCTTCCGCGATCTGTTCAAGCGAAACGCCATTCCGGCAGCGATGCTGGCCTAGTGGGGGTAGACGGGTAAGCTGCGGGGAGGTGGGTTTCCGTGCCGCCATTGACAGCCTCAGTCGGCTTTGCCGCTGCAGCAACCTGCAGCACATTCATAATACACGAATTCCCACGCCGGGGGTAGTGCGTGCCGCTGGTACGGCCCCCTCCCCCACACGAACCCCAGTCAGGGCTCGAAGGGCCACACGGCGGTAGTCGTGTACCCGCCATCGATCGCGATCACCTGCCCGGTGATGAAATCTGAGCCCGGACCACTCAGCAGCACCGCCGTGGGCGCGATGTCTTCCGGTCTGCCGGGCGTCGGAATCGCCTGCACCCCCTTGAGCCAGTTGAGGTTCTCCTGCCGCTCCCAAATGGCGCGGTTCAAGTCGGTGACGATGAAGCCGGGGGCGATGCAGTTGACCTGAATCCCGTGGCGAGCCCACTCAGCGGCCAGCGTCCGGGTGAGTCCCGCCAGGGCGCTCTTGGTCATGGCGTAGACCGTCAAATACGGCAGCCCCACCAGCGACATCAGGCTGCCGATCAGCACCACCTTGCCCCCTCGGCCCCGGGCGATCATCCCCTCGCCCACCCGCTTCACCAGCTCGACGATCCCGTGCAGGTTCGTGTTCATGATCTGCTCGTACTCCTGCCGGGTGTAGGTGAGGAAATCTTTGCGGATGTTCATCCCCGACACGGCATGCAAGATGTGCACCTCGCCCGCCTTCCGGGCCGCCTCGCGGATGGATTCCGGATCGGTGACGTCCAGATGCACCGCCTCGGCCGAGCCCCCTTCGCGGCGGATCTCCTCCACCGCACGCTCGAGCGCGTCCATGGAGCGGGCCGCCAGGATCGTGTGCGCGCCGGCCCTGGCCAGCTCCCGGGCGATCGCCAGCCCGATGCCCCGGCTCGCCCCAGCCACGAAGGCACGCTTGCCAGCCAGGGAAAAAGGATTCGCTTGCTCCATAACCGAACCAGTCTACCGCGGCGGCTTGCCGAAGCATTCCCGCCCGCCCTCTCTGCCATCATGGTGTTTCTAAGGAATGCTCATCCTCTACCACCACCGCACGAGGGCCACCGACGCTCAGCGCATTCACATATTAGAGATGATGCGGGCCTTCGAAGCCCTCGGCCACGAGGTCGAGGAAGCGGCCCTGGTACCCGCCGAAACGGAACTCGACAATCCCGAGCGCGACGCCGGCGAAGCCGCCTGGCAGCGCTTCGTCCGGCGCCTTCCCCTGGCTTCCGAAGCCGTCCAGATCGCCTACAACTTCGGCGGCCTCCCGATGCTCGTCCGCCGCATCCGGCGCCGGAGGCCGGATTTCCTCTACGAGCGCCACGCCCTGTTCAATTTCGCCGGCGTCCTGGCCGGCAAGTTCTTCGGAATCCCCGTCGTCCTGGAAGTCAACTCCCCACTGGCGCTCGAACAGGCCCGCGACCGCGCCATCCACTGGCACGGCCTCGCCCGGTGGGCCGAGCGCCGCGTGGCCAACGCCGCTACCCACGTCATCGCCGTCTCTAGTCCCCTGCGCGACATCCTCGTCGGGATGGGCGTCCGCCGCGAGAAGATCACGGTGATCCCGAACGGCGTGGATCCCCAGCGCTTCCACCCCCTTCCGGCCGACCCGGAGCTCAAGGAACGCCTCGGCTTGAAGGGCCGGGCCGTCGCCGGCTTCGTCGGATGGTTCCGCGACTGGCACCGGATCGATCTGCTCATCGAGGCCCTCGCCTCCAGCCGGCTGCTCCGCGAAAAGGCCGCCGTCCTGCTCGTTGGCGGCGGACCGGAGACGCCGCGGTTGAAGGAGCAGGCGGCCCGCCTGGGCGTGGAGAGTCTCGTCCGGTTCACCGGACCGCTGCCTCACCGCGAAGTCGCCCGCCACGTCGCCCTGTTCGACATCGCCGTCCAGCCGGCCGCCAACGAGTACTGCTGTCCGATGAAGGTGATCGAGTACCTGGCCGCGGGCAAGCCCGTCGCCGCCCCGGATCAGCCCAACCTGAGAGACCTGATCGAAGACGGCTCCGAAGGCCTGCTCTTCACCCCCGGATCGGCCGCTTCCCTGGCGGGCGCGCTGGAACGGCTCGTGGAGGATGAAGAATTGCGCCACCGGATGGGGCAAGCCGCGGCGGCGGCCATCGAGCGCCGGGGTTTCTTGTGGAAGCGGAATGCTCAGCGGGTCATCGAGCTGGTGGCGAAGACGGCAAACCGGGCCAGATGACCGCCCGCCCCTTACCTAGTGGCTCTACTTCAATATGGTCCGGCCCATCAGCCACTGGTCGATGGCCCGCGCCGCCTGCCGCCCTTCGGCGATGGCGTAGACCACCAGCGACTGGCCCCGCCGCATGTCGCCGGCGGCGAAGACACCACGAACCGAGCTGTGATGATCCTCGGCCTTCACGTTGCCCCGCTTGTCCAGCTCCAGGCCGAGCCGCTCCACCATGCCGTTGCGCACCGGACCGGTGAAACCCATCGCCAGCAGCACCAGGTCGCATTCGATGGTGAACTCCGAACCCGGAACCGGGCGGAACTCAGGCGGCGGCCCCACGCGCACCGCGTGCAGGAGCTTGACATTGCCCTCTTCGTCGCCGGTGAACTTCGTCGTGGCTACCGACCATTCGCGCACGCCGCCCTCTTCGTGCGAAGTCTCCACCCGGAGCTGATACGGCCACATCGGCCACGGCGTCCTCTCGGAGCGCTGCTCCGGCGGCTTGGGCATGATCTCGAGCTGGGTCACCGATTTCGCTTTCTGCCGGATGCAGGTACCCAGGCAGTCGGCCCCGGTGTCGCCGCCGCCGATGATCACCACGCGCTTGCCGGTGGCCAGAATCGGCTCCTTCCACCGCGTCGGGTCGACAACGACGTCCGGGTCCCCCGCCACCCGCTTGTTCTGTTGCGGCAGGAAGTCCATGGCGAAGTGGATGCCCTTCAGCTCGCGCCCCGGCACCCGCAGATCCCGCGGCTGCTCGGCCCCGCCCGCCAGCAGGATCGCGTCGAACTCCTTGCGCAGGTCCTCGACAGGCACGTTGCCGCCCACGTGGGCGCGGGTCTGGAACCGGACCCCCTCGGCCGTCATCTGCTCGATGCGGCGGTCGATCAGGTCCTTCTGCATCTTGAAGTCGGGGATGCCGTAGCGCAGCAACCCGCCGACGCGGTCGGCCTTCTCGAAGACCGTCACCGAATGGCCTACCCGGGCCAACTGCTGCGCCGCCGCCAGCCCGGCCGGCCCCGAGCCGACGATCGCAACCCGCTTGCCCGTCTTGACCTCGGGAGGCTCGGGCTTGATCCAGCCTTCGCGGAACGCGTGGTCGATGATCGTCCGCTCGATCCACTTGATCGAGACCGGCGGCTCGTTGATGCCCAGCACGCACGCGGCCTCGCACGGAGCCGGGCAGACGCGGCCGGTGAACTCCGGGAAGTTGTTCGTCGCGTGCAGCACCCGGATGGCCTCCTTCCAGCGGCCGCGGTAGACCAGATCGTTCCAGTCCGGAATGATGTTGTTCAGCGGACAGCCGGTGTGGCAGAAGGGAACGCCGCAGTCCATGCACCGGGCGCCCTGCCGGCGCACGCGGTCCTCGTCGTACGGCTGATAGACCTCGAAGTAGTCGTTGATGCGCTCGGCCACCGGACGCCGGTCCGGCACCTCGCGCTGATACTCCATGAAGCCCGTGATCTTGCCCATACGCTTTCTCGTCCCCCGTCAGTCTCCGGCCACCATGCCGGCGTCGGCGATCTCGGAAGCGAACCGCATCAGCTCGAAGGGCCGCTTCCCTTCTCCGAGCGGAACCGCCTCGCCGGCCGCGCTCCGCGGCACTCCCAGCACCCGCTTGTACTCGTGCGGGAACACCTTGACGAACAGCGGCAGCATCGACTCCCAGTTCTCGAGGATCCACTGAGCCCGGGCGCTGCCGGTGTAGTTCATGTGCCGCTCGATGAGCGTCTTCAAGGCCTGGATGTCCACCGGATCCACCACCGGCTCGAGATCCACCATCGAGGTGTTGCAGTTCACCTCGCGGAACGAGCCGTCCTCGTCCAGCACGAAAGCGATGCCGCCGCTCATGCCCGCGGCGAAGTTCCGTCCCGTACGGCCGAGGACCACCGCCAGGCCCTTCGTCATGTACTCGCAGCCGTGGTCGCCCACGCTCTCCACTACCGCCGTGGCGCCGGAGTTGCGCACGCAGAAACGCTCGCCGGCCATGCCGTTGAAGTAGGCCTCACCCGAGGTGGCCCCGTAGAGCACCACGTTGCCGACGATGATGTTCTCCTCCGGCACGAAGGTGGACTGCTTCGGCGGGTAGACGATGATCTTGCCGCCGGAGAGCCCCTTGCCGGCGTAGTCGTTCGTGTCGCCTTCGAGCGTCAGCGTGACGCCCTTGGCCAGGAAGGCGCCGAAGCTCTGGCCCGCCGAGCCGGTGAAGTGGAACTTGATCGTGTCCTCGGGCAGTCCCTCGGAGCCGTACCGCCGGGCGATCTCGCCGCTGAGCATCGTGCCCACCGTCCGGTGCACGTTGCGGATCGGCAGCTTGAACTCCACCGGCGTCTTGTTCTCGATGGCGTCCCGGGCCAGATCGATCAGCTTGTGGTCGAGCGCCTGCTCGAGACCGTGGTCCTGCGGCTTCAGCTTCCGCCGGCCCACCCGCTTCGGCACGTTCGGCAAGTGCAGGATCGAGGAGAAGTCCAGGCCCCGCGCTTTCCAGTGATAGTCGGCGTTGCGGGCGTCCAGCTTGTCCACCCTGCCGATCATCTCGTCCATGGTGCGGAAGCCCATCAGGGCCATGTACTCGCGCACCTCCTCGGCCACGAAGAAGAAGTAGTTGATGACGTGCTCGGGCACGCCGGCGAACTTCCTGCGCAGGCGCTCGTCCTGGGTGGCGATGCCCACCGGGCAGGTATTCAGGTGGCACTTGCGCATCATCACGCAGCCCATGGCGATCAGCGGGGCCGTCGAGAAGCCGAACTCCTCGGCCCCGAGCAGCGCCGCGATGGCCACGTCCCGGCCGGTCATGAGCTTGCCGTCGGTCTGCACGATGATCCGGCTTCGCAGGTCGTTCATCACCAGCACCTGCTGCGTCTCGGCCAGCCCCAGCTCCCACGGGATGCCGGCGTGCCGGATCGAAGTGATCGGCGAGGCGCCGGTGCCGCCGTCGTAGCCGGAGATCAGCACCACGTCGGCATGGGCCTTGGCCACGCCCGCGGCGACGATCCCTACGCCGACCTCGGCCACCAGCTTCACCGAGATCCGCGCCCGCGGATTGACGTTCTTCAGGTCGTAGATGAGTTGCGCCAGGTCCTCGATCGAGTAGATGTCGTGGTGCGGCGGCGGCGAAATCAGCCCCACGCCCGGAATCGAGTGCCGCACCCGCGCGATCTGCTCGCTCACCTTGTGGCCGGGCAACTGGCCGCCTTCGCCCGGCTTGGCGCCCTGGGCGATCTTGATCTGCAGCTCGTCGGCGTTCACCAAGTAGTTGGCCGTGACACCGAAGCGGCCCGACGCCACCTGCTTGATCGCGCTCCGCCGCTCGTCACGGAACCGCTCCTCGTCCTCGCCGCCCTCGCCGGTGTTCGACCTGGCGCCCATGCGGTTCATGGCGATGGCCAGCGTCTCATGCGCCTCTTTGCTGATGGAGCCGAAACTCATCGCCCCGGTGCAGAAGCGCTTGACGATCTCCGCGGCCGGCTCGACCTCCTCGATGGGAATCGGTTTCCGGGCCGGGATGAATTCGAGCAACCCCCGCAGCGTGCAGAGTTGCTTGCTCTGGTCGTTGATCGTTTGGGCGAACTCTTTGTAAGTCTCCCAGCTCTTCTGCCGCACCGAGTGCTGCAGTTTGGCGATCGAGATCGGGTTGTTGAGGTGATACTCGCCTCGGACCCGCCACGATAGGTTGCCGCCCACGGCCAGCTCGGTATCGTACTCGGTGATCGGCTCGTAGGCGTGCTCGTGCTTCATGCGGGCCTCCTGGGCCAGCACGTCGAGCCCGACGCCCTCGATGCGCGAGGCGGTGCCGGTGAAGTAGCGGTCCACCACCTCCCGGTTCAGGCCGATGGCCTCGAAGATCTGGGCCCCGCGGTAGCTCTGCAGCGTCGAGATCCCCATCTTGGAGAAGACTTTCAGCAGCCCCTTATTGACTGCCCGGATATAGTTGTCCAGAGCCTGCTCGAAGACGACGTCCTCGCCGAGCTGGCCTTGCCGCACCATTTGCTCCAATGTCTCGATGGCCAGGTATGGATTCACCGCGCTCGCCCCGTAGCCGATGAGCAGGCAGAAGTGCTGCACCTCGCGGGGCTCGCCGCTTTCGACGATCAGCGCCACCTGCGTCCGCGTCCCTTCCCGGATCAGGTGATGATGCACCGCCGAGAGCGCCAGCAGGCTCGGGATCGGGGCGTAGTTCTCGTCCACGGCGCGGTCGGAAAGGATCAGCAGCGTGTAGCCGCTCTTGATGGCCCACGAGGCCCGGCGGCACAGCGCGTCGATCGCCCGCCGCAGTTCCTTCTCGCCGCCGTCGGCGCGGAAGACGGCCATCAGCGTCGTGGCCAGGAACTCGCCCCAACTCACCCGCCGCAGCTTTTCGAGGTCATAGTTTGTCAGGATCGGATGGGGCAGCTTCAGCGTGTGGCAGTGCTGCGGCGTCTCGGCCAGGATGTTGCGCTCGGTGCCGATGTAGCTGCACAGGCTCATCACGGTCTCTTCCCGGATCGGGTCGATGGCCGGATTGGTCACCTGGGCGAAGAGCTGCTTGAAGTAGTTGAACAGCGGCTGAGGCCGGTCCGAGAGGCAAGCGAGCGGCGTGTCGTTGCCCATCGAGCCCACCGGGTCTACGCCTTTGATAGCCATGGGCGCCAGGATCTGCCGTAAGTCCTCGTCCGTGTAGCCGAAGACCCGCTGGCGTCGCAGGATCGTGTCGAAGTCCGGCGGATGCCACCGCGGCGGCGCCGGCAGGTCGCCCAGGGTCACTTGGTTCTCTTTGAGCCATTGGCGATACGGACGCCGCGTCGCCAACTGGTGCTTGACCTCGTCGTCCGGGATCAGCCGGCCCTGGCTCAAGTCCGCCAGGAGCATCTTGCCGGGCTGCAGACGGCCCTTGAACTTCACGTTCTCCGGCTTCACCGGCAGGACGCCGGCTTCCGAGGCCATGATCAGCAGATCGTCGTGCGTCACCACGTAGCGCGCCGGCCGCAGCCCGTTGCGGTCGAGCGTGGCCCCGATCACCGTACCATCGGTGAAGGCGATTGCCGCCGGCCCGTCCCAGGGCTCCATGAGCGAGGCGTGGTACTCATAGAAGGCCTTCTTCTCGTCGCTCATGGTCTTGTCGTGGTCCCACGCTTCCGGGATCAGCATGGCCATTACGTGCGGCAGGCTCCGGCCCGCCAGGTGCAGAAGCTGGACGGCGTTGTCCAGGCTCGCCGAATCGCTCAGGCCGGGGGTGATGGTGGGGAAGAGCTTCTTGAGATCGTCGCCGAAGAGATCGCTTTCGAGCACCGCCTCGCGGGCGTTCATCCAGTTGATGTTGCCGCGTAGGGTATTGATCTCGCCGTTGTGGCAAATGTAGCGGTACGGGTGCGCCAGGGGCCAGGTCGGAAATGTGTTCGTCGAGAAGCGCTGGTGCACCAACGCCAAGGCGCTCACCACCTCGGCGTTGGCCAAATCCAGATAAAACCGCTCGATTTGCGGCGCCAGCAAGAGACCTTTGTAAACGATGGTCTTGGTGGAAAGGGAGGCAATATAGAAGCCCTCCTTATCTTTGATTTCCGACTCTTGAATAGCCCGCTGAACCCGCTTCAGAACCACGTAGAGCTTGCGCTCCAACTGGTCCTGGGTCATCTCGCCGGCTCCCCGAACGAAGACCTGCTCGATATAAGGCTGTGAAGCCCTGGCGAGCCAGCCGATTACAGTGGGATCGACAGGCGTCTCGCGCCACCCGAGCACCTCGAGGCCTTCTTCCTGAACGATACGTTCAAATTCCCCTTCGCAGGCCAGCCGGGAATCCTTGCGCATCGGCAGGAAGACCATGCCGACACCGTAAGCGCCCGGAGGTGGCAGCGTGAAACCCAGCCGTGTGCATTCTTTGGCGAAGTAGTCGTGCGGAATCTGGATCAGGACCCCCGCGCCGTCGCCCGTGTCGGGATCGCACCCGCAGGCGCCCCGGTGCGTCAGGTTGATCAGTACCTGGATGCCTTTGCGGATGATCTCGTGGGACTTCTCGCCCTTGATGTTCGCCACGAACCCAATCCCGCAGTTGTCCCTCTCGAGTTCGCGCCGGTATAGGCCCTGGTTCTCCGGCAGGGAGCAATAACGCGCTGCGTACAAGGAGCCGATCGACACTGCGTTCCTTTGTCCGTTCTTCATATTCTCAATGGTCCTGTCCGGCCGGCTGCGCCGGCCTCCGTGCTGGAAGCCCCCGGCCCGCAACGGGCCGGGCGGCCGCCCCTGGGGCAGGTGGGTGCGCTCCGGGAAACGACTCCCGCAAACGCCGCAGGCGGCCACGCACTCGAGCCGCAGCGTACCGCTCGACAACGCCGCGGCTCCCTGCAGTATAGCACGCGCCTTACATTAGCGCAAGAGAATACGGCAGAGGCGTCCGCATAAGAGAGTCTTATGGTACACTGGCTGTGTGGACCTCGCCCACCTGAAACTCTTCAGGGACATCGCCAGCCGCCGTAGCATCACCCAAGGCGCCCGAGCGAACCGGGTCAGCCAGTCGGCCGCGAGCCAGCACATTCAGGAGCTCGAGCGGCTCTTCGGCGTCCCGCTGATCGACCGGAGCCGGCGCCCGATCGAACTGACACCGGCCGGGCGTCTCTACTTTGAGTTCTGTCGCGACGTGCTGCGCCGCAAAGAGGAGTTCGACACGGCCATTGAGCGCCTTCGCAGCCGCATCGAAGGGATTGTTCGGGTTGCATCGATCTACTCGGTCGGATTGGCCGAAGTTTCCAAGTGGGCGCGGGAGTTTCAGCACCGCTACCCCGAGGTCCAGCTCGACGTCGAATACCTGCGGCCCGAGCGGGTCTACGAAGCGGTGCTTTCCGACGCCGCCGATCTGGGCATCGTCAGCTATCCGGAGGCGAGCCGCGAGCTGGAGGTCCTTCCGTGGCGAAAGGAGGTCATGCTGGTCGTCACGCGGCCGGAAGACCCGTTGGCGTTCAACACGTTTCTCGACCCCCGGGAGCTGCACGGCCGCGAGTTCATCGCCTTCGATGACGACCTGCCCATCGCCCGGGAGATCCGCCGGTACCTTCGCAGCCACGGCGTCGAACCCCGGACCGTCATGCATTTTGACAACGTCGTGATGATCAAGGAGGCCGTAGCCCTGGGTTCGGGCGTGAGCCTGCTGCCTGAGCCGGTCATCCAGGAAGACCTGGCGCAGGAGAAGCTGGTTGGAATCCCGCTGAAGTCGCCGGGCCTCTACCGTCCTTTGGGTATCATCCACCGCCGCAAGAAACAGTTGAGCCGCGCCACCCGCGCTTTCCTGGACTTACTCATCGAGCAAGTGCGTAGCCTGGCCGCCCCGGCGGCGCCTCCGCCCGGCGGCCTCGCCGGCCGCAACACCTAAGCAAAACCGATCTCCCGGCCGATCAAAAGGTTATGGCCTGGCCGAAAGGGGCGCGTCTGGGCGACTATGAGATCATTGCGCTGCTCGGTTCCGGCGCCGCCGGAGAAGTCTATCAGGTCCGGCACCGCCTCACAGGCCGTGTCGAAGCGCTCAAGATCCTGCACCCAGGCCGAGCCTATTCTCCCGAAGAAGAAGAGCGGTTCCTGCGTGAGATCCGCCTGCAGGCCAGCCTCCAGCATCCCAACATCGCCGCCGTGTACAACGCCTTTCGAGTTTCCGAACGCCTGGCAATGGCGATGGAGTACGTCGAAGGGCGCAACCTTCGGGAGATTCTGAAATCCGGCCCACTGAAACTCGACACGGTCCTCGAGATCGCACACCAGGCGCTCGACGGGCTCGCTTATGCGCACGAGCAAGGAATGATCCACCGGGACATCAAACCAGAGAACATCCTGGTGACGAAAGACGGCACCGTCAAGCTGACCGACTTCGGCCTTGCCAAAACGCTGGTGGGGGCTCACGGACAGAGCACACGAACGACCGCGGTCCTGGGCTCGCTCTGGTATGTCTCCCCGGAGCAGGTGCTCGCCCGCAGTGACATCGGGCCTCAAAGCGACCTCTACTCGCTGGGGGCAGTCATCTATGAGATGGTCACCGGGCAGCCGCCCTTCACCGCCCAGAGCGACTTCGAGCTGATGAAAGCCCACGTCGAGCACATGCCGGAGCCGCCGTCCCAATATGTCGAGGATCTGCCGCCCATGCTGAACGACCTGGTGCTGGCGGCCTTGCGCAAGAACCCGGAACAGCGCATTCAGTCAGCCGGCGAATTCCGGCGCATGCTGGAAAAAGTGCCGCGCCGAGCAGCAAAGGTGCGTGTGGAAGCATCGGCCCCCGCCGTCACCCGGAGAAGGCTCCGCAAGCAAGTGTGGACGGCCATCGCCGCCACCCTGGCGGGGATCCTAACCACCGCCACGGTTAGCCTATCGCGCTGGCCGGGGGTCAAGGCCCCACCGGTTCCTCCGCCTCCACTGGTACGGATCGATGTCCCTCCCCCGGATTTCGCTTACGAAAAGACTCCACCCCCGCCAGAGCCCGAGAAGCCGCCCAGGCCCCGTGCGCGCCGGCGCCCGAAGAGGAAAGCAATGGCTTCGGTGAAGCCCAAGCCGGCCGAGGAAGCGGCGCCCACCAAGGAACCCAGTGATTCCGTCCTCGCCGTAGCGACACCCCAACCGCCTCCCCAACCACCGGTAGAACCTCCGGCGCCCCCTCCCCCGCTCGTCCCGGCCTTGATCGAGGAGCGGACGCTTTCGGCTCCCCCGGACGGGAAGCATCTGGTGTTGGACCGCAGCGGCCGCCGGGTCGCGGTCTTCGGCGGTCCCCTGGTGCACGTCTTCCAAGTGAGTGAGCCCGGGGCGGTGATCGAACTCGGGGCGGCGAATGCTCCAGTGACGGCGGTCGCCCTCGCCGCCACCGGCAAGTGGCTCGTGAGCGGCGACTTCGCCGGGGCGATCCGTATCTGGAACCTCCCGGAGCGGCGAGAAGTTGCGACGATCGCGCTGACCTCGCCTGTTACGGCCCTGGATCTGGACCCGGCGGGGAAAACCCTCGTCGCCGCTTTCCGCGACCGCAGCATCCGGATGTGGCGCCGTGAACCCTCCGGCTTCCGTCTGCTCCGCGCCAAGTGGAGGACACCGCGAAAACCGGCCGTCTCGATTGCCTACGAACCGCGTTCCGGCCACGTGGTCGCCGCCACGCCGGGCCAGTTGCTGGTCTGGGGAACCCGGCGCAACAAGCCGCTGAGGATGCTGTTCCCCGCAGGAAACAATGGAACCGTCGAGATCCGTGCCCAAGGAGGACTGCTGGCGGCGGCGGGGGATAAAGGTTGCTGGTTGTGGTTCCTCCCGGCGCGGCTCCCAGTCGGGGCCGTCGAAACAAAAGCGACGTTTCATGACCTCGCTTGCCCACCCACTGGCCGCTGCGTCGCGGCGGCCGCGGCGGGCCGCACCGTCAGCGTCTGGGAACCGCTTTCCGGCGCCCAGATCGCCTTGCAGGCCGTACCCGCCGAAGTCATCGCGGTCGCCATCTCCGAAGACGCCCACCGGGTGGCGGCGCTCGATGCCAGAGGGGGCATCACAGTCTGGAGGCTGAACCAGCCTGCCCTCGCCGCCGTCCTCGAAAAAGTAGAGCCGGAAGAGATCCGGAAACGGGTTGCCGTAGCGCGGGCCCAAGCGAGCAAGCAAAAAAAACGCGGCCTCTTCCGCCGCCTCTTGGGCGCCTTCCGCTGAGAAGAGAGTCCGGTTCGGGCCTGCCGGCACTGGACCTTCACTCTTCGATCACCCGGTGAATCCGCCCCGTGACGAAGAACAGCATCACCAGCGATAGCAGCGGCAGAAGTCCCACGAGAAAGAATACCGGCGTGAACGAGAAGGAGTCGGCGATACGGCCCACGGCGAACGTAAAACAGACGCTGCCGATCCCCGCTCCCATGCCTGACAGTCCGCTCACGCTCGCCACCAGGCGCGAGGGCACCAGATCGGCCGGCAGCGTCAGTGTGTTCACCGAGTAGGCGTAGAAGGCCAACAGCGCCGTCGATGACAGTAGCAGCGCCACGAGGTCGCTCTCCACCACACCCACCGGCATCGACGACAGCATCAGCAGCCCGGTGACGAGCATCACCGTCTTCCGGCTGCGGTCCACGCTCCAGCCGCGCCGGATCAGCCAACTGGACGCCGCCCCGCCCAGCATCACCGCGAAGATCGTCGGCAGGAAGACGATCCAGAGCTTGTCGCGGATCTCCTGCATCGAGTAGCCACGTTCATCGGCGAAGTACTTCGGCAGCCACTGAATGTAAAACCATAGAATCGAGTCCGAAAAAAAGCGGATCAGGAACACGCCCCAAATCTGGCGGTACTTGAGCAGTGCCGCCCACTCCCGCAGCATCGCCGTGACACCCACCGCGCCCTTCGTCGGAGCCGCGCCCTTCTCGGCTTCGATCTCCTGCAACTCTTCGTCGCTGATCCACGGATGCTCGCCGGGAGAGCGGTAAAACCACCACCACAACGGCAACCACAGGAATCCCAGCGTTCCGATCACGATGAACGACACCCGCCAGCCACCCCAGATGATGACCTGAGCGATGATAATCGGCGCTAACATGGCCCCGACGCCGGAGCCGCTGGAAAAATACGCCACGCCGATGCTGCGACTCTTGGCAGGGAACCATTCCGACACCGCTTTCACGCTCACCGGCCAGTTCCCCGCTTCTCCCAGGCCAAGGAGAAAGCGGTAGACGCTGAGACTCAGCGCCCCCCGCGATGTCGAGCACAGCAGGCCGGCCGCGGACCAGAAAACCATGATGAAAGCGAAACCAACTTTGGTGCCCAGGATGTCCACGAAACGGCCCATCAGGAGCTGTCCGATCGTATACGCGGCGGTGAACGCGTTGTTGATCAGGGCCACGTCCTGGTTGTTCAGAGCGAACTCGCGGGCAATCTCGGGGGTGGCCACAGCCAGGGTCTGCCGATCGAGATAGTTCACCAGAGTGGCCAGGAATAATAAGGTACAGATCCACCACTTCAGGTTCTTGATCTTTCGCACCGCAGCCATAGCGATTGCCGCATTCTATCACCGCAGTCCCCCCGATACCGAACCGCTGCGGGATCCCTCGGGGCTCCACGGCCCGAGAAGGCAGTTCCAAGGAATGAGGAAGCGCACGAAGGTGGACCCGTGAACCGCACTCAGGCCGGTCAGTCGGGTGAGTGAGAATCAACTTCCGAACCGGTGGTTTTTTCGGCGACACCGGCCTGCCACTCGGATAGGGCGGCAAGGTCGGAGATGCGGTAAGTGGTGGCGCACCGGAAGCCGCAAGACGTGGTCAAACAGCGGCCCGTCGGAACGTTTTGGAGACACCGCTCTTACGGATACTCTACGCTGGCACAGCGAGAAGCGGGCTTCAGGCTGGGTTGGAGGCGCGGGCGGGAATCGAACCCGCGTATAAAGGTTTTGCAGACCTCTGCCTTACCACTTGGCTACCGCGCCCCGTGGTGCTCTCTCACTACGTATTGTACCCTACCCGCCCACGCCCGCCAAGCCCAACACGTGGCCGGCGAAGCTTGCCCGGGCCCCTTTCAGACCCGGCAGCGGAGCCCGTCCCAGCCGTTGGGGGGGGCGGTGTGCCGCAGCCGGCGGTTGGGTTCGGCGACGCTCGATCAGGCACTCGCGGAAGCAGCTCGGTCCGCGAGCGCCGCGCGGCGAGGACCCGGGCGCCGCACGCCGCACCCGGTCAGTTAGAATTAGGGGTTACATGCTCCCGCTTCGCTTTCCCCAGCCGGGCGCCACAGTGAAAACTATGAACTTACTGGACGAACTCGCGGCCCGCGGTGTCATCGAACAGTTGACCAACGAGGCCGGCCTCCGGGGGCTCCTTTCACAAGCCGGCGCGTCCATCTACATCGGCTTCGATCCCACCGCCGACAGCCTCCATGCCGGCCACCTGCTGCCCGCCGTCACCCTGGCGCGATTCCAGCGGGCCGGCCACCGCCCGATCATCGTCATCGGCGGAGCCACGGGCATGATCGGCGACCCCAGCGGCAAGGACACGGAACGCCAGCTCCTCACGCCCGAAGACGTCGCCCGCAACGCCGAGGCCATCCGCGCCCAGCTCGCCCGCTTCGTCAGTTTCGAAGGCGACAACGCGGCCCTGATGACCAACAACGCCGACTGGACCGCCTCCATCAGCTATCTGGAGTGGCTCCGCACCGTCGGCAAGCACTTCACGGTCAACTACATGATCGCCAAGGAGAGCGTCCGGCGCCGGCTGGCCGACCGCGAGCACGGCATCTCCTACACCGAGTTCAGCTACATGCTGCTGCAGGCCTGGGACTTCCTGCAGCTCTACGAGCGCTACGGTTGCCGGATCCAAGGCGGGGGCAACGATCAGTGGGGAAACATCACGGCCGGCGTCGATCTGGTGCGCAAAGTCCACGGCGCCGAGGTCTTCGGCATCACCTTCCCGCTGCTTACCACCGCCGGCGGCGAGAAGTTCGGCAAGAGCGCCGGCAACGCCGTCTGGCTGGACCCGGACCGCACCAGTCCGTACCAGTTCTACCAGTTCTGGATCCGGACCGACGACCGGGACGTCATCCGCTACCTCAAGCTCTTTTCCTTCCTGCCGCTCGATGAGATCGAAGCCCTGGCCGCCGAGCACGAACAGGCCCCGGAACGCCGTATTCCCCACCGCCGCCTGGCCGAGGAGATGACCCGGCTGGTGCACGGCGACGAAGGGCTTCGAGCGGCCGTCCGGGCTTCGGAGGTGCTCTTCGGCAAAGAGATCACCGGCCTCTCGGACCGTGATCTGCTGGAGATCTTCGCCGACGTCCCTTCGGTGGAGATTCCCAAGACCGAACTCGCCGCGGGCATGCGCCTCACGGACCTGCTGGTGCGCGCCGGCGCCTGCCGCTCGAAGGGGGAAGCCAACCGGGCCATCAAGGGTGGCGGCGTCTACGTCAACAACCGGCGCGTCGCCGACGAGCGGGCGGTGGTGAGCGACAAGGACCTCGCCTCGGAGTCCGTTCTCGTCTTACGCTCAGGCAAGAAGAACTACTTCCTGGTCCGGGTCGCCGCCGGATGAAGCCCGAACCGCCGCCCCTGCCGGGAACCTACGCCGTCTTGTTCGCCGCGCCGCGGCCCGTCCGCCGCCGGATCGGCAGACTCGGAACGCTCGAGGCTCCCGCCGGCTACGCCCTCTACATCGGCAGCGCCCGCGGCCCCGGCGGCCTCGCGGCACGGCTCGAGCGCCACCGGGCCGGGACGGGTCCGCGCCGCTGGCACGTCGATTATCTGCGAGGCGCGGCCAAGGTGGTGGAAGTGTGGTTCGCAACCGGCAGCGCCGGGAGCGAGTGCGAGTGGGCCGCGGCGGCCGCGGCGTTGCGCGGCGCTTGCGTTCCCCTAATGGGTTTCGGTTCCTCGGACTGCCGGTGCCCCGCGCACCTCGTCTGGTTCCGGCGCAAGCCGGCGGCGCGCGCTCTCCTCAGGCGCCTCCGACGCGTTTCGCCGGGCCACCCGCCGCTCAGGGTGATTCGGGCAGGGTAGGCTCGCCCTTCAGCCAGCCGAGGGAAGCCAAGAACCGGTCCGTGCGGCGGAGGGTGTCGAAGTAGGCCGTTCCATCCCCCCGGCCGTAGTTGAAGAAGCCGTGGTCGGCGCCGTTGTAGCCCACCAGCTCGCAGCGATTGCCCAGGCTCTTCATTTTCCGGCAGAAGAACTCGGCGGTCTCGTAAGGCACGGTCTTGTCCGCTTTGCCGTGAAAGATGATCGCCGGCGGCAGGCCTTTCCTCAGGTGGTGGTAGGGCGAAACGAGGGTGGGATCGCCGCCGGCCCGCTCGCGCAGCATCTCGGCCTTCTCTTTTGGCCATTCCGGCCCCCCTTCGACGGGGGCGAGGACGAGGACCGGATTGAACAGCACCAGGGCGTTCGGGGCCGAGCTGACGCGCTGGTCTTCGCCCTTGGCTTCGAGGTCCGGCACGATGGCTGTGGCCGCCGCCAGGTGTCCGCCGGCCGAGCCGCCCGCAGCCGCAATCCGGTCCGGATCGATGCCCAGGCGCGCGGCGTGCGCGCGGATCCATCGCACTGCCGACTTCGCGTCCTCCACACAATCGGTGACCTTCGCCCCATGCCGCGAGGCCACGCGATAGTCGGCCAGGAACGCGACCATCCCGCGGGAGGCCAGGTAGCGCGCCTGAGGAGCGAACTGCGCCGGGGTGCCGCCCCTCCAGCCGCCGCCGAAGAAGAAGACGATCGCCGGGCGGCGGTCTTCGGGCCGATGGTTCTCGGGCTGGTAGATCCACATCTTGAGTTCCACACCGTCCACCCGCTTGTAGGTCTCCACCCGCGCGTCCGGCAGGTTAGGCGGATAGCCTCGCTGGGCATATGCGCCGACCGCCACAACGGTGAGAACAGCGCCCACCCGCAACCACGATTTCCAGCTCGTCATCCTCGAATCGGTCCTCCTTGGGGAGAGTCAGTCACACTTGATCTTATTTTCTTTGTGCCGGTGCAGTTCCACCCGGTCCGGCGCCATGATGTGGATCACCGTCCAGCCTCGGCTCTCCAGCACGTCAGAGACACGCCGGCGATGGCAGCGCCACCATTTCAGTTCCGCGCACATGTAGGCGGTCCGCGCTTCTCCTGCGAGCCGTTCCAGCCGATCAATGCCCCACCGGAACGCCCCGGTCCCCATGTAGGCGAGATACCCGCCCCGGCGGTAGCCGCCCAGTTCTTCCAACCAGAGGTACTGGATACCGCGCTCTGCCAGCAACTTTTGGAGTGCCTCCCGGTCGAACTGGGGGTTGTGGCGGCTCTTGGGAAAGTGCCGGATGTCTACCACCCGGCGAATGCCGAAACGCTCGAGCAGCGCCACAAACTCTTCCGCCGGCCGGGTCGAGTGCCCGACGGTGAAGATGTGGCGCTCGCCCGGCGGCGGCTCACCCCGGGCGAGGCGTGCAGCCAACTCAGAATCCGGATCGGGAAACAAGCTCTTTTGCTCCATTCCGTCCAGCCTTCCCTTAGTTTCCACCTCCTAGGACCCCACAGGAACGCCGGTGATAATCTTTTTCCAGAGCGATGCCGGCGAACCTGACACCGGAGTACCTGGCCGCCGAACAAGAGTTCAAAGAAGCCCAAACACCCGAGCAGAAGCTCGCTGCCCTGGAGAAGATGCTCTCGACGATCCCCAAACACAAGGGGACCGAGAAGCTCCAGGCGGACATTAAGCGCCGCATCTCGCGGATGCGGAAGGAGTCGGCGCGGCGCGGCGGTCCGAGGCATACGCCATTCTGGGTCGTCAAACGCGAAGGCGCCGGCCAGGTGGTGTTGATCGGTCCGCCGAACTCCGGCAAGTCCCAACTGCTGGCACGGCTGACCCACGCACACCCGGAAGTAGCCGCTTACCCGTTCACCACTCGGGCGCCGGCGCCGGGCATGATGCACTACGAGAACGTGCCCATCCAGCTCGTAGACCTGCCACCGGTAGCGCCGGAATTCACTGAGCGCTGGCTGCCGCAGGTCATCCGCATGGCCAACGCCGGGCTGCTGGTTGTCGGCTTGAGCGACCCCGCTGTGCTTGAGGAAATCGAGTTCACCCTGGAGTACCTCGGCCGGCACCGCCTTCCGCCGCCTCGGGTCCTGGTGGCCAACAAGATGGATGCGAGCGGCGCTGCCGACAACCTCGAAGCGCTGCGGGAACTCTATGGGGACCGCTTCGAGTACCTTCCGGTGTCCGCCAGCACCGGCCAAGGCTTGGACGGGCTCGCCAGGAGGGTGTTCGAACTACTCGACGTGGTTCGCTTCTACTCGAAGCCCCCGGGAAAACCGCCAGACCTGAGCAAGCCTTACGTGCTGAAGCGCGGCGCCACGGTAATCGACGCCGCCCGCGAGGTTCATAAAGACTTCGCCGAGAAGATGAAATACACCCGTCTCTACCGCTCCGACGGGGACCACCCGGGCATGATGGTGGACCGCGGCCACGTCGTCGAAGACGAGGACATCCTCGAGTTCCACATTTGAGCGCTCTTTGGCCGTTGATTTGTCTGGGCAGCCGAGAACGAAAACAGGCCGCCGGGGCCGCTTTTTCTCGGGAGCGTTCGGAGGAGAGACTGCGCAGGCTTCGCTCCGCGCCATCCATCCGTCGCCCAGGAGCTGAGAATGCGGCACCGTAGAATCACTTGTGTTGTGCCTGAACGGATTCGGCCGGATTCGCCGCAATACTGGCGAGAGAAGCAGCCGCGGTTCCGGGTTCAGTCTGAGCAGCGGCGGCGTTTCCGGAGGCTCGTAGCCGCCACCCTAGCCGCCCTGGTCGTTACCGCGGTCTTCCCGTTCGTCGCTTCCCATGCGCCCAACGATTGGGAACGCCGGCTGCGAGACGGGGGCGTCAGGTGGAGCGGGAACCGGCGCCGATTCGATCCGGCTGTTCCGGCTCGGCTATGGCGTCCCACACGATCGTTCTCTTTATTCCCACGTTCCTCCTAGACCAGTTGTCAGTCGGCGCCCGGTGACGCCGCCCTAGGGAAAGGGCAATCCCCCGGGCAGCAGGTAGCTCACCACCAGGTAGAAGCCGTAAGCCGCCAACAGAGCAAAACCGAAGGGCCGCCGCAGGTATTGCTGCGAAAAGACGATTCCGAGGCGGAAGACTGCCAGAACAAACAGCATGATGGGGAAGAGCACCAGAAAGAAGTGGCCGCCCGCTTCCAGTCCTCCGGGCGTCACCGCGGCCGCCGCCCCGGCGACGAACAACACATTCAAGATGTCCGCCCCAACGACGTTGCCCACAGCCAGGTCTCCGTGGCCGCGCCGGGCGGCCGTCACGGCCGTGATCAGCTCAGGCAGCGAGGTGCCGAAAGCGACCAGCGTCGCCGCGATGATCCCCTCAGGTACATCGAGCCGCCGGGCTGCCTCCTCGACTGCAGGGACCAGGACTTTGGCGGAGCCAACGACCACGGCAATCGCCGCGACGAGCTTTGCCAGGATCACCGGGTTCGAGGCGGCGGGTTCCTGCTCATGGGTGGCCACCGTGTGCTCCTCGAGCTCCGCCAGCTCGGGTTCCCGCCGCGACCAAACGACGCTCCGCCACAGGTAGGCCGCCAAGGAGGCCAGAAAGACGAACCCCATGAATTGCGGCAAATGACCGCCGGTGCTGAACGCTGTAGCCGGAGCACCCCAGGGAAATGACACCGCCACCAACGTGACGCCGGCTCCGAACTGGATCCATCCTTGCCGATTTACGATCCGGCGATTCAGCCGCAGCGGCGCGATCACGCACGCCAGCCCGAGGATCAGGCCCGTGTCACAGATGATCGAGCCCACGGCGTTCCCTAGAGCCAGTCCCGGACTGCCTCTCATCGCCGCCAGCACCGAGACGGCCGCCTCGGGCGTAGTCGTGCCCACGCTCACCACCGTGGCGCCGATGACGACTTTGGGGATTCCCGACCTTTCGCTCAAAGCCACCGCCTCGTTCACCAGCCAGTCGGCCCCCCGGCCCAGCACGGCCAGAGCCGCGACGATCATCAGACCGAGAAGCGCCCAGTGCAAACCCGCGAAGAACTGTTCGAGCGCCTGTTCCATCGGCTTCCGCTAGACCTCCGCCCCCTCGCCCAGCCGCGCTACGGCCAGCGTCACCGCCAAGCCCCCGAGCACCAGGCCCAGCGACGCAGCCACCTGTCCCGCCGTGGGCCGAAATGGCCTCACCGGATAATCCGCAGGATCGAGCGCCGCGATCGCCGCCTCCGTCATCACCCTTCCCTTGACAACCTCCCCCGGGTTCGGGAGCACTCCCTGCTGAAACGGCCACAGCCCGAGGACAGCCCCCAACAGTAGACCGAGCAACACGCCGAGCGTCGCCTTGCGCCGCTTCTCGAGCAGGAACTTGATCAAGTTGCTGACGCCGGCCACCCCGACGGCCAGCCCTGCCGCGACCGGTACGAGCACGCGGCCCGCCTCGAACAGCAGGTCCGGGCTCGCCGTCTCAACCGCCGTCTTCGCCGAGTCGAGGGCGCCCAGGATCGGAATGTACTGTCCCAGAATGAGCAACAGATAGCCCCCGGAGATGCCTGGCAGAATCATCGCCGAAGCCCCCGCCGCGCCAGCGAGGAACAGCATTGCCCAAGTGCCGGCGCCGGCGGACTCAGCCGGTTCAACCAACACCATCAGCGCCATCACCGCCAGTCCGGCCGCGCAGCCGAGCGCCGCCGGAAGCGTCAGCGGTTTCAACAGGCGCCACACTACCGGTACGCCGCCCAAAGTGAGTCCAATGAACAGGCTATACATGACCCATCGGTGGTCCACGACCAGACCCTTCACCGGCCCCGCCAACAGAACGATGCAGAGGAAGGCTGCCGCGGCGATGGTTACCAGCGGGAGGAATGACCGCCAGCGGAACCGGAGTGCCGTCAGATCGGCAACGCCGTCCACGAACAACGGGTAGACGCCCGCCGCCAACAGCATTGTGCCCCCGGAAATGCCGGGAACCAGGTTGGCCAGGCCCATGAGTGTGCCGCCGATCAAGCAGCGCAGGAGCAGTCGGAAGGGAATCATCGCAGGCGTCAGGGAGTTGGAACCGAAACGACTATCCTAACGCAGACCCGCCGCGCGATGACGGATTCGGGCGGGTGCACGACATTAAGTGTAGGAGGGGCCTTCTTTTCTGTGGCGCTAAACCGAGCGTATGTGATGCCCTCGCACAAGAGGGCCTCAGGAAACCATCCACGGCATCCCCGGAGGGCTTGGAACGGTGGCAGGAGGCCTGCTCGAAGAGATCCGCTTCCTGGGCGACGCCCGGCCCGGGTCGATCACCGCCACCAGGGGCCGTTGCGGCAATCCGCGCTGCCACTGCCACCAGCCGGGCGATCCCGGCCACGGGCCGAACTTCCGGCTGACCTTCAAGCGGGGCGGCAAGACCGTCACCGAGTCGTTTCCCACCGAGGCGGCCAGGCGCAAGGCCGAGCGCGAGATTGCCGCCTTCCGCCGCTGGCAGCAACTGAGCCGGGAGTTCGTCGAAGTGAACACGGAGATCTGCCAACGGCGGCCGGTCGAGGAGAGCTTGTCGGAGCAGAAGACACGGCGGCGATCCAGCAGGAAGTCGGCCGGGAAGTGAACCGGTTGCCGGCGGTGATCTTCGGCGGGAAGCGCCGCCGGAGGGAGCCGCATCTGGAGGTGGTGGAGATGGCCGCCTGAGCGGCGATGCATTAGGCCGGGGCGGCGATCCCGGGCCGGTTGCCGTCGGGCTCCGAGGTGGCGCCCGACGAGGTCCGCTGTGCCTGCGCCGGCCGGCTGAAAGCCTCCCTCCGGTTCTGGATTGCCCACGCGCCAACGCCATCATCGCCCTCTACTGCTGAATGCTCAGCGGGAGGTTCGAAGACTACCGGGGATCCCGCTTCTCAGCCGCTTGAGTCTCCACAATATCTCGTTCGCCCGCAGGACTCTCTCAGCCGAGCAGCCCCACCCGCCGCAGCAGCGCGGTGATGTCCGGGTCGCGCCCCATGAACGAACGGTACAGAATCGCCGGATCTTCCGAGTCGCCGCGCTCGAGGATCTTGCGCCGGAAATCTTCGCCGGTGGCGCGGTTGAAGATGCCCTCGCGCTGGAAACGGGTGAAGGCGTCCGCGTCCAGCACCTCGGCCCACTTGTAGGAGTAGTAGCCGGCGGCGTAACCCACCGGGTTCGCAAACAGGTGAGAGAACGAAGTCACCATCGCGTACTCGGGCGGCAGCGGGGCCGGCGCGAACGGAGCCATCAGGCGGCGGCAGTACGCTTTCAAATCGCCGTCGCGCGCGGGGTCGTACTCGCGGTGCAGCGCCAGGTCCAGGAATCCGAAGCTGAGTTGGCGCATCTGGGCGTTGGCCGCCCGGAAGGTCCGCGCCCGGCGCATCTTGGCGAAGAGTTCGTCCGGGATCGGCGCGCCGGTCTCGTAGTGGCGGGCGAACAGGTCCAGCGCTTCCTTCTCCCAGCACCAGTTCTCCATGATCTGCGAAGGCAGCTCGACGAAGTCCCACGGCACGTGAGTGCCGGCCAGGGAGCGGATGGGCACGCGCGTCAGCAGGTGGTGCAGCAGGTGCCCGAACTCGTGGAAGATCGTCTCCACGTCGCGGTGGGTGAGCAGCGCCGGCTTGCCGCCGCTGGGCGGGTTCAGGTTGCCGCAAACCAGCCCCAGGTGCGGCTCGAACTCGCCGTTCTTCGGCTTGCCGGTGATCAGCGCGTCCATCCAGGCGCCGCCGCGCTTGTTCTCCCGGGGGAACCAGTCGGCGTAAAAGGCCCCCAGAAAGGCGCCGTCCTCGTCGAGCACTTTGTAATAGCGCGTGGCCGGATCCCACGCCGGCACGCCGGACTCCTCGACGACGCGGATGCCGAACAGCCGCCGCACCAGCTCGAAGAGGCCCTCGATGACCCGATCGAGCGGGAAATACGGCCGCAGGTCCTCCTCGTTGAAGTCGAATCGGGCCTTGCGCAGCTTCTCGGAGTAGTAGGCGACGTCCCACGGCTCGATCGCCGGGGCGCCGGGACCCTCGATCTCCCGCCGGAACGCGGCCAGCTCCTCGTTTTCGCGATGGAAGTGCGGCTCGGTCTTCCCGCGCAGCTCCTCCAGGAACCGCTGGGCCCGGTCTCCGGTCTTCGCCATGCGGTCTTCGAGCGCCAGGTCCGCGAAGTCCCGGTAGCCCAGCAGCTCCGCCTTGGCCCGGCGCAGCTTCAGGATCTCGACGACGATCCCGCTGTTGTCGAACTCCCCACCGGCGGCCCGGGTGTTGTAGGCGAGCCACATCCGGCGGCGGATGTCGGCGTCGTCCAAGTACATCATCACCGCCAGGTAGCTGGGCGCTTGCAGCGTGAACCGCCAGCCTTCCCTGCCCTTCGCCTTGGCGGCCTCGCGGGCCATTTCCCGGGCGGATTCTGGCAGCCCGGCGAGCCGGGCTTCGTCCGTCAGCACGAGTTCGAAGGCGTTGGTGGCGTCCAGGGTGTTCTGGGCGAACTTCGTCGTCAGGCGAGCCAGCTCGACATCCAGCTCTTCGAGCCGCCGCTTGCCGGCCGCATCGAGATCGGCGCCATGACGCCGGAACTCGGCGATGGTCTTCTCGAGATACCGCCGCCAGACACCCTGCCGCCGCCGGGCGTCTTCGGTTCCGGCGTATTCCTTGATGGCCCGCCACAGGCCCGCGTGGAGAGGAATGCTCGTGTAGAAGGCGCTCACCTTCGGTTGGACGGCGTTGTAGGCGCGGCGGAGCTCGGGATAAGTGGCCACGGACTCCAGGTGCCGCACCACCTCCATCGCGTAGTCGAGATTCTCGGTGAGCCGGTCGAGCCGCTGCATCGTGTTCTCATAAGTTCGAGGAGGCGGCTGGGCGGCGAGCGCTTCCAACCCCGAGCGCGACCTTTCCAGCAGGTAGGCGATGGCCGGCTCGACGTGCTCGGCCCGGATGCGATCGAAGGGGATGTGGAAGCGGATGCCGATCAGCGGGTTTGCTTCGGCGAGCAAAACTCCTCCTCGACCTTCGCCTTGAGCGACTCGGTAAGCTGGCGGGAGCGTTTGGTCGCTGTCTCGACCGCCGAGATCAGCATCGCCCGCAGGCCGTGGCGTTCTAACTCGTGGATCGCCGAAATCGTCACCCCACCCGGCGTGATTACACGATCTTTCAGAATCGCCGGGTGGAGCATCGTCTCCCGCACGAGCTTGGCGGCTCCGAGGACGGTCTGTTCGGCGAGGCGCGTGGCGACCTGGTGCGTCAGCCCCATCTTCAATCCACCGGCGATCAGCGCCTCGATCACCATATAGATATAGGCCGGCCCGCTCCCGGACAGTGCCGTAACGGCGTCCATCATCTCCTCGTCGATGACGCAGACCACGCCCACCGATCGAAAGATGTTTTCCACGAAGCGCCGCTGCTCGCGCGTCACGGCAGCGTTCGTGGAGAGCCCCGTAGCTCCCTCGTCAACTACCACGGGTATGTTCGGCATGACGCGGAATACCGGCATCTTCTTCTGAACGATCTTCTCGATCACGCTGATTGGAAACGCGGCGGCGACGGAAATCAGGAGCTGGTCTTCCCGGAGCACGTCCCGGATGTCCTTGAGCACGTAAGGCAGCGTCTGTGGCTTAACCGACAGGATGATGACTTCAGCCTGCGAAACGGGGTCGCGGTTGCCGGTGGTAACCACCTCGATGCCCCATTTCTCACGAATCTCCTGCGCACGCTCTTCACTCGCTTCGCAGGCCCTCAAGTGCTCCCGGTCGGCGACTCCGGAACTCAACATGCCGCCGATCAATGCGCCGCCGATGTTGCCGGCGCCAATAACGAGGATCCGTTTCATTTCGGCCATAAGATGTTCATTGTAGTTGAGAGCCGGGATGAGCGCCCTGGTGCGCACATAAGGTCGGCCGGGAGTTTTCAGCGGGTGACGGCGGCCGGCGGCGGGTAGTTCTCCGAAGCGGCGTCCAGAACCAGCACCCAGTCCTCGCCCGGACCGCTGGCGGGAGCCCGGAAGGTGGCGGGCTTCGCCGGTGCGCGGGTTGAACCACCATACGACCGCACGGTCCGCCCGGACGGCGCTCATCCGGATGCTCAGCGGCTTGCCGGTGGGCAGGTACACCATCAAGTAGCGCCCCTCTTTGCCCCGCAGGACGCAGGCGTAGTCGTTGCCGTCCTCCTGCTTGTCCAGGATGACTCACTGGTCGGGCGCACGGCCTTCCATCGGGCGCGATTCGGCCAGCCGCCGCAGCCACTTCATTTGGGTAGCCCCCTCGGCGTCGAGGGCCTCGAACCACGGCTTGTCGGCGCCCCAGCGCAGGGACGGCTCGCCGGTCCGCACCCAGCCGATGAAGCTGCGGTGACCGTAGGTATGGCCGAACCCCCCGGAAAAGACGTTCCAGTAGGCGCCCCGGCGCACGTCCCACGCCGAGATGCGGCGCCCCGGGAAACGCTCCCGCTCCCTGCGATTGAGCGAGTACGAGTACTCATAGGCGACCTCGCCGTCCAGCACCGGCTTCGCCGGCTCTTTGAGGTAGTCGGCCAGTACCTGTTTGTAATTGAAGAAACGAAAACGGGTCGTCGTCTGGATCATGTTGAAGTCGAGCCACGGCTCCTCGTGGAAGTATTTCGACGACGGCTGGCCGCCGCCCGGCGGGTGATAGCTCATCAGCACGTGGCGGTAATCGGCCTCGCCGTCGAAGCTCCGCATGCCGGCGATCCCGTCGGCGATGCACTCGGCCAGCGCCCGGGTCATGTCCCGCCTGGCCGGGGTCTAAGTCCGCCGGTCGCGGCGCGGGCCGAAGGTATCGCCGCCCAGCAGCCAGATGATGTGGGGCTCGTCGCGGTACCGGTCGCCGAGAAACCACCCGTACGCATAGGCCGTTTCCGGTTCGGCTACCAGTGGATGCGAGTCGTCTTCACCGAGACTGTTGCCCCACACCGCCACGATCGCCATGTAGAGGCCGTGCTCCCGGGCCCGGCGGATCAGGTAGTCTGCGTAGTCCCAGTAATCGTTGTCCGGGCCGGGGCGGACGAGCGGCCGGGTGAAGTCCCCGTCGATGAAAGGCGCGTGGCCGTAGAGGTTCGGGGCGTCGATGGGCCCCCGCGCCGGGTTGGTCAGCAAGTGCGTCTGGATGACGGTGAACTCCTACCGCTGGCGCGTTTGGAAATACCAATCGACCGCCGGCTGGTCCTCGCGCTCTTCCCGGCTGGAGCAGGTAAACAGCGGCCACGCCGTATCGGCCAGCCAGAAAAACTCCCGGCCGTCTTTCCTCACCAGGCGCCGGCCGTCCTCGTTCACCATCAGGCGCGGCGCCGCCCGCTCGCCGGCCTGGACTGCCTCCGTCGCCGGTACCAACGCAACGGCCATCAAGAGCACCGCGGCCCAAAGCCGGCCCCAGTGCCAGCCAGGCCCCTCGCTCCCTGCTCGTCCCCACATGGTGGCAGTGTAGCGAACGCACCCAGCGGCGTCCACGGCCGGCGCTTACGCCGACCGAACCTTTGGCGGGGCGGCCGGCCCGAGCCCTCCGGCACGGGGGACGCAGTTGTCGATACCTTGTGGCTGCCCCCGCCTTTTGGTATAGTCAATCGCGTAACCATCGCCGTGCGACGAGAAACGATGGTTTGCAGCGATTGGAACGTGTAATCCTCTCGGGGGGTCCTTGGTATGCGGCTACGGCTCGAACACTGCCCGGGGCCGTGGAGTACGCACAAGGCCGTACCAGGATCGCGAGAGAGGGAAAGGACGGTGTGCAAGTGAGGTCACCTAAGGAGTCTCAAGTTCGCAAGCTGCCCGAATCCGGTGTCTCGCGCCGCGGTTTTCTACAAGGCGTGAGCCTGGGCGGAGGGGCTCTCGGGGCAGCCGTTTTGGAGCGCCCGGCGGAGGCGGCTCAGAGCGGCGTGGTCGGTCCCGGGGAGGTTTCGATCACCTTGTGGGTTAACGGCAAGGAGCACGAGCTCCGGGTCGAGCCGCGGGTGACTCTGCTCGATGCCTTGCGCGACCGGTTGGGCTTGACAGGCGCCAAGCGCGTTTGTGACCGCGGCACCTGCGGCGCCTGCACGGTGCTGGTGGAAGGCAAGGCGGTCTACGCCTGCACCACTCTGGCCATCGACGCGCAAGGCAAGAACATCCAGACCATCGAAGGAATGACCCGGGGTTCGGAGCTGCATCCGGTGATGAAAGCCTTCGTCAACAACGACGCCCAGCAGTGCGGCTTCTGCACGCCAGGCTTTGTCGTGGCGGCGAAGGCCTTCATCGACGAGCACCCGAATCCTACTGAGGAAGACGTCATGAACGGCCTCGGCGGAAATCTGTGCCGCTGCGGCACCTACATAGGGATCCGCAAGGCCGTCGTGGAAGCGGCCAAGGCCATGGGAGGGAGAAATGCCTGATTACAAGTGGCCACCAAAGGATCAGCGCCGGATCATCGGCAAGCCGGTGAACCGCGTAGACGGTCCCGCTAAAGCGAGCGGGAGGGCCAGGTTCAGCCAGGACGTCAGGCTCCCCGGCATGCTGTACGCCGCCCTGCTGACTTCTCCTTATGCCCACGCCAAGGTCACTGATATCGACACGAGCCAGGCGGAGAAGTCACCCGGGGTGAAGGGAATTCAGATCATCTCCGAACCCGGTACCGAGATTCAGTGGGCCGGCACGGAAATCGCTTTGGTGGCGGCCGACACTGAGGAACACGCCCGCGATGGCGTCCGCAAAATCAAGGTCAAGTACGAAGTCTTCAACGACCACTTTGTCAAGGAAGCCGACCTGGCCACCGCCCAAAAACTCGGTCGGGCCAAGCCCTCAGGCGAGGCGGTCACCGGCGATCCCGACCAGGCATTCAAGGACGCTGACGTCATCAGCGAAGGCGAATACGGAATTCCACCGATCACCCACTGTTGCTTGGAAAGTCACGGCCAGGTGGTTGCGTTCGACGGCGAGAAGGTCGAGTACCGGCCTTCGACGCAAAACGTCTCCGGCGTCGGCGGCGACCTAGCCAAAGGTCTCGAGATTCCCGCAGCCAACGTCCACGTACATCAGGACCATATTGGCGGCGGTTTCGGCAGCAAGTTCGCTTCGGACCGATGGGGCGTGGAAACAGCGAAGCTGTCGAAAAAGGTCGGCGGCAAACCGATCCGCTATCACCACGACCGCAGGACCGAACTCGAGATCGCGGGCTGCCGGCCCGCCATTTATGGGCGGTTCAAGGTCGGGGCGAAGAAGGACGGTACGATCATCGCTTGGGAGTCGAAGACCTGGGCCACCGGCGGCTTCGGCGGCGGCGGCCTGAACGCCAACCTGCTGCCGTATGTCTTTCGGGATGTGCCGAACCGACGGTTCAACCATTCCGCAGTCTCGATCAACGCCGGCGGCGCCCGCGCGTGGCGGGCTCCCAACCACCCGCAGGTTTCGTTCTTAACTTGCTCGGCCATCGAGGACCTCGCGGCGAAGCTGAAGATGGATCCGCTGGAGGTCTTCTTGAAGAACCTCCACTATACGCAGCGCCCCGAGGTTTACCGAGCGCAGTTGCTCAAAGCCGCAGAGATGATCGGTTGGAAGAGCAAGTGGCACCCCCGCGGCCAGTCCGGACGTGGCCCGGTGAAAACTGGACTCGGTATCGGCATCGGTACTTGGGGTGGCATGGGCCACAACGCTACTGAGCGGGTGACGATTCACCCTGACGGCAGCGTCGTTCTGGAAATCGGTTCTCAGGATCTCGGCACGGGCACACGAACGATCATTACTCAGACGGCCGCAGAGAGTCTGGGCCTGCCGATGAAGGACATCACGTTGAGGATCGGCGACAACCGCTATCCCCGGGCTGGCGCTTCCGGCGGTTCGACAACGGTGGGCGGAACCTCCGCCGCCACGCGCAAGGCCACTCTGAACGCGTTGGAGAAGTTGTTCGAAGCTGTGGCCCCGAGCCTCGGTGCGCAGCCGGACCAGCTCGTCGCCCGGGACGGCAAGATCATGGTGAAAGGCGATTCGTCGAAATCACTCACCTGGAGAGCCGCCTGCGCCAAGCTCGGCGTGACGCCGATCGAGGCCACGGGCTCCAACAACCGGCGGAGCCCGGGTGGACTCATCGCCGGCGGCGTCGGCGGGGCCCAGATGGCCGAGGTGGAGGTCGATACCGAGACGGGCATTGTCACCTTGAAGAAACTCGCCGTAGTCCAGGACTGCGGCATGATCATCAACCCGAAGACAGCTGCAAGCCAGTGCTACGGCGCAGCGATCATGGCCATCTGCGGTGCACTCTATGAGGAGCGGATCCTGGATGCCGCGACAGGCCGCTTCCTGAATGCCGAGTTCGATTTCTACAAGCTCGCCGGCATCAAGGATGTCGGACAGATTGAAGTCCATCTGGATATGACGCCCGAACATGACGCCCGCGGCGTCGTCGGGCTCGGCGAACCGCCGGTGATCCCCGGCATCGCGGCCATTGCCAACGCCGTCGCCAACGCGATTGGCGTACGGGTTCCGAGGGTGCCTTTGACACCCGACAGGGTGTTGGCGGCCCTGGAGAGGAGGAGAGCGTAATGCAGGCGTTTGAATATGCAAACCCGAAGACTCTGCAGGAAGCGCTCGGCCTGCTGGGTTCCAGTTGGGGAGAAGCCGACGTCCTGGCCGGCGGCACCGATCTCCTCGGCTTGATGAAGGAGTACATCCACACGCCGAAGCGGGTGGTCAACATCAAAGGTATCAAGGAACTTGGCGGCATCGAGAAGACATCGGCCGGCGTGCGCATCGGGGCGACGGTCACCGTTGCCGAGCTGCTCTCGAGCGGCCTGATCAAATCGCAGTTTCCGGCTCTGATCCAGGCTGCCCAGGGCATCGCCAGCATGCAGATTCGCAACATGGGCAGTATCGGGGGCGATCTCTGCCAGCGGCCGCGCTGCTGGTACTTCCGCAGTGGCTACGGCCTGCTGGCGATGAAGGACGGTAAGAGCCTCGTGGCGAACGGCGAGAACCGCTACCACGCGATCTTTGGGAGGGCTCCGGCCTACTTCGTCAGCGCCTCCAGCTTCGGCCCCGCGCTGATCGCTCTCGGAGCGAAGGTGAAACTCGCCTCTCAATCAGGGACGCGGGAGCTTCCAGTGGCGGAGTTCTTCGTGGCGCCGGCCACTGAGGACGACCGCGAGATCGCGTTGAAGCCGAACGAGATCCTCACCGAGATCCTCGTCCCGGCGGAAACTACCAGGAACGCCACTTACGAAGTGCGTCAAAAGGAAGCGCTCGACTGGCCGCTGGCTACGGCTTCGGTGGCGCTGAAGATGGACGGCGGCAAGGTTCGCAGCGCCGAGATCGTCATGGGCCACGTCGGCCCTACGCCGGTTCGGGCGCCGAAGGCCGCCCGCAGCTTGACGGGCAAGACGATCAACGAAACGGTGGCGGAAAAGGCCGCCGCAACGGCTGTGAAGGGCGCTCGGCCGTTGAGCCAGAACGCTTACAAGGTGCAACTGGCAAAAGCCGCCGTGAAACGCGCCCTGCTGCGGGCCGTGAGCTGAGGAGGTGCGATATGGAATACGCCGGATTCAACATCCTGGACGACGACCGCTGCGAATTCCTGCGCTGGAAGGGTATGTTCGTCGATACCGACCACGATCCCAACCTCTCGGCCGGTGACCGACTCTTCTGGTGCCAGAAGACCCAGAATTGCTTGGGTCCCGACGGCAAGATCGCCGACGATTACGAGTGCAATCCCGAGCGGAACTGTTACAAGCCTCTGTAGCAGGGACCCAGACGGCGGGATCGGGGAAAGGCCCTTCCCCCGGGAATGTTACGAGTCCCGGCGGAGGGGCTTTTTTCTCGGTGATATACTCGTAGGCAAGGACTCAGAGGAGGTACTGGGATGCGACCTTTCCTTTCCTATACTCTATTCGTGTCTTCGATTCTGGCGCCGGCTGCCTTTGCCGGCTCACTGGCGCCGACGTCCATCAAGGGAACCTACGTAGAAGCCCGAAGCACCGACGTCTACACCGGTCCGTGTTTCGCCAACGGTGAGGCGGGCATCGTCGGCAAGCGCGCTGTGCTCGGTTGGAAGATCGAGAAGGGCTCGTGGCAGGGGGTGAAGCTCGACGGGCTTGCCGTAGCCGGCGTCGTTCTGGCCAGCGACACGCTGGGTTACGTGCTAGGCAACCCGTACCCGGTGCGGAGCATATTGATCATCGACAGGCGGGCCGACGCAGAGCAACGGTTGGCCTTGAAGGCTTTCGCCCAGAGGATGGCGGGTGACCTGCTCAGCAACGTCGTCCGTGTCGAGTATGCTCCGGTGCGTCTGGAGATCGAAGGAGACACTGTACACGCCGCGCGGGCTAGGCTTCTGGCGGGAGAGCTGGCTCGGATCGAAACCCGGGCTCTCAACGACGGCGATCGCATCTGCACCAACGAGGAAGTCTGGTACCGGCCGCTCAGCTCGCTCGATCATGCCATGCCGGCTTACACCCTCGCCCATAGCTTCCAGGGAAGGGGGCTGGGCACGCGGTGGAGTTTGCCCGGTGAGCGCAGCGCCTTCGTGGGTAGGTTCCACATCGAGGACTGAACTTCGCTCGCAACGCAACTGTTGGAGGCCGGGAGTCGCCTCGGGGCTCCCGGCCTGGCTTCGTCTCTACTCCGTTTGTCTCCCTTGTCTCGCGAAAGCGGCAGCGGCGCGCTTCTGTGCCTGCATACAATGAAAGACTTCCATGCCGCTGCACACTAAGATCCTCATCGGCCTTGTGGCGGGTGTCGTCGCCGGCATGGCCGCCAATCTCGCTCAGCTCGAGTGGTTCACAACTGCGCTGGTAGCCCTTGAACCTGTCGGCACGGCATTCATCCGGCTGATCACCATGATCGTGATCCCCCTCATCGTGGCCAGTATCATTCTTGGGGCCGCCTCGCTGGGCGATCTCACAAAGCTCGGCCGCATCGGCGGCAAGACCATCGTTTACTACATTCTCACGACCGCCGTCGCGGTCACCATCGGACTGCTCCTCTCCGACCTCATCCGTCCCGGCAGCAGGATCGATGCGGCCACGCGCGACAGTCTGGCCACGCAATTCTCCGCCGAGGCCTCGGCCCGCGTCAAGATGGCCGAGGAACGGCCTTCGGTGAAAGACGTCCTGCTCGACATCATCCCGCGCAACCCGGTCGAGGCGGCGGCGGATTTCGACCTCCTTCCCCTCATCTTTTTCTCCGTCGTGTTCGGGGCCGCCATCAGCGTTCTCCAAGGTGAGCAGAAAACCACCGTCCTCAACTTTTTCGGCGGCATCAATGAAGCCTGCATGACCGTCATCCACTGGATCATGCGCATCGCACCATACGCCGTTTTCGCCTTGATCGCCGCCGTCATCGCCCGCTTCGGGCTCGATCTGCTCAGGAGCCTCTTGGTCTATGCGGCCGTGGTCCTGCTGGGCCTCGCAACTCACATGTTCGTCACTTTGGCTTTCATGGTCCGCTTCGCCGCCGGCCTCAGTCCTCCCGAATTCTTTCGCCGGATTGCCGCCGTCCAATTGTTCGGCTTTTCGACGTCATCGTCGAACGCCACCCTCCCCGTGACCATGGAGACCGCCGAACAGAAACTGGGTATCTCGAAAAGCATCTCCAGTTTCGTCCTGCCCCTCGGAGCGACGATCAACATGGATGGCACGGCCTTGTACCAAGCTGTCGCGGTGATGTTCATCGCCCAGATCTACGGGATCCCACTCGACATGGGTGGGCAGCTCATGGTGGTCCTCACCGCCACGCTCGCCTCTATAGGCACTGCCGGCGTCCCCAGCGCGGGAATCATCATGCTGATCATCGTGCTGCAGTCTGTCGGCTTGGGCGCCGAGGTCGAGTCTGGAATCGCCCTCATCCTCGGGGTGGACCGGATTCTCGACATGTCGCGCACGGTCGTCAACGTCACTGGTGATCTGACCTGCGCGGCGTTTATCGCCCGGACCGAGGGCGAACTGCACTTCCCGCCGAAAGTCGACAATTGAGACCGTCGCCCCCACTTGGTCGTAACCGGCCCCGAGAGGCATCCGCCGAACACACGGGAAAGCCGCCGCCCGTTTGCGATCGGCGTTGCAGGGGGGATAGACTGCCTGGCTTGATAGGAGACGCACATCGATGAAAAGTTCGGCCTCGTTCGTCCTCATGCTGGCCGCTGCAGCGGTCGTGGGCCATCCCGTGGCGGCCCAATCGGCGGAAAAGCCCAACGTGATCTTCATTCTCGTTGACGACATGGGCTATGCCGACGTGGGAGCGTATGGGAACCCGTATCACCGGACACCGAACATCGACCGCCTGGCGGCCCAAGGCATGCGATTCCTCAACGCCTATGCCGCCGCACCGAACTGCTCGCCCACCCGCGCCAGCATCCTTACCGGAAAGTGGCCGGCCCGCGTCCGCATCACGCAGTACTTGCCGGGAAACCTCTTGCCCTACGCAAAACTCCGGCAAGCTGAACTCCCGGACGGACTGCCTCTGAGCGAGACAGTGCTCGCACAACCATTGAAAGCCGGCGGCTATGCCACCGCCAGCATCGGCAAGTGGCACCTTGGCGGGGGAGAATACTTGCCTGAGCACCGCGGTTTCGATCTGAACTTTGGAGGCGGCTGGTGGGGACACCACTCACACATGTTCGCTCCCTACGGCAAGCCGCCGCTGGCGGCCCCCGTCGGTGAGTATCTAACGGACCGCCTGACGGTGGAAAGCCTGAAATTCATCGACGCAAACCGCGACCGCCCGTTTTTCCTCTACCTGCCGCTGTATGCGGTCCACAGCCCTATCGAGGCCAAGAAGGAAGTCATGGCCCACTATCAGAAGCGTTGGGACCCGTCTGGGCGAAACAACGCAGCTTACGCGGCCATGGTGGAGGGGGTGGACGAATGCGTCGGCCGCCTGATGCGGAGACTCGGGGAGCTTGGACTCGAAGACCGTACCGTGGTGTTCTTTTTCTCCGACAATGGTGGCGTCGAAGGCCGGGCCTTCAACGGGGGCCTGCGCCGGGGCAAGGGCTGGCTTTACGAGGGTGGCATTCGCGAACCGCTGATCGTGAAATGGCCCGGTGTGACTCAGCCTGGCTCGGTGTGCGACACCCCCGTCTCGAGTGTCGATTTCTACCCCACGATTCTCGAGATGACTGGCCTCGCCGACGCGCCCGGCCATACGCCCGACGGCGAGAGCCTGGTTCCTCTATTGCGCCAGGAGGGCGGCCTCGCCCGCGACGCCCTCTATTGGCACTATCCGCATTACTCGAACGCCGGGAGCCCGCCGTGTGGAGCCATCCGGATGGGCGACTGGAAACTCATCGAGTTTTTCGAAGACGGACGGCTGGAACTCTACAATCTGGCGCGTGACCCAGGTGAGCGCCGAAACCTCTCGCGCCGGCTGCCGAAGCGCACAGGAGCTCTGCACCGGAAGCTTGTCGAGTGGCGAAAGTCGGTCGGCGCCGTGATGCCTGCGGCCAATCCGGATTACGACCCGGCAAGAGCCAAAGAAAAGCGCTGGCCGAAGGCGCGCTGGGACAAACAGAGCTGAAACCGCCCCGCTGCTGGTCAGAGTCTCGTGCCGCCGATCAACTCGGTGAGTCTCGAACCTTCGACCAGAATCGTTTGGTTCCTTTCCGCTCCGACGCTCACCGAGCCGATCTCGACGCCGGTCCGGTTTTCGAGGAACCTCAAATAAGATCGGGCCTTCTCAGGCAGATCGCTCCAAGCACGCGCCCCTGCCGTGGAGGTCTGCCAGCCGGGCAGCACTTCGTACACCGGTTCGATATCCTCCATCTCCCGGCAAGTAGCGGGCATCTCCTCGATCACCCGCCCGCCCAGCCGGTAGCCGGTACAGACCTTGATCTCCTCGAGATGGTCGAGCACGTCGAGTTTCGTGATCGCCAGGCTGTCGAAACCATTGATCGCCGCAGTGTAACGGATCAGCGGCACGTCGAACCAGCCGCAGCGCCGAGGCCGTCCGGTTACGGTACCGAACTCGCCGCCGGCGTTGCGGATGCGGTCGGCCTCCTGTTCCGGAGCTTCCGAAGGGAATGGTCCGGCGCCCACCCGCGTGCTGTAGGCCTTGGAGACTCCGATCACACCATCGATCGCCGTTGGTGGAAAGCCCGCTCCCGTGCAAACACCGCCGGCGGTGGCGTTCGACGAGGTGACGAACGGGTAGGTGCCGTGATCGATGTCGAGCATCGTCCCCTGGGCGCCCTCGAACAGGATCCGCTTGCCCTCGCGCCGCAGCTTGGCCAGCAGGTGCGTCGTGTCGCAGACGAGCGGTTTCAGCCGCCGGCCGTAGCCGATGTACTCCTCCAGGATCGCGTCGAAGTTCAGCTTCTCTTCGATCCCGAAAGCCCGCGCCAGGATCGCCTTGTCCTCGGCCAACGAACGGAACAGCTCAGGGAGAGCGTTTTCATCGACGAGGTCGGCCATCCGGATGCCCCGCCGGGCGACCTTGTCCTCGTAACAGGGTCCGATGCCCCGGGAGGTGGTGCCGATTGCCGTGCGGCCCTTCCGGCCTTCCGACATCTTCTCCACCATGCGGTGGAACGGGAAGATCACGTGCGCCCGGTTGCTCACCGCCAGGTGCCCGGCGACATCCACCCCGGCCGCCTCCAACATCTCGATCTGGCGAATCAGCTCCTCAGGGTTGATGACCAGCCCGTTGCCGATGATCGCCAGCTTGCCGCGCAAGATGCCGCTGGGCACCAGCGTCAGAATATACTTCTGCTCGCCCACGAAAACGGTATGGCCGGCGTTGTGACCGCCCTGGTAACGGACGACGACGTCGAACCGTTCGGCGAGCAGATCGACCATTTTTCCCTTGCCCTCGTCACCCCACTGGGCGCCGAGAATCACGACGTTGCTCATAGGTTTCCTTTCGGCCGGGCACGCAGCGCTCGCCCAGGGCGGTGATGCAGAGCGGATTGTCCAACGGGGAACTCCGGCACAGAGGTGCGGCGCAGCCGCCCGATGGCCAATGGCCGGCGGCCCGGCCCGCAAAGCCTTTTATTTTAACGCAGAATCCGTAGCGCGGCGCCAGTGATAGTAAAATGGCAGCCCACCGAGGATGATCGCCAGTCCCATCAGTGTCTCCCTTGGCGAGTTGACCAGCGTCGCCGTGAGCATGCCCGCGGCCACCGCTACGAAGGCCGCCGGCACGAACGGATAGCCGGGCGTCAAATACGGCCGCGGCAACTGCGGCCTCCTATGCCGCAGCACGATCACCGCCGCGGCGCTCATGCCGTAGAGCAGCCAGGTGGCAAAGATCACGTAAGTGAACAGTTGCTCGTAGCGGCCGCTGAGGACCAGCAGGGCCGACCAAACGCCCACGATGAAGATCGCCACCGAAGGCGTCCGGTACTTGGGATGCACCCGCCGGGCGGCCCCGAAAAACAGCCCGTCGCAAGCTGCGGCGTACGGTACCCGCGCCGTCGATAGCAGCGTGCCGTTCAGCGCGGCGAAAATCGAGATCATTGCCGCCAGGCTCACCAACCCAGCGCCGGTCGAGCCGCCGACTTTCTCCATCATCGTCGCCGCCACACGGTTACTGCCCGCCACTTCGGCAGGACTCAGGATGTAGAAATAGGCAAGGTTGGCCAGCAGATAAACGGTGATGATGACCAGCACGCCGGCCCCCAGAGCCCGCGGCAGGCAGCGTTGCGGTTCTTTGACCTCAGAAGCCACATAGCTCACGTCGGCCCAGCCCTCGTAGGCCCACAGCGCCGCCACCAGGGCGGCAAAGAAACCGCCCACGCCACCCGGAGCCGAGATCGTCTCGCGGAAATGGGCGCTGCTGCCTTCGCCCCACGCAACGGCGGCCACCACAATCCCCCCGATCAACGCCACCTTGGCGGCTGTCGAGACCACCTGGACGAGGCCCCCGAGCCGCACTCCGAAGTAGTTCACCACTGCCAGGATCAGGATCAGCGCCATGGCGACGAGCTGGCCGGTCGTGATCTCCAGAGGTGCACCGCCGGGGCCAATGGGCAGATCGATCCGCGCTAGCGCCGTCTCCAGGCCGGGGAAGAAATACGCCAGATAGTAAAAGAAGGCCGTCGCCAGTGTCGCCGCCCCTCCGCTCTTGCCCACCCAGGTCATCGTCCATGAGTAGACGAAGCCCCACAGCGGGCCGTAGGCTTCCCGAAGATAGACGTAACCGCCGCCCGCCTCGGGCATTGCCGCCGCCATCTCGGCAAAACTCAATGCTCCGGCGAGCGAGAGCAGCCCCGCAAAGACCCAGACCGCAAAAACGACGCCCGGATCCCCTACACTCGCCGTCATCGCCGAAGGCACCAGAAAGATTCCGCTCCCGATCACCGAGCCCACCACGACCGCCAGGGTGCTCCAGGCCCCCAAATCACGTTTCAGCGGCATGTCAACCGCCGGCCCGCCCTCCGGCTTTCCCGCTTCCGCACCTGGCGGTGCGTTGTGCTTCTCGTGTGTCACACCCAGATCCCTTCCCGCATCCTCGGCCGGTCTCGTTCCCGGATTACACGGTGGTGGTTACTTTCGTGCTCCCACCCGGATCCCGCTCGGGCCAGCGGTTGTCCGTGGCGGCAAGACATGGCCATTACCTGGCCATTCGGCAGTGAAAGCTTCAGACTACCAGACGGTCCACCACCTCCAATCCGCCGTTCTCACTCGCCCTGCCCCTTCCGCTGCGAGACCAGGTCGCCGAATGCGCCCAGTAGTTTGTACTTGTTCCGCCACGTGGTGTACATGATCCCCACCGCCCCCGGCGTGGCGTCCAGCGACCGCAGCCAGCCTTTCGGATTCTCCAGATCGTCGGCGTCGTAGTAAGCCGCGCCGAAGGTCTTGAAGCCCAGCCGGCTGAAGTGGGCCAGACAAGGGTCCCGTCCCCGATACCACCAGCAGGCGATGATCAGCTCCTTCGGAATGAAGTTCCAAGAGCCGTAGAAAGAGCCGTCCACCATGTAGTAGTACTTCCCGGTGCGCATGCCGGCGTTGTGGTTTGGATCGAGCATATCGCTCCACACGAACACCTCGGCGTCCGGGCGCGCGGCCCGGATCATCTCGAACTGCCGGGTGAGACAGTCGGCGAGGATTTGCCCCATCGTCAACCCGCGGTCCTTGCACGCCCTGCAAGAGCCACCTGCCCGGATCTCGTCCATGCTTAGGAAGTACCGCTCCGGCGCCAGATGCTTCTGCAGCAGCTCCACCTGTTTGCGCCAGATCTGGTAAACCTCCGGCTCGCTCATGCAGACCGAGACCTGGCGGCGGTTCACTGAAATGCCGTGATAGAAGCTCACCCGCAACCGCTCGCCGTCCCGGATGCGGCTGTTCGGAGTGAGGACGATCGACGGTGGGTCGTGGTCCCACAGAAAGTCGAGTTTCTCGTCCCTCACCGGCTCGAAGTCCCGGCCCTCTTGGTAGACGGTTCCGCTTGTCTCGCTCTTGACGACCAGCGGAGTTCCCGGCCGGCGCAGCAGATTCACCAGGGCTACCTCTTCGATCCGGAGGTCGTCGAGCCACAGCTTGCCGTGTTCGCCTCCGACAGTGCGGGGCGAGACCACGACCTCGTCATAGCCCCAACTGTTGAACCCGACGACGACCTTGCGCCAGTCCGCCGTCGTCGGTAGCCGCGGATCGAGGAGCTGCAACCGTCGATTGTCCTTTCTCGCGATCACTTCCAAGCGGAAGCGGCTCGAGCCGAACGGACCGTAGGGGTCCAGCCCCTCGGTCTTCACCCAGCAGCTCAGCCGGTAGGAGCGATGCGGGCGGACGCGGATCACCTGGCCCAATTGCGCCGCCTCGGCCGGGTACCCGCCGAAGTTTTCGAAGCGTAGGGAGCTGCGGCCCTCCTTGACGGTCTCCGTGTCCCGTCGGATTACCGTCCCCCACTCCTTTGGCCGGCTGAAGCCTTTGGCTCGACCGTTCTCGTACTCCTCGAACCCGCCGTTGACGATGTTCAGCGGCGGGTCCGGCTGAAGCGTCGCCCGGCCGTTGCGCACGACGAACAGCGCGTCCTTCACCGGGAGCCCGGCAGCGAGATTGGGATTGTGCGCTAGGATTCCGGGTCCATACCCCGCCGAGAACATCATGGGGATGAGCTCGACCCGGTTGCGCTCGCAGATCCGTTTCACTTGCTCGAGCCGGCGGAAGTAGTCCGGGGGCTGGAGGTCGAGCCGGTCGAAGCCGGCAGCCAGCACCAGCCCGTTCAGCCCGTGTGCCGCCGCCGTCTCCACGATCTGGCGGAGGTCCTCTACGTGGGAGTCCTGGCGCAAGCTGCGCGAGGCGTAAACCCACCTCAGAGGATAGGTCTTGGCCGCCCCCTCGGGCTGGGCCGGGAACGCCCCTTGTGCGAGAAGGGTCAATAGCAGGGCGGCGATGGCCTTCGTCATGCTTAACACTCTATACCCCCGCCGTTTGGGGCGGGAATCCGCGCTCTGCCGGTTCGCTGTCGAGTCGTTTCCCACCGTCAACCCGCGACTGTCCCCTGCCGTGCGGTCCCTCGGGGAGACGTCGCTGTCCGGCGTCGTTTTTCCATTGCGGCTAGCGCCCATGGTGGTCGGGCCTGTCCGTCGTGTGGTGTATATTGTGGGAACGGCTGGGCTTCGGGCGCGACGTGGATCGCGCTCTGACTGCGACGCGCCTCGCCTGCATCAGAGGGGTGAAGATGAACAGTGTACGCCGCCGTCGCGCCTTCTTGCTTCTGCTGACGCTGTGGAGTGCAGCGGCGCAGCAACCTGCAAAACAAAGAAGATTCACCGGCTCGAAGGCGTGCGCCCCGTGCCACGCCGCCATCTACGCGAGGTGGCGAGAGACCTTGATGGCTAATATTCTGCAGGACGCCCGCGCCAAACCCGAAGTGGTCTTGGGCGATTTCTCCGAGCCGAACCCGCTGGTAACGTTCCGTAAGGAAGACATCGTTTTTACGTACGGAAGTAAGTGGAAGCAGCGATACTTCACCAAGATCGGCCGTGACTACTTCGTTTTTCCGGCCCAGTGGGACGTGCGGAACCGCACGTGGCGGCGCTACTACGTTCGCGAAGGCGCCGACTGGTGGGTGGTACATTACCCCGCCGACCAGATGAAGCGCCCGACCGGCCCGCTATGCGACGGGTGTCACTCGACCAACTACGACGTCGCCACCGGCAGTGTCACCGAATGGAATGTCGGTTGTGAGAAGTGTCACGGCCCAGGAGGGGCACACGTCGCTCAGCCCTCGCCCGCGAACATCGTGAATCCCGGACGGCTGGATTATGTTCGCGCGGCCGACGTCTGCATCCAGTGCCATTCCCAAGGACGGCCACGCAGCAACCCGATTCGGGGTCGCTACTATGACTGGCCGGTCGGCTATCAGCCCGGCCGACGGCTAAGCACCTATTGGGAGCTCGAGAAACACCGCCTGGGTCAAGAGACCTTCACCCACTGGCCCGAGGGTTCCGCACACAAGAACCGGATGCAAGGGAACGATTACGTGACCAGCGTCATGTACACTCGCGGCGTGAAATGCTCACATTGCCACGACGTCCATGGCACCCCTTACAATGCGGAGACGATCCGTCCGGGCAACGCACTCTGCCTCCAATGTCACGGCCCCCGATCGCCGAACGGCCCGCGTGGCTCCCTCGAAGAGCATACCCACCACCCTGCTGACAGCCCCGGCAGCCGGTGCGTCGAGTGCCATATGCCCAAGATCGCCAGGACGATCGCCGACGTGTACGTTCGCAGCCACACGTTCCGCTTCATCACCCCGGCCATGACGGAGGCCTACGGCGTGCCTAACCCTTGTCTCCTCTGCCACACAGACAAGACGAACCGGTGGGCGGCAGTACAGCTTCGTAAATGGAAGAACTTCTCTCCCTGGCGGGTAGGCAATTGAGGGCACGTGGAGAGCCCGCCGCACCCTCAGCGCTTGCCGTCGTGCCTCAGCGCCCCGGTCTGCGGCCGAACCGGTCGGCGCTGGACCGTACCCCGCTGGATCCCGCCGCCGTGCCCAAGGCAGTCGCAGCAGCGGGCGTACCGGCCAACGGAAGCCCGGCAGTTGGCCGCCGGCCTCTCCAGCCATACTGGACCCCTTTCCGGACGCCGACACCCTGGGCGACCGAGAACCCTGTCAGGAAGGACTTCCAGCCGGGATGGTAAAATGGCGGCAGGCACGATGGGAGATGCGCCGCGCCCGCCGGGTTCCCCGGAGGGCAGGCGCCCCGGCCGCTGGCCTTTGAGAGCCGGTAGCTCAGCAGGTAGAGCATCTGCCTTTTAAGCAGAGGGTCCTGGGTTCGAGTCCCAGCCGGCTCACCACTTCTTTGGGGTCTTCGTCAGAAATGGTGGCAGGGGCTGAGTGTCAATCCATTCCAGTCCACGAAGCCTTTATGCCCATCCGGTAGGTCTGCAGATCCCGGAATCCGCCGCCTCTAACCCGGGTAGCGCCGGAGGCGCGACACCAGAAGTGCTCGGCTTCGCAGGCGTAAACCAGGTAGGCAAGGACGGCGTTTGCACGCCGACTACCGCCAACCCTTTGACATCATTCGCGATGCGGCGCAGGCGACTCCTCGAGCAGATGGAGGATCAGGCTCCGGAGGCGGGGGTTTTGGCCACTGGCGGAGGGAGTGGGATTCGAACCCACGAACGGGTTGCCCCGTTGGCGGTTTTCAAGACCGCTGCCTTCAACCGCTCGGCCATCCCTCCGCTTCCGATTTCAAGATAGCCGACGGCCTCCGCGCCCCGCAACGGCGGGCGGCGCGGCCGGGCAGGCTGGGGCGCACCTGGGCCGCGCAGCCGCACCGAAGTCGCGCCCTCAGGCCGGCGCTCGAGCCGCCTCTCTCCCGATAGAAGCCGGCCGGCGCACGTAGGCTTCACCCGGCGACGCCCGCCGGGCGCGGATGTTCTCGATCGTCCGCGGCGGCCGCCCCTCTTCGATGATCTTCACCGTGTAGCGGCCCGGTTTGCGCACCCGCGGGGTAAATCTGCGGCCCCGTATCCGCAGAGCGTACACAATTTCTCCATTGGACTCATCGATCACCTGTATGACGGGATCATCGGTTTCCGAAACAATCTCTTTGAGTACAAGGCCGTTCTTCGGGAAACCATTGTCGAGCTGTGAGATGGTGATCGGCCATCCCGGGTACGGTTTAGCGTCCGGAGCGGTCACGTCCACCCAGCGCGGCCAGTTGGCGATGGTGATCGTGCGCTTCTCCCGGTCGAACTCGATGATCCCGTAACCGGGCGCCCGCTCGTTCAACGCCACCGGCTCGATGCCGTTCGCTTCGGGGTTCGATACCGCCCAGACGGTCATCTTGTTGCCGAAGCCGTCCAGATACTCGCCGGTATAGCGGGGCATGCCTTTCTTGTGATGCCTACCCGGCTTCGGCGGGAACCACCGCCGCGGCCAGACGTTGGCCACCGAGGGCACGCACACCGCCCAGGAAGCGTCGTTCCATTCGTCGATGCCGTACTGGATGGTGGAACCCAGGTGCTGATCGCCGGCGATGTGGAAAGCGAAGCCCTTCCGCATGGCCCGCAGCGCCCGGTTCCGCGGCGTTTGCGGCCAGCCGTTGGAGTCGTGGTCCTGCACCGGGGCCTCGTTCTCCGGGTACTCGCCGGGCTTGTTCACCCGGAGCTTGGGAGTCACCGCGTCGGTCCGGGTACCCCGGGGCAGCGTCGCCAGGTTGGCGAAGATTGTCTGGGAGATGACGACTTTCATCCACGCGCCGCCGCTCCAGTCGACCGCCCACTCCTCGAGGAACTTCTCCTGGCGCGGGCCCAGTAGCTGCGCCCCGGGCACGTCGCCCTGTTTGGCGGCGTCGTAACGCGGGTTCTGCGCCCACCCGTTGACGATCTTGGCAAAGGGCAGCATCTGCTTCGGAGCCGACTTCCACTTGCGGTCCTCGATGATGGCGAAGCTGATGCCGCCGTAGAGCATGTCGGTGTAATAGACGGTGATGCCCTGCTCCACCGGCGTCGGATCGTAGGGATCCGGCAGGTTCGATGTCTGTGTGCGCTGCACCACATTGACGAAGCGCGCGGGCATCGTGTAGCCGCCCTTGTCCTGGCCTTCGTAGCCGAAGCCTTCGGCGTGGCGCCCGCCGGCGCCCCAGAGGTTGCCGTGATAGACGTCGTGGTCATCGGGGATCGCCACTGTAGGAATCTGTTTCGTCAGCTCACGGTACTCCCAGCCGAACAGGTACCATTTGCGCAAGTAATCGAGGATCGCTGTCTCTACCGGCCCGCGCTGGATGCCGTACTCACCCACCCGCTCGTAGATGTTGTCGCCGGTGAAGACGAGCAGGTCCGGCTGGAAATGAGAGACGTTGCGGACAATGTCGGCGTGGGGGAAGCCAAGGTCGTTGTTGCCGGTGAAGGCGGCCACCACGATCTTCGGCTTGTCCCTGGGATCCTTGCGGATCGTGCCCTCGTACGTATACTCTCGAGACCTACCGCGGTAATCAGGCATGTTGTAGACGACGCGGTAACGACTGTCCCGCGTGTCGTCCCAGTTCTCCACTTTGAACGTCGCCGTCCGAGCGTCGGGGTCCATCTCGGTTTCGGCCGCAGGCGTCCACGAGCCGTTCTTCTCGATCTCCAAACGGACACGCTTCGGAGCGTTCCCCACCGGCGCCATCTGCGCCGTGAGTTTCAGCGTTCCGCGGCTCAGCGTGTGCATCGTGAACAGGATGGGGCCGAAAGCGCGCTCCGGGTAGGCGCGGAGCTTGCTGCCGGAGACTCGCCAATCCCGGAACCAGAACCGCACGTTGCCGCCCCGCTTCGTCCCGGGCTTGCCGGCCCATCCCGTCTCTTTGACTTCGATCTTGCCGGGTGGCGTATCGGGTACGGGACCGTTGTGCACCACCAGGGCGAGACCGCCGGTCAGCCACTCAGGCGGCACCCCCTCCCGCACATATTCGGCCTCCGCCTCGCCGGCACGGGCGCGCAGCCGCAACCGGTACGCGTTACCCACGGGCTGCGCGTCAAGGGAAAGCTGGACGTCGCGCAAATCCCCTTGAATCCGCGCCGTCGAGTCCGCCAGCTTACCGATGAACAGCCGGCCGTCGGTCGAGATGCCCGCGTTCAGTCCGTAGCCGCGCACCGCGCTGTCGCGGTAGTCGTTGAAGGCCCCCTTGATGCCCACGCGGAATCCCACGAAGCCCGCGTTCATCTCTTCGGTGTCTTCTTCCATGCGGCCCAGGTGGACGCTCATCTCCAAATCGCCCTTGTCCGGAGCGATCTCCCGCGTCAGCAAAAAGACGTTGCGGTCGCCGCCGGCGACATGGTTCTCCAAGCGGCCGTTGCGCACCCGCCAGTCCTGCAAGGGGTTGGCCCAGTAATCGGGCCCCACCCAGAACCGCTCGATCTCCGCGGACCACTCGGAGCGGAACTCGTGCCGCGAGGCACAGGAATTCATCAACGCCAAAACGACAACACCAGGGAGTAGGAATGATCGATGACCCATGACACCAGTAATTGTATGTGAACACCGGACTGCACGCAGGCACCGGAACCCGCCCCGGCGACGGCCGACGGCTCAGGATTATGCTGGAAAGGTGATGAGAGCGGGAGCGCGCCGCTTTGTTCCGGCGGCGAACAGACGGTTCTCCCTGAAACGCCACCTGGCGTTGCTGGTTCAGTATTTCCTCCAATACTCCAAAGTTCGATTGGCCTACCGGGGCGACTTTCTCATCTCCGTCGTCACCACCGTCCTGGCTACGGTGTTCGGCATCGCCGTCGTGTGGCTCATCTTCCACCGGGTGCCGAACCTGCTCGGCTGGACGTTCGACGAAATCCTGTTCCTCTACGGCTTCGCCCTGCTGCCGATGGCGCTGTTCAACACGCTCTCGATCAATCTTTACTACTTCGGCCAGCAGTACATCGTCGAAGGCCGGTTCGACCGGATCCTGTTGCGCCCCGTCCACTCACTCTTCCAGGTCCTGTTCGAGCAGTTCCGCCTGGAGTCGCTGGGCGACGCCGTACTGGGCGTTTTCCTGATGGTCACCTGCGCCCGGCGGCTCGAGATCGAGCTCAGCGCCGCTTCGTGGATCTTCCTGGCGTTCGCAGCGATCTGCGGCTGCGTGATTTACCTGGCGGTCTTCCTGATGCTCACCTGCGTCTCCTTCTGGATGGAAGACCGCGTCGGCGTCATCCCGCCGGTCTATAACATGCTCACCTTCGGCCGCTACCCGCTGGACATCTATTCGGCCGCCGTGAAGTTCATCCTCACTTGGATCGTGCCGTTCGGCTTTGCGACCTTCTATCCCACGGCCACCGTGCTCAAGAGCGGCGACTACCGCGTCTACGGCTGGCTGCTGCCAGTGGTGACGCTCGCCTTCATGAGCCTGGCGGTCACGATCTGGAACCGCGGCGTGCGGAACTATTCCTCCACGGGCTCATGATCCCCTAGCCCCGGGCGTCCGCTACTCCCGGCGGTCCGCCGTTCCGGGAGCTCGTAAGACAGCGTCAAACCGTTGCTTACGGCACGAACACCCTTATGTTCCAGGGTGTTAGGATCAAACTCTATGCCTTCGGACAACCGTGCGCCGGCCGAGATGACCCTCAAGGCAGTGGCGTTAGGGCTTTTCCTGTCTCTGATCTTCGGGGCCGCCAACGCCTACCTCGGCATGCGCGCCGGCCAGACCATCGCCGCCACCATTCCGGCCGCCGTCATCGCCATGGCGCTGTTCCGCACCCGGGCCTTCCACGGAACCATCCAGGAGCAGAACATCGCCCGGACGGCGGCCTCGGTGGGCGAAGCCCTGGTGGCCGGAGCCATCTTCACCATCCCCGCTTTCGTAATGGTCGAGATTGGCGGCCACCGCCTGTGGGACAACCTGCGGCAACATTACTGGGAAGCGACTTTCATCCTGCTCACCGGCGGCCTGGCAGGCATCTTTTTCATCATCGTGCTCCGGCGGCCGCTGTGTGTGGATGCCAAGCTCCCGTGGCCGGAATCGATCGCCAGCGTCGAAATCATCCGTGCCGGGGAAAAGGCTGGCCGGGCGGCCAAGCAGATCTTCGGGGCCATGGGATTTGGGGCCCTGATGCAGATCCTGAAAAGCGACAAGGGGTTCCCGATTTTCCGCGAATACACCGAGGGCTTTCTGGCTTTCCCGCGGTCGGTCGTCCAACACTTCGACTTCGCCAAGAAGCCGATCGGCGAGGTCGTCCACCGGGGCGGCATCCCCTGGTCCACCCCGGCGCTTTCGCCCGCCCTCATCGGCATCGGCTACATCATCGGCCCCAAGTACGCTTCGATCAGCGTTTCCGGCGGTGTGCTCGCCTGGTGGGTCTTCATCCCGTTGTTGCTGTTCTTCGATCCCGACCTGCCGCGGCGCCTGGGCGGCGCGGCTCCGGCGTCTCCGGACGTGCTGGCCTACACCGTCTGGTACAACATCGTGCGCCCCGTCGCGGTAGGGGCCATGCTGGTGGCGGCGGCCGACACCCTGTTCTCGCTCCGGCACTCCATCGGCGAATCCATCCGCAAAGCGGGCTTGTTCACCAAGGCGGCCGTTCCCGTCGAGAAGCGGCGAGACCGTACGGAACGGGACATTCCACTGAAGTGGGTCGCCCTGGGAACCGTGGGCTTGCTGGTTCCGATCACGGTGATCTACTACCACTTCACCGGCTGGTGGAAGGCGGCGCTGCTCTCGGCGCTGGTGATGACCGTGGCCGGTTTCCTGCTCTCCGCCGTGGGGGCCTACCTTGTCGGCCTTGTCGGCTCCTCAAACCAGCCGGTCTCGGGCCTGACGCTGGCGGCGCTGGTGATCGCTGCCTTGGTGCTGCTCACCTTCGGCGTGTCAGGGCCGGCAGGCGTGGCGGCGGTGCTCGGCGTGGCCGCGGTGGTCTGCTGCGCCTGCTGCGTCTCGGGGTCCCTGATCCAGGACCTCAAAGCCGGGCACCTGCTCGAGGGCACGCCCTGGAAGATGCAGGTAGTCGAGATTCTCTCGGTAGTGCTGCTCGCCTTCTTCCTGATGGGCCCTATCATCGCCCTGCACGAGGCCAACCTCGCCACCGGGGGCATCGGCGGCCGCGCCCTTCCCGCGCCCCAGGCCGGCCTGATGGCCCAGCTCGCCAAAGGGATCGTCGGCGGCCAGATGGCCTGGGGGCTGCTGGGCATCGGAGCCGCCTTCGGCCTCGGGCTCATCCTGTGCCGCGCCCGGGCGCCGATGCTCATCGCGGTGGGCATGTACCTCCCGTTCGACACCACCTCGGCAATCTTCGTGGGTGGAGTGCTCAAATGGGTGACCGACCGGCTGACGGCGAAGTTCGGCGACGAGCAGAAGCGGGACGCGGACGAAACGGGCACCCTCCTGGCCAGCGGACTGATCGCCGGGGAGGCCATCATGGGCATTCTGCTGGCCGTCGTCTTCGTCGCCGGCATCCCGTCGCTGGCGCAGATGCTCATTGGAACCGCTGAACCGTCGTTTTACCGGCAGTGGGGTGGCTGGCTCTCCCTCATCGGCTTCGCGGCCATCGCCTGGGCTCTGGTGCGCATTCCGTCACGCCGCGCATGAGAAAACCCACGGCCGGCGGCGCTGGATGGCCCGGGAGGAACGCCTGTTGCCCACCCCCGGGAAGCTTCAGACCAGAATCGCGTGCAGCATGCGTGGCCCGTGCACACCCTTCACCAGGATCTGCTCGATGTCGGCGGTGCGGCTGGGTCCGGTAATGATGACCATGGAACTGGTCTGCTCAGCCGGGTCCGGCAGGACGGTAAACAGCTCGTCCAACCCGGTGAGCAGGCGATCCCTCGGCACCAGCGCGACGTGTACGGGCGGCAGCAGGGAGATGATCCGCGCCTCGCCGGGAGCCGACAGCGTCACCAGGCTGCCCGTATCGGCGAGGGCGTAGTCGGCTCCGGTGATGCCGACGTCGGCGGAAGCGCAGGCCTCCTTCAGCTCCGCCGCGTCTGTGTACCCGGTGAAGACGCCCGGCAAGCTGGCGATTCCATACTCCCGCAGCAGCGGGCTGTTGGAGGCGATGGCGCTCCGCTGGCTGATCAGCTCCTCCACCAGCGCCCGCGCCGCCTCTGCGGTCTCGGCCACGTGAGCTTTTCCGGACAGCTTTTCCAGCGCTGCGGAAAACTGCTCGACGCGCTGCTGGAGCAGCATCTCCGGCACTTCCAATAAGGGCTCGGGCGGCTCCGGCGCCGGGCGCCCCCGCTCCCTGCCGATGGCGGACCTGACTTTTGCCAGAATCTCCTCGCGCACGTCGTCGGCACTCACCAGCGCTACTCCTCCAAGGCTTCCTTCTGCCGCCGCGCCGCCCACAGGTCGCGGAACGTCTTCGCCGGAGGAGCAGGCAGTTTCCGAAAACGCAACCACTCCTTCAAAGGGCCGGCGTGGAAGACGCCGGGAACGGTGTCCTTCCACCCAGATTCGTCGTCCCGAAGGGCCAAATTGAACAGCCCGGCGGCCTCGTAAACCTTCGGGTGCGTCATGACCCAAGCCCAGAGCCGGAACGCCAGCCGCTCCAGCCTCGCTTCCCCGGAGCGGATCTTCTCGCGCACCGCCTCGGCGCGCAGATCCAGCAGGATCCGCGGGATATCGATCTTCACCGGACAGACCTCCCCGCAGGCCCCGCACAGGCTCGAAGCGAACGGCAGCCACCAGTCCTTCTCCATGCCGTGGAACTGCGGCGTAATGATCGCTCCTATAGGGCCGGAGTAGACCCACGGATAGTTGTGGCCGCCGATCTTTCGGTACACCGGACAATGGTTCAAACAGGCCCCGCACCGGATACAGTAGAGTGACTCCCGGCGCCGCGGCTCCGCCAGCACCTTCGTGCGGCCGCTGTCGAGCAGCACGAGGTAGAACTCTTCCGGGCCGTCGATCTCCCCTTCCCGCCGCGGACCGGTGAGCAGCGAGGTATAGACCGTCAGCGGCTGGCCCGTGCCGCTGCGCCCCAACAATTTGAAGAACACCGCCAGATCCCGCGCCCGGGGCACCAGCTTCTCGATCCCGGCCACGGCGATATGAATCGGGGGAAGCGAACTGCACAGCCGCGCGTTGCCCTCGTTCTCGATGATAGCGATCGAGCCGGATTCGGCCACCACGAAATTCGCCCCAGTCACTCCAAGACCCGCCGAAAGGAACTTCTCCCTCAGCACCCGCCTGGCGATCAGCGTCTGCTTCTCCGGCTCCTCCTCGCGCTCGACCCGGAGCTTCTCGTGAAACAGATCGGCGATCTGGTATCGCGTCTTGTGCAGGGCCGGGGCCACGATGTGCGAAGGCCGCTCCCCGGCGAGCTGGATGATGTACTCGCCGAGGTCCGTCTCGACCGTCTCGATGCCCTCGCGCTCGAGCCATTCGTTCAGGTGGATCTCCTCGGTCGTCATCGACTTCGACTTGACGACCAGCCGCACCCCCCTCTCCTTGGCCACCTCAGTGATGAACCGGGCCACCTCGGCGCCGTCGCGGGCGTAGACGAGCTTGCCCCCGCGCGCCCGCAGCCGGTCCTCCAGCAGTTCCAGATAGTAGTCGAGGTTCTCCAGCGTGTGGCGTTTGATCCGGTGCGCCTGTTCGCGCCACTTTTGGAAATCCTCTCTGAGATGCTCGGGAATGGAAGCCGCCCGTTTCTCCATCAGCCGCCGGGTGGAAGCGTAGATCGCCTCCTCCAGCGGCTGGTTGGACAGCGTTGCCCGCAGGCTCTCTACTGGAATCGGTCTCATGGTCGTCCCGGCCTCACTGGCTGGCCAGCACCTCCGCCAGGTGCCACGTTTCCACCCCCGGCGCCCGGCGCTCGAGCGCTCCGCGGATCTGCATCAAGCAACTCGAATCGATCGAGACCACTCCCTCGGCCCCCGTCCGTAGGATCGAGTCGATCTTCGTCTCCGCCATCGCGCCGGAGACGTCGGCGAATTTCACCGAGAAGGTACCGCCGAACCCGCAACACTCTTCGGCGATCTCCATCTCCCGGAGCTCCAGGCCACGGACGCGGCGCAACAGCCGGCGCGGGCCTTCCTTGATCTTCAGCTCCCGCAGCGCGTGGCAACTGTCGTGATAGGTGACCACCCTCTCAAAGCGCGCCCCAACGTCCTCCACGCCGGCCACTTCCAGAAGGAACTGCGAGAATTCCCATACGCGGGAACGCAGGGACCGGACCTCCTCCAGCGCCGCCGGGTCGCTGGCAAACAACTCCTCGAAGTGATGCGTGATCATCGAGGTGCAGGAGCCCGAGGGCACCACGATGTAGTCGGCATCCGCGAACACCTGGAGGAAGTGCCGCGCCACCTGCCGGGCCTCGTCCCAGTAGCCGCTGTTGAACGCCGGCTGGCCGCAGCAGGTCTGGTCCCGGCGGAACTCCACCTCCCAGCCGACGCGCTCCAGTACGTCGGCCATGGCCAGGCCCACGCGCGGGAAGAGCTGGTCAACGATACAGGTAACGAATAAAGAGACGCGGCCAGCCATGAATCATCAATTGTACCAGCTTCCTCCGGCGCCGCCGCTGCATCCAATCCCAATGATGAGAGGGGTTGTCCACCTGCTGGGAATCTTGCTTCTGGTCGCTGGCTGGACGCCGGCGCAGACCGGCCACACGGATGAGCATGCAGCCGGCCAGGTAATCCGCGGTAAGCTGGAAGGGCTCCGGGACGGGAGCCCCGTACTCAAGACCGACCACGGCCGGCTTGTCGGCTTGGAAGGCGACCGCGAGACCGTCGCGGTCCTCAGCGACAAACGTCTGGCGGGCCGCCGGATGGGGTTGCAGGGGCATTTCGTCGCGAAAGACCGCTTCCGCGTGGCGCCGTTCCACAGGAAGGCGTTCTGGGTGCTCGAACACGGTAAGAAACTCTACGTGAGCTACTGGTGCAGCACCTGCTCCATCCGGACCTATACACCGGGCATCTGCATGTGCTGCCAGCGGGAAACCGAGCTGGAACTTCGCGAAGCCCGGTAACCGCTTCCCGGACCCCTCGGCCCACCCGTAACGGCCACCGGCCCGCGCCTACTCTTTCCCGTTGGGGCCGGCGGCGCCTCGCGTCCACCGGGACGTGGACTGACCCGGAAGCGGTCGAAAAAGCCGCCACGCAACGCCGGCGGCAACGAAATCCCTTACCAGGATGCGAATCTCAAGGTTTCGCGGCGGCTGCAGTCGTCCCCTGCCCAGACGTCCCGGAGCCGGTCGAGCTGGGAGAGGCGGAACTCACCGCAGCCTTCTCGGCTTCTTCATCGTAGAGCTTGATGATGTCTTGCGTGATGTCCACGCCGTTGGCGGCGTACAGGACGGGCGATTGCGGGTTGCTCACATCCAGAATGACCGCGTAACCGTGCTCCCGGGAGTACTTGCCGATCACCGCCATCATCTTCTGCCCCAGCCGCTGGAGGATCTTTTGCTGCTCCTGCTGGAAGGCGTCCTGGGCGTCCTCGGTGGCCCGATTCAGCTCGCGCGTCTTCTGATCGATCTGGCGGGCCAACTCGCGCCGCCGCTCTTCGCCCATCGTGTTCGATCCCTTGCTCAGCTCGGCCTGCAGGCGGTTGATCTCGTCCCGCATGCTCTGGAGCTTCTTGCTCGTGGGCTCGAATTTCGCTTGGAGGTCCTGAGCCGCCTTCTGTCCCTCTTTGGTGCCGAGAAGAGCGTTCTGGATGTGGATGATCCCCACTTTCGTCGGCGGGCCTTCGCTCTGTGCGACCAGCGGGCACGCAATCGCCGCGGCGATGAACAGTATCTTTCTGATCACGCTGTGTAAACTCCTGAGGCTAGATCGATTTTAACATACTGCCGCCAGGGCTCAGCCGTTTCAGAACGTCCGGCTGATGGTGAACCGGAAGGTGGACCTGTCTTCCCGGAAGGGCAACACGCGGCCGAAACGCGTCACGGCGTTGATGAAGGTCGTCTGGTTCGGGAAAAGCGAACGGTCGGCCACGATCGGAGGCACGAGAAGCTTGCGCAAGATGAATGGATTGTACGCCCAGTAAAACCGGAACGGGGCGTTGACCACCGGCATCATGATCTGAAACTCCACCCCCGTCGACATGCGCAGCTTCTCGGTGTCGGAATCGACGATCGCCCTGCCGTCGAAACCGGCCTGGGGAAACAAGCCGTTGAGCTCGGACAGCCGCCCGGAGTTCAACCGTAACTGGCTCGGGAAGATGATGCGGTTGATCCCCGCATCGGCGAAGAAGGCGAGCGTCACCGGACCGAACAGCGGAATGCGGTACTCCACGTTGCCGACAGTGGAGAGATCGCCACCCGGCCAGATCATCTGATAGATGGGGATCTGTTGGGTCACGTTGACGAAGACCTCATTGCCCTGATCGTCCACCGTCTTCTGCCGACGAGCCGAGCCGTCGGCATTCAGCACCGGCACCGTCGCCACGCTGGGAATCCAGGCCTGTGGGCTGATTCCCCAGATCTGGAACCCCCGAATGTCGTTCTCCCCGCCCATGTAGAAACGGTTGAAGGGTGGCGGCGCGAGGCCCGCGTAACCGGTCACCATTCGGGCCATCAGGTTGAATCCGAGCACGTGCGAAGGCTTGAGCGCCTTGCGGAAGTGTTTGAAGTTGATCGTCGGCGCGATCAGTTTCACATTGCCGCCGAGACCCGCGAACGAAAGGGAAACAAACAGCGACTTGCCCCGCGTGGGCGTGATCGGGTGATCGATCGTGTTGTAGATGTAAGCTGGCACGATGCGGCTCGTTCGGATCCCCGCCAGCGAATTCGGACCGCTGAGACCTTGGAAATTCAGGAACTCGAAATACACCCGGGCGGCGTCAGTGAGCGGTTCGATGTCCTGACGGTCATAGCCATAGGTCAAGCTTACCCGGGCGAAGGACCGCCGCAGCGGGTAACTGACGAAAGTGGTGAACCCATATCCCTGGGTGGTGTAGTTCAGCAGATTCTGCTGGCCCAGCGCGTTGAAAAGGGGAATCAGGTTTCGCCCCGTCAGCAGCGACAGTTCCCTCCCTTGGTCGAAGTCGAAGTGGCTGGTGAAGACGGTGAATCCCGCTTGGATCGGACGATCGAACAGATAGGGTTCCGTGAATCCGAAAGTCACGCTCCGCAGCCGCGTACCGAGCTGGGCGTCGATGGAAAGCGTCTCGCCCAGCCCGAGGAAATTGTTCGTCGCGTATCCGAATCCCAGGAAGGTGCCGGCGATGCCGGACACCCCGCCGGTCATGCTGACGGAGTTCTTGCCCCGCTCCTTCACATGCAAGATGATGTCCACCGTCTTCGTTTTCGGATCCCGGCGGATATCGACCGATTCCTCCTCTTTCAAGGTTTCGAAGTAGCCGAGCTGGTTCAGGCGCAGCAGGCTTACCTCCCACAGCCGCTTGTTGAACATGTCGCCCTCGTCGATGAGGAGCTCGCGGCGGATCACTTTGTCGCGGGTGGTCGTGTTGCCGGTGAACTCGATCCGCCGGACGAAGAACTGATCACCCTCGTCGATCGACAAGGTGAAATCGATCTGGTCGGTGCCGGGGATCGGATCGAAATATGGTTCGGGAACCATGTCGATGTAGCCGAACTCGCCGTAGAGCTTGCGCAGGTTGTCCAAACCCTCCCGCAGCTTCTTGGTCGAGAAGACGTCGCCCTTGTCCATCTTGAACAGGGGCCGCATCAGCGTTTGCGGAGTCCGGAACAGCTTCACTCCCTCGAACCGGATATTGCGGAGGTGGTACTGCCGGCCCTCCTCGACATTGATCGTGATGTCCGCCTTCTTGCCGGGCTTGTTCGGGTAAAAGAGAGGGATCTTGAACCAGCCGCCGCCGGTGTCGCGGATGTTGATCGAGTGGTCCAGCGTCCGGGCGGTGAAGTAGCCCCGCTCCTGGTAGAAGTTGCGAATGCGTTCCTTGTCCTCTTCGAGCTTCGTCGAATCGAACGCTTTCGAGAAGAGGTTCTCAAACAGGATCGAGTGCGGGATCCCGATCGGTTTCAGATTGGCCATCGCGCGGATGACGGCCCGATCGCTGAAAGCCTTGTTCCCTTCAATATTGATCTTGCCGACCTTGACCTTCGGGCCCTCGTTGACCTTGAACGTGATCTCCAGCGAGGACGGCGGAATCTGGCGGATCTGCGGTTCCACCGTCGCGAACTGCCGGCCGCGCTCCGCCAGGAACTCTTTGAGTACGTTCACCGCGTACTGGACTTTGTTCGGGTCGTACTGGGTCTGGACAGACAGCCCCACCCGACGCTCTTTGAAGCGCTGCAGGATATCGGAGATCTGGATCGATTTGATGCCCTCGTACTTGATGGACCGCACGACGCGGCGCTCGACGAGCCGGAACCGGATGATCCAGCCGTATTTGCCGCGCTCACGCTCGAGGGTGATGTCATCGAAGCGGCCCGTGTTCCAAAGGGCCATGAAATCCCGGTGCAGCGCCTCCATGTCCAGCCGGTCACCCTTTTTCGAAAAGATCATCGTCCGCAAAGTCGCTGCCGGAATCCTGCGGGCGCCCCGGAATTCGATGGCTTCGATGACGTCTTCGACCTCCGGCTTTTCAGGCGGCTTGACCTCTTTGGGCGCTTCGAACGGTGACGGAGCCTGCTGCTGCGGTTTAGCGGGCTGCTCGGCCGGGGCCTCCGGAACCGCTTCGAAAGGACTTTGCGAAGGGGGTGGCGCCGGCTGTTTCGAGGGCGCCGTCTGCTGCCGCGAGGGCGGCGCCTGGCGCTGCGGCGCGGGCGGCGCCTGCTGCTGCCGCGGCGAGGCCGCAGACCCCGTCTGCCCCCAGCCGGGCCGCACCGGCAACAGACACAAAAGCGGGATCAGGCACAGTTCGACACGGGCTTTCAGGCGAAGCCGCCTGGCCAACCTCATCAAGAACGCATTCCTTTCCAGACCGCGCCCCCTAGTAGACGTACTTCTGAAAAACAGGGTTTCGCACGATCGCGTGCTGTGCGGGATCGAACTCCACATTTTACCCAAACCCGACCTCCCGGCCCACTGGACAAGGTCGTTGGGTAGCACGGGCGGGAGCGAGTTCGACTGACCTACCGGTTCCTATGAAACAGCTTATACTAGCACAAGGTGATCCCTCGCTACGGGCCGGAGCCCCCGCATGGCGGACCAGGGTGACGGGATGGCCGAAGGACGCCGGACGGAGCCCGCCCGGCGGAAGCGGCGGCGGTTGTGTCGACACGGGAGCAGAAAGCAGACAGCAGTATGGCGCACAAAGTTGTCATAACAGGGATCGGGGCGGTCAGCCCCAACGGGATCGGCCGGGAGCGGTTTTGGGAAGCCACCCGGAAGGGTATCAGCGGCGTTGGGCGGATCAGCCGCTTCGACGCCTCCAAGTACCCCGTCCAAATCGCCGGCGAGGTCAAAGATTTCCAAGAGAGCCGCTATGTCTCGCCCAAGGATCGCCCTCACGTCTCCCGCGTCGCCCCACTCGCCATCGCCGCCGCCGGAGAAGCTTTGGAGGATGCCGGCCTCGACCCGGAGACGGCTGGCCGGGACGAGTTGCGGGGCGTCGGAGTTCTAGTGGGCAGCGGCGGCGGCAGCCAGGAGTTCACCGAGGAACAGTACCGGCTCTATTACGCCGGCGAGCAGAAGAAGTGCAGCGTCTACGTCATCCCGACGTCCACCATCGGCACTTTGGCCAGCGAAGTCTCCATGCGCTTCGGCTTCCGCGGGCTCAGCCACGTCGTCTCTACCGGCTGCACCTCCTCGACCGACGCAATCGGATATGCGTACCGCCATATCCAGGCAGGGGTGATCGACACGATCGTCGCCGGCGGCGTCGACGCTCCTATCGCCCCCCTCATCATCCGCGGCTTCTTGCTGATGCGCATCCTCACCCGCTCCTGGAACGAGGAGCCCGCCCGGGGCTCGCGGCCGTTCTCCCGGGACCGCGACGGCTTCGTGATCGGCGAGGGCGCCTGGTTCCTCGTGCTCGAAGATTACCAAAAGGCCAAAGCCCGCGGCGCCAAGATCTACGGCGAGATCGCCGGCTACGGCTCCACCTGCGAGGCCTTCCATAGGGTTCGCCTGGAGGAGTGCGGCGAGGAACCCGCCCGCGCCATGAAGTTGGCCATGAAGGAAGCGGGCATCGGACCGGGCGATGTGGACTACGTCAACTACCATGGCACCTCGACGGAGTTGAACGACCGCATCGAGACCAGGGCGATGAAGATCGCCTTCGGCAAGCATGCCTACAAGGTTCCTGGCTCGTCGCTGAAGAGCCTGATCGGCCATCCCCAAGGCGCTTGCGGAGCCGCCGGTCTGGCCGCCACTCTGTTGGCCATGCGCGACGGGGTCGCGCCACCGACTCTCAATGTGGATGTCCCGGACCCGGAATGTGACCTCGATTACATCCCTCACCGCGCCCGGAAGCTCTCCATTGAACATGCCGTGGCCAACTGCATCGCCTTCGGCAGTAAGAATTCGGCGCTGGTGGTCCGGCGCCTCAACTGAAGCCGCTACAGCCGCGGGTTCCCCCAAATCTCGTCAATCCGGACTCGGCTGCCGACAACCCTGCCGCTGGCTCCGAGGGTCACGAGCGGCGCGAGGCCGAACTGGAAGACTGGAACTCCCCGCTACGGCTGTCGGCGCCGCAAAGCCACCTGTTCCGCGGCCCAGCCCGCCACGTAACCTGCCGCCACGCTCAATACCACAACACCCCCATGCCAGAGCAACAGGTGTCCGGCGTGCTGGTTCTCGCAACTGAATTGGAGCACGGTCAGCGACAGCAGACCGGCGGCGGCCCCGACGGTCGCGCCCAGGCTCCGGTAGGAGAGAGGAGCCCCGCGGGCGGCAAAATAGAGCATCACCGCGCCTGGCGGCACGGCGATGAGTATCCCGTGGTACGTACACGCCCAGCCCCCCGCGAGCATTTCCGGCAGTCGCTCCCAGGGGAACAATACCGCCACGACCAGCGCGAAACCGGCGGCGAACGCTCCCACCAGCCACGAAAGCGGGATACGTCGCACGCTCCCGGGCACCATTTGCCGGCTCAACGACACAGCCACCAACGCCGCCGCCGCCAGCAGCACCACCGTCACCACCACCAACTGGGTCGCGTTCATCTGTGCCGCGCCGCCGGGACCGAAATACGCCACCAACAAGGCCGCGAACAGTCCGAAGATCGCTACGAAGCGGGCGGCCAGCCGCCCGGTGGACGGCAACGGCTTCACCGGCCGCAATGACGCCCTCAGCTTGCGGCTGACCAGTTCTTGCACGCCGTTCGGCAACTCCGCCGGCTCTTCAGGCCCCAGCAGCCAACTGTACAACTGCCGGCACCGGGCGCAGGACGTCACGTGCTCGACCAGTCCTGCTGGAGGTTCTCCGCGCGGGCGGTCGAGGAACCGGTCCACGGCTTTGTCCGCCTCGGAACAGTGCAACTTAGCTCTTGCGTCGGTAGCCATCACTCTCACCCAACAGCCGGCGTAGCTTCTCGTACGCCCGGTGCGCCTTCTGCTTCACGGCGCCGACCGTCGAGGACGTCGCCCGGGCCACCTCCTCGAGGCTCATACCCGTAACTTTGAGCATCAGGATCACTTCCTTCTGCGACTCGGGAAGCTGGTCCAGGTACCTCCCCAATTCGTCCTTCAAGCTCATCCCGGGCAGCTCCGGCATCTCGGTGCGCTCCGGGAGCCTCTCGGTCTTGACCTCGCGGGAATCCACGCGGCTCCTCCGCCGGTAGCCGTCCAATCCGGTGTGTCTGGCGATCGCAAAGATCCACGGCAGCACCGGCTCCGTGGCGCGGTATGTATGCCGGGATTTGTGAATCCGCAGCCAACACTCTTGAACCAGATCCTCGGTGTCGGCCCGCGAATGAGTGGGGCCGGACAAGAATCCAAAAAGCAGCGGCGTGAGCCGCCGCACCAGCTCGTCCGCCGCCTCAGGATCGGCTCGCTGATAGCGCACCATCAGCTCACGGAGCGCTTCTTCGTCGAGCGAACGCCTGCCCCGGCCCCGGCGTCGATCCCCTTCGGACCCCATGAGTCCCATTCTAGTCGCTTCACCGCCGGCCGGCCTCTTTCGGCTGGCTGCGCCCACAGAGGCTGCAGCTCGCTCCGGAGCCGTAGCTTCCATCGGATCGCCTCTTCGCCGTCTCGTCCGCACCGCCGGGCTATAAACTAAATCATCTTCGTCTCGCCTATCCGCACATTCGGCTCACGCGAAAAAGAAGTTACGGCCGTTCCGCCGCCGGCCCGGTTTTCCCTAACCCTGGTCCAAGGCGGGTTGTATGATGCGCTTATGGCCGAACGCGGATCCGACGACAGATCCTCCGGCTTGCCCGGCGTAACCGAGCCTGCCGCTCGCATGCGCTGGCCGGTGGTGATCCTGCTCAGCTTCGGGATGATCATCGCCTACTTCGACCGGGTGAACCTCAGCGTCGCGCTTCCCGGCATCGCCGGCGAGTTTGGCTGGACGGAAACCCAGCAGGGGCTGGCCATGTCGGCGATCTTTTGGACTTACACGGCGTTCCAGATCCCCTCGGGCATCCTGGTCGATCGCTTCGGCGTGCGGCTGCCCTATCTGCTCGGATTCCTCCTGTGGAGCATAGCCTCGGCCACCACGGCGCTGACCAGTACCCTGTTGACGCTGTGTCTGCTCCGCCTGCTCGTCGGGCTCGGCGAAAGCGTCGTCACCCCGGCCAGCATGCGCTACATCCGGCTCCACTTCGCCGAACGCGAGCGGGGACTCGCCGTTGGCCTCTACATGACCGGAACCAAGATCGGCCCCGCCATCGGGTTGCCCCTCTGCGCTTACCTGGTCGCCGCCTTGGGCTGGCGCTGGATGTTCTTGATCATTGGCCTGGTGAGTTTCATCTGGCTGGGGCCGTGGTTGGCCTGGGTGAAAAAGGATGACATCGCCGCGATCCCACCGCCGGCGGGACAGCCGGGCGCCGGTGAAAGCGTGCGGCGAGTGCCCGCCGGACGCATCCTAAAGAGTCCAATGATGTGGGGCGTCATCCTTGGGACTTATTGCTACATGTACTTCGTTTACTACTGCATGACGTGGATGCCCTCTTACTTCAAGAAAGTGCATGGCATGTCCATCAAAGAGATGGGCTGGTATGGCGGCGTGGCTTTCGGCGGCATGGCGGCGGTGGCCGCTCTCGCCGGCTGGGCCGCCGACTGGTTCATCGGACGCGGCTTCGACGCCGTTTCCGTGCGCCGCTGGTTCACGATCGCCGGCTTCTTCCTCGCCGCCACCCAGACCGTCGGCGCCTTCTCGCGCTCGCCGGGCGTGATGCTTTTCTTCGCGGTCTTCTCCCTCTGCGGGCTGGGCCTGGCGACGGCCAACTACTGGGCTCTTACCCAAACGCTCATTCCCGGCGGCAGCATCGCCATGGTCGTGGGCATCCAGAACACCGCCGCCAACGTGGCCGGCATAACGTCGCCATGGGTCACCGGCTGGCTCATCGACACCACCGGCAGTTTCGATATGCCGATCAAGCTGATCGGCTTCTGGCTCGTAGTGGGGATTGCTTCGTACGCGGTCTTGGTACGCCGCCGCTACGCGCCGGCAACGGCCGCCTGAACCGCCGGGTTACGTTTCCCCGAGCCGGGCGGCGGCCCGGCCCCGGGGCGGACTCCTCCGCCTCACCGGCCGTCCCCAGGCGGACGTCCAGACCGTTATCGCCTCTTCTCGGCTTCCTTGAGATGACTCTCGATCTGACGGATCAGCTCTTTCGTATCGTCGTTCTTCGGCAGCCCCTTGGCGATTTCGAGCGCCTGCTCGTCGAGCATCTTCAGGCGGTCCGGCTGGTCCATCTCATACGCCGAGTAAAACCAGGCAATCTCGTTGATGGTCTTGGCCAAGGCGAAGTTGAACGTCTCCTTCGGCACTTTGACTTCGCCCGTGGAGAAGATTTGCTGCGTCTTCGCTGTATCTTTCTCCGCCCCGACGAACCGGCACGTGGTCAGCAACACGGCCCGTTTGATCGCCTGCCGCTCCGCCGCCGGCAGTTCGGCTTCCGACAACTTTATGCCTTCCCCGACGCGGGATAGAGCGGCCACCGGCACGGCGCTGCCCTGAGGATAACTGAACGCCAGGACGATGTCGCCCTCCGGGTTCGATTTCTTGTAGGCGATGAACGTCTTCCAGAACGCCGAGACTTGTTTGTTGACCATCGTGCGGTAGTTGTTCCGGTGCATCCGGAACTGGGAGGACGCAGCCTGGTTCGCCCGCGCCCCGCCCTCGAAGGCTTTGGCGACGTCCATGTAGCCCTTGGCCATGCCCGCCGTCAAGATCAGGCGCCAGGGCTGGGCGCGGTCGGCAAACTCCGAACCCGGCTCGATGAGCTGCTCGAGGTTATCCGAAGTCTTCTGATAATCCCCCGCCTCCCACGTGGTGAGGGCGTTCTGCCAATACCAACCAGGGGTCCCTTCCGCCGGGCCGCTGGGGCCGGTAGTGCAGGAGAGGAACAGGAACGGGAATAGTATGAGCCCGAAAAGAAGGACAGAGCGGAAACTCTTCTTGGCGTGCATGGTGCCTCCTGTCCAATGAACACCTACCACAAACCCCACCTGGATTCAACCGTTTTTGGCCTTTGATTTGAGCCCGCGGTTCTGCCGGCACGTTCCGCTCACACCGTCCCCGGCGGCAGCAGGCGCCGGACGTTCCCGCCCAGGATCTTCGCCTCGTCCTGCGGCGGCAGCTTGAGCAGCCGGATCTTGTACAGCTCCACCCGCGAGTCCACCTCCGGGCCGTCGCTGCCGAAGATCACCTTGTCCGGCCCCAGTTCCCGAACCGCCATCTCCAGGTAGCGAAAGATCAGAACCCCGGAAGTGTCCACGTATACGTTCGGGTAACGCTTCGCGACGTCGATCGCGGCGATGTGCTCGGTCCACACCCGGGAGCCCCAGCTCCCGAGATGCGCCATGATGAACGATATCTGGGGGTATTCTTCCGCGATCATGTGGTACCGCCAGACCTGCTCCGGATGATACAGGACCGGGATGCCCAGCTCCGCTACCGTGTCCAGCACGTAACGCGGCGGCAGCACGTGCAGCTTCAGTCCCTTGAGCCCCAGCTTTTCCACCTCCCGGCGGAGCATGGCCGGGATCCGCTTGCCTTCGGTCTCGGGGTCGTGTTTGGCGAAACCGATGAACTTGTCGGGATGCCGGTCGCAGAGCTCGGCAATGGCCTCGTTGGCTTTTTCGTAAGTCGGATTGTTGATCGGAAAGACAATCGTCCGGTCAATGCCGGCCTCTTCCATGTGTCGCAGCGTGACTTCGACATCGGCCTTGGTTTCCCACGGCGCCGACATCCTTTCACCGAGGCCGGCATGACAATGAGCGTCGATGATGAGCGTTTTCTCTGGAGCGCCCGCGGCCGGTCCGGCCAGGGCGGCTCCTGCCAGCAGACTGCGTCGGCTGACCTGCATGGCGGCGCAGCACCTCCTTTCGATAGAATCTTCCGCCGTCAGTCTATCGGATCGGGAGAGGCCACGGCCGGGGCGCCGGCGATCAGCCGCTAATCCTCCTTCTCGTCCATCGGCACCTGGCGGATCCGCACGCCGGCCTCCTCGAAGAGCGTCTCCACTTGCTGAAAATGCTCGTCGTACTGCACGCTCGAATACCTCTCCATGCGTTCGCGGGAGATGACCACCTCGCGGATTCCCGCCTGCACGATGGCCCGCGCGCAGTCCATGCAAGGCATGATGTCCACGTAGATGCTGCACCCCTCAGTCGAGGTCCCCGCCCGGGCCGCGTTGTAAATGGCGTTCCTTTCGGCGTGCTCCATCCACAGGTACTTCTGCGGGCGCGTCCGCCGTTCCGGCACGTCGTCGCGGATGCCCCGGGGAAAGGAGTTGTACCCGGTGGAGCGGATTTCGTGCGCCGGCCCCACGATCACGCAACCGATCTGCGTGTTGGGATCCTTGCTCCGGGCGGCGATGTGCCGGCAAAGGTTGAGATAATAGGCATCCCAGCTCAGCACTTCGCGCTTTGGAGGAACTTCGTTTGCGTTCATCGTGCTCCTGGAGCCTCCAACACCGGCACTGCCCCGCCCCCAACCGCGGGACGCTTGCCTGAAGCATTGCACCGGCATGGGGAATTAAGTAGTCTGACACCAAACCCGCAGTCATGCAAATCCTTGAGCTCCACCACATCCGGCTCACCGCCCGCGGCCGCGTGTTGCTCGACGGCTTCTCGCTCACCCTGGAACGGGGCGCCCGCTGCACACTCACCGGGCCCTCGGGCTCCGGCAAGAGCACGCTGCTGCGATGCATCCTCGGCTTCACCGAGCCCGCTGCCGGCGAGATCCGGATTTTCGGCGCGCCGCTGAGCCCCCGCACGGTTTGGCCGCTGCGCCGGAAGATGGCCTGGGTCCCCCAGGAACCGGAGCTCGGAAACGGCACCGCCCTTGAAGCCATCATCCGCCCCTTGCGGTACCGAGCCAATCGGGGGCTCGGCGCCCGCGGACGGCGGATCCGCGAACTGGCCGCCCACTTCGGCCTCCCCGAAGACGTCCTCGGCACTCCGGTGACGAAACTCTCCGGGGGTGAGAAACAACGGGTCGCCCTGATCGCCGCGCTGGTCCTGGACCGGCCGCTGCTGCTCCTCGACGAGGCCTCTTCGGCGCTCGATCCCGACAGCCGGGCGGTGGTGGCGGCACACTTGCGTTCCCTCGAAAAAACCGCCATCGTCTCCGTCGCTCACGACCCGGACCGCTTCCCCCTCGGCGGCCGGGTCGTCGAACTCCCGGTAACGAGACAGCCAGATGGAACTCGCTGAGATCAGCCCATCCCGCCTGGCGGCCGCGTACCTGATGGCCCTCGTACCCCTCGCCATCTTCCTTTGGTACGGCGTGGGCCTGGTGCGCCGTACGGTGATCGCGCTCGTCCGCATGGCAGTGCAATTGCTCTTCGTCGGCCTCTATTTGAGCGTCGTCTTCGAGCTGAACCGGGCCTGGCTGACCTTGGCCTGGCTGGGCGCCATGATCCTGGTGGCCGATCTCTCCGTGCTCCGCGGCAGCGGATTGAACTGGCGGCGCATGGGCGCCCCCCTCTTCCTCGCCCTGGCGGCCGGCACCCTGGCGCCCCTTCTCTACTTCACCGGCATCGTGCTCAGCCTTCCCGCCGTCCTCAAACCCCAGTACGCCATCCCCCTCGGCGGCATGGTTCTGGGCAATTGCCTGCGCGCCGACATCATCGGCCTCAGCCGCTTCTTCCACGCCCTGCGGGACCAGGAAAAGCCTTTCTTGCTCGCGCTCTCCCAAGGCGCCAGCCTCGGCGAAGCGCTCCGCCCTTACCTGCAGACGGCGTTCCGCGCCGCCCTGGAACCCACCATCGCCACGATCGCCACGATCGGGCTGGTTTCGCTGCCGGGTATGATGACCGGGGTCATCCTCGCCGGCGCCGATCCCTTGAGCGCCATCGAGTACCAGATGGTGATCATGTTGGCGATCCTTTCCGGCACTGCCCTGACGCTCTGGCTCGCCCTGTGGCTCGCCCGGCGGGCGGCTTTCACTCCCTGGGGAACCCTCGACGAGCGCGTCCTCACGGAAACCGGCGCCTGAACGGTCTGGCGCCGCCCTCACACCTCGAGCCCGACGCTGCGCATCAGCTCGATCGCGTTCGAGTGCTCCACCACGCCCGGGCGCAATTTGTAGTCGAAGCTCATCCGGCCGTTCTCCATCCGGTCCTGAAAGTGGACGTTGCGCACTCGCGGTCCCATCTCGTCCTCGATGTGCGCAATGGCCAGATCGTGGGTGGTCACCAGCCCGATGCCGCCGCATTCAACGAGCTTCTTCACGATCGCCTCGGCCCCGATACGGCGGTCATGCGAATTCGTTCCGTGCAGCAATTCATCGAGCAGGAACAGTACCGTGCCGTCCTCAGCAGCCATGTCCATGATCTGCCGGATCCGTTTGATCTCCGCGTAGAAGCGCGACATCCCCGCCCGAAGAGAGTCGGTGACCCGGATCGAAGCGCCGATCTTGAGCGGCGATAGCCTCAGCGACTCGGCCCGCACCGGCGCTCCCGTCATCGCCAGCACCGCATTCACCCCCACCGTGCGCAGCAGCGTGCTCTTGCCCGACATGTTCGAGCCGCTCACCAGCAAGACCTGCGTCTGCTGGTTGAGCCGGACGTCGTTACGCACGCACCGATCCTCGGGGATCAGCGGATGTCCGAGCCCGCGACCGTCGAAACAAGAGCATTCTGGCGTGAACTCCGGAAACGGGTCGTTGGGATGTTCGAACGCGTATCCCGCGAGCGCGCAGAGTGCCTCGAACTGCCCCACCGCGCGCAGCCACTCACGCAAGTGCGGCCCTGTCTTCTTCCGCCACGCTTCTATCGCAAAGGCCAGTTGGGTCGTCCAAAGTAGAAGAGGACCGACAATCTGCATCAGCAAGTGCTCACGGGAATCGAGCAACTCAACCAGCCGCCCGAGTTTGGCAATGCGTTTCGACGGCGGCTGGCCCTCCGCCGAGAGCTTTTCTCTCAGTTCCCGAAGCTTCCGGCACTGGAACCTTTCCTGCTCCAGGCGGCGGAGCAGTTCGGCCAGAATGTCGAGATCGTGGCTCGGCTGCTCCACCTCGGCCGCTACCCGCAAGACCCGCGAGCGCCAGAACAGCCCCAGTCCCGCCGCGGCGGCCAGCGGCGCGACCAGCGTCGCCAACGGAGCCGCATGAATGAGCACCGCCACGAAACCGGCGGCGACGGCCGCCGAGACCAGAAAGACGGCCCCCCGGGCGAGTGGGGAATCCAGGATTGGTTCGGCTTCCCCCCACCGCGGCAGGGCCCCCGCGTGCACCCCCCGGCGGACCGCCTCCCCCATCAGAGCCAGGTCCTCCCGGAGGTCAAGGCGGTCCCGAAGCTCTTCGACCGCTTCCTGCCGGGCCCGCACTTCCGCCGGATCCGCCGGATGCAAGAGCCACCACGCCAGCGTCCGTCGCCCTGCGAGCGTGCGCGCCGTGCACAGCAGCTCGAAGAGGCTCCCGCGCCCGAACAGGTCCAGGTCGCCGGCATAGGGATGCTTGTCGTTCAAGTAGCGGTCGCCGCACTCCCCCCGCCCCTGCCACTTTCCCTCCAACCGGTCGAGACCGCGGCGGTAGAAAGCGCTGGCCCGTTCGGCGCGTTCCATCAGCCGCTGGGCTTTGTCGTGGATCGCCACCAGAGCGATGAAGCCTGCCACCGGGACCGCCAACCACCAGAGCGGAGCCGAGTGGGCTCCGAACACGAACCATCCCATAGCCACGCACAGCACGGCCAGCGACAGCCGGGCATACCCATAACGTGCGTCCCACAGACGATAGCGGCGGGCGACTTCTGACCGGTGCTTCCAGCGTTTCGTGTACTCGGCGCGTGGGTCCAAGAGCACAGCCTCCGATCCTTATCTTACGATCAACGCCTGCGCTCACCGCCGGCCCGGCGCCATCTTCGGGGTGGCGCCTCCCGAACGGTCATGCCCTTCGAGCTGCCTGCGAGGCGCCCGCCCCGTTCGCCGTCATCGCACCGCAGCGCTCGGTCGTGGCATCCTGAAAGCAAATGGGTATGCACCAGTCAATGACGCGCAGGGAATTGCTGGCGCTGGCTGGGGCGGCGCCCTTGATCGCATCCGCTCCTCCGGCCGCCCCGGTAGCCATCGCTCGCTGCCGTTCCTACCGAGAAGACATCGCCGCGGTCCTGGGAACGCTGTTCGACCGACTGGGAGGCCTTGGCCGTCTCGTCAGGAACAAGACGGTCACGGTGAAGCTGAACATGACCGGTGATCCGGCCCTGCGGGTCGCCGGACGCCCCCCGGCAGTCACCCACTATTGCCACCCGAAAGTGGTCGCCGCGCTGATCCATCACCTCGGCCGCGCCGGGGCCCGCCGGATCCGCTTGGTGGAAAGCGCCTTTCAGACGGCCGCCCCGCTGGAGGAGTACATGTTGGACTCCGGCTGGCGCGTCCGTACACTCCAGCGCGCCGCCGAGGGCGTCGAGTTCGAGAACACCAACGCGCTGGGCAGAGCGAAGCAGTACGCACGGCTTACCGTCCCTGGCCGGGCATGGATCTTCCCGGCTTACGACCTGAATCATTCCTACGCCGACACCGACGTCTTCGTCTCCCTCGCCAAGCTGAAACAGCACCAGACCTGCGGCGTTACGCTGTCGCTCAAGAACTGTTTCGGCAATCTACCCGCCTCCATCTACGGCGACGACGCCGGCCGCGAGGAACCGAACGAGACTCCCGGCTCGGGCCGCGGCCAGGTCTGCCACTTCGGCAAGCGGCCGCCGTCGCTCTCGGCTCCCCAAGAGCTGGATCCGGCCTCGCCCCGCGACCCCGGCTACCGGGTGCCTCGCATCATCGCCGAGGTCTGCGCCGCCCGCCCAGTCCACCTCGCGGTGATCGATGGGGTTGAAACGATCGCCGGCGGCGAAGGACCGTGGATTCCCGGCGTCCGGCCCGTCAAACCCGGTCTCCTGATCGCCGGCCTGAACCCCGTTTCGACCGACGCCGTAGCTACGGCGCTCATGGGCCTCGATCCTCGTGCTTCCCGCGGCTCGATCACCTTCCCCCGCTGCGACAACACCCTGTTTCTCGCCGAAAAGCTGGGCGTGGGTTCAGCCGACCTGGAACGCATCGACGTCCGGGGCGTACCGATCGAGGCGGCTCGCTTCCCATTCATCACCTGACGTTTTCATCACCTGACGTTGGAGCCGCGTGGCCGGCGCCGTCTTCCGCCGCCGGCGCTGCCGCCCGGGCTTGGGTGGAGAGAGCCGCCAACTAGGGCGAAATCAACATGTTGGCCGCTTCCAGGACCCGTGATCGGTTAAAATAGAAGAGCCGGCCGCCGCTGAGACTCGAAATGCCGTTCCTTCACTGGCCCTTTTTTCGAAGCATTCCCGAGCTCACCCCCGTTGCGGTCCTCGACATCCTTGCCGTCGCTTTCCTTTTCTACCAGTTCTTCTTGATCATCCGTGGGCGCCGCGCATTTGCCATCATCACCGGCGTCCTGATGCTGGTCGGGATTTACGTGTTCGCCGTCGTCGCCGGGATGGGCCTGCTCCGGACGATCCTCGAGACCGTGGCCCCTTACTCCGTCTTCGCCCTCATCGTGCTGTTCCAGTCCGACATCCGGCGTCTCCTCGCCAGAATGGGCCGGCGGCGGTTCCTTACCGGCCCTACCTTCGACCGCCGCGAGGCCGTCCAGGAAATCACCCTGGCCCTGGAGACCTTGTCACGGAATCGCACCGGGGCTCTGATCGTCATCGAGCGGGACATCGGTTTGCGCACTTTCGTCGAAAGCGGGGTCATGATCGACGGGGTCCTTTCACGGGACCTGCTACTCTCCATCTTCCATCCCGGCACGGCGCTGCACGACGGCGCGGTGATCATTCAAGGGAATCGGGTGGCTGCCGCGGCCTGCTTCCTCCCCCTCAGCACGAATCCCCGGCTCATGAGTACACTGGGCACGCGCCACCGGGCGGCCATTGGGATCACCGAAGAGACCGACTGTCTTTCCATCGTCGTCTCCGAGGAGACGGGCCGCATCTCCGTGGCTGCGTTTGGAGAGATCCAGCTCAACCTTTCCCCCGAAGAGGTCGAGCGTAGAATTGCCAATCACTTCGGCCTGACCAAGGAATCGGACGCCACCGCGGGCGCCGCGGTGACAGCCCTCAGCGCCGGAGACGCCGGCTTGAAGGAGGCGCGGCGGCCGTGATGAGCTTTCTTACCAAGAACCTCGGCTGGAAGCTCCTTTCCCTCGCGCTGGCATCCTTGCTGTGGGTCGCTTTGGTGCGCGACCCCGAACTGGCCACCACGGTCGCGGTTCCCGTCCTCTACCGCGGCATGCCGAGCGACCTGGAGTTGAGCGGTGAACTGGTAGACCGTGTCCGCCTGGAAGTACGGGGCCCTGCCAGCCTCCTGACGCCGGAAAAGCTCTCCGACGCGGCCGTGATCCTCGACCTGGGTGCGATCGACCATCCGGGGGACCGAACGTACACGATTCAGTCCTCGAACGTCTCGCTGCCCATCGGCGTGACGTTTTCCCGGGCGATGCCGGCTCAGATCCGCTTGCACTTCGAGCGGCGAATCTCACGGCTCGTGCCGGTGCGCGTTCGCATTTCCAACCCCCCGCCTGACGGCTACCGCATCGTAAGCCAGCGGGCGGAGCCGGAATCGCTCTCCATCGTGGGACCCCAGAGCAACGTCGAACAGGTTTCGTTCGTCGATACCGACTCCATCGACCTCAGCGACGTGTACGGCACCGTCCGCATTCCAGTGAATGTCTTTGTCGATGACCCCCAGGTGCGTTTCGAAGGCCCGCCGAAAGTCGTCGTCACCATCGTTGTCGAAAGGGTGGAAACGCAGTAAGCCTGGTATGAAGCGGACACTGTTCGGTACCGACGGCATCCGGGGCGTGGCCGGTGAATTCCCCCTCGACCGCCGGACCGTCTTCGCCTTCGGCCACGCGCTCGGAACGTGGGCTGTCGCTCACCGCCCCGAGCCGAGCGTCTTGATCGGAATGGACACCCGGGAATCGAGCCCCTGGCTCGCCCGCTGCGTAGCCGCCGGCTTGATGCATGCCGGAGCAAGACCTCGTTTCGCCGGCGTCATCACCACTCCGGGGGTCGCCTTCCTCACCCGCAGCCGCGATTTCGTCGCTGGCGTGGTGATCTCCGCCTCGCACAACCCGTTCGCCGACAACGGCCTCAAGGTTTTCGATCACTCCGGCCTGAAGCTTCCCGACCCCGACGAGGAGCGACTCGAGGCTGACATCTTCCGTCTTCGCGAGCAAGGCGGGTGTGGGGAGCGGGAACTCCCCGTGGAATCCGGCCTGACCGAAGCCTACATCGACTTTCTGGCCTCCTCGGCGCCGGCGCTGGACGGCCTCAGTGTCGTGGTGGATTGCGGCAATGGAGCGGCTTCGCAGCTCGCCCCGGCGTTGCTCCGCCGCCTTGGCGCCCGAGTCATCGCGCTCCACTGCTCTCCCGACGGACGTAATATCAACCTCGCCTGCGGGGCGCTGCATCCCGAGACGCTCCGCAGACAGGTACTGGAGATCCGGGCGGACCTCGGCGTGGCTTTCGACGGGGACGCCGACCGCGCCATCTTTGTCGCCCCGTCAGGCCGGGTCGTCAACGGCGACGGCGTAATGTTGCTCTGCGCCCGGTCACTCCTCGCTGCGGGGAAGTTGGCCGGCGACGGCGCCCCGGTGGTGGTCGCCACCGTGATGTCGAACCTCGGTTTGGAACGCGCTCTGGCCGCCGACGGAATCCGGATGGTCCGCACCCCCGTCGGCGACAAGTATGTCCTCGAAGAAATGCTCCGTTGCGGCGCCGTCTTGGGCGGCGAACAGTCCGGGCACATCATTTTCCGCGACGTCGCCACCACCGGCGACGGATTGCTCACGGCGCTGCGGGTTCTGGCGGCCATCTGCGAGTCGGGACTCGACTTGGACGCGCTCACCGCTGACCTGAAGATCTATCCCCAGAGAATCATCAACGTTCGAGTCAGGAGAAAGGTGCCACTCGAACAACTGGGCGCAGTCCAGAAGGCCATCCGGCAGGCGGAACAGTCTTTCGGCGATTCCGGCCGGGTGCTGGTGCGCTATTCGGGCACGGAGCCTCTCGCCCGCGTGATGGTGGAGGCCGCGTCTGAAGAGCTGGTGGAACGCGAATCAGCCCGGATTGCGGCGGTGATCCACAGCGAGCTGGGAGCGTGACGCCGCTCCCGGGTTAGAATCGACAGTTTGGAACCGGCGATCCCCAATCGAGGCCTCGGGGCTTTCCTCCTCGTTACCGCGCTGGTCCTGTTGCTGCGGCTGCCCTTCCTGAACCAGGCGATCCAGGGAGACGATTCTTACTATCTCACCGGGGCGATGCACGCCCAGATCGATCCATGGCATCCGACCCACGGCGCCTATGTCTTCGCCGGCAAGACCGTGGACATGCGCGGCCATCCCCATCCTCCCCTCAACATGTGGGTCCTGGCCGGCCTCCTGGCATTGGTCGGCGACGTCAAGGAAGTCCCATTCCACGCCGCCTACGTCCTGTTCTCGCTCGTCGCCGCCTGGGCCATGCTGAGCCTCGCCCGCCGTTTCTCGCCCCGGCCGCTCTGGGCGGTGCTCCTGTTCCTCGCCGTTCCCCCGTTCGTGGTGAACGGCAACTCGCTCGAGTCCGACATCCCCTTCCTCGCCTTCTGGATGGCCTCGGCGGCGCTGTTCATCGCCGCCGTGGACCGGGGTTCCCTGCGGCTGCTCACCGGAGCCGCAGCGGCCTGGATTCCCGCCGCTCTGGCGGCGTACCAGTCCCTTGTCTTCCTTCCGATCGGAGCGCTCTATCTGTGGTTCCACCGGAGGCGTTGGGCCCCCGCCTGGGCTGCGCTGGCCACCCCCGCCGCTGTGTTGGCCGCCTGGCAGCTCTTCGAGCGGATCACCGGCGGCGCCATGCCTGCGGGGGTGCTGGCGGGGTATTTCGAGAGCTACGGGTTTCAGGCGCTCGGCACGAAGTTTGAGAACGCCGTAGCGCTCACGGTCCACCTGGGTTGGATCGTCTTTCCCCCGGTGGCGCTCGCGGCCTTCCGGCGTTCGCCGAAGTGGGTCTGGGCGGCCGCCACGGCAGCAGCTCTGGCCGGCGCCGTCGGCCTCGATCCTCATCCGCTCTTCTGGTTCACCTTTGGAACCGGCGTCTTCGTCGCCCTGGCCTCGGCCGTAGCCCTTCGGGGTTCCAGAGACGAAGACCGCTTCTTCCTGTCCGCCTGGCTCATCTTGTTCTTCGTCGCGGCCTTGGCGCTTTTCTTCGCCGGTTCCGCCCGCTACTTGCTGCCCCTGGCCGCGCCACTGTGCCTGCTGGTGACGCGTTCCCTCGCGGAACGGCCCCGGTGGCTCGCCACCGGCGTGGTCTTCCAGGCTGGCCTGGCGCTGGGACTCGCCTGGATGAACTACCAGCATTGGGACGCCTACCGTCGGTTCGTCGCCAGTCTCCACGACGAATTCGCCCAGCACCGGGTCTGGGTCAACGCCGAATGGGGCCTGCGTTTCTACGCCGAGGCCGAAGGGGGCTTGCCTCTTGAACAAGGCCAGCCCGTGCGGCCGGGCGATATGGTGCTCACCAGCGAGATCTCATATCCGATCGAGTTCACTACCGGCGGCGGCGTGGCGACGCCCGTCGCCAAGACGGAAGTCCGCCCGGCGCTGCCGCTCCGCATTATCGGCCTTGGGGCGCACTCGGCGTACTCTACCGTCACTCTCGGCTACCGCCCGTTCGACATCGTCTTCGGGCCTCTTGATCGCGTCCAAGCCGAAGCAGTTCTCGAGCGGAAGCCCTCCCTCTCGGATCTGCCGATGAATGCTCCGGAAGCGGCTACCCAGATCGTCAGCGGGATTTATCAACTGGAAAAGAACGCCTGGCGATGGACCAGCGGCCGAGCGGTCCTGCTGCTGAAGGCTCCCCCCACCGCGGCCTTTCTGGAGGCCTCTCTCTATGTGCCTGACGCCGCTCCCGCCCGGCGTGTCACGCTGCTCGTCAACGGGCGCCCCGCCGCCCGAATCGACCTGCCCGGCCCCGGCAGTTACACGCTCCGTACGCCCAAGCCGTTGGCCCCACAGGCCGATCCAGTCACGGTGGAAATCCTCGTGGACCACACTTTCCTGCCCCGGGGCGACGACCGGGAACTCGGGGTCATCCTCTCCCGCGTGGGCTTTCGCGAACCCTGACACCGCCCCGGCATCAGCCGAAGATCGCCGCCCAGCCCGTCTTCGCCAGCACGAACAACGCCCAGGTTCCGGCCACTACCGCCACCGCCCTGCCGAACTTGACCTTTGCAGCCACCGTCGAGTAGCCGAGAGCCAGCAGTCCGATCACCCAGAAGCTGAACAGGTCCAGCGAACTCGCCAGGCTCACCAGCCATGCCGGAGAGGTGGTGTCGAGAAACCACCCAGGGTTGAATGGCAGTGGATTCTTCAGGTCGAAATCCTCCGGGCGCCCGTACGTCATCACGACCAGCGAAAGCCCCTGATAGAGAGCAAACGGCAGCCATGCGTAACACGTGGCGCCGAAGAACTGCCGGAAAGTCGTCTCGGTCGAGCCCGCCATCCGGAACGCCAGCAGCATGACGCCGGCCACCGCCAGCAGCGCCACCGCCGTACCCGCCAGCGTCCCGACATAGCTCATCACTTCAACGATGCCCTTCTGCTGCTGGATGATCTGCCGCTGCATCTCAGTCGACATTTGTTGCAGTCGCGGATTCCGGGCGAACTCCCGCTCGAGGAAGGCTTGCCAGCCGACGATCTGAGAGAATGCATACGTGTAGATCAGTCCCATCGCGATCAGTAGCGCGAAAGGCGCCAGCCACCGCGGCCGTACGGCCAGATCTTTGAATACCGCGCCCGGCTCCCAAAAGATTCCAAACAAGCGCCCCCATTCGCTCATTGCGTGCGGCTGTTCGGCTTCGGCAACGCCGTTTGATGTACTCATGACTCTTCCCTCCACTAAGAGCGGCTCCAAGTGTACTACGAACCAGCCGGCCCCAACCTTTCCGCTGGCCTGCGGCCCCGGCGGGGAATTAGAATGCAGGCAATGGCGCGGTTGACGCGCATCCTCGCCACGTTTGCGGCGGTGGCCATCGGCGCTGCTGCTCAGATTGAGATCTTCATCGTATACGACAATACCGCCGCCGAGCCGGGATTCATCGAAGATTGGGGCTTCTCAGCGGTCGTTTCCTCCGGCGGCTCGAAGATCCTGTTCGATTCCGGGGCGGACCCGGACGTTTTTATGCGCAATCTGAGGAGGCTCGACATCGACCCGGCCTCGATCACCGCCGCCGTCATCTCGCATCACCACGCTGATCATCGCGGGGGCATATTCCGGTTCACGTTGAAAAACCGTTCGGCCCCGGTCTACTTTCTCGACAGCTTCCCCGGGGAAGTCTTCGACCTGGCCCGGGCGGTGGCCATGCGGGTCCAGCGCGTAAAGGCGCCGCAAGAGATCGCCCCCGGGATTTTCACTACGGGCGAGATCCCGGGGCGGATTCCCGAACAGGCGCTAGTGGTGAAATCGTCTTCCGGCATGGTGATCCTGATCGGCTGCGGCCACCCCGGCGTCGCGAAGATGGTCGAGGCAGCCGCGCGGCAACATCCTTCGGAGAGAATCCGCCTCCTGCTCGGGGGCTTCCACATGATGCGCTGGAGCGAAGAACAGATCCAGGCCGAGATCGAACGGCTCAAAGCCCTCGGCGTCGAGCAGGTGGCCCCCGCCCATTGCACCGGCGAACGGGCAAAGCGCCTGTTCCGCCGCGCCTGGGGACCCGGCTACCTGGCTTGCGGAGCGGGCCGCCGCATCGTCGTCAGATAGCGTCTTGCTTGCGCTAGCTGCTCGACAGCAAATCGGCGGCCGCCCGCCAAACCGCTTCTACTGTGACGCCGGAGACGGGCCCTGGCCGTAGCGTGGGCCGAACGATTCGGATACGGCTTCCCCGCGGGGCCCAAATGCGGTCATCGGTCGGCCCGAAAATCGCCGCCACCGCCGTGCCGGCGGCTGCGGCCAGATGCGCAATGCCGCTGTCGTTGCCGACGAAAAGGCGTGTCCCGGCCAGCCAGCAAGCCAGTTCGTAAAGATCCTCGAACCGCCGCGCCTCGGGCAGTTCTTCTTCCGGCCCCGCCACCCACTCGACGCTCCATCGGGCCTCCATCCGGGCCGCCAACTCTCGGAACCTGTCCAGCGGCCACCGCTTCGTCTCGCTGCTGGCGAAAGGGTGAATCACCACGTCCGGCGCGCCGGGCGCCGGCGGGCATGGGATCTTCGGGACCGGCGGCGCGTCTCGGCTGGCCAGCCCCCGCACCTGTTCCAGGAAGAAGTCGCTCGCGTGTTTGCCCGGCTCCCGCGGCAGCGGCGGAAACAGCGCCACCGGCAGCTTCCACCGCTCCACCGCCGCACGGAAAGCTTCCCTGCCCCAGCCGTACCAGGAAACGATCGAGTCGAAACTCCGGAGGCTTTCGAGCAGCTTCGGCGGGGGAGACTCCGGCTCGATTTCCAACCAGTCCAGCCCGGTGTCGGCGATCGCGCGCACCCGGTCAGCAAACCGTACCAGGGAGGTGTTCTGCCGGGCCACCCAGACTTCGGTGTACTCCACGCGCAGGGACTCGAGGGCGGGAAGAGAGAGGATGCAGTCGCCGATCGCCCCCGGCCGTATGATCAAGCGGCGCACCGCAGTAATGGGATCACCGGATCTCCGCCGTAAACTGCACCGTAGCCGTCCTCGGCGGCAGGCAAAGCTTGTCCGTGCACGCCTGATACCGCAACTTCCCCGTCATGGGCGCTTCGCCGGCGGCCGCCCCGACCGGGGCACGGAAGCGGACCTCGATCTCGAAATCTCCGGTGAACACGGACAACGGCTTCTCCGCGAATCCGTACCGTTCCTGCTTTGGTTCCGGGAAGCGTGTTTCCACGGGCTTCAACGGACCTTCCCAGTGCAACCGGAGCGGGATGAGAAACTCGTCGGACGGCCGGTCGCTGTTCACGTGGTATCCGGGCGATACCTTCACCCGAATGGTGACTTGTGTCTCGCCGCCCTTTTCGAGCGTCACCCGGGCCGGCGCTTCAACCGACAGGACTTTCCGCTGCGCCAGCCCCACGGCCGGCCGAATCACCAGCAGGATCGCCCAGAAGACTAAAATCCTGACCGAGGAGCGTCTTGATGTCGTTCTCATAGTCTGCCTTGCTCACCAGTCCCACGTGCACCGAAGCAATCCGCCCCTGCCGGTCGATCAGGAACGTCGTCGGTAGCGACTCGACCCCTCCGTAAAGGTTCGCAACGTCGTCGTTGCCCATCAGCACCCGGTAGTTCACTCGGGCTCGTTCCAGATACGGCTTGACGACGTCCCAGCCTCCCTCGTCCAGGGAAACGCCCAGCACCGCGAAGCCTTTGTCCTTGAGTTGCTTCTCGAACTCCACGAACCACGGAATCTCCAGCTTGCATGGGCCGCACCAGGTGGCCCAAAAGTTGAGCAACACGACCTTGCCGCGGTAGTCCGACAGCCGCACAGTCCGGCCGTCGGCGTCCTTCAGTGCGAAGTCCGGCGCCATGTTGCGCTCGTGCGCCGGTTTCAACGATGTTGCCTCAGCGGTCCTGTAGTCTGACCTCCCGCAGCCGAGGAAGGCCGCCCCGACCCCCAACACTACCGCCCCGATCCACCACTGGCTTTGCCTCACCGAATAGCTCCTCGATGTCATTCTACTATATGGGGATTCGCCGCCCCGCCGGGCCAAAGTTACGGAACCACTCAGCCCGCCGGCCGCGGAAACGCGGCCTGAGCATGTGTTCCGCGTGCTCGTGACCGGTGAAATACCATGCCGCGGTATCGCAAAAGCTTTCGCAGACGTACTCGCGCCACCGGCGCGTCCGCCGCTCTGCGTCGTCCGGCTCCAGCCGGTCCTTCTTCTGCTTCGCCGGCCACCCCAATTCCCCCTTCGCACCGCTGCGGATCTCCCGGCGCAAGACGGCTTCATAGCTCCAGCGATCGGTGTTGCTCATCCGGGCCCAGACGAAATGGAACAGTTCGTGCGTCAGCACGCGCGCCAGCTGTTCGGCCTCGCGGCGCAATTCTTCTTCGAGCAGGATCCGCCGCCCCCGGATGTCGGAAGCGGCATGGACCGGCATGCCCTGCCCGGCGGACTGCACCAGTCGCCCCCGGTAGACCGAAAGCGCCGGCCGGAAAGCGATCCGGATTGGACGGCCGTAGAACTCCGGCAGCTTGCTCAGGACCTCCCGCGCCGCCGCCGGCCCTCCGAGCAAACGGAACGCTTCACTGTGTCTGGTCGAAATACTCCTCGTTGGCAAACTCAACCTGCACGGCCTGCCGGACCGAATCGAACCACTCCCGGAACTTCGCTGCTTTGGCCTCGCGGTTCAGCGTCTGACGCACCTCATCGAGTGCCTGCACGCCGATTTCCTCCACCCGGAAGAGGTAATAGCCGTTGGGCTGTCGCAGCGGCTCGGTCACCTGCCCCGCCTTGAGCCGGAAGATCGCCTCTTTGATATGCTCCGGGACCTTGTCGCTCTTGCGGATGGCGCCGAAATCTCCGTCCTTCGCCTTCGACGTCTCGTCCTGGGAGTACCGCTTCACCATCTCGACGAAATCCGCCCCCGCCAGGATCTCCGCCCGGATCTTCTCGATCAGTTCCCGCGCTTCCTCCTCGCTGAGCACCTTCTTGCCGTCCACCACCTGGCCCGCCGATTTCTCGTCGCCGAACGGTATGTAGATCACTTTTACTTTGGCGCGCGTGTACTCGTCTTTGTGCGCCGCGTAGTATTCCCGCTCCTCTTTGGTCCCGATGTTGATCCCGTCGGAATACTCGTTCATCCGGGCCTGCGAGAGAATGTTCGTGCGCACCCATTCGAGCTGCTCCCGATACGGCGTCTTCTTGTCGAGGCCCTGTTCTTCGGCGATCTCCACCAGCCGCAGCGACATCGCGTATTGTTTCAGAAACTCCTTGCGGTCCTTCAAGAAATTCTCGCGAACCCGGTTGGTCGCACCCAGCAAGGAGAATTTGATCTCGCCCGCCGTCACTTCCCGGCCGTTCAGCTTTGCCACCACGGCATCGGCCGGCACCCGCGCCGCCCTGGCGGCGTCGCCGGAGAAGTAGTCTTCATTGAGCAGCTCCACGGTCGCACTCTCGCGGATCCCCTCCAGCCACCGCTTCGTCTTCTCCTCCGCCGTCGCGGGATCTTCTTCCCGGAAGCGCCGGTTGGTCTCGGTGATGGCGGCCTGCAGAAGCACCTGAATCCGGTTCCACGCCAGTTGCTCCTTGTAAGGCGACCGCTCCGCCAGACCGTCCTGTTCGGCCTGGTCGGCGAGCAGCCGCACGAGCGCGTACTGGCGGAGAAACTCCCGGCGGTCGCGGCGCAAATGCTCCTGCATCTGTGGCGGCGCACCCGTCAAGATCTGGTCGATCTCGCCGGCTGTCATTTTCTTGCCGTTCACCGTGGCGACCACCGTGTCCGGCGTCACAGCTCCCGTGAGAGGCCACACCGCGAGCAAAGCGAAAAGCTGTCGGATCTTCATGAATTCAAAGGCCTTACTGGGGTCTAGTCCGATTGTATCACGGCGCCGCCGGCCGCCCCGCCGCCCCTCAGTCGCCCAGCGCCTCGTCAGGCTGCAACCGCGAAGGCACGAACGGGGTCTCGTTGAGAGCCGCCGGCCGGGTGCCACGCATCAGGCCGACCCAAACGCGCGCGGAATCGACCAGAACAATGCTCACCATAAGGATGAAAATGCTGCAGAGCACAGCATTGAGGTTCGCATTGAAGATCAGCCTTTGCACTTCGGCGGCTTGCTGGGCCGACATCGCCCCTGCCGCCAGGGACGCCTTCAAGTCTGCTGCCTGGGCCAGGAAACCCAGCCGCGGATCCGGCGAGAAGACCTTTTCGTAAGCCGCCGTATAGGTAACCGAGACGATCCACGCCATCGGCAGTAGCGTGATCCACATGTATTTCGGGCCGTGCTTCTTCAGAATGATGGTCGTTCCCACCGCCAGCGCCACCACGCCGAGCAACTGGTTGGCGATCCCGAACATGGGCCACAGCGAATTGACGCCCCCGTATGGATCCAGAACCCCCTGGTACAGGAAATACCCCCACGCGAGCACAATGGCGGCGCTGGCGCCGATCACTCCCGGCATCCAGCCGGTCCGGCCCAAGGGCTTGTAGAAGTTCCCCAGCAGGTCCTGCAACATGAAGCGCCCGACGCGCGTGCCCGCGTCGATGATGGTGAGGATGAACAGGGCTTCGAACATGATGGCAAAGTGATACCAGAAACCCAGCACGTCCTTGCCCATCCCCGAAGAGGCGAACACGTGCGCCATGCCCAGGGCCAGCGACGGCGCCCCGCCCGTGCGATGGAACAGCGTTTCTTCGCCCACCTCCTCGGCCAACGATTCCATCTCGCCCGCTGTAACCGGGTAACCCCAGGACGAAATCGCGGCCGTGGCCGCCGCCGGATTCGGCCCCGTCAGCGCCGCCGGAGAGTTCACCGCGAAATAGACGCCCGGCTGCAGCACGCTCGCCGAAATCAGCGCCAGAATCGCCACCACACCCTCGGCCAACATCCCGCCGGCGCCCACCGGCAGGGCGTGCCACTCCTTGGCCAGCATTTTCGGCGTCGTCCCCGAGGAGATCAGCGAATGGAATCCGCTGAACGCCCCGCAGCCGATCGTAATGAAGCAGAACGGGAACAGCGCTCCCGCAAACACCGGCCCCGTCCCGTCGATGAACCCGGTCACCGCCGGCATCTCCAGCGACGGCCGCACCGCCAGAATCCCCAACGCCAGCAGAAACACCACCCCCAGTTTGACGAACGTGCTCAGGTAGTCCCGCGGCGCCAGCAGTAACCAGATCGGCAGCGCACTGGCAAAGAATCCGTAGATGATGATCGCGAACGCCAGCGCCACGCCCGACAGGGTGAACCACTCGGCCACGCCCGGCGTCTTGGAAACCCACTCGCCCCCGAAGATCGCCAGAATCACCATGGCGAAGCCGAGCACGGAGACCTCCAGCACCTTCCCCTTCCGCCAGAAGCGCAGGTAGAGGCCCATGAAGACCGCGATCGGTATCGTCATGGCGATCGTGAACGTCCCCCACGGGCTGTCCCGCAACGCGTTCACCACCACCAGGGCGATTACCGCCAGCAGGATGATCATGATCAGCAGCACCGTCACCATCGCCACGTAGCCGCCGACCTTGCCGATCTCTTCCCGCGCCATCTCACCAATGGAACGCCCGTTGCGCCGGATCGAAAAGCCCAGCACGATCAGGTCGTGCACCGCGCCCCCGAGAGCGGCCCCGACAATGATCCACAGAGCACCCGGCAAGTAGCCGAACTGAGCCGCCAGCACCGGGCCTACGAGCGGTCCGGGACCCGCAATGGCCGCGAAATGGTGTCCGAAGACGATCCACTTGTGCGTCGGTTCGTAGTCGTGCCCGTCGTTGAGCCGCTCGGCCGGGGTCGCGCGCCGGTCGTCGAGCGCCAGTACCTTGGCCGCAATCCAGGCGTGGTAGAAACGGTAGGCCACCACAAATGTGCAGACGGCGGCGATCACCAGCCACACGCTGTTGATCCGTTCACCCCGGCTGATGGCAATCCCGCCCAGCGCCCCGGCCCCCAGCAGGGCGATGGCGGCCCAAAAAATCATCTTCAGTAGCCGCTGCAGCATCGCTTTCCAGCCCTCACCGCGGCGATGAATCGCCGGTTTTTGCCATCTTACCGCACCTCGCCTCGGCCCGCCGTCAGCCGCCGTGGATTGTGAGACGGCGGCTCAGCCTCCCCCAGAACCAGGCTCCGAAGGCGAGCAGGAAGATCACCCAGAACGCTTCCAGGGCGAACACGCGCATGATCTCTGCCCCATTGAGCTTGCCCAGGTAGATCATCATCGGCGTGAAACCGATGTGCTGGAACGGCAGCAGACCCGAAATCTCACGGAATGGCGACGGGAACAGCGTCACCGGCACCAGCAAGCCGCTCAGCAGCTCCTGCATCCAGAACTTGGCCCGCAACAACCCCAGGATCGACTTCAGACTGATCGCACACGTTCCCACGATGAAATTCAGTCCCGCCACGATCAGCACGCTGAAACCCACCGCCGCCACGAACGCCCCGAAATGCAACGCCGAGGCCGGCGGGACGACTGGGAACAGAAAAGCAATCACCAGCGCCGTCGGCGCCGTCAGCATCACCAGGCGGAACGCCGATTCCCCCAGCACCCGCGACACGTAGCTTCCTTGCACGCTCACCGGCTTCAACATGATCATCGAGATCTTGCCTTCCAGAATGTCGGTGGCCATCTGGGAATCGATATTGTTGAAGTAGAGCGATCGGATCACCCACCCCACCGCCACGTAGGTGATGATTTGCGGGAAGCTCATCCCGGCGAAGTTCGGGTCGTACGTATAGATGGCCCGCCAGATGAAGTAGTAGACGCTCACATTGATGAAGTACGTGATGATGCCGGTGTAGTAGCGCAACCGAAATGCCAGCATGTTCATAAAACCCATGCGGGCGAACTCCGCGTAGACGGCTGCCGTGCCCATGCCCGGGCTCCTCCGCCCCGCAACACCCACCAAGCCGGGCCGGCCGGCGGCGAAAACCCCCGCGCGCCCTTTCACCGGCTCCACTCTTTCAACTCCTCGCCGAGATAGATCCTCCGCACGACTTCCTCGATCGACTGCTCCTCGATGGCGATATCCCGCACCTCGACGGCGTTCACGATCTGGCGGACGACTTCCGCAGTGGACCAGCTCTCCCGCGGAAAATGCAATCGGTAGGTAAGCTTGTCGATCCGGTCGCAGACCACGTCCGGAATATGCAGCGCCTCCAGCCTTAGCGCCTGGTCCTGATCTCTCAGCTCCACCCGCAGCGCCGACTCCTGCCACAGCCGGTCTTTCAGCTCCTGCAAACCGCCGTCGAACAACAGCGAACCGTGATCGATGATCATCAGCCGCCGACACAACTCCTCGATGTCCGACAGGTCGTGGGTGGTGAGCAGCATCGTCGTGCCGTATCGCCGGTTCACCTCGTGCAAGAACGTGCGGATGTTCTCCTTGGCGACGATATCCAGCCCGATCGTCGGCTCGTCGAGAAACACCAGCGGGGGATTGTGGATCATCGCCGCCGCCACGTCGCACCGCATCCGCTCTCCCAACGAGAGCTTCCGCACCGGCGTGTGCAGATACCGGCCCAGCTCCAGAATGTCATCGAACTGCTTCATCCTGGCCCGGTAGTCGGCGTCGGAGACGTCGTAGATGCGCTTCAACAGGCGGAAGCTCTCCACCACCGCGATGTCCCACCACAACTGGGTCCGCTGCCCGAAGACGACTCCGATCGTTCTTGTGTACGCCGTGCGATGCTTCCAGGGAATGAAACCGTTGGCGAAAACGGCGCCCGCCGTCGGCACCAGAATGCCCGTCAGCATCTTGATGGTCGTGGACTTGCCCGCCCCGTTCGGACCGATGTAGCCGACCATCTCCCCCGGGCGGATCTCGAAGGTGATGCGGTTGACGGCCCTCAGAGTCTGGTAACGGCGGTGGAACAGGTCGGCGATGGCTCCGATCAGCCCTTCCCGGCGGTCGAAGGTCCGGAATTCCTTGATGAGGTCATCGACTTCGACGATGCCGGGCATCACCCCTATTGTAGTGTGCGGCTGCCGGCCTGAACCCTTTCCGGCAAGACTCCCGGCGCCGCCCCGGCCGCCCTGGCGGGCTGCGCCCCTCAGCCGTCCACCGTCAGAGGAACGCCCTCCTCCGGGGCCGACACCGGAATTCCGGCGATCGCCGCCGCCCTTTCGGCGATCGCTTCGATCTCCTCCTGCGTCCGTTTCGGGTGATGGTGCACGACCAGCAGCCGGCCCGCCCGGGCGTCTCGGGCGAACGTCGCAACGGCACTCAGTGCGGAGTGGCCCGCGGTCCTCCCCTCTGCCTCCGCCTCCTCATCGGTCCACCACACCTCATGCAACAGAACCTTCACCCCCATCGCCAGCGGCAGGCCGGAGAAATCCACGCTGGTGTCCGTCAGATAGGCGATTCCATCCCCGAGCCGCACCCCCATGGAGCCGCCCGGGTGGCTTTGGCCCCGCACCTGCACCGGCAGGCCGCCCAGGTCCATCTCCTCGCCCTCCACCGGCACGATCTCGACCTCGCAAGACCACGCCTCCATCGTCTTGACGAAGAACGGCGGCCGGAAGAGCGCCTCCAAAGCGCTTCGCGGATCCGCCTCGGCGACCGGGGGCGCGGGACCGAAGATCCGCACCTTGCTCCCCTTCCAGACTGCGGGTAGATACGACAGCCCCACGACGTGGTCCAGATGGTAGTGCGAGAGGATCACGTCCAGCGTGTCGAAGCCTTCCAGCCGCGACGCCAGCCGGGGTTCGAGCAGCCGCGACACCCCCGTGCCCGCATCCAGCAGCATCGCCCGCCCGCCGGCGAGCGCCAGGAAGCTCATCGTCTGCCGCCCATAAGAGGGGAAATAACCGTTCGTGCCCAGAGGGATCAGTTCCATTGCGCTCCTCAGTCCACGGTTGCAGCGCCCCGTTCGCTATGCCCGTGCCGAAAAGGCCTGGAGGGTCCAAAGGTCGCCGTGCTCGCCCGGCGTGTGGCGCAGGATATACAGGTTGCCGTCATCGGCCCGCACCTTGAAGTACGCCTCCTCGGGCCCATACCAGCGGTCCAGAACTTCCTCTACTTCGAAGCAGCGCCCTTCGAGCCGGAACCAGAGGGGCCGCTCGTCCCGCTTGTAACCGGAGTAGCATTCCACCTCGATCCGCATTGCGCCTCCCCCCGGGGCGGCACACCGCCGGAAACCCCGTCCGCGCGCACTCAGCCCCTCAGATACGCATCGTCGCCGCGAATCCAGTCCTCGCGCCGCGGACAGAAGACGTCGATCGCCAGTCCGTCCTCCAAAGCCTCCACCGAATGAGGTGCGTCGGGCGGGATCCGTATTACCTCCCCGGCCGCCGCTTCGCGCACTGCGCCGTCGATCTCGAAACGCAGCCGCCCTCTCTGGATCATCGTCACTTGCTCGTTCTCGTGCTGGTGCCGCCGGACCACCGCCCCGCGGTCGAGAAAGATCCGCGCCACCGTCATCCGCTCCGTGTGAATCACCTGGCGCGCCAGCCCCGGTCCGAGCTCTTCGCGCTCCACCTTGTCCCAGTCGTAATGTTCCATCGCTGCCATTCTCCCACGCGGAACGCACCGGCGGAACCGCCGCCGGGAACCATGGCGGCCTCCGGGATCAGCTCACCCGGCGAACCTCGACCTCAGCGTAGACCTCCCGAATCAGATCGAGGCCGGCGAAATCCAGCCCTGGCGTCTTGGCCGAGGCAGTGCCCGCCGCCACTCCCCACCGCGCCGCGTCCAGCACGCTGCCGCCGTTCGTCATCGCCCAAACGAATGCGGCGTTCAACGCGTCGCCGGCCCCGATCGGACAGACCGCCTCGACGCGCGGCGGCACAACCTCGGCCACCACATCTGCCGAGGCCACTACGCACCCGCGGCTGCCCAGCGACAGGATCACCGTGCCGGCTCCCATCTGCCGGATCTGGTCGGCGGCTTCATAAAAATGGCTCCGGAGGATCAGTGACCGGTTCAACAGCCGCTCCGCCTCCATCTGGTTGGGAGCCGCCACGCTGGGATGCGCTTCCAGACCTTCGATCAGTGGCGCCCCATCCGCGTCCAGAAGCGTCTCAACACCGGCCGCCGCCGCCTTCCCGATCAGCCGGGCGTAGAAGTCCTCCGGGACCCCCGGCGGCAAGCTCCCGCAGAGCAGCAGCCACTCTGCCTCCGGCAACCGCCGCAGCACCGCCTCCTCCAGCCGTTTCACCTCCTCGCGCTCGAGCACCGGCCCCGGCTCGTCTAGCTTCACCGTCAAGCCGTGGGCGTCGGTGATCGCCCGGTTCGTCCGGATCGGGTTCCGGATCCGCACCAGTTCGAAGGCAAAGCCGAGACCTTTCAGGTACGCCTCGAACCGTTTCCCCGTCGGACCGCCGCACGGAGCGATGGCCAGCGTCTTGGACCCGAGCCGGTGGAGAACCCGGGAAGCGTTGATCCCGCGCCCCCCGGGCGCTTCGGCCCGCTCCCGCAGATAGCTCCGGTCATCGAAGGCCAGCCGGTCCGTGATGAAAATCTGGTCGATAGCCGGGTTGGCGGTGACAGTAACGATCAAACCTTTCATTCTAACGGCGGCGTCACCCGGCCGCACTGCTAATCTGGGAATGCCCGTATGCTGGTGGCACCGCGCTGGTTGGCAGCCATCGCCGGACCCGTCCTGGTGGCCCTCGCCCAGGCCCCCGGCGTCCAATCCGGCCTGGATTCCGGCGCCCTGGGTTCCTTACCGGCCCCGTTCGATTTCTGGGCCGTTTATCAGATTGCTCTCCCGTCGGCCGGCTGCTGGCCGTCTGGCGGTCGCCCAGGCGCCTCGGATGTCTCCAGTTCGGCCTCGCCGCCGCCTACTGGGACGGTCTCCCGTTTGCCCGCAAACTACTTGTCGAGGGTTTGGCCCAAGGCCCCGTCGTGATCCTGGCGACGCCCCGCGGCAGCCCCGAAGGCGGTCACCGGCCCGAGTTCAATCTGGCCGTCGGTCTCCGCGCGTCCCGGGATTTCGAAATCGGCCCGGGGACACTCCGCCTCGTCGCCGACATCTTCAACCTGCCCAACCTCGGCCTCCACCTGCGGGAGCACGACCTCACCGGACGCGGCTTCAAGGAACGGCTGCCGGTCGCCATCCAGCCCCCGCGTTTTCTCCGGTTCGGGTGCGAGTTCCGCTTCTGAGAACGCCCGGGCCTCGCTTTAGAACCGGTAAGAGAGTTCCAGGTACCCGTACTGCGCGTTCTTGCCGTCCGGATAGATCGCCCGCATGACGCTCTTGCCGTTGGCGAAGCTGTAGTAGCCGGCCAGCTTCAACTTCTTCGTCACCTGGAGGTCTACGCTCACGTCATAGAGCGTCGCCAGCCCGCGTCCCCCGAAGCTCGGCCGTCCCACGTAGCCGAACACCCACGGATTGAACGCGCCGCCGCCCAGGTACCACAGGTCATTCGTCTCGCTCAGGCGCAGCCAGTGGACATCGCTGCGCACCAACACCTTGGGGTGCGGCCGGAGAACCAGCTCGGCAAACCGGTCCTCGAGGTTCATCAAATTGTAGAAGGGAAAGCGCGCGTAGACCCGCGGCGTCGGCAGGATCTGGAAGAACGTCTTATGCTTCCCGTCGGTGGGATCTCCGTCGCCGCTCGAGCGGAACCACCCGCCCCGCAGCCACGGCTTCAGCGCCGCCGGCCCCCCGGGCTGCCAGCCGCCTTCCAGGGCGGCCGCCCAGGCGGCCTGGTCCTGCACCCCCCACCGGCCGGTCTGACCCGTCCCCCAGGCCAGCACGTCGAAGGTACCCGCGCCGGTCTCGAGCGCATGAATGTAATGGCCGCCGAACGTCCAGATCGCCACGTTGGCGTGGTCCGCCTTCCGCACCGGCAGGGGGCGGTTGTCGGTCTTGCCGATCGGCCGCCAGTCATGGTAGTAGATACCGAAGACCCGCAGCTCCCCTTCGCTCGGCCCCGAGCCCAAGCCCCGGGAGTAGGCCAGGTAGCCGAAACCGGTGTTCGTCCAGCCCCAGCCATCCACCTGGAAAACGCCTCGGGTAGACAGGGCGCCCACGGCGGTCACATTGGCCGCACCACGGCTCCAGGAATAGTGAAAGCCGTCGAAGCTGCGGCCCACGTGCGTGAACCCGAACGGCCCGATCAGCCGCTGCTTGATCCGGGTGTTCTTGAGCACGGCCAGAGTCTTGCTCGTGGGATTCCGTTCGGCCCCGTCCAGGAACTCGAACCGGCCGAGACGGAGCGAATGCCCGCCGCTCCCCCCTGAGTGAAACCGCAGATAGGCCTGTTTGGGAAACACCATGGCCGTGTTCCGGTTCCGTTTGTTCGACCCGAAATAGACCGGGCCCAGCCCGAGCGCCCCTTGCGGCGCCGGGGCGACCGCGTCATCGGGCAGCCCGAGCAGCACCGGGGCCGCGAACTCGATTCTCCAGTCCAGTTTCTCCCGCTTCTGTTCGGCGCCGAAGCGGAAGATGTTGCCCGAGAAGGCGTAGCCGTTGTTCGCGTCGGCCTGGAACCAGTCCCACAGCTCCAGGCGGCTGCGGAAGCTCGCGGTGAAGGCCGGGTCGCCGGCCGACAGGAGGCCGGGTGAGAGCAGCACGCATGCCAGTGCAGTCCAAATCGAACGTCGAATCATGGGCGCCCCCCGCGGATCAGGGCGCTCGATGGAGAGACAGTGAGATGCATCATACACTAAATAGATCAACCAGATATTTTTCTCTCTTTCTGTGACTTTAGTCACTGAGCACCCCCGGAACGGCTGGAAAAATCAGGGATGAGATCACAGAGCAAAGCAAACGCCGGCCGGGCAAGTGCCGGCACAAGGGGGCGTGTTGAACCAGAAGTCATTCAATGCAAACGACATCGTCGGCTGGGTGGCGCGGCGTAAGTTCCTCTTCGGCGGTTTCCTCGCTACTGTTGGGGCCGCATACGGGGTATTCGCATCTTATGCACTGAAGTTCGTCTTTCCCGCCCCGAAGCCGCCGCGTCGCATCCGCGTTTTCCTTGGCTTCTCTGACCAGATCCGTCCCGGCGCCAGCAAGGCCGTGAACCTGCCCACCGGCGATCAGTTGCTGATCTCGAACACCGGCAAGATCAACCCGGTCACCGGCAATACTTTCATCGCCTTCTCCAATAGCTGCCCGCACCTGGGCTGCAAGGTCCATTGGGAGGCGCGCCGGGAAGAGTTCGTCTGCCCGTGCCACGGCGGAGTCTTCACCGCCGGCGGCGTCGCCGTCGCCGGCCCGCCGGCTCAGTCGGGCAGCAACCTGAAGCCTTACGAAATCCTCGTCGAGGGCAACTCGATCTATGCCGTCGTGGAGGAGGTATGAGCCGCGTTGCTTCCGCGCTGGTGCGGGCCAACGACTGGCTCCGCGAGCGCTTCCCGGTCGACCAGCAGGTCTTGATCTCGATGGGCTCCGAGCCCGTCCCCGGACACCTCAAGCGCTGGTGGTGGTGCCTCGGCGGCACTCCCGCCTACCTGTTCATCATTCAGGCCGTCACCGGCGTGCTGCTCACGTTCTATTACGTGCCCACGCCGGACCAGGCCTATGAGAGCGTCGCCGCTATTACCAACCAAGTCCGCTTCGGCTGGTACATCCGCAGCCTGCACAAGTGGTCGGCGAACCTCATGATCGTGGCCGTCTTGCTGCACATGATGCGCGTCTTCTTCACCGGCGCTTACCGCCGCCCGCGGGAAGGCAACTGGATGCTGGGCGTCCTGCTGCTGCTGTTGACGCTCGGCTTCGGCTTCACCGGCTACTCGCTCGTCTACGAGCAGCTCTCTTTCTGGGGCGCCACCGTGGCCGCCAACATCCTCCAGTCGATTCCCCTGATTGGCCCTGATCTGGCCGGGTTCCTCCGCGGCGGATCCCACGTCGGGTCCAATATGCTCACGCGCTTGTTCGTTTTCCACATCGGCGCCTTACCGACCCTGATGGTGGTGGTTCTTCTCGGCCACTTGCTGCTGATGCGCACCCACGGCGTCTCCCCTCTAGGATCCCCGGCCGGCCCGGATGCCAAGCGGTTCCCGTTCATTCCCGACCATCTGTTCACCGAGATCGCGGTGGCCTTGTTCCTGATGTTCATCCTCACCTTCCTGGCCATCGTCTTCCCGGCCGGCCTCGGGCCCAAGGCCAACCCGCTGGTCACGCCGGAGCATATCAAGCCGGAATGGTACTTCTTCTGGGCCTTCCGCTGGCTCAAGCTGATGCCGGAACAGGCGGCCGTCGCCACCCAAGGCCTCTTCATCGCCCTGATCTTCTTCTGGCCGCTCATCGACGCCCGCATCCGCAAACGCCGGCCCGACAGTGAACTCTCGATCTGGATCGGCGCCGGCGCCGTAATCTCTCTCCTGACGCTGACCGTCTGGGAGTCCCTGCACCTGCTGCACTGAGAAAAACCATGTCTCTCGATCAGAAGCAAAAAATCATCATTGCACTTGCATTCTTCTTCCTCGCCGCCCTGACCATCGTGGCCTGGGTCGAAGGAGGCCGCCGGCGCGTGGTGAAAGCGCCCGACGCCGTGGTCACCAGTGAAAACAAGGACTGCGTCGATTGCCACCGCGTCAAGAGCCCCGGCATCGTCGGCCAGTGGGAGATCTCCACCCACGCCAAGTCGGGCATCGGCTGCCTGCAATGCCACCAGGCGGAGAAAGGCGACGTCGACGCCTACCAGCATGAGGGTCGTCTGATCGCCACCGTGGTCAGCCCCAAGGACTGCGCCCAGTGCCACGAGCGCGAGGCCGCCGAGTTCCAGGCTTCCCACCACGCCTCAGCCGGCCAGATCCTTGGCTCGCTCGATAACGTGCTGGCCGAGGTAGTCGAGGGCTTCGTCGAGTTCGATGCCCAGGGCAACAAGGTAAAGCCGTCGCCGGCCGCCGTCAGCGGCTGCCTGCAGTGCCATGGCGCCGAGATCAAAGTGCTCGACAACGGCAAGCTCGATCCGGCCACCTGGCCGAACACCGGCATCGGCCGCCTCAACCCTGACGGTTCCCGCGGCTCCTGTTCGGCCTGCCACCTCCGGCACAACTTCTCACGGGCCCAGGCCCGGGCGCCGGAGAACTGCGGACGGTGCCACCTCGGGCCGGACCACCCCCAGAAGGAGATCTACCAAGAGTCCAAACACGGCATCGCGTTCGAGGCCAACCGGGCCCGTTTCGAACCGTTGATGGAAGCCAAGGAGTGGATCCCAGGCAAGGACTTCGAGCAGGGCCCCACCTGCAGCGTCTGCCACATGGGCGCCACCAAGAACCTGCCCGTCACCCACGACGTCGGCGAGCGCATCTCCTGGACCCTCCGGCCGCCGGTCTCCGAGAAGATCGACGCCGCCGCCATCAAGGCCGGCAAGCGCGTCAAGAGCTGGCAGCAGCGCCGCAAGGACATGCAGGAGGTCTGCTCTTCCTGCCACGCCACCGAGTGGGTGAAGAACTGGTACGTGCAGTTCGACAACGCCGTGAACCTCTACAACGAGAAGTTCGGCAAGCCGGCCACCGAGCTGTTCCAGATGGCCCGCAAGGAGGGGCTGCTCACCGAAATCCAGTTCGACGAGGAGCTCGAGTTCACCTACTTCTACCTCTGGCACCACGAGGGCCGGCGCGCCCGCCACGGCGCCGCCATGATGGGGCCCGACTACACCCAGTGGCACGGCTTCTACGAGGTTGCCGAGCGCTTCTACATGGAGTTCGTCCCGCAGCTTCGCGAGGTGCTCGCCGAGGGCCGGCGCCACGGCAAGGCGGCCGCCGCCGCCCGCATCGAGGCGCGCCTCAACCAGATCCTCGACTCGGACATGCACAAGTGGTTCCTCGGCCGCATGAGCCCCGCCGAACGTGCGGCCCGCAAGAAGGCGGCCGAAGAGTTCAAGAAGAGGTACGCACAGTAATGCCGGTATCCGGACTCGTCCTGATGTGTCAAGAAGCGGCGGTGGACGCCGTCCGCCGCCGCGTGGCCGGGCGCCCGGAAGCCGAGGTGCGCGGCCGTCAAGGAAACCACCTGATCGTCGTCACCGATACGGCGACCCTCGAAGAGGACCGCGCCTGCGTCGACTGGCTCGCCGCCCTGCCCGGCGTGCTGTCGGCCTGGGTGACGTTCACCAACATCGAAGACGTGGCCACCGCGCCTGGAGCGGCCGCGCGAACGTGACATGGAGCGAAGGCAAGGGAGCAGAGTCATCATGGCAAGCACCGAATCCCGCCGCGAATTCCTGAAACGGACGGCCGCCGCCTGGAGCGCCGCCGTCCTGGGCGGCCTCGCCTCCTCTTGCAGCACGGAGGCCGGGGCGATCCTCGACGACGACGGCGTCGCCTGGAGCAAGGCTCCCTGCCGCTTCTGCGGCACGGGCTGCGGCGTCATGGTCGGCGTCCGCGACGGCAAGGTCGTCGCCGTGGCCGGCGACCGCCAGAACCCGGTCAACCTTGGCCTGCTGTGCGTCAAGGGTTACCATCTGCCGGGGATCTTGTACGCCAAGGACCGCCTCACCAGGCCCCTCGTGCGCCGCAACGGCAAGCTCGAAGAGGTCTCCATGGACGAGGCCCTCGATCTGGTCGCCTCGAAGTTCAAACAGCTCATCGACGAGCACGGCAAGGGCGCCATCGCCGTCTACGGCTCCGGCCAGTGGACCATCCAGGACGGCTACGCCGCTTCCAAGTGGATCCGCGCCGGCGTCGGCAACAACAACATCGAGGCCAACGCCCGCCTCTGCATGGCCAGCGCCGTCACCGGCTTCCTCACCACCTTCGGCAAGGACGAGCCGATGGGCTGCTACGACGACTTCGACCTGGCCGACGTCTTCGTCTTCTGGGGCAACAACATGGCCGAGATGCACCCGGTGCTCTTCAGCCGCATCCGCGCCCGCAAACAGAAGGTCCCCCAGGTCGTCCTCGTCGACATCGCCACCCGCCGGACCCGCACCACCGAGGGCTCCGACCTCTTCCTCGAATTCAAGCCCCACACCGACCTGGCCATCGCCAACGCCATCGCCCACGAGATCGTCAACAACGGCTGGGTGGACGAGGAGTTCGTCCGCCGCCACTGCGTCTTCAAGCGCGGCGAGGAGAACATCGGCTACGGCCTCCGCGGCACCTCGGCCCCCAACCCGATGCGCAACGAGATCACCAGCTTCGCCGCCTACCGCCGTTTCCTCGAGAAATACACCCCCGAATACGCCGAAAACGTTTCCGGCGTGCCCGCCGCCAAGATCCGACAGGTGGCCGCTCTCTACGGCGACCCCAACAAGAAGGTCGTCTCGCTCTGGTGCATGGGCATGAACCAGCACACCCGCGGCACCTGGATCAACAACCTCGTCTACAACATCCACCTGCTTACCGGCAAGATCTCCGAGCCGGGCAACGGCCCGTTCTCGCTCACCGGCCAGCCCTCGGCCTGCGGCACCGTCCGCGAGGTCGGCACCCTCACCCACGCCCTGCCCGGCGGCCGCCGCGTGGACAACCCCGAGCACCGCGCCTTCGCCGCCAAGATGTGGGACGTCCCCGTCGAGTCGCTTCCGGCCAAGCCTTCGATGCACACCATCGCCATGTTCCGGAACCTGGCCACCGGCAAGCTCAAGGGCATCATCATCCAGGTGACCAACCCGATGGTCACCCTGCCGGACCTCAACTGGTTCAAGAAGGGCATCGCCGAGCACAAGCCGTTCATCGTCGTCTGCGACGTCTACCCCACCGCCACTACCGAGATCGCCGACGTCATCCTGCCTGCCGCCATGTGGGTGGAGCGCGAGGCCTGCTTCGGCAACTCCGAGCGCCGCACCCAGCAGTGGGACAAGCTCGTCGATCCGCCCGGCGAAGCCAGGCCCGATTCCTGGATCACCATCGAGATCGCCCGCCGCATGGGCTACGGCAAGCTCTTCCCCTGGAAGACCGAAGAGGAACAAGCCCGCGGCCTCTACGAGGAGTACCGCCAGTGGACCCTAGGCGCCGGCAAGGACGTCGCCTCCTACGACGACCTCCGGCGCAACCGCGGCCTCCGGTGGCCCGTGGTGAACGGCCGCGAGACGCGCTGGCGCTACCGCGAAGGCTACGACCCCTACGTCAAGCCCGGCGAGGGCATTTCCTTCTACGGCAACAAGAAGCTCGGCAACCGCGCCGTCATCTGGCAGCGGCCCTACCAGCCGCCGCCGGAATCGCCCGACGACGAGTACCCATTTTGGCTCACCACCGGGCGCGTCCTCGAGCACTGGCACACCGGCACCATGACCCGCCGCGTCAAGCAGCTCTACCAGGCCATGCCGGAACCCTTCGTCGAGATCCACCCCGAGGACGCCCGCGAGCTCGGCGTCAGCGACGGCGCCCTGGTGAAGGTCGTCAGCCGCCGCGGCGAGCTCACCTTGAAGGCCTCCGTCCGGGGCCGCGGCGTCCCGCAGCGGGGCCTGGTCTTCATCCCCTTCTTCGACGAGTCCAAACTGCCCAATCTGCTGACCCTCGACGCCCACTGCCCCATCTCGAAGCAGCCCGACTACAAGAAATGCGCCGTGCGCCTGGAGAAAGTCTGATGTCCCGCGCCATCGCCATCTTCGCCGCTCTGCTCGCCGGCCTCCTCGCCGGCTGCTCGGCCCCGGCCCAGGATCAGCAGCAGGCAACGGAAACCGAACCCAGCCGCGCCGAGCTGCTCGCCGCCCGCCGGGCGCTCCGCCTCTACGACGGGGCGCCCCCGGTGATCCCCCACGGCGTCGAATCCCTCGGCCGCGAGAACTGCGCCAACTGCCACGAGCCCGGCGCTCTCGACAACCCCGACCGCATCGCCCCGCCGCGGACGCACCCGGCCTGGGGCGACTGCCGCCAGTGCCACGTCGAGCGCAAGACCACCGAGGTGTTCGTCGAGAACGAGGTCACCCCGCTCTGGTGGCCGGCCCGGGGTCTCCGGCAGACGCCGATCTCGCCGCCCCTCATCCCGCATCACATCCAGAACCGCGAGAACTGCGCCCTCTGCCACATCGGCGCCCAGGCCCCCGCCGCCTTGCGCGCCGCCCACGGCTACCGGCCCGAGTGCCGCCAGTGCCACGCCGCCATGCAGCGTACGCCCGCCGCCCTGGATTGAGGGCCCGCCGCTTCTTTCTTCTGGGATACAGCGCCGCCGCGGTGGCCCCGCATTTGCCGCCCGCCGTGTGACCAAAGTCATCGATAAACCCGCCCCCGGCCCCTATCCTGGAACCAGATCACCAGCCGACTGGGCATCCACAGAGGGAGCAGCGGATGAGCGAACTCATCGACAACCGGGCCCACCGGGTCCGCACCTTGAAAGACATCATCAAGAAACTGCACGCCGGCGAGCCGCCGGAAACCGTCAAGGACCGCCTCAAAGAGCTCGTCCGGCAGACGGACTATTCCGAAATCGTCGCCATGGAGCAGGAGCTCATGGCCGAAGGCATGCCCGCCGAAGAGATCCAGTCCATGTGCGACCTGCACTCCCAGGTCACCCGGGAAGTCCTCGTCCAGCCTCCCCCGAAGACCGTCCCCCCGGGCCATCCGGTCGATACCTTCCGCCGCGAGAACGAGGCGCTGCAGGGCGTCATCCTCCGGATGCGCGAGGCGATGGCGAAGATCAAGAAGCTGCGCGACGACGCCGACCCCGGCCCGCTGCTGCTCGAGTGGCGCCAGGCTTACAACGACCTGATGGACATCGAAAAGCACTACCAGCGCAAGGAGCACACCTTGTTCCCTTGCCTGGAGCGCCACGGCATCACCGGCCCCTCCAAGGTCATGTGGGGCAAGGACGACGAGGTGCGCGACCTGCTCGAGACCCTCGGCGAGGCCCTCTCCCAGCAGGGCGCCACCGCCGCCGAGTGGAAGATCGTCGCCGAGACCGTCGCCGAAGCCGCCCTCCAGGCCGTCGAGGAGATGATCTACAAGGAGGAGAACATCCTCCTGCCCATGTGCCTGGATACCTTCACCGACGACGAGTGGGCCGAGATCTGGGCCTCCTCGCCGCGCTACGGCTGGTGCCTGGTGGAGCCCCGCGAGGGCTACCAGCCGCCCGAGGCCATCATCCCCGAGGCGCTGAAGATCCCCACCTCCGAGGCGATCCGGCTGCCCACCGGCACCCTGAGCCTGAAACAGCTCATCCACATCTTCTCGACCCTGCCGGTGGATTTGACCTTCGTGGACGCCGAGGACCGCGTCGCCTTTTTCTCGGAAGGCCCTGACCGCATCTTCCCCCGCAGCAAGGCCATCATCGGGCGCAAAGTCCAGCACTGCCACCCGCCCCGCAGCGTCTCCATCGTCGATCAGATCCTCGACGACTTCCGCGCCGGCCGCCAGAGCGTCGCCGAGTTCTGGATCGACTTCCGCGGCCGCTTCGTCCATATCCGCTACTTCGCCGTGCGCGACGAAAAGGGCGAGTACATGGGCACGCTCGAGGTCACCCAGGACGTCACCCGCATCCGGAAACTCGAAGGCGAACGCCGCTTGCTTCAATACGACGAGCAGCCGCAGGCGCAAGGAGAGATCCAATGAGCATCGTCATTACCCCGCAAACCAAGGTCGGCGAATTACTGGATGCCTTCCCCGGCCTCGACGACACGCTGGCCGAGTGGGTGCCGGCGTTTCGAAAACTGAAGAATCCGGTCCTCCGGCGGACCGTCGCCAAGGTCGCCACCCTGGAGCAGGCCGCCCGCATCGGCGGCGTCAGCGTTCGGGATCTGGTCCTCAAGGTGCGCGAGGCCACCGGCCAGCCGGCAGGTCCAATAGAGGCTGCGGAAACATCCGGCCCCGCGGATTCCTCCGCCCCGCCCTGGCTGGATCCCTCCCGCGTGCGCTATTCGCTCGACGCCGACAAGATGCTCGAAACCGGCCAGCACCCCGCCGGCCCGATCCGCCAGTACCTGGCTACGCTCGAAGAAGGCGAGCTCATCCAGCTCACCAGTTCCTTCCGTCCCGAGCCCCTCATCGAGCTGATGACCAACAGCGGCGTCGCCGTCTACTGCCGCCAGGACGGCCCCGGCCGCTACACCACCTGGTTCTGCCGCATACCGCCCCGCGTGATGTAATGGGCGCATGGCATCGCCCCGCGGGATTACCCGGAGACGCCTGCTCGCCGCCCCGGCCCTGATCGGCGTCGCCGCCGCGGCGTCCCCCGCTGAAGACTACTTCCCCGAACCCGACAGCGCCGGTGGCTGGCGCCGCCCGTCCAGCCTGTCCGCCGCCCGCCGCCTCACCGGCCTCGACCCCGTCGCCCTCGACCGCGCCTTCGACTACATCCAGAAGACGACCAAACACGGCGGCCTTCTGGTGGCCCGCCACGGCTGGCTCGTCTACGAGCGCTACTTCGGCCGCGCGCATCCCGAGGCCACTCCCAACACCGGCTCCATCGGCAAGTCGTTTACCAGCATCGCTATGGGCATCTTGCTGGCCGAGCAAGCCGAACGCTTCCCCCAAGGTCTCGACCAGAAGGTCTTCCACCCGGATTATCTCCCCGCCGAGGCCTTCCCGTTGAGCGACCCCCGCAAAGCCGAGATCAAGCTCGGCCAGTTACTCGCCATGACCGGCGGTATCCGGGGCAACAACCCCGGCATCGTTCACGGCCGCGAAGTGACGCTCGATCCCCCCGGCCCCGACGGCTGGATCGCCATGCTCGACCGTATGGCCTTCGGCAAGATGGACGGCGAGCGGAACACGATCACCTTGTGGTGCGAACCCGGCGGCGGTTGGTCCTACGCCACTTCTTCGGCCCACCTGGTGAGCGTCGTCCTCCGCCACGTCGCCGGTATGGAGCTGGAGGATTTCGTCCGCGAACGCCTCGCCCGCCCCCTAGGCTGGGGGCGCTGGGGCTGGGGTTACCGCCAGTACAACCTCGGCCACACGCCCGGAGGAGGCGGCATCGCGCCCCGCCCCAGGGACATGCTCCGTTTCGCTTATCTTCTCCTGCGCGAAGGCCGCTGGGGCAGCCGGCAACTCGTCCCCGCGTCCTACGTCCGCCACTGCGGCCGTCCGTCGCCCTACAACCCCCACACCGATTACAGCCTCCAGTTCCGCGTGAACGCCCGGGGCCGCATCCCCCGCGTCCCCCCGGACGCCGTCTGGAAGGCCGGCTCTGGCGGACACTGCATCTACGTCGTGCCGTCGCTCGATCTCGCCGCCTTCAAGATGGGCGGTCGCGACGGCCAGTTCGACCCCAAGAACACAGGAGTCGCAGAACCGGATGAGCCGGGGTTCGTGTACGACGGATCACGGGACGACTGGCAGTACTCGGCGCCGCCCGGCAATCCTTACGAGGCTACGCTCCAGTTGATCGTAGAGGCGGTTCTCGATCAAGAATAAGTCGATTCCACCGCGGTCCCGTTCTTTCGAACGCGCCGAGCCCCGGACCCCGCCTGAAGGCCCCTCTTCAGCCACACCGGCCGGGAATCCCCTAGCCGGACCTGGAGTTGGCACCAGAGGTGCAAGGCTTCGAAGGGAAAACCTATGGAATCTCCGTTGCCGCCCCTCCGCCGCCGTGGAGACAACTCGTTTGTCAACGCTGAGATAGCCTTCACGGCTCTCCTCCTGCGGCACTCCCGGCCGCCGGTGGAGAGCACGTGCAGCGGCGGCGACGCGCGAAATTTCTTCCGGGCGGTCGGAAATTTTTTCCAGGCCCCGCAGGTCGAAATCGATGAGGTGCGGCTCCTGTGCCGCGAGACGATAGAAACTCCGGTGGTGTTCCACATCTCCCGTCATGCCGGAATTACGTCGGAGGAGGTGGCGAGGGAGCACCTGGCAGGCCGGCCGTGGAGCGAGCTCTTACTGGAGCACCACGTCCAGCCGGAGACATTTCACGTCGCTCTGGGCGCCGGCAACCGCGCCTCACGGACCCGGCCCTACCGCGATTACCGCCGCGGGATCTGCGGGGCCTGGAAATCCCAAATGTTTGGCGATGACGACGTCGTAAACCTCGTCAACGTGATGCTGGCCAGCGCCTGCTATGGCGTCGCGCCGGACCACGTGATCGCTCTGAGGATGGCCGGCTGGAGCTTCCCACGGATCCACACGGCGTTTCAGTCGGCCACCTCGATCGCCAGCGTTTGGGACGACCAGGACGGACTTGGCGCGCCGGCCGACTCCAACCGGCGGGCAGTCGCCGGCGCACCGCGGGGATGAAGCGGACCGACCGCCGCTTCATCCCGTCCCTTTGATTTCCCACGCAGGGCAACCCGCCCCACGGCCCTCGCGAATCCGGCGCTCTCCCTGGCAAACCGAAGCCGCAATGCGGATTCACGCCGGCCGCCGCTCGGCCTGTGGCAACGCCACTACCCGCCCGGCGCGGTCCCGCAAGGGCGTCACCGAAGAACACAGCGCCCGCTGGAGCCGGAGAAGATCGCTCGCGAACGTCGACCGCTCCAACAAATGGCTCAACAGCGCCGCCCGGATCACGTGGCACAAGTACACGCTTTGCGGCACCCGCCGCGGACGTCTCGGCGCCTTCCGCAATGCCTCCGCCCCGATCCGGACCAGCTCCTCCACTTCCAGATCAGGCGCCCGCCTCCGGATCCTTTCCGCCACGGTCTGGAGTATCTTCTCTTTCTTCGAATTCATTTGACCTCCGTGTGACCTCCCCCACCTTAATCCTCCCCTGGGTTGACGGCAATAGTTCGATCGTTCCGCCCGTACCGGAACCGGCCTGATGGCTTTCGAGCCCCGGATCTAAGAAGAAGAACGGCCCCGGCCTCAGGGGAACATCGGCTTGCCCACTACGCCCCCGCCCTTTGCACGTTCCCGGGCCGCCGGCCGCATCGCCGGCACTTTCAAACCAGAGCACCTGAGACGGTCGCTCAACAAGACCGCTCGGCAGCCCGGCGGCGCTGCAACGAGGCCCCGGATCAACTAACCACGATGTCCCAGCCGAAGCCCGGCTTCTCGGAAGGCCGCGTGTAGATCCCTTCCGGCCCCCGCGTGAGCAAGTTGTCTTCCTCGTACTGCCGGTAGACCTCCGGCGGACCGCCCGGCGGCGGCATGAATAGCTCCGCCCAAGGGCTGTTCACCGCCGCCATGATCCAGTGGACGCTGTCCCGGCTGCCGCCCCCGTGCGGGATCACCGGGATGTCGTAGGCCGCCGCCAGCGCCCCGATGCGCCGCAGCTCCGTCAGCCCCCCGCACCAGTGGATGTCCGGCTGCCAGATCTCGGCCGCCTCGCGCTCGAGCAACTGCCGGAAGCCGTAGCGCGTGTATTCGTGCTCGCCGGTCGCGATCCGCGTCCAGGTGATCTTCTTCCGCAGCCGCCCGAACCCGGCGTAGTCGTGCGGCGGCAGGCACTCCTCCATCCAGTAGACCCGGTACGGCTCGAGGAGCTCGGCCATCTCCAGCGTGTACCGCTCGGTCCAGGCCATCCAGCAATCCAGCATGATGTCGCCGTCCGGACCCAGCGCCGCCCGCGCCCGCTTCACCAGCTCTACGTTCTTCCGCTGGCTCTCGCGGCCGTCGGCCGGTCCGTGCGGCATCGCCAGCTTCAGCCTCTTGAAGCCGAACTCGACGTGCTGCTCGATGTCGTTGCCCGTGCAGTAAGCCGGGATCCTCTCCTTCGTCTCCCCGCCCAGCAGCCGGTAGACCGGCATCCCCGTCGCCTTCCCGATGACGTCCCACAGGGCCAGATCCACGCCGCTGATGGCGTGGATCACCGCCCCCTTGCGGCCGTAGTACATCGTCGAGCGCCACAGGATGTCCCAGATCCGCTCGACGTTGAATGGGTTCTCGCCCACCAGCAGCTTCCTCAGATGCCCCTCGACGATCCGGCCGCCTGCCGTTCCACCCTGACCGTAGCCTCTGATCCCCTGATTCGTCGAGATCTCCACCCAGAAACCGCCCAGCGCCCCGGGCTCCGGCATGAACAGCGACCGCCGCGCCTTGTACTTCGGATAGACCGACATCGGGCTGGCCACCTCCACCCCACCCGTGGACCACGCCCCCGGCGCCGGCTCGTACTTCGGCAGCGGCCGCCGCGGGCGCACCCGCACCAGCCGCACGCCGGTGATCTTCAAGTCAGATTGCTTTTCGAGGGGAATCGGCGTTCGAGGAGCCGCCGTCTGCGGCCGGGCCTGCTGCCCACCGGCCGCCAGCGCCACGCCTGCGGATAGAAAGGCTCTGCGGTCCATGAGTCCCTCCCGGACTTGCCCGATTATTCGCCCGGCAGGGACCCTTGTCAAGTTGCAGGAGAACGAAACCAAACCGCCGGCGCCCCCGCAAGCGCGGGGCGCCGGATCACTTCTTTTCGAAGATCAGGAAGTACTGGTAAGGCAGGAAGTCGAACTGCTCGGCCAGCCGGAAGCCGGCCTTCTCGAACTCTTTGGTCACCTCTTCTGCGGTCAGCTTCATCGAGACCGGCGGCCCCACCGGCAGCTCCCGCTTGTAGAAGTCTATGTTCACTACCCGCCCGTCCGGCTTCAGCGCCCGAGCCAGTTTCTCGAAATAGGCCGGGCGTTCCGCGATGTGGTGCAGCACGTTGCAGAAGAAGATCGTGTCTACCGATTGGGGCGGCAGTTTCGGATCGTCGGGATCGGCGTGAACGATCTTCACGTTCGGCAAGCCCGCCTCTGCCACGCGCTCCAGCCGCTTCGCGCTGATGTCCACGGCATACACCCGGGCCACCAGCGGTGCGAAGCGCCGCGTGAAGTAGCCCGTCCCCGCTCCGATGTCGGCTACCACCTCGTCTCGACGCAGTCGCAGCGCGGCCACCACCTTGTCCGGCTGCTGCCATTCGGCGCGCGAGGGAGCCTCGAGCGCCCGCTCATAGGCGCCCTCGTGCCGCGGTGGATGGTGGCGTTCATGGCCCGTTTGCGGCCACGCCAGAGCGCCGGCCGCCAGCAGGAAGATCAGTGGTCTCATTGTGCGAGTTCGCTCCGTTTCTTACTGAATCCAAAATAGATTCCCATTCCGATCACCAGCCAGACGCCAAAGCGCAGCCAGGTCTCGAGCGGCAGGCTCAGCATCAGCAGCAAACAGCAGCCGATCGAGAGCAGCGGCAGCCATGGCACCAGCGGAACGCGGAACCCGCGGGGTCTTTCCGGCTGCCGCCTGCGCAGCAGGATCACCCCCGCTGATACTACGATGAACGCAAACAGGGTGCCGATGTTGGAAAGGTCGGCGAACGTCCCAATGTCCCAAATCCCGGCCGGAATCCCCACCGCCAGCCCGGCCACCCAGGTGCTGACATGCGGTGTGCGGTACTTCCGGTGCACCTTCGAGAAGACGTCAGGCAAGAGCTTGTCCCGGGACATGGCAAACCAAATCCGCGCCTGCCCGTACTGGTACACCAGCAGCGACGAGACCATGCCCACCACCGCTCCAATGCTCACCCAGCGGCGCACGCCGTCCATTCCGATCGCCTTGAGCGCGTTGGCCACCGGCGCCGCATTGTTCAGGGTGCGCCAGTCCGCGATTCCCGTCAGCACCAGCGCCACCGACGTGTACAGGATGGCGCACAGCACCAGTGTGGCGATGATCCCGATAGGCAGGTCCCGCTGCGGCTTCCGGCATTCCTCGGCCGCCGTGGAGACCGAATCGAAGCCGATGTAGGTGAAGAACACGATCGCCCCGCCCGTCAGCACCCCCTGCCAGCCGTTCGGCATGAAGGGATGCCAATTGCCCGGATCCACGGCTCTGGCGGCGGCGATGACGAAAATAAGGATGGCCGTGATCTTCACCATCACCATCGCGTTGTTCGTCCGGGCGCTCTCGCGCACCCCATGCACCAGGATCACCGTCAGGATCACCAGGATCAGCGTCGCCGGCAGGTTGAACCAGGCGCCCGAGAACTCACCGCCGACGATCATCGGTTGGGCAAGCTGAGGGGGGATCTGCAAGCCGAAGACATTGTCCAGTATGTCGTTGAAATAGGCGGAGAATCCCACCGCCACGGCCATGTTGGACACAGCGTACTCGAGAATCAGATCCCAGCCGATGATCCAGGCGAAAATCTCTCCCAGGGTGGCGTAGGCATACGTGTAGGTGCTGCCAGCCACCGGGATCATCGAAGCCAGTTCGGCGAAACACAGGGCCGCGAAGCCGCAGGCCACCGCTACCAGCAGGAACGAGAGGGCAATCGCCGGACCGGCGCCCGGCCGTCCGATCGTGGACCCCGTCGCCGATCCGTGCAAGAAGAGGTCCAGAACCGGCGCGTGCAAGACCGAGTGATAGCTCAGCGTTTCACCGGCGGCGGCGGTCCCGGTGAGAACGAAGATTCCCGACCCGATCACCGCCCCGAGCCCGAGCGCGGTCAAGCTCAGCGGCCCCAGAGTGCGCTTCAGGCGTCGGTCTTCCCGTTCCGCGGAAGCGACCAGCGCCTCGATGGACTTGGTCCGGAACAGTTGCGATGACATCGGCGGCGCCCGCTGCCAGGCAATAGCGGCCCTCTACCGCCGGCTCTGCCCCTTGGCCATCTTCGGAACCTTCTTCTTGTGAGCGCCCCGGGGCACGTCGGGGGGCCTCTTCTGCTTCGCCGGCGCCTTCTTTCGCGCCTCCCGTTTCAACCTCTTGCGCTCGGCTCTGTCGGTGATGTGCTTGGTATTCATTCGGCTATCTTCAACGATGCATATTTCACCACCATCTTCCTCAGGCCGTAATCCTGAAAGTTGATGGTGAGTTTCGCCTCATCGCCCTCGCCTTCCTGCCGGAGCACCATCCCCCGCCCGAAACGGGGGTGCTCTACCATGACCCCTGAGCGGAACCGCTTCCGGGGCTTCCTTTCACGCTGCTCCGCCGGCGGAGTCTTCGTCCGTTGCCGGCGCCCCTCCGCTTCGGCGGCTGCCCGGGGCGGTTCGAGACCTCGCTCCCGGAAAAACTGGGCGATGTTCTCTAGTGAATTATAAGTCTTTCCCGTGTAGGTGTTCCTCTCCACCGCCCGCCGCACGGCGTGCCGCTCCGCGAACAGATCCAGGCTTTCGGCTGCCGCAGCTGCCGACTCGCCGAACCTCACCGTGTACTTCTCGGGAATCTCGGCAAGAAACCGCGACGGCTGGCGCGGCTCGTTCGACCCGCCGCCGAAACGCCGCCGCTCCCGCGCCCAGCTCAACAACAGCCGCTTCTGGGCCCGCGTCATCGCCACGTAGCACAGTCGGCGCTCTTCCTCCATCCCATCGGCCGATTCGAGCGACCGGATATGTGGAAAAAGGCCCTCCTCCATCCCGGCGATGAAAACCACCGGCCATTCGAGCCCCTTGGCATTGTGCATCGTCAGCAGCGACACCCGCGCCGCCGGGTCCACCTGATCGGCATCGGAAACCAGCGCCGTGTGGTCGAGGAATTCGGCCACGGATTCGCCCCGCGCGGCGGCGTCGGCGGCCGCGTTGATCAACTCGTTGAGGTTCTCGAGCCGCGACTCCGCTTCGGGAGTGCCCGCTGCCTCCAGCATCCGGGCGTAACCGGTCTCCTCCACAATGCGGCTGAGGAGTCGATCAACGGCTTCGGTCCGTGCGGCTTCGATCAAACCGCTCAACAGCGAGCGGAAAGCCGCCAGGGCCGCCTGGCTCCGGGCCGGCAGGCCCCCCGCCTCGAGCAGCGATCCCACCGCTTCCCACGCCGAGAGACGGCGGCCGCGGCCGTGCGCCAGGAGCTGGTCCACCGTAACCCGCCCGATGCCCCGCGCCGGCCGGTTGATGATCCGCAACAGGCTGACATCGTCGTGGGGATTCAGCGTAAGCTTCAAGTACGCCAGGACGTCTTTGACTTCCGCTCGCTGATAGAAGCTCAGCCCGCCAACGACCATGTACTCGATTCCGTAACGCCGCAGCGCCTCTTCGAGCTGCCGCGACTGGGCGTTCGTCCGGTAGAGCACCGCCACCCGGACCTCCGGCTCCCTTTCGAGCAGGCCATGGATCGTGTCGGCGATGTAGAGCGCCTCGTTCTCCGCATCCGCAGCTTCATAGAGCCGGAGTTTCTCCCCGGCCGGCGCCCGCGTCCACAAGGTCTTGCCCTTGCGCTGGGTGTTGTGCGCCACCACCGCTCCAGCCGCCTCGAGGATGTTCTTCGTGGACCGGTAGTTCTCCTCCAGCCGGATGATCACCGCCTCCGGAAAGTCCCGTTCGAACTCCAGGATGTTCCGGATGTCGGCTCCGCGCCAACTGTAGATCGCCTGGTCTTCATCCCCGACGACGCACACGTTGTGGTGCGCCTCGGTGAGCAGCCGCATCAGTTCGTATTGCGTGCGGTTCGTGTCCTGGTACTCGTCCACCAGCAGAAACCGGAAACGTTCGTTGTATGCCCGCCGGACCCGGTCATCATGCCGCAGCAGCCGCACCGCTTCCAGCAACAAATCATCGAAATCCAGCGCGTTGGCCCGCCGCAGCCTGGCCTCGTACTCCTCGTAGATCACCGCCAGCCGCGCCGTGTTCGGATCCGTCGCCTGGGCGTGCATCTCCACCGCCGTCACCCCCCGGGTCTTCGCCTGACTGATCCGCGCGAGCGCCGTCCGGTAGGGAAGGAGCTTCTCGTCCAGTCCCAGATGCCGGTACACCGCCTTCACCGTGGCCAATTGGTCGTCTTCGTCATAAATCACGAACTCCGGCGTGAAACCCGGACGCCACTGCGTCAGACCGGCGCCGTCCCGGCGCAGCAACCGGACACAAAACGAATGGAAAGTCGAGACCAGCGGCAGATCGAAACGGCCATGGCCGGCCAGTAAAGCCTGTACCCGCTCCCGCATCTCCTCGGCGGCCTTGTTGGTGAAGGTCACCGCCAGGATCGAGCGTCCCGGAACCTCATGCGCCTCGATCAGATAGCCAATGCGGTAGGTGATCACACGCGTCTTCCCGCTCCCGGCGCCGGCCAGCACCAGCAGCGGGCCTTCGTAATGACGCACAGCTTCCCGTTGCGCGGGGTTCAAATCGTCCAGGAAGTTCATTCGACTGAGCGGGGCACTGTCAATCTTAACATGGCCCGGACTCGCCGCACGGCACTGCCGACACCCTCAAATGTGGGTATAGAAATCCCCACAAATACCTCAAATTTTTCTTGCATAGTACTCCTAGTACTGGTATAGTTTCTACCATGAGGAAACAGCAGTACACCTCCCCCGGAACCCGGAATATCGATCAGATGTTGCAACGGCTCTACCAGCGCCGCCTGGTAGTGGAGAACCTCATTGCGTTGCTTCAGGAATACTCGCGGTCTGCTCCGGCAGATCTCCCCGCACGATTGGGACCGTCGAGTTCCCCGGGTGTCTTGGCTTGCGGCGACCGCGTGGCAAGCCCTGCCCGATGAGGCGTCCAGCCCTTCCGGACGCGCCGGGCATTGAAAACCGCCCCAGACCACTAGTAACCTGACGGTTGAGCGGCACGCCTTTCGTTTTGGGTGCGGCAAGAAACGCGCCGACTGCGTGCCGGGTGGGATGGACGGTGTGCACCCTGCTGATTCGCTAGTCCGGCGCGCCCGGAAGGGTGACGATGAGGCTTTCAACGAGCTGGTACAGGCGTACCGGAAACGAATCCTCGGGACGATCGCCCGCCTCATCGGCCGCCCCGAAGACGTCGAGGACGTCGCGCAGGAGGTCTTCGTCCGCCTCTATTTCTCTTTACAGCAGCTGCGCTCACCCGACGTCTTCGAACCGTGGCTGTACCGTCTGACCGTCAACGCGGCCTACGATTACTTGCGGCGGCAAAGGAGGCGGCCGGAGACGAGAATGGCGGATCTCTCCGACCAGCAGATGTTGTTGGCCGATGCGGCCGAGGGCACTCGCATCTGTGACGAGCAGGAGCGGAAGGGGCGCCTCCGGGACTTCGTGCGGTCCTTGCTTGCCGAGGTTTCCGAGGAAGACCGTATCCTGCTGACCTTGAAGGAGATCGAAGGGCTTTCGCTGAAGGAACTCCAGCAGATCTACGGGGCCAGCGAAAACGCTCTCAAAGTCCGGCTGTTTCGCGCCCGCCGGCGTGTGCTCCGCGCCTACCGGCGCTCACAGGCGGCCGCGCACAACCAAGTGGGAAGCCGATGAATCGAAACGAGGGCATCGGAAATGACTGACGAACAAAAGGACTTGGACCGGCTGTTCGCCGCCTACCGGGAGGCGTGTCCGGCGCCGGCGCCCAGTCCTGAATTCATGCCTGGGATTTGGCGGCGCATCGAGGCCCGCCGCCGCCTGCCCGCTCTGGTCCCGCGATGGGCCGCCGGGTTCGTGGCCGCTGCGGCAACCCTTTGCCTCTTGATGGGCGTGTACCTGTTGCTGCCCCGCGCCCCGGAACCGCCGGTCGACACCGCCACTTACCTCGAGACGCTCGAAGGCAGTCCGGCGCTGGAAACGATGGCGTACATGGAAGTCGTCTCGTTCGAACCTCCCGAATCGCAATGAACCGCTCTACGCGTACTCTCGCCTTTTGGCTCAGCCTGGTCTTCCTCAGCGGAGTGGCCGTCGGCGGGCTCGGCTACCATCTGTTCCGCACCAGATCCGCCGAAGCCTCCGCGCGCCGGCACTTGTCGCCGGAGGAATGGCGGGCCCGCTACGTGGAGACGATGCGCTCCCGCCTTCACCTCACCCCCGACCAGGTCGCGCGCCTCAACCAGATCCTCGACGAAACCAGGGAAAAGTTCCAGACCCTCGAAGAAGAGACGATCAAACCCCGCAAGTCCGAGATCATCAAGGCACAGCGCGAAGCCATCATGGCGATGCTCACCGAAGAACAGCGCGCCGACTACGAAAAGCTCCGCCGGGAACGGGCCCAGCGCCGCAAGAAAGTCCGCGAGGGCGGCAAGAAGCCCCACCCGCCCCGGCGCGGATGGAGATAAGGAATAGCACGGTGCGCCTGCCCACGGGTAAGCTTCCCGCGGCCCTGCTAACCAGGTTCCTTTCCTCATTGCCGGCGGCCGGAGACGAGATTGTCGTCGGTCCCCGGCCCGGCGAAGACGCCGCCGTGCTGGATCTCGGCGGCCCCGAGCTGCTGGTGGCGGCGGCCGATCCCATCACCTTGGCCTCCAGCGGCGCCGCTGACTCCCTGATCGCGGTCAACAGCAACGACATCGCCGTCATGGGCGCCGAGCCCCGCTGGCTCCTGACCACTGTCCTGCTCCCGGAGGGCGTGCCGGAAACCGACGCCCTCTCTCTACTCGACGAACTGGCCGGGGCCTGCCGCCGCGCGTCGATCTGCCTCATCGGCGGCCATACGGAAATCACCGCCGGTCTCGGCCGCCCGCTGCTCTGCGCCACCTTGCTGGGTACGGCGCCCAGACAGGGTTTGAAGCTCAGCCGCCACATGCGCCCGGGAGATCTTCTCTTGCAGGCCGGCCCGGTAGCTCTCGAAGGCAGCGCCGTCCTGGCCCGGGAGCACGCCCAACGCCTTCTCGAAGCCGGCGTATCGCGAGCCGTCATCGACGCCGCCGCCCGCTGGCTCGAGGATCCCGGCATCTCCATCCTCCCCTGCGCCCGGCTGGTCCGCGGCATCCCCGGCGTCCGGGCGATGCACGATCCCACCGAAGGCGGCATCGCCACCGCCCTGCGGGAATTCGCCGAGGCCGGAGAAGCTGACTTCAGAATCGACCCCGGCGCGATCCAAGTGCGGCCGGAATGCCGGACGATCTGCAGCGCCTTAGGCTTGAATCCCTGGGGCCTGCTTGCCTCCGGGTCGCTGCTCATCGCCGCCGGCCCGGACGCGGTGGAATCTGTGGAACAAATGCTCGCCGCCTCAGGGGTTCAGGCGGCAGTGATCGGAGAGGTTGTCGCCCCGGGCGCGGGCAACCTGGAAGAACTCCCGGCCTTCGCCGCCGATGAGATCACCCGGGTGCTCTGAGGACGTTTCGCTGGTGGAAAAGCCGCGCCGCCCCGAACCGTCAATCCAGGGGGCGCATCTTCAGATTGCGGTACCAGACCGTGCTGCCCGGGTCGTGCTGCTGTAGCGCCAGGTAGCCCTCGGTGTAAGTGTTCTTCCCATCCACGTAGTCCACCACCTTCTTGCCGTTCACCTTGATGACGATGTGATTGCCCTTGACGATGATGTGCTGGGTGAACCACGTGTTCGGCGGTACGAGCTGTTCCTTGATGTTGACGAAGTTGTACAGGCTGCCGGTGCGCTTCCAGTCCTTGTGGGTCGAATTGACTTGCGCCTCGTAGCCTTTCGGCCAGCCCGGCATGAACTGCGCCCGAAAGTACATGCCCGAATTGCCGCCGTCGCTGATCTTCACTTCGGCCTGGAACTCGCAGTCGCGGCATTTGCGCTTCATCCAGAACAGATGGCTCCGCTCGCCGTGGCCGACGATGCAGCCGTCTTTGACGGTCCAGCTTTCCGGGTGTTCGTTCGCCTTCCAGCCGTCCAGGGTCTTGCCGTCGAACATATTGATCCACCCGGCCTCCCCCGCGGCTGCCGGAAGAGCGCCGAGCCATAGAGCCGACATCAGAAAAACCGCTGCTACTGTCGCTCGCATCGCTGTTCTCCAATCGCCGAGTCCGCTGGGAGCCCGGGCGCCTCAGGATCGGATCTTTCGGCCCGCTGACACCCGCCGGCCCCGCATCTCACCGGGCGGCTACACGCGCATCACGTTCTCGGCCTGCCAGCCCTTGGGCCCCTGCTTGAGATCGTATTCGACCTCCGTGCCTTCGTCCAGGGTCCGGTAGCCCTCCATCTGGATGGCCGAATAATGCACGAACACGTCTTCACCGCTGGCGCGCTGGATGAACCCATAGCCTTTGGCGGGATTGAACCACTTCACAACACCTTTTTCTCTCACTGCGTCACATCTCCTCGGAGGGCGACCGCCGGGCCCGGATTCAGCCCGCGCAACCCTTCACCAACGTCGTCCTATTCTCGCAGACTGTCGCCTGCGGGAGCAACGTGGACCGCCCCACGTGCAGGAGCGGAGCCCCGCCTCGCCTGCCGGCTGGAACGGCTGTCCGGGCCCGGTGCGGGAAATCCGACTTCGAAGGTCTCCCTGTCGCGGCCCCAGCCCGGGTCCGATCCTCTTAAAAGCTGTTGAGAAGCCGCCCCAGGCTGTCCCGGAGCAGCAAGTACGCCGGCCCAAGGGTCACCGCCAGCACGGCTGGAAAGATCAGGAAGAACGTGGGGATGGTAAGTTTCACACCGAGCTTCCGCGCCTGCTCCTGGGCGTTCTGCCGGAGCCGTGTGCGCAGGTAGTGGCCGTGTGTCCGGAGCGCGGGCCCGAGACTGGTTCCGAACCGATCGCCGTCTAGCAGCACGGTCACCAGTCTCTTCAGTTCCGGTTCCGGGCTTCGCTCTGCCAGGTTCCGCAACGCTTCCTGCCGGTTCTTCCCGGCTCGCACCTCGAGATGCACAAAAGCAAACTCGTCGCTCAGATCCGGGTACAGGGGAGCCAGGGCCTGTGCCACGTCGAGCATAGCCTGGTCCATCCCCTGGCCCGCCTCCACCGCCAGCACCATCAGATCGACAGCCGGGGGTAGCGCCAACCGCAGCCGGCGCGCCCGAGCGCGGATCGACCGGTCGAGCCACCGCTCCGGCAGCAGGAACCCGAATCCGGCCGCCGCCAGACACGGCGCCAGAGCGTTGCTCGGCGCTCCGCTCATGAACAGAATCGTCCAGCCCGTGGCCCCGGCCATTCCCAGAGCCGACGCCATCTTGATGCCGTGGAACACACTCACCGCCGACGGCCATCGATACCCCGCCATCAGCAGCCGCCGCCGTAACGGCTCGTGCCGTTTCCGGGAGACCGGGAGCATTTCACCCACGGCGTGAAGGGTCCGCGCCAGCCTCGCCTTGAGTCCACCCTCAGGCCCGGCGCCGAAAAGGACCCCTCCGCCGGCGGCCGGACCGCCATCCGCAGGCCGCGCCCACCGCCGTAGCATCACCGCGCCCACCGCCGTCACCGAGCCCAGCACGACGACGAAGACCATCGCCAGTAACCACCAGATCGGATTCATACCCGGATGTTCACCATTCTCTTGATCACGAAGTGGGCCGCCACCAGGCACATCAGGGCTCCAGCCACCATCGCCCGCCCCGCCGGCCGCACCCACAACAGGACGATATAGGTCGGGTTCACCACCGCCATCACCACCGCGATGCCCACCGGCAGCAGCGTCAGCACCAGCCCCGTCATCCGCCCGTGCGCGGCGATGGCCCGCACCTCGCCCCGCAGCGCCGCCGCCTCCCGCAAGGACTCGGACAGCCGCGCCAACACCTCGGTCAGGTCGCCGCCCATGCGGTGCTGCAGCTTGATGGAAGCCGCGAAGATGCTGACTTCGGCCACCGGAACCCGCTGCGCCAGATGCTCCAGCGCTTCCTCCCACGACGAGCCCAGCTCTCGTTCTTCCACGGCCGCCGCCAATTCTTCAGCCACCGGTTGCGGCGCTTCCGACGCCACCAGCCGCATGGCGGCCGTCAGCGGCTGTCCCGCCCGAAGCGCCCGCGCAAGGGAATCGAGCGCTTCCGGAAACTGCGCCTCAAAGGCGCCTAGGCGCTTCTCGCGGCGTCTCAGCACCCACAAATAAGGCAGCGTGGAAGCCCCGGCGGCGGCGCCCACCGACAGCCACCACGGCGCCCCCAGCCAGCTCGACAACCCGCCGTAGACCACTGCCCCCACCAGCAGCATCAGCAGCGTCAGACGGCCGACCCTCCAATTCAGGCCCGCCTCCGCCAGCCGCCTCTTCATGATCGCCACGTAATCGACCCGCGCCAGCAGTTTGTTCCAGAACGAGATCGTGCTCAGGCTGTCTTCTCTCAGCAGGCGCGTCGAATCGAGCCATGCCGCCGCCGCCGGATCCGCGGACCCGGAGCCCTCGATCAGGGCCCGGCGCTCCGCCACGAACCAGTAGGCGATGAGGGAAGCTCCAACCAGAGAAAATGTCGCCAAAAAAAAGAGTGCCACCGTCAGCCACATGCCGGCGCTCCCTCCGGAATTCATTCACCGGCCGGCCGGCGGGCGGCGGTCATCACCTTCCCCGGCGCCCCCGCTGCTCCCGTCCGTCCCGCTCCACGCCGGGCCTGCTCCCGCACCCGCGGAGGCGGAGGCCGGCGGAAGACGCTGGTGAGCTGCACTTCGCCCCGGTCAGTGATCTCGTCGTCCAACGGATGCCGCAGCAGCAGCCGCACCCGCGCCGCCGCGTCCGCAACCGCCAGCACGTCTGCTTCCTCAGGCGACGCCAGGAGTGTGACCACCGGCAGTACCGGCCGCCCTTCGGACGCTTCCGGTTCCGGCTCTACCCGGAGCACTTCCAGGTCCTGCAACACGGTCCGTAGCTTCACTTGGCGGTTGCGCGCCCGAGAGACGATCTGGACGTCTACCCGGTGGCCCGGTTGAAGCAGCTTCACCACCCCGGTCGAGTCGGCCGCGTGCACCGAAACCGCCCGCAGGCCGGCCGGGATCCCCAGGGCCGCTCCGTGCGCCGATTCCTTCGAGGCCAGCTTCCGCCGCTCCAGCACCTCTCCTTGGGCAACCGGCGTCACCACGACTAACCCGATTACGTCTTTGGGGTCACGGAAACCCTCCACAAGTGGATCCGCCTCGCTCCGGGGCGTCGTCCCGATATCCTCCGCACTCACCACCTCGCCCGGCGCCAGGTCCCGTTTGGCCACCACCACGACCTCCGAGCGGGCCACCATCGCTTTGCTGAACTGGGTGGCCACCAGTCCGTAGAACAGCCCCGTGGCGAGAATCGCTACCGCGAACGCCACGCCGAGCAGCATCAACAGATTCTTCTTGTCCGCCATACCTATCCCGCTGGTCTCGCCCCCAACACCGCCGGGCGAGTCACACGAACATCCGCATTTTCACTTGTTTATCGGCAGACCAGCAGGATTCCGACACAGTACGGAGGCCCGAAACGTACCGAAAAACCCATCCGGGTCAGTAACCCCGCGCCGCCCCCCACAACTCCACCTGTAGCCGCGGGCTGTAACGGAACCCCTCCCGCTTGCAAACCTCCACGATCCAGCGGCCCCGCTCCGCCAACACCCTTGCCTGCACACCCTCCGGCATCAGCAGCACCCGGTCCCGTTTCGCCCGGAGCCGCTTCACGATCTCCAGCACCTCCGTCACGTCCTCCGGCTGGGTGACCACGAACTTCAACTGATAGTTGTAGCGTTCCATCAGCTTCTGAAGCACATCGTATTGAAGTCGCAGCCTGTTATGCCGCTCCGCCCACCGGCCGCCTTCCCGCTCCCACGGAACCGAATTGCGCAGCTTCGGGCTGATGCTCATCAGATCGCACTCCAGTTCCCGGTAGACCGTCCCTGCCGTTTCGATCGTGATGTGCTGGCCAATCCCACGAAGTTCCCGGCCCAAGGCAACGATCTCCGGCAGGATCATTGGCTCGCCTCCGGTCACCACTGTGTAGCCCCGGCTGTGCTCCCGGACATATCGGACGATCTCCTTCACCTCTACGTCGCGGCCCTCCGGCGCCCAAGACGTATAGTCGGCGTCGCACCAGACACAGCGGAGATTGCACCCCGAAGTCCGGACGAACACTGCGGGCGTGCCCGCCAGTATCCCCTCGCCCTGGATCGAATAGAATAGCTCGGCGATCTTCATTTGGCGTATTCGATTGGGTCCTCTAACCCCGCCTCGGCAAAGCCCTTACGCCGCAGCAGACATGCGTCGCAAGCCCCGCAGGCCCGGCCGTGCGGATCGGGATCGTAGCAACTGTGCGTCAGCCGGAAATCGACCCCCAGCCGGCGCCCCAGGCCGATGATCTCCGCCTTGCTGAGCCGTAGCAGTGGAGCATGGATCCGGAACTTCACCCCCCGTTCCACCCCTGCGCGCGTCGCCAGGTTCGCCAACCGCTCGAACGCTTCCAGGTACTCCGGCCGGCAATCCGGGTAGCCCGAATAATCGATGGCATTCACCCCGATGAAGATGTCGGAGCTCTCCAGGACCTCGGCCCACGCCAGTGCGTAGGCGAGGAAGATTGTGTTCCGAGCCGGCACGTAGGTCACCGGGATGCCGGAGCCGATCTCTGCTTCGTCCCGGTGCTTCGGCACTTCGAGCCCGGCCGTGAGCGCCGATCCTCCGAACACCCTCAGATCTGTCTGGACGATGACGTGCTTCTTCGCTCCGAGCGCTTCGGCTACCCGCCGCGCGGCTTCAAGTTCCAGCTTATGTCTCTGGCCGTAATCCACTGTCAGCGCATAACATTGGAATCCATCCTCGCGGGCACAGGCCAGGCTCACAGAGGAGTCCAGGCCTCCGCTGAGCAGGCATACGGCTCTCCGCCATCCACTCACTGCTCAGACCTCCTTTCCAGTTTCAGCGCCAGCAGGAACCCAATGACAGGAAACAGCAGCAGCGACAACAGCACCGGGTGCATCGAAAAGGCGTCCGAGGCGCGACCCGTGAGGGGAATGAAGATCACGCCCGCCATGCCCCACGCAAAACCCATCATCAACGCCGATACCGTCCCCGCCTGCGATGGGACCAACTCCTGCGCCATCACCACGTTCACCGGAATCGTAAAGAAGAGCACCAGGCCGCCCACCACCAGGCCCGCCACCGCGACCCATCCCCGGCCAAGGAAGAACAGCAGCAGAAACGGGATGCACCCCGCCATCGAGAGCAGGATCACGGCCCGCCCCCCGACGCGGTCCGCCAGGTGTCCGCCGAAAAAACCGCCCAACGCCCCAGCCGCCAGGTAGAACGTCAGAACGTAGTTCGCGTCGGCGTACGCAAAGCCGCGCTCCCGCGTCAAGTATAACGGCAAGAACTGGGCGAAGACGATCTGCAGGATCGACCGGATGAAGACCAGCGCGTACAAGACCGCCAGCGGCCTCCACACCCGGCGCAAAGGGGCAAGATCCAGGCGCCGCTTCGGCCCGGCGGTTCCCGGAGACGGGAGTTTCGCCAACAGCAGGGCGCTCACGAGGATCCCCGGCGCCGCCGCCCAGTACAGGTGCTCCGCTCCACCCAGTTCCAGCAATGCGGAAAAGTACGCCGGTCCAAGCGAGAAGCCCAGCGTTCCAGCACTGATGAACACGGCCATCCAACCGCCCCGGCGCGTCGCCGTGCCGAAAGCCACTGTTGCCGACGCTTGCGGATGGAACGCCGCGATCCCGAAGCCGCCCAGCGACACCAGCAACAACAGAACCCAATAGGCCGGGACCAGTCCCAACAGCGAGATCGAGACCCCGGCTACCAGCGGCGCCAACGCCGCGAACAGCCGCGTACGGAGCCGGTCGGACAGGATCCCGAACGCCAATTGCAGCACCGAGGAGGCGAAAACGAACACGCCCCCTACTACGCCGGCCTCCGCCAGGGAAAGGTTCAGGCGTTCTACCAACAGGGGTTGCAGCGCCCCTACCGCCCCCGAGTAGACGTCCACGAAGAAGTGGCCCAGTGAGAGCAACAGGAGCAGTGCCGCGCCTGCCCGCACCGGCGCCCCACTCACCTCCATTGCCGGCGCCGCCGCCCTCGCCGGCCCGCTCACCACCGCCCCCTGATCCGGATCGGGCCGAACCCATTCCTGTCACTCATGTCACACACGAAGCTCAGCTTATTTCCTGGGTCACACAAAAGAAGAATGATCTCTGTTACGAGAGGCCGGATTCTGGGGGGCCGGAATTCGGCGCCGGCCTCACCCCCGGCCGCCGCGCGGATGAATCACCGTCCACCCGGCCGCCCAACGGCAGCTACCTGAATAGTGTACCGTTTGCCTGCTGGCAACGGGACCGTCGGAGTCCTCAGCGGCTGAACAAGGTGGGCAGCCGCAAGCGGGTCTTCCACGACTCGTGTTCTTGCGGCTCTTCTTCGAGCCCCAGGAGCCGGCGGGCGAACTGCGCGTACGCCCGCCCCAACCCGGTCTCTTCAGTCACCAGCCGCCGATCCCAAGTGGCCTCGCCCACCGCCCGTTCATCGGCTGGCAGGATCGTGGCGACATCCAACCCGGTGAAGCTTTCGATCTCTTCCAGCGGGATGTCATCCGACCTCCGGCGGTTCAACACCAGGCGCACCCGCAACCCGCTCACGCCTTCCCCTTGGAGAAAGGCGAACCGCTGCCGCGCCAGCTCTAGTGACGGGCGGTCGGCCTCGCTCACGATAAAGATGTGGCTTGCCTGCTGGGCGATGTCCAGGAGCGGCTCGAAAGGGGGCTCCGGCAGGTCGGCGATTACCCAATCGTAGCGGCCCGCTACGAACGGTAACAGGTGGAAATACTCCGCCCACTCCAGGACCCGGCGATAGGGGGCGTTGCCCCCGGCGAGGATGTCCAGCAACTCCCACTGATGGACGTGGTATAGCCATTCCGTCCGGCTGGCCGCCGACGTACTCGCCAACACCGACTCGAAACCCCTGGCGATCGGCCCCGGGATCCGGCTTGCCAGTACGCTGGAATTCAGGTCCCAGTCCATCAGCAGCGTCTTCTTGCCGAACTGGTTCGCCAGTGCGCCCGCCAGGTTCAGCGCTGTGAGTGAGGCCCCGTTTCCCGCTTTTGCCGGCAGCATCGCCACCAGACCCGGGAGCACTCGCACCAGCTTGGCCCGCACGGCCGCCTTGACCGTCTCCTGGAAGTCCTCCACCCCCAGCGGAAGGGCGAGAATCCGTGTCACCCCGGCGTCGTACAACTCGGCCACCGGCGCGTCCCGACACCGCCCGACGCCGACCACCACTACGTCAGGGAACCTCATCGAGATCACCGCCGCCGCCGGCCCGGCGCCTTTCCAGTCGGTGACGTCCAGCAACACCAGGTCGGGATCGCACGCGTTCAGAATGCGGATCAGCTCCGGGGGAGCGGGGTAGGCCTCGATGATCTTATAGATGAGCAGGTGCTCAGACGGATAGGCCAGAACTTGCAACTCGCGGACCAATCCTCGGTCCGGGCTGATGACGATGGCAACCAACATTGCTGGCCTCCGCCGAACGTAGCGATTCACTCTTCTTTCGACGGCTTCGGCGCTTCTCTTTAGAACAGGCCGGGAAAGTGCATACGGGGAATCCCTGAAAACGTCGGGAAAATCCCCTCACCAGGGTGTTCCTCCTCCAGAGGCGCCCCTGCCGGAGGACTCGCACGGTCCGCGGAACTTCAGCGCTCGTGCCGCGTCACCGCCGTGTGCTCATGGAAATGGCCCCGCCGGTGCAGCTCGTTGTGCAGCTTCCGGTAGGCCGACGTCAGCTTCATCCGCAACCTTTTATAGATGGCGTCCTCGGCCCGGGTCCCGACCGTGTCGATGTAGGCCAGCGCCCCCTCGATCTGCTCGAGCATCGTCACCGCATCCACCGCCGAAAAGAACTCCGATCCTTTCACACGCACCATCACCGGCGAGGAGTGCGCCGCGATGATCTCCGGCTTGCCTTTGTAATGGCCGCGCACCAGCAGCGCCAGCCACGAGCTGCGCTCCACCTTCAACTTCCAGGAGCCGGAATCGCCGTCAGGCCTCACCGTTCGGCTCTCCCGGATCTCGCCGTTGACCACCAGCTCCACGCGCGTCATCGGCAGCGTCACGCTCGCCACCCGCCACTCTACGTCCACCGTTCCGCCGCCCGCGTTCATCTCGATCCATCCGCCGGGTTCGCGTCCCTCGACGGTGAACTCCATCAGCGGTCCGTAAGTCACGAACGTGTTGCCGCGCCGGACGGCCTCCATCCAGCTCTCGTAGGTGAACGCTTCGTCCGGCGGGATGCGGGCGTAGGTCCGCACCGTACCCACCGCCGTGGTCGCCGCCATCTTGTCGGTCCCGCCCACGGCAGGGACGAAATAGCCGCAGTTCAGATAGCGGTAGTAGTCCGACAGCGAATAGGGGTCGATGCCGCCGTAGAGGTCGCCCCAAGAGGTCATCTCCACCGCGTCGATCGCGCCCATGATCAGGTCCGCCGCGTTCTCGCACCGGGGATTCGGGAAATGCGGCAGCACCACCAGCCCGCCCTGCGCCCGGCAACGCTCGGCCCATTCCATCAGCAGCACGTCCACCGGATCGCCGATCGCCGCCTCGTCCGGCCCGCCCGCGCACATCTGGGCGATGATGTTCCCCTTGTAGCCCAGCAGCGAGATGTGCCCCATCACGTGCTGGCGGTTCTCGGTACCCACGCGCACCAGCCACTCGCCGTCGCCGCCGGCTTCATTGGAGCCGAAGACCGTCCGGCCGTCGAAGTCGCCCACGTTGGTCATCAGCTCGCCCCACTGGCTGGCCAGCAGGTTGATCACGTTGACCCCTTCGGCCGCCCCCTCGAGCCGCGCCGTGGAGGGCGAGAGGAAGTGCACGTGGGTATCGGCCGTCACCCAACCGCGCTCGCGCCACGGCAGGACCTTCTCCAGCTCGATCTCGATCGTCTCCGTCCCACCGTCCACCTCGACGACCTTCCGTACCGGCCGGATCTCGAAGCCTTTGCTGACCTCGACGTAGACCTTGCCGAGCGGCAGCCTGACGAGCGTCTCGCCGGGGATGTAAGTGCAATAGTGCCGGCCGCGGTGCAGGAATTCCGGCGCATAGTCCTCGAACCAGGCGCCGTTCGGCTGGCGGTGGCGGTCCACCGGCGCCAGGTACTCGCCGGCTTCCCCGTGCAGGTGCAGCTTCACCGGCACGGGCTTCCGCGACCCGGCTTCGACCACCCGGAGCGTCACCAGCCGCTCGGCCGGCGCCACCGGCTCCAGACCGCCGCCTGCCCTGCCCCGCGCCAGCTCGGCCGCCGCCACCGTCCGCCCGCCGGCAAGGTGAAACGTCGCGTCCGGATGCGCGGAATACTCAACGAGCACCTCGTTCTTGCGGACCTCGGGAAGCTGGTTGTTGTCGGTCTGCGGCCAGGTCTCGTTCGGGTAGATCCTCCGCGCCTCCACCGAGATGATCTGGCCCATGTCGAGCTGGATCTGCTTCCACAGGCCCCGGCCGTCCACCTTGAAGTCGAACTCCTCGCCCTCGGGCAGTTTCAGCACGGCCTTCCGGCGCGTCTGCCAGCGTAGCGGATGCGAGGAGGCGCGGCCGCCGGAAACCGCCGCCACGATCACCTTTCCCGCCTTCGGCTCGAAGCGCAACGCGGCGATCTCTTTTTCCGGATGCGGATTCCGCCACGCCCAGAGCCAGTTGAGCCACGGCCCGAGATCGCCGGGCCGGTTGCGCGTCTCGGCTTCGCCCCAGCTCAGTCCGCCGCCGGCGTCCACCAGCATGGATGGCTGCTCATGGACCGGGCGCACCGGGTACGGCTTCACGTGGGGTACTGCCTGGAAGCAGTTCTCTCCCCACCGCTTGCGGAACATGCCGATCTGATGCCGCCGCCGGATCTGCTCGCGGGCCTCGGAGCCGTCGGCATAGACGATCACGTAGTCGGCCACGTGCTCGCCCAGCCGGCCCTCACCCTTCATCGGATGGATGAAGCCGTGCTCGTCCCACTCGAGCGGCTCGATATCGGTCGTGTGGATGAAAACCAGCCACTCGGCCTTCAGTCCGGGCGTCTTCTCCGTCACCGCCTCGCCAATCAGCAGCACCGGCCGCCCGATCCGGAACGGAATGCCCCACGAGATGGTCTCGCCGCGAGGCGCATGCGGCAGCGAGCGCTTCAGCTCCTCGCTCAGCCCGGCCCCTGCGAGCCCGTCGAAATCCACGTTGCCCTTCAAAGGGATGGGCGTGAACTGCCCGGTCGCCGGCCCGTCTTTCATCGATGCACCTCCCGCGGCCGCCCCCGCCGCGGCCGCGGCGGCCGCCGAACTCAGGAATCTTCTGCGAGAGACCTTCATAGCACACCTCGAAACCAGCCGGACCGCCCTCCATCCGGCGCCGGCCACCGTGAGGATATCACCGCCAGGCGCCGCCCGCACCCGGCCGGCGGCGATCGGCTATCATGGCCTGATACAGTCCTAATAAAGTAATAGGTGCACGCCAGATGAAACCCGTACGAGTCGGCCTGATCGGTTCCCAGTTCGTTTCTTCGATCCACGCCGAGGCGCTGAAGACGGTCCCGGACGCGGAGTTGTTTGCCGCCGCCTCCCCTACCGAGGAACACGTCAAGAGCTTCGCCGCCCGATACGGCATTCCCCACGCCGTCACCGACTACCGCAAGCTCCTCGAGATGGACGAGATCGACATGATCGTCCTCGGCTGCCCGAACGACCTGCACTGCCAGATCACCGTCGATGCCGCCTCGGCGGGCAAGCACGTCGTCTGCGAAAAGCCTCTCTGCCTGAACCTGGACGAAGCGGACCGCATGATCGAGGCCTGCCGTCGCGCCGGCGTCAAGCTCATGTACGCCGAGGAGCTCTGCTTCGCGCCGAAATACGTCCGCCTCAAACAGCTCGTCGATGAAGGCGCCTTCGGCGCCGTCCACCTCGTCAAACAGAGCGAGAAGCACGACGGGCCGCATTCCGGCTGGTTCTGGGACACCGCCCGCTCGGGCGGCGGCGTCACCATGGACATGGGTTGCCACGCGCTGGAGTTCTTCCGCTGGATGCTCGGCAAGCCGAAGACCCTCTCGGTCTACGCCGAGATGTCCACCCAGGCGCACGGCGGCAAGACCAACGGCGATGACAACGCCCTCATCATCGTCAACTTCGAGGGCGGCGCCATCGGCCTCGCCGAGGAGAGCTGGACCAAGAAGGGCGGCATGGACGACCGCGCCGAGGTCTACGGCTCAGCCGGCGTCGCCTACGCCGACCTGCTCTACGGCAACTCGATCCGCGTCTACAGCGAGACCGGCTACGGCTATGCCGTCGAGAAGGCCGGCTCCACCAGGGGCTGGTCCTTCGCCATCTACGAAGAGATCTGGAACTACGGCTTCCCGCAAGAGTTCGCCCACTTCGTCGGATGCGTCCGCGACGGCAAGGAGCCGCTCGAGACCGGCGAAGACGGCCGCGCCGTCCTCGAGATGATCTTCGCCGCCTATGAGTCGGCCGCCACGGGCAGCAAAGTCAACCTGCCGTTCCGGGCCGGCGCCCGGCGCCCGATCGACCTCTGGCGGAAGTAGCTCCGGCCACGCTCTCGAGCGGTACCGGACAAAAAAGGATAGAATGCAGCCCCCAACCGCAACAAGAGGTCGGTCCTGTCAGCGCTGCAGCGGAGCAGCCGCTTCGGCGAAACAGCCGAGAAGTTCAGCCTGATTTCCGCGAGGCGTCCGCGCGCTGCAAGGCAAGACGGCGGCGCGACCGCAGCTTCCACAACCCCAGGAGCAAGAGACAAGAGCCCACCAGGATCGCGCTGCCCGGTTCGGGCACCGCCGACAGGCGGACATTGTCGAGGATCAGGCCGTAGTTGTCGCCGCCGGCATGGTCGAAGACGAGCCGGCCGGATGTCGGCGAGGCGATCGAAATCGTACGCGTAATGTGAGTGAACGGAGTGGTCCCCAGGCCCGGGATGTTCGGAAGAGTAAAGGTCTCCGAAAAGACGCTGCCGAGACTCACCGTGACGATGTTGTCTTCGGTTTGCGTCGTCCCTCCCAGATCGAACTCCAGCACGTAGACCGGAGCCGCGAGTGGAAAGACGGTCTTGGACTCGAGCCGGCCCGCGATCGCCTGGTCCCCGCCCACCGTCGACCCGTCCAGGTCTACGTAAAGGCCGTTGCCCGGGTAGGCGTCGAACAGCCCGGGGCCGATCAGATCCACCCTGCCGCGGGTGACGTCCCAGTTGGCGAACCCTGTGTAATTGATCGTGGGAACGCCCCCGTTCTCGGAGTTGAAATCGTCGAAAAAGATGCTCCCCGCTGGGAGCTCGGCCGGTAATGCGAACAGGAAGGCTGCCAGCGCTACGACAGCGCTGCTGGATATTGTCTTTGTCTCCATCTGATTCCCCGGGATCCTCCGGGCTCCTCCATGCTGCCAGCATAACCGATCCCTTGCAGAACACGCAATGGAAAACTCATCCCGTCGGTTGAGTTTTGGGTATAGTACCCACTAAAACCAAATCGCCGGGCGTCCACAGATTTGTGTTTCGCCACCGCCCGCCGTCCGTTGTGCGCCGGCTCCTGCCCGGCTGCTATTACGGCCGCGCACGCAGCTCTGGTGCGGATCGGGACCTGCAGTTTGACGACCGTCTCCCCTCCAACTACGAGAAATCCCGCGGCTTCGATGTACTGACGGTCGGCCGCTCCATCGAGCCGGGCAGGGTCCCGGCTGCCTTTTCCGAGAAGTCCGGCATTGCCACTGCCAGTCGCAGCCCGGATCCCCACCGGCGGGCTGCGTCACACGGCAGAGCGCATGGAGAAGCTCGGACACGCCCCGCCGGCAGTCCAGGGCGCTCTACGAGCACCTTCTATGCGGGCGGCCTCCGTCTGCTGAGGCAGCAGCCGGTGTTCGCCGCCGTGCCGCCGGTCGGAAACCGGAGATAGAACCCTCTCGGCATTCAATCGTCAGGCTTTCCGGCGGGTTGCCCACCGTCAGAAACTCCGTGGCCGGCTAAGGTCTCTGGCTGGATTCGGCCCAGGCTCAAGTCGAGGGCCAGGGCGGCGATCGAAACCGACCGGCGTGCCTGGCTGAGCAATGACTCGTTGGTGAGCAAGGCCGCCTCGGCGTCCAGTACGAAATTGATCGTGGTCTTGCCGGCCTGGTATTTGAGTTGTTCCGTCCGCAGGACCTCCTGCGCCTGGGCCACCGACTCTTCCAGTGCCGTGACACGCTCCAGCGCGGCCTGCAGCTCCGCCCGGGCCGTCCGCACCTCCCGGGCGATGTTCAACCGCAAGCGTTCCCGCTCCCGCTCTGCCTTTTGGCGCTCCGCCACGGCCTGCTCGATCCGGCCCTTTCGCCGACCGCCGTCGAAAAGCGGAAAAGTCACTGTCGCCCCGACGCTCCAGTCGGCCACGGCGTTGTCCAGCGACAAGGGAGGGGGGTTGAGGCCCGGGAGCACCTTGGCGATCAAGTCCACGAATGATTCCGGATCGCCCGCGCCGTACTGCGCCACCGAGGCGAAGGCGTTGAAGCGGGGCAAACGGGAGCGCTGGGCCGAGCGCTCCGTGTCTTCGGCCGCCGCCAGCGCGTGCGATGCCGCCGCCAAATCCGAGCGCGACGCATACGCCAAGCGCAACTGGTCCGGTTCAGCCTCCAGTGGTGGAGCCGCCGTCTGCGGTGGAGAATAGACGAGCTGCGGCAGCCGCCCGTCGAGGCCCATGGCCGCCGCCAAGGAGCTGAGGGCGCTCCGGCGGCCGGAGCGAAGCACCGCCAGGTCGCTATCGACGCGGGCCAGTTGGGTGCGTACCTTGAGTTCATCAGCCGGGACGGCGCGGCCGCCCTCGACGAGGGCGTGCGTCCGCTCCACCAGCGCTTGAAGGCTCTTGCGGCGCGCCTCGGCGGCCCGGATGAGGTCCTCGAAGGTGAGCGCCCCGAGGTAGGTGCGGGCAACGTCGAAAACCACCTCCTGGCGCCGCCGGCCGAGCGTCGAGGCGGCGGCCTCCACGCGCTCCCGTGCCGCCTCGAGCTCGAACTTCGTGGTCCCGAAGTCCCAGACCAGGTAGTTCAACCGGGCGCCGCCCCGAAAAAGCGACTCGTCGAAGCGCAATTCGGTGGGCGGCGTCGCCGGGGGATAGCCCACCGGGAACCGGTTCTGGCTGAAGCCGGCGAACAGGTCCACCTGCGGGTAAATGGGCGACCGGGCCGTGGTCGCCGCTCCCTCCCGGGCTTGGACTTCGGCCTGGGCGGCCTGCAGGACCGGGCTGTGTTCCAGGGCGTATTCCACAGCTTGCCGGAGCGTGAACTTCTCTTGCTGCGCGGCCGCCGGGACGGCCCAAAGAGACAGCGATGCAACGAGCAAGAGCACTCTTCGCATCATCGATCCGCGGGCGTTATTCAACATCGCTTCCCCCTTTCTCCCAGCCGCCCGGCCGCATTTCCGGGGGCAGGCCGTGGCCGGGCTTGCCGGCGTAGAGCAGGTAGTAGGCGGTGGGGATCACGAACAGGCTCAGCAGCATGGAGCCGAACAGCCCGAAGATCAGGCCCCAGGCCATGCCCGCAAATACCGGGTCGAGCGTAATGGGCCAGGCGCCCAACATCGCCGCCCCCGACGTGAGCAGGATGGGCCGCAGCCGCACCGCGCAGCTTTCGACAACCGCCTGGCGCAGGCTTCGTCCTTTGGCCAGAGCGAGGTGAATGAAGTCCACAATGATGATGGAGTTCCGCGTGACAATACCTGCGAGGGCGATCATGCCGATCATGGCGGGGGCGGTGAAGAAGAACGGATTCGGCTGCCCAGCCACCACCCGCGGGCCGAAATGGTTGAGCAGCAGGAAGCCCGGCATCACGCCGATGACCATCAGCGGGATGGAGAGCATGATGACCAGCGGCATCAGGAATGAGCCGGTCTGGTTCAGCAGCAGGATATAGATGCCGACCAGAGCGGCGGCGAAGCCCACGCCCAGATCACGAAAGATGTTGATCGTCAGCCGCATCTCGCCCTCGTGCCACCAGTGGACCCAGAATCCTTTCGGCAGGCTCCAGGGGATGCCGCCGCCTTTGTGAAGCATCGTGCGCTCGGCGAGCGGGCGGGCTTTGGCCGACTCATCGAGATAGCCGCGGCCGTTCATCTGCTCGGGCGGGCGGTAGTCGGCGCGGATGTCGATGATCGTCTCCACCGGCGGTCGCCCGACCATTTCCCCGGTTACGAAAACCACTCGCCTCAAGTTGCGGTGGTAGATCGTCTTGTCTTCCAACGTCCGCTCCCAATGGCCCAGCTCGGCGATCGGGACGAGATTGCCGGCGCGGCCGCGGACGAAGATCCGCGACAGGTCCGCTGGACTCGAGCGCTCCGGGCGCCGCATCCAAAGGCGGATCTGGAGGGGATTCTTTTCACTGGGAAGGGCCACCGCGCCGACCCTTTCGCCGGACAGCGCAATGCGGATGGTCCGGGCCACGTCGGCGGTCGTGACGCCGTTCAGCGCGGCCTTCTCCTTGTCCACGGTGAAGACGTACTTCACGTGATCCTCGTCCACCGTGTCGTCGATATCGACGATGCCGGGCTCCTTCCGCATCCTTTCCTTGACGATGCGAGCTGCTCGGATCAGATCCTCATAACTGGCGTCTTCCGGCCCATAGACCGAAGCGGTGACCGTGGACATCACGGGCGGTCCCGGAGGCGCTTCGACAAGCTTGAGCTTCACCCCGTAACGGCGGGCGATCGCCGTAAGGCCGGGTCGCAGCCGCAAGGCGATCTCATGGCTGGCGTTTACCCGTTCGGTCTTGTGGATGAGGTTGACACGGACATCGGCCTTGTTGGGACCGCGGCGCAAGAAGTAGTGGCGGGCCAGGCCGTTGAAATCGACCGGCGCGCCGACGCCGACGTAGGAGACGATGTCGGTGACCTCGGGCACGCGGCGGAGGTAGTTCTCGAATTCCCGGACGGCGGCGTCGGTCCGCTCGAGCGTCGTGCCGGCGGGCATGTCCACAACCAGCAACAGCTCGTCCTTGTTGTCGTAAGGCAGTTGCTTGACCTCGACATTACGCAGGCCCACCTGGGCGACGGCGGCGAGAAAGACCACGAAGACGGCGAACAGAAAGGCGACGCCCCGGACCCGGCTCGCAAGGATCGGCTCGAGCAGCCGGTGAAAGACCTGGAAGGCCCACGTCCGGCGGACGGCCTCCGCTTCGCTGGCTTCATCGACCGCCTGCGGCGGCTTCGGCGTGCGGTAGCGACGGCGCAGCGCGTGGTAGGCCAGCCACGGCGTCACCGTAAAGGAGACGAACATGGACATCAGCATCGTCACCGGGACGTTGACCGCCATCGGCCGGAGATAGTCGTGCATCTCCTCGGTGACGAACAGCAGCGGCAGGAAGGAGATGATCACCGCGATGGTGGCGGCGATGAGCGGGGGCCGCACTTCGTTGACGGCCTCCAGAACGATGTCCTTGGTGGCGCGGCCGCGCAGCTCGAAGTGCCGGTGGATGTTTTCGACGTCCACGATGGGATCGTCAACCAAGAGGCCCAGCGATACGGTGAGGGCGAACAACGTCACCCGGTTGATGGAAAAGCCGAACAGGTAGTTGATGATGAGGGTGAAACCGAACACGCAGGGTACCGCCACCGCCACCACAAGCGACTCGGTAAGCCCCAGCCCCATCGTGAGAAGAGCGATGACGACGACGATGCCGACCCACAGGCCTTCGACCAGCTCGTTCACCTTGTCATCGGCAGTGACCCCGTAATTGCGGGTGATCGCCACGTGGACGTCTTCGGGCAGGTAGTGGGCCTTGATCTGCTTCATCCGATCGATGACGTCCCGGGCCACCCAGACGTTGTTTGTGCCTTTCTGTTTGGAGACGGCGATGGTGACGGCCGGCATCGAAACCCAACGGGCCCCGTCCGGCGTGGCGGTCTCCGCCACCCAGTTGCCTTCGCCGCCCTCATCGGCGAAGCGCTGGGCCGCGGTCCACGCGGGGCCCTGCGTGAAGCGGACGTAGGTGGTAATTTCACCCGGACCGTCGCTCACCCCGGCGACATCGGCGAGATAGACCGGGCGCTGCCGCCAGACGCCCACGACGAGGCTTTCGACCTCTTCTTTATTGGCGAAGAAGCGTCCCGCCTCGACCCGGATGTCACGGTCGTGCCGGCTGTAGGAGCCCGCGTGGACGTTCGCGTCGGCGCCGCGCAGCGCACGCTCGATGTCCAGGGGCGTGACCCCGTAACCCGCCATCCGCTCGGGATCCAGACGGACGAGCACCTCCCGCGGCCGGCCTCCGACGATCCGACTCAAGCCCGTGTTCTTGACGTCCTTCAGCCGCTCGACCACTTCCTCGGCGATCCGCCGGAGTTCGTAATCGTCCCGGCGGGCGCTCGTGAGCGTGAAGGTGACGATGGGGACGTCGTCGGTCTCGATCGGCTTGATCACCCAGCCCGTGACGCCGGCGGGTATGCGGTCCTCGTTCTGGTCGAGCCACTTGAACAGTCTCACCAGGCTGCGCTCGCGGTCTTCGCCGACATAGAATCGGACGGTGACGATGCTCTGGCCGGGCATCGAGCGGGAGTACACGTACTCGACGCCGTCAATCTCGTGCAGAACTCGTTCCAGGCGGGAGGAAACGATCCGCTCGGTTTCTTCGGCCGAATGGCCCGGGAAGGAAACGAAAATGTCGGCGGCCGGGATGACGATCTGCGGCTCTTCTTCGCGCGGGGTCACCATCAAGGCCACAGCGCCGGCGGCCAGCGCGAGGAGGATGATGACGAAGGAAAGGTGCGATTCGAGGAACTTGCGGACGACGCTGATGGTGAAACCGTGCTGCTGCGCGTTCATTGGCCGCCTCCTTCGGCTTCCGCTTTCCGAAGGGCGATCCGCTCACCCGGGGCCAGGCCGCTGAGCACTTCCACCTTCCCCGCAGCCCGGCGCCCCAACTGCACCGAGCGGCGGCGCAGAATCCCGTCCTCGATGACGTCCACCATGGTGATCTGCCCGACCTGAATGACGGCCGTTTCCGGGATCAGCAGGTGTTCGGCGACGCCGGTCTCGATGTCCATCCGGCCGAACATCCCTGGATAAAGACCCGGAACGTCGGGCAGCGACACGCGCGCGAGCATGGTGCGGCTGGCGGGGTCGGCCGTGGGGATGTACTCTTTGACGACACCGGTCAGAGAACGGTCCATCGAGTCGATCCGTACGCGAAAGCGCTTGCCCAGACGGACCAGGCGGGTGTACTGCTCGGGAATGGCGGCCTCGAACATCAACCGGCCCCGTTCGTACAGGGTGAGCAATACGCGGCCGGGAGCGGCCAGGTCTCCCACGTCGGCAAGGGTGTCGATCACCACGCCGTCATAAGGACTGTAGATCTCCGCGTAGCTCAACATCACCTCGGCTTCCTTAACGGCGTTCTCCAGCCGGGCGACGTCCGCCTCGGCGGTTTCCAGGCGCAAGCGCGTGTGATCGAACTCGACGGGAGGAATCGCTTTCTTCTCGACCAGGTCCTTGTCGCGCTCGTAGTCGCGCCGGGCGATGTCGCGGGTGACTTGCGCGCGCCGGAGGGCGTCTTTGGCCTGGGCCAGTCGCGAGCGGAGATCGCGGTCGTCCAGGCGGACCAGAAGATCGCCCTTACGCACCTGCTGGCCGGCCCTCACCGGGATCTGGAGGACCGCCGCCAGGATCCTGGCCGAGACGGCGGTCTTCTCATCGGGCTGGACGGTTCCGGCCGCCTGCCAGATCAAGGGCCGGCGTACGGGGGTAACCGTGTACGCCGCAACTCCTTCGGCTTTACGGGGAGCGACGGGGACTTCACGTCCTTCGATGCGATCCGAGCGGAAGACGCCTGCGAGCCAGGCCATCATGAAGACGATCAGCGCGACGGGAAGAATCCCGCGGATGAGCAACTTCCATAGACGAGCCATAGAGCCTCCTTTCCCTGGCTCAGACCGGCGCCGCCGTGCGGCGCCCTGTGGCGGTCCGGAACCGGTCCCATCTCTCGGGGTCCTTTTGAAAGGCCGGCCGGGGTTGGAGAGCTCTCTGCAACCACGGCCACAGTCCCGGCACAAGATCGGGACCGCAGCCGATGCCGTACCCGACCCAAGGGCGCTTGCGGCGCCGCTCCACCAGCCCGGCCTGGCGCCGGTGGGCCAGGCGGTGGGAAACGAGCGACTGGGGCAAGCCAAGCCCGTTCACAAGCTCGCCGGCGCAGCACGGAGCCGCCAGCAGGAGCCCGAGGACGCGGAGCCGGTTGACGTCCGACTGGGCTTGGAACGTCTCGTGCAGGCGTCTCATCTCAGCCTTCCTGCATATGCGGATGTCAAGATATTTCCCAGGGTGACAGCCGCCGGCCGCCGGCCGCGCCGGGCGGAGTGAGCCCCGCCACACACAGCAGCATCGCGCCGCTCGGCCGGCGGGCCGCCCCCGTGGCCGCTTTGAGAATCTGCCGGATCAGGCTGTTGTCGCCGGAGCCGGCCCGCGCCCTTCTCACTCATGGCGGCTTCAGCGGCGGTCCTTACCTGATCAGGGACTCTCCATCGGCCGCGCTCTACCACCGGCGGCCACCTCCGCCGGGGGATAGGCGAACCAGTGCCGGGTACGGTTGCAGATCCTGCAGACCGAGAGCATCACCGGCACCTCTACCAGCACGCCCACCACGGTCGCCAGCGCCGCGCCGGACTCAGGGCCGTACAGCGCGATCGCCGTCGCTACGGCCAGCTCGAAGAAGTTGCTCGCCCCGATGAGGGCCCCGGGAGCCGCTACCGCGTACTCCACCTTGAACAGCCGCATCAGCCCGTAGGCGAGCGACGAGTTGAAGTAGACCTGGACGATGATCGGAACGGCGATCAGCGCCACGTGGAAGAACTTGTTGACGATGTTGTCGGCCTGGAAGGCAAAGATGAAGATCAGGGTCAGCAGCAGCGCCGTGATCGTGATGGGCGCGAACCGGGGCAGCAGCTCCCGCTCGAACCACTCCTTGCCCCGGCGCCGGATCAACAAGGTGCGCAGCGTCGTCCCGACCGCCAGGGGAATGACGATGAACACCAGGACCGCATAGAGCAGGACCCGGAACGGCACGGTCAGCGACGAGGCCCCGGTAACCAGCAGCTTGACGATCGGCGCGAACAACACCAGCATGATCAGGTCGTTCACCGAGACCTGGACGAGCGTGTAGGCGGGGTCTCCGTCGGCGAGGTAGCTCCAGACGAAGACCATCGCCGTACAAGGGGCCGCCGCCAGGATGATCACGCCGGCGATGTACTGGTCGGCGGTGGCGGCGTCGATCCAACCGGCGAAGACGTACCGGAAAAAGAGGATGCCGAACAAGGCCATCGAGAAGGGCTTGACCATCCAGTTCACGAAGATGGTGATCAGCAGGCCCCGCGGCTTGCGGCCGACGCTGCGGATCGAGGTGAAGTCCACCCGCATCATCATCGGCATGATCATCAGCCACAGCAGCACCGCGATCGGCAGGTTGACCTGGCTGCCTTCGGCGAATTCCATCCCGCGGAGCCAACCGGTCAGCCCGGGCGCCGCCCGGCCGATCAAGACCCCGGCCCCCATGCACAGCCCGACCCATAGCGTCAGGTAGCGCTCGAAGAAACTGATTCGCTTCGCCGTTTTCCCGCTTCCTTGTGTGCTCATACGTCCCCCTTTCCGTCAGCGTCCGCCGGATTCGGATCCGCGGGCCTCAGCCGCCCGCCGCTTCTTCGAGAAGACCTTCGATCTCGGCCGGCGTGGCGGCCCGCCCGACCACTTTCGCAGCCCCGTCGATCAGCAGCGCCGGAGTCACCAGCACGCCGCGCCTGGCGATCTCGTTGAAATCTTGGATCTTAACGATCGTGCAGTCCTCCAACCCCAGCCGCTCTACGGCCTTCCGGGTGTTCTCGAGCAACGCATTGCACTTCGCGCATCCGGTTCCGAGGATCTCGATCTTCATCCTCTAAGCTCCTTTCACAAGATTCCCGTAAAGATACCCGGCCACCGTGGCCATGACGACCACGAGGCAAGTGAACACCGCCGTCTTCTTGACGCCCAGCACCGAGCGGATCACCAGGATGCTCGGCAGCGACAGCGCCGGACCAGCCAGCAACAAAGCCAGCGCCGGCCCTTGGGCCATGCCATGCTCGATGAGAGCCTGTAGAATCGGAATCTCGGTGAGCGTGGCGAAATAGAACAGGCAGCCGATTACCGACGCCACCAGGGTCGAAGTCCAATCGTTGGTCCCCACCCACGCGGCGATCTGTTCGTCCGGCAGCAGCTTGCTGAGAAACCCGACCACGAAGACGCCGCCGAACAGCAGCGGCACCAGGAGCTTGGTGAACTCCCAAGTGTTCCGCATCCATTCGGCCACCTCGGCGCGGTCGAACCACTTCCAGACCATCAACAGCACCGCCAGCCCCATCAGGCCGGCCAGCCGCCATTTCCTGTCGTAGACCTCCATCACCCAGCTCCGGACCTCCCGGATCGATGCAATCTCCCGCTTCGGGATCCGGATCCTGTCTCCGGCCTCGAGGTTCGCCGCCGGCTGCTGGAGCTGGACCACCACGTCGTCCCTCGTCTCTTGCAGCATCACTGCCTGGATGCGCAGGCCGTCGGTGCGCTCGAGAACGACGTCGCCCGGGTGGTACCAGTCGCTGAAAACGAGAAACAGCATCATCGCCCCAAAGTAGAGGGCGGTTTGCCACATCTTGCGGCGAGCCGGCGGGGGCTCGGGCAGTTGCATCATGGCGGCCGTGCGCGCCTGCTCGTCACGGCGGAAGATCACCGCCATCAGGACACCGGCGAGGATGCCGAATCCGATGGCTCCCACGGCCCGCCACAGGCCGAGATCGAAACCCAGCACCCGCGCGGTGAGAAAGATCGCCAGCACATTCAGCGCCGGCCCCGAATAGAGAAACGTCGCCGCCGGACCCAGGCCCGCACCCACCCGGTAGATGCCGGCGAACATCGGCAACACACTGCAAGAGCAGACCGCCAGCACGGTGCCAGCCACCGAGGCCACCGAATAGGCCTCGAGCTTGCCGGCCCGCGGCCCCAGATGCCGCAGGACCGCCTCCTTCGACAGGAACGTCGTGATGGCGCCCGCAATGAACAGCGCCGGCACGACGCAGGCCAGCGTGTGGTTCCGGGCATACCACTGCAGCATCCGGAACGCCTCGAGGATGGCCGCCTGCACACTGGGATTCGACAGGGGCAGGTAGTAGGCAACGAGAAAGACGGCCAGAAAGGCGCCGAAGGTTTTCCACTCGCGACTCATCGCTCTATTGCCATATCGCCATGCGGCGCGCAAAAAAACTCAGCTTTCCAGCTCCACCAGCGCCTGCTGCTCCTTTAGGTTCTGCCGCAGCACCGACTCCAGACACGCGAAGAAGCCGTCCAGACACTGACACCGGATCGAGTACACACTCATCGGTCCCGCCTTCTGCACACCGACGAGGCCGGCCTCCTTCAGGATGGCCAGGTGCTTGGACACTGTCGATTGGTCCAGGCCCGCCAACTTCGTCATCTCCATGACGCACATGTCTTTGTCCCGGAGCGCGTCGAGCAGCAGCAACCGGACCGGGTGAGCCAGCGCTTTGGCGATCTTGGCGCGGGCCTCGTAGAGCTGCCTGGAACGGACAGGCATGTCCTGTAGCCATATTACAGAATGCGAATATAGCCCGCAAGCCCAAGCCCGCGCACCAGCGTGCGCGTTCTGGACCGGCCCACCGGCGAAACACCGTCCCGTGCGGGCAGGGGCGCTGCTATTCCACGCTCGGGGTTCCGGCTGGCGGCGCATGGAAGAAGGCCCCGCATCAGAACCCCCTTGCCGAATCAGGCAGCTTACTGAGGAACGATGGGAACCTGCCAATTGTGGAACACGATCACCGGTTCCGGCTCGCCGGCACTCCAATCGAAGGAGTAGGACGCTTCCGGCCAATCGGGGTAATCAGCGCCGTTGACCGTCAATCCACGGAACGTGTACTCGATCTGCTCGACTTCGAACACCGTGTAGGTCCCCTCCGGCAGGCCGCACACCTGAAACCGCCCGTCGTCGCCGGTGTAGTAGCTGTTGGTGACGTTCAGCGGTTCCGTCACCATGAACTCCCACCCTGCTCCGGGGCCGGTGTAGTTGCCCTGGTCATCATGAAGCGCCTTTTCCACCGTCAGGCAAAAGGTCGGCGCCTGTTCGGTGACTTTGAAATTGTCTGTCTTCGACTTGCGGGGCAAGAAGCCGTGATAGCAGCCTCCCCCGCACTCGCTATCGACCTGAAGCGGGTCGCCCTGGAACTCCTCGACAGGCGTCACCCAGACCTTGTAGACTCCACCGTTGTTGGGCGTGTCCACGAAGTCTGCCGGGCACTCCGCATTCGCCAGGCGGATGGTAATCGCGCCCAACTCCGGGTGATCCTGGTCATAGCCCGTAGGATGCGCCGGCCCGCCCAATCCCGTGTACTCGACGATCACGCCACCCTGGACGCGGAACTTCCGGTTGGCGACGATGTCGGTACTCAAGAGCATCCGGCCGCTCGGATCGGTCACCTGAAAGTAGTACTCGCCGTCCGGGAGGCCTGCGGCCTTCGCCGGGGCGTTCGGCCCGGGGCCGCCGTCCAGATACACGGCGCACTTCGACTCGAAATGGTTTTCGTTCACCACTTCGCCCGCGACGGTCGTAGTGAAGATTGCGCCGGAAGGGGCTGCGGCTTGCGCGCCCGGCCACCGCGCACCGGCCGCCAGCGTAACAACGCCAAGAAACCCATGAACAAGGAAGCGAGAGTTCAGCATGCTATCACCTCCATGTGCTTTCGGACCACAGATATCGGCCGCGCGGGAGCATCCCCGGATCGAGTGGGATGCCAAAGACCGACCGCCATTCACCTGAAGGACATGGAAAAGGTGATCGAGGCCACAACGGAGAAAACACCGAGGCGCAGAGCGCCGGCGCCCGGGCAGTAAAATGCTCTTGTGCGGTCATTCCTCATGCCGGCATTGATCCTGGCGGTGGCGCCCCTCGCCGCCCAGGCCCCGCCGGAGATCGCCGGCTGCCCCGTCTTCCCGCCGGGAAACATCTGGAGCGCGCCGGTCGATCAGCTCCCGGTGGATCCCAACTCCGGCACCTACGTCGCCACCATCGGCCCGGACAAGAACCTCCACCCGGACTTCGGCAGCGGCCTCTGGCAAGGCGGCCCCATCGGCATTCCCTTCGTCATAGTGGACGGCAGCCAGCCGCGGCTTCCGGCCAGCTTCCTCTACGCCGACGAGAGCGACCCCGGCGGCTATGCCGTCCCGCTCGACGCCCCTATCGAGGGCGGCTCCCATAGCGACGGCGACCGCCACGCCATCGCGCTGGACCGCGACAACTGCATCCTCTACGAGCTCTACCGCGCCTTCCCCCAGCCCGACGGCTCCTGGCGCGCCGATTCCGGGGCGATCTTCGACCTGCGCGCCCACTGGCTGCGGCCCGCCGGCTGGACCTCGGCCGACGCCGCCGGCCTTCCCATCCTGCCTGGCTTAGTGCGGTACGAAGAAGTCGCCGCCGGCGAGATCCGCCACGCCATCCGCTTCACCGTGCCCCAGACCCGCCGGGCCTACGTCTGGCCGGCGCGCCACTACGCCTCCCGCCTCACCGAAGCCCGCTACCCGCCCATGGGCCAGCGCTTCCGCCTCCGGGCCGACTTCGACATCTCCGGCTTCTCGCGCGAGGCACAGGTGATCCTGCGGGCGCTCAAGAAGTACGGCATGATCCTCGCCGACAACGGCTCGGCGTGGTACATCTCCGGCGCGCCCGACGAGCGCTGGGACAACGACGCCCTGCGCGACCTGCGCCGCGTGCGCGGCTCGGACTTCGAGGCCGTGGACGTCTCTTCGCTCATGGTGCGCCCCGATTCCGGCATCACCGCTACGCCCGCCGCCGCCCAGGCCGTCGTCAACGCCGCCAACTATCGCGCCGGGGCCGTCTCGCCCGGCCTCATCGTCAGCATCTTCGGCCAGGGAATCGGCCCCCAGGAACCGGCCGTCTTCACGCTCGGCCCCGACGGCCGCATCGGCACGGAGCTCGGCGGCGTCACCGTGCGCTTCGGCCCCCATGCCGCCCCGCTGCTCTACGTCTCGGCCACGCAGATCAACGCCATCGCCCCGTACGCGGTGGCCGGACCGTCTACGGAAGTCGAGGTGCGCTACCAAGGGGCGACGGTAATGCGGCAGAGCGTGCGGGTGCTGGATGCGGCGCCGGGCGTCTTCCTGCCGGTGCTCAACCAGGACGCCACGCCGAACTCAGCGGCCAGCCCCGCCGCGCGCGGTTCCATCGCTGTCCTCTTCGGCACCGGCGAGGGTCAGACCGATCCGCCCGGCATCGACGGCCAGCCGGCGATCGACATCCTCCCCCACCCGAGGCTACCCGTTTCCGTGGACGTCGCCGGCCGCCCGGCCGAGATCCTCTACGCCGGGGCCGCGCCGCAACTCGTCGCCGGCGTCTTCCAGATCAACTTCCGCGTCCCCGAAGACGCGCCAACAGGCGTCGTCCCCCTCACCATCACCGTGGGCCCGCACCGCACCTCGCCGCGGCTGAGGCTGTACGTGAAGTAGAGAAAGTAGAGATAAAGACGCCGGTTCCGCGTTTCACGCCGGCGGCCCGCCGTTCGTTAGCTTGGCGCCGTGCGACGCCATCCTGCCGGGCCGCAGGCTGTACGGCTCGACCGCCGGGCGTCCCGGCTGTCCGCCCAGGCGGGCTGAGATCGCGCCACCCATGGCAGTAGCGCTTCGGGCGGCCGTCGGGCATTGGACTCGAGACCATTGCACTACCCTATGGGTGTGTTGCGGTATCACGTAGCCTTTTATTTGCCGCGAGACGGCCGGAAGATGGTCGTGGCCGAGGCTCTCGACTTCCCGGGCGCCCTGAGCCAGGGATTCGACCTCGCCGACGCCCGGGTAATGATCGCCAGCGCCTTGCAGGAGTTGGCTCAGGCGCTCGTCGAAGAAGGCAAGCCCCTCCCCCGCCCGAATCCGGACGCCTCGGCGCCCGAGGCGGACCTCATCGAACTGGTACCACTCTCGGTGGAGGTTGGGGTTCCGCGCCCGTGGAACGGCGCCGCCTGATCGAGCACCTCCGCCGCCACGGCTGCCGCCTCGACCGCGAGGGGACGCGGCATTCTCTCTACGTCAACCCTGTAAGCGGCGGCAAGGATTCGGTGCCGCGGCACTCCGAGATCGACAACAGACTGGCGCGGAAGATCTGCAGCCACCTCGGGGTCCCGCAGATCGGTTAACAGGCGCGCATCCCGCTCGCAGCAGCGCTCCTCCCATCCAGATCGCCCGCCGCAACGCGCGCCGCGGGACTGCGGTCCACCTCCATTAGACTGGTAGTACACCAACAACAAGGAGGACCGCCATGGGAGGGGAACCTCTGGCAAGAGAGCGCAACCGCCGTCCCAGGTGGGCTGTTCTGGTTCCGCTTCTGATCTCGATCGCAGCGGTGCTCTTCGCCGCCGCCGGCATGTGGGAGACGACCTTCGTGCGCCAGCAGCTTTCGTTGCCTCAGTACGCTGTCATTCTGGCGGGCTACGGGGCGATCGGATTCGCCGTACCGTGGGCGGCGATCCACGTGGCGATGAGATTGGCCTCGGCGCGGCGGCGCTAAGACGCCGGCGATTCGTAGCCACCAAATACGGGGACATCCATGATTGAACCGCCCCGGGTTTCCCGGAGACTCCATGAATTGGGAGGATGGACGAATGGCAAGACGAAGCAGGTTCTCGCCGGAGGTCCGGGAGCGGGCGGTCCGGCTGGTGAAGGAGAGTGAGGGGGAACACCCTTCTGAATGGGCGGCGATCTGTTCGGTAGCGGCCAAGCTCGGCTGCGGGGCGGAGACGCTGCGGAAGTGGATCCGGCAGGCCGAGATCGACTCGGGCGAGCGGCCGGGTTGGACGACGGCCGATCGGGAACGGCTGAAGCAGCTCGAGCGGGAGAACTTCGAGCTGCGGCGATCCAATGAGATTCTGAGGAAGGCGGCGGCGTTTTTCGCCCAGGCGGAGCTCGACCGCCAACGAAAGTGATGGTCGATTTCATTGAGGATCATCGGGACGCCTACGGGGTCGAGTCGATCTGCCGCGTGCTGCCGATCGCCCCGGCGACCTACTACGAAGAGCGCCGGCGGCGCCGGGAACCGGACCGGCGCCCGGCGCGGCAGAAGCGCGAGGAAGTCCTCCGCCGAGAGATCCGGCGGGTCTGGGAAGAGAACTTCGGCGTCTACGGAGCGCGGAAGCTGTGGCGGCAGCTCGAGCGGGAGGGCATCGGCGTGGCCCGATGTACGGTGGAGCGGCTGATGCGCGAGATGGGCTTGACGGGCGCGGTTCGGGGCCGCAAGTACAAGGTCACCACGGTGGCCGGCGAGGCGGAGAAGCGGCCGGCGGATCTGGTGGAGCGGCGGTTCCAGGCTTGCCGGCCGAACCAGCTCTGGGTGGCGGACCTGACCTACGTGGCGGCGGGGAGGGGCTTCGCTTACACGGCCTTTGTGATCGATGTCTTCTCGCGGCGGATCGTGGGCTGGCGGGTGTTGGGTTCGTTGAAGAGCGAGCTGGTGCTGGACGCGCTGGAGCAGGCTCTGGCCGCCCGAGAGGGGACCGAAGGGCTGGTGCACCACAGCGACCGGGGCGTGCAGTACCTGTCGATCCGCTACACGGAGCGGCTGCGGGAGGCGGGGATTGCGGCCTCGGTGGGCAGCGCGGGTGACGCTTACGACAACGCGATGGCGGAGTCGGTGATCGGGCTGTACAAGACGGAGGTGGTGCTGCCCGGCGAGCCGTGGCCGGATAGGCTGGCCGTGGAGCTGACCACGCTGAACTGGGTGGATTGGTTCAACGACCGTTGCCTGCTGAGTCCGATCGGCTACGTGCCGCCGGCGGAGTTCGAGGCGATGTATGATCAAACGCACAGCGCCTCCCAGAAGGAGGTCTGTGTCACGTAATTCAGTCTCCAGGAAACCCGGGGCGGCTCATGATAGGTAATTGTCAAGGGGAGACGGAGGTCCCCCTGGTCCACCCTGGGGTGGACGGCTCGGTTTCAATTCCACGTCGAACGCGGCGGCTTTATAGATCTGGGCATTGGGTCCACCCCGAGGGGTGACCAGACATCCATTTGTTGCCTCGGGCATCGGGTAAGGACGCCGTCGCAAAAGATTGAGTTTGGGTCCACCGGCCGGCCTCAAAACAGACTAATGGTGGCGCCTCGGGTGGCCCAGCCACCGTCGCGCAGTCCCCGAATCGGTGAGGCCCGGCCGGTAGCCGACCGACGTTCGCACCGGGTGGCTCCGGGGCGGCCCCGAGGGCCTTTCCGCCGGAGCCGTTCGGTCGCCGGGGTCTGTGGCGGTCCCCGGCGACGTGGGCCTCGGCGTGGCCTCAGAGCTTTCTCCCTGGCGAGTCCCCGAGCAGAGAATCTTTTTAAGGGGGCGGACGCTTCCGGAATCGTCTCTGCCGCCGGTCAACAGCCAGCGGGGAAGGCTCCGGGGTTACGTCGCTTCGTCCCTGGCGGTGTTGCGGCGCGGCGGAGACCGCCAGGCTCTTAGGGGCGCCCTTCGCCTTGTTCATGGGA
>JALSRK010000050.1:145000-154412 GCA_026984795.1 Solibacteraceae bacterium | reverse complement strand
AGCCACCGCCCCGGCGCCCTTGGCGAGTTTCTCAACGTCGATCACCTCGCCGATGCCGCAGCCGCTGCAGATGTAAACACCGACTTTCTCAGCCATGGCTCGCGCTCCTTACCGCACACTGAAAGGCCTTCAGAGCCGCTGCCGTGCCGTCCTGCACGGTCGCGGAGACTTCTTCCGGGCGCCGGACGCATCCCGCGGCGTACACGCCCGTCCTCCCCGGCGGATTCATGAGGAATCCGAACTCGTCCCGGACGAAGTCCGCCGGGAGCCCCTCGGTGTTGGGCACGATGCCGGTGGCGAGCACTACCAGGTCCGCCCGCTGGGTGATCTTACGGCCGGCCATGACATCCTCGGCAATCACCAGCAGGGCGCCTGTCCCGCCGTCTTGCTCGACCTTGGCGGCCTTGCCCTTGACCAGCCGGATCCCCTGCCCGGCGACTTTGTTGTAAAAGTCTTCCAAGCGCCCGGGCGTCCGGATATCGATGTAGAAGATCGTGATCTCGGCGTCCGGGTAAGCGGCCCGCACGTAGGTTGCCTGCTTCAGCGACGCCGCGCAGCAGACACCGGAGCAGTACGGCAGGTGGTTCTCGTCCCGGGATCCCGCACACTGCACGAAGACCACCGACTTCGGCTCCTTGCCATCCGACGGCCGAAGAATCTTGCCGCCGGTGGGGCCGTTCGGCGACGCCAGCCGCTCCATGACCACGTTGGTGATCACGTCCGGATACCGCCCGTAGCCGAGCAGATCCAGGCGTCCGGCTTCGTAAGGACACCAACCGGTCGCCGCCACCACCGCCGCAACCTGGAAGGTCTTCGTCTCCGGCTGCTGAGTCAGGTCGATGGCCCTGTAGGAGCAAGCGTCCCGGCATGCCGTGCAGCCCTCCGGGCACGCCTTCCGGTCGATCACATAGAGCGCCGGGAAGGCCATCGCGTGGGGCAAGTAGGCGGCCTTCGTCTTGCCCAACCCGTAGTTGAACTCATCGGGACGCTCGGCCGGGCAGGCTTTCGCGCACTCCCCGCAGAGAGTGCACGCCGGGGTCACGTAGCGGGGCTCCACCTTCACGGCCACCTCGTAGGCGCCCGGGCGTCCGCTGATCTTCTCCACCGACGCCTGAGTCAGCACTTCGATCCGCGGGTTGTTCTTGATGCGGCGGAAGTTGATTTCGAGTCCACACGTGGGCGGGCAGAGCTTGGGAAAATACTGGTTCATCCGGGCCACGCGGCCGCCCAGGTAGGCCTCTTTCTCAACCAGCACCACGCCGGCGCCGGCCTCGGCCGCCTCGAGCGCCGCCGTCATGCCGGCCATGCCGCCGCCGATCACCAGGATTCGCTTGCCGTTCTCAGCCATGCGAGTTTGCCAACCTCTCTTGCCTGGCTCCGGGCGCGCCTTCCCCGCTCTGCTCCTGCGCCGCCGTCCTTCGGCGCCACGCTTCGGCCACACTCGGCTTGATCCGTAAGGTCTTTTCCTGGAACAGCGCGAACCGGAGCCACAACATTGCGAATTCGAGCAGCTCGACGTCGTTGGTGCGGATCGCCTCGACCCGCGCCTCGTCCACGTCGAACATTTCGAGGAACTTGGTTTCGAACACGAACCGCCGGAACCGGTCGAGATCGTAGCAGGCCATGTAGTACATCTCGATCTCGGCCGGCTTCAGCTCTTGCTCCCGGTCCCAGAATCTGTGGAGCATCAGCTCCTTGAAGGCTTGGCCCATCATGTCGTACTGCTCGACGCCCTGATCCTCGATCCACTCCCGCACGGTCCACTTGCGCCCCTCGCCGTGCCCGTGGCACAAATCTTCCTTCATCAAGAAGTGGAACCGGCCCTCGTCCGGGGTGGGGTTTTGCGGTTCCGCCACTCCGAGCGGGTACATCCGGCACGCCCACGGCCGGTGGGGATAGATGGAACAGCCCCCGCCGGTGACGAAGAGGCAGCGCCGCGTCTCGGGGTCCATCTTGAGCAGCACCGCCGGGATCTTCTGTTCCTTAGTGAAAGGTGAGATCGTGTACTTCTCGAGAAACTCCGTCGAAGAGAGGCCGAGGGCGCGCTTCATGCGCAGTACATCGTAGGGCGTCAGCACGATCGAGACGTCCCGGCAACAGCAGCCGAAACAGTCCATCCCCTTGTCACACCGGAAAGTGAAAGAATCGTCAGGCCCGAGTCGCGGGTAATCATCAAGGATGCTCCGCGGGTTGGGCGCTTCATCCAGCATGAGCCTTCTCCTTCTCCGGTCTTTCGAGGATGTTCTCGCGGAGCGCCTCCCTGGACCACACCGGCAACGGCCCTGTCTCACCCGTCGCCGGATCGAAGCGGAAGCGGTAGGAGGCGTGAACGCGGTACTGCTGCTCCATCCAAACCCAGCCACGGACAAAGTAAGGGCAGTCGTCATTGAAACAGACGAGTTGGTACTCGCTGTTCCAGCTCGAGAAGTCAGGATTCGCCCAGCGCACCAGCGATCCCCCGCAATGCGGACAGCACCGAATGTCGCTGCGTTTCATTGCCGCTCCTCCCTGAGCCCTTGCCGGGTCCAAAGGCCGGGAGGCCCGGAGCCCCGGACCTCCCGGATTGCAGACGGATCGGGGTGATCAGCCGCCCAGGAGCTCGTGCTCTTTCGGCTGCGGGAAAATATGCAGCACGGGCCGCTTGATCATCTCCCAACTATTGGTCCTGGGGTCATACTTGCAGTTGGCGAAGCAGAGCCACTCGTCCTGGTTCATCTTCGGCCTGTCGGCGCGGAAGTAGTAACCAGGCCACCGGGTCTCTTCGCGGAACAGCATGGTCCGGACGTGGGCCTCGGCCTGCCACATCCGGTGGACGTTCTCCCAGCAGCGCATCAGCTCGTGCAGGTTCTCGGCCGCCAGTTTGTCGGAGTCCTCTTTCAGGAACTGCAGCAGCTCGAGAGCCCGGCTGAGCTGGGACTCGTTGGTGGAGAACTGGGCGCTGATGCCGCCGGCATACTCGTCCATGATCTTCTGCAGGCGGAACATGAACATCCGCGGCCGGATGTAGTTGGGGTTGATGTCCGGATCGGTGGTCTCGTTCGAATGCTGCTCGAAAGTGGACAGCGGCTTCAGGATCTTCGCCTTGAGCGCGGCCACCTCGGCCTCGTCCACGTTCGGCATCTGGTTGTTCTCGACGATGAACTGGATCGCGCTCTTGGCGGCGATCCGGCCCTCGGTATGCGAGCCCGAAGAGAACTTGTGCGATGAAGCTCCCGAAGCGTCGCCGGCGCAGAACAGCCCGGTGACCGTGGACATGTTGGCGTAGCCCCAGAAGTACTCTTCCTTGGTCTCCTCGGTCTGCAGATCCTCGGGACCGCTCACCCAAGCGCCCGAAGCGCCGGAGTGCGAGCCGATGAAGTAGGGCTCGGCGGCGGCGATCTCGGAGCTCTTCTGCTCAGGCTGCACATTGGTGGCCGCCCAGAGCAAAGCCTGCGAGATCGTCATGTCGAGGAAGTCCTCCCAGGCCTCGTTCTCCAGCTCTTTCATCTTCTTCTTGTAAGCCCTGGGATCGTCTTTGTACTGCTCGGCCAGCTTGCCGATGGCCTCTTCGGTCCGCATGTAGATCGGACCCTTGCCCTCCATGATGTCCAGCATGCCGAGCCAGTTCCTGAGGTTCGCCGGAATCGGCTTCACCCGGCCGTAGGGAGCCCACTTCTCCAGCTCGTCGCGGCGCTCCACCATGTAGTTGCCGCCCTGGGAGTTCGTCGCCCGGCTCTTGAACAACAGGAACCAGGCGCCGACGGGACCGTAGGCGTCCTTGAACCGCACCGGGATGAAGCGGACTTCCTGGCAGGTCATCTCCGCCCCGGCCTGGATCGTGAAGTACGCTGAGGAACCCGAGTTCCACGGCGGATACCAGGCGCGGCCCATGCCTTCGCCGGAGCTGCGCGGCTTGAAGACGTGCACCGCACCGCCCATGGCCACCAGCACCGCTTTCGCTTTGAAGACGTAAAACTTGTTCTCGCGGACCGAGAAACCCACCGCTCCGGCGATGCGGTTGCCGTCCAGCAACGGCCCGACGATGAAGACCCGCTCGTAGATTTCGCCGACGCCGTCCTGAAGCAGGGCATTCTTGGCCGCCTCGGCGACAACCACCTTGTAGGACTCGCCGTTGATCATCAACTGCCAGCGGCCTTCGTGGACATACTTGCCGTTCTCGTCCTTCCAGATCGGCAGCCCCCATTTCTCGAACAGGTGGACGGTCGAGTCCACGTGGCGGGCGATCGAGGCGACCAGGTCTTCGCGGGTGATGCCCATCAGATCGTTGCGGACATATTCCACGTAGTCCTTGACCGTGTTCGTGCCGTCCTTGAGCCCGACGTACTGGTTGATCGCCGACAGACCCATCGCCACCGCGCCGGAGCGGTCCACGGCGGCCTTGTCCACCAGCGTCACTTTCAACCCGTTCTGCTTGGCCCAGTACGCCGCCTCCACCGCGGCCCCGCAGGCCGCCATGCCGCCACCGAGAATCAAGAGATCCGTTTCAACGACAACATCTTCGAATTGCTGGGGCATTGCTTCCGTCCTCCTTCCTCACTTCGCCAGAGTGAACACTTCATTCAGCCCCAGCGAAGCAGGTTCGGTGAACAGCACGGGGCTGTTGAGGTCAGCCTGGGTCTCCCATCCGCCGTCCGGCACGGCCGAGCCCTCCGGAGTGGTGCGGATCGGGAATTTGAAGCGTTTCACGCTCCCGTTGCGAAACTTGACGGTCCACATGATCGAGTCTGTGGAGCGCATCGGCGTCACCTGCGCGCCCAGGGGGACAAAGTCCGCGTAACCGCGGATCTCGATCGCCTGGGTCGGACAGATCTTGACGCAGTTGTAGCACTCCCAGCACATGGAGACGTCCCGGTTGTAGGCCTTCATCTTCTCCTTGTCCAGGACCATGAGGTCGTTGGGGCAAATGTACTGGCACGCGGTCTTGTCCAGCGCTTTGCACCCATCGCACTTTTCAGCATTCACGTAGCTTGGCATTCCTGTACCTTCCTACTTTCCGAAGGGCGCACTCGATGGTTCGGGCCGCCCTCTCTAGCGTCAGATCCTACCCTATAAACAGATCTTAAGGTCTGATAATCGTCTTTGTCAACCAGCGAACCTTCCCTTCCCCCTTTGGCCCACCCGCCAGCACGTGCCCGGATCGAGACCACTAAGGCGGCGCCCCGTTACACCAGAGCGCCGCACGTCGGAGGAACTCCCGGGCATTTCCCGCCTTCCCGGCGACCCGAGCGGGCTGAGCGCTGCTGCCGGACGCAACCACTCGGCGCGGTCGGCCTCGTTACTCTCCCAGGCCGGCCACGAATCGCACCGGAAGCCCGGACGCCACAAAAAAAACACAAGCACGCGCAATTCCAGACCACCTGGTCCTTAATTATCAATCTGCTGGAATCTGTACGCGGGTGTCGGGAAGGGACCATCACCCGGCCATCGCGGAATTTGCCCCACCCGCGCAGGTCCGCTGACGCGCGGAGTCCGGTCCGCTGGGCGACCCCTGCTGGCAACAGGTGCTATGTTGAGGGGAGTTCCATGAGTGGTCGAGCGCTATGCCGCGGCGGCACACTGCGCCTCGGGTTGGCGGGCGCGATCCTGGCTGCCCTTCCTCTCTCGGGAGCGCGGCTCGAGGTGGGACCCGGCAAACCCTACGCGAAACCTTGCGAGGCTTTTTCGGCCGCCTCTCCCGGAGACACCATCGAGATCGATGCGGCCGGCGACTACGACGGCGACGTCTGCGTGATCCGGCCGGACAACTTGACGATCCGGGGCGTCGGCGGGCGCGCGAAGATCGACGCCGCCGGCAAGCACGCCCAGGGCAAGGGCATCTGGGTCATCCACGGCGACGACGTCACCGTGGAGAACATCGAGTTCTCCGGAGCGAAGGTTCCCGATCGCAACGGCGCCGGCATCCGTATCGAGGGCCGCAACCTCACCGTGCGCAACTGCTATTTCCACGACAACGAGGACGGGATTCTCGGCGGAGCGGATCAGGGACAGATCGTGATCGAGTACAGTGAGTTCGCCCGCAACGGCTACGGCAGCGGCTACACCCACAACATCTACATCGGCCACACCCAGCGCTTCACGCTGCGCTACTGCTATTCTCACGACGGCATCTCCGGACACCTGGTGAAGTCGCGGGCGGCCGAGAACTACATTCTTTACAATCTGCTCGACACCGGCGACGGCACGAGCAGTTACGAAATCGACCTGCCGAACGGGGGCTTCGCCTTGGTGCTCGGCAACGTCATCCGCCAAGGGGTGCGCACGGAGAACTCGGTGCTTCTCACCTACCGGGAAGAGGGCCCGGACGAGCGGAACCCTTCCGAGCAGCTCATCGTGGTCCACAATACCTTCATCAACGAGCGTCCCCGGGGGACGTTCGTCCGCCTGGCGCCGGACGTCGCCACGCCGGCGCTGGTGCGCAACAACATCTTCGCCGGGCCGGGCGCCCTCGTTTCCCAGCCGTCGGCCCAGCTCGAGGGGAACCTGGCCGCCCCAGACCCCGCCGCCGCCGGGCTCGTGCCGGACGCCTACCGTTTGCGCCAGGACTCGCCTGCCGTAGACGCGGGTGTAGAGCCCGGCGACTTCGGCGGCCTTCCGCTCCGGCCGGTCAGCCATTACCTTCCCTCTGCTTGCGGCGAAGGCCGTGCACTGGTGGGCCGCTACGACGTAGGGGCGTTCGAATTCGGCGGCCGCATGGCCCCGCTCGGGGAGGCGCCGGACCGGTGCCGGTCCACCAGCGCAGAGCCCGCCGTCGCCGTGGTGAACGCGGCTACGTTCACCCCCGGACCTCTGGCCCCTGGTTCGCTGGTCTCGCTGTTCGGCCAAGGACTCGCCGACCGCGAAGAGGCGGCCGGCTCGATTCCCCTGCCCCGCACCCTCGCCGGCACCATGGTTATGCTCGACGGCGTCCCGCTGCCGCTCTATTACGCCTCACCGGGCCAGATCAACGCCCAGCTCCCGGTGGAAGCAGCCTCCGGCAAGAGCCGCGTCACCTGCATCCGCGCCGGCCTGGAAGGGCCGGACGCCGTGGTGACGCTCGCCGAGGCGAATCCCGGCATCTTCACCTACGCCGCATCGGACCGTGCCGTGGCCGTCAACAATGCCGACTGGAGCTTGAACGGCCCGCAGAACCCGGTCCGTCCGGGAGATGTCGTAGTCGTGTACGTCACCGGCCAGGGTTCGGTAGACCCGCCGGTCCCCACCGGGGAGGCGGCGCCAGCGGCTCCCCTGAGCTACGTGGAGCTGCCGGCCTCGGCTACGATCGGAGGCGAAACCGCTCAGGTTCTCTTCCTCGGCCTCGCCCCTGGGATGGTAGGAGTCGCGCAGGCCAACCTCCTGATTCCCGAACTCCCTCCGGGCAAGCACGCCCTCATCCTCTCCGTCGGCGGCCACAGCAGCCCGCCGGTGAGAATCCATGTGGGGCCGTGAGCCCTGCCGCCTGAGGCCGAACACAACAAAAGGCCCGGCCGTGCGGCCGGGCCCTTTCTTGCTTAATCGGGCGACGTCCTACTCTCCCACGCGGTCGCCCGCGCAGTACCATCGGGGCTGAGGGGCTTAACTGCCGTGTTCGGGATGGGAACGGGTGTTTCCCCCTCGCTATGGTCGCCCGAAACTTTTCTGAGGTTTCGGCTCCCGCCCGCCGGGGCGGGAGAAGCGAACTGAATATTGACGGGCGCCGCTGGTATCGATTGCGCCGCGGAGCCGCTTCGTGCAAAGAGCAAATCTTATGGTCAAGCCGAACGGGCTATTAGTAGCGGTTAGCTCAACGCATTGCTGCGCTTACACATCCGCCCTATCAACCTGGTAGTCTTCCAGGGCCCTTCTTAGCGGCACTACCCGCTTGGGAGACCTCATCTTGGGGTGGGCTTCGCACTTATATGCATTCAGCGCTTATCCCGTCCGAACTTCGCTACCCAGCTGTGCCACTGGCGTGACAACTGGATCACAAGAGGTTCGTCCGGCCCGGTCCTCTCGTACTAAGGCCAGCTCCCCTCAAGTCTCCTGCGCCCACCGCAGATAGGGACCGAACTGTCTCGCGACGTTCTGAACCCAGTTCACGTACCGCTTTAATGGGCGAACAGCCCAACCCTTGGGAGCTTCTTCACCCCCAGGATGCGATGAACCGACATCGAGGTGCCAAACCGGAGCGTCGATGTGGACTCTTGACTCCGATCAGCCTGTTATCCCCGGCGTACCTTTTATCCGTTGAGCGATGGCCCTTCCATACGGGACCACCGGATCACTAAGCCCTGCTTTCGCACCTGCTTGACTTGTAGGTCTCGCAGTCAACCCGGCTTCTGCCTTTGCACTCGATGGCGGATTTCCAAGCCGCCTGAGCCGAGCTTCGGGCGCCTCCGTTACCGTTTAGGAGGCGACCGCCCCAGTCAAACTACCCGCCTATCAGGGTCCCTCGACCCGATAAGGGCCGCAGGTTAGAATTCCAATAATACCAGGGTGGTATCTCACCGGCGGCTCCCCCGAGCCCGAAAGCCCGGGTTCGAAGCCTCCCACCTATCCTGCGCAGATATTACCGAAACTCACTGATAGGGTGTAGTAAAGGTGCACGGGGTCTTTCCGTCTTGCGGCGGGCATCCGGCGTCTTCACCGGAACCACAAGTTCGCCGGGCGGGTCGTTAAGACAGTCCCCAGATCGTTACGCCATTCGTGCAGGTCGGAACTTACCCGACAAGGAATTTCGCTACCTTAGGACCGTTATAGTTACGGCCGCCGTTCACCGGGGCTTCGGTTCAGAGCTTCGCCTTGCGGCTAACCCTTCCCCTTAACCTTCCGGCACCGGGCAGGCGTCAGCCCCTATACGTCGTTTTCGACTTTGCAGAGACCTGTGTTTTTGTTAAACAGTCGCCTGGGGCGTTTCACTGCGGCCCAGAGGGCACTCCTTCTCCCGAAGTTACGGAGCTAATTTGCCTAGTTCCTGAACGACCGATCACCCGAGCGCCTGAGAATACTCATCCCGTCCACGTGTGTCCGTTTATGGTACGGGTACCTGGAACTCACCTTAGAGGCTTTTCCTGGCAGACGAGCCGGCGGATTTGCCTCTCCGGCCCTCTCTTAGCCCAGCGCGGAAACCATTCCCCGCGCTGGACGTCCGAGCTGCGTCCCCCCATCGGTATCGAGTCCAGGTAGTCACGGAATATTAACCGTGTGTCCATCGGCTACGCCTTTCGGCCTCGCCTTAGGTCCCGACTAACCCTGAGCGGATTAACCTTTCTCAGGAAACCTCAGACTTTCGGCGACCAGGGTTCTCACCTGGTTTATCGCTACTTATGCTGGCAGAGTCACTTCCCAGCGCTCCAGCGGTCCTTCCGGTCCGCCTTCACCGCGGCTGGGAACGCTCTCCTACCACCCGTCGCGCCGAGGCGCAACGGACCCGCAACTTCGGTACTGCGCTTGAGCC
>JALSRK010000050.1:0-140000 GCA_026984795.1 Solibacteraceae bacterium | reverse complement strand
AGCCCCTGCCGGCCGCGCACGAGGACTGCAAGCGGGCGCTGCAGTTCCTGCGCTCGAAGGCCGCCGAGTGGAAGATCGACCCGCAGCGCATCGGCGCCTTCGGAGGCTCCGCCGGCGCGCAACTGGCGATGTGGCTCGCCTTTCACGACGACATGGCCGAGCCGGACAGCCCGGACCCCATCGCCCGGCAGTCCACCCGGCTCGCCGCCGTCGCCTCGATCAGCGGGCAGACCACCATGGACATGACCTGGTGGTTCCGCCACGTGCCCGGTTATGACCGCCCGCACCGCGACCCTCAGGAGCTCTACGGAACGACGGACCCGGAGAAGATCCGGCGGATCGTCGCCGACATCTCGGCGCTGGAGCTCGCCTCGCCCGACGACCCGCCCATCTTCATGACCTACCGGATGGCCCCCGGCGATCCCGTGCCGAGCGATCCGAGGCGCGCCCGCGGCTGGAAGGTCCACCACGTCGTGTTCGGAGTAGAGCTGAAGAAGAAGCTCGACGCCATGGGCGTCGAGGCCGATCTGCGCTACCCGGGCGCGAAATCCCGCTACGCCTCGGTCGTCGATTTCTTCCTGGCGAAACTGTCCCCATGAGGCCCCGCAGCCCGCAACCGGCCGCAACGCTCCGGCTCCCGCCGCCGGGGGCGCTCTCCTGGCTCGCACTTCCGACTCTACTCGCCGCCGCACTCCTCACCGCCCTGCCCGCCGCAGCCCAGGTCTCCGCGGCCGCCCGGAAACTCCACGCCGAGGCCCTCGTCTTCGACGGCCACGTCCACATCGGCGACCGGCAGTTCTACCAGGGCGGCAGCATCGGCGACCGCTACCCCGACGGCCAGGTCGATCTGCCCCGCATCCGGAAAGGCGGCGTGGACGCGATGATGTTCACGGTCTTCGTCCGCGAGGAGTACTATCCGGGCCGCTACGAGACGAAGCAGGTGCTGCGCCTGATCGACGCGGCGCTCGAGCAGATCGAGCGCAACCGGGACAAGATCGAACTCGCCCGGAACGCCGGCGACATCGAACGGATCACCCGCAGCGGCAAGATCGCCGCGGTTCTAGACCTGGAGGGCGGCTTCGATCTGGACGGGGACCTGGGCGTGCTGCGCTCCCTCTATCGCCTGGGTCTGCGGTGCTTCCAGTTGCCCGCCCACAACTGGGCCAACGGCTTCGCCGACTCCTGCTGCGCGCCGCGGCGCTGGGGCGGGCTGAACGAGCGCGGCCGGGCGGTGGTGCGGGAAGCGAACCGTCTGGGCATGCTCATCAACGTCTCCCACGCCTCCGACGAGACGATCGAGCAGGTGCTCGAGATCAGCGCCGATCCGATCGTCGCCACCCACCACGGCATGCGGGCCATCAACGACATCCCGCGCAACATGCCGGACTCCTTGATGCGCAAGATCGCGGCCAAAGGCGGCGTCATCGGCATCCAGATCGGTAACTCCTTCCACAACCCGCGCTACCACCGCTGGCGCACTCAGCACGCCGGCAAGACGTTCTGGGACACCTCCTCGGTCAGGGACCGGGTAGCCGGACTCGACATCTACTCGATCGACAAGCTGATCGCGCCGCATTTCCCCTTCGTCGGCCCGGAAGCGCCCGAGGACGTGCTGCTCTCGGTGGACGAATGGGTGGATGTCGTGGACCGGGCGATCCGGATCGCCGGCGAAGATCACGTCGCCCTCGGCAGCGATTTCGACGGCGGGCCGACGCCGCCGCGGGGCATCCGCGACATCAGCGACCTGGTCCTGATCACCGACGCGATGCTCCGCCGCGGCTATTCCGAGGAGCGGATCCGCAAGTTCCTCGGCGGGAACCTGCTCCGGGTGTTCCGGCAAGTAACCGAGAAGAATCGCTGAGTTGGGCGCCGGCCCGGGCCGGCTGCAGCGACCCCGTGCTAGCCGGACTGGCGCCCCTCGATGTGTTCCTTGTAGAAAGCCGTGAAGCGGTCGCGGATCTGGTCGCGGACGCGCCGGAACACCTCCATCACCTTCTCGCGCGGGCCCTGCGCGCGAGCCGGATCCTCGAACTCGATGTGGACCCGCCTGGCCGCCTTGCCGGTGAACGGCGGGCAGGTCTCCCGCGCGTCGCCGCAGACGGTGACGACGTAATCGAACTCCAGGTCGAGGAACTCATCGACGTGCTTCGGGCGGGCGGCGCCGATATCGATGCCGATCTCCTGCATCGCCTCGACGGCCAGCGGGTGGACTACCGGGGCCGGATCGGTCCCGGCCGAGAAGACCTCCAGCTCCGGGTCGAGCGCGCGCAGGACGGCCTCGGCCATCTGGCTGCGGCAAGAATTGCCGGTGCAAAGGATCAGGACTCGGGTTCGCGGCATAGATCGACAACCTCCTCGGCGGAAACCACGGGATTGCGGCGGCAACACTCGGCGAACAGGAACCCGAGCAGCCGCTGGACCCCCTCCAGGCTGGCCCGGTACCAGAGGAACCGCCGTTCGCGGCGCACCTCGGCCAGTCCGCACGCCTTGAGCTTCTCCAGGTGGTGGGACAGCGTGGAGCCGGGCATCCCGAGCTCGCGCTGGATGTCGCCGACTACCATTCCCTTCGGGTGCGCCGAAAGCAACAGGCGCAGGATGCGGACCCGGGCTTCGTTGCCCAGGGCGGCGAACATGGCGGCTACGGCGGCCAGTTCTCGAGAGGGAGCGGTTTCCGGCATCGCTGCGGGACTCGCGTTGCTATGTTTCTAGTATTCTAGAAATGTGGTTCTTTGTCAACCGCCGGCGCCCCCGACCGCCCGCAGAGCCGCCGCCCCGCGCGCGGATCACACGAACGTCAGCCACTCCGGATGCGCCCCGCCGCCGGAGTCGATCACCGACCGGAAGGCTTCCTGCAGCCGCTTCGTGACCGGGCCCCGCTCGCCGGAGCCCACCGGGATGCGGTCCACCGAGCGGATCGGCGTGATCTCGGCCGCCGTACCGGTGAAGAACAGCTCGTCGGCCATGTAGAGCCACTCCCGGGGAATGAGCTGCTCGACGAGTTCGAAGCCGCATTCGGCCGCCAGGCGGATCACCGTGTCCCGCGTGATGCCCGGCAGCACCGAGGAGCCGAGCGGCGGCGTGTAGATCCTGCCGTCGCGAACCAGGAAGATGTTCTCGCCGCTGCCCTCGGAGACGTAGCCGTTCGAGTCCAGGGCGATGCCCTCGGTGTAGCCGTTCTGCGCCGCCTCCATCACGATGAGCTGGGAGTTCATGTAGTTGCAGGCCGCCTTGGCCGCCGCCGGCAGGGTGTTCTGCGCCGGGCGCGCCCAGGAGGAGACGCAAACGTCCACCCCCTTCTCGAGCGCCTCGGCCCCGAGGTAGGCCCCCCAGGGCCAGCAGACGATATAGGCTTCCACCGGGCAGTTGAAGGGCAGCACATGCAGGTCACCGTAGCCGCGGAAGACCACCGGCCGCAGGTAGCACGATTTCAAGCTGTTTACCCGCACCAGTTCGCGCATGGCATCGACGATCTGCTCCTCGGTGAAGCCGAAGTCGTTCATGCGGTAGACCCGGGCCGAGTCGAACAGGCGCCGGATGTGCTCCTTCGCCCGAAAGATCGCGGGACCCTTGGCGGTCTCGTAGCACCGGATCCCTTCGAAGACGCTGGTACCGTAATGCAACGCGTGGACGCAGACGTGAACCCGGGCGTCCTCCCAGTCGATCATGCGGCCGTTGTGCCAGATTTTCTGTGTCGCCTCGATCATGTTCTTGCGCTCCATCAACGAGAATCCGGGACCCGGGCAACGCGGTTGCCTGCTCCCGGCACGGTCGGCGCCGCTGGTTACGGCGCGCTCGTGTACCTACACTATCAGAAGATCCGTAGCCGGACCTCCGGATTCCCAACCCTGGACCCGGCTTGACAATGGGCGAAGAAAAGGCGAATACTGGGGTCTCAGAGCCGTGTTCGTCCAGATCGCTGCCACGCCCCCGCGGAAAGGAATCGCCCAACTGGCCGCCGCTGCGCCCCTGCTGAAGCGCAAGCGGCGGGTCGAGTACTTCGAGCTGCCCACGCGGCGCTACCTCACCCCATGCCGGAGCGGGCGGGTACCGTTCGACTGGACGGTGAATCCCTACCGGGGCTGCGAGTTCGGCTGCCGCTACTGCTACGCCCGCTACACCCACGAGTTCATGGAACTGGATCCGGCCGACTTCGAGCGGCGCATCTTCGCCAAGGCCTGGGATCCGGGGGAGTTCCGCCGGGAGCTGGCGCGCGTCCCAGCGGGGGACTGGATCGCCATCGGCACGGCCACCGACGCCTACCAGCCGGCCGAACGGCGCTTCGGCCTCACGCGGCGTCTGTTGGAAGTCCTGGCCGCCGAACGGGGGCGCAAGATCTCCCTGACCACGAAGTCGGATCTTGCCGTCCGCGACATCGACCTCTTCCAGCGCATCGCCCGGGGCAACGTCCTGCACCTGGCGGTCTCGATCACCACCCCGGACGCCCGCCTCGCCCGGCTGATCGAGCCCTACGCGCCGCTGCCGGAACGGCGCTTCGAGGCCGTGCGGAAACTCTCCCGGGCGGGCCTATCGGTCGCCGTGCTGGCCTGCCCGCTGCTGCCCTACCTCACTGACGGTGAAGCCATGCTCGACCGCCTGGCGGCTCAGGCTGCAGGCGCCGGGGCGGCGGCCTTCAGCGGGGGCGCCGTCTTCTTGAAACCGTGCAGCCGCGGGCTGTTCCTCGAGTTCCTCGCCGGCCGCTTCCCCGCCCTGGCGGCGCGCTATCGCCGGGAGTTCGCCCGGGGAGCGTTCTTGCGGCGCTCGTACGTGGCGGAAGTGGCCGCCCGCCTGGAGCGGGTGCGGCGGCGCTACGGGCTGGCGAAGCGCCCCGCGGACCGGGAGCCGCCGGAGTGGCCCGGCGAGGCCCAGTTGGCGCTCCCCTTCGCCGCCTCTCGGGCGCCGAAGTACTCTTCAGGAAAAAGTGCTTGCCGGAAATATGCCGCTTCGTTATAATTCGGCTGTGGCGCCGATCCGTGAACTCCGCCCCCGGCCTGTAAAGACCGTCGGCATCGTCACCCACGCGATCGAGAATCTCCGCTACATCCGCGAGACGATGGAGCGCGCCGGCTCCTTCACGGCCGTTCCCGGGTGGGGCGGTGTGGCCATGGGCGCGATCGCTTTGGCGGCGGGTCTGGGGGCCTCGCGTCCCGGGGCCTTGCCCGAGCTGGGCGTCTGGATGATCGCCGGTGTGGCGGCCATCTTGACCGGGGTTTGGTCGATGCGGCGGAAAGCGCGGCGCCTCGAGCCTCCCGCTCTGCCCGGTCCGGCCCGCAAGTTCGCGTTGAGCTTCGCCCCGGCGCTGGCAGCGGGCGGCATCCTGACCGCGGCTTTGCTGCGCCACGGGATTCCGGAACTGATTCCCGGCCTTTGGCTCCTGCTCTACGGCGTGGCGGTAATGGCCGGCGGGGCGTTCTCGGTGAAGCCGGTGCCGGTGATGGGAGCCTGTTTCGTCTGCCTGGGCAGCGCCGCTCTGCTCTCGCCGCCGTCCTGGCAAAACATTTACCTGGTGGCCGGTTTCGGCGGACTGCACATCGGCTTCGGGCTGTGGATTGCGAGGGACTACGGTGGGTAGGGAACCGCGTATTCTGGAAGACCGCGCCGGCCCGCGCCGCTTGAAGGCCGTTGAGCGGTGGACCGAGAGCAGCCTTCCGAAGCTCGACCGCCTGATCCACGAGCGGATGCGTTTGGGGATCTTGAGCGCCTTGGCAGTGAACGCCTCGCTCACATTCGGGGAACTGAAGAAGCTCCTGGACACCTCCGACGGCAACGTCAGCGTGCATACGCGGCGCCTGGAAGAAGCCGGTTACATCGAGTGTAAGAAGTCCTTCAACGGGCGGGTGCCCCGCACCGAGTTCCGCATCACCGCCGAAGGGCGCAACGCTCTCAAACGCTACTTGAATCACATGGAGGCGCTCATCGACGCGATGAAGAGGAAGCGCTGATGGCTTCCGGAAACGGACGGTTATGAGAGACGTGGGCGAACTCAACCGGAAACTGCATGTGGCGATCATCATGGATGGCAACGGCCGCTGGGCCGAGTCCCGCGGCTGGCCCCGGAGCGCCGGCCACCGCGCCGGAGTGCAGGCCGTCCGGCGCACCGTCGAGGCGGCGCTGCGGCTGGGCATCGGGACGCTGACGCTCTATGCCTTCTCCTCGGACAACTGGAAGCGTCCGCCGGGCGAGGTCCGGTCGTTGCTCCGCCTGCTGGAGCGCTATCTGACCACCGAGACCGACAAGTGCCTCGAGCACGGCATCCGGGTCAGCATCCTGGGGCGCCGCGACCGTTTGCCCCTGCCCCTCTGCGCGGCGATCGAAAGGACCGAGAACGCCACCGCCGGCGGCCGCCGCTTGCATCTGCGCATCGCGGTGGACTATTCCGGGCGCGAAGCGATCCTGGAAGCCGTGCGGAAGCTGCGCAACGAGCCCCACGTCACCGAAGAGGCCTTCGAACGCATCCTCACCGGTTTCGACCGCGACTGCGCCCGCGTCGATCTTCTCATCCGCACCGGCGGCGAACAGCGCCTGAGCGACTTCCTCCTCTGGGAGTGCGCCTACGCGGAGCTGTACTTCACGCCGGTCATGTGGCCGGAGTTCACCGCCGCCGACCTGGCCCGCGCCGTCGAGGCCTTCTGGCAACGAGAGCGGCGCTTCGGCGGCGTGCCGGCGGCCACCGCGGCGAGCTGAAGTCCTCCCGCCGTCGCCGCGGGTCGCCTCTTGGCGACCATCGGCCCCGCCCAGGCCGCACGAAGCTCTCCGCCAAGCGGTATGATTGAGCACCGTGCGGCCGCGCCGCGTGTGGGGCACGCCGGACATGACCGGACTCTCAGGAAAAGGAAGAACCTCGTGAAACGAGTCGGAATGGTCATCCGGCTGAAGCCGGAAGCCGAAGAGGACTACAAGCGCTACCATGCGGCCGTCTGGCCGGAGGTGCTCGAGATGCTGCGGGAGTGCAACATCCGCAATTACTCGATCTTTCTGAAGGACGGCTACTTGTTCAGCTATTTCGAGTACCACGGCGAGGACATGGAGGCCGACTGGGCCAAGATGGCCGCCCACCCGAAGACACAGGAATGGTGGGCGATCATGAAACCGATGCAGGAGCCTTTGCCGACGCGGAAGCCCGGCGAGTGGTGGGCCGAGATGGAAGAGGTCTTTCACATGGACTGAGCCCCCGGCGCCGGGTCCCGGGAGAGCCGGATCCGGTGCGGGTATGATCTAGAGATGCGGGCGGGGGCCGGCCCGGCGCAGAGTCCGCCGCCCCGCCGGAGCGAAGCTGGTTCGAGGAAGAGGCATTGCCCTGGTCGCCGGAAGTCTCGCACGCCGCCCGGGGGCTCGTCGAGGCCCTGCTGATCGGCCTGCTCATCGGCGCCCAGCGGGAAACGGCCCAGGACGAACGGCAGGCCGGGCTCAGAGACTTCGTGCTGATCGGCCTCGCCGGGGGCGTCTGCGGCGTGCTCGGGCAGCAGTGGCTCACCGTGGCCGCCATGCTCGCCATCGCGGGCGTGCTGGTGGCGTTTCACCTGAAGGCCGGCGAGCGCACCGGGATCACTACGGAACTCAGCGCGGTGGCAACCTTCTGCCTCGCCGTACTGGCGGCCACCCCGTCCGGGCCGGCCGGGTCCCGTCTGGCTGTGGGCGCGGCGGTGGTGATCGTCGCCTTCCTCGAGGCCAAGCGCACGCTGCACCGGTTCATGCGAGAGACGATCACCGGCACGGAGTTCACCGACACGATCTGGTTCCTGGCCCTGATCTTCGTCATCTACCCGGTGCTGCCGGACCGCGCCTACGGACCCTACGACGCCGTCAATCCGCGCCAGGTCTGGCTCTTCGTCATTCTCGTTTCCTCGATTTCGTTCGTGGGCTACTTCCTGCAGAAGTTCCTCGGCTCCCGCCGCGGCCTGATCTGGACGGCGATCCTCGGGGGCCTGGCTTCGACGACGGCCACGACACTGGCTTTCGCCCGCGAGGAGCGGGAGGAGTCCGAGGACGCCGGCTCGCACTGGTACGCCGTGGTGGTGGCCAACGCGGTGCAGTTCCCGCGGGTGTGGATTCTCCTCTACGTGGTGAACCCGGAACTGTCCGCTGCGATGGTCCCCATCCTGCTGGCGGCGACGGTGGCCGGCTTGCTCATGGGATGGGTCCTGTACCGGCGCACCGGGGTTCCGGCGCCGCGCAAGCAGGTGACCACCGGCAACCCGTTCCGGCTGGCCCCGGCGCTGAAGTTCGGAGCCGTCTTCGCCGCCATTATATTTGCCAGCAAGGCGGCCGCGACGGAGTTCGGCGGACAAGGGCTTTACTGGGCGAGCGGCGCCGGCGGCACGGTGGATGCCGACGCGGTGACCGTCTCGGTGGCGAGCCTCTACGGCGGGGGCTCGGTGGAGCTGGCGACGGCCAAGGCCGTGCTGCTGCTGGCGCTCTTCATGAACGCGGTGTTGAAAACCGGCCTGGCGTTCTACGCTGGAGGGGGACGGTTCGGGCGCCGGACAGCGGCGGGCTTCGCGGTCATGTTCGCGCCGGCGATCCTCGTCGCCATGCTGGTGGGGTGAATGCGGCAGCAGGCGTCACTCTGGATCGTTGCGTTGCTCATCCTGCTTCCCGCCTGCGCACCCCCTGCGCCGGAGCCTTCCCCGGTTGGCGAGGCGCCGCTCTTCGCCGAACTGCGCCGCACGGTGGAAGCCTTCCGCGCGAGCGCCGGAATACCCGGCCTTTCGGCGGCGGCGGGCTACGAGGGCCGCCTGCAGTGGGCCGAGGGCTTCGGCCTGGCCGACGTCGAGAACCGCGTGCCCGCCCGGGCGGAGACGGTCTACCGGCTGGCTTCCATCTCCAAACCGATCACCGCCGTGGCCACCTTGCAGCTCGCCGAGCGGGGCCGGCTCGACCTGGACGCGCCGATCCGGACCTATGTGCCCTCCTTCCCCAAAAAGCGCTGGCCGGTGACGGCCCGCCAGATCCTCTGCCACCAGAGCGGCATCCGGCACTACAACGGCTCGTGGTTCGAATTCAACCTGACCGTGCCGTTCCGCAGCCCGTCAGAGGCGATTCAGGTCTTTCAGGACGACCCTCTGGTGGCGGAGCCGGGCACTAAAGTCGTCTACAGCACGTTCGCCTACGTCCTGCTTGGGGCGGCGATCGAGAGCGCCGCCGCCGAGCCTTATCTCGACTACGTCGAGCGCAATATCTTCATCCCGGCGGGAATGGAGCACACCCAGGCCGACAGCGTCCACGCCATCATCCCCAACCGTTCCCGCGGCTACCGCTTCAACGCCGCCGGCAAGCTGGAGAACTGCGACCTCGTGGATACCAGCTACAAGCTGCCCGGCGGCGGCTTGAGCGGTACCGCGCCGGACCTGGTGCGGTTCGCCCTCGCCGTCCGCCAAGGCACGCTTCTCGAGCCGGAAACCGTCCGTTCGATGTGGGAACCGCAGCGTCTCCGCGACGGGACTCTGACGCCTTTCGGTCTCGGCTGGAGGATCGAAGAAACCGCCGGGCGTCGCATCGTGGGCCACAGCGGCAACCAGAACGGGGTCACCACTCATCTGGTGCTCCAGCCCGAGAGCGGTTGCGTGGTCGCCCTGATGGCCAACCTGGAAAAGGCGCCCTTGCCGGAATTGGGGAATCAGATCTTGGCCCTCCTCGAAAAGCTGGCGCCTGCAACTTCCCCGGCGCGCCCTTCGCGCCAGTGACGCGGGCGCCGCCGGCGTGTTGCTATGCTTGATTAGGAAAATCCTCGAAGGAGTACCTGTTCATGGCTCACAATCCCTCACGGCGATCGTTCGTCAAGACCACCGCGGCCGCCCTCGCCGCCGCTCCCGGACTGTTGAAGGCGCAAGGCGCCAACGAAAAGCTCTCCCTCGGCTGGATCGGAAGCGGCAGCCGCGGCAACTATCTGCAGGAACGCTTCTACATGGCGAAGATCCCCAACGCCCAGATCACCTGGGTTTGCGACGCCTATGACGGCCACCTGACGCGGGCGATCGACAAGATCCAGACCCTGGGCGGCAACCGGCCGAAGACGACGAAGGACTACCGCGATGTCCTGGCCGACGATTCGGTCGATGCCGTGGTGATCGCCACCCCGGAACACCTGCACCACATGATGGCCTTGGCGGCGATCAAGGCCGGAAAGCACATCTACGTGGAGAAGCCGTTGGCGCACACCATCGAGGAGGGCGAGGAGATCGTGGCGGCGGCGAAGAAATCCAAATCCGTCATCCAGGTCGGCACCCAGAACCGGAGCAACTCGCTCTATCACATGGCCCGGGACATGGTCCGGCAGGGCTACATTGGCGATATCCATTACGTCCGCGCCTACTGGTACCGGAACTCGTTGCCGAACAATCCCGCCTGGCGTTACCGGATTCCGGAAGACGCCGACATTTCCAACACCGACTGGGAAGCCTTCCTGGGCCCGGCCCCCAAGCGCCCCTTCGACAAACGCCGCTTCTACCAGTGGCGGCTTTACTGGGATTACTCGGGCGGCATCTCGACCGACCTGCTCGTCCATCAGACCGATATCACTCACTTCGTCTGCGACAAGCGCGTGCCGCTCTCCTGCATGGCCTCCGGCGGCATCTACCGGTGGACCGATCCGGACGACGATCGCGAAGTTCCCGACTGCCTCAGCGCGATCTATGAATACCCGGGCAAGTTCCACATCAACTACAGTTGCTACTTCGGCAACGAGCACTTCGGCTACGGCGAACAATTCATGGGGAACGAAGGAACCATCGAGGTCCTCAACCGCCAGTATCTGAACTTCTATCCCGAGACCTTCCGGGGCAAGGCGCCGCCGCGGGTGGCCGCCCGCAAAGAGGTCAAGCTCTACCTGCCGCGCAACGACAACTACGCCGTCGAGGCGCACCTCCGGAACTGGATCAACGCCATCCGCGGCCTGGAGAAGCTGGTCGCGCCGGTGGAGATCGGCCAGGAGGCCGCCATCAGCGGACACATGGCCACGCTGTCGTACAAGAACAGCAAGAAGATCCTTTGGGACGACAAGGCGCGCAAGTACAGCTTCGTTTAGAGCCGGGCGCCGCAGCCGGAGACACGGGCGCCCGAGTCTGATAAGATTTGAGACCGCCGGCCGGCGCCCCGGCGCTCGCCGGCGGTTTCATTCTTGCTTTCGACGGAGTGTGAAAGATGATCATCACCGCTGCCATCCTGGCGATCTTCGTCTACGGAATGATCGCGGCCATGCTCGGCACGCTGCTGCCGGCCTTGTCGCAAACCTTCCATCTGACGCCGGAACAAAACGGCTATATCGCCCTCGCGCAGGCCCTCGGGCTCACCATCGCTTCGGTATCGGTGGGTCCCCTGATCGACAACAAAGGGAAAAAGGTCGGGCTCCTTCTGGGCCTCGGTCTGGTGGCGGTGTCTCTGTTCGCGCTGCCGAACGCCTCCGGCTACGGCATCATCATCGCCTGTTTCTTCGCCTTGGGCATCGGCGGCGGCATTATCGTCACCGGCGCGAACACGCTCGTCAGCGACGTCGGCGAGGACCGCCGGGCGACCTTGATGAACTTCCTGAACCTCTTCTTCGGCCTCGGCGGCCTGGCCACCCCGTTCATCGCCGGCAACCTGCTGAAGGGGGATCCTTACACTCTCTGCTACCTCACCGCGGTGTTGACGGTGATCACCTTCGGGGCCCACGTCATCGCGCCGATCCCGCCCCCCACCGGCGAACGGAGCTTCAAGTTCTCCGAAGCGGGGGAACTGGTCGGCCGGGGCGCGTTGTGGTTGCTGGCCTTCTTCATGTTCCTCTATGTCGCTTGCGAGGTGGGCGTTTGGAACTGGCTGCCGCGGCATCTGCAGGCCCAAGGCATCCCTGAGACGGAGTCCCTGAACATCCTCTCGCTCGGCTTCGCTCTCGGCCTGCTCATCGGCCGCATGGTGGTGGCCCCGATCCTGATCAAGATCAAGCCGGAAACCGTCACCCTGTGGGCTGCGGCGCTGATGGCCGTCACCACTTTCGCCATGCTGCGCACCACCGAGACCACGATGGTCTGGGTCGCGGTCTTCTGCGCCGGCCTGGCAATGGCCCCGGTCTTCCCCACCACGCTGGCGATGGTCGGCAACACCTTCGTCAAAGCTACCGCCACCGCGATGGGGATCGTGATTACTTCAGGTTGGATCGGCCTGATGGTCAGTTCGCCCATCATCGGCGGCATCGCCGGCGATGATCCGAAACGGTTGCAGGTGGCTCTCCTGATCCTGCCCATCTTTTCCGTGATCATGATCGTGCTGAACCTGATCCTGCGGCCCGTCCTGGCCAAGGCAAGAACCACGGCATAGGCTGTGCTCGACCCGGCGTTTTCCACCAACCACTTTCTGGCCCAAAGGCTGAGAAGCCTAGTGGAAACCGGCGACACGGAAGCGGCGCCGCCCGGCGGGCCGGACGAGGACTTCGAGGTCTTCGCGGCTCCCGGCGCTCTGAAACGCCGGAAAGAGCCGGTGGACGTCGTTATCACGCCTAACGAGGTCAACGACTGGCACGGTACCGGCCCGCTGGTGAAGCGCGTCTTCGGCGGCCGCACGAATGTCTTTTCGATTCGCTCCAGCAACGTCTGGGGAGGCCACGATTTCGGCCACTGGAGCGTCTGCCTGCCCCAGCGCGAGCGGCCGCGGCCCGAATGCTACCGGCGGGTCACCGCCGCCTTGGAGAACCGGGCCGTCAACCAGATCCTGTGCGTGCCTTACCTGGCCGATGAATTCATTACCGCCATCGCCGTTGCGGACGCCTACGGTGCGCCGCTCTGCTCCTGGCTGATGGACGACCAGAACGTGGCCGCCCCGATCGTGGCCGACGAGCTCGTAGCCGAGTACCTGGAGAAATGCTCCTTACGGCTCTTCACCCACGCCGAGCTGCGGGACGCCTACCAGCGCAAGTACGGGCTCGACTGCTACATCCTGCCGGCGGTGGTTCCCGAACATCTGCTCCCGGCCGAGGAACTCCCGCCTCCGGAGCCGGCCGGAGCCGGCGCTCTCATCGGCAGCTTCTGGGACCAGGAATGGTTCGACCGCACCTGCGACGCCCTGGAGGGCTGCGGCTGGCGCATCGACTGGTTCGGCAACAACCAGTCGCCGTGGGTGGAGTTCCCCGCCGGAGATTTGGAGCGCGCCGGCATTCGCGCCATGGGGCTGGCGCCGGAAGAGCGCCTGGCCGGAGAGCTCCGGCGCTACCCCTTCGTCATCGTTCCGGCCGGCACCCTGGAGGAGGCCGGGGGCACTGCCGGCATCGCCCGCCTGAGCCTGCCCGGCCGGATCCTGTTCGCCGCCGCCGTCTCCCGCACCCCGATCCTGGTCCTCGGCAGCGAAAAGACCTGCGGCGCCCGTTTCGTCCGGCACTTCGGCCTCGGCGCGGTTTCTCCCTATGACCACCAGGCCATAAGCGCGGCGATCGAGGAACTGATCCATCCGGTCCGCCAAACAGAGATCCGGCGCCACGCCGCGGCCATCGCGGAATCCCTCTCCACCCGTGGCATCGGCCGCTGGCTCGAGGCCTCGATCGAGCTGGGACGCCCCGCCGACGACCGTTTCGAGAAGCTCTTCCTGGGCTACGATACGGCTGAGGCTCTCGAATCGCTCGACATCCGGCCTCTTCGGGAAGCATAGATGACCCATCCTTACGACCCGGCTTTCGAGGTGAACATCCGGCTGGCCGAGGAACTGCTCTCGCTCACTCGAGCCGCGGTCGAGACACCGGCGCAGAGTGCGGTCGTCCGGGAATCCCCGCCGCTCCTCTCACCGGCGGATGCGATCGTCGCCCACATCGAGGTCAACGACGGCCACGGCGTCGGCGTGCTGCTTCGAAGGCTCTTCGGTCATTACCCTAGCATCCTCTCAGTTCGCTCCCAGGACCACTTCGGCGGACGGCAGGACTTCGGCGCCCTGGCGCTGCGCATTGGCCACGAGGACCTTTCGCTCGACGCTGCCCGGGGCAAGGTGCGGCAAGCTTTGGGGGAGAACACCGTCGGCCGGATCCTGGCCGTTCCCTACTACCCTGCCGACGTGCTCAACGCCCTGGCCATCCAGGAGCTGTCCGGGGCGCCCCTGGCCCTCTACTTGATGGACGATCAGAACATCACCTCGAACGGCATCCCGGACGAGCTCATGGGGCGGCTCCTCGAGCGCGCGGCGTTGCGGCTGGCGATCTCGCCCGAACTGGCTGCCGCCTACGAAGCCAAATTCGAAGCGAGGTTTTGGCTCATGCCCCCGGTGGTTCCCTCCCGGCTGATCCTCGACCGCCCGCTGCCGGCGGCGGAGGTGCTGGCCGCTCCCCGCCGCGGCGTCATCCTGGGCAACATCTGGGGTCAGAGGTGGCTCGAGAAGTTGCGCGAGACGGTGCGAGGAACGGGCATTCGCCTCACGTGGCTCTCTACCAATTACCTCTTCTACCTCGAGGGCTCTGCCGAGGAGCTGGCCGCCGACGGCATCGACATCCCCGCCGGGGCGCCGCTGCCTGACCCGGAACTGGTCGAGGCGCTGCGCCGCGCCGCCTTCGCCGTCGTGCCCACCGGGACGCTCGATGAGGGTGACGACCGCAAGTTCCTGGCGCTGCTGAGCCTCCCCAGCCGCATCCCCTTCCTGCTTGCCACGGCCCACCTGCCGATCCTGGTGATCGGAGACGAGCGGACGGCGGCGGCGCGCTTCGTCCGGGACCTGGGCATCGGCATGGTCACGCCCTACGATGGAGGCCGGTTCACGGAGGCCGTCGCCAAGATCACGGAGACCCGAACGAACATGGCCCTCCGCCGCCGCGCCCTGGCCCTGGCGGCCCGTTTCACGGACGTAGGCGCCGCCGAGTGGATCTGGCAGTCGCTCGCGCGCGGCGAGGCCTTCGACCTCCGCTATGAGGACCTCATGCGCCGGCCGCGCCCGGAGGCCGCCGCCCTGGCGCGGCGTGAGCGAACGTCATGAAGGAGCTGATCAAACGGATTCTCAAAGTGCTCGGGCACGCCCTGACCGTCAGCGTCCACGAGCGCCTGGACCGCACCGACCACACCCTGGACGTGGTGATCGACCAGAACAACCGCATGGCCCGAGCCCAAACCGCACTGCTGCAGTCCTCCATCCATATGGTCACCGTGCTGAACCGCCTGCAGGCGGACTTGGAGGCGCTCAAAGAAACCGCGACGCGGCTCTCGGACCGTGGCGGCGAACTGATCGCCGACCTCGACCAGGCCCTCGCCAGCGTCTCGGAGCTGAAGCGGATCGCCGAGTCCCGGACGGAACCGGCGGGGGGAGAGGATGCGGGACCGGATAAGCTGTGAGGACGTTCCCGCGCTCTCGCGGCGCCCTTCCGAACCGGGCGCGGTCTGCTATTCTATGGGATCGGCATTACACTCCGTGAGCGTCTGGGTAGTCACGCATGGCGTTTGAAATCCGCCCGCTGAACGAGTTTCTCGTGCGGCCGGCGCTCCCGCGCGAACTGGCGCGGATGTCGGAACTCGCCTACAACCTGCTCTGGAGCTGGGACCCCACGATCCGGTCCCTGTTCCGCCGGCTGGACCCGAAGCTGTGGTCGAAATCCGGCCACAACCCGGTCCTGATGCTGGGCGATGTCTCGCAGGAGCGCCTCAACGAAGCGGCCGCCGATCCCCGCTTCCTCGCCCTCTACCGGCGAGCGTGCGAGCGCTTCGATTCCTACCGGCAGCACCGGCCCCGCGACGGGGGCATGCTCGTGGCCTATTTTTCGATGGAGTACGGCCTGGTCTCGTGCATGCCGATCTATTCCGGCGGCCTGGGGCTGCTCTCCGGCGACCACTTGAAGGCCGCAAGCGACGCCGGGATCTCTCTGGTCGGCGTGGGCCTGCTGTACCAGAAAGGCTACTTGAACCAGTCTTTGAACCCGGACGGGTGGCAGGTGGAACGTTACCCGGAGAACGATTTCTACACACTCCCGGTCACTCCCGTCGCACTGGAGGACGGCGCCGAGCTCCGTGTCGCCGTGGACCTGCCCACCGGACCGGCCTACATCAAGGTCTGGCAGACCGACGTGGGCAACGTGAAGCTCTACCTGCTGGACACCAACATCCCGGAAAACGAGGCGCCGGAGAACCGCAACATCACCGACCAGCTCTATGGCGGCGACATCCATACCCGGATGCGCCAGGAAATCGTGCTCGGCATCGGCGGCCTTCGGGCCCTCCGCGCCATGGGGCTGCGGCCTACCGTGTGGCACATGAACGAGGGGCATTCCGCCTTCCTCGCCGTCGAGCGCATCCGCATCTTGATGGCCGACCGCAATCTCACCTTCGAAGAGGCCTTCCACGCGGCGCGCGCCAACAACGTCTTCACCACCCATACCCCGGTGGCCGCCGGCATCGACCTGTTCGATCCCGGTCTGATGTACGAGTATTTCCACGACTATTGCCGGAAGTCCGGAATCCCCTTCGAACAGCTCATGGCTCTCGGGCGGCAGGACCCGGCCAACGCCCAGGAGCGGTTCTCCATGGCCATCGCCGCCATGACCGCTTCGTCCTACCGCAACGCCGTCAGCCGCCTGCACCGCCGGGTCTCGCAGCAGATGTGGAGCGGCTTGTGGCCGCAGTTGCCCACCTGGGAGGTCCCCATTGCCGCAATCACCAACGGCGTCCATCTGCTCAGTTGGCTGAACTCCGACCTCGCCGCCCTCTACGACCAGTATCTGCAGCCGGACTGGCGCGAGCGCCACCTCGATCCGGAAACCTGGCGGCACGTGGACGACATCCCTAACTCCGAACTCTGGGAAGTCCACCGACGCCGGAAGCGCCTCCTCGTCAACTTCGTGCGCCACCGTGTCCGGCAGGCGGCGCTGGAACGCCGGGCGTCCGCCGCCGAATTGCGGCGCCTCTCCGAGGTTCTCGATCCGGAAGCCTTTACCATCGGCTTCGCCCGCCGCTTCGCCACCTACAAGCGCGCCACGCTGTTAATGAGGGACGTGGAGCGGCTGAAGAGAATCCTCACCAACCCGGAGATGCCGGTGCAGATCGTGATCGCAGGCAAGGCCCATCCCAAGGACCACCCGGGAAAATCGCTGATCCGCGATATCATCCAGCTCTCCCGCGATCCCCAGATCTCGAAGTGCCTCGTCTTCGTCGAGGATTACAGCATCGAGGTGGCGAGGGCCCTCGTCCAGGGTGTGGATCTCTGGCTCAACAACCCCCGGCGCGGCGAGGAGGCCTGCGGCACCAGCGGGATGAAAGCCGGCATCAACGGCAACTTGAACCTGAGCGTCCTGGACGGCTGGTTCGATGAAGCCTACGAAATCTCCGGGGGCTGGGCGATCGGCGCCCGGGAGCCGTACAACCCGGAGCAGGACGACGAGCACGCCCGGGCTATCTACTCGCTGCTCGAGAACGAAATCGTCCCGCTCTATTACCAGAACCGCGAGGAGGGTGTGCCGGGCGGGTGGATCGAACGGGTGAAGACGGCCCTCAGGAATCTGAGCCCGCGGTTCGCCGCCCAGCGCATGGTAGGCGAATACGCCTCGCTGTTTTACGAGCCGGCCCACCATGCCTACCAGCAAATCCGCCAATCGAACTTCGACCTGGTGCGGAAACGAGTCCAATGGGAACGCGAAGTCCAGGAGGCATGGGACCGCGTCCGCTTTCTCGAGGTGGGCCCGCCGCTGACGGATCCCGTCCTCGCCGGCCGGCCGATCCCGCTGCGGGCGACCATCGACCTGGCCGGCTTGACGCCGAAAGACGTTCGCGTCGAAGCGGTGATCGGCCGCATCAACCCCTCCGGATTCCTCGTCGATACTGAGGTACTGACCTTGCCGCCTCAGGAGCAGAACGGCTCGGTAGCCGTCTTCGGGCGCGAGTTCCTGCCCCAACTGACCGGCCGGCTGGGCTACGCCGTACGCGTCAGCCCCAACCATTGCGACGATCCCCTCACCCGTCCTTGCCGGGCGCTTCTCAAGTGGAAATGAGACCCTCGCCGGCCGGGGGCGGGCGCTGCGGGCGGAAGATTTTGCTGGCTTTTCTCTCCGATTCGTGGTAGATAGGTATTTGAGGCACTCGCGGGGTTCCGCTAAGCTGGAGACTCGAGAGTACGGCTTGTCCGCAGCATCCCTCTGTTGATCCTGCTTGTTCCCATCGCGGCTGAAGCCGCTCCGGAAACAGGCCGGGACCCCAGATCGATATGCGAGAGCCTGGAGGCACGCGAACGTGTCTCTCGTCTCTGTGTCTCGCAGGTGTGACTGAGTGCGAACCCCACAACGATGCCTCTCTCCCCGATCTGTAGGGGGTCGGCCGGGCACGATGCGTCTCCCAGAACTGCGCGCGCCGTCCCGGCCGCTGGGTGACCGAACCCGGACGGGAAGCTTCCGGCAAGGGAACCATCGACCATCACCGTTTACAAAAGGAACAACCAACCATGGCAAGTGACCGCAAGTATCGACATCGCGGCTACATGGAATCCGACAGCGATTACGGCGACAGCGAACGCCGGGAACGCCGGCCCCGGGGACCAAGGCCGCCTATCGACGTCACCGGACCGCGGCTGCCGCGCATGGTGCAGACCGTCGCCGCCGCCCGCTGTTACAATTGCGCTGTTACGCTCCCCCCGGGCACTGACTTCAAAGGCAATTGCCCGAAATGCGGCGTGGCGCTGCATTGCTGCAAACAGTGCGCCTACTTCGAGCCGTCTCTCCGCTTTCAATGCGCCAAGCCGATCCGCCAGCGCATCGGCTCGAAGGACAAACCCAATGACTGCGAGTTCTTCGAGACGCGCGTAACCGTGGCCCGCGACACGACGAGCGTAGCCTCCTCACCGGTCTCGAAGGCCCCCGCTCCCCAGAACCCCAAGGCCGCCCGCGAAGCTTTCGACAATCTCTTCAAGAAGTAACCCTCCTCCCGCGGCTCTCCATGCGCATCGCCGAACTCGTCGCCCGCCACCGCTTTCGCTTGACCCGAGGGGAGGCGCCGGAACCGGGACCCGGGGAGGTTCAAGCCCGCGTCGTGGCGGTGGGTGTTTGCGGGTCGGACCTGCACAATTTCTCCGAGGGCTCCGTTGGCGACACCCCGAGCGCGTACCCGATGGTTCTGGGCCATGAGCCCGCCGGCGTGATCACGAAGCTGGGCGCGGGCGTGAGGGGAATCGCGCCAGGCGACCGCGTGATGCTCGAACCAGCCATCTACTGCTACCACTGCGAGTACTGTCTCAGCGGCCGTCACAACGTCTGCGCGCGCCTGCGCTTCATGAGCCAGCCCAATGACCCCGGCTACTTCCGCGACTACGTCACCGTGCCGGCCGCCAACGCCGTGCCCATCCCGGAAGGCATGGACTTCGATTACGCGACGCTGTTCGAGCCCCTGGCCGTGGCGCTGCATTCGATGAAGTTCGCCCGCCCCGGGCTGGGGGAAACGGCCGCCGTCTTCGGGGCCGGCCCGATCGGCCTTCTGACCATCGCCTGCTTGCGGCTGGCCGGAGTCTCGCGGATCTTCGCCATCGAGCCGGTGGAGGCCCGCCGGGAGCTGGCCCGGGCCGCAGGCGCCGCCGATGCCGTCAATCCCCGGCGGGACGATCCCCGCCGCGCCATCCTCGAAGCCACCGGCGGCCGGGGCGTGGATTTGGCGATCGACTGCGTCGCTCGCGAGGGCACCATCGACCATTGCCTCCACGTCGTGCGCAACGCCGGGCGGGCCGTCGTCACCGGGATCCCTCCGGAGGCCCGGGTCACCCTCGACTACCACGTCATGCGTCGCAAGGAGGTTCACCTCTACACCGTGCGCCGCTCGAACCACGAGACCTCGGCGGCTGTGGAACTGCTCCGCTCCCACCTCTCTCTGTTCGCCCCCATCGTTACGCACCGGCGCCCACTCGAGGAGATCCAGCAGGCGTTCGAACAGGTAGAAGCCTATGCCGGGGGCGTCGGTAAAATGGTGATCCGCCTCGCCGAATGACCGGCCCCGAAAGCCGCGTCAGCCGCCCTTGCTGAGCCGGGCGCTCGGGGGGCCGATGTGAATGTGCGCTCCCGTCGAGCTGCCGGCCACGGCCTGGCGAAAAGCGAAATATGGAATGTTCATCTGTTCGAGGAGTCTCCTGAGCCAGGCCCCCTCTTCGGAATCCGGGTGGACGGCGACATCGACCCGGCCGCGATGGTCGAACCCCAGGGCCCGGTGCACCGCCGTTTCTCCCCGGGCGCTCACCGGGAGCGGATGCCCGAACTTCCGTTCGAACTCCAGCTCCACGATCTGGATCTGCGACGGGAGCAAAACACCGCTCCCCTTGAACTGCTCGGCGACGGCAGCGGCCCTCTCGGGGGCCTCGCGCAGCAGCCGGTCCAGCTCCTGTTCGCGCCGGGCTGCCTCGAGCAGCTCCCGGAACAGGTTCGCCCGCCGTTCCGCCTGTTCCAGGGTCCGGCGGCGGCGCGCCAGCTCCTGCCGATAGGGCTCCAGGCGGTTTTCCGGGATCGCGCCCACCCGTACGAGCCGGGCCGCCTTTTCCAACTCGCTCCGCTGGCGCTCGACCAGCCGGCGCGCGGCGGCCAGCATTTCCTCCACATGTTCCTCAGTGAGATCCTCGAGCCCCACATGGCCGTACAGAGTCCGCTGAAGCACCTCCTCGTCCCGCGCCTCGTCGAGCACGAGCCGGGCCTCCTCCAGAGCCTTCCGCGGCAGCGCACCGGCTTCCACAAGTTTCTCGATACGCTCGGCGTCGCGTTGCGCCTGCGCCAGTCCGGGAGGTTCCGCCGGCTGCTGGCCCCAGCCCCCCACGGCCGCCAGCAACAGCCCCGCGAGAATCAGCCTCATCTTCCCCGATTGTAGTACCATACCTATCAGAAGCCGTCGAAAACCGTTTTGCCGCTGCGAACGAATCCCGCCGGACAGCTCGCCATCGCCCAAGATCCACCCAACTGGCTGATCGCTGTCCGGGCGGCGGAGGCCAAAAAGGCGATCGATCTGCGGGTGCTGGACTTGCGGGAGGTCACTACCCTGGCCGACTACTTCGTCATCTGCTCCGGCTCGAACCCCCGGCAGATCCAGGCGATCGCCGACGAGATCGTCATGACTCTGAAGCGCCGCGGGGAACGGGCGGGCAGCATCGAGGGCTACGAAGGGGCGGACTGGATCCTCATCGACTACGGCGACCTGCTGGTCCACGTCTTTTCCGAGCGCGCCCGCGAGTACTATGACCTGGAACGGCTCTGGCGCCACGCCAGGGTCGTCGAGATCCCCCCGCCGGAACCCGTCGATGCGGAGAGCTGAGGCCGCCCCGGCCGCAGTTCAGCCCCCGGTGATCTCCGCCACCGTGGCCAGTTTCGCGCCGCCGCCGGTGAGTTCCTCGAGCGCCCGCCGGCCGTCCTCTTCTTTCAATGTCTGGATGGCGTCGGTGACGACCAGCACTTCAGCGCCCCTCTTCAACAGTCCCAGGGCGGCGCACCGCACGCAATACTCCGTCACCACCCCATAGACGGCGTAACGCTCCCCTCCCAGCCGCTCGAGGAGCGGGCCCAGATTGGGATTCGTGAAGGCGTCGAGCGCCTGTTTTTCGACGATGATCTGCTGCACGCCGGCGGCAGCGGTGTCGCCGGGACGTGTGGAGAGCACGCCGCGGCTGCCCAGGAGGGTGCCCGCCGGCTTGCGCTGTCCGAGCGTGCCGGCGACACAGTGCGGCGGCCACTGCCGGAACTCGGGGTCGTCCTCGGCGTGGGCGTCTGTGGTGGAAAGCACCGGGATCCCCTTCGAGGCCGCATAGGAGTTGAGCCGCGCCACCGCCGGGACGATCTTCTCCGCCCCGGGGACGTACAACGCCCCCGCCGGGACGACGAAATCCAACTGCGTATCGACGTCGACGAACACCATCTTCATCCCAGCTTACCCTCCACCTTCCGGCGAATTTCATCGTACAACGCCGCGAGGCGGCCGCTGATTTCCACCCGGTAGGGCGGGTCGATCGTAAAGAGGCTACGGTAAGCCGTGGGCAGCTTCCGCAGACCCGCCGCCGCCCGCTCGCGAGCCTCATGGACGTCCGGCAGGGCGGCCAAGCGTTTGCCCGCGCGCATCACCGGGACGAGCAGGGGCTCGGGGCGCTCACCGCCGGGCAGCGGCTCTTCGGAAGCACAGGCGATCAAGTCGTGATCCCGGTAACGGAAGACCTGTTTGGCGCCGGGCAGCGTCTGCTTCTTTTCGCTGAGCTTCACCGTGAACCGCCTCTCACCGCCCCGTTCCAGTTCCACGAGCTTGTAGACCGCGCCCAGCGAGGGGGCGTCGCCCGAAGTCGCGAGCTCGGTGCCCACGCCGAAGGCATCCACGGGGAGCTTCTCTTTCATCAGCTCGAGGATGCGGTACTCGTTCAGGTCGCCGGTGACCATGATCTTGGCGTCGGGGAAACCGGCCTCATCGAGGATGCGCCGGGCTGCACGAGAAAGCTCCACCAGGTTCCCGCTATCCAGCCGGATGCCCCAGATCGGCCGGCCGAGGGATGCGGCCTTGCGCACTCCCTCCAGGGTGTCGTATGTGTCCACGAGATAGACCGTCGCTTCGCCCAACAGCTTCTGGAGCTGCCGAAAGGCCTCCAGCTCCGATTCGAACGATTGAACCCAGGAATGGGCGGCGGTGCCGAAGACCGGAACGCCGTAGCGCAGGCCGGTCAGCGTGTTGCTCGTGCCGATGCAGCCCCCGATGTAGGCCGCCCGCCCCGCCAGCACCCCCGCTTCCGGCGAATGCGCCCGCCGGGTGCCGAATTCCACTACCGCGCGTCCGCCCGCCGCCTCGACCAGCCGCGATGCCTTCGTGGCGATCAACGTCTGGAAGCCGATCGTAGAAAGCAGGTAGGTCTCAACGACCTGCCCCTCCATCAAGGGTGCTCTCACGCGGAGAAGCGGCTCGGAGGCGAAGACGATCGTCCCTTCGGCCACCCCGTCTACGTCGCCGGTGAACCGGAGGCGGCGCAGGCGCTCGAAGAAGGCGTCGGGACAGCGGGCGAACTGCCTGAGACTGCGGAGATACTCGATGTCCTCCTCGTCGAAGCCGAAGTGCTCCAGGTACTCGACCGCCTGGGCCAAGCCCGCCGCCACCAGGTAATTCCGATTTTGTGGAAGGCGCCGGACGAAGAGCTCGAAGGTGGCGATGTCGCGGTCTTTGCCGGCCTGCAGATAGCCGGCGGTCATGGTGAGCTGATAGAGATCTGTGAGGATGCCGGTCTTCATGGCGCTAGCGGGCCGCCGGGGGCGGACTCTCACTACTGTAGCTGCCCGCCGCTCGGCCCGTCCCCGGAAGAAAGAAAGCGAGGGCCCTCCCGCCAATACGAGGCGCGGGGCCGCCGGGCGGCCGGGACTGACAGCCCCCCGCATCCCGCCGGCGCCGCCGCCGTCCTACCCGCTCTTCTTGCCCCCGCCCTTGCCGGACTCTTCAGTCTTTTCTTTGACGTCTTCGGCCACCGCCTTCAGGCGATCCACATCGACAGCCTTCAATGCGTACAGAGAGGGCTCACCTTCCCGCTTGGCGATGTAGCGGTCGCCGTTTTTTGAAATCAGGACCTTCTCGGTGCGCTTTCCGCTATCGGAGACGACGGTGACCTCGATCTCCGGCTCGGTGAAGCCGGACTCGGGGAACGATTCGGCACTCAAGTCCCGCAGCTCATCGATCAGCGCGCGGACGGTTACCGAATCCATCTCCTTGCCTTCGCGCATCCACTTGTCGTCCTGCTTCTCATAGACAGCGGTCTTGTCGCCCTCGTGGATCTCGATTCGCGTCGGCTCGTTCCAGCCGAAGTCGAACAGCTTCTTGTTCCGCAGGTCGTCCAGACCCTTGTCGAGGCCTTCGCCGACCCAAGAGGAGATCTTGTAAACGCCCTCGACCACATTGCTCCTGGCGTAGTAGTCGCCGCCGGAAGTCTTGCGGACTTCGAGCTCCTGGGTCCCGGCGGCATCGGTCACCCGGACGAGCGCCACGCGCTTGGCCCTGGCGAACTTCTTCTTCGCCTCGCCCAGATCCTTCCCGGACATGCTGGAGTCCATCTTGGCGTCCCGCAACCTGCTGATGAGCTGTTCGACGTTGCCGCCGTCGGCGCGCATCGGCTTCGGCTTGACGATCTGCCATTCGTTCTGGGCGTTCTTGCCGATCTCGATGGTTGGGCCCTTGGCGGTCAACTCGACGCGCGTCAGCTTGTCGGAGTCGAAGGTCAGAAGCCGCTTGTCCCGCAGATCCCAGGCCGACTTCTCCAGGGAAGTCTTGTTCCAGCTCGCCAGGGTAAAGACCCGGGGATCGGAGGCGAGCTTGACGAAATAGTTGCCCCCGGTCGGGGTCTCGTCACCGACGAGCAGTTTCAGCTCCTTGCCGTCCTCGAGCTTGGCGACCACCGTCAGCTTGGGCTTGTCGAGCCCAAAAGGAGCCAGATCGGCGGCGTTCTCCTCGATCAACCGGTTCGAATCCAGATCGGCCAGAGTCGAGACCAGGGAATCCACGGTGGATTCGTCGGCCCGGAGCGGCTCGGGGGCGGTGATCTTCCATTTGCCGTCGTCGCTCTTCTCGAGCACGACCGGCTTCTCGCCCTCCTTGTTGATCTCGATCCGCGCCAGGTCGTCTTTTTTCACGTTGATGATCTTCGGGGGCGCATCCGGGGCCGGTTCGTTCTCCTTGGCCTTTTCCCGCTGGTTAGACCAGTAAAGGAGGCCCGTGAGGCCCACCAGTACGATGGCGGCGATGAGCAGTCCCCGAACCTTCATCGCGTTATCTCCTTCTCCACCAGACGCTGATGCCCGCCAAGAGGATGATCAAAGGCAGTCCGACCACGCTCGTGTAGAAGATGCGTGACATCTGCTGCCTCGTCAGTGACAGGCGGCGGTCTTCGGGTTCTTTGGGACGGATGGAAATCAGATCCTCGTCGGAAGACAGCCAGTTGATCATGTTCAGCGCCAGGTCCCGGTTGCCGTTGAAGTGCAGCATGTTGTTCGCCACCCACCCCGAGGAACCGACCACGACGAATCGGCCTTCATTCTTCTTCTGGTCTTCCTGCTTCTTCTGATCCTGGTCCGCCGACTGGTTGCCGTTGCCGGAGTCACTCTTTTGAGAGTCGGCTTTCTTGCCGCCACCGCCGGACTCCTTTTCCGCCTTGACCTTGATAGTTCCGGCGACGGCGAGGTTGAAGGGACCTTTCTTGTCGTGTTTCGGGTCGATCTCGATCTCCGGGGAATCCAGCTTGGTGGTGGCGTAGCTGTTCGACGTGCTCGAAAAGAGTTTCTCCACCGTCACTCCGTCCACACCGTTCTTGGTATCGATGGACCGCGCCAGAGGAAAGGCCGTGGCGATCTCTTTCATCTCCCGCACGATCGGGTGGGTTCCGTAATCGGCGACCAGCGGCACTTCCGGACCCAAGCCGAACAGCCCGCCGATGCCCGAGGTGTCGAGCACGAGGTCTTCGTTGAGGATCACGCCCCAGTTCTCGAGCTCTTTGACGAAAGCCTGGTTGCGAGCGATCGTGTCCTGCCCGAAGCGCACCGGCGGGTCGAGCATTACCAGCGCCCGCCCTCCGGCCTGGACATAGTTCTCGATGGCCTTCACCACCGGCTCGACATAGTCGTAGCGAGGTCCGCCGACGAGCAACACGGAGCAATCGGAAGGAACCTCCGGCTTCTCCAGCAGCGAGATCGTCCGCGTCTCGTAATTGTTCTTCTCGAGCAGCTCTTTGAAAGCGGAATAGCCCTCGCGGCCGGTTTCGTCGAGGCTGTGCTCACCGCTGCCCTGGATCGCGCAGACGGTCTTCTTGCCGCCCTTCAACACCCGAATGATGGCGTTGGTGATCTCCTCTTCGGTGACATAGCGGGCCTCTTCGCGCTTGCCGCCGGCCTCGACGTAGACGGTGCCGTAACTGGTGACGCCCATCGCCCGGGCGATCTGGGGCTTTTTGTCCGGGTCGATGTACTCGACACTGAGCTTGGGCGAGAGGTTGTCGTAGCGGTCGAGCAGGTCCCGGGCCTCCTCGAAGCGGCTGGTGCGATCGAAGAGCGTGATCTTGAGGTCCGTCTTGAGATTCTTGACGATCTTTTTGGTCTGGTCCGAGAGGCTGTAACGCTTGTTGGACGTGGAGTCGTAGGACCAGTTGTGCCGGTTCGCCAGGAAGTTCACCACCGCCACGGCCGCCAGCACGATGGCGACGTACAGGGTAACGTAAGCCGTGTACTTTGTCTGTCTCGCTTTCAACCAGCCCGTTTTCATCATGCCCTCCACCGAAGCGATTCCAGCGACCGTGCGGTCAGAAACAATCCGAAGAACGCGACGGTGATGAAGTAGATCGCGTCCTTGCTGTCCATCACCCCCTTGGCGAAGGACTCGAAGTGGGTGACCACCGACATGTAGGACATCACCTTCGCCCAAGTTGAGGTCTCATACGCCGTGATCCAGTCGAAGACCCAAAGCAGCAGACAAACCGCAAAGGTCGCTGTACCGGCGATGATCTGGTTCTTGGTGAGCGTCGAAAGGAAAGTCCCGATCGCCAGCAGGCCGGCCCCCTGCAGCAACAGCCCCAGGAACCCGACCAGTATCGGCTTCAAGTCGGGTTCGCCGTAAAGGAACAGCACCGCGATGTCCAGTGCGGAAATGGCGAGGATCGAGGCGTAGAGGATGACCGCCGCCAACCACTTGCCGATGATGATTTCGACATCCCGGACCGGCGAGGTGGCCAGCAGCTCGATCGTCCCGGAGCGTTTCTCTTCGGCGAACAGCCGCATGGTGATCATCGGGATGAGGAACAGCCCGATGACGCTGACGTTCATCAGCACCGGCCGGATCACCCACTCGTTGACGTCCATGGGAAAGCTGCGGCCCATCATCTGGGACTCCATCCCACGGGCGACGAAGATGGCCGTGGCGACGTAGAAGAAGTAGCCGGCGATGGCGGCGAAAAAGGCCATGAGGCCGTAAGCAATGGGCGAGGCGAAGTAGCTGTTCAGCTCCTTGCGGCAGATGACGAGCACGTTTCTCATGCGGCACCTCCTTCGCCGGCCGGCGTTTCCCCGGCCTCGTTCTCAGCGGCGGTCAGTTGCAGGAAGATCTCTTCGAGGCTCATGGCCGCAGCGTGCAGTTCATGCAGATCCCAGCCGGCCTCGACGACGGCCCGGGCCAGGTCTCCGCGGACCGAGCGGCCCGGCGCCGTCTCTACTTCGAAGCGCAACCGCCCGTTATGGCCTTCGCGGAATTCGACGCGCGACACGCCCTCGATCCCCGCCAGGCGGCCCTGAACCTCAGCCTCCTCGAGCGGGCCGTCCCGGGGAGCCACTTCCACCGCAAGCACCTCGGCGCCGCGCAGCCGGTGGGTCAGGTTCTCGACCGAATCGGTGGCCACCAGCCGGCCTCTGTTGATGATGATGACGTCCTCGCAGGTCTGCTCCACCTCCGGCAGGATGTGGGTGCTGAGGATGATCGTATGGTCGCCGGCGAGGCCTTTGATCAGCTTCCGGGTCTCGTTGATCTGTTTGGGGTCCAGGCCGGCGGTGGGCTCGTCGAGGATCAGCACGTCGGGGTTGTGGATGATCGCCTGCGCCAGCCCCACCCGCTGGCGGTAGCCGCGGGAGAGCTTGCTGAGAAGCTTGCCCTGGACGTCGGTGATGGCACACCGCTCGGAGACTTCGCCCATGCGGCGCTTGAGCTCGGAGCCCTGCAGTCCTTTGAGGCGCCCAACGAACTCCAGGTATTCGACGACCTCCATCTCCGGGTACAGCGGCGGATTTTCGGGCAGATAGCCGACGCGCTTCTTCACTTCCAGCGGCTGCTGCATGACGTCGAACCCGGCGACTCGCGCCGTACCTTCCGTGGGAGGCATAAAGCAGGTGAGGACCCGCATCGTGGTGGTCTTGCCGGCTCCGTTCGGACCGAGGAACCCGACAATCTTACCTTTTTCGACCGAGAAGGAGATGTTATCGACGGCAACGGTGCGCGCGTAACGTTTCGTGAGACCTTCGACCTGTATCATATGAGGCTCTCAGGAGCGAGATACCGGAATCCCGGGGGGCCGAACCACCCGGCAGTCCGTGAGGAGTGTTCGACGTATCACCAGGCCGTGTTGGTTACAGCCAACAACATCATAGGAATCTGCCAGCTAGAGTGTCAAATCACACCCCCCGGAACGGCGGTGCTCCGGGCGTTCACAGCCCCATCACTTGGAAGCCCGCGTCTACGAAGAGGACGTTGCCGGTGACGCCCCGTCCGAGTTCGCTGGCCAAGAACACGGCGGCATCGGCCACCTCGCCCGGGTCGGTGTTGCGCCGCAGCGGGGCTTTCTGGGCGACTCCGGAGAGGACTTTGGAGAAATCCTTTATGCCCCTCGCCGAGGCGGTCTTGACCGGGCCGGCCGAGATGGCGTTCACCCGGATGTTCTTCGGCCCGAGATCGCTGGCCAGATACCGGACGCTCGCTTCGAGCGCCGCCTTGGCCACGCCCATGACGTTGTAGTTCGGTACCACCCGGGAGGCGCCCAGGTAACTCAGCGTGATGATGGAGCCGCCGGAGCGCATCAAGGGGGCGGCGGCGCGGGCGACGGCCACCAGGGAATAGGAGCTGATCTCCTGAGCCAGCAGGTACCCGCTGCGGGAGGTTTCCAGGAAAGGCCGGGCGAGATCCTCGCGGTTGGCGAAGGCGATGCTATGGACTACGCAGTCCAGCCTGCCCGGGGAGCTTTTCAGGTCGGCGGCAAGCCGGTCCAGGTTCTCGTCGCTGGTGACGTCGCAGGCGAGCACAGCGGCGGCGCCAAGCTCGTCAGCGAGGTCTTCCACGGTGGCCCTCTGCCGCTCGCCTTGGTAAGTGAGAACGACCTCGGCGCCTTCGCGCCGGAACGCTCGAGCAATGGCGAAGGCGAGGCTCCAGCGGTTCGCAACACCCAGAATCAGCGCGTTCTTTCCCTCCAGCAGCCCCGGCATAAAAGACGTATTGTAACGCACCCGGCTCAGAGACAGCCCAGGGCTGACCGGCGCACCGGAGGGGCTCCATGACCAGGGCGCACGTCCATGAGCAACCGCGAACGCCTCGAGGCGTGGGGTGCGGCGGGGGAGCAATGAATCCGGGGGCCGGCCGGGACGCTGGGCCCGTGCCGGCGACAGCGGGGACGCCCGGAGCGAGGCGAAGATCCGGCGAAGAACAAACTGGCATAATAGATTGAAAATAAAATACTTAGTTCGAAATTGGGTCCGTTTTGCAACCGGCCTCCGGAAATGTGGCCAGGCAGGTGTCCTAGACTGCAGCAGCAACTCTCACGAGGCCGCCTGAACACCGTGCCGGGGTGGAGATTCCTCGGCGCACGGACCGGAGCCGGACCAAGCGCCATAGTTCCGGGGGCTGGGCGGTTTCGGAGTGGCTGGAGTGGCTCGGCTGACGGCATATCCCACCGTCCTGAGCCTAGCCGACAACCGGATGCAGGGATGCCGCCGAAACGGGGCAACTGATTGACGGCCGGGAAAAAACTCTCGTCGCGCCGCGGTGACCAACGTTTTGGGGTCGAGCGCCGACGGGGATACACAAACAGTTGAGTCATCCGCCAAGCGGCACATCGGCCACGGGAGTGGCCGGTGGCCTATAGCCGTAGGCGCGGCTCAGGCGCTCCGGCGGCGCAGCAACGCAAAAGCGCACAATCCGAGCCCCACCAGCGCGTACGTTGCCGGCTCCGGTACAGCCGTCAACACGAAGTTGTCGAAGTACACGTCGCCGGCGACGCCGCCGGCGCCGGACCAGTCCTCCACCTTCAGACTGATCCCGGCAGGGCCCGTGAAAGGAACGGTAATGTGCTCCCACTGCCCGGTGTCCGGCAAAGTGACCAAGGAGGGCCATCCTCCGGTTCCGGCCAGCCAGACATCACCGGGGTCGTAGCCGACGAAGCCTCCGCACCCCTGGGAGCCACAAGTTCCGAGGTAGTCGAACGAGAGAATGTACTGACCCGGAATGCTGGTGAAGGAGGCGACGGTCCAGATATCTCCTCCCGCGTTGAGGCCGGTGAATGTCAACGCCTGATCGGCCTCCAAAGGATCGTTGACGATGACGCCTTGGCCCGAGGTCCACTGCGACAGGTCCGTTTCGAAGTCTTCCAGGAACAAGACGCCGCCGAAGGCACACCCCGGTCCCAGGACCAAGAGCCAACCGAAGATTGCCAGTATGGCGGGTGGAATCAGCAGCCGTTTCATGTCTCCTCCGCTTGCGGTCGAGTCCGCTTCCTTGCGCCCGGAGGGCAGAACCTGCCCGTGCCGGGGCTCTCGAATACAGTCTGATTGTAAAGGCAGTCTGCGGCCAGATCAATACCGGGGTCCGCGGTTAAGTACTATGAAATCTACAGGTTGTACTCAGGCGAGTCCCTTACGCCACCCGGATGGGTGGCTTGATCGCCCCGGCCAGAGCCCGTGGGGGCGGATGGGCTACGAAACGTACCCGAGCAGCCTGGAGGATCCGGCGACGGATAAAGCGCCGCGGCTCGCAGGCGCAGCGCAGCGTCACGTCTGCGCCGGTGCCTCCAGAAATCCCGGTGTAGCGGGCCGCGCTGGTCAGACCCGGCGGCGGCGCACCAAGGCCAAGGCTGCAAGACCCAGCCCCACCAGCAGGTAAGTGCCCGGCTCGGGCGCGGCAGTGATATTGAAAGTGTAAGCCAGCGTGCCGTTGGTGGTATTCCAGTTGGTCACGTTGACTCCGATCGCGTAACTGCCCCCCGGCACATCGGCCACCAGGTCGCCGGAAGTCCCGAGTCCCCAGGCGGAAAGCAAGTCGAAGTTCGTCAACTGGCCAGAGAAGGAGTAGCTGGCGAAGAGCGTACCCACCGGGTTGTAGAGATCCACAGTGCCGGTCGCGGTGTTCGCCGAGCCGGTCAGGGTCAGGATCACGCCGTCGATGGCACCGGTGGTAAAGGAAAAGACATCGGTCGGGTCACTCAGCACGACCGGGGAGGTCAGGTCGAACAGCGCGCCGTTCACCTGGTCAGTGTAGCCCGGGGGTGACGGGACGCAGGCGGGGAATGGGCTGCAACCCAAAGTGACGCCCAAATCCGTCGGGGCCCCCACGGTGTTGGAAAAGTCGGTACCCGGAAAACTCGTCTCGTTGACGATGGTGGCTCCCGCGCTCCCGACCAGAATCAAGAGCATCGCCGCCGCTAGCAACAGTCTGCGCATCTCTCCTCCGTGCAAGCATTGAAATGTGAGCTTAGTGCAATTCTAAAGGCGCGCCCGCCGAATGTCAACCGCGAAGGTATATTTTCCGCAACGCGGTGAAGCACTGGACCGCATGAGCGGGAGTACTAGACGGGGCCCGATCCTCTGGCTCCCACCGCTTGCAAAACCGCCTCCGGCCCATCTACCGTGGAAGCTTGTGACCGCCAGCCAGCGATTCCGGTTCCCCACGCGGAAAGGCTGTGCCCCCACTGTGACGGTTTGCGCGGCCATTGCCGCCATGGCCGTGTGGACCACGGCGATGATCCCCTACCCGGGCATCGAGGGCGACGAAGCGCTGTTTGCCCGAGCGATCTACCTGCCGGGAGCCAACCCTGGGGCGGTACGGATGTTCGGCGCAACGATCCCGACAATGTTGATGGACTACCTGGGGGCGTTGAAGGCGTGGCTTTACCGGCCGATCCTCGCGGTTTGGCCCCCGTCCCCGTACTCGCTGCGGCTGCCGGCGCTCCTGGCGGCGTGCCTGGCCGTATGGCTTTTCTACCGGTTCCTCGCCGCAGCCGCCGGCCGCCGGGCAGGGACGATCGGGGCCGTGCTGCTGGCTACCGATGTCACCTACGCGCTAACGGCGACGTTCGACTGGGGACCGGTGGCGCTGCAGCATCTGCTGCTTTTCGCCGGTCTCGCGGCGATCGGGCGGTTCGCCCGGCAGCCTGACGACCGGTATCTGGCCCTGGGGTTCTCTTGCTGGGGGCTGGCCCTGTGGGACAAAGCGCTGTTCGTGTGGGCCTGCTCCGGCCTGTGTCTCGGGGCCATCCTCTTCTATCTCCGGCCTCTCCTGGCGTTGCTCACACGGCGGCGTCTGGTGATCGCCGCCGGAGCCTTCCTGGCGGGGGCGTTGCCACTCATCTACTTCAACGTGACAGAGGGGTTTCCGACCTTCCGGGGCAAACACTACACCACCGAGGACCTCGGCCAGAACCTGGCGATCATGAAGAACACCCTGGCAGGCAACGCGGTGGGCGGATTCCTGATCGACTATGGCTCCCCGCCGAGAGTGCCGGTGGTTCCGGACGGGCCGGTGGAGGCGGCGTCGCTGTGGCTGGCGAGGGTCTCTCGGAATCCTCAGCGAACGCTGTTTCCCTGGTTGCTCGCCGCCGCCCTTCTGGCTGCGCTACTGAGCTTGCGGAGACCCCGGGCGAGGCTGTTGGGGCTGCTGGCCACGGCATTCTTAGCCGCGTGGCTCCAGATGCTGTTCACCGCCAATGCCGGCGGCAGCGCTCACCACACGGTACTCATCTTGCCGTTCGCCATCGCCTTCGCAGCGGTTTCCGTGGACGGTTTGATCGAGCGATGGAAGCCAGCGAAGTGCATCATAGCGGCAGCGGTTCTGGCAGTTGCGGCATCCAACATCCTCGTTCTGAACCAGCAGTTGGCTGGGCTGATTGTGTTCGGGCCGGGACCCGCGTGGAGCGACGCCACGTGGCGGCTGGCCCCGGCCGTGGAACGCCATCAGCCGGCGGTGGTCTACGCGGCCGACTGGGGCATCGACAACCCGCTGCTGCTGTTGACGGAAGGGCGGATCCCGATTCGGATGGCGGCGGCGCCGCTCGATCTTCGGTCGTTGACCGAGGCTCAGCGGAGACGAGTGCTGGAGCGGGTGGCCAGACCGGGCAGTATTTTCGTTGCGTATGCAGAGGGGCGGGGGGTCTTTCCCGCGGTCAAAAGGCTGGTCGATGAATGCGCCGCCGAGGCCGGCTACCGCCGGGTGGTCCTCGAAGCGGTCCGGGACAGCCGTGGGCGAGCGGTTTTCGAGCTTTACCGCTTCCACCTCGATGAGGGCCCGCCGGACCAATAAGACGCCAACCGGATGCTTTTCCCCGGAACCCCAATTCTGATAGCATCTATAACGTTGTAAACATCAGGAGAGCCTATGAGCGCTGCAGCCGCTACTTGGGAAAGGACGATCCGGTTCTGGGAAGCCTCGGTGGGCAAGAAGGTCGTGATGGCCGTTACCGGGGCCATCCTCTTCTTGTTCGTCATCGGGCATATGCTGGGCAACCTGCAGATCTACCTGGGGCCCGAGCAGTTGAACGCCTATGGGGCGAAGCTGCATGATCTGGGGCCCCTGCTGTGGGCGATCCGGGGATTCTTGCTCCTGACCGTGGCGCTCCACATCACGGCCGCGGCGCAGTTGTGGTGGATGAACCGGGCGGCCCGGCCGACGGGTTACATCCGGCAGAGTTGGGTGCAGGCGAGCTTCGCCTCGCGCACGATGATCGTGAGCGGGCCGCTGCTGGCCGGCTTCATCATCTACCACCTGCTCCACTTCACCACTGGCGACTTCTTGTCCGGGGGGCTGGCTTATACGGCCGACGGCCACATCGACGTGTACGCGAACGTCGTCAATGGGTTCAGCTACTGGCCGGCGTCGGTGGTCTACATCCTGTCGATGATCGTGCTGGGCTACCACCTTTCTCACGGCGTCTGGAGCATGTTCCAGTCGGTGGGGTTGAACCACCCGAGGTACATGCCTTGGATCCGGAGGTTCGCCACGGCGGCCACGGTGATCATCGTGGCGGGCAACATTTCGATACCGGTGGCGGTACTGGCCGGCATCGTTCGCTAGAGCGGTTTCGGAGTCGGTTATGGGATTCGAGTTGAACGCGAAGATACCATCAGGTCCGATTGAAGAACAGTGGGACAAGTGCCGCTTCGAGATGAAGCTGGTAAGCCCGGCGAACCGGCGCAAGTTCAGCGTCATTGTGGTCGGCTCCGGACTGGCGGGCGGGGCCGGAGCGGCCTCGCTGGGCGAGCTGGGCTACAACGTGAAGTGCTTCTGCTACCAGGACAGCCCCCGGCGGGCGCACTCGATCGCGGCCCAGGGCGGCATCAACGCCGCCAAGAACTACCAGAACGACGGCGACAGCGTCTTCCGGCTCTTCTACGACACGGTGAAGGGCGGCGACTTCCGCTCCCGGGAAGCCAATGTCTACCGCCTGGCGCAGGTGAGCTTGAACATCATCGATCAGTGTGTGGCCCAAGGCGTCCCGTTCGCCCGGGAATACGGCGGCACGCTGGCGAACCGCTCGTTCGGCGGCGCGCAGGTCTCCCGGACCTTTTACGCCCGGGGCCAGACCGGCCAGCAGCTGCTGCTGGGGGCGTATCAGGCATTGCAGCGGCAGGTGGCGCAGGGCCAGGTCCAGATGTTCCCGCGGCATGAAATGCTGGACCTTGTCGTGGTCAACGGCCGGGCTCGGGGCATCGTGACCCGAAACATGATCACGGGCCAATTCGAAGCCCATCTGGCGGATGCCGTGGTGCTGGCGACCGGCGGTTACGGCAACGTCTTCTACCTTTCGACAAACGCCAAGGGCTGCAACACGACGGCCATCTGGCGGGCTTACAAGCGCGGCGCCGGCTTCGCCAACCCGTGCTTCACGCAAATCCACCCGACCTGTATTCCAGTCTCCGGCGAGTACCAGTCGAAGCTGACCCTGATGAGCGAGTCGCTGCGCAACGACGGCCGCATCTGGGTGCCGAAGAAGCCCGGCGACAAGCGGCCGCCGAACGAGATCCCGGAGGAAGAGCGGGATTACTACCTGGAGCGGATTTATCCCAGCTTCGGCAACCTCGCGCCCCGGGACGTCTCCTCGCGGGCGGCCAAGCGGGTTTGCGACGAAGGCCGCGGCGTGGGGCCCTCAGGCAACGGCGTCTATCTCGACTTCTCCGACGCCATCCGGCGCCTGGGCCGCAGGACGATCGAGGAACGCTATGGCAACCTCTTCGAGATGTACGAGCGGATCACCGGCGAGAATCCCTACGAGGTGCCGATGCGCATCTATCCGGCCTCTCACTATACGATGGGCGGCCTCTGGGTGGATTACAAGCTCATGAGCACGATCCCGGGCCTGTTTGTGGCCGGCGAGGCGAACTTCTCCGACCACGGGGCGAACCGGCTGGGCGCCAGCGCCCTGATGCAGGGGCTCGCCGACGGATACTTCATCCTGCCATACACGATCGGTGATTATCTGGCCAGCGAACACCCGGAAAGGGAACCGGTCAGCAAAGACGCCCCGGAAGTCAAAGAGGCCCTCGACAGGGTCGCCGGCATCACGCGCCGGCTGCTCGAGGTGAATGGGAAACACTCGCCGGATTACTTCCACCGCGAACTCGGCAAGATCATGTGGGAGTACTGCGGCATGTCCCGCAACGAGGCGGGCCTGAAAAGGGCGCTGGAGTTGCTGCCCGAACTGAAGGAGCGATTCTGGAAAGAGGTCAAAGTCCCGGGCGAAAACGAGATGTTGAACCAGACCCTCGAGAAGGCCGGGCGGGTGGCCGACTTCCTCGAGCTGGGCGAGCTGATGTGCCTGGACGCGCTGGAGCGGGACGAGAGCTGCGGCGCGCACTTCCGCGAGGAGCACCAGACCGAGGACGGCGAGGCGGTCCGGGACGACGAGAATTTCTCCCACGTGGCCGTGTGGGAATACAAGGGGGACGGCGAGCGGCCCCAGCTCCACAAGGAGCCCCTCGTGTTCGAGTACGTGAAGCCAACGGTGCGGAGTTACAAGTAATGCGGATCATACTTCATATCTGGCGGCAGAAAGACGCGAACTCTCCGGGCAAGATGGTGCGCTACGAGGTCCCGGACGTCAACGAACACATGTCGTTCCTCGAGATGCTCGACGTGCTGAACGAGCGGCTCATCGAGCAGGGCGAGGATCCGGTGACGTTCGATCACGACTGCCGCGAAGGCATTTGCGGGGCCTGCGGCTTCGTCATCAACGGCATTCCCCACGGCCCCCAGCCTTCCACCACCGTCTGCCAGCTCCACATGCGGCACTTCAAGGACGGCGACGAGCTCTACCTGGAGCCCTGGCGGGCCAAGGCGTTCCCGGTGATCAAAGACCTCATGGTAGACCGCAGCGCCTTCGACCGGATCATCTCCGCCGGCGGCTTCATCTCGGTGCCCACCGGCTCGGCGCCGGACGGCAACGCAATCCCGGTGCCGAAGGAGAAGGCCGATCTGGCGATGGACGCCGCCCAGTGCATCGGCTGCGGCGCCTGTGTGGCCGCCTGCCCGAACGCCTCGGCCATGCTGTTCACCGGAGCCAAGATCTCCCACCTGGCGTTGCTGCCCCAAGGCCAGCCCGAGCGCCGGGACCGGGCTCTGAAGATGGTCGCCCAGATGAACGCCGAGGCCTTCGGGGCCTGCACGAACATCGCCGAGTGCGAAGCGGTCTGTCCGAAGGACATCAAGATCGAGAACATCGCCCGCATGTTCCGCGACTTCATCAGCGCCAGCGTGCTGAAGCGCGCCGGCTGAGCGACGCATCCCGGCCCTCAGCGGTACCGGAAGGCCCAGACCGTGATGCGATCGCCGCTCGTCCGGCTCTTCTCGAAATGCAAGAAGACATTCCGGACGGAATCGTACTGCATCAGGTAGTTCATCCCGTAGAGTTCCGGCGATTCGATCTCCAGCCGCTCCCACTTCCGCGCTTTCGCGTGATACAGGAACGTCACCGCGCGGCCCGTCGGGTTGTGGTACTGGTCCTCGTAGTCGTTCGCCAGGTAGAGCATCACCCCGTTGCGCGTATCGTAAGCGATGGCCGCCCCGTTGGCGGGCAGACACGAGCCCTGAACCTTCACCCGCGACCACGCGTGGGCCTCCGGGTCGTAGGCCCATAGAACGTCGCTGCCTCCGTTCTTTCCGAGCAGCAGGGCGCGGCGGATGTGCGTGGCGTAGACCATCACCAGATGCCAGCCAGGGTCGGTGGGGGCGTCGTAGCCGTGCCAGCGGCCGGCCGCACGGTCGAAGTGCCAGGTGCGCTCGCCGTCGTGGCCGATGAGCTGCCGGCGGTCCGAATCCCAGCACAGCGCCTTGGCAAAGAGGTTCGGGGCGTTCACCTGCAGGCGCCGCCAGCGCTTCGTCTCCGGGTCGTACTCCCAATGGAGCGGCTGGAGCCGCTTGTACCAGTCCCCCCGGAAGAACGGGAACCGCTCCTGGGGCCGGAAGCGGGTGTGGGCGGGGAAGCTGACGACCACCAGGCGTTCGGCCTCCGGGTCCCATTCCACAGCATCGAAGGTGTGCATGGCCCAGGGCCGGCCGGAAACCGTCTCGGTGACGCCGCCCTCGAGCAACAGGTAGGTAGAGGCGTTCTTCGGATCGGCCTCGTAGTCCAGGCTCCAGGCGAGCGTCTCGAGGTTCAGCCGCCACAGGGCGTTCGACTCGCCGTTCTCGAGCGGCGTCGGCGCGTGCGTGTCGGAGCCGAAGAAATAGACCTCGTTACGCTCCGGCGCGATGGCGGCCCCGCCGTGGAAGACCTTGGGCGCCGGCGTGCCCCGGGTGGGCACGCGGACCCAGCGGCCCGCCGGCAGGGCGTCCCAATCGAACTCCTGAGCCGGGGCGCCCGAAGCACAGAGGATCGCCACGAGGCTCAAGACCAGCCAGAAGAGGCGATGAAGGCCCCAGCCAGGCGGGATGTTGGAAGAAGGCCGATAGCTCATTGCCGGTTATTGTGTCCCAAAGTCCTGCCGGCGCGCAGGCATGACCCGGTTGCAGCGGCCCTCAACGCATCCGCGGCCGGACGCGGAGGCCATCGCGGAGAGGCGTCCCGCCGGGAAGGGCCACCGCTTCGCCGGCCTCCAGGCCGCTGACGATCTCGGCCTCGGTGACGCTGCTGACGCCGGTTTCCACCGGCCGCCACCGGACAACGTCGCCTTCGAGCACCCAGACGCCGGTCTCCGAGCCCCGCCGGACGAGCGCCTGCCGTGGGATGGCCAAGGCGTCCTGAGCGACGGCGGTGCGGATGACGGCGTTGACGTTGGCTCCCGGAGGGAGTCCTTCTACGGATTCCTCGAGCTCCACCAGCACCTCGCCCACCTGGCGGGTTCCGTAGGCGACGATCTCGGTGGGCAGTCGGGCGACGGAGCCGCGCCACTCGCGTCCCGGCAGGGCGTCCCAGGTGAGGACGACCGGCAGATCGAGCTTCACGCGGCCCAGGTCCGGCTCATCGACGTAGACGATGGCCTGGAGGCGCGAGAGGTCGCCTACTTCGCCAATGACGCTGCCCTGCCCGACGTAGTCGCCGCGGCGGAGCTCGAACTGGTAAAGCGTGCCGGCGGCCGGGGTCCGGATGCGGGCCAGATCGATGCGGCGGCGGATGGCCGCGGCCTCGGCGCGGGCGGCCGCCAGGCGCGCCTCGGCTTGCTCGATCTCGGCGGGACTGACGAGGGCGCCCAGGCGTTTCTCGAGACCCCCGACGCGCAGTTCGGCCTTGTGCAGGCGCTCCCGGGCCTTCTCGGTCTCAGCCCCGGCCACCGCCTGGCGCGCTTCGAGACGCTCGAGGGCTGCCAACTCGGAACGGGCGAACTCCAGCTCCGCCCGGGCAGTCTCCAGCTCGGCTTCGAGAGCGGCCCGCTGCCCAGCCGGCCCCCCGCGGCGCAACAGTTCCAGGGCCGCTTCGGCTTCCGCCACCCGCGCTTCGGCCGCCGCCAAGGCAGACCGGTCCGCCTCCGTCTCCAGCTCGACCAACACGGCCCCGGCGGCCAGACGGTCGCCACGGCGGACGAGAACTTTGGCTACCCGGCCGGTGCGGGGAGCCGCGATCACCGCGCGGTCCACCGCCTCGATGCGCCCGTTGGTCTCCACGGCGCTGACGATCGTTTTCTTTTCCGGATGGACGAACTCCACTTCCGGGGCACGCCGACCACAGCCAGGAATGAGAAAGAGGAACGTGGCGGCAAGCGGAGCTGTGCGTGCGAGGAGCGTCAACTCATCAGTGTAGCGTCCCCGCTGGTTCCGGAGACGGCAAGGCCTTTCTATGCCGTACGCCGCGCGGGGGGTTAAAACGTTTCGCCGATGTACTGACGCGGTGAGCCGTCCGAAGAGAGGAGTGTGGACTGCGGCAGGCAGGCGTGTCCCCTGAGCCATCCTGTCCGCGGATCAGACGACTGCTGCGGCGAGCGGGAAACGAATGGCTGATCAAGCACTGCGAGTTCTACTGGTCGAGGACAACCCCGGCGACGCGGTTCTGTTTCAAGAGATGCTGGCCGAGGCGGACCCGGACGGCTTCTCCCTGCGCCGGGCCGAGACGCTGCTCGAAGCGCTCGACCAGGTGGCCGAATTCTCCTTCGACGTCATCGCCCTCGACCTCAACCTGCCGGACAGCCATGGATTGGAAACCTTCACCGCCATGCGGTCCTATGCGCCGCGGACGCCGGTGGTCTTGCTCACCGGCAACGACGACGACGCGATGGCCGTGGCGGCCGTGGAGGCGGGGGCCGAAGACTACCTGGTGAAGGACAACCTGGACGCCGAGCGCCTGGCGCAGGCGTTGCGCTATGCCGTGGTGCGGCACCACCGCTCCGGACGCCGCGACGAGCCCCCGGGCGGGGATTCCGGCGGCGGCAAGTTGATCGCCGTGGTGGGCAGCCGCGGTGGGACGGGTTCGACCACCGTGGCCTGCCATCTGGCCGAAGCGGCGGCGCGGCTGCACGGCGAGCGGGTCCTGTTGATGGATCTCGACGTCGAGGGGGGCAACGTCGGCTTCCTGGTGCAGACCCAAGGTCCTTACGGGCTGATCGACGCCGTCGAGAACGTCCACCGGCTGGAGGAGACGTTCTGGCGCTCGCTCGTCGACGAGCGGGAGCAGCTCGACGTGCTGCCCTCGCCGGCGTTACTGGGCCGGGGAGAGCTGCCGCCGGCGGGCCGGTTCCGCCACCTGGTGCGCTTCGCCAAAAACCGCTACGCGTGGACGGTGGCCGACCTCGGCCGGCTCACGCGCCACACGGCGGTGGTGATGCAGGAAGCCGATCGGGTGCTTCTGGTCACCACCTCGGACCTGGCGGCGATGCACAGCGCCCGGCGCCTGCTCGGCGCCATCGGGGAGCTCGGGGTGCCGGCTGCGGCCGTCACCATCGTGCGCAACTGGGCGGGCCGCTGGCGCGAGGGCGAGCGCATCTTCGAGGACGTGGTGAAGGCCCAGGTGGCTGCCAGCCTGCCCTCGGCCGAGAAAGAGCTCACCGAAGCCTGCACCCAAGGACGGCTGGCGCGGCCCGAGAGCGAATTCGGCAAGGCCGTCTCGTCGCTGGCCGCCCAACTTACGGGCCTGCCCGTCCCCGAGCCGGCCGGACGGAAGGCCGGATGGAAAGGCTGGCGGCTGTTCAGCCGGCAGGCGGAAGTCCGCGCCGGGGGGTGAGGCGCTGTCGGGAGATCCGGGATGAGCGGCGCATTCGAAGACCGGCCGGAAGCGCGAATGGAACGGAGCACGCCGGCTCGCGCGCAAGCAAGCTCCGCGAAGCGCCGGCCCATCACCGTCCTGCTGGTCGAAGACAACCCCGGCGACCGCAAGCTCGCCGAGGAGATGCTCAGCCAGGCCGCCATGGGGCCATTCCTGGTGATCCACGCCGAACGGATGTCCGAAGCTCTGCAGCGGCTCCGGGAGCACCATATCGACGCGGTGCTTCTCGACCTGGAACTTCCCGACAGCGGCGGCATGGAGTCGTTCGCGCGCATCCAGCGGGCGGCCCCGCGGTTGCCGGTGGTGATCCTCACCGGACTCGACGACGAGCAGTTCGCCCTGCGGGCGGTGCGCGCTGGAGCCGAGGACTACCTGGTCAAGGGCCGCGTCGGGCCGGACGAGTTGGGCCGGGTGCTGCGCCACGCCTGCGAGCGCAAGATGCGGCGGAAGTTGCGCGAATCCGCCGCGGCGGCGCCCAAACGGAAACGCGGCCGCGTGCTGGCGTTCCTGGGCGCCAAGGGCGGGGCAGGCGTCACCACCGTAGCGCTGAACGTCGCAGTCCGTTTGGCCGCCTCGGGCAAGACGGCGATCGCCGCCGAGATCCGGCCGCAGCGGGGCACGCTGGCGATGCTTGCTGGCCACACGAGACCGATCGCGCATCTGGGACCGCTGCTGAGCCGCCCGGCCGATACGATCGACGAAGCGGGCGTGCTGAGCTGTCTCACCCGGGCCGGGGCGCACCTCTCGTTCCTGTTCGGTCCGCCCCCCGGGCGGGAAACCCGCCGGGTGGAAGGCGGCGCCGCGGGCCGGATCGTCGAGGTGCTGGCCGGCCAGGCCGATTTCGTCGTGCTCGACCTGGCGCCCTGGCCCGACGAGGCCCTTCGGGAATGCCTCCGCCGGGCGGCCTTCATCGGCCTCGTGCTGGAACGCGAGGAAAGCTCCCTTGTGGCGGCGCGGCAGTGGCGCGAGACGCTGAAGGCGTGGGGCGTCACCGGCTTCCTGGGCCTGGTGGCGACACAGCGGACGCCGCTCGCCTGCCCGGTGGAACTCGAACGCCTGAGCCGGGAGATGGGCCGCCCGGTGGTGAAATCGATCCCGCCGGCTCCGGATTCCTGCGCCATGGCCGCCAAAGCCGGCAAGCCGGTGATCGAGCTCTACGAAGAAGCCCTGGTCAGCGCCGGGCTCCGGGCGCTGGCCGACCAGTTGGCCGCCGAGTCCCTCACCGCGCTGAAGAGCGCCTGAGAACCCTCCTCGCCGGCTCGCTCTCCGCCGCGTCCTCCGCCACGCTCATTCAAGGCCGAACACTTCGTTGAAGAACGCCAGCATCGCGTCGAACGCCTCCGGCGTGAAGCTGTGCCGGCCCGGCGGCTGGTGAACGACGAAGGCGTCCGGCGCGCCCGCCTTCTCGTAGACCGGCCGCAGCCTCGAAACGAAGCGGTCCACGGCCTCCTTGGGCATCCCGATGTCTTCGGTAGGGGCCCAGAGCATCAAGGGCTTCGGCGCAATGGCGGCAGCGAACTCGGCCTGGTCGCCTTTCTCGAGCATCCCGGGAATCCACCAGTAGGTGCCGTGGAAGCCGATGCTGCCCAGGCGGGCGAACAGGTCCACCGAGCCGACGCCGCCGCAGATGGGAGCGGCGGCCGCGACACGGTCATCCAGCACCCAAACGTAGAACGCCGTGATGCCGCCGAAGGACATGCCGGTGGCGCCGATGCGCCTGGGATCGACGTCCGGGCGCGAGGCCAGATGGGTGACCGCCTGGCGAATCTCGTAGAGCACCGCGCCCATGGCCGTGCGCCCCCGGATCAGCAGCACGTTCGCCTGCTGGTTGATCGGGGGCGTGCGGCGGTCCAGGCCGCGTTGGGTCATGGCGAGGGCGACGTAGCCGCGGCGCGCCAGCTCCCGCGCCCAGCCGAGCATGCGGGTGTGAGGGCGGCTGCTGCCGGGCCGCGTCCAGGAGCCGCGGCCGAACTCGCGCGTCGTCATCGACTCGCGGCTGCCGCTGCTGCCGTGCAGACAGACGATGGCCGGCAGGCGGCCCCGGGCCTTTTCCGGCCTCAGCACGAAGGCCGGTACGCGCTCGCCGTCCAGGGATTCCCAGGAGATGTTCTCGATGCGGATGCCCTCCTCGACCCGCGTCCCGTGGACCTGGACTTCGACTTCCGGCGGCTCGAGGGGGATCTTCAGCAGGTCCGCGAAGGTCTTCCGGGCAACGTAGGCCGAGGCGTCCGGCTGGGCTCCCGCCGGCCCGGCGAGCAGGATGAGCGGCAGGAACACGAACAAGCGAGAGATGCTCACGAACAGCGGCATAGCGTTTCCTTTCTTCTGACACACAGTGCACCTCACGGCGCCTTTCGTTCCGCCGCGCGGCCGCGCGTCTCCGGCGTCATTCGATCCGGATTCCCCCCATCGGGTACCAGCCGTCGTCACGGCGGCCGGCGATCGCCAGGCGCACCTTCGGCTCGCGGGTTTGCGGATCGACCAGCGCCAGGTCCAGCTCATACTCCCCCGGCGGCATTCCGGCGGGCACATAGACGGCGCCGTCGTAGATGATATCGCCCGGCAGCCAGGACGTGATGTCGGCGTCCGAGAGCAGCACCTCGGTGCGCTGAGAGCCGCGCAGCCGGAGCGCCAGCGGAAAGCGCCGGTAGCAGGGCGCAACGCCCTTGTTCTCCCACCAGGAGGTGAACGAGAGCTTCCCGTGAGCCCGGACACTCTTCGGGTAGGTGAACTTCCGCAGCACGAACCGGTAGCCCATGCGCTTCAGCCAGCGGTTCACGTTCGGCCACCACTCGGCGGGTACCGGCGAGGACTTGGCGTTGAACGAGGAGATGTGCCATTTGAGCGACTGGTCGATGATGTAATCGACGTCCCAGCCCTTCTCCTTCCAGACCTTCATCACCCAGCAGACCTCCATGGTCACCGGGGCCTTCTTCCAGGCGTCCTGCATGCCCGTCTCGATGAGCGCCCGGGGGTAGTAGTCGAGCATGTGCGACCAGGTGGGACTGAAACCGCCCATGTCGCCGAGGCAGTCGGCGCGCCAGCCGACAGGGCGTTTGGAGAGGGCGTAACGGGTGGAGCGGGGATCCTGGAGCTGGTGTACCAGGGGGGTCTTGTGAAACGACTCGAGATAGGCGTCGAGCAGGGCGCGGCGGGTGGCTTCGCTGAGACGTTCCGAACCAGCGCCCTCGCCCCAGGCCGCCAGGGTGGAGATATCCACCAGCTCCAGATCCGGATGGCCGTCGTAGCGGGCGCCCAGGGCGCGGACCATCCTGCCGAAATACTTCACGTAGCGGGGATCCTCCGGGTCCACGAGCCACTTCCGCTCGGGCAGATCCGCGGGCCGGGGACCGACCATGGCGCGGTACCAGTCCGGCACGTCGTTCTTGTCGAGTTCCGTGCCGTGGGGCGCGATGCGGAGCATCAAGGTCTGGCCGCGCTCATGGGCGGTGTCCAGCGCCTTGTCGATCAGGTCCCAGCGGTACTTGCCCTCCTCGGGCTCGATGAAGCGCCAGTAGACGCGGAAGTAGGCGATGGAGGTCATCGGGTAGTCTTTGTTGGTCAAGTCGCCGTCGAACGGCTGGTATTCGATGGGGTAGCCCTCGGTCCACTTGGTACCGGGGTTGAGGTCGTCGCCGTTGAAGCGCTGAAAGGTGGTGAAGCCGATGCCGGGGTTCACCAGCACGTCGTCGATCTCCTGGGGCCGGACGACGACGGTCTCCTGAGAGAGCAGCGGCGCAGGCGGCAAAGCGAGCAGTAAGAGTGCGGGCGCGAAACAAAGCTTCATCTGCGGTTCCTCCCCCCAAGAATCTCTCACACTCGGCGGCGGACCGGAATGCGACTCGTGGACAGCGGTCCGGCGGCGAGAGTAGAATCGTGCCTTCGCGCCCGGAGGTTCAGCGGGCAGCGGCGCAAGCGAGGCAAGCGGATGGTAGCCTTCGGAACTCTCGACTGGATCGTGTTGGGGGCCTTCTTCGGGCTGCTGGCGGCGATCGTCGTCTGGGTGCTCTGGCAGAAGGAAGAGGATACGGCCGACTATTTCCTGGCGGGGCGCGACGCCGGCTGGATCGCCGTGGGCGCTTCGATCTTCGCCTCTAATATTGGCTCCGAGCACCTGGTGGGGTTGGCCGGGGCCGGCTACGAGAGCGGCATGGCGATGGCCCACTGGGAGATGCACGCCTGGCTGATCCTGATCCTCGGCTGGGTCTTCGTGCCCTTCTACGCCCGCAGCCGGGTGTTCACCATGCCGGAGTTCCTGGAGCGGCGCTTCAACCCGCAGGCGCGGTCGTTCCTCTCGGTGATCTCGCTGGTGAGCTACGTGCTGACGAAGGTGGCCGTGACGGTCTACGCCGGCGGCGTGGTCTTCAAGACGGTGCTGGGCATCGACGAGTTCCTGGGCGTCGATTTCTTCTGGATCGGGGCCATCGGGCTGGTGCTGATCACCGGCCTGTTCACGGTGCTGGGCGGCATGAAGGCAGTGCTCTACACCTCGGTGCTGCAGGCCCCGGTGCTGGTGATCGGCAGCGTGGTGATCCTTTTCGTGGGACTCTCGGCGGCGGGAGGATGGCACCGGGTCCTCTCCGATGTGGGCGATCAGATCCACCTGATCCGGCCGGCCAGCGATCCCAACTTCCCGTGGACGGGCGTGTTGTTCGGTTCGGCGATCATCGGCTTCTGGTACTGGTGCACGGACCAGTACATCGTGCAGCGGGCGCTTTCGGCCAGGAACCAGAAGGAGGCCCGCCGGGGAACGATCTTCGCCGGCTACCTGAAGCTGCTGCCGGTCTTCATCTTCCTGGTGCCGGGCATGGTGGCGCTGTCGCTCGACAAGCAGGGCGTCATCGACGTGCCGTCGGCGGACCAGGCATTTCCGGCGCTCGTCGCCCAGCTCCTGCCGGCCGGGGTAAAGGGCGTCGTGGTGGGCGGCCTGGTGGCGGCGCTGATGAGCTCGCTCGCCTCGCTGTTCAATTCCTCGGCGGCGCTGTTCACGGTGGACTTCTACAAGCGATGGCGGCCGCAATCGAGCGAGCGCCACCTGGTGTTCGTCGGGCGGGCGGCAACGGCCACGGTGGTGGTTCTGGGCGTCGTGTGGATCCCGGTGATGAAGTACGTCGCCGGGGTGCTCTACGAGTACTTGCAACAGGTGCAGTCGCTCATCGCCCCGGGGATCGCCGCCGTGTTCCTGCTCGGCGTCTTCTCGAAGCGCGCCACGCCGGCGGCGGGCTACGTGGGGCTGGTCACGGGGTTCGTACTCGGCATGTTGCGCCTGGCGCTGGTCATCTTCCAGGAGCACTTTGCTCCGGACAGCTTGATCGGGCGCTTCATCGCCGTCAACTGGCTCCACTACTGCATCTTTCTCTTCCTGTTCACCATCGCGTTGATTCTCGTGGTGAGCCGGTTCACCCCGCCGCCCGAGGAAGAGAAGATCCGCGGCCTGACCTTCGCCTCCGCCACTTCCGAGCAACTCGCCGAGACCCGGGCAAGCTGGAACGCCTGGGACGTCTTCCACACGGCGGTGATCCTGGCGGTGATCGCCGCCTTCTACGTCTACTTCTGGTGAGTAGAGCCCAGCCGGGCGCACCCCGGAGCGTCACTTCTCCAGGAAAAAGTGGCCCACGAACATCGAATCGATTCCCGAGGAGTAGAAGCTGCGCACCGCGTCGCGGGGGGTGCAGACCAGCGGGTCGCCGTGCAGGTTGAACGACGTGTTGTAGAGAATCGGCAGGCCGGTGGCGTGCTTGAAGGCGTGCAGCAGCTCCCAGAAGACGGGGTGGTCTTCGCGGCGCACGGTGTGCACGCGCACCAGGTCCTCGCCGAGCACGGCGCTGGCCAGCGTCTCCTTGTGCTCGGGCTTCACCCGGCCCACGGTGGCGATGAAGCGGGCGTTCGGCCCGACGTCGAAGTACTCCGAGGCCAGCTCCTCGGGCACCGAAGCGGCGAACTTGCGGAACGGCTCGCGGTGCTTGATGTAGATGTTCAGGTTCTCGGTCGAATAGGGGTTCAGCGGCGAGGCCAGGATGCTGCGGTTGCCCAGCGCCCGGGGGCCGAACTCCATGCGGCCGTGCATCCAGGCGATGATCTTGTCGTTCCGGATCTCTTCGACGGCCTTGTCGATCAGCTCGCTGGTGGTGAGCAGGTAGCGGAAGCGCAACTTGCAGTTCTCGAGCACCCGCTTGGCCTCTTCGGCGGTGAAGTCCGGCCCGAGGCAGAGATTGCCGATGCTGGGCCGCCGCGTGCGCTGGAAGACGTTGTGCCAGGCGTAGAAGACGGCCCCCAGGGCGGTGCCGGAGTTGCCGGCCGCGGGCTGAACGAAGACGTTCTTCCAGCGGCCGCTGGTCTCGAGCGCCGCGACTACTAGCACGTTGTACATCAGACCGCCGGCGAGGCAGAGGTTCTCGCCCTTGCCGGCCATCTCGACGACCATCTGCTCGACGGCCTTCTGCAGGCTGGCGGCGATCACCGGCCGCAGCGACTCGGGGATTTCGGCGCCGTCCGGCAGCCCGATCCGGTCGTAGAAGCGGGCGCTGAAGCCGCCGTGGGTGAGGCGGTCGCCGTCGAAGTAGGAGCGGTTCACCCGGGGCCAGCCGGATTCACCGAACGACAGGATGTCCAGGAAGACGTCCCGGAAGCGGTCCTCGCCGAAGGTGGAAAGCCATTGGACCTTGTGCTCGTCGGCGCGCGGCTCGAAGCCCAGCAAGGCGGTGACGCGGCCGTAGAGGTCTCCGAGGGAGTCCGGGAAGTAGAGCTCTTTGTCCACCTGCAGCCAGTTGCCGGAGCCGATCCAGCGGGCGCCGCAGCGGAAATCGCCCACGCGGTCCAGCGTCAGGATGGTCGCCTCCTCGAACGGAGAGGCGTAGAAGGCGCTGGCGGCGTGGGCCGTCTGGTGCTCGACCAGCACAATCTGGCTGCGGGGGAACCACGAACGCAGATTCAGATGAAAAACCGACTCCGGACCGGTGGCCAGCGGCCTGACGATGGCCACGGAGTCGATCTCGTCCGGCTCCAGCCCGCCGATCTCGAGGCAGGCCTGAATTGCTTCTTCGGGTAGCGCCCCGCGCCGCTGGTAGCGGATTACCTTCCGCTGTTCCACCGCCGCCTTGAGCTCCCCATCGGTGAGCAGCGCGCAGGCGGCCTCGTCCAGGATTCCTCCGATTCCGAGAATGTTCATTGCCGATCGTCCGTATTCTTACGCGGGCGCGCCAAGGCCCCGGGCCGGCCGCCGGCGCCCGCGGGCAGCCTCAGGCTTTCCGCTCCTTCATCGCCTTCTCGATCCTGGCCCAGGTATCGCGCAGCGTCACGGTGCGGTTGAAGACCGGCCGGTCCGGCGCCGAGTCCGGGTCCACGCAGAAGTAGCCCAGGCGCTCGAACTGGTAGCGCTCGCCGGGTTGGGCCTCCCGCAGGCTGGGCTCCAGCTTGCACCCGGCCAGCACCTCGAGCGAGTTCGGGTTGACATAGGCGGTGAAGTCCTTGCCTTCGGATTCGTCGTTGGGATTCTCCCGGGTGAAGAGCCGGTCGTAGAGCCGGACCTCGGCGTCGATGGCGTGGGCCGCCGAGACCCAGTGCATCGTCGATTTCACCTTCCGCCCGTCCGGCGCGTTGCCGCCGCGCGTGGCGGGATCGTAGGTGCAGCGCACCTCGGTGACCTCGCCGGTCTCCTCGTCCACCGTATAGCCGGTGCAGGTGACGAAGTAGGCGTACCGGAGGCGCACCTCGCGGCCCGGCGCCAGCCGGTAGTACTTGGGCGGAGGCTCGACGCGGAAGTCGTCCCGCTCGATGTAGAGAACCTTGGAGAACGGCACCTTGCGCGTGCCCGCCGAGGGGTCTTCCGGGTTGTTGATGGCCTCCAGCTCCTCGACCTGGTCCTCCGGGTAGTTCTCGATGACCAGGCGCAGCGGGCGCAACACGCCCATCCGCCGCGGAGCGCGCTTGTTCAAGTCTTCGCGCACGAAGTATTCGAGCAGCGAGAGTTCCACCACGCCGTCGGTGCGGGCCACGCCGATGCGCTCGCAGAAATTCCGGATCGCCTCCGGCGTGTAGCCGCGGCGGCGCATCCCGGAGATGGTGGGCATGCGGGGATCGTCCCAGCCGCGGACGTAGCCCTTCTCCACCAGCGTCAGTAGCTTGCGCTTGCTGAGCACGGTGTAGGTGAGGTTCAGGCGGCCGAACTCGATCTGCTGCGGATGGTAGACGCCGAGGGCGTCGAGGAACCAGTCGTAGAGCGGCCGGTGGTCGGCGAACTCCAGCGTGCAGATGGAATGGGTGATGCCCTCGATCGAATCCGACTGCCCGTGGGCCCAGTCGTAGGTCGGATAGATGCACCACTTGTCGCCGGTGCGGTGGTGGCGCTCGTGCAGGATGCGGTACATCACCGGATCGCGCATGTTCACGTTCGGGTGCGCCATGTCGATCTTGGCGCGGAGCGTGCGCGAGCCGTCAGGGAACTCGCCGGCCTTCATCCGTTCGAACAGCTCGAGGTTCTCCTCGACCGAGCGGTTGCGGTACGGGCTCTCCTTGCCGGCGCTCGAGAGGGTGCCGCGGTACTCGCGGATCTGGTCGGCCGTCAGGTCGCAAACGTAGGCCTTGCCCGCCTTGATGAGCTGGACGGCCCACTCGTAGAGCTGGTCGAAGTAGTCGGAGGCGAAGAACAGCCGGTCTTCCCAATCGAAGCCGAGCCAGCGGACGTCTTCGATGATGGAGTCCACGTACTCCTGCTCTTCCTTGGTCGGGTTCGTGTCGTCGAAGCGCAGGTTGCACTTGCCGCCGAACTCATCGGCGAGGCCGAAGTTCAGGCAGATCGACTTGGCGTGGCCGATATGCAGGTATCCGTTCGGCTCCGGGGGGAACCGGGTGTGGACCCGCCCGCCGAACTTGCCCGTCTCCAGATCACGGATGATGATGTCGCGGATGAAGTTCGACGCCGGCGCCCCCGGCGGGCCGGACTTCGCTCCCGGCGTCTTCGCTCCGGCCGCGGCCGTGCCGCTCGGGTTGTCCTTGTTTCGTCGGTTCATAGGGTCTGTTTCCTGCCTGCTTGCCGCACGCGGGAGGGACGCGCGGGCCGCGCCGAAAGCGGACACGCGCGTTTCTAAACATTGTACCCGCGGCGGTGGGGCAGCGCCGGAGGCTTCGAAAACGGCGGGAAACGGTCGTGTAGGCCGCGCCGGTTTCGGGATAGGATAGGACGCACAATCCCGACAAGGAGGCAAATGGCGATGAGATCCCTATCCCGGCGGCGGGCCCTGCAGGCCATGGCGGCGGCCGGCGCGGCCCCGGCGGTCTCGCTCGGAGCGGCCAAGGAAACCTCGAAGAAGGAGTGGCCCATCACCGAAGGCCCCGATACGCCGAAGATCTGCCTCGGCGTCCGGGCCGACCTGGACGAGACCGGCATGCGGCGCATCAAGCAGCTCGGCGTCGATTACGTGCTCACCGGCGGGCCGAAGATCCCCTGGACCGAGGAGGAGGTGCGCCGCCGGATCGAGCACTTCAAGAAGGGCGGCCTGACGCTCTGCAACATGATGATCGGCGGCTTCAAGAACACCATCTACGGCCGGCCCGGCCGCGACGAGGAGATCGACAAGGTCCGCCAGTCGATCCGGGCGGCCGGAAAAGCCGGGCTCCCAGTGATCGAGTACAACTTCTACGCGCACCGGCTGGTGGAGGGCTACTACGAAGAAACCGGCCGGGGCGGCGCCGGACTCACGGCGTTCGACTACGACCGCGTCAAAGACCTGCCGCCGCTGCCTGACGAGGGCGCCCACTCGCTCGAAGAGATGTGGGACAACATCACGTACTTCTTGAAGGCCGTGGTTCCGGTGGCCGAGGAGGCGGGCGTGCGGCTGGCGCTGCATCCCAACGACCCGCCGGCCCCGGTGAGCCGCGGCTCCGGGCAGATCATGGCCACCGTGGCGGGCTGGAAGCGCCTGATCGAGATCGTCCCCAGCCCGGCGAACGGGATCACCTTCGACTGCGGCGTCACCCGCGAGCTGGGCGAGGATCCCGTCGAGGTCTGCCGCTACTTCGGCGCCCGCGACCGCATCAACCACGCCCACTTCCGCAACGTGCGCGTCCGCAAACCTTACGAGAAGTACGTCGAGGTCTTCCCGGACGAGGGCCAAGTGGACATGTTCGCGGTGATGAGGGAACTGGTGAAGCTGAAGTACCCCCGGGCCTTGTACCCGGAGCACCCGCGGGCGCTCGACGCCGATCGCGAACGACGGGACTTCAAGCCCTACTACCCCGGCGGGGGAGGCTACACCGGACTCGCCTACAACGTGGGCTACGCCCGGGCGATGCTGCAGGCGGCGCTGTCGCTGGCCTGACCAGCGGTCTCGGGCCGGCGCAATTTCCGGTGGACTGGGCTCGAGAACTGTGGCATGATAGCGTCGCTTCCGGGGCCGCGAGGCGGCCGCGGCGCCCGGAAACGCTTCCATCCCAGCGACGAGGACGAAGGATGTGACGCTCGAAGAAGTCGCCCGGCTGGCCGGGGTGTCCACCGCCACGGTCTCCCGCGTAATCAACAACCGCGGTCCGGTGCGCGAGAGCACCCGGCGGCGGGTGCTCGAGGCGGCGCGCCGCCTCCGCTACCAGCCGAATCTCCATGCCCGGACGCTCGCCGGGGGCAAGAGCCGGATGATCGGCATGGTCGCCTCCAACATCGACAACCCCTTCTTCATCGACATCTTCCGCAGCTTCGAGACCGAGGCCGCCCGCCACGGCTACGAGGTCGTGCTCAAACACAGCGACTACTCCCGGAAGCGGCTCCTGGGAGTGATCGAGACCCTCGTCGGCCAGCGGGCCGCTGGGTTGCTGATCGCCGTCGCGGAGGCCGACGAAAGCGTGGTCGAGGAGCTGCGGGAATCGAAGCTGCCGGTGGTCTTCTGCGACGGCGGCTGGGCCTCCGAGCGCATGTCGGCGATCAAGGTGCGCTACGCCACCGGGATGCAGCGGGTGGTGGAGCATCTCTACGGCCTGGGCCACCGGCGGTTCGCCTTCCTCGGCCACCATCTGGGCCTGGCGGCGGCCCGCGAGCGCGAGCGGGCCTTCACCGAAGCCGCCGAGCTTCACTCCGCCGACGTGCGCTACGTCATCGAAGAGGGCGACGACTCTCCCGACGGAGGCCGCCAGGCCCTGCAGCAAGTGCTGCGGTCGGGCTTGGCCCCCACGGCCGTCGTCTGCGCCAACGACTTCATGGCCATCGGCGTGCTCACTGAGCTGCGCAGCCACGGGCTGTCAGCGCCTGACGACGTCTCGGTGGCGGGCTTCGACAACATCGAGTTCTCCCGGCACGTCTACCCGGCACTGACCACCGTGAGCGTGCCCCGGGACCGCATGGCGCGTCTAGCGGCCTTCGCCCTCATTCCGCAGGAAAGCGGCCATCCGAAAGGCCGGGAGGTGGTGATCGATCCGGAGCTGATCGTGCGCGAATCCACCGGCCCGGCGAGGCCGGGGTGAACCGCAGCGGAGCGGCCGGCGCCGGAGTGGCTCAGCAGATCCCGAGCATCTGGTGCGCCGTCTCCAGCACGCGGTCGAGGATCACCTTGCAATCCGCACCGGTGACGGCAAGGACGCGGTAGGGGGCCGTGGTCGTCGGCCGCCAGCGATGGACGAAGCGCTCGCAGGGGTAGCCGGCGAAAACGGAGATCAGGGGCGTCCTGGCCGCCGCGGCCACATGCTGGCCCGCCGAGTCGTAGCCGACGTAGAGGCGGCTGGCGGCGATGCGCGCGGCGAAAGGCGCAAACGCTCCTTCCCACACCTTGATGCGGCCGTTCGCGCCGCCCGCCGCAGCCACGGCGCGCTCGACGCGTTCGGCCTCCTCGCCCCCGGCGCCCTTGTCGATGACCACCGGCAAGCCGAGCCCGGCGAGCCCCTTCAGCAGCTCTTCTTCGAACGGATCCGGCAGGCGCTTGGCTGGGTTGTCCCCGACGCCCAGGCTCACCGTGACCGCCCCCTCGGCCTCCCTCGCCCCGGCGTCTGCGACCGGAGCGATGAACGGCACCGCATCGACAACCCCCAGAACCTCGGCGCACCAGCGCTGGGTGAGCTGCGTCAGGGAGTCGTCGCTCTCGCCGCCATAGCAACGGCTCTCGAAGAAGAAGTACCGCTCCTCGTCGCACACAGGCAGCAGGCCAAGTTGGGAAAGGCGCGAGTCGGGGTCCATCACCAGCAGGTTTTCGCTCTCGAGCGCCGGGCGCAGCCGCAGCCCTGCGTCCAGCCGTTCTTTCAGAGCGCCGCGGCGCAGGTACGGGGCATCGAGGTGCTCGATGCGGCGGTCCGCGGCGAACAACTCCCAGCACTTGCGCGGCCCGGCAAAGAGGATACGCGCGTTCGGGAAGCGCTTCTTCACCGCGTCGAGGACGATGCTGGTGACGGCCACGTCGGCCCCGAGGGTCACCCGCGAGAGGACGGCCACCGCCTCGGGGGCGCCCCGGTCCGCCCGGTACCAGCGGCCCCGGCGCACCGAGCCGTACCGCTCCAGCAGATCGGCCGCCTCCCACCCGGAGACGCAGTAGGCGATGGCCTCCGAGAACAGCTCGGCGTAGCGGCGGCACAGCGGCGGGTCGAAGCGGTCCGCCAGCGGCTCCACCACTCCCTGGAACAGCGCCTCGCTGGCCTCCACCGCCGGCTCGCCCTCCCCGGCGGCCGCCGCCACCAACCCGCGCCACAGCTCCCTGGGCGGCGGTTCGCCCTTGAGGCAGCTCTCGAGGACCGCGGCGGCCTGTTCAGTCGGTGAAGTACTTGCCAATGAGCAGCTCCAGTTTCTTCCGGGTCTCCTCGGGCACGGCGCGCTTGTCGGTGATCAGGGCGTGGGCCAGGGCGCTGCCGCACTTGCAGGTGCGCTCCCCGGGCATCGCCTCCACCGCCGCCCGCACCACTTTCGCAGCGTTCTCGGCGTTTTTCTGCAGATTGGCCACGATCTCGCTGACGGTGACCGCGTCGTGGTCCGGGTGCCAGCAGTCGTAGTCGGTTACCATGGCGACGGTAACGTAGCAGATCTCCGCTTCCCGGGCCAGCTTCGCCTCCTGCAGGTTCGTCATCCCGATCACGTCCATGCCCCAGCTCCGGTAGACGTTCGACTCGGCTACGGTGGAGAACGCCGGACCCTCCATGCACAGGTACGTGCCGCCCTTCTTCGCCGTTACGCCGCTCGCCTGGCAGGCCTCGGCCACCACCTCCATCAACTGGGGACAGACCGGATGGGCGAAGCTGATGTGCGCCACCAGCCCTTCGCCGAAAAAGGTGGAGGCGCGGCCGCGGGTGCGGTCGAAGAACTGGTCCGGCAGGACGAAGTCGAGCGGCCGGTGCTCTTCCTTGAGCGAGCCCACGGCGCTCAGCGAGATGATGCGCTCCACCCCCAGCTTCTTCATGCCCCAGATGTTGGCCCGGAAGTTCAGCTCCGAGGGCATCAGCCGGTGGCCGCGGCCGTGGCGCGCCAGGAAGGCGACGTCCTTGCCGGCCAGCTTGCCGACGATGTAGGCGTCCGAGGGAGGACCCCAGGGCGTCTCGATCGTCACCTCCCGCTGGGCCTCGAATCCGGGCATCGAATACAGCCCGCTACCGCCGATCACACCGATTTGCGCTTGCATTCACACTCCTCGATTCCAGGTCTTCCGGGAAAGAGCGCCAGGCGAGCCCAGCCGCCCCGCCGCGCCGAAACCACCATCCTAGCATTCCGTTCCAAAGGGTCCAGGACGGCCGCGTGCAGGCATTGCGAAACGCCGTCCGGCCGTGGGATTCTGCTTGCATGGCCGAGAAACTCCGCTGGGGCTGCCTGGGAGCGGCGCAGTTCGCGCTCACCAAGTTCCTGCCCGCCATCCCCGCCTGCCAGTACGCCGAGCTGGCGGCGATCGCCTCCCGCGATCCCGCCAAAGCGCGCAAGGCCGCCAAGAAGCTCGGCATACCCAAGGCGTACGGCTCCTATGAAGAGCTGCTGGCCGACCCGGAAATCGACGTCGTCTATAACCCGCTGCCGAACCATTTGCACCTGGAGTGGACCGTCCGGGCCGCCGCCGCAGGCAAGCACGTGCTCTGCGAGAAGCCGATCGCCCTGAACGTGGCCGAAGTCGATGAGATGATCGCCGCCCGCGACCGCTACAAGGTGAAGATCGGCGAGGCGTTCATGGTGCGCACGCACCCGCAGTGGGTCCGGGCCCGGGAGCTGGTGCGCCGGGGCGCCTTGGGCGAGCTCCGGGCAATCACCGGCTTCTTCAGCTACTACAACCGCGACCCGAAGAACATCCGCAACATCCCCGAGGCGGGCGGCGGCGCCCTCTACGACATCGGCTGCTACACCATCCACCTCTCGCGGTTCCTTTTCGGCGAAGAGCCCGTGCGGGTGGCGGCGGTGCTCGAGCGCGATCCGGAATTCGGCACGGACCGGCTCACTTCCGCCGTCCTGGACTACCCCTCGGGGCAGTGCACCTGGACCGTCTCCACCCAGCTCGTACCCTACCAGCGCATGCAGGCCTTCGGCACGAAGGCGCGGCTGGAAGTCGAGATCCCCTTCAACGCCCCAAAGGACCGGCCGGCGCGCATCTTCATCGACCGAGGAGGCGACCTTACCGGGGCCACCATCCGCACCGAGGAATTCCCCGTCTGCGACCAGTACACGGTCGAGGCGGACGCCTTCTCCAAGGCCGTATTGGAGGATCGCGAAGCTCCCGTGCCCCTCGAGGACTCGCGGGCGAATATGGCGGTGATCGAAGCCGTCTTCCGGGCGGCCCGCTCCGGCAAGTGGGAGCCGGTCTGAGCAGCGCCCGGGCGGCGGTTTCTAGCGCTTCGCGCTTTGCAGGGCCTGCAGGCGGCGGTCGAGTTCGTTCTGCATCTGGACTACCAGATGCGGGTTGTGCACGAGGTTGCGCACGCCCAGCGCCGGGTGCTCCTCGAGGAAGAGCTCGATGGCCATCAAGGCCGTCGAGTAAGCCACTTTGGCGTGCAGCGTACTCATCCGCGCCCAGGTCTGGCTGAGGTTTTCCAAACGAGGCAACTGCCCCTGAGCGGCCATCCGCCGCACCATCCCGCGCTCGTAAGCGCCGAGGCGCTCACCCGAGAGCTTCTGGGCCAGGCCCTCGTGAAGCCAGACGGGGAACTCGCCCAGCCCCGCCAGGCAGGCGTGCACCAGCTCGTGGGCGAAGATCTTCCGGGTGCGCTCGTCGAGCCGCGTCTGGTCCGAGGCCGCCACCCGGATCCGCCCGTTGTACTGGCCGGCGCTCCATTCCGCCGCGTCGGTCGTGCGGCGATATTCCTCGGGCGTCTGGACGATGGCCACGATGCGCTCTTCGGTCCGGCAGCCGAGCTCCATGGCGATCCGCGACCATTCCTGCTCGAGCATGGCCACGATTCTCCGCGCCGTCTCCGGCTTCATCCGGCGGGAGTTATAGCGAAGGGCGAACCGCGTCCCGACCAGCTTCTGGCCGCTGCGATCCTCTTCGAGCTCCCTCTTGGCGGCCTCGTACATCCGGCGCACCGCGGCGCTCGGACGCAGGGCGAGGGCCTTCTCCCAGTAGTCCACCGCCAGGCGGGGGTGGTCGGCGCGGTAGGCGGCGTAGCCGGCGAGTGAAAGCAACCCCGAGTCCTGCGGCGACGACCGAACGGCGCGCTCGAGCAGCTCCAGCGCCTCCCGCGGCCGGTTCGCCTGGATCAACTGCGCCGCCCGGGCCCCGAGGTCCTGAGCGCCGCCGGCCGCCGCCGATTGAACCACCCCGCTTCCCTCGGCCCGGATGATCGCCGGGGCGCTGGTCAGCGGCGCGGCCCGCCGGGCCTCGTCGAACGCTTCGACGTCGCTCAATGCGTCGGCCGAGACGTAGCCCTCCAGCACCTGCTCGCCGGACTGGACCCGGACCTTGTAGCAGCCGCCCCCGGAGCCCGCCAGCCGGAAGCGGATCTCTACCGGATCGCCCCGCTTCAAGTGCGCCACCACCGGCTCGTCCGGCGCGCAGCCCCGGCGCAAGGGGTAGTCATCGATCGAGACGATATGAGCGGACAGAGCGATGCCGAGCAGCGCCGCGAGAGTCCCCATACTCCCACGCTACGGAGATTCCCGGCGAAAATCGCTCGGGCGAACGCCTGAAGACGGGGGCGATTCCCTCCGAGACGGCCGCCCAGCCCCGCGCCGGTCCGGCGCCCGCTATCATCAGGTAACGGCGCCCCGTTCGATATGCCCGAGCCCCTCGACACCGTCTTCCGCTACCACGAGCAGACGAAACACCACCTGGACCGCTACGCCCGTTCCCCCGGCTACCTCGACTGGGCGAACCAGCCGGACCCGTTCCGCCGCTATGAGGGAGCGCCGCTGGTGGAGTTGCCGTTGCCCGAGCTTCGCCGTGAGCCTACCTGCGATTCCCTCTACCTCCGCCTGCCAGAGCCGCGCCCGCTGGATGGGGATTCCATCAGTGAACTGTTCTTCTTCAGCCTGGCGCTGTCAGCCTGGAAGCAGGTGCGGGGGCTGGACGGCCGAATCCAGGCGCGCTGGTCGCTGCGGGTGAACCCCTCGAGCGGCAACCTCCACCCTACCGAGGCTTACCTGGTCTGCGGCCCGGCCGAGGGGCTGTGCGAGGAGCCGGCCGTATATCACTACGCGCCGCACGAACATGGCCTGGAGCTGCGCCGGAGACTGGCGGCGGTCCCCGGCCTGGCCCCCGGCTGCGCCCTGGTGGGGTTTACCTCCATCCACTGGCGCGAGGCCTGGAAGTACGGCGAGCGCGCCTGGCGCTATTGCCAGCACGACTGCGGCCACGCCATCGCCGCGGTGGCCCTCTCGGCGGCTTGCCTGGGCTGGCGCGCGCAACTCGTCGATTCGGTTCCGGCTGAGACTATTGCCCGTTTGCTCGGCGTCCACACCCAGGAGGGCCCCGAGACCGAGCACCCGGATTGCCTGTTGTTGCTCACGCCCGAGGGCGCCGCCGGCGGCTTCACCAGCGAAGGACTCGATTCTCTCGAAGGCTCGGAATGGCTCGGATCCCCTAACCGCCTGAGCCCCGAGCACCGCCTCTGGCCGGTGATCGACGAAGTAGCGGCCGCCACCGCCAGCCCCGGCCTCCAGCACCCGCCCGGCCGGCGGTTCCCAGACCTGCCGCCTCTCGACGACCGCGGCCTTCCGGCCCACGAAATCATCCGGCGGCGCCGCAGCGCCGTCGCCATGGACGGCGAGACGCAGATGCCGCGCGAGGCCTTCTACCGCCTACTGGTGCGGCTCATGCCCCAGCCGGTCCCCTACGGCGTCCTGCCCTGGCCTCCGGCGGTTTCGCTGGCCTTGTTCGTCCACCGCGTCGCAGATCTCGACGCCGGACTTTACGTTCTGGTGCGCGAGCCGGCCCACGAAGACGCACTGCGGCGCGCTTTGCGCCCGGACTTTCTTTGGCACAGGCCCGACGGCTGCCCTCCGGAGCTGCCGCTGTACCTGCTCCTGCCGGCCGACACCCGGCAGGCCGCCCGCACCATCAGTTGTCACCAGGAGATCGCCTCCGACGGGGTCTTCTCACTCGGGATGCTGGCCCGGTTCGAGGAGACGCTGCGCCGCGGCGGCCCGGCCATCTATCCGCGGCTGTTCTGGGAGACGGGCGTGATCGGGCAGGTCCTCTATCTGGAAGCCGAGGCGGCCGGTCTCCGCGGCACCGGGATCGGCTGCTTCTTCGACGACGCCATGCACGCCACCCTGGGCATCCGCGACCGCTCCTGGCAGAGCCTCTACCACTTCACCGTGGGCGGCCCGCTGGAGGACCGGCGCCTGGAGACCGCTCCCGCCTACGCCCATCTGGCCCAACGGCGCGCGGGGCCGGAGCGCTGAGGCCCCGTACAATGGAAATCGAACGGATGCCGAAGATCCACGTCATCGGAGGGGGGCTGGCGGGCTGCGAGGCGGCGTGGCAGATCGCCCAGGCCGGCTTCGACGTCAATCTCTACGAAATGCGCCCGGTGCGCTCGACGCCGGCCCACCAGACGGACCGCCTGGCCGAGCTGGTCTGCTCGAACTCGCTCAAGTCCGAGACCGAGAACACCGCTCCGTGGCTGCTGAAGCGGGAACTCCGGCGCCTCGGTTCCCTGTTGCTCGAGGCGGCCGGCAAGGCGCGCGTGCCCGGTGGCCAGGCGCTCACCGTAGACCGCGAAGTCTTCGCCGAGACCGTCTCCCGCGCCATCGAAGCGTATCCACGCATCACCGTGCGGCGGGAGGAAGTAACGCGGCTGCCGGCTGACGGCATCGTCGTCATCGCCACCGGCCCGCTCACCAGCGACGCCCTGGCGGCCGAGATCGCCCGGCTCACCGGCTCCGGGCGGCTCTACTTCTACGACAGCATCAGCCCGATCGTCGATGCCGAGACGATCGACATGTCGGTGGTCTTCCGGGCGTCCCGCTACGGCAAGTCGCTCGACGGCACCGGCGACTACCTGAACTGCCCGCTGAATCAAGAAGAATACGAGCGCTTCGTCGATGCGCTGCTCGAGGCCCAGGCCCACTCGCCCCACATCCCCGACGACATCCCCTACTTCGAGGCCTGCTTGCCCATCGAAGAGCTGGCCCGGCGCGGGCGCGACACCCTGCGCTACGGCCCGATGAAGCCCGTGGGCCTGATCGACCCGCGCACCGGCAAGCGCCCCTACGCCGCCGTGCAGCTCCGCCAGGAGAACCTGCGGGCCGACAGCTACAACATGGTCGGCTTCCAGAACTACCTGAAGTACGGGGAACAGAAGCGCATCTTCCGGATGATTCCAGGGCTCGAGAACGCCGAGTTCCTGCGCTACGGGCAGATCCACCGCAACACCTACATCAACGCCCCGGCGCTGCTCGAGCCGACGCTCCAGTTGCGCAGCGAGCCACGGATCTTCTTCGCCGGGCAGATCGCCGGCATCGAGGGCTACGTCGAGTCGATCGCCACCGGCCTGCTGGCCGGGCGCAACGCCGCCCTGCTGGCCGCAGGCGAGGAGCCGCAGGCCCCGCCCCGGGAGACGGCTCTCGGCTCGCTCTGCCGCTACATCTCCGGAGCGGACCCGGCCCACTATCAGCCGGCCAACATCACCTTCGACCTGCTGCCGCCGCTGGATGATGAAACGCGCCGGCGGCTCGGGCGCAACAAGAAGGCCAGGCGCGCCGAGGTCTGCCGGCGGGCGCTGGAGGCGCTGGAAGCGTGGCTGGCGGAACAGGAGGCCCGGGCGGCGGCCGGGAGTCCGGCGTCCCGCGGGTGAGCCGATGAGCGAACTCGAGCAGCAGATCGACCGCTTCCTCGAAGAGCTGAAGCGTGAGAACGCCTCCGAGCACACCGTCCGCAACTACGGCGCCGACCTGCGCCAGTTCCTCGAGTACTTCACGCCCCCCGGCGGCGAGCCGCCCGCCCCCGGCTCGATCGACGCCCTGGCGATCCGCGAATGGCTCGGCGACCTCTATCGCCGCAGGCTGGCGGCGGTGACCATCCGGCGCAAGATGGCGGCCGTGCGGTCGTTCCTTCAGTTCCTCGTCCGCAACGGCGTCATCGAAGTGAACCGGGCCAAGCTGGTGAGCACGCCGAAGACACCCAAGCTGCTGCCCCGGGTACCCAGCGCCGAGCAAACCAACCGCATCCTGGACCAGTTGCCGGCGAGCGAGATCAAGACGAAATACCCCGAGCGCGACCGCGCCATCCTCGAGATGCTTTACGGCTGCGGCCTCCGCGTGAGCGAGCTGGCCGGGCTGAACATGGAAGACCTCGACGTGGCCGGGCGCTGGATCCGCGTGCGGGGGAAAGGCAAGAAAGAGCGGGAGGTGCCGATACCCCAAAAAGCCGTCGAGGCTCTCGAGAAGTGGCTGGCAAAGCGGCGCCCGGCGCCGGGCGAAACGGCGGTCTTTTTGAACCAGCACGGCAAGCGCCTCTCGGACCGAAGCATCCGCGCCATCGTCAAGCGCTACGCCGTGCTGCTCGGCGGCGACCCATCCATTCATCCCCACACCCTGCGCCACGCCTTCGCCACCCATCTGCTGGCCGAGGGGGCGGATCTGCGCGCCATCCAGGAGCTGCTCGGCCACGCCCGTCTTTCGACCACCCAAAAGTACACGCAGGTCTCCCTTACCGAGCTGATGGCCATTTACGACAAGGCCCACCCGAAGGCGTGAGAAGCCGTCGGGCGGTTGCGCCCCGCCCCGCCACGGCCCACAATCCAGGTATGGCGAAGCCCACGCGCCGCAAGCTTTTACAATCGCTCGCGGCGTTGGCTCTGCCGGCGTGCGTGCCGCCGCCACAGACGCTCGAGCCCGAACCCCGCCGGGTGCGCGTCGGGGCCCACATCTGGGTTTACGCGGCAGACCGGCCGAGGCACGACGTCAGTGGCATTCTCGGCCAGATCTTCTCGGACATGGCGTATGCCGGCATCGAGTTCCTGGAGGTGATGCACACAACGCTCGAGCCGCCGGGCGCCGTCGACCGGATCCTGGAGCTCTCGGACAAGCACGGCGTGCCGGTGATCGGGGCCTCTTACAGCGCGCCGATGTGGGACGCCACGCGCCACGAGGAGATCTTCGAGTACGCCGACCGGCTGTTCGACAAGCTGCGACGCCTGGGAGCGGAGCTGGTGGGCGTCTCGGCGGGCGACGCCGGGCGCAAGAAGACCGAGGCCGAACTCGACGCCCAAGCCGACATCTTGCGGCGGATCCGTTACCGGGCTTCGGTGAACGGCATCCGGCTGGTGCTTCACAACCACACGTACGAGATTCGGGACGACGAATACGACCTGCGGGGTACTCTCCAGCGCATCCCCGACCTGCAGCTCGGCCCGGACATCGGCTGGCTCGCCGCCGCAGGGGTAGACCCGGCGGACTTCCTCCGGCGCTACGCCGAGCGCATCGTCTATGCCCATCTGCGGGACCGGAAGAGCGACGGCTCCTGGGCCGAGGCCCTGGGCGAAGGCGACATCGACTACCGGGCCGTCAGCGACGCTTTGAAAGAGATTCAGTTCTCGGGCGACCTCGCCATCGAGCTGGCGCACTCGCCCGGTTTCCGTCCTACGCGGCCGCTGCGCGAGAGCTTCAAGATCAGCCGCGACTACGTGAGGAAGACGATGGGCCATTGACCGGAAGCCCGTTGGCGGGCTGCAGCTTCATTCCAGCCGTTTGGCGGTAAAGGTGAAGTCGTAGTCTTCCCAGTGTCCTTTGCCGGTGATCTTGTCCCCTTCGAGAGCGCCTTCGAGTAGCATGTCTCCGGTGTAGCCGGCTTCCGCGGCGTAGTAGTCCCCGCGGACGGTGAACTTGCCGCTCCGCACCTCACCCTCGAGGGTGTCCGCGTCGATCTTGGCGGTGATCTTCTCGCCGTTTGTCTGCAACGTGATGACGAACGTTCGCGGTCCCACTTCGGTGTCGAAGGTGAACTCCCATTTGCCGTCCAGGCCCCCGGCGAACGCCGAAGGAAGCAGAAACAGCAATAACGCAGTGAAGAGTCCGAAAACGTGTTTCGAGTGCTTCATTGAGTCTCTCCTTGGCCTCTCTGTCCGGACTGTCGACCCAACTCCGCCGGCGCCGCCCCCGGATGCTTCGAGGGACGATCACCCCGCCGGTGGAGCCGGACGTACGTGGCGTGCCACGGCACTCACTTTGGAACCTCGACGGCCGGCCGGCAAAGCGGCATGTGCTGTGAGACCCAGGCCAGGATGCCGCCCTTCAATTCAACGACGTGGCGGAATCCGGCCGCCTGCATCGCCTTGACGGCCCGGCGGCTGCGGTGGCCGCTCCGGCAGTAGACGAAGTAAACCCGGCCCTTCGGAAGTTCTTCCAGGCGCCTCTCGAAGGAAGCGTCCATGACGTTCAGCAGGAGCGCTCCCGTCAGGTGTCCGGCTACGTACTCGGCCGGCGTCCGGACATCGAGCAGCACGGCCTGGTCGCCGGCCGCTTTCAGCCGCGTCTGGAATTCCTGAGGTCCGACGAGCGCCGGCGCCGCGTCCCCGGCGAGGCATACGACAGAAACAGCCAGCATCAGAGCCGGCAACAAGGCAAGGCGGGTGGTTCTCATCTCGAGTCTCGTCCCAGTAAGACGGTCCACCAGTTTACGATGCCCGGCGTGGGCAAAAGTTGCAAAGGGTCGTGGAGTCAGCGCCCCGGAAGGACGATCGTGAAGCAGGATCCGGCTCCAGGCCGGCTTGTCACCTCCATCCTCCCGCCATGGTGGGTGACGATCTGCTCGACGATCGACAGGCCGATGCCGGTGCCTGCCTCGCCGGAAGCCTCGGCCTTCTTCGTGCGGTAGAACTTCTTGAAGATATTCTTCAGCTCCTTCTCGCTCATCCCGATGCCCTGGTCCTGGACCGAGAGCCGGAACACCCCGTCCTCGGCCCGAGTGAAGACCGTAATCTCGGTATCGGCCGGCGAGTACTTCACCGCGTTGTTCAAGAGGTTGTAGACGGCGTACTCCATCAGCTCCCGGTCGCCGGTAAGAGTGGCGTCGTCGAAATCGCCCAGCTTCACGCGGATGCGCTTACGTTCGGCCAACGGGCGGACCCGCTCCAGGCAGGCGTCGATCACTCGGCTGACGAGGAACGGCTCCCGCCTGAGCTGCATCTCGCCTTCGGTGAGCCGTTCGACGTCCAGAAAGGTCTGGATCATGCGCGCCAGGCGCTTCGACTCGGCGTTGATCATCTGGGCCAACTGCTTGCTCTTCTCTTCCGGCAGGTTATAGCGGCCCATCAGTTCGCTCGAGCCCTGGATCGCCGTCAGCGGGGACCGCATCTCGTGCGTGACGAAATGGATCGCCTGCTGATAACGCGAACGCGCCGTCTCGGACTCCCGGAGACGCCGCCGGACGACGAAGTGCTGGTAGGTCGCCGCCCCGACGACGCAGAGCCACGCGGTTGAGACCGGCGGCGCGTAGGGAAAGATGACAGCCTCACGGAAAAACACGTACGGCAAGAGGTGCGCCGCGCTAACCAGGACGCCGCCCGCCGCGTACGCAGGCCACCCGGAACGGTAGGCAAAGATGAGCCCGGCGAACACGGCGATGGCCAGGCACATCAAGAAGACGGTCGAGTCCTTGGCGGGGGTAAGGATCAGCCCGCGGGCCAGAGTCTCGAACGCCGTGGCGTGGATCTCCACGCCGGGCATCGGGCGCCCGGCCGAGTAAGGCGTCATGTGACGGTCGTCGGCGGCCGACTGGGCGGTAACCCCGACGAAGACCACCCGGCCGTGGAACCGCTCGGCCAGAGACGGATCGGCGCGGAGGGCGGCGATACTGATCGTCGGGATGGGCGAGGAGCCGTCGGGGGCGCCACGGAAATAGTGCAGGTACAGAGGGCGGGCCTCACGGCGCGCCGCTGGAATCGTGAGTCCGGCGACTTCGATCTGCTCCGGCGACTCGAGGATCTCCCCACCGCCCCGGGACAGACGGAACGCCTCGAGCGCGATCGCCCAGCGCCGGTCCGGACCCGCCGCCTTTTCCAACGGGATCCGGCGCGTCACATTGTCGTAGGGGTCCGGATCGGCGTGGACATGGCCGACGGCAGCGGCGTGGCGGCGGAATCGCGGCAGTGGGTCCTCCCAGCCGCCGGGGATGAGATCGGCCGCCAGCACGAGGTTCGGCATCCGCGCCAAGGCCGCCTCCAGTCGCGCATCCTGGTCCGGGTCGGCCTCGTCGGCCAGGATCAAGTCGATCACTACTACGCTGGGCCTGGCGGCGGCCAGCGCGTCCAGACCCGAAGCAACGATTTCGCGCAGGCGGCGAAGTCCGCCCATTTCGATCAGGGTCCGCTCATCCACCGCAAGAATGATGGATCGGCACCGGCCCCCCGGAGCCGCCTGAAGACGGAAAAAGAAGTCATAGGCGTCGTTGTCGATCTGGACCCCGAACGTGGTCCAGGCCGCCGCCAGAGCCAACAGAAAACAGCCGGCCACGGCCCCGGCATAGCCTGCGGTCTGGCGGATCCGCCGCGTCATCACTGTTCATTATTGTGGTACGGCCTGGAGGCCGAACGGCAAGCGAAGCGGCCGGCGGCGCCAGGAAGCGGGCAGCTCGGCAACCTGGAACCCGCCACCCGGCTCTTGCGTCTCACTGACAGCAAACTGTATTCTCAAGGCAGGGAAACGATGCGGGCAGCGGGCGTATTCCTGGTAGCCGGGGCAATGGCGGCGCTTCCGCTGGGGGCGCAGCTCCGCGGCGTCTTCGCCCACCCGCACGCGAATTTCGCCCAGCGGTCGCTTAGCGCGCGCAGCGGCTTCGGCAACATTCTGTTCCCCGGGACAGGGGGCCCGCCGATCACCCACGTGCCGAGCTTCGCCGACCGGCTCGGAGCCACGGTAAGCGGATCGCGGGCGCACTTGCTCCGCCGGGGCGTTTTCGCCCGGCGCCCGAGGGCCATTGTTTACCCCGTGCCGGTGTTCTACGGCGGCTATTGGGGCGGCTACGCCTCGCCGCCGCAACAGATTTACGTCAACATCCAGCAGAGCAGTCCACCACAGCCGCCGGTGATCATCAACCAGTACTACACCGCACCCAATGCACAGCCGGTGGTGAGAGAGTACTCCGGCAAGAACCTGCCGGAGCCCTCAGGCGGCCTGCAGACCTTCCACGCTCCGGTTCCCGACCGCACGGTGACAAGCCCCGTCGTTCATAACGCAGATTCCCGGGTGGAGAAAGAAGACGCCGAGCCGACTCTCTACCTCATTGCGTTCAGAGATGGCACAATCTACCCGGCCATCGGCTACTGGCTCGAGGACGGCACGTTACATTACATCACCCCCAAAGGCGATCACAATCAGGCTTCCCTGGACCTGATCGACCTGAAGCTGACGCGCCGGCTCAATTCTGAGCGGGGCCTCAGCTTCGAACTGCAGCCGGAGTGATCCGGGCCGCACCGGCGCCTCCCCCGAAACCAGGTCCTCCCCTGGCTCCCACCCGGCTCCGCCGCCCGACCGTGATAGGATCAAGCACGTCGGAGGTGTCGAAGTCTGGCAATGAAACAAACCACACGCAGAGATTTCATGAAGGGCGCCGCCGTTGCGGCCCCGGCCATCGGGATCGGGTGGGCGCAGCGAAGTCCGAACGAAACCATCAACATCGCCGTCGTCGGGATCCACAGCCGGGGAAGAGTCCATTACAGTGCGTTCGCCAAGATCCCGAACGTCCGCGTTGCATGGCTCTGCGACGTCGATGAACGCTTGTTCGAGACGGCCGTCGCCGAAGTGGAGCACCTGGCGGGCTACCGGCCCAAGACGGAGTATGACTTCCGCCGGCTGATCGAGAATAAAGAGCTCGACGCCGTCTCGATCGCTACGCCAGACCATTGGCATGCCCTCCAGACCGTGTGGGCCTGCCAGGCGGGCAAAGACGTCTATGTGGAGAAACCCGTCTCCTACACAATCGAGGAAGGGCGCAAGATGGTCCAGGCGGCCCGCAAGTACGGCCGGATGGTCCAGGTGGGACTGAACCGCCGCAGCGATCCGGCGGACCGGGCGGCAATGCAGTTCCTGCGCTCCGGCAAGTTCGGCGGCGTCTATCGCGCGAAGGCATTTCTTTATAAAGGCCGCGGCAGCATCGGGCACCACAAGGAATCTTCCATCCCGAAAGGCGTTCACTGGGATATCTACCTGGGTCCCGCTCCGTACCGGCCGTTCAACATCAGCCGCTTCCACTATGGCTGGCACTTTTTCTGGGACACTTCCACCAGCGACATCGGCAACTCGGGCGTCCACGAGCTGGACGTGGCCCGTTGGGGCATGGGCAAGGACGTCCACCCGGTGAAGGTCCACTCCTTCGGGGGCTACTACCAGTGGGACTCCGACCAGGAGACGCCGAACGTGCAAAGCGCCAGCTTCGAGTACGAAGACGGCACCATCCTCGAAGTCGAACTGACGAACCTCTACACGCCGCCCTTCGATGGGATCCGCAGCACCGGAGATGTGTTCTACACCGACAACGGATATCTCTCCTCGGCGAAAGGGTGGCATGCCGTCCTGGGAAAGTTCACGCCTCGAAACCGCCCGCCGCGGGTGCCCGGAGTCGATGAGTCGATACCCAACGCCAGCTTCCCGCGGCGCGGGTACCTCCCGGGCCCGGAGATCCCTCCAACCGGCGAGCCCGAAGAGAACCATTTCGAGAACTTCATCCGGTGTGTCCGGTCACGGAAGCGTGGTGATCTGCATGCCGAAATCCTGGACGGTCACAAGTCCACCGTCCTGGCGCACCTGGCGAACATCTCGTACCGGACCGGGCGCAAGCTGATCTTCGATCCCCAGACCGAAACCTTCCCCGGAGACGAAGAGGCCAACAGCTACCTGACCCGCAAGTACCGCGAGCCGTATGTGATGCCGGACGAAGTGTAGGCGAAGCTGGAAAAGCCCCGGCAACGGGCAACAGTGGCGGCGCTTCCCTGCGAGGAAGCGAGGGGTGTGGCTCTATTCCTAAAAGTTGATCGGAATTGTCGGCTTCAGTTTGCCTCCTTCTCCGATGATTCTAGAACTATCTTTCCAGTTTCGTGCTAAACTTTTGGGTTGTGACGCGTGCACCCGACGGACGGGAAAAGCCTGCCGCACGGGAAGACACGTTGAGACAGGTACGATTTCCGATATGTTCCGAGCGTCCTCCTTCCATTGAGCTGGAAGGCGCCGGACGCAGCCCACTAAAGAACAACAGCATCGCAAGCTTCCGGGGTCAGAGCATCGAAGCAGAGTAGGAAGCGGCACGGCACATGTGCCCGAAGGCGCGCTTCGCTCCATGCGAGGCGCGAAGGAGACGCTCTGTCACGACAGTGAACACAACCTTGGGAGGAAATTGATGCGTAACAAGACAGCTCATCAGCGGGGCGGCTGGTGGAAAACCGCGTCCGTCCTGCTAACGATTGGACTGTTGCTGATTCCGCTGCCGGCGGTCTTCGCGCAGGAGACCACCGGCGGCATTACTGGAACAGTGCTCGATAGTTCCGGGGCGGTCGTGCCCGGCGCGCAGATCGAAGTGACTGGGGAGAACCTGGTCGGCGTGCGGCGGACCGAGTCGGGCGCCGACGGCACCTATACGGTCTACGGCCTCCCGCCGGGAACCTATTCGATCACCGTAACAGCCGAGGGTTTCGTGAAGACGACCCGGGACGGCATCCTGGTCGCGGTCGGCCGGCTGCCGAAGGTCGACATCACGCTCGAAGTCGGCCAGGTCACCGAGGCGGTCACGGTGTCGGCGCAGGCTTTGATCCTCGATACCACGCAAAGCGCCGTGGCTTACAATATCGACCGCCGTCTTTTCGACGAACTACCGAAGACCCGCAGCTTCGACTCGATGATCGCGGTGGCGCCTGGAGCCCGCTATGAAGACGACGGCGGCGGCTATCAGCTCGACGGGGCTTCGGGCTCGGAGAACTCGTTCGTCATCAACGGCGTCGAAGTGACGAACATCATGGACGGGACGCTGAACAACGTCACCAGGATCCCGTTCGAGTTCGTCGAGGAAGTCCAGGTGAAGAACTCCGGTTTCGCCGCCGAGTACGGCGGGGCCATGGGCGGCGTGGTCAACACCGTCTTCCGGACCGGCGCCAATGAGTTCCACGGCGACGTCGGCTTCTATTTCGAGAACGACTCGCTTCGGGGCAAGGAACGGCCGTTGCTGCGCCTGAACCCCTTCGACGACAACGTCGGCGAGCACTTCGAGCGCAAGAAGGACGGGTATCGCAACTACATGCCGGGCTTCACCCTGGGCGGGCCGATCATGAAGAACAGGATCTGGTTCTTCACCGGTTACTATCCGCAGCTCGTCAAGCACACGCGCAAGGTGACCTTCTTGAGCGACAACTCCACGAGAACCTTCGAGCAGAAGACGCGCAACGACTTCTTCAACGCCAAGCTGGACTTCGCCCCTGCCGATCAGGTGCGTTTCTACTTGGGCTACCTCTACTCGCCGCGCAAACGCAACGGCCTGTTGCCGTCGCGGGAAGGCACTGATAACCCCGACGCCCCTTGGGCGGACCGTGGCTGGCGCGTACCGCACTCTTCCTATTTCTTCGGCGCCGACTACACGGTAACGCCCAAACTGTTGATCAGCGGCCGCGGAGGCTACGACTACACAAACTACAAAGACTACGGCATCCCCCGGGGCATTTACTACCGGTTCATGACCCCCAACATCGATCTGGTGGGCTTGGACGGTACGCCCGTGCGGCCCGAGTACCAGCACCCGCGCGGCGTAATCACAGCTTCGAACCGCCAGACGGTGAAGGACATCCAGAGCCGGTTCAATCTCTCGATCGACGGCTCCTACATGTTCAACGCGGCGGGCAACCACTCACTGAAGGTCGGCTGGCAGTTGAACAAACTCTACAACGACGTCTTCGGCAACACCTGGCCGGATGGCTACATCCGCTTCTACTGGGATCTCGCCTACCGGCCGGTCACGAAGCCGGAATTGGGCGCTGTCCGCGGCAACTACGGCTATTACCGCGTGATCCGCTTCATGACCCAGGGCGACGTTTCGTCCGACAACCAGGCGATCTTCTTCCAGGACAACTGGCGGGTCAACTCCCGGCTGACGCTGAACCTCGGCCTGCGCATGGAGTACGAGTATCTGCCGTCCTTCCGGGTGGGGGGCGGCATCCCGTCCAAAGCCATCGAGTTCGGCTGGGGCGACAAGCTGGCTCCCCGGCTGGGCTTCGCCTACGACGTGCTCGGCAACGGCAAGTGGAAGGTGTTCAGCAGCTTCGGGCTCTTCTACGACATGATGAAGTATGAGATGCCGCGGGGCAGCTTCGGCGGCGACCAGTGGATCGACAGCTACTATACGCTGGACACCGACAATTTCTGGTCCATTACGCTCGACAACCTGACAGGAAACCATATCGAGGACGTGGACCGGCGCATCCCCTCAAACGATCCGCGGGACAACCGCATCGATCCGAACCTGATGCCGACCCGCAAGCGCACTTTCGACGTGGGCACCGAGTACGGGATCACGGATACGCTGGTCGCCCGGCTGCGCTTCAACTACAACAAGCTGGACCGCACGATCGAGGACGTCGGTGTGCTTGGGCCGCGCGGTGAGGAGTACTATATCGCCAATCCCGGCTACGGCATCACGCAAGATCGCAGCCTCTGGGAAGAGGGCGTTCCTTCCACGCCGAAGGCGAAGCGGACCTACCATGCGATCGAGGCCCAGTTGGTGAAGCGTTTCGGCAACCTGCAGTTCATCACCAGCTACACCTGGAGCCGCCTGTGGGGCAACTACTCAGGATTGGCGAGCTCCGACGAGGAAGGCCGCACCAGCCCCAACGTGAACCGCTACTTCGACCTGCCGTGGCTGGGTTGGCAGGCCTCGAAGGGCGACTATGCCTACGGCCGCTTGGGTACGGACCGGCCGCACACCTTCAAGTTCCTGGGCACGTACTCGCTCGACTCCAAGCTCGGCACAACCCACATCTCCCCGGTGCTATGGCTTTACAGCGGCACGCCGGTGACCACCGCCGTCGAGGTAATGGGCGGCGACGTGGACACCTATCCCAACGGCCGCGGCGACTGGGGCCGTACTCCGGTGTTCAAACAGTTCGACTTCGCCATCCAGCAGGACTTCAAGATCGGCGAAAAATACACGTTCCGGTTCGAATTCAACGCTCTCAATCTGTTCGACACCATGAGCGCGACCCGTATTCACAACGTTTACAACCACGCCAACGACGGCTACCTGACCTTCGAGAAAGAAGCCGATATCTTCAAGCCGTGGGACTACCAGCAGTTGATGAAGGAGCAGGGGATCCGCGTAGATCCGCGCTATGGCATGGCCAGCGCCTTCCAGTCTCCGCGGCAGATCCGGTTCGGCTTCAAGTTCATCTTCTGATTCGCATGTGAGAGGAAGGCTCTCCGCCAGGGCGTCCGCTGATGGGCGCCCTCTTTTTTGTCCGAAACCCTCCGTGAGGCGGTCTTCTCTTCATCGCGCTGCTATCGGCGGCGCGTCCAGCAGATCTCCGGTCCGCCCGTTGTAGAACTGGATGAGGACCCGCGGTGTGGGGGCCGCCGTCGGTCTTCGTCCAGCGTCACGGGACTGTTGAAGACGCTGTTCACCTGCATCACCGTGCAAACCAGCCGGCTCGTGAACTGCGCGGGCGTGTCGGGCAGGAAACGAGTAGGCCAGGCGATCCGGCGCTTCCGCCTGCGGGAGTCGAACTCGCCGTTCGGCGGACGCCCGCCCTCACTCGCGGCATCGTGGTTCCGCGAAAAGTCCGGTGCGGAAGCAAACTCCCAGACCCGGTCCGTGGTTTGGATCGCGAAGCTGTTATGCAGGCCGCCGGTGAGCGCCATCACCGGCTCGCCCAGACCGTCCCAGAAACGGATCAACTGCTCCCACCCTCCCCAAGAGACCGTCCAGGCGCCATCTTTGTCGGGGATCGGACGCACCCGCCCGGGGCCCGAGGGTATTCCGCCGACGTGCGGGATCACGAAGTTCACCGAATTGACGACAAAGGAAGAAATCGGCGTCGCTCGCCTTCATCGCCTCCATCAGCCACTGCTTCTGTCCGGCCCCGATCATCGACAGGCCCAGCTTGTCCGGCCGGCTGGTGTCGTGCATCCGGCGGCGGCTCCGTGTGTCGAGGAAGAAGAAGTGCGCGTTGGCCAGGCGGAAGTCGAAATAGTTCAGCCGCCCGATCGAGTAAGAACGGCCTTCCCCGTAGCCCGCACCGCCGCCCTCGAGCGCAGCCTACCCGATATGAATGTCCTGTTTCCAGGGAACCGGATTGCTCCAGCCGAGGTAGTCGTACCAGACGCTGAGGGCGATGTCGCGGAAGACGGTCCTGCGCTCGGGTTGCATGCCGACGTTGCCCTGTCCTCTGCCCGGATCCCAAGCAGCGTAGGGCATCGAACCCTGGTGGGAACCGGACATTTCACGTGCGAATGAGACCGGACAACTCGACGGCCGAATAACGGCGCCCAGCGCCCCTGGCCTACTCGTAACGAAGCGCCGCCACCGGATCCAGGCGCGCCGCCTTCGAAGCGGGCCAGATACCGAAGAACAGCCCTACCCCGACGCTCACCGCCACCCCCAGGCCCGCGGCCCAGAGGGGGACGCTCGTCGGCAAAGAGGGAAACGCGAAGCCGGTCCCCACCGAAATCAGCCATCCCAGCAGCATTCCCAGCAGTCCGCCCACACCCGTCAGAACCACCGCCTCGGTGAGGAACTGGGCGATGATGTCGCTCCGGCGGGCGCCGATCGCTTTGCGGATACCGATCTCGCGGGTTCGTTCCGTCACCGAAACGAGCATGATGTTCATCACCCCGATGCCGCCCACCAGCAGCCCGATCGAACTGAGCACCACCATGACGATCGCCGTCGTGGACATCACTTCGCGGAAGTCCTCGACCATCTGCTCGGCGGTGGAAATGGCGAAATTGTCGGGCTTGTTGTGAGGCACCCGGCGCTCGAGGCGCAGCACGGCCGTTACCTCATCGCGGGCTCTGGCGAGCATGCCCGGCTTGGCGATGACGATCAGCATGTTTTCCCGGGCGTTGGGGAACATTTTCTTCATGGTGAAGTAAGGCAGCAGCACCCGCAGATCTTGGGAGCCCGGGAAGGCGACGGCTGGCCGCCGCAGTACGCCGATCACCTTGAACATCTGGCCGTCTACGTCGATCCACTCCCCCACGGGATCGATGCGGGGAAAGAGCGCGTTGTAGATGTCCTCGCCGATCACGACCACGCGCCGGCGATGGCGGCTCTCGGCACTGGTGAAAAAACGGCCGTAGAGCAGCTTCTCGTCTTCCGCGTAAGCTTCTTCGGTCCCTCCGATATCGAGGTTGTAGACGTCGTTGCCCTTGTACTTCGCCCGGTGGATACCACCCCAGGGGAACAAATAGGGGCTCACATACGCCACCGAGGGGCAGCGCTCCGCGATCGCCCGGGCGTTCTCCAGCGTCAACGGCTTTCGCTGCCGCTCCTCGGCCGTGAGGCGGAAGCGGAGGCCGATCTTGAACTTGTAAACGATCAGCGTGTTGCTGCCGAACGAGCGCAGGATGTTGGTGATGGCGCTGTCCATACCGGTGATGATCGAGCCCACGCCGATGATGGTGCTCGTACCGATGATCACCCCAAGCACCGTGAGCAGCGACCGCATCTTATGCTCCCAGATGGTTGCCAGCGCCATCCGCGCCGCCGAGCTGTAGGACTGCAGCGTCACCGCTCCACCCTCAACGCCTCGATCGGATCGAGCTTGGCCGCCCGCTGGGCTGGATAGATGCCGAAGAACAACCCTACGGCCGCCGACAGGGCCACCCCGGTGACGACCGCGTAGACCGGCACCGACATTGGGATCGGCGTCGCCGAGTCCCCGATGATGGTCAGCGCCACCGCCACGATGACGCCGATCAGCCCCCCGCTGGCGGCCAGGAACGCCGATTCGACGAGGAACTGGTTCAGGATGTCCTGCCGCCGCGCCCCGACGGACTTCCGGATGCCGATCTCGTGCGTCCGCTCGGTGACCGCGGCCAGCATGATATTCATAATCACGACACCGCCCACCACCATGAAGACGCTCACCACGCCGACGGCCGCCGCCGCGATCACGCCCGTCATCTGATCCCACGTCTCCACCAGCGCCTCGGAATTCAGAATCATGAAGTTGTCCTCCTGGGAGGGCTTCAATTGGCGGTACGCCCGGAGCAGCATCCGCACTTCATCCTGCGCCTGATAGAGGTGCCCCCGGTCCACGGCCAGCGCGGCGATCTCCATCCCGCTTCGGGATGAATACATCTTGAAATAAGTTTCGATGGGGATGATCACGAAACCGTCGCGGGACTGCCCGAAAACGCTGCCGAGCGCCTTGGCCACCCCGATCACCCGGAACGGCCGCCCGTCGATGCGGATCGTCTTGCCGATCGGATCCACGTCAGGGAAGAACTCTTCCCTGAGGTCGTTTCCAATGAACGCCACCGCCCGGCGGTTCCGGTTCTCCCCCTCGCTGAAAAACCGGCCGGAGGCGATTTCGATGTTCGTGATAACGAGATGGTTCGGCGAACCCCCGACAATGTTCACCCTTTCCAATTGCTTGTCTTTGTAACTCACCGCACGCCAGCGGTCAGCCGTCAGCCCGATTTCCCGGCAGAGCGTGACGTTCGCTTTCAGGAACTCGAATTCCTCTTTGCGAATCGGAGGATTCTTGCGCTTCAACTCGAGGTATTTCTTCGGATCCCACTCTCCGAGCAAGGCGAATCGCAACACCCGAAAGCCGTCCACCCCCATGTCAGAAACGTTCTTGGCGATGTAGACGTCCATGCCGTGGATCACGCTCATCACCACGATGAGCGTCGTGGTGGACAGGATGATCCCCAACAGCGTGAGGAAGCTGCGCAGCTTGCTCGAGCGGAGCGAGGCCAGCGCGACGACGACCGCCTCGATGAAGGACGCTCTGGATTGCATCGACTCCCTTATGGGTACGAAACCGCCGGGCGGTTCGTGCCCCATTTTTCAAGGCTAGCATCTCCCCAGCTGGCCGGCACCGCCGGAAGAGTCGTGCCCCGAAGTACCCCCCGGAACAAGAGGCCGCCCGCCCAGCGGCCTGCTCTTGTGAGATTCTGTTAGTCAGCATGGAGCTGCCGGACACCCCGGCCGCCCGTCTCGCCCGGCAGGTCGTAGAGCAGTTGCAATCCGCCGGCTATCAGGCCTATTTCGTGGGAGGATGCGTGCGCGACCTGCTGCTCGGAAAGCGGCCGGAAGACTTCGACATCGCCACCGATGCGCGCCCCGCGGCGGTGCTGCGCCTCTTCCCCAAGGCCGAACTCGTCGGCGCCCACTTCGGCGTGGCGCTCGTCCGTGAAGGCCCGGTGCATGTCCAGGTGGCCACCTTCCGCAGCGACGATTCCTACCTGGACGGCCGGCGCCCCGCCCAGGTGCGCTACGAAGACCGGCCGGAAGAAGACGTCAAGCGCCGCGATTTCACCATCAACGCCCTGATGTGGGATCCCATCGCCGGCGGCCCCCCGCTGGACTTCGTTGGCGGCCTAGAGGATCTGCGACACCGGGTGATCCGCACCGTAGGCGACCCGGAAGCCCGGTTCGCCGAGGATCATCTGCGGATGCTGCGGGCCATTCGCTTTGCTGCCCGGTTCGGTTTCACGATCGACCAGCCGACCTTCGCAGCGATCCAGCGCCTCAGAGACCGTATCGGCCGCGTCTCGGCCGAGCGGATCCGCGACGAGATCTTCCGCATCCTCACCGAGGGCGGAGCCCGGTACGGATTCGAATTGCTGGACGAATCCGGGCTCCTGGAGGTCTTGTTGCCCGAGGTCGCCGCCATGAAAGGTGTGGCCCAGCCCCCGGAATACCATCCCGAGGGAGACGTCTGGACCCATACCTTGCTCATGCTGGAGAAGATGGAAAGGCCTGCCGTCACGCTTGCCTTGGGCGTCCTGCTCCATGACGTCGGCAAGCCGCCGACCTTCCGCCGGACCGATCGCATCCGCTTCGACAGCCACGCCAAGATCGGGGCCGAAATGGCCGCCGGGATCTGCCGCCGGCTCCGGTGCTCCCGGGAGGTCACTGCGCGCGTCGCCACGCTGGTGCGCGATCACCTCAAGTTCATCGACGTCAAGAAGATGCGGCCCGCCACCCTGAAGCGTTTCCTGCGCGAGCCCCACTTCGAAGAGCTGCTCGAGCTCCACCGGCTGGACTGCCTCGCCAGCCACGGGAATCTGGAAAACTACGAGTTCTGCAAACGCAAGCTCGCCGAACTCTCCTGGGAGGAGCTTCGCCCGAAGCCTCTGATCACCGGCCGGGATTTGATCGCCGCTGGTTACCGGCCCGGGCCGGCCTTCAAGCAAATGTTGGAAGCGGTGGAAACGGCACAGCTCGAAGGGGCGCTACACACCCCCTCCCAGGCCCTCGACTTCGTTCGTGCCCGTTTCCTGCCTCCCGACGGGAAGCCCGCGCCGCAGCCGGCTACGCCGGCCGGTACGTGAAAACCATGTACAGCACCAGAGCCACGATGAGCAGAATCGAGGAGGCGGCGAGGAATTCCAGGAAAATGACCTTCTTCTCGTCGGGGTCCGATGGATCCGGTTTGTGAACTTCGATCATCGAACCTCCCTCCGTCTCTCCCTAGCCCAACTGTAAGGCGCACCGCCGAGGCTGTCAACCCCGCCCACGTGCTGCCGGAACGCCTAAGGAAAACATAGGCTTGCGAGGCTGTTTGCCGCCCGGGAAAGGCTTTTGGGGGGCCGGGTCTCCTCGGGCCGGGGTGTGCTCTCCCCCGGGGACGTGCAAGTTCCCCGAACGCTCAAGAGTACAGCGGCTTCAGATCCTCACGCAGCTTGCGATGGTCAGCTTCCCTCAGGTACATCATGTGCCCTGCCTCGTAGTACTCCAGCCGGACGTTGCCGCGCAGCTCGGCGGGCAGCCCCAGGTGGTTGAAGGTGTACTCGGTGGCGAAGAACGGCGTTGCCAGGTCGTAGTAGCCGTTGGCCACCATCACTTTCAGGCTGGGATTCCGGACCATCGCCTTGCGCAGCGTCTCGGCCACATTTACGTAACGGTTCTCCCAGTCGTCGAAGCTCCAAGGCCGGACGCGCGAAGTCAGGATCTCGTAAACGAGGTCGCTCTCGAACTTCAACGTGCGCCGGACGTAGTCTTTGAACAGCGTGGAGAACGCTCCCTGGATAATGGCGTAACTCGGGTCGTGCTCGAAGCGCTCACCGGCCGAGTCGTAGTCCCTGCCTTTGATCCGCGAATCGTACCGCCCGACTGTGTGTCCTTCGTCCCGAAGCAGCTCCTTGACGAACCGGTGAATGGAAATCCGTTGCCGTGTCCGTTCCACATAGACCGGCGAGAGCCCCGTGAACCGTGCCAACTGCTTCGTGATGCGCCCCCGGGCGCCTGCGTCCAAGGCGTCGCCTTGCATCAGCGCCAGCGTGTAGTCCTTGCGCGCGAACTGCCTCGCCTTCTCGACCACCTCGGCGAGCGGCCGGGATTGCAGATCCCGGGGCAGCTTCTTGTGGTACCAGGCGGTGGCCGTGTAGGTAGGCAGGAACAGGATGAACGGGAGGTCGTTGCCGCGGTCGAAGCGGGCGGTCTGGAAGTTCAGGATCGCGGAGATGAGCGTCACGCCGTTCAGGTACATGCCGTAGCGGGATTGCAGATAGCCGGCGAGGCCCGCGGCCCGTGTCGTCCCGTAGCTCTCCCCGGCCAGGTACTTGGGTGAGGCCCACCGCCCGTTACGGCTAGTGTAGAGGCGGATGAACTCGCCGACGCTGTGGATGTCCTCCTCAACCCCGTGGAACTCTTTCGGATCGACACCCTCAGCCGCTCGGCTGAAGCCGGTGGTCACCGGATCAATGAAAACCAGATCTGTCAAATCGAGAATCGAGTAGCCGTTGTTCACGAGTTGAAACGGGGGTGGAGGCGGATACCCTTGGGGATCGGTCTTCACCCGGCGGGGCCCGAAAGCGCCCATGTGCAGCCAGACCGAAGACGAACCCGGCCCGCCGTTGAAGGTGAACGTGATCGGCCGCTTCGCCGGGTTCTGGGTCCCTTCACGGACGTAAGCTATGTAAAACACGCTGGCCCGGGGCGTACCGTCTTCTTCCCTGAGCACCAGGGCGCCGGCCGTCGCCGTGTAAGAGATCTTGCGGCCCTCAATGGTCACCGCGCCTTTGGTGACAGAGCTTCTGTCTTCAAGCTTCGGCTTCTTTTTCTTCTTCCGCGGTTCCCTGTCGCCGGCTTCGCAAGATTCTTCCTCACGCTTGTTTTCCTGGGCTAACGCGGGGGCCGCCACCGCCGTCAAGAACCACCTTCGTGTCATCGTGTCCAGCATAACAATCACGGCCTCGAAACCGTGCCCTCCAAAGGCGGATTTACGGGGAGGGCTGGCAGGCCGGTGGAGAAAGCGTAGGCCCTCGCTTTTTCGCTAAACTCCAGTTGGGAACGAGAAGCCATGAAGAGAATCCGCCGTGTCGCCGTCCTCGGAGCTGGGACGATGGGCGCCCGGATCGCCGCGCATTTCGCCAACGCCGGCGTTCCGGCGCTGCTGCTGGATCTGGCCACGCCAACTGAAGGCGACCGCAACGCCGCCGCGCGCCGGGGTCTGGAGGCGGCGGCGAAGCAGAAACCCCCAGCCTTCTTCTCCGACTCGGCCAAAAGGCTGATCACGCTGGGCAACTTCGACGACGACCTGGCCCGGATCGCCGAGTGTGATTGGGTGATCGAGGCCATCGTCGAGAACCTGGAAGCCAAGCGCGCCCTTTGGGAGAAGGTGGAGCCCCACGCCGGCAAGGCGGCGGTACTGTCGACAAACACCAGCGGCATCCCGATCCGTTCTATTTGCCAGGGTTTCCCGGCCGAGTTCTGCCGGCGCTTCCTGGGGACACACTTCTTCAACCCGCCGCGCTACTTGCACCTGGTGGAGCTGGTGCCGGGGCCGGAGACGGCCGAGGACGTGCTGCTGGCCACGGCGGCCTTCTGCGACCGGCGGCTGGGCAAGGGCGTGGTGCCGGCCAAGGACACGCCGAACTTCATCGCCAACCGGATCGGGGGCTTCTTCGGAGCCACGGTCCACAAGTTGGTGGCCGAAGAAGACCTCACGGTGGAGGAAGCGGACCTGCTGACCGGCCCGCTGATCGGGCTGCCGAAGAGCGCCAGTTTCCGGCTGCTGGACATCATCGGCCTGGACGTCTGGAGGGCGGTGTTGGAGAACCTGGCGGCGAACGAGATCGACCCGTGGCGGGAGCGGTTCGCCCTGCCGGGGTTCCTCGCCGAGATGCTCGAGCGCGGCTGGCTGGGCGAGAAGACCGGCCAGGGCTTCTACCGGCGGGTGGAGCGGGACGGCAAGCGGGTGATCGAGGTCATCGATCTGAAGACCTTCGAGTACCGGGAGCGGCACGAGCCGGGGTTCGAATCAGTGAAGGAGGCCGACGGCATCGCGGACTTGCCGGCGCGGCTGCGGCATCTGGTGGCCGCTGAAGACCGGGCCGGGAAGTTTCTCTGGAAACTGCTGGCCGACGTCTTCGCCTACTCGGCCGAGCGCGTACCGGAGATCTCGGACCGCATCGTAGAGATCGACCGGGCGATGCGCTGGGGGTACGCCTTCACGCTGGGCCCGTTCGAGACGTGGGATGCGCTGGGCTTCGAGCAGACGGCGCGGCGCATGCAGGCCGAGGGCCGCCAGCTCCCGGAGAACGTGGAGCGGATGCTGGCCGAGGGGGCCACGTCCTTCTACCGCGAGACGGGCAAAGACGGCTCGCTGCGCCGGGAGTACTTCGACCTGGCCGCGGGGCGGTACGCCGAACTAGAGGACCGGGCGGGGATCCTCGAGCTGGACGCGCTGAAGCGCGCCGGAGGGGCGGTTGCGGAGAGCGAAGCGGCCTCGCTGGTGGACCTGGGCGACGGCGTTCTCTGTGTGGAGTTCCACTCGAAGATGAACGTCCTCAACGAAGGCTCGTTCGAGATGCTGCGGCGGGGACTGGAGGAGGCCGAGCGGAACTTCCGGGCGCTGGTGATCGCCAACCAGGGGCAGCACTTCAGCGCCGGGGCGGACCTGTCGTTCTTCCTGTCGGCGGCGCGGAATGGAGAGTTCGACCGCGTCGAGGAGTTTCTGAAGCGCTTTCAGGAACTGAATCTGGCGCTGAAATACGCCGCCGTGCCGGTGGTGGCCGCGCCGTTCGGCTACACGCTGGGCGGCGGCTGCGAAGTCGTGCTCCACGCGGCAGCGGTGCAGGCGGGGGCAGAGCTGTCGATGGGACTGGTGGAGGGGAACGTGGGGCTGATTCCGGCCGGCGGCGGGACGAAGGAGTTGCTGGCGAATCTCGGCGACGCCGAGGCGGCCTTCAAACTGATCAGCCGGGCCGTGATGTCCGGCTCGGCCGCCCATGCCAAGGAGCTGGGGCTGCTGGGTCCGTGCAGCCGCATCACGATGAACCCCGAGCGCCTGGTGGCCGACGCCAAGCGGCTGGCGGCGCTGCTGGCCGAGGACTACGCGCCGCGGGCGCCAAGCGAAATCCTGGAGGTGGAGGGCGAGGCCGGCTATGCGAAATTGAAGCTACAGGCTTGGCTGGCGCATGAGGCCGGCCGGATCACCGACTTCGACCTGGCGATCGCCGAGAAACTGGCGTATGTGGTGAGCGGCGGGCGGCTCACCGGCAAGCAGGCCGTGCCGGAGGAATACCTGCTCGAGTTGGAGCGGGAAGCGTTCCTGAGCCTGTGCGGCATGAAGGCCGCCCAGGAGCGGATCGAGCACATGCTGCGGACCGGCAAGCCGCTGCGGAACTAGAGTGAGGATGGGAAGGCCATGACTGTGAGAGGCGCCGTTAGCGAAGCCGTGATCATCGATTGCCTGCGCACGCCGGTGGGCCGCGCACCGCGGGGCAAGCTCCGGCGCGAAAGGCCGGACGAGCTGGCCGCGGCGGTGATCGAGGCGCTCGTGGGCCGGTATCCGCAGGTGCCGGTGGAAGAGATCGACGACGTGATCCTGGGCTGCTCGATGCCGGAGGCGGAAGCGGGCTACAACGTGGCGCGGGTGGCGGCGCTGCGGGCCGGACTGCCGGACATCGTGCCGGGAATCACGATCAACCGCTTCTGCGCCTCCGGCCTGCAGGCAATCGCCATGGCGGCCGAGCGGATCCTGGCGGGCAGCGGGAGGATCCTGATCGCCGGGGGGACCGAGTCGATGAGTCTGCTGCCGATGTTCGGGTACAACTTCTCGCCGAATCCGCGCCTGGTGGAGGAGCGCCCGGGCCTGTACCTCAGCATGGGCCTGACGGCGGAGAACCTGCAGCGGCGGTTCTCCATCAGTCGCGAAGAGCAAGACGCTTTTGCGCTGCGCAGCCACCAGAAGGCGCTCGAGGCACAGGGCGAGGGGCGCTTCGACGACGAGATCGTGCCGGTGACGGCGTCGGTGACGGCGCTCGAAGACGGGCGCCCGCAGAACCGTTACACGGTGGTAATGAAGGACGAGGGGCCACGGCCGGACACGTCGATGGAGGCGCTGGCCAGGTTGCGGCCGGTCTTTCACGCCCAAGGGACCGTGACGGCGGGCAACTCCTCGCAGATGAGCGACGGAGCGGCGGCGGCGCTGGTGATGTCGGCGCGGCGGGCGCGGGAGCTGGGCCTGGAGCCGATGGCGCGTTTCGTCTGCTACGCCGTGGCGGGGGTTCCGCCGGAGATCATGGGCATCGGCCCGGTGGTGGCGATCCCGAAAGCGCTGACGCTGGCCGGCCTCCGCCTGGACGACATCGGGCTGGTCGAGCTGAACGAGGCGTTCGCTGTGCAGGCGCTGGCGGTGATCCGCAAGACGGGCCTGGACACGGAAAAGCTGAATGTGAACGGCGGGGCCATCGCCCTGGGACATCCGCTGGGCTGCACGGGGGCGAAGCTGACGGCGACGCTGCTGCACGAGATGAAGCGGCGGCAGGTGCGGTATGGGATGGTGACCATGTGCGTCGGGGGCGGACAAGGCGCGGCGGGCATTTTCGAACTGATGTAACGGGCGATGGAGAGCAGGCCAGGACCGCCCCTGCGGCGGCAGCGGATCGTGATCGCCGTAGGGCTGCCCGGTTCGGGGAAGACGACCTACTTCCGCAAGCTTGGAGTGCCGGCGCTGTCGTCGGACCTGATGCGGCTGTTGCTGGCCGACGACGTGAACGACCAGACCATCCACGGGCCGGTCTTCGCCACGCTGCGCTACCTGCTGCGGCAGCGGATCCGCATCGGCCGCCCGGTGACTTATATCGACGCCACCCACCTGACGCCCGCCGAGCGGCGGCCGTATCTCTACATCGGCGAGCGCTACGGCTGCGACGTGGAGGCGATCTTCTTCGACGTGCCGGTGGAGCTCTGCAAGCAGCGCAACCGCAGGCGGAGGCGCGTGGTGCCGGACGACGTGATCGAGGCGATGGCGAAGAAGCTGGTGCCGCCGACCCTGGAGGAGGGATTCTCAGCCGTTCATGTGGTCCGCGCTTGAGCTCTCGGCGCGGCGCCAGGCCTGGAGACCGAGCCAGCTCCACAAGAGGGCGGGCGCGATGGCAAGCAACCCGGTAAGCAGGGCGATCGCCCGCACGGAGATGCCCAAGTCCACCGCCGTGCCCGAGGCGTAGGAAACGGTGGCCATGGTGAGGACAAGGAAGGCGAAGTCGGCGGAGAAGACGCGGCCACGGAAGCGGTCCTCGGCCTGGTAGTGGAGCAGCGTGGTGGAGAAGACCCAGACGACGGAGCCGCCGGCGTGGGCGAGGATGACGGCGAGCACGGCGGTGAAGATGTCCGGGGCGAGGCTCAGGGCCGAATAGCCGAGAGTGACGCAGACGAAGCCGACGGTGATGCCGGTTCCCAGGCGGGAGGTTCGGCTTCCCGCCCAGCGTCCGCCGATGAGGGGGCCGAGGAGAGCGCCGATGCCGCGGGAGCCCATCAGCAGGCTCATCCCGAGCATCCCGGCGCGCGAGGGGTCGAGCCGGCCGAGGTCCACGGGAAAGATCCGTTCGCCGAACACCGGCAGGATCACCCAGTGGGCTCCCAGGAACCCGAGCCCGGCCTTGACGAGCAAGGTGGCGAACAGCCGGGCATCGCTGGCCACATAGCGGAAGCCTTCGATGACCGGAGAGAAATCCGCCAGGTCCCTGAGCTGCAAAGGGCGGGAGTGTTCCAGGTGGGGCTCGGCGAAATCCATTGCCCGCAGGAAGAGGGCCGAGACGAGAAAGGTGCAGGAGTTGACGGCGAAGACCGTGTCGCGGCCGAAGGCCACCGCCACGAGGCCGCCGACGAAGGATCCGAGGGCCAGATTGAAACTCCAAGTGGTGGAGGCCAGGGCGTTGGCGACGAGAGTCTCCTCGCGGTCGCGCGTGATCACGGGGATGATGGCGCTCCGGCCGGGCTCGAAGAAACCCCACATGAAACTCTCGAGCACGAGCAGGAGATAGATCGGCCAGACGGTTGCGAACCGGCTGGCGGCCAGCATGCCCAGGACGACCGCGGCCCGGGCGATGTCGGCGAAGATCATGACCTTCTTGCGGCTGACGCGGTCGTTGATTACGCCGGCCAAGGGAGCGATGAAGAACTGGGGGAGCACCTGGAGGACAACGGCGATGCCGACGGCCTTGGCGCTGCCGGTGAGGTCCAGTAGCAGGCTGTAGATGGCGACCGAGTAGAGCCAGTCGCCGATCTCGCTGACCATCTGGGCCAGCCAAAGGAGGCGGAAGTTGCGGTTCTGCTGGAGCAACAGGCGGTAAGCGGTGAGGGAGACGGGGCCGCGGGAGCCGCGCGCCGCACTCACGCTTCGTTGTTCTCCGCTGTCGTCCATGACTCGGCTCGCGGCCTCTTGCCTCCGTTTCGGTGCAACCCCGGGGCAGCCTCAGGCCCGGGTGTAAAGGCCCATGCGCTTCTTGACGAGTTGGACCGTTTCTTCGGCGATGGGGCGGATCCGGGCGGCGCACCGGTCCAGGACGTCGGCCACGTAGGCGCGGTCCGCCGAGATCTTGCGGTAGCGCTGCTGGATCGGCTCCAAGCCGGCGATGACCGCTTCGGCGACTTCCTTTTTGGTTTCGCCGTAGCGCTTGCCGGCGAAGTGCCGGCGGACCTTTTCGTCCGGCCACTCGGTGAAGGCCTGGAAGATGGTAAGCAGGTTGGCCACGCCGGGGCCGAGGTGGTCGAAGTCCACCGCCGGCTGGGTGTCGGTCTTGGCCCGCATGATCTTCTTGCGGATCATCTCCGGGGGATCGAGCAGATAGATGGCGTGGTAGGCGCCGGTGGCCGACTTGCTCATCTTGGTCTCGGGATCGTCCAGACCCATGATGCGGGCGCCGACGGTGGGGAGCTTGGTTTCGGGCACGACAAAGGTCTCGCCGTAGAGAGAGTTGAAGCGCTGAGCGATGTCCCGCGTCAGCTCGAGGTGCTGTACCTGATCTTCGCCCACGGGAACGATCTGGGCCTGGTAGAGCAGGATGTCGGCGGCCATGAGCACGGGATACTGCAGCAGGCCGTCGCCGACGGTCTTCTGTCTGGCGGCCTTGTCCTTGTACTGGGTCATGCGCTCGAGCCAGCCGACCGGGGTGACGCAGGTGAGCATCCAGGCCAGCTCCGCGTGTCCGGACACCGACGACTGCACCATAATGGAAGACTTGGCGGGATCGATGCCGACGGCCAGGAACAGGGCGGCCAACCTCTCGATGCCGGCGCGGAGCTCAGCCGGATCCTGGTAGACGGTGATGGCGTGCAGATCCACGATGCAGTAAATGCATTCGTAGTCGTCCTGGATCGTCACCCAGTTCTTGAGAGCTCCCAAGTAGTTGCCGATATGGAGGCTGCCGGATGGTTGGACTCCTGAAAACACACGTGGTTTCATGCTGGTAGGGGGCAAGCTACTATCGTAATCGAAATCACCATCGAGAAACTCGTGCACGGCGGCGAGGGCCTGGGACGGCTCGACGGCAAGGTGGTGCTGGTACCCTTCGTGCTGCCGGGAGAGGTGGTCCGTGCCGAGACGGTGTCGGAGACGAAGGACCTGGTCCGGGCCCGACTCGTCGAGGTTCTCGGGCCCGCCGCCGAGCGCCGGGATCCGCCGTGCGAGTACTTCGGGCGCTGCGGCGGCTGCCAGCTCCAACATACCGCTTACGAGCGGCAGGTGGAGTGGAAGCGGTCGATCCTCGCCGAGACGCTGGACCGGATCGGACGGATCGAAGTCCCGGAGATCGAGACAGTGACCGGCCCGCCGCTCGAGTACCGGAACCGGGTGCAGCTTCACGTCCGCGAGCGCCGGATCGGCTTCTTCCGGGCCGGCACGCACGATCTGCAGCCGGTGATGCGGTGCCCTGTCGCAGCGCCGCTGATCAACGACGCAATCCCACGCCTGCGCCGGCTGGCGCACCAGCCGCGCTTCCCGGAGTTCCTGCGATCGTTCGAGCTGTTTACCAACGGAAGCGAGATCCAGATGAACGTGCTGGAGGCGGGGGGAAAGCGGCTGGCCCGGGGCTTCTTCGAATGGTGCGCGAAGTTTCTGCCGGGGGCCGACCGTCCGACGCTGGAGTACCCGGCGGCGGGGGAGACCTTCCGGGTGGGGCACCGGTCGTTCTTCCAGGTCAACCGGTTCTTGATCGACGCGCTGGTGCAAGCGGCGATCCCGGAAGAAGGGGGCGAGTGGGCGCTGGATCTCTACGCCGGCGTGGGCCTGTTCTCCATCTCTCTAGCCCGCCGATTCAGCCGGGTGACCGCGGTCGAGACGGGCCGCGGAGCGGTCCGGGATCTCGAGGTCAACGCCGGACGGGCGGGCGTGGCGGTCGAAATCCAGCGGGACACGGCGCAGAACTACCTGCAGAGCCTCGGCAGCGCGCCCGATTTTGTAATGGCGGATCCGCCGCGCGCGGGACTCGGCAAGAGGGTGACGGCGGAGCTGGTGCGTTTGAAGCCGCCACGCCTGACCATCGTTTCCTGCGAACCCTCGACGCTGGCGCGGGACCTGGCGGCCCTGTCGGCGGGAGGCTATTCGATCGAACGGATGAGGCTGATCGACCTGTTCCCCCAGACCCGCCACATCGAGACGGCGACGTCCCTGCGGCACACGGAAATTCCGGAGCCGAAGTAAGCGAGTGCGTCATCACGCCCCGGCCTGGGCAAGCAGCCTCTTGATGCGGCGTTCTTCCTCCCGGGTGGCGGCGTGGGCGAGAGCCGCCTGCAATTCCCGGCGGGCCCGGGGTTTGTCGCCTTTCTGGAGCAGGGCCATGGCATAGCGGTAGCGCCAGGTGGCGCGGGTGGGGTAGCGGGCGACGAGATCGCGATAGAGTTTGATGGCCTCGTCGGTCTGGTGCTTCTTCACGTAGATCCAAGCCAGCGTTTCGGCGACATGGGCGTTTTGTGGCGCCAGGGTGCGGGCCCGCTGGGCCAAGGTCATGGCTGTATCGAGGCTGGAAGGGGACTCCGAAAGGATGTAAGCCATGTTGTTCAGCGCCACCGCGTTGTCCGGCGCCAACTGCAGCACCGTCTTGAGAATCCGCTGCGCCTCGTCGAAGCGCCCCAGCTCCCCGTAGAGCATCGAGAGGCGGAGATTGGCCAGGATGTTCTTCGGCTGGATCCGCACAGCCTCGGCGAAGTGCTCCTCGGCGCGTTTCAGGTCGCGGATCTTGTAGTAGGCGACCCCGAGGGAGATCTGCACCGAGGCCTGGTTCGGATCGGCGGCGAGCATGGCATTGTAGTCGGCGATGGCCCGCTGGTAATCGTCGGCGGCGATCGCCACCTGGGCGGAGACCAGGCGCAGTTGGCGGGACTCGGGATGTTTGGCGAGTTCGGCATCGAGCAGTTTCTGGGCTTTTTCCGACCTGCCTTCAGCCAGATAGAGAGCCACCAAGCCCCGGATGCCGCGGGAGTCCTGGGGGGCGGTGCGGTAGAGCCGCTCTAGGGCCTTCTCGGCTTCCTGGTAGCGGCGCTGGGCGACGTTCAGGGCCGCCAGGAGGAACTGGGCGTCGCGGTTGCCGGGACGGGCCTCGAGAAGTTCATCGAGGAGGGCCCGGGCGCGGTTCTGCTCGCCCATGCGGATGGAGGCATCAGCGCGCAGAAGCTTGCCGCGCTCACTCGCCGGATGGATCTTGAGGATTTCGTCGGCGAGCTGGGCGGCCATGGCCGGCTGCCGGCGGCTGAGGTAGATGCGCCCGAGATAATAGCGCGGCGCCTCGTAGGCAGGCATCAACTCGATGGCCTCCTGGAACTGGACCATCGCCTTGTCCACATCGCCCGCGGCCAGATACGCGAGCCCCAAGTGGTACCGGAGGACCCCGTTGCGGGGCATTTCGGCGAGGACGGCCGACATGTCGGCGATCGCCGCCTGAGTGCTCTCGGGATCGCCGCCGAACAGGCGCAGGGCGCCGCGCAGGGCCAGGGCCTGGGGATAATCGGGATCCTCGGCCAGAACCTCCTCGACGAGGCTGAGAGCGTCGGCTCCGCGGCCGGCCATGGTCATCGCCTCGGCGACGCGGAGCTTCAGCCACCGCCGGCGGTCCGGGTGGTCTTCGATCGCCTTGCGGTAGACGCGAATCGCCCGGTCGAAATCGCCGATCCGCTCGTAGAATTCGGCGACATTCACCGCCGTCCGAAGGCCGGAGCCCGGCATCGACTCCAGTTCGCGCAGCACAGCGTCCCGCCGGTCGAACTTACCGACACGGTGATAGTGGGCGGCGAGTTGCAACCGGCAGCCGCGGGAGTCCGGGTTGCGCCGGCACTTCTCCTCGATCAGGCGCTCAGCCGCCCCTTCACGGCCTTCCTTCAGGTAGATCAGATAAAGCCGGTCATACATCGCCTCGTTGGCGGGATCGCGACGGATCTCGCTGCGGGCGAGCTTCTCGGCTTCGTCGAGGCGGCCGGCGGCGAGCAAGGCCCGGACGAAGGCCAGCAGCACGCGCGCATCGTCCGGCTGCATGCGGTGGGCCCGGCGGAAGTGCTCGGCGGCGGCATCCCACTGCCCTCTGGCCATCTCGAGCAGGCCCCGAACCCGGGCGGTCTGGAAGGCGCTCGTGCCGGCGCGTTCGGCGTGTTCAACGAGATCCTCCACCTCGCGGAGGTAGCGGTCCTTCCGAGCAGGGTCGTAGCGCTGCGCGCTGAGGTAGATCTCGCAGAGCATCGCGAAGGCCTCGGCGTTTTCCGGCTGCAGATCCACGGCGCGGTGCAAGGCGCCGGCGGCCTGGACGATACGGCCGGCGCGGAACTCGGCTTTCGCCAGCCGGAAATAGGCTTCGCCGAAGAGGCGGTCATACTGAATGGCCCGGCGGTACATGATGGCGGCTTCCCGGTAATTGCCTTGTTTGAAGTACCGGTCGCCGCTCGCGAGCAGAGTTTGTTTGGCCTTCTCCGGACTGGTGAGGCAAGAAACGAGAAGCGCAGCGAGGAACACGACGGTGAGCCGCGCCATGCACCCTCGCCCGCAGAGGCGATTCCCCAGCGCCACCATGCTCGCTACAGAATAACACCGCCGGACGGGACGCTCCCAAGCGGCGGAGGCCCCGGAGTCCGCCGCCGGCCGGAGTCCAGCCCGGAAACGCGGGGAAGGGACAGGCGGCGCGCCTCAGCTCGGGGCGTACCGGCGGCGAGCGAGTTCGATGAGCCGGTCTTCGAAACGGTAGTCGATGGACGGACGGCGGTGGTGCCTCCGATACCACTCGTAGGTTTCCCGGAGCGTGGCGTCGAAGTCCGACGGGCGGAAACCCAGGAGACGTTTCGCCTTGCCGATCTTCTCGGTGATGGGAGGCATGTCGAAGTAGACGCCGAAATAGAGGTTGCCGGGGCCGAAGACGCTGCCGCCCTCGGCCTGGATGATCTCGCGGGGGACGGGAACGATCTCGGGCTCCACCCCGGCAGCGCGGGCGAAGGCATACACCAGCTCCTCCTGCGTCACCGGGCGCTCGTGGGCGATGTTGAAGGCCTCGCCGGCCGCCCGGGGCATCTTGGCGGCGAGAAGGCAGGCCTCGGCCAGGTCGCAGACATAGACAAAGTGCATCAGGCGGCTTCCGTCGCCGGGAACGATCACCGGCCGGCGGTCGGCGAAACGGTCCCAGAAGAAGGCCTCGCGATAGAAAGGATTGCCAGGGCCGTAAACATAAGGGGGGCGGAGGGTGACAGCGGGGAATCCGTGCTCGCGGTGCAGGCGGAACAGGGCGCGCTCGCTGGCGGCCTTGTTGGCGGCGTACGGCTCAGGGTGGCTGGGCGGGGCGAGAGGATCGTCCTCGGCCCGGTCGAGCCCCTCGCCGTAGGCGGCGACGCTGGACATGAAGACATAGCGGGCGACGCCGCCGCAGGCGCGAGCGGTGGCCTCTACCTGGGCGGCGGTGGTGCCCCGCTCCCAGTCGTAGACGTTGTCGAAGACCCAGTCGAAGCGGCGTCCTCTGAGCACCCGCCGGACGGCTTCCGGATCGTTGCGGTCGGCGACCAGGTTCTCCACCTCCGGGCCCAGATCGTGGCGGGCGCGGCGATGCATCACCGCGACTTCGTGGCCCTCGGCCAACAGCAGACGCACCAAGCGCCTCCCGATGAAGAGGGTGCCGCCGATGACCAGCGCTCTCACTTCACCACTCCGCAAGAGGCGCCCCGGTAGAACGGGGACGGCCGTCCAACCCCGCTTCGACCGGCGCGCGCTCCGGCCTCAGTCGTAGTACTCGAGCCCGAGGTGCGTGATCAGCTCTTCGCCGCGCATCCAGCGCAGGGTGTTCTTCAGCTTCATCAACTGGATGAACAGGTCATGCTCGGGATAGAGCCCCGGCGCCGTGAGAGGCGCCTTGAAGTAGAACGAAAGCCACTCCTGGATGCCCTTCATGCCCGCGCGCTGGGCCAGGTCGAGAAACAGCACCAGGTCGAGGACGATGGGAGCGGCCAGGATCGAGTCCCGGCAGAGGAAGTTGATCTTGATCTGCATCGGGTAGCCCAGCCACCCGAAGATGTCGACGTTGTCCCAGCCTTCTTTGGCGTCCCCGCGGGGCGGGTAGTAGTTGATGCGGACCACATGAACGATGTCCTTGTACAGCTCCGGGTAGAGGTTCGGCTGGAGTATGTAGTCCAGCACGCTGAGCTTGGTTTGCTCTTTCGTCTTGAAGGAACCGGGATCGTCGAGGACTTCGCCGTCGCGGTTGCCCAGGATGTTGGTGGAGAACCAGCCCGTAACGCCGAGCATGCGGGCTTTGAGACCGGGAGAGACGATGGTCTTCATCAGCGTCTGGCCGGTCTTGAAGTCCTTGCCGGCGTGAGGGACGCCGCGGTTCCGCGCCAGTTCGTCCAAGGCGGGCACGTCGTTGGTGAGGTTCGGCGCCCCGTTGCCGAAGGGGATGCCGAGCTTCAGCGCCGCGTACGCATAGATCTGGCTGGGGGCGATGTTGGGATCGTCCTCACGGAGTCCCTTCTCGAAAGCCTTGAGGGACTGGTGACAGGACGCGGGCTGGTGATAGACCTCGGTGGACCCGCACCAGAGCATCACCAGACGGCTGGCGCCGGTCTTTTTCTTAAACTGTTTGATATCGTCCATCAAGGCCTGCGCCTTGTCCATCTTCGAACCCTTTTTCTTGATGTTCGGGCCCGAGATGTTGTGCAGATAAGCAGGGTCGAACACCGCCTTCATCGGCTTGACCGCGGCCAGGGGCTTTTTCAACTGGTCCAGGAGAGTCTTGTCGAGGACACCGGCCTGCAGGGCCGATTCGTAAGCGTTGGCCGGGAAAATATCCCACCCGCCGAAAACGATATCGTCGAGTTTCGCCAGCGGGACAAAGTCTTTGATCAGGGGCGTCCGGTTTTCGGTCCGCTTGCCGAGTCGGATGGTCGCCATCTGGGTAAGAGAGCCGAAGGGCTTGCCGAGCCCGCGGCGGATCGCCTCCACTCCGGCGATAAACGTGGTTCCCACCGCTCCCATCCCAGGGATCAATACACCGAGTTTGCCCCGTGGAGCCTTGATTTTCACTGGTTGCGTCTTAGCCACTGTGCGAACTCCTTCACTTGAACTCGTAAACGTCAACTCCGCCGGCAAGCCCCGCTCGCGGAAGCGTGGCCGCTGCCGGCGCCGCTCTCATCACGCTTGGGGAGATCGGGCCGCCGAGACATGGCTGAATCGCTGACTGGAAACCGGCGCCCGCATTTCCGGCCCGGCCAAGCACACAGGTGGCTTCTCCCAAGCCGGGTGAGTGCCAGATGTTATACTAGCATTCTCATGGTCAGACGGGAAAGCCGACCCATCAGGACGCTCCTGGTGGACGACGAGCGTCTCGCCTGCGATGAACTCAGTTACCTACTGAATGACTTCCCTGAGATCGAGGTCATCGGCGCGGTTCACAACGGTCTGGATGCGGTCAGGGCGATCGAGGAGGAGCGGCCGGACCTGGTCTTTCTCGACGTGCAGATGCCCGGCCTGAACGGCCTGGGGGTGATCCGCAAATTGCAGGAAAAGGGAGTCGCGCTGCCCCATTTCGTTCTCGCCACCGCCTATGACCACTACGCCGTGGACGCTTTCCGTTTCGAGGCGATGGACTACCTGCTCAAGCCCATCGACAAGGAGCGGCTGCGGCTGACCGTAGACCGGGCGCGGAGGGCGATCCTGGAAGGGGCGAAACCGGCGCCGCAGCCGGAACCGGCCGTGCCGCGGCCGCACCGCACCAAACTGCTGGTGAAGAGCCACAACCGCAACTTCATCATCGACGCCAGCGACATGATCTACGCCACCATCCAGGACGGCCTGATTACGATCGTGGCCACGAACATCGAGGGCCAATCGAATTACCGGACGATCGAAGAGCTGCAATCGAACCTGGATCCGGAGGTTTTCTGGCGCGTGCACCGCTCCTATCTGGTGAACATCAACCGGATCAAGGAAGTGATCCCCTGGTTCAAGTCCAGCTATCAGCTCCGTATGGACGACAAGCGGCAGACGGAGATCCCGGTGAGCCGTTTTCAAACGAAGCGGTTGCGGAGCCTCCTGAAGCTTTAGAGAAGGACGCGTCCCGGCGCCCTTCAGGGTCGCTCTCCCGTTTCAGCGCTCTCTCCCCAGACCCCCGTCAGATCTCCAGCTTCCCCTTGTAGACCATGTCCTTCAGCTTGAACTTGCGTTTCAAGGTCCGCTGGCGCGTCTCCAGCCGGAATTCGACCTCTTTGTCGTCGAGGGAGATGTCCAAACCGCCGTCTTCGCCTTTGGGGAAGAAGAAGTAGATGTCGGCGGCCGCCTGCTGGACATTCAGTTGGACATGGTTCGGATGCACGGGGTCCTTGCCTTTGACCCGGAGCGAGGCGCGCTGCTTGAGTTGCTCGATGGCGGCGTTGCGCTGCGCTTCCGGATCCTGGGCCGCCCCCTCAGCTCCGCCCCGGCCCTTCCGGTGCGGCCCGCCGAAGGCCATTCCTCGGGGGAGCCCCGAGACGGCGAGAATGTAACGGTTGTCCTGGAGATTCAGGATCTTGCCCGCCTCTTCGGTATCGAGCTCGTCGCCGAAGCGGCTGCGGGCGATCGCCTGGCGGACCGGCAGGGCGCTGATCCAACGGAAGAGCACCTTGACGGTCTGCTCCATCGCCATGCCGGGCCCCATGCCGCCGCCTCTGCGGCCGGCGCCGGGCATGCCTCCGCCGCCACCGCCGCCGCCCTCGATTCCACCGCCGCCGCCGGCGGGTATCCCCGCACCTCCGCCCATGCCGCCGCCTCTATGGCGCCCACCTCCGGGCATGGCGGCCATCGGAGGACCGATGGGAACGCTGAGGCTCTTGGCCCAAGGGGAGTTGAAAAGGATCTTCTGGACCTCTTTTTCGCTCCACGTTTTGAAGTCCTTCTTCTCCCAGAAGTTCGCCCCGTACAAGACACCGGCGGCGACGGCGGTGAGGACAATGACAGTCAGTACGATACGCCTCATGGCACTGAACTCCCTTCCGGCGACATCCAGAGCGAAAGGATCGCCGGGCTGATCGAATCTTACCAAATCCCTTCCGGCGCTGGAAGGCGGCCGGGCGCCTACACAGAAGTCCCCTTACCGCCGATGTGAGAGAGTAGTACAGTGATCGCCGAAGTGAGGGCGCGCGTGTTCACCAGGGCCATCCAACGGGCTCCCCGGCGATCCGCAGTGTGCCTGGTCGTGGCGGCCGCGCTCATGGGAGCGGCGAGCTTGCCGGCTCAGCGCTACCCTTTCCGGATCTACGGTCCCGCCGACGGTCTGGCCTCTTCGGAAGTCCGCCTCATCGCCCAGGACACGTTTGGCTTCTTGTGGGTCGGCACGGAGCGCGGGCTGTTCCGGTTTGACGGTTCCTGGTTTCGGGCTTACCGCCCCCGGGACGGGCTGCCGGACGAGAAGATCATCGCCCTCCATGAGACCACCGCGGACACGCTCTGGGTGGGCACCTCCCGGGGGCTGGCGTACTTGTCGGGCGAACGGTTCCATACTGTGGCTCTGCCGGCGGGAGCCACGCTGTCGGGTTCCCAGTCGATCACCTCAGACATCACGGGGCGCCTGTACCTGGCGACACGCGCGGGACTGGTGGTCGGGGAGCCGGTGCGGCGGACGGGCGCCTACGTCAGCTATCGCTTCGAACTGCGCCCGCCTCCACCCGGGGTTCGGGACCGGCAGGTCTACAGCGTCTACCTGGACCGCAACGGCAGACTGTGGTACGGCTGCGGCGGCAAGCTCTGCCGGGCGTCCCAGGGGACAGTGGAGACCTACGGGCGCCGGGCCGGGCTCCCGGAGACCCCCTACCGGGCGATCCTCGAAGACGGTGACGGAAGGCTCTGGGTGCGGAGCCGGACGGCGATTTACGCGATGGCCGGCGATGAGCGGACGTTCGTGCTCTCGCGGCGGACCGGCGGAGACGACTACCCCGACCCCCAGCTCACCACCGATATGCAGGGCAGTGTGGTGGCGACCGGGCCGGCAGGCGTGCTGCTCCATGAGAAGGGCCGCTGGACGGCGGTGAACCGCAGGCATGGGTTGCCGGCCAACCGGGTGCGGTATTTCTTCCAGGACCGGGAGGGCAACGTGTGGCTCGCGTTGAGCGACGTGGGGCTGGTGCGGTGGTTGGGATACCGGGAGTGGGAGAGCTGGACCTACGCCGAGGGGTTGAGTTGCGACGTTGTCACGGCCGTCGCGCCCGGTGGCGAAGGAACCATTTGGGTCGGTACGCGGCGCGGGCTCAACCGCCTGGGGCCGCCGGGCCGCTTCCACCCGGTCGATTCCCTGCCCCCGGCTCCGGTGCGCTCCCTCCATGTCAGCCGTGACGGCCGCTTGTGGGTGGCGTTCCGGCGGGCTTTGGCAGTGCGTGACCCGGCGACAGGCCGGTTTTCCTGGATAGGGCCGGCAGAGGGTCTTACGAGCCGGTCGCTACTCACGTTCCTCGAGGATGGGAAGGGCTTCTTGTGGCTTTGCACCGGCGACGGCGTCTTCCGGACCCGGCTGGCAGCCCGGCCCATCCGGTTCGAGCGCTACCGTCCGGACTTTTTCCGCCCCGATGAGACGATCTACCGGGTGCTCGCCACCGCCCAGGGCGCCTACTGGTTCGCCGGCGATCACGGGCTCCTGCTGCTGCGCAACGGGAAGTGGCGCCGTTTCACACGCCGGGACGGGCTGCCGTCAGAGAGGGTCGTCTTTCTTGCGCAGCAGTCTGGCGGCGACGTCTGGGCCGGATTCCACGAGCTGATCGGGGTCTCGCGCATCCGGGAGCGGGAAGGGGCGATCCAAGTGGAGACCCTTACCAGCAGCGAAGCCTTGGCCTCCGAAGAGATCCGCTTCATTGGGATGGACGCTCGGGGCTGGACGTGGATCGGTACCGATGACGGCGTGGATGTGTTCGACGGCAGCCGGTGGCGCCACCTCGGCGAGAGTGACGGGCTGATCTGGCACGGCTGCGTGCTCGACGCTTTCTTCGCCGCCCCGGACGGCTCGGTCTGGATCGGCACGAGCCGGGGCCTCTCGCGCTACTTGCCGTTGCGGGATCCCTTTACCGAACCGCCGCCGCCGGTCGTCATCAGCGGGGTCCGGGTCCACGGCTGGGGGATGGACTTGCAGGACGGCGCCTCGCTGCCGTACAGCCGGAGGACGATTGGGCTGCAACTGGCGGCGTTGTCATTCCGTCACGAAGGAGATATCCGGTTCCGCTACCGGCTACGCCCGGCAGACCCCTGGCAGCGCTCGGACCTGAATCAGATCGTGCTGTCGGAGCTCGAGGCGGGTTCTTACGAGCTGGAAGTGCAGGCGCGGACGCCGCTCAGTGACTGGTCACGCGTTCCGGCGCGCTTGCGATTCCGCATCCTGACGCCGTGGTGGCAGACATGGTGGTTCCGCCTCAGTCTCGGCCTGCTGGCCATCGGCCTGGCCGCCGGCCTATGGAGCTGGCGCACGCGATGGCTGCGCCGCCGCCGGGCGGAACTCGAGGCCCAGGTGGCCGCCCGCACCCGGGAACTCGAGGCTGAGCGCGACCGGGCGAACGCGGCGCTTCAGCAGGCCCGGGAGGCGAACCGGTTGAAGACCCAGTTCCTGGCCAACATCAGCCACGAGATCCGAACGCCGCTCAACGGGATCCTGGGAATGACAGCCCTGGCGCTGGACAGCCGGCCGACCGCGGAACTGCGGGAATACCTGCAAACGATCCAGGAATCGGGGGAAAGCCTGCTGTCCCTCCTCAGTGACGTACTCGATCTCTCGCGCATCGAGTCCAACCATATGGAGCTCGAACAGTCGCCTTTCGCGCTGCGGGAAACTTTGTGCACCTGTCTCGACACGATGGCGCCCCTGGCGGGAGCGAAAGGGCTGGAGCTGTCTCTCGAAGTCGCCGACCGGGCGCCCGACCGGCTGGTCGGCGACGCCCTCCGCCTGCGCCAGGTGATCCTGAACCTGCTGAACAACGCCGTGAAGTTCACGCAGCGTGGCTCCGTGCGGTTGTCGGTCCAGGCGGCGGATACGACGGAAGACGCCGTTACGCTGCTGTTCCAAGTCACCGACACCGGCATCGGCGTTCCGCCCGAACACCGGGAGACCATCTTCGACGTATTCCGCCAGCTGGACGGCTCGACGACGCGGCGTTACGGCGGCTCCGGTCTTGGCCTGAGCATCTGCGCCCGCCTGGTGAGAATGATGGGCGGCCGGATCTGGGTGGACAGCGTCCCGGGCAAAGGCAGCACCTTTTCCTTCACAATCCAAGCCGGCCGGGACCGGACGCCCGAACCGGCCCTTGGACAAGAGGCGCACGAGGAGCCCGAACCGCTGGAGCCGGGCCTCAGAATCCTTGTCGCCGAGGACAATCCGGTAAACAGGAAGCTGGCCGTGCGGCTGCTCGAGAAGGCGGGACTTCGCGTCATCGAGGCGGCCAACGGAGCCGAAGCCCTCGAGATCTTGAGACGGGAGCCCGTCGATCTGCTGCTGCTCGACATCCAGATGCCCGAAGTGGACGGATACGCCGTCCTCGAAGAGTTCCGCCGCCAAGCCGAATTCCGGTCACGTCCCCGTATCATCGTGGTGACGGCCAGCGCACTGATCGGGGACGTGGAGCGCTGCCTGAAAGCGGGCGCCGACTACTGCCTGACCAAACCTTTCCGTCCGGCCCAGCTTCTGGACGCCATCCGGAACGTCCTCCATTGCCAGACGCCGCCGGTGAGCGGGGCGGCGTCCCGGCAGCCGCACAGGTGAAAAAAGGGCGAAGACAGAGGGTCCCCACCCGCCCCGGCTGGGGCATAATAGTAGTACATTCGAGCAGAGAAATGTTCCGGCGACACTTTTTTTCGGCGTCCGGCGCTGCAGGCGCACATTCGGGCGGTGATATGTCTTGCCGCAACTGTGGAAAACGGGGGTGGCAGCGCTCCGCGGTCCTGTGTTTCGTAAGAGTTGCGATTCACATCGCGGCCCGGGTTTCCACCGGCCTTTTCGAAAAGCTAACTCATAGGAACCGCCTAAGTTATCAGGCGCTTGCACCCGGGGCGGCGGGCGGGTACTGTGCTTAAGACCATGGCTACGAGGGACCTGGCTCTCGAGAAAGGGTTGCCGGCCAACGTCGACGCCGAACGGCTGATCCTGGGCGCCATATTGACCGACGAATCCGCCTTCCTGCAGGTGGCCGGGATCCTGGAACCCGACGACTTCAGCCTGGAAAAGCACCGCCGGATCTTCGCCCGGATGCTCGACTTGCACGAGCGGGGCGAAAGGATCGACCGCATCACGCTGTCCAATGAGCTGATCAAGAAGGGGCAGCTCGAGTCAGTGGACGGGTTTAGTTACATCGTCTCGCTCGACGACGGCTTGCCGGAGATTTACAACCTCGACGGCTACGTCAAGATCGTCAAGGACAAGGCGACGCTGCGGCGGCTGATCTTCGCCTCTCAGAGCGTGATCGACCGCTGCCTGCTGGGTCAGGAGAATCCGGAAGAGATCCTCTCTTCGGCCGAAGAGATGCTGCTGCAGCTCAACGACCAGGACACTCGCGACACCCTGGCCAACCCCCAGCAGATCATCGAGGACTTCGAAGGCGGGGTCAACGCGTTCCTCGATCCCAGCAAGCGGATCCGCGGGCTGAGCACCGGCTTCGTGAAGCTGGACGAGATGACCGGCGGGTTGCACCCTGGCGAGCTGATCATCCTGGCGGCGCGGCCATCGATGGGCAAGACGGCGCTGGCGCTCAACATCGCGCAACACGTAGCCTGTCATCCGAAACTGCGCAAGACGGTGGCGCTGTTTTCGCTCGAGATGTCGAAGGAATCGCTGCTTACGCGCCTTGTATGCGCCGCGGCCAGGGTGGACCAGCAGAAGTTCCGCGCCGGGTATCTGAACAAGGAAGAACGGCGGCGGCTGCAGCAAGCGGCGGCGGACCTGGTGGAGGCCCCGCTGTTCATCGACGATTCGGCCGGCATCAACCTGATGGACATCCACGCCAAACTGCGCCGCCTGCGGGCCGAGCACGGGCTGGACCTGGTGGTGATCGACTACCTGCAGTTGATGAGCGCTCGGGGCCGGTTCTCGAATCGCAACGAGGAAGTCAGCCATCTTTCGCGGGGGCTGAAACTGCTGGCCAAGGAGATGAACGTGCCTTTCTTGGTGCTTTCCCAGCTCAGCCGCGCCCCGGAGCAGCGTCAGGGCGACCACCGGCCGCAGTTGAGCGACCTCCGGGAGTCCGGCTCCATCGAGCAGGACGCCGACATGGTCTGGTTCATCTTCCGCGAGGAGTACTACAAGCCGGACCGGGAGGAGCTGCGGGGGCTCGCCGAGCTGATCATCGGCAAGCAGCGCAACGGCCCCATCGGGCGGGTGAAGCTGGCGTTCCTGCGCGAGTTCACCAGGTTCGAGAACCTGATCGCCGACGTGGGCGAAGACGAGACTCCGCCGGCGCCGCCCCTGGACGACGAGATCTAGCCGGGGGCCTGAGGCTCACCACTCCGAGTACGGCGTGCCGTCGAGGGCGACCCCTTCGGCGCCGCTGCGCACGTCGAAGATTCCCGGCTCGTTCTGGTCCACCGCCGTCAAGGCGTCCTCGGTGATGACCACCCAGGTCTGGTTGCTCCCGGTAATGGGATCGATGGGGATCTGGCGAAGGTAGCCCTCATTGACCAGGTCTTCGAGCGATTGGGGGGCCTGTTTCTTGTCGTAGGTGTACTCGTCGATCACGGTCCGCAGGGTGAACAGGTTGTTCTTGAGCACGCTTTCTTTGGCCCGGACAATCGCCCGCTGGTAGAGGGGAACGGCGATGGAGACCAGGATCGAGACGATCGTCATGACGATCAGGATCTCGATCAGGGTGAAACCGCGCTGCGAGCGTCTCATGGCGTCACCACTCCGAATAGAGGGTTCCGTCGGGAGCCCGTTCCGTTGACTTGGTATAGACATCGAAGACGTTCCGCCCGCACCAGGCCGTAGAATCGGGGTCGTCCTGGACGCAACGCAAACCCCAGTCGGTGGTGCCGGTCATGGGATCCACGGGTATCCGCCGGAGGAACTTGTACTTCTTGTCCACCGAGCCGGCCGCTTTCACTCCTTCGACGAGCACTTCGAGCGTAGGCGGATAACCTTCGGTGCCGATCTCCTGCGGCCCGAGCAGGCCCATGTCGGCCGCATCCTTGTACTTGTCGATGGCGGTACGGATTTCGCGCAAAGCGTAGCGCAACTCCCTTTCCTTGTCCCGCCGCACCTTATACCGGGCCAGCGGGACCGCCATCGTGGTGAGCAGGAGCATGATGGTGAAGGCGACGATCAGTTCAACGAGCGTGAGACCGCGTTGCCGTCTTCTCCTCATCCTCATAGCGCCTCATTCCTGAATCGAAACCGGCAGTTTCGGCGCGGCCACCGCCAGCGTGCGCATTTGCGAATCCCGGATCGTGAACTCCGGCACGGTGACTTCCGTCCGCCCGGCCGCAAGAGCCTGGAAGGTGAGCGTCACCAGCGTGCCGGTGCCGCTGACGCCGCCGGCGCCGGGCAGACGATTCAAGACGATGGACGCCGTGCCGGCGTCGTTGAGGATGTTCCGGGTGAAGATCACTTGCTGGCCGTCGCCGCTCAACAGGTTGCCCTGGGCGATTTCGGTCATTCGGAGAAACTTTGGATCGAACCGGAACCTCATCGGGGCGTTGTAGACGTCGGTGGCGTTCCGGATCACCAGCGAGACGCTGAACGTGCCGCCCCGCTTGACTTCGACGGCGGCGGGAACGAAGCCGATGGCGGCGCCGGCCTCGGGAAGGGCGGGTTTCGCCTCCGACGGTTCCGGCGCCGGCGGCTTGGGCGGGCCAGGCTGTTCGGCGGCCGGGGGCGCCGCAGCGGGTCCCGGAGCCTCTTCCTGCTCTTCTCCACCCTCTTCCTCGAGGGGCGCGTAACGCACCCGCACTACCTGGTCGCTTCCCGCGGCCACCGCCTTCAAGTCGATCGCCGAGATCTCAGGACGCCGGACGATATGAGGAATCAGGGCGATCAAGAGTTCTCCTTCGTTGCGCTCTTTGCCTTCGCTGGTGAATCCGAGCCACTTGATGATCGGGATGTCACTCAGCCCGGGCACGCCGTTCTTGGTCCGGGTGCGTTGGTCTTGAGTCAGTCCGCCGAGCAGCGTCACCTCGCCGTCCTTGACGCGGATATCTTCTGTAATTTTCCGCTGGCCGATGATCGGCTGCTGAATGCCGCCGACGTCGATCCGCTCGCGCACGGCAGAGATCTCGATCTCGATGTGGAGGGAGACCTCGTCCTCGCCGTGGATCTTGGGGGTAAGGTCCACGTTGACGCCGACGTCGGCATACTGGAACTGCGTGCTCACCAAGGGACTTACGCCCACGGCTCCGACGCCGGGCTGAAAGCTCCCGGTAGCGAACGGAATGCGGTCGCCCAGGCGCAGGGAGGCCTTCTGGCCGTCGGCGGCGCGAACCTGCGGCCGCTGCAGGATCCGGGTGGTGCGGTCCGTCATCAGCGCCTGCAGAAGCATGCCGGGGAGCGTCACGTTCCAGTCGCTGAAGTCCAGTTTGCCGATTTGGCCGAGAGGGATGGAAGTGCCGCCGCCTCCTCCGCCACCGCTGCCGTCACCGCCGCCACCTCCGTCGCCGCTGGGCAGCGGCACCGCCCCACCCGGTGCGAAGCTGATCGGTAGCGACAGGCCGGGCTTGCCGCCGGAAATGATGCTGGCGGCCAGATCGCGGGTCCGCGTGCGGTTGGCTTCCATAACGATGACGTCCACGACCACCTCGGCGAGGGGCTTGTCCAGATCGTGGATGAGCTTCTCGGCCAGGGCCACCTTGTCGGCCTCGCCCCGGACCAGGATGGCGTTCTGCGAATTGTAGGTGAACAGACGGCGGATGTCGGTGACCGAGCGGACGGCGGTGGCGATCTCCTGCAGCTCCTGGACCTTGGTAATGTTCTTCAGGTAGAAGACCTTCACCACCTGCTCCTCGTAGTCGCGGCGCTTGGTCACATTGTCGTTGGTGACGAAGATGGTGTTCTCGGAGAGGGGCTTCCAGTAGGTCTTGGTGAGGACGGCCAGGTAGCGCAGGGCCTCTTCCAGAGTCGTGTTGGAGAGATCCACCGAGAGCCGCTTGCCGGGGTCCTGGAACTCGGGGTCGAAAACCACGTTGATGCCGGCGACTTTGCCGACGGTCTCGTAGAGCACCTTCACCGGCTGGTTGCTGATCTTCAGCGTGTTGAGCTGGCGGGAAATCGGCTTCAGGCGGGGCGGGGGCTGGAGCGCCGCCAGCCGCTTCCGGGTTTCCTCGAGGATCTCCTCGACCGGGGTGAGCACCTTCGCTTCCGGGCCTTTTTCCGCCCCTTTCTTCTTCTTTTCGCGCCGGCGGATCATGCGGTAGGTAGTGCGGAGTTCCTGTTCGGCGATGGTGGAACTGGGATCGATGGCGTAAGCTTTCTGGAACTCGGCCAGGGCTTCATCGAGTTTGCCCTGGTCCCGGAGTTTCTTACCGGCCTTGACATGCATCTGGCCGGCCTGGAAGCGGGTGCGGCGGACGGCCATCTGGTAGGCGGCGTCGGCTGGATCTTCGCCGAGCGCCTTCTCGTAAGCCTCCAGCGCCATGTCCCACTTCTCTTCGAGCTGGTAGCGGCGGCCCTCACGGAAGTACTTGTCGCCTTTCTTCGTCCGGGCTTCCGTCTCGGCGGCGCCGGAGAGGATCAGCCCCACAACCGCTAGAATCACCCCTAACTGATTGATGCGCTTCATGTTAAGGCTTCCGGAGTCTATGTTAAGATGAGAATTCGCACGGCTCTCCCGCCTACTAATGCCTGACGATGGGCAGCGGCCGGGCGTGGAGAAGAAAAAGCGCCGGCGCGTCCGCGACTGTTGACGGAGATCCCTCGGCTTGACGAAAACGGGTACAGACCGCGTGAAGGTCCTGGCCGAGAACCGCCGCGCCCGGCACGACTACCATCTGCTGGAGCGCTACGAAGCCGGGCTGGTTCTCACCGGGACCGAGGTAAAGTCGGCCCGGGCGGGGAAGATTCAACTACGTGATGGATACGCCGAAATCGCCGGCAACGAGGCCTGGCTGGTGAACGTGCACATTGCGCAGTACTCGCACGGTTCGGCCTTCAACCACGATCCCGAACGCCGGCGGAAGCTGCTGCTGCACCGGGCGGAGATCGACAAACTGATGTGGAAGAGCCGGGAGAAGGGCCTCACGCTCGTTCCCACGAAGGTTTACGTGAAGAACGGGAAGATCAAATGCGAGATCGCCGTCGCGCGGGGCAAGAAGCTCCACGACAAGCGGGAGGCGATCCGCGCCCGGGAGATGGAAGCCGAGGCCCGGGCGGCGATGCGGCGCCACGCCCGCAGGTGAGACGACCTTAGAGGAGATCCGATGGAGACTGGAATCAACCGCAGACCACTGAGCGAAGTGATCGCCGACGCAATCATCGTGCCGGCGTTCGAAAAGGAACCGCCGCCACTGGGCGTAGCGGCGGACGAGGCAATCAAGGAGTTCTACGACTCCGGGGAATTCACCGGCGAGAAATCGAGCTTCGGGCTGCTGCGCCATCCCGAAGGGTTGAACGCCAGGCGGCTCGTTCTCGCCGGCTGCGGCAAACGCGAGGAGTTCGACGAAGCAGTGCTCCGGCGCGTGGCCGGGGCGGCGATCCGCAAGCACCGCTCGAAGGCTGTCAGGCGCGTGGCTCTCCACTTGGAGGGGAAGCTGCAAACGGCGCCCATGGCGAGTGCCGCAGTGGAAGGGGCGTTGCTCGGTGACTACGATCCAGACCGGTACAAGACCGACGAGAAAAAGAACGACAAGCACATCGAGACTTTCTCCATCGCCGCTCCCGCAGCGCCGGCGGACCTGGACCGGGGGCATGAACAGGGGCGGATCCTGGCCGAGGCGCAGAACCACGCCCGGGACCTCGGCTACGAGCCCGGCAACGTGCTGACACCGATGGAACTGGCCCGGCGGGCCCAGGCGCTCGCCCAGCAAGAAGGGCTGGAGTGCGACGTCCTGGACCGGGAACGGATGCAACAGCTCGGCATGGGAGCGCTTCTCGGCGTGGCCCAGGGCAGCGCCGAGGCCCCGGCGCTGATCGTCATCCGGTACCGGCCTCGAGGAGAGGCCCTCCCGGACGTGCACCTGGGGCTGGTGGGCAAAGGCGTCACCTTCGACACCGGCGGCATCTCGATCAAACCCTCTCAGAACATGGACGAGATGAAGTACGACATGTCCGGCGGCGCGGCGGCGCTCGGAGCGATCCGCGCCATCGCCCGGCTGAAGCCGCCCGTGCCGGTGACCGTGCTCGTCCCGGCGGTGGAGAACATGCCGGGACCTAAGGCGCAGCGGCCGGGCGACATCGTCAAGACGCTTTCCGGCAAGACGGTGGAGGTGTTGAACACCGACGCCGAGGGCCGGCTCATCCTCTGCGATACCCTCACCTACGCCCAGCGGCTCGGCTGCACACATTTGATCGATGCCGCCACGCTGACCGGCTCCATCGTCGTCGCCTTGGGCCACGTAAACACGGGGGTTTTCACGAACGACGAGAAGCTCCAGTCGCGGGTGCTGGCGGCAGCCAAGACTGAAGGCGAGAAGATGTGGCCCATGCCGCTGGACGAAGAATACAAGGACGAACTCAAGTCGCCGTTCGCCGATCTGCCGAACATCGGCTCCCGATGGGGCGGCGCGGTGACGGCCGCCTACTTCCTCAAGGAGTTCGCCGATCCCAAGCCCTGGGTGCACCTGGACATCGCCGGCACGGCGTGGCTCGACAAGGACAAGCCGGAGATGGCCAAAGGACCCACCGGCGTCGCGGTGCGCACCCTGGCCCGGGTGGCGCTGGACTGGCGGAAAGAGTGAGCGGCGGCAGCCGGCTCAGGGCTGCAAGGTAAGGTCCGCGGTCTTCTTCACCTGGCCCAGCCGGGCCTCTATAGTGACTGTCCTGGCGGAGACCACCACCGCCGGGGCCTGGATAGTGAAGAAGGCCGTCTGCTGGCCGGCCGGGACCAGAACGAACGTCGGCATTTGGACCGAGGCCGGCGGCTGCTGGCTCAGGAAGACTTGCAAGCCGCCCGCCGGGGCAGGGGCGGTAAGGCGGACGGTCGCGGTGGAGACGCCGCCGCTCGAAATCGTCGTCGGGTTGAGTTCGAGCGACTGCAGCGTGGCCGAACCGGGCGAACGGAGCATCACGGCAGCGGCGGCTTCGACGCCCTGATAGCGGGCGGTGATGTGAACCTCCTCATCCTGGGCCACCGGCTGCGTCTGGACGAACTCCGTGGCCACGCGCCGGCCCAGGGGCACGGTGATGAAGGCCGGGACGACGACCGCCAGGCTGTCGCTTTGGAGCGCCACGTTCGCCCCGCCCACCGGCGCCGGCTCGGCGAGTTCCACCTCGAGAGTAATGGGATCGCCGCCGAGCACCTCCTCGGGACGCGCGGCAAGCGTCACCGCCGGGCGCACCTCGAGAGTTCCCTGGGCCGAGCTGGGCGGCGCCGAAGCGATGATCGAGACCTGGACGGGCCCGGTGACTTCCGTAGTCGTGACCGGGAACTCGGCCTCGGCCTGCCCGGCGAGGAGACCGACGCTTTCCGGAACGGCGGCGATCTGCGGGGCGCTGGAATCCAGCGTCACGGTCACCTGGCTCGCGGGGGCTTCCCGCAGCCGGACGGTTCCGGTGGCGCTCTTGCCCCCGAGGACGACCTCCGGGGTAATGAGCACGCTCGAAACCTCTACCGGCGACTGGGCCTCCACCACCAGAGTGACCGTGCGCACAATGCCGCCGGCCTCGGCCTCGATCTCGACGCTGCGCTGCTCGACGGGCACGCTGGTTTCGATGAGGAAGTCTTGCTCCACCCGGCCGGCGGGGATGACGACGTTCTCCGGAGGCCGCGCGACCGGGTGGTCCGCGCGGAGGGCCACGGAGAAGCCGTCCGCCGGGGCGCAGCCATTGGTCCGCACCCGGCCGGTGACCGGGTTGCCGCCGATGACGCGGTTGGCGTCGAGCCGCAGCTCCGCCAGCCGGATCTGGGAAGGGTCGAGGGGCGTCACCTCGAAGGCTACGTCGTTGGAGCGGAACTCCGGGGTGGCGACGGCCACCTGAACCGTGCCGGCGCAATCCAGCTCGGCGGGCAGCGCCAGGTTGGCCTGGTCGAGTCCGAAGAAACCCGGAGCGGGGCCGAAGTATTCCAGGGGCAGGAAAAACTGCCGGCCGTCTTCGATGGTGACGATCGCCCGCAGTTCGGAGGCGAAGCGGAAGCCGGTGCCGAACAGGGCCAGGCGGGTGCGCTTGTCGTCGCCGGTCTGCTCGGGCGTCTCCACTTGGAAAGGGCCGGCCTCGAACGTCACCGCATTGAGAATCGCTCCAGGGCCGGCGCCGCTCGAGTCTTGGGAGAACAGCGCCGGCGCGGCCGTCAGGAGCTGGACCTGCCCGCTGAAGACACGGCCCATACCGGCGCTCCGGAGCACCACGGTGACCAGGCCCGGAGAAATCGACGAGGGCACGAGGAAGTTCACCTGGCTCGGGGAGACAAAGTGGATGCGGGCGGGCCGGCCGGCAACCTCGACCGTAACACCGTCCACTTCGAGGGGGAATTGGCCGTCGGCGTCCAACTCGGCCACGGTAGTCCGGGCGGCCAGGCCGGAGCCGAAGGCCGATGCCCAGGAGTCCGGCGCGATGGTAGGCAAATAGCTGGCGGCCGAGACGACGGTGATCTCCTGCGCCGTGCCCGGGTGCGCCCAGCCGGCGAGCGCCAGCAATAGAACGAAACAGCGCCTCAAATCCAATAGACGCCCGGGAGCCGCGAAAGGACCATCCCGAGACCGGGGAGGCCGGAGCCGCCGGCGGCCCCGGCTCAGTAGCGGCTTTTGAGGAACTCGAGCACGAAGCGGTCGCGGCGCTGCTTGACGGCCTCGGCGTCCTTCTTCGACCAGTCGTAGAAGCCCTTGCCGGTCTTGACGCCGAGCTCGCCGTTCTCGAGCTTCTCCCGGACGAGCCGGGGCAGCCCGCGCACGTTGCTCAAGTCGCGGGAGACATAGTCGAGCACCCGCGAGCCCAGATCCAAGCCCACCATGTCCTGATGTTCGAGAATGCCATAGACGGGCAGCCGGAGGCCGAAGCCGGTCTTGGCGGCGAGATCCACGTCCTCGGGGTCGGCGATGCCGCTCTCGACGATGTGGATCGCTTCGCGGACGAGGGCCATCTGCAGCCGGTTGCCGAGCTGGCCCGGGGTGTCCTTCTTGACCAGGACCGGCGTCTTGCCGCAGCGCCGCAGCAGATCGACGACGGCGATGGCCACCCCCGGATCGGTCTTTTCGCCCTTGACGACCTCGACCAGCGGCATCAAGTGCGGCGGGTTCCAGAAATGCGTGGTGAGCACCCGTTCGGGGCGCGTGCAGGCGGAAGCGATCTCGGTGATGCTGAGGCCCGAGGTGTTGCTGGCCAGGACCGCCTCCGGCGCGGCGAGCGCGTCCATCCGGGCGAAGAGCTGCTTCTTGAATTCCATGTCCTCGGGGGCGGATTCGATGACCAGGTCGGCTTCGCGGATCGAGGGATCGAAGTCCGCCGAGGCGGAAAGCGAGGCCCGCGCCCCCTCAGCCGCCTCTTCGGAAACGAGTCCATTGGCGGCCAGCAAGTCCAGTTGGCCGAGGGCCTTCTCGAGTCCCGTCCGGGCCGTCTCCTGCTTCCGGCTCAATAGCGTGACCCGCAGTCCGCCGGCGGCCAGCGTGACGGCGATTCCCGGTCCCATCATGCCGGTGCCGATGACCACGGCCCGCTGAAATCTGTTTGCATCGGCGCTCATAACCGTTCATGGTAACAGCCGGGCCGCGGGCCGCCGCACGGCTTCCGGCGCCAACGCTTGGAGCCGTCCCGGCGGCCCGGCGACAATGTAGGGATGCTCGAGGGGCTGGTCGCGCTGGCGATTGCGATGGGGCTGCTGGGCCTGCGGGGGCAGCGGGCGCGGTTGCGGTTCATCAGGGAGAAGCTCGGCGAGAGGCCGCACCGGCTGCCGCCGGCTACGGTGATCGTGCCCGTGAAGGGTGAGGACGAGGAACTGCGCGAGAACCTGGCCGCGCTGGCTTCGCTCGACTACCCGGACTACGAGCTGATCGTCGCCGCCCGGGCGGCCGAAGACATCCCCGAAGGCGTCCTACCCGAGAAGGCGCGCGTCGTGCTTGCGGGAGAGTCTCCGCCGGGGATGGGAGAGAAGGTCCACAACCTGACGGCGGCGGTGCGGGCGGCCCGGTCGTCGAGCCAGGTGCTGGCCTTCGCCGATTCCGACGGCCGCGTCCGTCCGGGTTGGCTGAAAGCGCTGGTGGCGGCGCTGGAGAGGCCCCGGGCCGGGGCGGCCACCGGTTACCGCCACTACCTGCCGGAGCCAGCCGATTTCCCTTCCCTGCTGCGCAGCGTCTGGAACGGAGTGATCGCCGGGACGCTCGGGCCGGACCCGGCGCCGCTCGCCTGGGGGGGCGCAATGGCGATGCGGCGGGAGACGTTCGAGGCAGCGGGGGTACCTGAGCGGTGGCGGAACACGGTGAGCGACGACTACGCGCTGGCCGCTGCCGTCCGGGAAGCCGGCCTGGAAGTCGCCTACGCACCGGGCGCGGCCGTCGTCAGCCGCGACCACACCTCAGCGTGGGAACTCCTCGTCTGGATCCGCCGCCAGCTCGTACTGACCCGGGTCTACCGGCCGCCGCTTTGGGCCGGGGCGCTGGCCGGGCATCTGATCTACTGCACGGCGATGGCGGTGTCGGCCTGGTGGGCCTTCACAGGAAACTTGACTGGAGTGTATACTTTGATTGCACAGCTTGCTCCCGGCCTCTGGAAGGGCTGGCAGCGGCTTCGGGTGATGATGCTGGAGCTGCCGGAGGAGCGCCCTTGGTGGCGGCGGTACGGCTGGGTCCACGTGGCGCTGGTGCCGCCGGCGACCTGGGTCTGGATGGCCGGGTTGCTGCTTTCGGCAACGTCGAACGTGATCGAGTGGAGGGGCCGCCGTTACCGGCTTTCGGCGGCCCGGGTGGAGACGTTGTAGACTCGAAGGTAAAGGGGGCGCGGAGAGCGCACAGGAGGGCTGAGGCCGGCGAGCGGCCTCCGAAGGAGACGTTATGCGAACCGAGTGGGTCGAGAAACGGCGGAACGACAAGATCCGGACGCAGATGCATTACGCACGCCGGGGAATCGTCACCGAAGAGATGGAGTTCGTGGCGCGCCGGGAGAATCTGGATCCCGAGCTGGTGCGCAGCGAGGTGGCGCGGGGCCGGATGGTGATCCCGGCCAACATCAACCACAGGAACCTCGAGCCGATGGCGATCGGCATCGCCGCCAAATGCAAGATCAACGCCAACATCGGCAACTCGGCCACGACCTCCAACATCGACGAAGAGCTGGAGAAGCTCCGCTACGCGATCAAGTACGGAGCCGACACGGTGATGGACCTCTCCACCGGCGGGGACATCCCGAAGATCCGCCAGGCGATCATCTCGAACTCGCCCGTGCCGATCGGCACCGTACCGATTTATGAAGCCGTGGCGCGGGTGCGCCGGGTGGAAGACCTGACGCCGGAGCTGATGCTCGAAGTCATCGAGGAGCAGGCCGAGCAGGGCGTCGATTACATGACGATCCACGCCGGCGTCCTGGTGCAGCACATCCCGCTGACGACGCGCCGGGTGACGGGGATCGTCAGCCGTGGCGGCTCGATCCTGGCCGAGTGGATGGTGAAGAACCACCGCCAGAACTTCCTCTACGAGCGGTTCGAGGACATCTGCAAGATCTTCCAGAAGTACGACGTGACCTTCTCGCTCGGCGACGGGCTGCGGCCGGGCTCGCTGGCCGATGCGAGCGACGAGGCGCAGTTCGCCGAATTGAAGACGCTGGGTGAGCTGACCGAGGTGGCCTGGAAGTACGACGTCCAGGTGATGATCGAGGGCCCCGGGCACATCCCGATGGACCAGATCAAGATGCAGGTGGACAAAGAGATGGAGATGTGCCACGAGGCTCCCTTCTACACTCTGGGTCCACTGGTGACCGACATCGCCCCAGGCTACGACCACATCACCTCGGCTATCGGCGCAGCGATGATCGGCTGGTACGGCGCGTCGATGCTCTGCTATGTGACGCCCAAGGAGCACCTGGGCCTGCCGGACAAGGACGACGTGCGCGAAGGCATCATCGCCTACAAGATCGCCGCCCACGCCGCCGACGTGGCGCGGCATCGCCCCGGAGCGAGGGACCGCGACGACGAGCTGAGCCGCGCCCGCTACAACTTCGACTGGAACCGGCAGTTCGAGCTCTCGCTCGACCCGGAGCGGGCCCGGGAGATGCACGACGAGACGCTTCCGGACGACAAGTTCAAAGACGCCCACTTCTGCTCGATGTGCGGGCCGAAGTTCTGCTCGATGAACATCTCGGCGAAGGTCGAGGGCTTCACGCCCGAGCAGGCCGAGGCGGTGGCGAGCGGCCCGAAGGCCCCGGACGTAGTCGAGATTCAGAAATAGCCGCCGGCAGGCGCTTCCCGAACAGCCCACGAATGCTCGAAGACCTGGAGCTGGCGCCGGACGACCGGGTGCTGCTGCTCTGGCTCCCGCCGGCCGAGGTTCTCCGGCAGGCGGCCGCGCGGCTCGAGCGGGGCGGCGTGGTGGCGCTCGGGTCCCGCGACGAGGTCTACGAGGCGCGGCCGGCGGTACGCGACCTGGTAAACGTGATGCTGCACCCGGGCCCGCCCGAAGACATCCCCTTCCGCGACGGCTTCTTCACCAAGGTGATCGACGCGGAATGCCGCTGGAGGGACGCCGCCCGGGTGGCGCAAGAGACGGCGCGGGTGCTGGCCGGCGAAGGGAAGGCGTACCTGGCCGGTCTCACGGATCCGGACCTGTTCCGGGCAGCGGGCTTGAGGGACAGCCCGGGCGCGGGCGCCTGGACGGTCTTCGAAAAACCGCCGGCCCCGCGCCGGGTGGTCTTGCCAGTGCTGGGGGACGCCTGAAGAGCCACCTCCCCGGCTGGATCTCGCCGGTCAGGCGCCGAACTTGTTCATCCGGCCGGCGTGCGCCAGCGCCAGCGACATGATGTCCAGCGCCGGAAACGTGCCGAAGCCGCCGCGGGCGCAGGCGGTCTCGCCGAAGGCGGCCTGATCGTCCGGGCGGACCGTGGCGGGCGCCCAGAGGAGGAACGGCACCGGGTGCCAGGAGTGGGTCTTGAGACGGCTCGGGGTGGAGTGGTCGCCGGTGATCATCAAGACGTCCGGCTTCAGATCCAACAGTTTCGGCAGCGCCTCGTCTACGCCCTCGATGATCTTCGCCTTGCCCTGGAAGTCGCCGTCTTCGCCCTTGCTGTCGGTCTTCTTGATGTGGATGAAGACGAAGTCGTAGTCGTTCCAGATGCGCGCCACGGCGGCGAACTCGTCCGAGGGGCTCTCGCCGGAGAACTCGATCACGTCCATGCCGACGAGCTTGGAGACGCCGCGGTACATCGGGTAGACGGCCACGCAGGCGGCTTTCAGCCCGTAGGCGTCGGCGAACTTCGGCAGGCCGGGATCGGTGGAGAAGCCGCGCAGGGTGAGGCCGTTGGCCTTCGGTTCATTCTTGAGCAGCTCGAGCGCCTTGGCGATCCAGGCATTGAAAAGCTCCGCCGTCTTTTCGGCCTCCGGCACGCGGGCCTTGGCGGGCAGCGGGGGCACGCCGGTGCGCTGGGGATCGGTGTCGTCGATCTGGTCGTTCAGCCCCTCGCCGCGCATGACGACGGCGAAGCGGTGCTCCTTGACGTGCTCGACGTCGATCTCGACGCCCGGCAGTTCGATCGCCTTGAGCTTCTGGACGACGGGGATTGCCTCGTCGGTGGGGATGCGGCCGGCGCGCCGGTCGGTGATAGTGCCGTCCGGGCCCAGGGTGCAGAAGTTGCCGCGGGCGGCGACGTCGCCCCGGTGGACCGGCAGATTGATGCCGAAACTCTCCAGGACGCCCCGGCCGATCTCGTAGCGGAGCGGGTCGTAGCCGAACAAGGCCAGGTGGGCCGGGCCGGAGCCCGGGGTGACGCCGTTGCGGATGGGAATGATCTGGCCGAGGGTTCCTTCGGCGGCCAGGCGGTCCATGTTCGGGGTGCGGGCGGCCTCCAGTTCCGTGGGGCCGTTGGGTTCCACCGGCAGGCCGCCGAGGCCGTCCATCACCAGCAGGACGATCTTCGTCTTCGATTGGTTCAACAGGTCGCGCAAGTATTCGTAGGGCATCGTCGTTGTCTTCCTTTTCTCCTCACCCATTATCCCCGACGCCGGAAGAGGCGCGCCGGAAGCCGCGCAGCACGCTGGTGAGAAGGCTCGGGCCGACGGCGAAACGGCGCTCGAGACGCGCTTATTGCAGCTCAGCCAGGACTTCCAGGCGCCGGCGGGCGGCGGCGATGGCTTCGCGCAGCCGGGCTTCGTGGCGGGCGGCTTGGCGGTCGAGACCCTTGCCGGGCGATTCCAGCTCCCGTTCGATTTCGTCCAGATACTCCCCGGCGGCCTGCAGGTTGCGGGAGAGCGTCTCGGGGTTGTGGAAGCCGCCCCCGTTCACCGTAACGTAGACCGGAGTCGTATGGGCGAGCTGGCCCCGTCCCGCTTCGGCCCGGGCGGCGATCCAGAGGCCGTGATCGACCGGCAGTTCGAGATCGATCTCCAGTTTCTCGGGGGAGCCATCGGCGTGGGCGATCACGTTACCATGGGCGACGACCTCCAATCGTTTCAACGGGACCAGATCCCGGTGGCCGTAAGCCGCGGCCCGGATCCGCAGGCGCGCCTTCGGCTCCACGTCGATCCTCTCCCCGGGCAGCTTCCCGTTCACGGTGAACTCGAGCATCGGCCCGGTGGTGACGAAGGTGCGGCCGGCCTTGACGGCCTCGAACCACTTCTCGAAGGTCAGCTCGCCGTCCACGTAGGTGTAGAAGCGGGCGTTGCCGATCTGGGCCCAGTTCTCATCCAGGCCATAGCGCTTGCCCCGGCCGCACCACGGGTAGTCGCTGCCGGCCAGGGCGGTAAGCGGGATGCCCAGGTCGAGGAACTGATAGTAGAAGCGCGTCGCCAGCGGACCCTCATCGACGCAAAACTGGGCCAGCTCGAGAAAATCGACCTTGCCGGCGAGCGCCGTCAGGACCATGCCCCGGTAGCCGTGGAAGCTGACGGCCTGATGGGCGAAGCCGCTGATGCCGCCGAGCTCGTGAACGCGGTCGAAGTAGCGGGCGTAGTTGTAGTAGTCGTTCCGGAAGCGGACGAGTTGCGCCGCGCCGAGGGAGATCGTGTGGCCGATCTCCGGCGTGCGGGGCTCTTCCTGGCCCGGCGAGAGGATGCGGCCCGCTTCGCTATACCGGCCCTCCGCCCCGAAGGCGTACTGGGTGAAGTAGGTCGCCCAGAAGTCGCCCATCTCGAGAAGGTTGCCGACGTGGATGTCCTCGCCGGCGATCCAGCGGAGGATGGCCGGGTCGTCGCGGGGCGAGCGCTGCAGGTGGATGTGGTCGTCGGCGGAGTACCAGCCGCGCGCGGGCATGTCGATCCAGCGCTCGAGGCGGACCTCGCGGTCCAGAGCGGCGCCCGGGGTCATCTCGAGCGTCTCGCTCACCGGCAAGTACTCGAAGCCCTTGCTGACGGTGAGCCGCCACCGGCCCGGGTGAAGCGGCGCCCGGAACGAGCCGCCGGCGTAGAAGGCATCGCCGGAGGCAAAGTAATACCCCTCGGCGCGGTCGTTGCGCCCCCAGAGGACGCCCACCGCCCCTTCCGGGGCCTTGTCCGGCCGTCTCCCGTCTTCATCGAGCAGGCGGACGCGCGCCGGCGTGGGCCGCCCGGTGGCGGCATCGACGATAGAGACCTTCAACGCGCCGTCCTGGGCTTGCCAGGCGGCGAACAACAGTGCCAGCGCGAATGGGGCAGCGGCGATCGCTCTAGGAAACATGAGGGCGCCTCCCGGACCGGACTCCGATCCGGTTCCAGGCTATCCGCAACGCGCCTGCGGCGCAAGGGGAATCCGGCCTGGGGCCGCGCCCCGGCCCGTCACTCCGGCGGCAACGTGTCCGGTTTCGTGGGGATGGGCGGGTAGCGGTCCAGCACCGCCTGGAGCCTGGCGCGAACCTCCGGCAGGGCCTCGGGCGGCAGGGGGCGTTCCTCGGCCGGATCCTGTGGGACGTCGAAGAGCCGCCCGTCGTCGTAGAGCTTGTAGCGGCGGTCCCGGGCCCAGCGCTGCTGGGTGAAGCGCTCCTTCGACCAGCCGGGGTGGGGGTTGTGGTCGCAGTAGACCCAGGCGCGGGGATGGCCCGGCTCGCCGCGCAGTTGGGGCAGGAAGCTGCGGCCGTCTATGGGTCCCTCCTTGCCCAGCGCCGCCCCGCCCAGCTCGGCGAGAGTGGGGTAGAAGTCGGTGGAATCGACCAGATCGTCGAGGACGCGGCCGGCCGGTATGGTCCCCGGCCAGTTGGCGATGAGGGGAACGTGGGTGCCGGCGTCGGTCATCTCGCCCTTGCCGCCCCGGAAAGGCCGGCCCTGGAACTCGGACGTGACCTGGTTGGGCGTGCCGTTGTCGGAGTAGAACAGCAGCAAGGTGCGCTCGCGCAGGCCAAGCGCCTCGAGCCGGGCGACGATGCGGCCGACCAGGTGATCCATGTACTCGACCATGTCTTTGAAATACTTCGGATCGTTCTCCAGGCGGTCGCCCGTCCGCCACACCGGGCTGTGGGGCGTGGGATTGAAGGGCCCATGGGTCAGCGCCATGGGGTAGTAGGCGAAGACCGGCTCGGAGGCGTGGCGCTCGAAGAAGTCGAGCAGATAGTCCGTGTAGAGGTCCGGACCGTACTTGCCTTTCGTGTCCGTCCGCAGCCGCCCGTTGACGAGGATCGTGGGATCGGCGTAACGGGAGCCCTTCTCCTCGGTATGCCCGGCGTGCCAGAGGTGGTATTCCTCGAAGCCGGACTGCTCCGGCCGCATTCCCTTGCCCCGCCATTCGGGCATGAAGTCCGGCGGATTGTAGCTGTAGAGCTGCCACTTGCCGGAGATCACCGTCCGGTAGCCGGCCTCGCGCATCAGGTGGCCGAAGGTGCGGGCGTTGGGGTCCAGGATGCCGAAGGCGCGCCAGTTGCGGAAGTTGTACTTGCCGGTCATGAGCTGTACGCGCGTAGGGGTGCACAGTGGCATCGAGTAAGCGTGGGTGAAGCGGACGCCGCCGGCGGCGAGGCGGTCCAGATTCGGCGTGCGGTAGGAGGAGCCGCCGTAGCAGCCCAGGCACTCGACGCCCAGGTCGTCGGCCATGATCAGTATGACACTCGGCCGTCGCCTCGACGGCCCCGTGGAGCAGCCTAGAGGAGCGGCCAGCGCGGCCGTGGCCAGGAACCGGCGCCGGGACAAAACCTGCCGGAGGGTTTGAGGAGAGGACATCGGCGTTCGGGTCGATTCTACTTCAGATCAGGGGCTGGCGCGAAAAGGCGACTCAGCAGTGGGGAAGGAGACCCACGGTGGGAAACGGCGTCGGGGCAGATCACCCAGCGCTCATCGAGGGGGGCAAGCACCGCAGCAACGCCCGTCGGGCCGGCGAAGGGGGCAAGGCCGCGCCCTTCGCGGCATTTTCCGGTTTTTCTTGCCGGCTTTCGCGGGGGCCTGCACGATCCTGATCTTGGCCACGGCGCTATTCGATGTGCACGCCGCTTGCCAGACCCGCGGCCGTCCGACCCGTCCTGTTCGCCGGCTGGTCGCGGACTCCTAGTCGGCCTTCTCGAGAACCTCGATATCTTTGAACCACACCTCCATGTCCTGGCCGCCGTGCACCTGCAGGCCGAGTTTCCCTGTGAGCCGGCCGGGATCACTGGGCAGGTCGACCGTCTTGTATCCGTTGACGTGGAAGACCAGACGGTGGCCGTGCGCCGAGACGGTCAGTTCGTTCCAGTCGCCGGGCTTGAAGAACCGGGCGACCTCCTCGGCTTCGGGCTTGACAACGTATTTCCTCCCACCGACCTCGTAGTAGCCGCCGATGTAGTCTTTTTCATCGATCTCCGCTTCGAGCGCTTGTAGTTTGCCGTTTTCTTCAACAGTGCGGAAGAAGAAACCGCTGTTGCCTTTGACGGCCTTGAACTTCAGGCGGATGGTGAAGTCGTCGAAATCGCCCACCGACATCAGCAGACCGCCCTTACCCGAACGAGTGTTCGTACCCTTGATCGCCCCATCGACGATCTCCCACTTGCCGCCGCCGGTGGGCGTCCAGCCGTCGAAGGTCTTGCCGTCCCAGATCGGCCTCCAACGGTGCTCGCCGAGATCTTTGATCCAGATGTTCTTCCAGCGGACCTGGGCGGGCTTGTCGCCCTTGTAGGCATGGACCTGGAAGCCGATGAAGCCGGTGAGGTCCATGGAATCCACCAGGTCGGCGCAGGGCACGCCGTTGACCCAGGTGCGGATGCGGTCGCCGACGGCCTCGATCCGGTAGTGGTTCCACTGGTTGTCTTTGAAGGCCTTGCTGGCCACAGGGTCGTCCTTGATGTTGGCCACCCAGCCGCGCCGGGCTTCATCGTAGATGCCGCCGGAGGTGCCCGCGGCTTCGTTCGAGATCTCGACCTGCAGGCCGTGGACGCGGCCGGCCTTATGGGTCCGTTTGTGCGGACCGCGATTGCCCACAGTGACGACCGTCGTGTCTTCGGCGTACTGGTGGCTGCGGATCTGAACTCCGGAGTTGAGTTTCGGGTCCACGAGCACGTCGAACTCCAGGATGAAGTCGCCGTAAGGGCGCTTCGTGCACAGGAAGCTGTTCGGGCTGCCCTCGGCGGTGGCGCCGACGATCATGCCGTCCTGCACCCGGTAAGTGGCGTACCCGTTCTTGATCTCGAAGTTGTCCAGTGACTTGCCGTCGAAGAGCGGAACCATGCCCTCTTCGGGAGGCTGGAGCGCCCGGTTGCCACAGGCGGCCAGGAGGGCGAAGCACAGCGTGAAGAGAAGCGTCCGGATAGCCATAGCGGTCCCATCCTAACCCAATTCCGAGCCGGCTGCGCAGAACTTCCGGCCGCCAGGCGCAGTGCCCGGGTCCATTCACCCCACCCGCGGGCGGGTGAGCCGGAACAGCCACGAAGGCGGTATGAGGCCGACCAACACGCCGGCCCATTCCGAAACCAGCGCCCGCCGGAACCAGGCGGAGTTTCGGAGCACGGGCCCGATCGCCCTCCGGCAGGCGGCTAGGTAAGAATCCACGGGCTCTGCGGCAGCAGCCGCCAGACCCGCCAAGCGGCCGGTAATCAATGCGCTGGTCAATCCCGAACCGGTGAACGGATCGGCGAACGCCAGGGCGTCGCCGGCCAGGTAGCGCCCTACCGGGAGCCCGGCGGGGAGGCCCACGGGGCAGATGGGGCCGGCGCTGATCCACTCCCAGCAGCGCGCCAGGGGCGCCAGCCGCTCCCGCAGCGACGGGACGGCCGCGAGCAGGGCGTCGAAATCGAAGGCGAACTCTTGGATCCTGCCCAGGCGAGCGATGCCGCAAACGTTCGTCAGCCCGTTCTCCACCGGGCTGACACCGGCATAGCCCCCGGGGAAGAAATGCAGTTCCACGGCGTCATCGGCCGGCCCATAGAAATGGGCCTTGAAAGCAAACAGGCGCTCGGCCTTCGGCGCCCGGGAAGCGTGTTTCCGCCCCGTCGCCACCACCGTGGGAAAGGAATTCCGCACCGGGCTGGAGTGGACCAGCCGCGCCCCGCGTTCCACAGCCGCCTGGGACAGGAGTGCGTCGAGACAGAATCGGCTCAGTCCATAAACGCCCGGGGGCAACGAGCACTGCAGCTCCCGGCTGCCGAGCCGCATTCGCATGCGGCGGATCGGCGCGGGGCCGGCGGCCGCCAGGCGCTCCCACACGCCCAGCGCTTCCGCCACCCGGGCGAACTCCGGCGAGAGGAACTCGCCGCAGACGCGGTGCCGCGGCCGAATGGATCGCGAATGCAACGTGACCGGAGAACCCGCGTCCAGGGCGGCCAGCGCCGCCGCGCTCCCTGCCGGGCCGTCGCCAATCACAGTGACTTCAGGCATCAGGCTCCCGCTGCGCCAACAATGATACCCGGAACCAGGGCCGATGCAGCCGCACACGTGCGTTTTCGAGGCCGGCGCCGCGCGCCAACTCGAGCAGCTCACCGGGGCGGAACGCAGCGGCTACCGACACCGGCCCGTCGTGCAACGTTATCCAGTGCCACTGGAACAGCAGCCGGGTAGCGGGAAGGAAGTAGTAGGCGAACCGGTGGCGATAGAGGTCGAGAACAATGAGCGCCCGCCGGGCCAGCCTGAACAGCCCCCGCAGCAGCCTCTCGGCCTCGGCGTCGGAGTGTTCATGTAACAACAACGAGCAGAAGACGATATCGAACGACCGAGGACGGAAGGGGGGGTGGAACAGATCGGCGGCCACGCTCCGCTCGCCGGCCCCGTCGAGATGGGAACGGCTCCGGTCCAGGGAAACCACCGTGGCGCGCGGGAGTTCACGCCGGATCGCCCGGCCCATGTCCCCTGAGGCGGCGCCGGCGTCCAGGACCCGGATTTCTTCGGTGGACCGGGCCACCTCCCGCACCAGAGTCCTGGCCAGCCGATGGCCGCCGAACCACCGGTTGATCCGCGCCAGATCCCGCAGATTGGCCTGGCGGTCCCCCCGCTCGGCGCCAGCCAGCAGCTCCGGCGACAAACGCCGGGCGCTGAAGCCGGGAACAGCCCCGATCTGTGCGTTGGTTGCCATGGTCTGGTCCGGAGCGATACGCGCCGCTTGTATTGTAATAGACGGGCCGGAGCGAGAAACGAGTGTTACAATTGGGTTTAGCTTCACCGTCCCGGTGGCCCGCACCGATTCCATGAGCGAACTGGAGCACAAAGAGCGGCGTGCGCGGTTGCAACACCTGCTGGAGGAAGTCGGGCTTGACGCGCTGATCGTCTTCTCTCCGGCGAACATCCGCTACCTGAGCGGTTTCACCGGGTCGAACGGCCTGCTCCTCGCCCATGGCGCCGAAGCGATCCTGATCACCGACCCGCGTTACGAGATGCAGGCGGCCGAACAGACCGATTGCCGCGTCAAAGTGGCCCGGGGACCGTTGCTCAAAGCCCTTCAAGCTCTGTTGGGGCGTCTCCAGGCACGGCGCCTGGGTTTCGAGAGCGCCCACGTGCGATACGCCGCCTACCGCGCGCTGGCGGCCTCGGTGCCGGCGCAGATCCGGCTGCGGCCCCAGGAAGGGCTGGTGGAGGAACTGCGGGCCGTCAAATCTGCCGCGGAGATCGGCAAGATCCGCGCCTCGATGGAGACGTGCCAGGCGGCCTTCTCGGAAGCGATCCGGCGGGCCAGACCTGGGGTGACGGAATTCGAAATAGCGGCCGAACTCGACTATCAGATGCGCAAGCGAGGCGCTGAGCGGCCCGCCTTCGACACCATTGTCGCCTCGGGCCCCCGCAGCGCGCTGCCCCACGCCGCGCCATCCACCAGGACCCTGAAAGCGAAGGAACTGCTCCTGGTCGATATGGGCGCCCAGCGGGACGGCTACGCGAGCGACATGACCCGCGTGGCCTGGTTGGGGAGAATCAGCCGCAAAGCAGCCCGCCTGCACCGCGCGGTGCTCGAAGCGCAGTTGGCGGCCCTCGATCACGTCCGGGCGGGCAGGAGCGCGGCGGCCGTGGACCGCCGGGCGAGACAAGTCCTGCGGGCACACGGGCTGGATGGCTACTTCACCCACTCTACCGGCCATGGTCTGGGATTGGAGATTCATGAAACGCCGCGGCTCGGCAGAGGGGAGCGCCGGCGGCTGGAAGCGGGGATGGTAATCACTATCGAGCCTGGTGTATACATGGAGAGGTTCGGCGGGATTCGCATCGAAGACACGGTAGTGGTGACGAGAACGGGCTCCGAGAACCTGACGCGAATACCGAAGGAGCTGATCGAACTCTGAGCCGCCGCGCCCACCGGCGTCCGGCGGCTGGCGGATGAATCTATGGACTTAAAAGAGATAAAGGAACTCGTTCAGGTGGTGATCGACAGCGGCGTCGCCGAGCTGGAAGTCACGCGCGGCGACAGCAAGGTGCGGATCCGCCGCCAGGCCGAGGCGCCGCGTCAAGAGATCGTGATACCGGCCCAACCGTTCGCGGTGGCGGGCCAGCCGGCCGCCGCTCCGGCTCCCAACCCGGGGCCGCCGGCCGCTCCGGCGCAATCGCCGGAGGCAGAGAAGCCCAGGCAAGAAGAGAATCTCCACTTCGTCAAATCCCCGATCGTCGGCACCTTTTACGAAGCGCCCGCGCCCGATGCCGAACCGTTCGTGCAGGTAGGTGATCACATCAGCCCCGGCCAGGTGCTCTGCATCATCGAATCGATGAAACTCATGAACGAGATCGAGGCCGAGGTCTCGGGCACGATCGTCGCCAGACTGGTGGAGAACGGAAAGCCGGTCGAGTACGGACAGGCGTTGTTCTCGGTGCGCCCGGACTAAGGAGCGGACTCGCCGGCCTTTCACATCCCTATGTTTCGCAAAGTGCTCATTGCCAATCGGGGCGAGATTGCGCTCCGCGTCATCTGCGCCTGCAAGGAGCTGGGGATCCCCACGGTCGCCGTCTACTCCGAAGCCGACCGCAACAGCTTGCACGTGAGGTTCGCCGATGAGGCCGTCTGCATCGGCCCGGCCAAGAGCAGCCGGAGCTACCTGGACTTCCCGGCCATCATCAGCGCCGCCGAGCTCACCAACGCCGACGCGATCCACCCCGGCTATGGCTTCCTGAGCGAGAACGCCGAGTTCTCCGAGGTCTGCCAGGCCTCGGGCATCCAGTTCATCGGGCCGCCGCCGGACGTTACACGGCTGATGGGATTCAAGCAGCACGCCCGCGAAGCGATGCAGAAGGCCGGCGTCCCGATCCTGCCCGGATCCGGCGGCATTCTGAAGAACGCCGGAGAGGCCAGGGAGACCGCCGCCGGGATCGGCTACCCGGTGATCCTGAAGGCGGCGGCGGGCGGCGGCGGACGCGGGATGCGGATCGTCCGGGAAGCTTCGGAAATGGAAGGGGCCTTCAGCCAGGCCCAGCAGGAAGCCGAAGCCGCCTTCTCCCGTCCCGACCTCTATCTCGAGAAGTTCATCACTGCGCCGCGGCACATCGAGTTCCAGGTTCTGGCCGACTCCCACGGCCACGTCGAGGTCTTCGGCGAACGGGAATGCTCGATCCAGCGCCGCCACCAGAAGCTCATCGAAGAGGCCCCGTCCCCGGCCGTGACGCCGGAGCTGCGCCGGCAGATCTCGGAACGCCTGCGCCGGGCTTTGCACGAGGTGGGTTACGTGAACGCGGGGACCGTTGAGTTCTTGATGGACGAGACCGGGCGTCTGTATTTCATCGAGGTGAACGCCCGCATCCAGGTGGAGCATCCGGTCACCGAGCTGATCACCGGCGCGGACCTGGTCAAGGCGCAGATCCAGGTGGCCGCCGGGATGAAGCTGAGCGAGATTCTCGACGGGCCGGTGGAGATCCGGGGCCACGCGCTCGAGTGCCGGATCAACGCGGAAGATCCAGACACGCTGATGCCGTCGCCGGGCCGGATCACCGGCTTCCACGTGCCGGGCTTCATCGGCGTCCGCGTGGACACTGCGGCCTACCAGGAAGGGGTGATTCCGCCTTACTACGACTCATTGGTCGCGAAGCTCATCACCCATGGCCGGGACCGGGCCGAAGCGGTCAGCCGGATGAACCGCGCGCTCGAGATGTTCATCATCGAAGGGGTCCGCACGAGTATCCCTCTACACCAGAGGATCCTGGCCCACCCGGATTTCCTGGCCGGCAGGCTGGATACGCACTTCCTGGAACGGCTGGAGGCCGCCACCCGCACGGCGCAATGACCGGCGGCGGTTGCCGGACCGCCCCTCAGCGGTTCCGAATCTTCCTCGCGATACCCTGCACGACAACCCAGCCTTTCTCCCAAGCGGGCACGCCCACCCGGCGGCGGAGCACGTCGTAGCCGGAGGTCTCGATCCGGTCCAGCAGACGGCGGTAGATCCGGATCAGGGCCCAGAGCGCGGCCCGGCTGCCGGGATGGACCAGGGTCACCAGCGGCGCCGACTCCTCGTAATAGCGCCGCGCCCGGCCCGCCTCGAAACGCATCAGGCTGCGGAAAGCCTCCGTGGCGGCGCCGTCCCGCAACAGCTCCGGATCGACCCCGAAGCGGCGCAGGTCCTCGGCGGGCAAGTAAATGCGCCCCATACAGGCGTCCTCGCGCACGTCGCGGAGGATGTTCGTCAACTGGAACGCCAGCCCGCACTTCTCGGCCAGGGGAAGCGCCTCCGGCGAAGCGAAGCCGAAGACGTAGAGGATCGACAGCCCGACCGCCGAGGCGACCTGGTAACAGTACCGGTACAGCTCGTCGAAGGTCTCGAAGCGCCGCGGCTCGAGGTCCGAGCGGACTCCCGCGATCATGTCGTGAAAATAGCCCGGGGGGATGCGGTAGCGGCGGACCGCGTCGCGGAAGGCGGGCCAGATGGGATGGGCGTCGCAGCCGCGGGCCAGGGCCGCGTCCAACTGCCGCTCCCAGTCGGCGATCGCCCGGGCCGGCGAGTCATAGCCGTAACGCGCGGGTTCGTCGCTGATGTCGTCACAGACGCGGTTGAACGCATAGAGCGCGCACATGGCGCCGCGGCGCTCGGCGTCGAGCAACAAGAACGAATAGTAAAAGTTGCGGGCGCGCCGCCGGGCCAGCCGGCGGCAATAGGCATAGGACTCTTCCAGCGTGACACTCATGCCGCCCGCCGTGCGGCCACCCGGGCCAAGGTACCCACCAGCAGCGACACCCTCTCCAGACGGGAGACGGCCGGACGCCGCCGGAGGACGTCGTAGCCTTGCTTCTCGATCTTCTCGAGGACTTTCAGACCGCCCCGGCTGAACAGCTCCAGATCGACCGCCAGCCGGCGGTCCACCATGCGGGAAAGCGGCAGCCCCTCCTCCAAGAAACGTCGCGCCAGCCCGACCAGCTCTTCCATCGCGGCGCGGAAGGCCGAGCTCATCCGGCGGCGGGCGATGTCCTCGATGGAGACGCTATGACGCTGCAGTACTTCGAGCGGCATGTAGAGCCGCCCCTTGTCCCAATCGACGGTGACGTCCTGCCAGAAATTGGCCAACTGGAGCCCCGTGCAGGTGGCGTCGGAGAGCCGCTGCCGCTCCGGGTCGGAGTAGCCGCACAGGTGAAGCACCAAGCGCCCGACCGGATTGGCCGAGTAGCGGCAGTAGTCCAACAGTTGGGCCACGGTGGCGTAGCGGGTGACTTTCTGGTCCTGGACGAAGGCCCGGATCAAGTCGGCGAACGGCTGCTCGGGCAAGCCGTGGCGCCGCACGGTTTCACGCAAGGCGAGGAAGACGGGATGGCGGGCCTCGCCGGCGTACATCCGGACGAGCTGCTCCCGCCACCAGTCGAGCAGTTCCAGGCTGCGCACCGGATCGCCGATCTCGTCGCCCAGATCGTCGGCCCACCGGCAAAACGCGTATACGTTGTAAAAGTCCTGGTGCAGCCGCCGCGGCAGCAGCAGCGAGACGACGTGGAAGTTCTCGTAATGGATGCGGGCCAGCCACCGGGTGTAAGCGCGGGCTTCGCCGGCGGCCCAGGACCGTTCAAGCGCTTCCGGTGCTTCGACGAAATCCTTCGGCAGCAGGAACGCAGCGTCCAACCTTCACCCCGAACGTCTCAGGGAACAATGGCTGTCTTCATGTGCCCGTTGTGGCTCATGAGGTGCCGCATCACCTCGAGCAGGTTCGCCAGCGGCTCCACCCCGTTGACGAAGTCCCGCGCGGTGATGTCGCCGCGCGAGACGACCTCCAGGGCCCGGCGGATGTGGGCCGGCGTGTGGTGGAAACTCGCCTTGCAGGTGATCTCAGAGTAGTGCAGCAACGAAGTGTCCAGGGCAATCTGGCTGCCGGCCGGGCACCCGCCGAAGAAGTTCACCGTTCCGCCACGGCGGACCAGCTTGACGGCTGTTTCCCAGGCCTCGGGCAAGCCGACGGCTTCGATGACGATGTCGGCGCCCCGGCCGTCGGTGAGATCCCGCACGGACTTCGCCAGGTCCGTCCGGCCATCGCTGATGAGCGACTCGGAAGCCCCCATGCGGGCGGCCCGGTCGATCTGGGTCTTCCGGCGGCCGATGGCGATCACCCGGGCCCCGGCCACGTGGGCCAGTCGAACGAACATCAAACCGATGGGACCCAGCCCGATCACCACGACTGTGTCGCCCGGCTCGAGCCCGGTCTCTTCCACACCCCGCAACACGCACGCCAGGGGTTCCACCAGTGCGGCGTCCTGGTAAGTGACATGTTCCGGGATCTGGTAAGTGTTCTTCTCGACGATTCTCGCCGGAATACGGATGTACTCGGCATAAGCGCCGTTGTTGAAGAGCAGATCCTCGCAGAGATTCTCGCGCCCCCGGCGGCAGTAGTAACACTCGCCGCAGGGGGCCGAGTTCGCCGCCACCACCCGCTGGCCCAACCGAAACTTCTGCACCCGGCTGCCGACGCGCACCACGTCGCCGGCGAGTTCATGGCCGAACAGCGCCGGCGGGACGATCATCCGCGCGTGGTAACCCCGCCGGAAGACCTTCACGTCGGTGCCGCAGGTCAACGCGGCCCGCACTCGCACGAGAATGTCGCCTTCGTCAATCTCAGGAACAGCCACCGGCTCGATGCGAAGGTGCTCACGGCCGTAGAGCACGGCGGCCATCATCTGTCTTGTCACTTATGAAGTCCTCTGGGGTAAAACGATAATTTTCAACGATTCTCCGTCCGGATGCAACGCCAGGTCGATCCCGGTACGGATCTGGTCCAGCGGCAGCCGGTGAGTGATCAGCTCCTCCACCGGCAATTCTCCACTAAAGATTAGATCGGCGGATTCCTTTTGCAAGTCCACCGAAGCGCTGTAGGAACCGAACAGAGTTCGCTCCTCTTTACAGATTCCGGCGCCGGAAAGCTCGATGCGCTCTCTGTCGGAAGTCTGGGCGAACAACAGGATGCGCGCCCCGGGACGCGAACACTCCAGCGCCTGTTCGACGATCCCCGGAGCCGACGCGGCGACGATGACGAGATCGGCCCCCCGGCCGCCGCTCATGGCCTTCACGCGGCCGCTGATGTCCGTCGCAGCCGGATCCCACGCCTCCGCGGCGCCGAAGCGCCGGGCCAACGCCCGCCGCCTGGGGATCGTGTCCGTTGCCACGACCGTCGCCTCCCGCCGCACTACTAACATCGTAAACAACAATCCTATGGGACCTTGGCCCAGAACCGCCACCAGATCCCCCGGCTGCGGGTCCGCCTGGACGACGGCCTTCAAACAGGTATTCACCGGCTCGACCAGGGAGGCCCGCTCGAAGGAAACCCCTTCCGGAATCCGTTCCACTCCGCGCTCGACGATCCAGTCCATCACCCTCACATATTGGGCGAAGCCGCCGCCCGCCGGCTCGAAGCCGGCCGTCACGCCGACCCGCCTGTAGGTATCACACTGGGCATAGAGCTTCCGGGCGCAATAAAAACATTTTAGACAAGGAATGTGGTGAAAGACGACCACCCGGTCGCCTGGCCGGAAGCGCGTCACCCCTTCCCCCACACCAGCGACCACGCCGGCGGTCTCGTGGCCGTAGATGCGGGGCGGCGGAAGCAAATCGTGCTGGATCTTCTTCAGGTCGGTGTGGCAGATCCCGCAGCTCTCGACCCGGACGATGAGCTCCCCGGGACCTGCCCGGGGCGCCGGTACATTCTCGATGCACAGGGTTCCCTGCCCCCGGTAGACCGCCGCTCTCATCTCACCGCCAACCGCCTTCATGACTCAGAACTCACATTCGGCAAAGAACTCGCCGAGACGCCGGGCCGCCAGCCGGCTCCGGCGGAACAGCCTCCAGAGCTCGGGAATGCCTCGAAACGGGCGCCGCAGCGCGCAGCGCACCACCAAGGCGTCGTCGATGCGCCCCACAGCGTCCCGGGCCTCGTTCAGATCGATTCGCAATGTCTCTTCAGCCGTGTCGGTAACCGCCCGGATGCAATAGAGGCGGCTTCCCGGAGGAAGGCCTGCCGCGACACCGGCCGCCTCCATGTCGGCGGCCAGAAACCCGCGTTTTCGCAGCCGCTCCTTTTCGAGCGCCGTCAGCGCCACGCGATCCACGGTCACCAGCGGCCCGGCGGCGATCCGGCATCGCGCCGGCGGCCGCTCGGCGTGAGCGACGGCCTCGCCGCTCTCCAAATGGATCCAGGTGGCGGCGACAATCGCTCCCGGCTCCAACGCCGGGTCGAGTCCGCCGCAGAAACCGGTGCTGACAATGGCGTCGCAGCGTTCCCGGGCCAGCGCCGCGCGAAGAGCCTCGGCCGCCCGGCCCCGCCCGGCGCCGTTGGCCACCAGGAACCAGTCGGCTCCGGGCCGCCGGAGGCGGACGCTGTAGTCCACTGGCCATTGTAAGGCTTCGGGCGGATCCGAGCGGCGCAGCAGCCCCCGGAATTCCCTTTCCTGGGCCGCCACGAACAATACGGTCCTCTGCGGCACTCAGCAATACCCGTTCCTGCGAAACCACTCCACGGCGCGCCTGAGGGCGTCTTCGACCGGACCCGGAGAATAGCCCAACTCACGCGTGGCCTTCTCGTGGGAAACGAACATCTTTTTCCGCGCCATGCGCACCGCATCGAGCGGCGCGCGCGGCTCGCCGCCGGTCAGCCGGGCCGCAGCCGTCGTCACCGCTCCGGCGGCATACGCCAACGCGTAAGGGACGCGCCGCCGGGGCGCCGCGATGCCGCTGAGCCGCTCGAGCGTCTGGAAGATCTGCGCCAGAGTCATGTTCCGGCATCCGAGGATATAACGGTCACCAGCCCTGCCCCGCTCGCAGGCAAGCAGATGCCCCTCGGCCACATCGGCGACGTCCACCAGGTTCAGCCCGGTGTCCAGATAGGCCGGCATGGCGCCCCGAAGGTAGTCGACGATGATCTTGCCGGTAGGCGTCGGCTTGAAGTCGTGGTCGCCCACCGGCGCGGTGGGGTTGACGATCACCACCGGGAAGCCTGTCTCGGCGAATTCCAGCGCGACCCGCTCGGCGCGGAACTTCGACAACTTGTAGGCGCCCGTCATGTCTCGTTCGCTCACCGGAGTCCGCTCGTCTCCGACGCCGCCCGGCGGGATGCCGATACAGCCCACGGTGCTGGTATAGACGACGCGTTCGGCCCCCGCCCGCCGCGCGGCGTCCAGGATGTTCCGCGTGCCCGCGACGTTGGAGGCGAACATCTCGCGCGCATCGCGAACCCAGAGCCGGTAGTCGGCAGCGACGTGGTAAACCGCTTCACAGCCGGCCACGGCCGGAGCGAGGCTCTCGGGTTCCCGCAGATCCCCCTGGACGACCTCGGCCCCCTCGAGTTCCCGGACCCGGCCGGGGTCGCGGACCAGGATGCGTACGCGAGCCCCGCGATCCAGCAGCTTACGCGCCACGTGCCAGCCCACAAAGCCGGTAGCGCCTGTCACCAGAATGGGTTTCACAGCTCGCTGGTCACCTCAGCGCCCAACTCAGCAATCGGAATCCGTCAGTCGGCTTGGCATTGATCCCTAGCGCGGCCGAAGGTTCATAGCCGCAGTGAACCATGCAATGTTCGCAGCGGACGTCGTTACCCGGGCCGTAGTTCTCCCACGGGGTCTTCGTCATCAGCTCCTCGAAAGTTTCGTAATGCGCGTCGGTGATCAGGTAGCAGGGGGCCTTCCAGCCCCGGACGTTGTACGTCGGGTTGCCCCAGGCCGTGCAGGGCAGCTCGCGCTCGCCCTTGAGGAAGTCCTGGTAGACGGGCGTGGTGTTCACCGGGTACCTCCGCGCCAGCTCGTGGATGACCCGAAACTTCTCGTAGACGTCCTCGCGCGTCATGAAGATCTCCCGGTCGTTCACCGCCGAATAGCCGTAGGCGGGCGAAAGCATGTGGCCGTCCACGCCGAACTGTTTGAGGTACTCGAACAGCTCGGCGATCTCGGCCATGTCGGTCTCCTTGTAGACCGTAGTGTTGGTGGTGACTTTGAAACCCGCCGCCTTGGCCGCTTTGATGCCGGCCACGGCCTCGCGGAAGACGCCTTCCTTTTCGACGGCGCGATCGTGCGTCTCCTCCAGGCCGTCGAGGTGCACGTTGAAGAAGAACTTCGGGTCCGGCCGGTACTCGGAGAGCTTCCTCTCGATGAACATCCCGTTGGTGCACAGGTAGATGTGCCGGCCGCGCTCCAGGATCCCCGCGCAGATGCGGCCCATGTCGGGATGAAGCAGCGGCTCGCCGCCGCAGATCGAGACGATGGGGGCGCCGCATTCCTCGACGGCGTGGAGGCACTGCTCTACGCTGAGCCGCTCGGTGATCGTGTCTTCGTATTCGCGGATGCGGCCGCACCCGGTGCACGTCAGATTGCACGCGTGCAGCGGCTCGAGCATCAGTACGAGCGGGAAGCGTTTGTGGAGCAACGGGTGCGGCTTCCGTTTGCCGTTGTTCGAAGCCGTGGCCGGGAGGATGTGGAACGGGTTGTCCCCGTTGGTGGACTCGGCCCGGTCGAGCTGCCACTCGCGGCGCGGCCGGAGCCGGTTGCGGGCGATGTAGACCGCCATGCCCAGGGTCATCGACAGTGGGAACCTCATTGCGCCCTCCTCTCAGGTTTCCCCGTTCGTCCGCCGGTACTCGGCGAGCGCCAGCAGCGGGAAGTAGTGACGGTAAAGGTGATAGGTCAGGTAGAAGACCCGCGGGAACCCGGTCCCCGTGGCCAGGTCTTCGTCCCAGGCACCCGTGGCGTTCTGCGTCTCGAGCAGATACCGAACGCCGTTGTGCGCACTCTCGCTGCGCAAGTCCCCCGCCGCCAGCAGCCCGAGCACCGCCCAGGCCGTCTGGGACGCGGTGCTCGGGGCCGGGACGAACTCGCCCTCGTCGTAGCTGGCGCAGCTCTCACCCCAGCCGCCGTCGGCGTTCTGGACCGAGCGGAGCCACTCGGCGGCCCGCAGGACCGAAGCTTCGTTCGGATCCACGCCGGCCGCCCGCAGGCCGCGCAGGGCCAGGAACGTCCCGTAGATGTGGTTCACCCCCCAGCGGCCGTACCAGCTTCCGTCGAGCCGCTGGGCGGCGAGCAGATACTCGACGCCCCGCCCGACCGCCGGGTGATCGCGCAATCCCCAAGCGCACAGGGCTTCGATGACCCGGCCGGTGATGTCCGGGCAGGTGGGGTCGAGCATGGCGTTGTGGTCGGCGAAGGGCACCTCGGCCAGCGGCCGCCAGTTGTTGTCGGCGTCGAAGGCCGCCCAGCCGCCGTCTTTCGACTGCATCGCCAGCAGCCAGGCGATGGCCCGGTCCACCGCCGCCTGTTTGCGGGCCGGATCGGAGGCCTCGAGCCGGCGCAACGCCAGCAGCACCATCGCCGTGTCGTCGATATCGGGGTAGAACTCGTTGGCGAACTCGAAGTACCAGCCGCCAGGCTCTGCCTTGGGGCGCTTCACCGCCCAGTCGCCCCGCCGGCGCACCTCCTTGCTCAGCAGCCAGTCGGCCGTCGCCCGCAGGCTCCCGGCCCGAACCGGGTCGGCCTGGGCGATGGCGAACGCGGCGATGGCCGTGTCCCAGACGGGCGAGAAGCACGGCTGAAAGAAGAACCGCTCGCCGTCGTTCACCATGAGCCGGTAGAACTGGCGCTCGGCCTCGGCCCGCACCGGATCCTCACGCCGGTAGCCGAGAGCATCCAGGGCCATGACGGCGTACATCATGGCTGGGTAGATGGCCCCGAGGCCGTCGGAGTCTTCCAAATGCTCCAAGAGCCACTGCTCGGCCCGGCGCAGCGCCACCCGCCGGAAGGCGGCCGGCGCGCGGCGCTCCCAGCGCTTCAACAGCCGGTCGCCGAAGAGCCAGAAGCGTTTCCACCCCGTTTCACCACCCCGGGCCAGCCGCACACTCCGGTCCGGGTGAAACAGCTCTTGCAAGGTGAAGCCCTCCGGAACCGGGCGCCGCTCGGTCAAGGCCTGGACGATGGCCAGGGGGATGACGATGGTCCGCGTCCAAGACGACATCTGGTAGATGAACTCCCCGGGCATGAGCATCATCTCCGGGGGCACCGAAGGGACGTGCTCGCGCGGGTAGAGACCGAACAAACTCAGATTGATCTTGACGTAGCTGTTCGCGGCCTGCAGGCCGCCCAGTTCCAGAATTCGCTCGCGGGCGGCTCGCATCCGCGCATCATCCGGCGACAGCCCGGCAAGCTTCAGTGCGAAGTAGGCCTTCACCGTGGCGCTCACGTCAGCGGGTCCGCCGGGATAGATCCAGAAGCCCCCGTCCGGGAGCTGCCGGTCGAGAATCGCCGAAGCAGCCTTCCGGATGAGGTCCGGCGCCGGATGGTTCCACCGGCCGCCCGCCGGCGGGTGCTGCCACAGTTCGAGCAGGATGAAATCAGACTCGAGCGTCGAATCGGAGGTCAGCTCGGCGCACCAGTGCCCGTCGGTGTGCCGCTGAGCGACCAGAGAGTGGGCGGCCCGCTCGATCGCCCGTTCGACTTCAATCGCCGGAGAGCCGGTAACTGGAACTGGAACACTCATGTGCGGCTGATCGTTACGGCTTTCTCATCGCTCGCAAGCTCGGGAGGCAGGGCAAAGTGAACGTCCTCCTCCCGCACGGTGCGGGTCTCGGTATCGATGAAGCCGCGCTCGGCCAGCGCGGTGAGCACTTCTTCCACCAGGTGCTCGGGAGCTGAAGCGCCCGCGGTAACGCCCACCACCCGGCAATCCTCCAGCCAGCGGGCCTGAATCTCGCTGGCGTCGTCGATCAGGTACGAGGACCGGGCGCCGGCGTTTCGGGCAACTTCCACCAGTCGCCGCGAGTTCGAGCTGTTGCGGGAACCCACCACGAGCAGAAGATCACACTCCGGAGCCACCTCTTTCACTGCTTCCTGCCGGTTCTGCGTGGCGTAACAAATATCGGAGGCCGGCGGACCTTCGATGGCGGGGAAGCGACGCCGCAACTCGCGGATGATGCCCGCCGTTTCGTCCAGACTCAGCGTCGTTTGCGTGAGGTAGCCGATCTTCTCCGGGTCCGGAACCTCCAGGCGCCGCACGTCTTCCTCGTTCGAAACCACGACCGTGGATTCGGGCGCTTCGCCTAGAGTCCCGACCACCTCGTCGTGCTCCCGGTGGCCGATGAGGACGATCGTGTATCCGTTCCTGGCGAACCGCACCGCCTCCAGGTGTACCTTGGTGACCAGGGGACAAGTGGCGTCGATCACCCGGAGCTTGCGTTCCCGCGCCTCTTCGCGCACCGCCGGGGAGACCCCGTGGGCGCTGAAGATGAGCCGGGCGCCTTCGGGAACCTGGGAAAGCTCATCGATGAACACGGCGCCCGCCGCACGCAGCTCGTCCACTACGTAGCGGTTGTGGACGATTTCCTTGCGAACGTAGATCGGGGGGCCGAACATCTCCAGGGCAATCCGGACGATGTCGATCGCCCTCACCACACCGGCGCAGAAGCCCCGCGGGTTCAACAGGATCACCCTCTTGCCCGGGCCCCCCTCACACCCGGAGCGTAAGTGATTCATAGAATTAGATTATAGCAACCCGGCCCATTCCGCTCAGGGTTGCCGGCGCGGGCCAGCCCCTCGGCGCCGCGGGCATCGGGAGCCTCAACGAGCGGCTCTCGAGCGTGTGGGCGGCCAAGCGGCCGACTGTTTGCGGACTCGAGAACGGGCCTGTATACTCGTGCAGGGCGCTGTGGGCGGGCGCCGGTCCGCCGCCTTGCCGATCGACTGACACCGGAAGCTCCATGCGGCTGACGTGCTCGAATCTGTCCGTCTCCTTCGGCCGTCGCAATTGCCCGATTCCCGCGCTGCGGAACGTCTCCTTCACGGTCGGCGAAGGCGAATTCGTCGCCGTCATCGGGCCGAGCGGATGCGGCAAGACCACTCTGCTGCGCTGCCTGGCCGGCCTCGAGCGGGTCCATTCGGGAAAAGTCTCGTACGAGTGTGGGGGCGGTGACCGCCCGCCCCGGATCCTGATGGTTTTCCAAGAACACGGCGTGCTGCCGTGGCTCACGGTGCTCGAGAACGCCGCGTTGGGCTTGGAAGCGCAGGGGGTGCCGAAACGGGCCAGAGAAGAGCGCGCCCGCCGCCTTCTGGCGCGGCTGGGACTCGGCGGCCGTGAGCGGGCCTACCCGCATCAGCTTTCCCTCGGAATGAAGCAGCGGGTGGCCGTCGCCCGCAGCTTTCTGTGCGCTCCGGACGTGCTGCTGATGGACGAACCGTTCGCTGCCCTTGACGCCCAGACACGCTTGAAACTGCAGCACGAGCTCTTGGCGCTGTGGCAGGAACGGCGGTGCAACGTGGTGTTCGTCACCCACGACGTGGACGAGGCGATCCTGCTGAGCGACCGCATCATCGTCCTGAGCGCCGCTCCGGGCACGGTGACCGGCGAATACTCCGTCGGCTTGCCCCGCCCGAGAGAGGCGGGGATGATGCTCTCGCAGGCTTTTACCTCGCTGAAGAGCGCCCTCTATGCGCAACTGGGTTTCGAAGGATCGCAAACATGCCGAACCGCCGAAATCATGAAAGGTTGAAGACGCGCGCCGGCCGGTGGCTCCGGTTCGTTTCCGCCCCCGCCGTGCTCCTCGCCGCGTGGGAAGCGCTGGCGTTGGCGGACTACGTCAACCCGCTCTTCTTTCCTCCCCCTTCGCGGCTGGCCCTGGAAGCGGTGCGCATGGCGGCAAGCGGCGAGCTGGGCGCGCAGATCGGCGCGACTTTGCACCGGACCGTGGCCGCGTTCCTCGCCGGTTCGCTGGCCGGCCTGGCGTGCGGCATTGTCATGGGCGGTTTCCGGTGGCTTCACGAGGCGCTGGAACCGTTGATCGCCGCCGTCTACGCCACCCCGAAGCTCACTCTCTTGCCGATCCTCATGCTGATCTTAGGGGTGAACGAGGCGGCCCGTGTGGCCGTGCCGGCGTTGAGTTGCTTCCTGCTGCTGGCGATCCACGGATTCGACGCGGTCCGGTCGATCCAGAAAGACTACGTCGAGCTGGCGAAGAACTATGGACTGACGCGGCTGATGCGGCTGCGCCGCGTTTACCTGCCTGCGGCCGTCCCCCAGGTTTTCACCGGAATCCGCCTGGCGTTCGGCCAGGCTCTCGTGCTGACGATCTCGGTGGAGATCGTCAGCAGCGACAGTGGTCTGGGAAACATGATCTGGACGGCGTGGCAAACGTTTTCCACAGAGCAACTCTACATCGGCGTTTTCGCCGCCGCCGCCCTCGGCATCGCGTCGCTGGTGGGGCTCAGACGCCTGGAGCGTAAGCTCGCCCCCTGGCACGAACCGCACGCCGAAGGAATCCTCTAGCGCCCGAACAGCCCCGGATCCGAGCCGCGCCGCGCCTCAGAACTCCCAACGGACAGCCAACTGGATTTGCCTCGATGTAGTCGCCGTCTCGGTGATCCGGCCGGCGCTGCCCACCCGGGAACCGTCCCGGTTGAACAAAGCGCGCGCCGAGGGGATTTGGAAGTTCGGGTGGTTCGTCACGTTGAACACCTCGGCCCGGAACCGGACCCGGTGGCGCTCGTTGCCCCAAAGCAGTTTGTGGACGGCCAGATCGAGAGACGCCAGCCCCGGTCCCCGCAGCGTCCCTCGCCCGAGATTCCCGTAAAAGCCCGCTCCCGGCAGCGCGAAAGCCGCCGGATCGAACCACTGCCGCGGATCCCCGAGGATCAGCTTCCGGCCCGGAACCCCTATGTAGTCGGGGCGCTGCCCGAGATCCCCGAACGAGGGCAGCAGCCGGGTCCGGTCAAAGCCCACCGTAGGAGCGAACCACGGGCCGGACTGCACCCGCGCCAGGGCGTGCAACTGCCAGCCGGCCGCCAGAACCCTGCCCCACCCGTTTCGCGGTCCCGGCAGGCGGTAGGAGGCGGCGGCGATCCAGACGTGGCGCAGGTCGAAGTTGGAGTTCCCACGGTTCTGCCGGTAGTCGAACATCGTCGGCATCAGGTCCGCATTCAGGAAGTCGCCGAAGACGCTGTGAGAAATCTCGTCGATGGAGTGGCTGAAGGTGTAGCTCGACTGGAACCGCAGGCCTGCTCCCCAGCGCCCTTCCAGACCGAGCGTGAAGCCGTGGTAGAAGGAATTGAACTGGGACCGCCGCACGCCGACCCGGGCGAAAGCCGGATTCACGCGCGGCGCGTCCGGCGGAAAATAGAGGCGGCCGTCAGGGAGCCGCTCGGGACGGGTGGGGTTGTCGTTGCCGAGCTGGCCCATGAGATGGATGCCGCGCATCCCCGAGTAGCCGGCGCGAAGCGCCAGCGCAGGGCTGATTTCGCGCTCGATCCCGGCCTGCCACCGGACCACGTAGGGCTGCTCGACGGCCCACTCGATGCCATCGACGGAACGGGACGGCCGCGAACCGCTCACCGCCTCGATGATGTCCGGGAAGGTGGGACGGAACTGGAACAACCGCACGAAATACGGCGGCGTCCGGACTCCTCCGATGACGAGGTCCTGCGTTCCCAACAGGTCGTAGAAAATCCCGGCGCCGGCCCGGATCACCGTCTTGCCGCCGCCGCCCGGCGACCAGGCCAGCGAAACCCGCGGGGCGAAGTTCCGTTTCGACGGGTTCCGGTAGAGCGGCCCGCCGAGGGTCACCTCCGTGTCGATCCGGGGTTCCCGCAACGTGGAGATCTTTCCGTTCACCTCGTCCGGCACGCCGGCGAACTCATAGCGCACGCCCAGTCCGAGACTGAGGTTCGAGCTCAACCGGATCTCATCCTGGACGAACCAGGAGAACTGATTCAGGCGCCAGCCTCGCACCGCGTCCGAACCCGGCGCCATGACGTTGCCGGTGCGGGGGCGGGCCCGGAGGAAGTCTTCCAGCGAGGTGAAATTGTAGCCCCCTCCCAGGCTGAGCGGGGAATTCAGGTTCAGTTGGACACGGTCGAAGCCGGCCCCGGCCTTCCAGGTGTGGCGTCCGGAGACACGGACGAAATCGGCCGAGAGCTGAGAATCGTTCGTGACATAGAAGCGGGGCCGCAGGCGCGCCTGATAGCCGCCGAGGGGCGCCAGGCCGGTTACCTCGATGGAGCCCATGAGCTGTCCGGGTACGAAGGACATCTCGGGCGTCACCTTGGGGCCGGTGGCGATGCCCTGGTCGGTCCGGATACGGCTGAAGGCGGCGCGGAAGTTGGCCACGGTCTGAGGAGAACGAACCCACTGCATATCGAGGCCGGCAAAGTGATGCTGCGAGGTGAGATCGAAAAAGAAGACATCGAGAGGATCGGGATCATCGCTGGAGGCGGCGCTGAAGCTGTAACGCCCCCCGAACCGAAGCGCGGGCGAGACAAGCCAGTCGATGCGGCTGTTGAGGAAGTCTTCGGAAAGCTTCGGCCTGGTCTGAGCGACAAACTCGCCGGTCCCGTCGCCGAAGTCGGCGCCGTTCGGCAGCGGATACAGGTCGAGGTAGGGCCGGATCTCTTCAGCTACGGGCACGAAGCGGGCGCCGCCGGCCGTGTCCGGCAGGATGCCGTCGCGCGCCTGGGCGTTCGGGACGACCAGCCGATGGGTGCGGCCGCGCCGCTGGCGGATCGCCTCGTAGTTGCCCATGAAGAACAGAGCGTTGCGCTGCAGCGGACCGGAGATCAGTCCCCCGAACTGGTTGCGCCGCAGCGGCGGAATCGGTTCGCTCGGGGCATCGAAGAAGTTTCGAGCGTCGAGGACGTCGTTGCGGAGATATTCGTAGACGCTGCCGTGGACCTCATTGGAGCCGGTTTTGGTCACGGCGGTGAAGACCGCACCCGCAGTGCGCCCGAACTGCGCCGAGTACGGGTCGCTGACGATGTTGATTTCCGCAACGCTCTCCAGACCCAGGAGCACGCCCGCAGCGCCGGCGGGCGCCGATGACGAAACGTCGTTCACGTAGACGCCGTCGATCCGAAAACTGTTCTGGCGCGGGCGGGCGCCCTTGACGGCGAGGTGCAGGCCGAGGCCGAGCTCGGTGGTGCGCCGGGCGGTTCCCGCCGGCGAAACGCCGGTCTTCAGAGCCGCCAGCTCGAACAAGTCACGCCCGTTGACGGGAAGATCGCTCAGATCCTCGCGGGAGATCTGTCCGCCCCAGTCGGCTACGCTGGCGCTCACCCGGGGCGCGGGAGCCTCGACGGTGATCTCGTCCGAACGGGGACCGATCTCCATCTGGAGATCCACCCGAAGAGCCCGGCCGGCGGCCACCGCGATAGGTTCGCGGACCAGTGTCCGGAAGCCCGCAAGCCGCGCCTGGAGGCTGTACTCTCCCGGAGGGAGCTGCAGGGCGGCGAAGAACCCCCGGCCGTCCGTAAGAACCGTGCGGCTCTCGCCGGTCTCCCGGCGGCGGACTTCCACGCGCACACCGGCCAGCGGCAGGCGATCGGGCCCCCGCACGAATCCCTCGATGGATCCGGTAATCTGCGCGTCCGCCTCGCTGAAGCAGATCGGGAGTATCAAGAACAGGAACCATTGCCATCGTCTCATCCGCAAACCTCCACGACCCGATCTTCTGTTCGAGCCCTCCAGCGCCCCCTAACCTGGAACCTCCCACGCGCCGTAGCGGCGCTGGAGCTCTCTCCAGGCCGCGTCGATGAACGAGGAGTCCACAAACCGTTCCGCCGGAACGAATTCCGGGCAGTAACCTTTCTTGACCGCCCAGCGGGTGAACAGGTCGATACTCTTCAAATCCGGCCGCCCGTGCTGGGCGAAAGAGACCCGGCAAGCCACCCGGGCCGCTTCGGGATCGCGCCCCAAGCGGCGGGCCATATCTTCGAAGAAGCGGGGGGTCTTGCCTTCCAGAAAAGATTTCACACCGCGGAAATATCCGACCAGAAAGGTGACGCCTGTCTCGCGGCCGCCGTCGAGCAAAGTCGGACCGAACAGGATGAACGCGTACTGGAAGTCCGGAAACATCGTGTTGAACGAGGGCCCTTTGACCACGTCGATCGAGAGCGTCCGGTAGTCCCTCTCGGCGCGGGTGCCGATCATGGCGTCCACGCTACCGGCGACCAATGCCGCCACCGCCTCGGTTTCCGGCAGATAGACTGGTTCCACGTCCTGATAACTCAATCCGGCCGACTCAATGATCATGTCCACGAAGAACTCGCCGATGCCCGTGCGGGCGCCGACGGCGATCCGTTTCCCCCGCAGGCAGCCGAGATCCGCGAGGCCGCCGGGGAAAGAGTCCTTGCGTCCGTAGATGGCCCCGGTGGTGGCGCACTCCGTCGAGGTGCGGTCCCGGCCGGCGACAATCCGCAGCGGGGCGCCTTTGAGCACGGCCACAGGGATCGCCGGGAACAACGAAAGCAGCGCCGCATCGAGTTCCCCGCCGATGAGCAGGGGAAGGCGCTGGGAGATCTCCGTGTTCTGAACGATCTCGACCTCCAGCCCCAGCTCGGCGAAATGGCCGAGATCCCGCGCCAGGTAGAGCGGGCTCATCGTGAGGTATGGCACGCTGGAGACTCGCAAGAGTTTCTGGTCGCGGCTGCGGCGGGAGCATCCCAGCAAGAGCCCGGGGCCGCCGGCCGTGATCCCCTGTAGCGCCTCTCGTCGAGTCATTGCGTCCCCCGGGTGAAACCACCCAACAGATGAAGCGGCAGGACCTTTCCCGTCGGGCCGGCCACCGGGTCGTCGAACACCACCCGGAGCGCCCGGGAATGCCGCCACACCTCGGTGGACAGAGCTCCGCCGTAGCAGCCCCGCAGCTCGCCGAGAAAACACTCCGATATGACCTTCGCGGGGGCCGAGGCAACCCCCGACCGGACCCGCAGCTCCAGGGTGGCGCCTCGGTCGGGAGACTCGATCAACTGGTAGTCGCCCGCCACGCCGCCGAAACGCTGCGGTAGAACCTCCTCGAGAATCCGCAAGACGTCCGGGACGAAAACGGTCATCCCCTGGCCGGTGAGCTTGCTGTAACTGCGGATGCCGGATATCTCCCACGGCAACCCCAGCCGGGCAAAACCACAGTCGCAGTGCGACGGGGAGATCCGCCCGGTGTCGCCCATCTCCGCATTGATCAGAACGAAAGGGGACATCGGGAGAAGGGTGGTAAACAGCAGCGCCGGCACGGGTTCCCTGACGCCCGGCACCTTCCTCGGCCTGGTAATCACCGCAACCGAGTCGGACAGGAGGTGGAGCCGCCCGGTTCGGCGGAAATGGCGGCACGGCAATCCCACCGGCCCGACCTCGCCGACCCAGTACCGCGAATAGGCCTCGGCGCCGCTGCGCTCGATCACCCGTCGGCGGGCCGGCGTCAGCTCCTCGCCGCCGGCGACGAACCTCACTCCCGCCAGATCGATCCCCCTCTCGGCAGCCGCGGCGGCAATCCGCACGGCCGGGGTGACGAAGCAGCAGACGTGGCACCTTTCGCCCCGCCGGAGCCGCCGTTCGAGCCAGCGGACGATCGGCGTGAAGTCGTCCTCCGGCAGGTATTCGGGCGCCGGCACACCGACACCGTGCAGGCGCGCCAGCGCCACCAGATAGCGGGTCAAGATCCGGTAGTGCCACGCCCGGCGCACACTGCCGCCATAGGCGAACCACCCGTGAGCGGGCATCCCCATGCGCGCCAGGGACATGGAGATCAGCAGACCGATGATCGAAGGCAGGATGGGGCGCACCAGCAGCCGGGCACGGCGGTCCAGTTCGAGCTCCCGAGCTTCGACGAAACGGTAGGCGTCCAGGTGCCGGTCTCGGGCGGCTGCCGAGACGGCAACGGCCGGAGCGCCGGTGCTCCCGCTGGTGCGTTGAACCAGCCCCCGGCTGGCGAACGGATTCCGGAACAGCGTCGGGCGCGACTCGATCTCCAGCCCGGAACGCCGTATCTTGGCTCGTCCCTTGAACTCCTCGATGCTCAGATAGACGCCGGCATCGTACAGATCCTCGAGAGCGTCCTCTAGCCCCTTGGCCCGGACGGCGTTCCGCAGGTCGCCGAACTCACAGCCGGCCCGTTCGAAGAGCCGCCGGTAAGGGTGGCCGGGTGCGGCAAAGACGGTGCGCCGGACCAGCTCCAGCCACCGCTCCTCGCGCTGCTGAAGCTGCTCTCGAATCATTTGCGGCGCCTGAGCACCCGGCCCGGGTCCGCGGAGGTATGCGCGCAGCCCAAGGGAGAGCTCCCAGTATTCCCGCAGCGCCGAGCCGAGAGATGCTGCCTTATTCAACTGGAACACCTGTGCGATCAGAACCGCCGGCAGCCCGAACCGCCGAAAACAAACAGTGTACGTTTGCAAACGTACGACAAGAGAACATCATAAGGCAATCAGGGCCAGAACTATACTTCTCACGTCAACCGGAGTTCAGAAGTGCACCACCAGCTCGGCGAAGACGAGGTTCGACAGCGGAGCGAAGTCCCCGCCGGGCCGCGAAGCGAACAGTTGCGCTCCCGCCCTGAGGTCGGTGTTCGGCGTCAGGTTGTAGAGCGCCTGGGGCTGGAAGAACACCCCGGCGCCGGCCAGATCGACGACGGCGTAGGCTTCCACCCGGAACAACGGCGTCACGTCGTAGCCGGCGCCGCCGGAAAGGAAGTGCCGGTTCAAGGTGAAGATCTCGGTGGTGAAGCGCAGCAGCGCCGCCGGGCTGAAGCCGGGACCGAGCGCCGGCTGGCCCTGATTGTAGAAGTACTCTCCTACGATGTAGAGCGTGTTGGCGAAGGCGTAGTCGGCCCCGGCGGTGAAGCGGAACGCGTCGTTCTCCGGCCGGCGTGGATCCCGCTTCCGGTAGGTCGCCTCCGCCCGCAGCCCTGCGCCGCCCCACTGCCCGGCGGCTTCCACTCCCCCCATCCAGTCCCTCTCGAAGCGTCCGAGGAAGCCGGCGATGTCCCAGCCGCCGGCGGTGGTGGCCAGACGCGCCGCGACGGCGCCGTCGGAGAACCTCTTCTGCGGGAGCACGGCGGCGGCGCAGATCCAGTTCCCGGAAAAGTTCCACTCGAGGTAGGCGCCGTCCACTCCTTGGCGCTCTTCCGGCTCCAACTGAAGCGGACTCAGCGGGTTGAAGGCGTCCGCCGGGCTCCAGAAACGGGCCGTTCCCCAGCCGATCCGCTGGCGGCCGAGCGTGAGCGACAGCCCGCCCTTGCGGAAACTCACCGAAGCCCGGTAGAGCGACGTGTCCCAGTAGACGTGCTTCTCGTCAAGCGGGACGGCGTGCAGATCGAACCACGCCGCCGCCTGGCGGTCCCGCACCAGGGCGAACTCCGGCTGCCGGATCAAATTGCCGAAATGGGCCTCGTTGTCGTAGGCCACCTGCACCTGGAACCAGTCCTGGTAGCGGCCGTCGTAAGTGAGCCGCAGCCGCGCCAGCAGGTCGGCGAAGGGCTCACGGTTCACTACGGTGCGGGAGGCGCCGAGCAGATTCTTCCAGTAGCCGCCGAAGAGATGCTCCCAGGAGCCGGCCGTCTGGGCCGCCAGGGGGGCGGCGAGAAGCAGCATGGCGGCGGCGAGCTTCATTCGATCCGGCCGTCCCGGAGGCGGATGAGCTTTCGCGCCCGCTCCATCACCCGCGGATCGTGGGTGGAGAACAGGAACGTGATGCCCTTCTCGCGGTTCATTCGTTCCATCATGTCCAGCAGGATCCCGGCGTTTTCCGAATCCAGGTTCGCCGTCGGCTCGTCGGCCAGCACCAGATCCGGCTCGGTCATGATCGCCCGCAGCACCGCCACCCGCTGCTGCTCGCCGCCGCTGAGCTCCGGGGGCCGTTTCTCCGCCAGCCCCGCCAGGCCGACGGCGGCGAGCAACTCACGCGCCCGGCGGCGGCGCTCGGCGGCTGCCATGCCCTGCAGCACGGCGACGAACTCCAGATTCTCCAGAACGGTCAAGACCGGGAAGAGATTGTAGGCCTGGAACACGAACCCGAGGTGCCGCAAGCGGAAGTCCGCCAGCTCCTCGCGGGGGGTGGCCGTCAACTCGTGGCCGGCGATCCGGATGAGGCCCGAGTCGGACACGTCCAGAGCGCCCACCAGGTTCAGCAGCGTGGTCTTGCCCGAGCCGGAAGGCCCCACCACCGCGGCGAACTCTCCCTTCGCCAGACTGAAAGAAACGTCGCGCAGCGCGTGGACGGCCACGTGGTCGCGGTAGGTCTTCGATACGCCGCGCACCTCCACCAGCGCCGCCGGCCGCTTCTCAGACATGCCGCATCGCCTCCACCGGTTCGAGACGCGCCGCGTGCCAGGCCGGGTAGAAGGCCACCAGCACGACGACGAGCAGCACCGAGGTGTTCGACCAGAACAGGTTGGCCGCCGTGAGCTTGGGATAGGTAATCGTGGTGGTGAGCCCGAGCGCCGCGGCGCCTTCGGCCCAGGCGCCGAAGTCCATGCCGGCGGCCTCGTAATAGAGAGTGAACGCGCTGCCCAGCAGGCCGCCGAAGACCACCCCCACCACTCCCAGCAGGAACGCCTCCAGCACCACCAGACGCACCACCTGGCGGGGCTTCATCCCCAGCGACATCATCACGCCGAACTCGCGCACCCGCTCGAAGACCGACATCAGGATCGTGTTCAGGATGCCGACCGAGATGACGATGAACAGGATCAGGACGATGACGTAGAAGAACGCATCGTCGAGCTCGATGAACTGCTGGATGTAGGGCTCCACCACGTACCACGGCAACACTTCCACTTCGAGACCGGCCAGCTCGGCCTCGAGACGCCGGGCCGTTTCGTCCACGGCGCGCGAGGAATCCAGCAGGATCACCGCCTCGCTGAACCGCCCCGGCAAGACGAAGAGTTCCTGGGCGTCTTCGGCAACGAGATAGACGACGCCGCGGTCCAGCTCCGGAGCGCCGGAACGGAAGACGCCCTCCACGCGGTACTTCTCGCCGGCCATGCTGCCGTCGGCGGCCTGCGCCAGCAGAACGAGGCTGTCGCCCACGTCCACCTGCAGGGTCTTGGCCAGGCGCTCGCCGATCAGGCAGGGCTTGTGCTGCCCGCGCTCGAGATACCGGCCCCGGATGACGGCACGGTGGATCGTCGTCACCGTAGGCTCTTCGTCCGGATCGACGCCCACGACGCTGACCCCGGCGGAATTCTCCGCGCTCGAGGCCAGCCCGTCGCCCAGAACCCGGAACGAGGCGCCGCGGACGCCGGGCAACGATTCGATCGCCGAGCGGATCCTGTCCGGCTGCGGCAACGTCTTGGTGATGGCCGGATCGTCGTGGTAGCCGGCCCGGTGGATCTGGATGTGGCCGATGTGGGCGCGGACCGAGTTGTCCACCATCTGCTCGTGGAAGCCGTCGCCCAAGGCGCGCATGAAGATGTTGAAGGCCAGCCCCAGGGCGATCGTCATCACCGTCAGCACCGACCGGCGGCGGTGGCGCCAGACGTTCCGCCAGGCCATGGCGAGGAACAGCCTCATCGGTTCGCCTCCCGTCTCACTGCACGCCGGATTCGCATCAGATTCGCCGTTTCAGGTTCTGGAGGGTGAAGATCCGGTCCGGGATCGGCCGGTCGAAGACCACTTCGCGGTAGACGAGCACCGTCTCGCGGCCCGGCTTGCCGACGGGCTTCATCCGCCAGCGCATCGGATAGTTGCGGGAGCCGGTGCGGCGGATCTCTTCGAAG
>JALSRK010000049.1 GCA_026984795.1 Solibacteraceae bacterium | reverse complement strand
CTGGTGGCGGACTCCGGCGGCATCTATCACCTGCCCAGGCGTATCCCCTACCACCAGGCCATGGGCCTGATTCTCACCGGCGAGCTAATACCGGCCCGCGAAGCGCTGCGCATCGGGCTGGTGAACGCCGCGGCCCCGCGTGAGCGTCTCCCGGCTTTGGTCCGGGAATGGGTGAGCAAGATTCTCGAATGTTCCCCGACGGCGCTTCAGGCGGCCAAAGAGATGGTGAGGAGCTTCCTGGCCAGCGCGAAGGAGCCCACGCTCGCCGAGATCGACTCCCTTCCAGCAGTGCAGCGCCTGAGGCAATCGGAAGACTACATCGACGGCCCCAAGGCGTTCGCCGAGAAGCGCGACCCCGTCTGGAAACGAAAATGAGCGGCGACAAACCGGCCCCTGCGGCCCTCGCAGGCATCCGCGTCATCGACTTCACGCACGTCTGGCAGGGTCCCCTGGCTACCCAACTGCTGGGGGACTTCGGCGCCGACGTCATCAAGATCGAGCGCGCCGGCATGGGCGACTGGAGCCGCGGCTACGGCCCCTTCGCGGGTGACCTGAGCCTGCCGTTCGCCGGCTTGAACCGGAACAAGCGGAGCGTCGTGTTGGACGTCCGGAAGCCGGAAGGCAGAGAGGTGGTGCTGCGGCTCGTCCGCACCGCCGACGTGTTCGTGCACAACTTCCGGCCCGGCGTGGTCGAACGCCTCGGCCTCGATTACGAGCGTCTGGCGGAGGTGAATCCGCGCCTGGTCTACGCCTGCTCGTCGGGGTGGGGTGATTCCGGACCATACGTCGAGCGCCGGCGGAAGGGCCACGCCGACATGGCGGCCGCCGTCGGCGGTCTCTTCCGGCGCGACGATCCGGAGGCGGTCCCCCAGCCGCCCGGGATCTCGGTAGACTACCCGGCGGGCCTCCTGCTGGCTCTTGGGATCCTGGTGGCGCTGTTCGAGAGGGAACGGTCCGGGCGGGGCCAGAAGGTCTCCACCGACCTGCTGAGCGCCGCCGTCTTCGCCGATTTATGGAGTTCGGCGGCGGCCCTGAACCCGCAACTCGGCCGTGAAGCCGACCAGGACCTCGGAGCCACGGACGCCTCGGTCCCGAGATCCTGGCGGACCAAAGACGGCTTCCTGGAGGTCTCAGCGGTCTTCTCCGACGACGCCCTCCGCGACCTCTCCACCGCCATGGGACTGGAAGACCTCTCGCAAGATCCGCGCTTTCGCACGGCCCAGGGGCGGCACGCGAATCAGAAAGACCTCGTCGCCATCCTGGCGAAGCGTTTCCAGGAAAAGACTACGAGGGAATGGCTCGAGATCCTCGAGCAAAAGGGCATCCTTTGCGCCAAGATCAACACCTATGAAGAGGCCCTCCGGGATCCGCAACTGCGGGCCAACAACATGATCATCGAGGTGGAACGGCCCGGCGCCGGCGCTCTCAGCCTGCTCGGGACCCCCATTCGCGCTTCCCGCACGCCCCCATCGCATCGGTTGCCTCCACCGCGCTTAGGAGAGCATACCGAAGAGCTCTTACGAGAGGTAGGCTATCGTGAGAGCGAGATAGCCGGCCTGCGCCGGTCCGGCGCCATTCCCTGACATCACAACCGCTTTTCACCAGCCGGGCTCGGACGCCACACCCACCCTGAAGCGCTCATGACTTCCCGGCTCCGCCGGAGGGTCGACTCGAACCGACTCGTTTCTTCCCACACGTTGATCTTGTGAGGCAAACCTCCGTCAGCGGGGTGCTGTCCCGGCGATCTCGGCAAGGTCTCCAGCACCGCCGCCCGCATGCTTCCGAAACGCCCCGGCAGCCGCCCGTACGCCCCGGGAGAACTTCGAGATCCGCTGTTCCTTCCGGAAGCCCCCAGTGCCTGCCGCGTTCCCCCTTTCGAAAAACGCTGCCTTCCAGAGAACCTCGTTGGATCGCTTCGGTTCGGAGTTCCCCCGTTCCAGCTGCTTAGGCCGTTCCCGGTCTGCCGTCGCTCAGCCCTGGCGCTAGCCGGCCTCGGTCTCGGCCCGCCGGATCCACTTGCGCAGCGTCTTCGGTCCGCAGCCGGGTTTCCCAGCCGCCGAACAGATCACCGCCTGTTCAGAACGGTGCTTGGCCCGGCTCTCGTTCACTCGCCCGACTGCCTGCTCCCGGACTTCCGGGGAGAACCTGCTTCGTCGTCCCATTCGTCCGTCCTCCCAATCTGTGGAGCCTGCGGGTGCCCGAGGGCGGTTCATCAGCTTGGGCGAGAGAGCGAGGGTCAGTGCGAAAGCCGCTGCCGACCAACGGGGCCATGGCATCGGCGTCAACATGGACGTCTACACGAAAGCCGACTTGACCCAGAAGCGGGAGGTCGTCAACACGATCGAGCGGATGGTGCTGGTAGGCACCGGAGGCTCCCCTTCGGGTGACCTGAGGGATGCCTTAATGGATTAACGGATTATCGGGGTACGAAGGCTTGAGGACGACTTGCTTCCAAGCGCGTCAAAACAAAGAATTTGTTGGAGCGGGAGACGGGATTCGAACCCGCGACGTCCAGCTTGGGAAGCTGGCATTCTACCACTGAATTACTCCCGCTCTCCGATCGAGAGTATACCACAGCCGAGGCGCTGTCGAGACCCGGATTTGGCCCCTCGCCACCCCTGGCCGCCTTGCCCCCGCCTGCAGCTCCCAGTTGCAATTTCGTTGCGACCTTCACGGAGGCGGCCGCATCGAAACGACTTAAGGAGAGAAACAGCTATGAGCTTGATCGGTCAGAACGAACCCGAATGGAAAGCGACTGCGTACGTCAACGGCGAGCAGAAGGAGATCAGTAGCTCCGATTATGCTGGTAAGTGGCACATCATTTATTGGTATCCCCTGGACTTCACCTTCGTCTGCCCCACCGAGATCCGGGGCTTCGAGAAACTGAAGAAGGAGTTTGAAGCCGAGGGCATCGAGATCATCGGCGCCAGCACGGATTCGTTCTATTCGCACAAGGCCTGGTTCGAGGACAAGTCCACATTCCCGGACGGCGTCACGCACCCGGTGGTCGCCGACACGAGCCACCAGTTCAGCAAGGCCTTCGGCGTCCTGAAGGAAGACCTGGGTGTTGCCTTCCGCGCCACTGTCCTGGTCGATGACAAAGGTGTCGTGCGCTCGGTGGCCATCAACGATCTCGAGGTCGGCCGCAGCCCGTCCGAGATCCTCCGCACGGCCCAGGCGTTCAAGAGCGGTGGACTCTGCGGCGCCGACTGGCACAAGGGCGAGCCCTTCGTCGCTTGAGCGACGCTCCGCCAGAGATTTCATCTCCCACCTGGACCGGGTTCGGCCGCCCGCCGGACTCGGTCTTGTCTTATCGGCGGCCGGGCCCATGCTAGATTCGTAGCTAATCGCCCATGCACCATCCCGCGCTCGCCGAGACCCTGATCCTGTTGATGCTCGCGGCTGCCTCCGTGGCGGCGGCTTGGTGGCGCTTCCGGCCGGTCCTGGCCTCGATTCGCGCTGCCCGAAGCGAGCCCGGCTATTCGCTCCGCCCCGTCGGGCCGCGGCTGCGCCGTTTCGCCGCTGAGGTGCTCGCCCAGGCCAAGGTGATCCGGCACCGGCCGTTGCCGGGTCTGGCCCACGCAATCGTCTTCTGGGGATTCTGCGCCTTCGCCGGGGTGACGCTCGACCATCTTGCCTCGGGATTCGGCTTTCCGCTGCTCTCCCGCGAGACAGCGTTCGGACGGGCGTACTTCGGCGCGGTGGCTCTGTTTGCCGCGGCCGTGGCGGTGGCGATCACGGGTCTGGCGGTGCGCCGGTTCGTGATCCGGCCCCGCTGGCTCGGCCCCGTCTCGGCGGAAAGCGGGTTGATCGCGCTGTTGATCTTCCTGCTGATGGTCACCTATCTGTTCGACTACTTCGAGGTCGGCTCGCCGGCTTGGCTGCACGTCAACTGGTGGATCCACACCGCGGTGCTGCTGATCTTCCTGCCCCTGATACCCGGCACCAAGCACCTGCATCTGGCTTTGAGCCCGGTCACCGTCTTCTTGAAGCGGCCCGGCTTCGCCGGGATTCCGCCGCTGGCCGATGACGACGATTTCGGTCTGGACACGGGCAAGGACGTGACCAGGCTCATCGCCCTGCAGGCGTTCACCTGCGTCGAGTGCGGCCGCTGCACCGAGCACTGCCCGGCGGCGGCCACCGGCAAGGAACTGGATCCGAAACAGATCGCCCTGGGGTTCCGGAGCTATCTGCGCGCGAATCCGCCTGGCGCCGAGACCCCGCTGCTGGGCGGGCATCTGTCGCCGACGGCCGTCTTCCAGTGCACCACCTGCGGGGCCTGCGAGGAACAGTGTCCGGTGGGCGTGCAGCATCTGCCGGCGATCGTCGGGCTGCGGCGAGGCGCGGTGAACACGGGCCGTTGGGACGACCCGCACGGCTCCCAGCTCTTCGTCAACCTGGAGCGCTACGGCAACCCCATGGGAATCCCGGCCGCCGAGCGGCGCCGCTTCCTCGAGCAGGCGGGCCTGCCGCTCTACGACGGCTCCCAAGAATACTGCCTGTGGCTCGGCTGCATGGGGGCCTACGACGACCAGGGCCGGCAGATTGTTCGGGCGCTGGCCCGGGTGCTGGACCATCTGGGGATCGGCTTCGGCGTTCTGCCGCGGGAGAAGTGCACCGGTGACGCCGCCCGCCGGCTGGGCAACGATCTCGCCTTCGGCGAGCTGGCGGCGGAGAACCTGGAGATGCTCTCGCAAAAGAAGGTCCGCCGGCTCGTTTCCATCTGCCCGCATTGCGTGAGGACGATCTCGACGGACTGGCGCGAGTATGGAGAAGCTCCTCCCATCGAACACCACTCCGAGGTGCTGGCCCGGCACGCCCACCGCCTGCCCAAACACCACGGAGGCAGCATCACCTTTCACGACCCTTGCTATCTCGGCCGGTACCGGGGTGAATACGAGGCGCCCCGGGCGGTGGTCCGCCGCTACGGCAGGCTGGCGGAACCGGAGCGGACGCGGGACTGGGCCTTCTGCTGCGGAGCCGGCGGGGGACTGTTCTTCCTGGGCGAGGAGCAAGGTGAGCGAATCAACCGCGCCCGGACGGATCAGTTGATTGAGACGGGGGCGGGGACGATTGCCGCCGCCTGTCCCTTCTGCCGCTCGATGTTCCGAGACGCTCTCACGGGCCGGGAGGACGCCGCCGAGCTGGTAGACATCGCCGAGCTGGCCGCCCGGGCGCTGCCGGCTGAGGGCTCCCCCGGAGAGGGCTGACGGGGACCGCGCGGGCCGGCTTTTGCGTCCCGTCGAACCCGCGTGATACCTTCAGTCATAGTGGTTTCCACTGGCGGGAAATGACGGGAAGGCGGTGCGAATCCGCCACTGCCCCGCAACTGTGAGCGCCTGTGGACGGGCCGCGGCGGCCACTGGCAGGCAAGTATCCGGGAAGGACGCCGCACTCAGCGCCCGGCGCGAGTCAGGAGACCGGTTTCCCGCTTCTGTGGGCTGTTCGTCTGCGAGGGAGGACGAAGGCGCCTGAAAGCGTTGCCTGCCCGCCCGCCTCCATCGCCCGCGTACGCCCGCTCGAGAACGGAATGCCAATGGACCTAGAGGCGGCTGTATTCCACCCGAAGACGCGCTTCCAACTTGCCGAAGAGCGCGGCTGGGACTGGCGGGAAGTGCTGGACTTCAGCGAGCCGGTGAACCCACTCGGCCCGGCGCCGGGAGTTCGTGAGGCCATCCGCGGCGCGCTGGAGCGCGTGGACTGTTATCCCGATGCCTGGGGCAGCTCCCTGACGGCGAAACTGGCCCGCCGCTGGCAAGTCGCCCCGGCACAGATCCTCTTGGGCAACGGGGCCACCGAGCTGATCCATTTCACCGCCCGCATGTGGCGCAAGGAGGCGGCCGCTTTGGCGGCCCCGGTTCCGCTCGAGTTCCACCGGGCCCATCCGGCGGCCCTGATCGTCAAGTGGAACGAGCCGCACCGGTGGCCCGATTCCGGCCTTGTCTTTTTCGCTCAGCCGAACGACCCCATCGGACAGACGATCGGACCGGAACAACTGCACGATTGGCTCGCCGGCACCAAGAACCCGGTCATCGTGGACGAGAGCTACATCGAATTCACTGAGGCGCCCTCACTGATCCCGATGATCGGCGCGCGCCCGAACCTCTTCGTCTTGCGGTCGCTCTCGAAGTTCTACGCCTTGGCCGGCTTGCGCATCGGGGCGCTGGTCGGCGACGAGGCCAACATCGCTTCGCTGCGGGAAAAGCGGGAACCCTGGCAGGTGAACGTGCTGGCGGAGACCGCCGCCCACCGGAGCCTGGACGACCTCGACCATGCGGCGCGCACCAAAGCCCTGGTCGCCGAGGAGCGCGAATGGCTGTGGAGACGCCTGCGGCGGATCCCGGTGATCACACCGGTTCGTAGCGAGGCCAACTACATGCTCATCTACCTGACGAGCGGCGTGCAGGGTCTTGTCCGGTACCTGGAAAGCCACAAAGTCCTGGTGCGCGATTGCACGGGGTGGCCGGGCGTCGAGGGGGAGGCCATCCGGATCGCCGTCCGGACACGGCCGGAGAACGAGCGGTTCGTCCGGCTGATGGAGCGGTATTTCTAGTGCGTTTTGCCAGAGTTCCGCGCTTCCTGGCGCTACTGGCGGCCCTGGCGGCTGCCGCCTCCGCCCAGCCCAGGCGGATCGTCTCCACCGCTCCTTCGATCACGGAGATGCTGTTTGCCTTAGGGCTCGGCGGCCGGGTGGTGGGGGTGACTGAGTATTGCCGTTATCCCGAAGAGGCCCGGCGCATCACCAAGATCGGCACCTACATCCAGCCGAACATCGAAGTGATCCTCAGCCTGAAGCCTGACCTCGTGGTCATTCAGGAGAACCCGGCCCGGTTGCGGGAGAAGTTCGAGGCCGTACGGCTCCCGGTGCTGGAGCTGAAACACACGACTATCGATGACATTTATTCGTCCCTGCTCACGTTGGGGCGCGTCGCCGGCGTCGAGGAACGGGCCAAGAAGCTCGTCGCGCAGATCCGGGACGACCTCGCCTGCATCCGGCGCCGGACCGAGGCTCTGCCCCGCCGCCGGGTCATGTTCGTCATCGGCCGCACACCGGGTTCGCTGCGCGACCTGTTCGTTGTCGGCAAAGCGTCCTACCTGAACGAGCTCATCGCCGTGGCCGGCGGGGTGAACGTCTTCGCCGACGCTCCGGCGGCCTATCCGCGGGTGCCGCTCGAGGAGGTGCTGGCCCGGGATCCGGAGGTCATCATCGACCGGGGCGACATGGCGGCCGCCGGCGCCACTGAGGCCCAGCAGCGCCGCACCGTCCGCCTATGGCGGCGCTACCCGAACCTGGCGGCGGTGAAGCGGAGCGCGGTCTACGCCGTCGTTTCGGATTCTTTCGTCGTCCCCGGGCCCCGAATGGTGGAAGCGGCCCGGGCGCTCGCCCGCATGCTGCATCCGGAGGCCGATTGGTGAGGCCGCTCTACGAACTGTCGCGCTTGGGCATGTGTTACGACGGCGCCGCAGTTCTGGACGTCGAGGGGTTGGAATTCGCCGCCGGGGAGATGATCTCGGTGGTGGGGCCGAACGGCGCGGGCAAGTCCACCCTGTTGGGGGTCATGGCCGGTTTGAAGCCGGGCTACACGGGTTCCTGCCGATTCGAGGGACGCGAGGTGCGGGACTGGCCGCGGCGGCTCTTTGCCCGGGCCGTATCGTTCGTTCCCCAGACGCTCCGCCTCGAGTTCCCTTTTACCGCGGAACAGGTGGTGATGATGGGCCGAACGCCTTACTGCGACGGCCTCTTCGAGGCCCCGGAAGACCAGCAAGCCGTCGAGCGTGCGATGGCGACCACCGACACGCTCGAATTCCGGCAGCGGGACTTCCGCTCCTTGAGCGGCGGCGAGCGGCAAAGGGTGGTGCTGGCCGCAGCGCTGGCCCAGGAGCCCCGGGTGCTGCTGCTGGACGAACCGGCGACGTTCCTGGACGTGAAGCACCAGTTGGCCATCCACGACATCTTGCGGGAGCTGAGCCGGGCCGAGGGCGTGCTGGTTGTGGCAGCGACGCACGACCTCAACCAGGCGGCGGCCTACTCGGACCGGATGGTTGTACTGGACCACGGCAAGGTTGTCGCCGAGGGAGCGCCGGCTGAAGCTCTTCGGCCCGATGTGCTCGAGAAGGTCTTCGGCGTCGCGGCCAGGGTCGAGCGAATGGACGGCGGCGAACTCTGGATCCGTTTTGGCGGCGCTGCGGGCAAGGGGGCGCAGACGTGAGGCTGCTCGAATCAAGGCGGGCGGCGCTGGGCGCGGCGGCGATTCTGGCTGCCGTGGTCGCTGTGGCGGCTCCGCTTATCGGACCGGCGGCGATCGACTTCGGCAAAGTCTGGGCGGGCCTCTCTCCGGACGCGGAGATCTTCTATTACGCTCGCCTTCCCAGGGTGCTCCTGGCTCTGGTGGCCGGCGGCGCGCTCTCGGTCACGGGCGTCCTGTTCCAGGCGTTGGTGCGGGATGCTTTGGCGGACCCTTACGTACTCGGCGTGGCCGGCGGGGCGTCGCTGGGCGCGGTGCTGGCGATCTCGTTCGGCTGGCATGGCGCCGCAGGGGTCTCCGGTGTCTGGTTGGCGGCCTCGGCTGGGGCGGCGGCGGCCCTGCTGCTGGTGCTGGCGATCGCCACCCAGGGAGGTCGGATGTCGTCGTTTACGCTGCTGTTGGCGGGCATCACCATCAACTCCATCTGCGCCGCGGCGATCCTGTTCTTGCACAATATCGTGGAGTTCAGCCAGAGCTTCGTCGTCTTGCGCTGGCTGATGGGCGGGACGCAGCCGGTGGAGTACTCCACCGTCGGATGGCTGACCCTCGTGGTGGCGGTCGTACTCGTGGTGATCATGCGCCGGGCGCGGGACTGGAACCTGCTGGCGGTGGGAGAAGAATGGGCGGCGGCTCGCGGCCTCGCCGTTCAGCGGCTCATGATCACCGGCTTCATCGCTGGTTCGCTGCTGACGGGGGCGGTGACGGCGATCACCGGGCCGATCGGATTCGTCGGCCTGATCGTACCCCACGCGCTGCGGATCCGCTGGGGGGCCGACCACCGGTTCCTGATTCCGGCGGCGTTTCTGGCCGGCGCGTCGTTCCTGGCGGTCTGTGATTCGGTCGCCCGTACCGTGATGGCGCCGGCGGAGATCCCCGTGGGCGTGATCACGGCCATGCTGGGCGGGCCGTTCTTCATCGCCTTGCTGCGCTCGCGGCGTAGGAGTTTGTGGCTGTGAGAGGCAAAGGAGGGCGACTGTTCGGCGGGGCCGCTTCTAGCGGCGCGCCGGACCGTGTACGCTAGAATGAGAAAGCACTCATCCACTTGATATTTCGCCTGTTCTGAGGAAAGCTTCCTTTGGTCAACAAACTGGTCTTTGAGAACCTGAAACATCGGCCTGTGCGCACGCTTCTCAGCGTCCTGGCCATCGCCGTGGAGGTGACCATGATGCTCACCGTCGTCGGGCTGAGCCGCGGCATGCTGGAGGACTCCCAGCGCCGGGCGCGGGGCGCCGGGGCCGACATCTGGGTCCGCCCGCCGGGGAGCGCGGCGATCGGGCTCTCCGGGGCTCCGATGCCGGAGAAGATGGTCGAGTTCTTCCGCAAGCAGGAGCACGTGGTGATCGCTACCGGCTCCATCACCCATCCGATCGGGGGCCTGAACACGGTCGTGGGGATCGTCTTCGACGAGTTCAACCGCATGTGCGGCGGCTTCAAGTTCCTGGAAGGCGGACCGTTCACCGGCCAGGGCGACGAAATCATCATCGACGAGCGCTATGCGCTCCAGAACGACTTGCACGCCGGCGACACGATCCAGGTGCTGAACCGGCCGTGGAAGATCGTCGGCGTAGTGGAGCCGGGCAAGCTGGCCCGATTGATCGTCCCGCTCAAGCGTCTCCAAGAGCTGACCGGCGCCACCGGCAAGCTGACCCAGGTCTTCATCAAACTCGACGATCCGGCCAACACCGACAAAGTGATCGCCTCGCTCAAGCAAAAGCTGCCGGATTACCAGATCTATTCGATCGACGAGTTCACTTCGCTCTTCAAGGTGGACAACATTCCCGGACTGCGGGCCTTCATCTACGTGATCATCGGGCTCTCGGTAGTGGTGGGATTCCTGGTGGTCTTTCTCAGCTTGTACACTGCCGTTCTCGAACGCACCCGGGAAATCGGCATCTTGAAGTCGCTCGGCGCCACCCGGGCTTATATTCTCAATGTCCTGCTCCGCGAGACGGCCCTGCTGGCTGTCTTCGGCTCCATTGTCGGAATTCTTTTCACCTTCGGCACCCGGGCGGCCATCATGACCCTGGTTCCCGCCTCGCTCACCCAGCGGATTGTGCCGGATTGGTGGCCGATTGCCGGCGCGATCGCCCTGACGGGCGCGCTGATGGGCGCTGCGTATCCGGGATGGAAGGCGGCCAACCAGGACGCGATCGAGGCGCTGGCTTATGAGTGAGAATGGACCCGTTATCTCGATCCGGGATCTGCACAAGATCTACCGGATGGGAGAGGTAGACGTAGCAGCGCTGCGGGGCGTGAACCTGGACGTGGAGCGGGGCGAGTTCGTGGCCGTCGTGGGGCCCTCGGGTTCAGGGAAGTCGACCATGTTCCACATCGTGGGCGGGCTCACGCCGCCGACCTCCGGCGAGGTCTACGTCCACGGCCGCAACCTGGCCGACATGACCGAGGTCGAGCGCACGCGCATGCGCAGAACCGAGGTGGGCTTCGTCTTCCAGAAGTACAACCTGCTGCCGACCCTCACCGCCCGGGACAACATCGCCATCGCCCGCCACATCGCCGGCAAGCCGCTCGAGCTGGACGACGGCTTTCGGGAGGTGCTTGACTTGCTGGGCATCGGGCACCGTCTGGATCATAAGCCGAGCGCGATGTCCGGCGGGGAGCAGCAGCGGGTGGCCATCGCCAGAGCCATCGTGAACCATCCCTCGATCCTGCTGGCCGACGAACCTACGGGCAACCTGGACACCAAGACCTCCGAGGCCGTCCTGTCGATCCTTCGAGGTTTGAACGAGCGGCTGGGGCAGACGATCCTCATGATCACCCACAATCCGGATGCCGCCGCTGTGGCCGACCGCATCGTGCATATGCGGGACGGCCGCATCGTGCCCTGACGCCGCCGGTCCGGGCCGGAGCCTGGCCGCCGGCGCGACGCCGGGCCTCAACGCTACTACTGGATCTTGGTATCCGGATTGCTACAATAGCGGTCTGGGTTGCTGGGCAACCGTGCCGTCCAGGCCCGGGCCGAGAACGAACAGCCCATCGGCGGCGAAAGGAGACAGCTATGCCCGAGAGCGCTGCTGCCCAACACGGCGAAATGCTCTGCACGCTTCCCGGCGATGACGTGCGCCAGATCATGTGGCGGTACGCCGGCCGGTTCGACCTCCAGATGCTGGTCCAGTCGGCTCGCCAGGTGGCCCGGGGAACGGTGGCCAGGCTGGTCGCGGAGGGGGCGCGCCACTCCCACGATTGGACCACGGCCAAGGACCGGATGCTCAAAGAGTTCGATGAAGCCGGCATCACCGCGATGTTCGTTGATCCAGAGTACGGCGGTTATCTCGAAGGGCCGAAGAACCTGGCCATGGCGCTCGCCGCATTCGAGCTGGCCTGGGTGGACGGCGGCGCCGCAACGTGCGCTCTGGCGACCGGGCTGGCGCTGGCCCCGATCCACGAGCGGGGTACCGAGGAGCAGCGACGGCGTTATATGAGCCTCGCTGTGCCCGGCGGTCCGGGACCGGGCCGGCCTCCCTGGCGCGGGGCGTTCGCCTTGACCGAGCCCCTGCCGTACGTAGGAGTGGAGACCGGAATCCTTGGCGGCAAGGTCCGGATCGCCGACTGGCCGGAGGGAGGCGAACCCATCCTCGAAGTGAACAAGCGCGGGCGCTTCATCACCAACATGGCCTTCGCCAACTTTGTCACGGCGGCCGTCGATTCGGCGGATCCCCGCATCAAGGGTTCCTGCATGGTGATCCTCGAAGAGAGCGATCCAGGGCTCTTCGACCGGGGCGCTCCCGCCCGGAAGCTCGTCCACCAGCTTTCGGCCACCAACGACCCGATCTTGCAGCTCAAAGTGCCGGCCTCGCGCATCATCGGCGGTTACGAAGTCAAACACGGGGTGCTCGTGCCTCGCTACAGCCACGGCGAGATCATCGAGGCGGTCTTCCGCCGCACGCGCGTGACCGTAGGTCTGATGACCGCGGCGAAGCTGCTCTCGGCCATCGAGCCGCTCATCCGCTATCACCGGGACCGGTTCCGCGGCAGCGATGCCGTCCCGCCCGGCTCGCCCCGCTATGAGCTGGGCCTGCAACAGCGCGAGGACGTGCTCTACCGGGTGATCGACATCTGGGCCACCGGCGAGGCCGCCGCCTCCCTCGGCTTCGCCGCCGCCCGCCTGTTCGACATCCTCGATCCGCTCGAGCGCGAGAAGGACGCGACCCTGGCGGCCCAGGGGATCAAGGGCGGAACGGCGGCTTACAAGGCGTTGCGGAAGCGACAGAAAGACGCGCTCGAGTTCATCGAGCTCGACGCCCGGCCCCAGAACCGGCGCGACCAGGCGCGATACGAAGAGCTCAAGAACGACAAGGTCGTCCAGTTCCTCGTCCTCGACGCCCTCGCCAACGTCCTTTGCCCTGCGGCCAAGCTCTGGAACACGGGACACGGCGCCAACATGCTGCGGGAGGCCGTCAGCCTCATGGGCGGCTACGGCATCACCGAGGACTGCCCGGGATTCCTCGGCCACAAGTGGATGGACGCCCAGCTCGAGGCCACCTACGAGGGCCCCGAGGCGGTCCAGCGGCGCCAGTTGAGCGTCACCATGACCAACGAGGTCTTCCTGGCCCAGTTCGCCAATTGGATCCGGGAGATGCGCGCCGTTGCTTCCAAGCGTCCCGGCACCGGCGCCTGCGCCCTCGCCACCGCCATGCAGCTCTGGCTCTGGACGCTGCGGCATTTGCAAAAGGCCAGAGATGCTCGCGGCAACAAGCTGCTGCAGGGCGCTCGACAGGGCGTGACGTTTCCTCTCGCCGACGCCCTCTGCTGGCTGGTAGCGACGCGCCAACAGATCCTCGACGTCCTGGAGCTGGAAGAGAAAGGGCCTCAGAATCCAGCGGTCGCCGAAGGACTCGAGGGGACGTTGCAGTTCTTTACCGATCTGGCTCACACCCACGTGGCCAAAGCGGCTGGTGAAGTGGGCCGCATCTGTGCCGAACTCGTGTTCGGCTACAACCGGCATCCGGCTTGGGACGATCCCGAATACCGGGGTTGCCTCACCGAGGACGAGCTGGTGGCTGTGGACTCCCTGGTTCCCGGCATGTCGGGCTATGCCGCGGACGTCGTCGCTGCCGATGGGGCACATCCGGCCAAAGCCGGCCCTTGCGTCGAGTTCGACGGTTATGAAGACTTCCAGAAGATGCGCGTGCGCCTGGATGCGTGCCAGACGGGCGCCATGCTCTCCAAGGACCGGGCCGCCAAGGCCCTCACCAAGGTCATGATTCCGGCGGCGCTCGACTACCCGCAATGACGGCCGCAAGGGAGACAATGCCGGAACCCGACCGCCAACAGATGGACGTGGACATCGCCTGCGTCGGCTTCGGTCCGGCGGCCGGCGGTTTCTTGATTACCCTCGCGCGGCGGCTGGCGGACCGGGATGGACCTGCGCTCGCCAGCCGCATGGCTCCCGGGATGCCGCTTCAGGTCGTCTGCTACGAGCGGGCCGATGACATGGGCTTCGGAGTCTCCGGCGTCGCCACCCGTGCCCGGGCAATCCGGGAAAGTTTCCCGGGCCTCGACGTCTCCGAGATCCCGCTCGCGGCCGAGATCAGTGAAGAGAGGATCCTTTATCTTCTCGACCCTTACGGCGCCTCGCGACGCCCGCTGCTGATGCGCTTCGCCGACCGGTTGATCCGGGCTTTCCCGCGCCTGTTCCGGTGCGACCGCGACGCGATTGAACTTCCCTTCACCCCGGAGTTCCTTCACAAGGCCGGTGGGCTGGTGCTTTCCATCGGACAATTCAACTCCTGGGTGGGCCAGCAGGTGATGATGACCGGGGCCGCCCAGATCTGGCCCGGTTCGCCGGTGGCCGAACCTCTGATCGAAGAAGGCCGCGTGGCCGGCGTCCGCCTGATCGACCAAGGTGTTGACCGCAAAGGAAACCCGGCCGGCGGCTACCTTCCGGGTATGGATATCCGCTCCGCGCTCACCGTGATCGGCGACGGTCCCGCCGGCCCGGTGGGGCGGAAGTTGGACGAAGTCTTCGGCATGCCCGAAGGCCACCGGCGCGACGAGTGGGCCGTGGGTATGAAGTTCGTCGTCCAGTTGCCGGAGGGCGTGGACCTGAAGCCGGGCACAGTGTTCCATACGATCGGCTACCCCGAGCCGGAGATCTTCGGCTTCTTCTATGTCCACCCCGGCCGCCTGGCAAGCGTCGGCATCTTCGTGCCCTCCTGGTTCGAGAACCCGGCCCGGACCGCCTACCGGTACTTGCAGCACTACATCCAGCACCCCTACCTCTGGCGCTATCTGAAGGGCGGGACGCTGCGGAGCTGGGGCGCCAAGTCGATCCAGGAGTCCGGACGGCGGGGCGAGCCGTATTTGGCCGGAGACGGGTACGCTCGCATCGGCGAAGGCTCGGGTTCGACGAACGTACTGACCGGCTCCGGCGTCGATGAGGCCTGGGCCACCGGCGTCCTGCTCGCCGAGGCGGTGGTCGATCTGCTCGAGAAGGGCGAGCCGTTCACCCGGGAGAACCTCGAGCGGGCCTACGTCGGGCGCCGGCGGCGGAGCTGGCTGGAACAGGAGAGCCGGGTGGCTGAGAAAGCCCGGGATGGGTTTCACCGCGGCGTGATCGCCGGTTTCATCGGAATGGGCTTGACGGGACTCTCGGGCGGCCGTCTGGCTGTACCCGGCAGGCCCAAGCCCCCGCGGAAGCGCTTTCCGCGCGTCGAAGAGTTCTTCGCCGATCGGATTCCCCGCGGGGAGATCGAAAAGATCCGGCAGGAGTGCGCCGCGCAAGCCAAGCCGTTGCACGATGCGCTCATGGAGCGCTGCGGCTGGCCGAAGATCGAGTACGACGGCAAGCTTCTCGTCAGCCACCAGGACGCGCTGCTCATGGGCGGTAAAGTGCAGGCGCCGGCCGGCGTCGCCGACCACGTCGTGTTTCTCTACCCGAAGCTGTGCGAGAGCTGCGGGACGCGGATCTGCGTCGAGATGTGCTCCGGAGAGGCTATCCACCCGGGCGAGGACGGCGTGCCGGCCTTCGACCGGGAGAAATGCGTCCACTGCGGCGCTTGCTTCTGGAACTGCCCCGAGGAGAACATCCGCTTTGAAGCCGGACCGGGCGGCCTGCATTCGGCCGAGAACTGATCCGGCGGTCAGGAGACAGGAACGGAGACTATGAGCAACGGTTACCACATCGTCGTCTGCGCCGGGATCGTCCCGGATCCTTTGCAGACCCTCGAACCGGTGACGGGTCCGCAGGGGCCCGCCCTGAGGAATGAAATGATGCTGCCGGCGGTGCTGGATCCTTGGGCTGCGCACGCCCTCTACGAGGCTGCGCATCTGGCCAGGAACGCACCCGGCAGTAAGGTCTGGCTGGTCAGCTTGAGTCCGAAGGCCAAGCTGCAGCAGGTGATGATGACCATTGCCCAGAAAGTGCCGTTCGAGCTGGTGGCGCTCGACGGCCCGGCTTCCGGCTTCACCGACGCCGGCGAGACGGCCGTGGCGTTGGCCAGGGCCATCCAGGCGATCCCCGGACTGGACCGCTCGCGCCTGCTCGTCTTCGGCGGCTGGGAGTCGGCCTCGCGGGGCGCTGGAGCTACGCTCCAGATGGTGGGCGAGATCCTGGGCATCACGGACCAGTTCCAGGGTGTGGACGCCCTCGAAATCCAGTCCGACGGCTCCTTCCGGATCCTCGAGCGCATCGAAGGCGGCGTCCACCAGGTCTCGGCCTGCGCCGGACCGCCGGCCGTGCTCGGCTGGGCCACGGGAACGCTGCCCGAGCCGCCGAACCAGCCGCAGATCGGCATGCAGAACATGCGGGCGATCATGCCGGCGCTGCAAGGGGCGCAGCCCGCGGGGCTGGCTGGCGGGAAGATCGAATTCCTGGAGGTGCGGATTCCCAGCGTGCGCCGCGAGACGCAAGTCATCAAAGATCTCTCGCCCGAGGAGATCGCCAAGGAGATCGTGGAGTGGATCAAGGAGTGACGGAAATGGAAAAGATCCTGCTGCTGCTCGGGGTGGACGCTGAAGGAAAGCTCTCGAAAGCGGGGCTCGAAGCTGTGGAACAGGCGCGGCGCCTGGCTTGTTCGCTGCCCGGCGCCTCCTGGGCCGTCGGACTCGTCGGCCGGGATGCGCAGGACGCCGCCCGGCAGGTGGCGAACTGCGGGGCAGGGAAGTTCCTTGCCGTTACCGGAGACGCGTTCGCCTCGCCCCGGTACGCCTCCGACGCCGCCGCCGCCGAGGCTCTGGCCCGGCGATCGGAAGCGACGCTGATCCTGGCGCCAGCGGACTCCCGCTGGATGCGTGCTCTGCCGGGCGCGGCGCACCGCCTGGGGGCGGCGGTGGACACCCACATCGCCGCCGTCGAAGTCGCTGATGGGGCCGTCCAGGTGCGGCGCTGGTATTACCGTCAGCGAATCGAGGCCCAGCAGACGCGCCGGTCCCGCCCGTGGGTCCTGTTGATGGATGCCGGCAACATCGAGCCGTGGGCCGGCGAGGCGGGCGAAACGGCGCTCGAGGCGCTGCCGGCGGAGGTTGCCGAATCATGGGACCGGACCAAGGTGGTTGGTGTGGAGGCCCCCGAAACCGACGAGCAAACCATCCGCCCCGACGCCGGCCTCCTCTTCGTCGCCGGGGCCGGCTGGACCAAGAAACAGCCCGACGGCCTGTCGCACCTGGAAGAAGCTGCGGAGCTCATCCTCGATTTCGTGCGCAAGACGAAGTGTTCGCTGGGATCCAGTAAGTCGCTTGTCGAGCTCTCGAGCGAAGGCCAGGCCGTACTGCCGTTCCTCACCCACTTACACCAGGTCGGCCAGACCGGCTCTACCCCGCGCCATCCCAAAGGCCTCGCCACTTGCTGCCACGGCGAGGAGCCCCACGTGGTGGGCTGGCGTTTCATCAAAGAGCGCCGTGCGGTGAACCTGGATCCCAACTGCGGCTGGGCCCAGGGCAAGGCCGATGTGCTGTACGTGGCCGATGCCTTCGCGGTGATGCGGGAAGTGAACAGGCTGCTCGGCTGAACGGCGCCGAAAACGGCCCCCAAGCTCCCGCCGGCACGGGCTACTGCAGATAACCCAGGCTCTTGAGAACCTTGATGTCCTTCTCGGTCATCCGGTTCTCGCCCGCTGCCGCGGCCGTCCGTTCGAACCACCGCCGCAGCCGCGCCGTCTCCGCCCGGTATTGCGGTGAGCCGGCCGGAGGCTTCACCGGCTGGAGCTCCAGGGGGTCCCGCGCGATATTCAGGATCTCCAGATCTTTCTTCTTCGGCGTCCAGATCACCTTGCGGTTGCCGAGCCGCTGGCCCATCTTCAGCGGCAGCCCTTTGAAATCGACGAACAAGTCGATCAGGAGTTTCGGCATCCAGCCTTTTCGGCCCGCGAACGTCACGTACCGGAGCAGTTGCTCATCCGGGGGCGGCCCACCGGTGAGGCTCTGTGAGAGGCTTCTCCCGCCAAGCTTCACTGGGAGGTGAAGATCCGGGTGATACGGCCGGATCGCCATGTCGATGATCGTCGGGGCAACGTCGAGAATCGAAACTTCGGTCTGGATCACTTTGCCGGCAGGGATCCGGGCCGGATAGCGAAAGATCAGCGGAATGTGTACGATCGGCTGGTAGAGTTGCCGGCCGTGCCCCACGTAGTCGTGCTCGCCCAGGCTCTCGCCGTGGTCAGCCAGCAAGACTACCAAGGTGTTCTCGCGCAGGCCCAGCCGGTCGATCGTCTTCAGGATCTCTCCGATCCAATGGTCCGCGTACCCGATCTCTGAATCGTACCGGCGCACCCTTTCCCGTGCTTCCTCGCTGTTCATCTCCGGGGCCCGCGGTCCCGGCTCTCCAATCCGCTCCGGATCGGCGAACGGTTCCCGGAGGTCGTACGGTTCATGGGGATCGAAGAAGTGGACCCAGAGAAAGAAGCGCTGGTTCCCATTGGTCTCCAGCCACCGGATGGCCCGCGGCGCAACGTCCTCCGCCCAGCGCTGCGAATTGAACATCTGGTAAGTGCGCGGCAGGTCCTCATCGTACTCGTCGAACCAGCGGTCCAGGTGCGTCAGACGGCTCGTCAGGGGCCAGGCGCTGATGAACGCCGCCGTCCGGTAGCCGAACTTCCGCAGGATCTGTGGCAGGAACAGGAGCTTCGTTTGTTCGTTGTGGGATAGGCCGTTGATCCGCGCGCCATGCTCCTGCGGATACCGGCTGGTCAGAAGCGAAATATGCGACGGTCCCGTAAGCGGGATTGCCGTGTTGGCGTCGGCGAATCGGACACCCTCGGCGGCGAGCTGGTCGATATTCGGCGAAGTGCGCAGGTAATAGCCGTAGCACGAGAGATGGTCGGCGCGAAGCGTGTCCACCGTGATCATCAGGACGTTCGGCTCTGGCGGTTTCTGCGCTCCGGGCGCAACGGCCGCGGCCGCCAGGAGTGCTAGAACGAGCTTGCCGTGCATCACTGTCTCCCAGTGTACCCGACAAACCGCGGGCGCTGGAAACCCGTGGCGGGTTCCCCCGGACGGCTTCTGTAAAGCTTCCGGACGGCTCAGTGATGGAAGATCTCGAAGCGTTTCTCGTAGCGCCGCCGCACCTCTTCCGGCAGCGTGCCGAGCGCGGCGTAGCCGAGTTCGCGATCGACAATCACCAGACAATCGTTCGCCTCCGTCTTGTAGTACACGGCCGAGCCGGGACCATAGAGCTTCAACACCGATTCGATGAAACGGATTCTCGCCTCCCGGCTCGTCGAAGCCAGGGCATCGGTGGCGACCCGGAGTTCGAATTCGCCGGGCTCCGGCGTGCGGCAGGCGCGAGCCTGATAGCGGTCAACCACCTCCAGTAGTAAACGGTCCGGGAGCCGGCTGAAAATGCCCATCAGGATCATCGAGACCTGGACCGGCCGGGGTCCGGAGCGGTATCGCTCGATGAGCCGCTCGAGCTGGCGAATCGTTCCCAATTGCTGCGTGGCGCCGGCGGCCAGCGCGCAGGCGACGTGGTCGATCTCCAGGTCCGGCCTCGCGGTGCGCAGCTCCTCGTACGCCCGCCGCAGCCGGGCCGGCTCGAGCAGGATCTCATAACGGTCTCGGGGTCCCCACCGGCTCAAGTCGCTCGATAAGGCCCGGGCGAGCGGCCCCGGTGCGCAGGGCTCGCCGGCAGCTCCCCACAAGCCCATCGCGGCCAGCAGGAAGCCCAGCATCGTCCGCCCCATAGTCCCATCCTGGGGCCGGCGGCCGTCCGGTGCAACCGCCTCGGCGGTTTTCTGTGAGAGGAACTTCAGGTCCGAGCCACTACATGTCAAAGATGGCTGTGTATCCAGCGGTCCTGGCCGTCTGTCTGGCGCTGGCCGCCGGAGCCCGCGCCGGCCAGGGCGAGCCCTCCGGTACAAAGGCGTCTCCCGGGCTCCCGGCGGCCAAACCCGCCGCGCCGCCCCCGGCGGCGAAGTTGCTGCAGATCCGCCGTCTCTACGTCGAGCAGCTTGGCGGCGGAGATGCGGCCGGGCAGATCCGGGACATGATCATCGCCGGTATCCAACGCGCCGGCCTGTTCGTGATCACCGAAAACCCGGATCGGGCCGACGCCGTGCTGCGCGGCTCCGCTGAGGATCTCATCTACACGGAGACTCACGACTACCGCGACGGCGTCAGCGTTCGCGGGGCCGTCAGCCTCGGTTCTTCCTCGCGGTCCAGATCGAGCTCCCGGCGCAGCGGCGGTATTTACGCCAGCTCCACCGTCGGGCAGGACCAGAGCGTCCGGTCGAGCGAGCGCCGGCACGAAGCCACCGCCGCGGTCAGGATCGTGGACGTCGGGGGCGACGTGATTTGGTCGGCGATAGGGGAGAGCCGGGGAACGAAGTTCCGGAGCGCCAGCGCTGACGTCGCCCGGCAAATCACGGAACAGTTGCTCCGGGACTACCGGCGCGTCCAGCGACAGACGAAGGCGAAGCCGGCAAGCCTCGGCCGCGGGAACCCGCCGGGTCGCGCCGCCCCCCGGAATGACCGGCCTTAGGCCCGGCGGCCTGAAGCGGTGATCCGGACGCGCTTGAGCGACGCGGCGTGCCCGCTCTCGATCGCCACATTCCTCTTAGGAACCCCAAGTTCCTTCGCCAGGAACTCGCAGAGAGCGGCGTTCGCCTTGCCCTTTTCCGGGGGCGCCGCCACTCTGATCTTGTAGACACCGCCGGGCATCTTCTCCGCCAGGCCCGTCCGCGAGCTCTTCGGAACTACCTTGACGCCGATGCGGACGGTTCCTTCCCGTTCGAGCTGTGAACGGAGATCCTTCACCTCACGCTACCTCGTCGATAAAGCCCACCAGGTCCTGGGTCCGCACCGGCTTCCGGAGGATCCGGTCGATCATCCCCGCTTCAGGACGGCCCGCCAGGTCCTCGGGCCAGCCGGAAACGACGAGAATGGGAACGGCGGGCGAGAGCTCGCGTAAAGCCCGGATCAGCGCCGTACCGTCCTCGCCTCGAGGCAGGCGCAGGTCCATGACCACGACGTCGGGATCCCAGTTCCGAAGCTCGCTGAGCGCCTCTTCCGTGTTCCCAGCCGTCCGCACGGCGTGCCCGAACCTCTCCAGGATCAGCGCGCGGATCTCGGTCTGGTCCGGGTCGTCGTCCACCAGGAGTACGCGGGCCATCAGGATTCGTCTCCGAAGACGATCTCCGCGATGACGAGCTGGGGCATCGCCTGGTTCCAGGTATCGGGCAGTGCGTCGAAAGGCAGGCGGAACTTCCGCGTCTCGCCCGGGTAGAGAATGCCGTCCTTCTCCCGCACGATGGCCACTAATTCCCGCGCTACCACCTGGCCGTAAGGGTCGTAGAACACGCACTGGAGGATGGCGCGCTTCACCGGGCGGGTCCCGGCGTTCGTGATTCGGCCGAGGATCTCCACCAGCACCTGGCCCAGCGCATTCTCAGTGGCTTTCATCTCCACATCGCTGAGCTTGAGGTTTTTTACATATGCCTTCGCCTCCGGGGTCAGCACCGGCAAGCGCTCGGTCAGGTCGATCGGCCGGCTCAGCCACCACCACAAGACTCCAGCGATGACCAGCGCGAAGATGAGTACGAGGATGAGGGCGAGGGGCCGCGCTCGCCGCGGTTCAGTCGTGGGCAGCATTGCGTCTCTACTAACTTTACCCCGCCTCCGGCGGCCCACAAAGTCCGGCCGGCGCCGCTATTGCCCACTGACGGTCATCTCGCCGATCAGCAGCGTCGGCGACGCCGTCGCTGTGCGGAACTCCAGGTCGTTCGCCACCGCCTCGATCGCTTCCAGGATCTGCCGGAGGTTCCCCGAGATGGTTACCTCCGAGACTGGATAGGCCAGCTCGCCGTTCTCGATCCACAAGCCGGCGGCTCCCCGTGAGTATTCGCCGGTGACCGTGTTGACCCCGAAACCGATCAACTCAGTGACGTAGAAGCCGTTCCGGACGCCTCGGATCAGCTCTTCCGGAGCCGCCTGCCCGGGTTCGGCGAAGAAATTCCCGTGGCCCACCCCGGCGTTGCCCGTCAAGCCCCGGCTGGCGTTTCCCGTCGTCTTCAAACCGAGCTTCCGCGCCGTGTAGGTGTTCAACAGGTAGCTCCGCAGCACCCCGCGCTCGATCACCACGGTCCGGCGCGTCGGTACCCCTTCATCGTCGAACGGGGCCGTGCCGAACAGGCCCGGCAGTGTGCCGTCGTCGATCAGCGTCAGCTCCTCCGAGGCGATTCTTTCCCCCAGCTTCCCGGCCAGGAAGGACGCATTGCGGTATACGGCGTCGCCGCTGACGGCTTCGAAGATGTGGCCGAGCAACGTCCGCGCCGCCTCGGGTTCGAACACCACAGGCGCCTTTTGCGTGGCGACCTTGCGCGGTCCCAGCCGCCGGATGGCACGCTCGGCCGCCTTCCGCCCCACCTGGTGCGAATGCTCGAGGGCGGCCGCCGAGCGCGACTGTTCGAACCAGTAGTCCCGCTCCATCGAGCCGCCTTCCTTCGCGACCGGAACCACGCTGACCGAACAGCGGCTGGCGCTGTAAGATCCGCAGAACCCCCGGGAGTTGGCGAACGCCCGGTATGAGACCCGTGTATCGACCGAGGCTCCCTCGGAGTTGGTGATCCTCGAGTCGTAAGCCAGGGCTGCTTCTTCCGCCTCTCTGGCCGCCCGGATGCGGGCTTCCGTGGCCAGTGCCCCGAGCTCGTGGAAGTAAAGTTGCAAATCCCCTTCGAGGCGCCCCAGCTCGGTGGACTCGGGAAGCCCGGCGTAGGGATCCTCACTGGTGATCCTCGCCAGCTCCACGGCCGAATCGACCATCCGGCGCAGCCCTTCCGGACTCAAATCGGAGCTGTACGCCGAGCCGGGCCGACGCCCGACCAGCACCCGGACTCCCGCCGCGCGTGAGCCGGCGTCCTTGAGCCGCTCGAGCTCGCCCATCCGGACTGTCGCCGTGAACTCGTCGCCGGACAAGACGGTGCACTCGGCGTCATCGGCGCCGCCCTCCAGCGCCATCCGGACCACCCGCGCGGCGATCTCTTCTAATTCCGCCGTCATCGCGCTCCCCCCACGGTCATGCGCTCCAGCTTGATCGTCGGTATTCCCACGCCCACCGGCACGTTCTGGCCGTCCTTGCCGCAGGTGCCGATGCCCTCGTCCAGCCGCAGATCGTTGCCGACCATCGTGACGTGCTTCAGCGCCTCCGGGCCGTTGCCGATGAGCGTCACGCCCCGCACCGGCCGGGTGAGCCTGCCGCCCTCGATCAGGTAGCTCTCAATGGCCGAGAAGACGAAGTTGCCGCTGGTGATGTCCACCTGCCCACCGCCGAACATCGCGCAATAGATCCCTTTCTCTACTGACCGGATGATCTCCTCCGGATCGCTCTCGCCGCTCAACATGAAAGTGTTCGTCATCCGAGGGATCGGGATGTGCTGGTAACTCTCGCGGCGCCCGTTGCCCGTCGGAGGGGCTCCCATGAGCCGGCTGGAAAGGCGGTCCTGCATGTACCCTTTCAGTACGCCGTTCTCAATCAGGACCGTCCGCTGCGACGGCGTCCCCTCGTCGTCGATATTGATCGACCCCCTCCGGTGCGCCAGCGTGCCGTCGTCCACCACCGTGACCAGCGGACTGGCCACCTGTTCGCCCATCCGGTTCGCGAACGCCGAGACACCCTTGCGGTTGAAATCCGCTTCCAGGCCGTGGCCCACCGCTTCATGCAGCAGAATCCCCGGCCAGCCCGGACCAAGTACCACCGTCATCTCGCCCGCCGGCCCTTCCTGCGCTTCCAGTTGCACCACGGCTTGCCGGGCTGCTTCCCGGGCGAACTGCTCCGGCGTCTTCTCGTTGAGGAAGAAGCTCAATTCTACGCGCCCTCCCCCGCCGCCGTAGCCGCTGCGCGGCTCCCCGCCTTTCTCCCGGGCCAGCACGAGCACGTTCAGGCGCGCCATGGGCTGGCGGTCGTGGGCCGCCACCCCTTCGCTCGTGGCCACCAGCACATGCCGGAGACTGTCGCCGTAGGCCGCCTGGACCTGGAAGACCCGCTTGTCGTAGGCCCGGGCCGCTTCGTCGGCCCGCTGTACGAGTCTCAAGCGCTCTGCCAGGTCCGTCTCGCTGGGCGCCGTTGCCACTGGATAGCAGTCCCGGCGCTCCGGTCCGGCGAAGGCGGCCGCCGGCTGTCTTGACGGTCCGGAAGCGATCGCCGCCGCTACCCGCGCCGCGTGCAGAACCCGTTCCGGGACCAGGTCGTCGGTGTAGGCGTAGCCGCTCCGCTCTCCCTGGATTACGCGCACGCCGGCCCCCATGCTCACGCCTTGCGTGGCGCTCTTGACGATTGTTTCATCCAGGGAGATCGACGTCGTGGCGACGTACTCGAAGAACAGATCCGCATAGTCGCCCCCCGACGACAGCGCTTCGCGAAGGTACCGCTCGAGATCCTGCTCTGTCACCCCGAACCGCCGGGCGAACAGAGACCCGGAAATGCCCATAGCTTCGAGCCTAACACGGAGCGCTTGGGGGGTGGCTGGAAACGGCTTCAAGCAAGTTGCGCCGATCCCAGGATCAGTGCGATCAGGTTCCAGGCGACCAGCAGGGCAAACATGACGTTGATGCGCGCGAGAAGACGGCGCCGCCCCAGTTTCCAAACGATGAAGCCGAGAGCAAATGCGACGCACTTGATCAGCAGAAGCCCGCCGAGCGGCGAATTCGTGATCTCCATCATCCAGCGGACTACTGGGTTCGCTTCCCGGATCCCATAGAGCAGGAAGGTCATCGTCGTCAAGAAGTCGAGGACTTGCAGGTACGAGTACTGGATCAGCAGATGGGTCACTTTTGTCCTCCCGACTGGCGCCGGTGGGTCGCCCTGACACCTCTGCCTAAGGTGTCTCCCTTACTGTACCTGATCGTTCGCCGAGAGTAAACCGCTTGATCTCAGGTGGAATACTAGCCTGTACTAGTACAAATCGGTGGGGAGGATCACGACTCGCGCAGCGGCCGGCGTCAGTCCTTCGCCACGCTCCTCGGCTGAGAGCCCTAGGCGCCGGCCAGCTCTCCGAGGGCGGAGGACACCACGGATGCGGAGTTGGCGAGGGCAGCTCTCTCGGTCGCGTCCAGACTCGCCGCGATGATCGAATCCACTCCGTTCGAAGATACGATGCAGGGTACGCCGAGACTGAGCCCGTCGAGGCCGAACTCCCCTTTGAGAACGGCCGAGACCGTCAACACGCTCCTGGCATCCCGCAAAATCGCCCCGACGATCCGGACCAGCGCCATCCCAACGCCGAACCACGTCGCGCCCTTGTAGTCGATGATGTGGTAGGCGGAATCTCTCACCGCCTCCTCCAGCCTGCGGCGCTCTTCGGGCCAGTCCTCGTGCTTCCCGTAGAGCCGGCGGAACTCATCGATCGGCGTACCGCCGACGTGCGTCATCGACCACGCCACCAGCTCGCTGTCGCCGTGTTCGCCGAGCACGTAGGCGTGCACGTTGTGGATGTCCACGTGGAAATGCTGGCTGAGCAGGTAGCGGAGGCGCGCGCTGTCGAGCACCGTTCCGGAGCCGAGAACCCGCCGCCGGGGCCATCCGGAGCGGCGGTAGGCGACGTAGGTCAAGACATCGACGGGGTTGGTCACCACCAGCAGGATCGCCCGGGATTTCTGCTCGACGATGTCGTCAACGATCTGTTCCACGATCCCTGCGTTTCGCCGCAGCAGGGCGAGGCGCGATTCGCCCGGGCGCTGGGCCGTGCCGGCGGTCAGCACGATCACCGTCGCGTCGGCGTAGTCGTTCTTGTCGCCGGCGCGAATCTCGACCGTGGGGAAGAAGGGGCATCCGTGGGCCAGATCGAGGGCCTGGCCTTTTGCCAGGTCGGTGTTGGCGTCCACCAGCGCGATTTCGGTCGCTGCCCCATCCTGCGCGAGGGCATAGGCGAAGGTAGAGCCTACCGCTCCGGCGCCGACGATCACCACTTTTCTCTTTGCCCGGTGTTCGATGGGCATCGTTGGTCTCCTCGCTCCCATCGGTCTCGACGCGCCGTCCCCGGCCGGCGTGTCGCTCCCATTCTACCTTCGGGCGCCGGTGTGTCGGCCTTGGGCGAGACCACCCGGCGGCACGGCCCGGGGCCGGCGGTTCGCTACAATCGGTTCGAGTCGCCCATGTCCTTGCCGCTCGGTTCTACCGCCGCCTGCCTCGTTCTGGCTTTCCTTTCCTCTTTCCCCGTCGCCGCGGCCAAGAAACCGGTCACGCCCGAGGCCGCCGCCCGCGCCCACCCGGCCCGGGGCATCGGCCGCGTGGTGTGGGCCCCGGACGGGGAGCGCTTCGTCTACCGCAGCGGCGGCACGCTGTTTCTGTACGTGGTAGCCTCCGGCGAGAAGCGCCGGCTGCTCGAGTTCGCCGCCCTCGAATCCGATGCAGTGGATCTAAAGCCGCCGGAAAGGGCGCAGTGGAAGAACCGCCGGGTCAGGGAGCGCTCCATCCAGTGGTTCCCCGACGGCGAGCGCTTGCTGCTCGAGGTCGGTGGAGACCTGTTCGTCCTGTCGGTGACGGCCGGCGAGCGGCGGCAGTTGACGGCCACGCCGGTCGAGGAGGCCGATCCGAAGCTCTCGCCCGACGGGCGGCTGGTCTCGTTCCGCCGGGGTGACGAACTCTATGTCCTCAGGCTCTCCAGCGGCAAGGTGCGCCGCCTCACACGGGATGCGACTGCCACCCGCTGGAACGCCAGGCTCGACTGGGTCTACCCCGAGGAGCTCGACCTGGGCACCGCCCACTGGTGGTCGCCCGACTCGCGCTACATCGCCTACTTGCAGTTCGACGTCAGCCGTGAGCCGCTCTATCCTCACGCCGACTTCTTCAAGCTCATGCCGGTACCCGAACCCCAGCGCTATCCAAAAGCTGGAACTCCCAACGCCAGCGTCCGCTTGGGCGTCGTCCCCGCCAAGGGCGGGCGGACGCGATGGCTGGCCACGGCTCGGGGCGACTCGAAGCTCTTCGCCCGCGTAGATTGGCTGCCTGATTCGACCGCTGTCGCCGTCCAGGAGCTGAACCGCGTCCAGAACCGCCTTCGGCTCCGTGTGCTTCCCCTGAGGGGCGAGCCCCGGACCTTGCTCGAGGAGACTGACCCCTATTGGGTCAATGTGAGCGACGACCTGCGCTTCCTGAGCCAGCCGCGCCAACTGCTCTGGTCCAGCGAGCGCACCGGCTTCCGCCATCTCTATCTCTATGGCCTCGACGGCGAGCTCCGCGCCGCTTTGACGTCCGGCGACTGGGAGGTGACGGGCGTCGCCGGCGTGGACGCGGGGCAGGGAACCGTCTATTTCACCGCTACCGCGGAAAGCCCCTTGGAGCGCCACCTGTACGCCGTGCCCCTCAAAGGCGGCGAGCCCCGCCGCCTCACCCGCGAGCCCGGCACGCACTCGATCCAGATGTCGCCCGGCGCCCGCTACTACATCGACGCCTGGTCGTCGCTGACCGAGCCCTCGCGGAAGACGCTCTATCGCGCCTCCGGTGAGCAGATCGCGGTGCTCCAGCCGCCGGATCGATCGGCGTCCGAGGAGTACGAAATCCTGCCGGCCGAGATCGTCGAAGTGATAGCACCCGACGGCGCGACGCTCTACGCCCGGCTCATCCGGCCCGCCGGCTTCGAGAAGGGCAGGAAGTATCCCGCCGTGGTCATGGTTTACGGCGGGCCTCATGCTCAGACGGTGCGTAACGCCTGGTCCGGCGTGAACCTGGCCCAGGCTCTGGCCCATGCGGGCTTCGTCGTCTGGCAGCTCGACAACCGGGGCTCGGCGGGGCGGGGGCACAACTGGGAAGCCAAACTGTACCGCCGCTTCGGTAAACAGGAGCTCGAAGACCAGCTCACCGGACTGGACCATCTGATCGGCATGGGCTTCGTGGACCCCAAGCGGGTCGGCATCCACGGCTGGAGCTACGGCGGCTACATGACCCTCTACGCCATGCTCCACGCCCCGGACCGGTTCCGCGCCGGGGTGGCCGGCGCGCCGGTCACCGACTGGCGCAACTACGACACGATTTACACCGAGCGCTACTTGGGGCTGCCCTCGAAGAATCCGGACGGCTACCACGGCAGTTCGCCGGTCCACTTCGCTTCCCAGCTCCAGGGCCACCTGCTGCTGATCCACAACATCGAGGATGACAACGTCCTGTTCCAGAACACCCTGCAGATGGCCAAGGCGTTGCAGGAGGCCGGCAAGCCGTTCGAGATGATGATCTACCCTCAGAAGAGCCACGGCGTCACCGGCTCGGCCCGCGAGCACCTCTACCGCACCATAGTGGATTACTTCGGCCGTCGCCTGGCCGGGCCTTGATCCCGCTGCTTTCTCACCACCTCGTAGCGGTCCTCCAAAGTGGCTTCGGCCTCCCTGCCGCTTCTATCGAACCTGTCAGAGCACTTTTTCGTCCCAGTCTTCCAGGATTTCTTTGACCCGCGACGTAAACTGGTCGGCCAGGGCGCCGTCGATCAGGCGGTGGTCGAAGGTCAGCGAAAGGAAGCACACGGACCGGATGGCGATGGCGTCGTCGGCCGTCACCACCGGCTCCTTGGTAATGGCTCCCACGCCGAGGATCGCCACGTTGGGCTGGTTGATCACCGGCGTCGCGAACAGGCTGCCGAAACTGCCGAAGTTGGTGATGGAAAAGGTGCCCCCTTGCACCTCGTCAGGCTTCAGCTTCTTGGCGCGGGCCCGCCCGGCAAGATCCACAATGGCTCGCTGTAGGCCCACAATGGAGAGCGCGTCGGCGTGTCGGATCACCGGCACGATCAGGCCGTTGTCCAAGGCTACGGCGATGCCGATGTGGATCTCGTTGTGGTAGACGATATTGGTCCCGTCGATCGAGGCGTTCACTAAGGGAAACTCCCGCAACGCTTGTGCGGCGGCGCGGGTGAAGAACGGCATATAGGTGAGAGAAAAGCCGTAACGTTCCTGGAACTGCCCTTTCAACGCGTTGCGCAGCTTGACGATCTTCGTCACGTCGGCGCGGTGAACCGTCGTAACGTGGGCCGAGGTGCGTTTCGAGTAGACCATGTGCTCGGCGATCTTCTGGCGCATGGTGCTCATCGCCTCTACCCGGATCTTCGGCGCGCCAGCCGGCTCCACTGGCTCCACCTTCTCGACCCCGGCGGCCGGGGCCGCCTCCGCTGCGGGCGCCGCCGCCCGGGCTGCGCCCATCGACGCCGCTTTGCGCTCGGCCAGATAGGCTTCGACGTCCTGCTTGGTGATGCGGCCTCCGGCTCCCGTACCTTTGATCAGGCTGAGGTCGAGATTGTGCTCCCGGGCCAGGCGCCGCACCAGGGGGGAGATAGGGCCTTTGACCTCGCCGCGCGCCGGCGCTTCGGGCGGGGCCCCGGCTTCGACGGCCTTCGCTTCGGCTACCGCCGCCGGCGCTTGCGGTTCGGAGGCCGGAGCTTCCGCCGCCGGCGCTTCGGCAGCCGCTGGAACTGTTACGGCCGGTTCGGCCGGCGCCGTCTCGGCTTCTTCGGCCTTCGGGCCGGCGGCCGCGCCGCCCTCTTCTTCGATCCGCGCCACCACCGTGTTGATGGCCACCGTGTCCCCTTCCTTCACCAGCACTTCTTTGAGGACGCCGGCCGCCGGCGCCGGGATCTCGGTGTCCACCTTGTCGGTGGAGATCTCAAACAGCGGTTCGTCCCGTTCCACCCGATCACCGGCCTGCTTCAGCCACCGCGTCAGCGTCCCTTCGGTGATGCTTTCCCCCATCTGGGGCATTATGACGTCAATCATGAGGCCATCTCCTCTGTCCGTTCTCCAAGTACCATCTCACATTCGAACACGCGGCCGAAATGCCGCACCAGCGCGGCGGCCACGTCGCTGCAACCCGTCTGAGCGCCCTCCCTCTCCATGGAGGTCACCGGTTTGGTGAGTCCACATGGGACGATGAAGCGGAAGTAGTCCAAGTCGGTCGTTACGTTCAGCGCGAACCCGTGCGAAGTCACCCAGCGGGAGATATGGACGCCAATGGCGGCGATCTTGCCGTTCTTCGTCCAGACCCCTCTCATCCCCGGTTCCCGGTGCGCCGCTACTCCGAACTCGGCCAGCGCGCCGATGATCGTCTCCTCGAGCGCGCCCACGTACGCCGCCACGTCCCGCTTCCAGGCCCCCAGGTCCAGGATCGGGTAGCCGATCAACTGGCCCGGGCCGTGATAGGTGACGTCGCCGCCGCGGTCCGTCTCGCAGACCTCCACGCCGGCCCGGCGAAGTACGTCTTCTTCAGCCACGATATTCTCCGGCTGCGCGTTGCGACCCAGCGTGATCACGTGGGGATGTTCGAGGAACAGCAACTGGTCCGGAATCTCCTGCGCCTTCCGGCGTTCTACCAGCCGGCGCTGCAGCTCGCACGCCTGGCGGTAGCGGACCCGGCCTAGCTCGCGATATTCGCACCTACGCATTGATCGCCAGCCCGTAGACGGCGTTGAATGCCTCGCCCAGCGCCTCGTACAGCGTCGGATGGGCATGGATCGTGTTCGCCATCACCTCCACGGTCGATTCCGACTCCATCGCCGCCACCGCCTCCCCGACCAGCTCGTAGGCGTGCCGGCCGATGATGTGCACGCCCAGGATCTCCCCGTAAGTCTCGTCCGCAACCACCTTGACGAAGCCCTCGTGGCGGCCCTCGATCGAAGCCTTGCTGTTGGCCAGGAAGGGAAACTTCCCGGTGCGGACCTTGTAGCCCTCGGTCCGCGCTTGCGCCTCGGTCAGCCCCACGCTCCCGATGCCGGGTTCACAATACGTCACGCCCGGGATGCGGTTCTTGTTCACCGGGGTGACGGACTTGCCGGCGATGTGGGCGATCGCCACCATGCCTTCGCGCGTGGCCACATGGGCCAGTTGCGGCATGTCCGCCACCACGTCGCCGATGGCGTAGATGCCGGGCTCGGCCGTCTGCTGCCACTGGTTCACTTTGATGAAGCCCCGGTCCGTCTCGACCTTTGTCTTCTCGAGCCCGATGTCCCCGGTGTTCGGCGCCCGCCCGACCGCCACCAGCAGGCAGTCGCCTGCCAGCCTTTCCTGCTTGCCGCTGGCCAGCGTCACCGTCATCTCCACGCCCTTCGGCGTCTTCTGGATCTCCTCGGCCTTGGCGCCCGGCTCGCAACGGATGCCCGCCTTTTTGAAGGCTCGCTGTAGCTCCTTGGAAACCTCCTCGTCCTCCACCGGCACTAGCCGGGGAAGCATTTCCACGATCGTCACCTTGCTTCCGAACCGCTGGTAGATCGACGCGAACTCGACGCCTACCGCCCCCGCCCCGATGATCAGCAGCTTCCTGGGCACTTTCTCGAGGTTCAGGATCTCGATGTTCGTCAGAATGCGCTCCGGGTCGGGTTCCAGACCCGGCAGCATCCGGGCGCTCGAGCCCGTGGCGATCACGATGTTCCGCGTCTCGAGGATCTGCCGCTTCCCGCCGGGGCCTTCGACGGCGACCTTTCCAGGACCCTCGATGCGGCCGTACCCCTGGATACGGTCCACCTTGTTCTTCTTCATCAAGAACTCGATGCCCCTGGCGTGCTTGTCCACGACCTTCTGTTTGCGCTGCTGGACCGCCGGCAGATCCAGTTCCGCTTGCCCGCACCGAATGCCCTCTCGTTCCGGATGCTGGAAGTACTCCCACACCTCGGCCGTGTGCAGCAGCGCCTTGGTGGGGATGCAGCCGACGTGGAGGCAGGTGCCGCCGAGCTTGGCATCCTTCTCGACTATGGCCGTCTTCAACCCGTACTGGCCCGCTCTCACCGCGGCCGAATAACCGCCCGGACCGCTTCCGAGGATCACCACGTCGTAGGTCATTGGAACCATTCTATCAACGCCCCGTTTTCGGGCGGCGCTGCGGCCGCCCCGGGCAGGACCCTCGCAGGATGTTCGTTAATGGAATGATTGGTAATACTTATGCGACATCTCTCTTGCATTTGGCTGGCTTTCAGTGTAGGCTGGTTACGTGGAGTTTTTCTCGATTGCCGGGCTGTCGGATCTTCGTACAGCCGGGGTGCGCGTGGGGAACTCCTCTGCTCTCACGGTTGCCGTAAGCATTAGCATTATTGAGGTCATCGTAGGCGGCCCCGCCTGATTGGGCTTTACCGGGATTCGGAAGGCCATCGGCGGGGCGGACAGCTCAGCCGATGGCCTTTTTCCTTATCGGCGCCTCCTTGATCTCCTGACGTCACGGCAACACCGGAGCTTTGAGTACGAATAAGGAAGGGTAGCGTCTATGTCGAAATTGATGACCGGCTCTGAGATTCTGCTCGAGTGCCTGGTCCGGGAGGGGGTGGACTGCATTTTCGGGTATCCGGGCGGCGTCCTGCTGCCCCTTTACGACGCCATGTACGAGCACCCGATCCGCCATGTCCTGGTACGTCATGAAGAGAACGCGGCCTTCGCCGCCAGCGGTTATGCGATGGCGACCGGGCGCACCGGCGTCTGCTGCGCCACGTCCGGCCCAGGGGCGACGAACCTGACGACCGGCCTGGTCAACGCGATGATGGACTCGGTACCCATTGTGGCCTTGACGGGTCAGGTCCACACCAAGCTGATCGGCAGCGACGCCTTCCAGGAGGCCGACACCTTCGGCATCACCCGGGCGGCGACGAAGCACAACTTCCTGGTCAAGAGCACGGCGGAGCTGCCGCGGGTCATCCATGAGGCGTTCTATCTCGCCTCGACCGGGCGGCCCGGCCCCGTGCTGGTGGATCTTCCGAAAGATGTCTTGCAGGAGGGGTGCCATTACACTCCGGTCACCGAGATTCACTTGCCCGGCTACAAGGTCTATTCCGAAGGCCACACGGGGCAGATCCGCCGGGCGGCGCAAATGATCTGGGAGGCCGAGCGGCCGATGGTCTACGCCGGCGGCGGCATCGTCACCTCCGGCGCCTCCGAAGAGTTGCGCCGCTTCGTCGAACTCATCGAAGCTCCGGCGGTGACTACGCTGATGGCTCTCGGAGCCCTGCCCTCGGGCCACCCGAACTTCATCAGTATGCCGGGCATGCACGGCAGCTACGCCGCCAATATGGGCATGACTCACACCGACCTGCTGATCGCTGTCGGTACCCGTTTCGATGACCGGGTCACGGGGCGCTTGTCGGCTTTCGCTCCCCATGCCAAAGTGATCCATATCGACATCGACCCGGCCGAGATCGGCAAGAACCGGGCGGCGGACCTGCCGATCGTCGGCGACGCCAGGCGGGTGCTCAAGAAACTGATCAAGGTTCTCGAGGAACTGGCCCCGTACCATAGAGAGCGGAACGCGCCGGCGCGGGCCGCGTGGTGGGATGAGATCCGCCGCTGGCAGGCCGAGCATCCCCTCGAGCCGGCCGTCTCTGACACCGAGATCAAGCCGCAGCACGTCATCGCCGAGGTGGACCGCCTCTCCAACGGCGAGGCGATCGTCTGCGCCGACGTGGGCCAGCACCAGATGTGGTGCGCTCAGTTCATGCGCTTCAGCCATCCCCGGCTGTGGATCAACTCCGGCGGGCTTGGTTCGATGGGCTTCGGCTTGCCCGCCGCAGTGGGAGCGCAGTTCGCCCGGCCCGACAAACTCGTTTTCGCGGTTGTCGGCGACGGCGGCTTCCAGATGTCGATCCCGGAGCTGTCCACGATCACTTCCAACGGCTTGCCCATCAAGATCGTCGTCGTCAACAACGGCTACCTCGGCATGGTCCGCCAGTGGCAGACGCTGTTTTACAACAACCGCCTCTGTGCGGTGACCCTCGACAACTTCCCCCGCGCCGAGCATCTGGGGGCCGCCTACGGCCTGCCGGGGCGCACCGTGGAGAGCCCGGGCGACCTTCGTCCGGCGCTCGAGGAAGCGGTGAAGGAGCCCGGCCCCTATCTGCTGGATGTCAAGGTCTCGCCGTATGAGAACGTGTATCCGATGGTTCCCGCCGGCGGGGCCATCAGCGAAATGATTTTCGAAGAGCCGAAGCCCGTCGAGGAGCCCGTCGAATAGGAGGTCCGCCCGCCATGCTGCAAACGATTTCTCTACTGCTCGAGAACAAACCTGGGGCGTTGCTCCGCGTCACCGGAGTGCTCAGCTCCCGGGGGTACAATATCGAAAGCCTCACGGTGGCCCGGACGGTGGATCCGGAGCTTTCCCGAATGACGATTGTCGTGGATATCGATCCGCAGCTGCGCCGCCAGGTGATCAAGCAGATCAACAAGTTGGTGAACGTCCTGCAGGCGATCGACGTGACCGATACGCCCTCGGTGACGCGCGAGATGCTCTTGATGCGGGTGCGCGCGCCGCGGGCCGCCAGGGCGGCGATCCTGAAAGAGGCCGAGATTTTCGGCGCCCGCGTGGTGGACTCCTCGGTGGATGGTTTCGCCATCGAGGTCACCGGCGAAACCGAGAAGCTCGACGAGTTCATCAACGTGATGCGCGGCTACGGCGAAATCGAGGTGACGCGCTCGGGAGTGGTCGCCGTCTCGCTGGAGTCCCGCAAACCCCGGCTCTCGCCCCCTGTCCCGGCCGGCGACGAGGCGAAGAACAATCACCGCGTAAACAAAGGAGTGTTGAACTAGTAAGATGGCTAAACGATATTACGAACAGGACGGGGATCTTTCCCACCTCCAGGACCTCAAGATTGCGATCATCGGCTACGGCAGCCAGGGGCACGCCCATGCGCTGAATCTGCGCGACTCCGGTTTAGACGTCGTCGTCAGCGAGTTGCCGGGAAGCGACAACTGGAAGAAAGCCGAGGCCGCCGGGCTTCCCGTGATGACCACCGCCGAGGCCGCCGCCCAGGGCGACGTCATCATGATGCTGGTCGCCGACCACGTACAGGCCCCCGTTTACGAGAAGGACATCGCTCCGCATTTGAAGGCCGGCAAGACCCTCATGTTCGCCCACGGCTTCAACATCCACTTCGGCACCATCAAGCCGCCGGCCGACGTCGACGTCTCCATGATCGCCCCCAAGGCCCCGGGCCACCGCGTCCGCGAGCTGTTCGTCGAGGATGTCGGAGTCCCGGCTCTCGTCGCCGTTCACCAGAACCCTTCCGGTAAGGCGCTCGAGCGCGCTCTCGCCTACGCCCTGGCTCTCGGCTGCCTGAAGGCCGGCGTGATCGAGACTACTTTCCGCGAGGAGACCGAGAGCGACCTGTTCGGCGAGCAGGTGGTGCTTTGCGGCGGCTGCTCCGCATTGATCCAAGCTGGGTTCGAGACCCTGGTCGAGGCTGGCTACGCTCCGGAGATCGCCTACTTCGAGTGCCTCCACGAATTGAAGCTGATTGTCGATCTGATCTACGAGGGCGGCCTGTCCTACATGCGGTACTCGGTCTCCGACACGGCCGAATACGGCGACTATACCCGTGGGCCGCGGATCATCAACGATCAGACCCGCGAGGAGATGAAACGGATTCTGGCCGAGATCCAGTCCGGCGAGTTCGCCAAAGAGTGGATCGAAGAGAACAAGACCGGGCGCAAGAACTTCGTGAAGATGCGCGAGGCCGCCCGGGATCATCTGATAGAGAGGGTCGGTGCCGAGCTTCGACAGATGATGACCTTCTTGAAACGGCACAAAGAGGAGGGGGTTCCGGCAGATCAGTCCTGATCCGGGCGGTCGGGCCCGAACCCGTTGGCAACATGAAAATCCAGACCTTCGACACCACCTTGCGCGACGGCACGCAGGGCGAATCGGTGAACTTCACCGTCGAGGACAAGCTCGTTATCGCTCAGAAGCTGGACGAGCTGGGGATTGACTATATCGAGGGCGGCTGGCCGGGCTCGAACCCGCGCGACAAGGAGTTTTTCGCCCGGGCCCGGGCCTTGAAGCTGAAACACGCGCGGATCGTCGCCTTCGGGGCCACCCGCCTCGCCCGCCACGCGGTGGACCGGGACCCCAGTATCCTGGCTCTCGTCGAGGCCGGGACCCCGGCGATCTCCATCTTCGGCAAGAGCTGGAACCTGCACACCGAGCGGGCGCTCAAGATCACCGAGGAGCAGAACCTCCAGCTCATCACCGAAACCGTGAAGTTCATGAAGGATCACGGCAAGGAAGTGATCTACGACGCCGAGCATTTCTTCGACGGCTACAACTCGAGTCCCGACTTCGCTCTGCGGACGCTTGAAGCCGCCGCCGAAGCCGGGGCCGACGTTCTCTGTCTTTGCGACACCAATGGCGGAAACCTGCCGTCCCGGGTCGCCGAGGTGACCGCGGAGGTGGTGAAACGGTTTTCTGGAATCACCATCGGCATCCACACCCACAACGATTCGGATGTGGCCGTCGCCAACACGATCGTGGCTGTCGAAAGCGGCGCCACCCATGTGCAGGGCTGTATCAACGGCTACGGGGAACGCTGCGGCAACGCCAATCTCTGCTCGGTTTTGCCGAACCTGGAGTTGAAACTCGGCTACGAGACGATCGGCCGGGAGAGACTGGCCCACCTGACGTCCGTGGCCCGCTTCGTCGCCGAGCTGGCCAACCTGTCGTTACCCAACAACCAGCCTTACGTCGGCCACAGTGCCTTCGCCCATAAGGGAGGCGTGCACGTCAACGCTGTCTTGAAGGACGCGGCCACCTACGAGCACATCCGTCCGGAGCTCGTCGGCAACCGCCAGCGCGTGCTGGTCAGCGACTTGGCCGGCCGGAGCAACATCGTTTATAAGCTGAACGAACACGGACTCGCTGACAAGCTCACCGACGACGCGCGCCGCGAGCTTCTCGAGCGGATCAAGCACCTGGAGTTCCTCGGCTACGAGTTGGAGGCCGCCGAGGGCACCTTCGAGCTGCTGGTGCGCGAAGCCCTCAATCCCGGCGTGCAGCTCTTCGAGGTGATGGGCTACGAGGTTACCACAAAAGGCAACCGCCATTCCCATTCCACCGCCACCGTCACCTTGAAGGCGAAGGACGGCGTCCACTCGGCTACCGCCACGGGCCACGGCCCGGTGAACGCTCTGGACCTCTGCTTGCGGCAGTGCCTCTCGTCGCTATACCCAGAAATCGCCCGGGTGAAGCTCACCGACTACAAGGTCCGGGTGCTGGATTCCCGCAAAGGCACCGCGGCGAAGGTGCGGGTGCTGGTCGAATGGCGGGACAGCCAGCGGAGCTGGGCCACGGTGGGCGTTTCCGAGAATGTCATCGAGGCGAGCTGGTTCGCCCTGGTGGACGCGATCCGGCTCGAGCTGATGCGCCTGATGGAGAAGGACGAATCGATCGAGAAGGCCGTCGAGGACTATTGCTGGGGCGTCTAGGGCGGCCTTCCCACTTCAGCCTCCATGCGGCTGCGCTGAGGGAGCCCCGATAGGTCGATGCGCTACTTCTTCCGGCGCCGCGTTCCTCACTTGGACCGGATCCTGCTCGTCGAAAGCGGCTCCCGCCGCGTAACCGAAGCCTTTGTCGAGCGGTTCCGCCGAATGGAGCCGCGCGCCGGCCGCCTGGACGTGGTGACTTGTTTTCCCGGCCGGCCGCGGCCGCTCTCTTCGCAAAGCCGCCTCTGGAACGTCGCCGAACACCGGGGCCGTGCGGGCCGCAGGCGTCTGCTCTCCGAGCTGCGCGCCGGGCGCTACGGCGTGCTTGTCATCCTTTGCACCGGCGAGCCGCTGATGACCAGGTGGAAGTGGGCGCTGGCCGCCCTGCTCCCCGCCAAGGTCCTGATCGTCAACGAGAACGCCGACTTCTTTTGGTGCGACTGGTCCAATTGGCGCACCATCCGGGCTTTCGTCGCCTATCGGGCCGGCCTCAGCGGCGCCGGAGTGGTGCGGACCGCCGCCGGCCTGGTCTCGTTCCCCTTCGTCCTCGCCTACCTGGCGGGTTTCACCTGCTGGGTGCACGCCAGGGCGCTGGCCCGGGATCTCTTCGGCTTTCGGCCCCCCACGCCGGACCGCGGCTGCTGATGAGCGTCGGGCCGGCCCGCTTCGGGTATCCTGGATGAGGTTCCCCTATGAAAGCAATCCTCGTTGAACAGCACGGCGGGCCCGAGCGGCTCGCCCTGAAGGACGTTCCTGTTCCCCAGCCGGGGCGCGGCGAGGTTCTCGTCAAGATCGCCTCCATCGGCGTCAACTATATCGACACCTACCACCGCAGCGGACTCTATCCGGCGGAACCTCCGTTCACCCCCGGCATGGAGGCGGCCGGCACCATCGAGTCCTTGGGTCCCGGCGTGGAGGGCTTTACCCTCGGCGACCGCGTCGCCTATGGCATGTCCCGCGGGGCGTACGCCGAGTTCGCCGCCGTTCCTGCCTGGCAGGTGGTCAAGTTGCCCGACAGCGTAGACTTCCGCACTGCCGCCGCCGCCATGCTGCAAGGGATGACCGCCCACTACCTCACCCACTCCACATTCCCGCTCGAGCCGGGCCACACCTGCCTGGTCCACGCCGCCGCCGGCGGCACGGGGCTACTCATCGTGCAGATGGCGAAGCTGCGGGGCGCCCGGGTGATCGGCACCGCCGGTACGCTCGAGAAAGCTCGGCGGGCGCGCGAGGCGGGCGCCGACGAGGTGATCGTCTACACCGAGCAGGACTTCGTCGCCGAGGTCAAGCGGATCACGGACGGCCGCGGCGTCGATGTCGTCTACGATTCGGTCGGCGCCGCCACCTGGGAGGGGTCCCTCAACTCGCTTCGCCCCCGGGGGATGATGGTCACCTTCGGCAACGCCAGCGGGCCGGTGCCCGAGTTCAGGCCGCTGCTGCTGAGCCAGAAGGGCTCGCTGTTCCTGACCCGGCCCACGCTGTTCCACTACTGCACGAATCGCGAGGAACTGCTCACTCGCGCCGAAGCCGTGCTCGGCTGGATTGAGAGCGGCGATTTGAAGATCCGCATCCATCGCGTCTATCCTTTGAGTGAGGCCGCCCAGGCCCACCGCGACCTCGAGGGACGCCAGACCTCCGGCAAACTGTTGCTCGAGCCGTGAGCTCGGGCCTCGGCAGCTCATCCGCGGCGCTGGGCGTAGGAACCTCGAATTCAGCAAACTCGACGAGAGGGAGATTCACCATGAGAACACCCAACGCGTGGAAGGTGGCGGCACTGGCAGCGGGCATCATCGCCTGCGGTTCCAGTCTCACTGGCCAGAACCCGAACCGGACGAGCGCTGAGTTCCGCAAGAAATTCATCGAGCAGTTTCACCGCACGGGGATGGCCACGACTCCCGGCGACGCCATGCTGCTGAGGATCCTCGTTCAATCCCGCAACGCGCAGCGCGGCGTCGAAGTCGGCACCGAGCGCGGCTTCGGCGCCATCAATATGGGCATCGGCTTCGAACGGACGGGCGGGCATCTCTATACGCTCGAGATCAACCCCCGGCGGGCGGCCGAAGCTCGCGAGAATCTGAAGAAGGTGGGGCTGGAGAAGGTCGTCACCGTGGTCGAAGGCGATGCCCTCGAGACGTTGCCCAAGCTCGAGGGAGAGTTCGACTTCGTTTTCATCGATGCCGCCAAGAGCCAGTATTTTCAGTATCTGAAGCTCCTCGAACCGAAGCTCAAACCCGGCGCCGTCGTCGTCGCCGACAACGTCATCCGCTTCGCCGAGCCGATGCGCGACTTCCTGGATTATGTCCAGAACAGCCCCGACTACGAGAGCGTCGTCATCCGGGCATCGCTCGAGAAGCACGACGGGATGCTCGTCGCCTACAAGCTGCGGTGATTCCGCGCCCGCCGGCCTCGTTTCATAGCTCGATCTTGGAGACGCCCGGCGTGAAAGCCACGGGGTAGATGCCGCCCGGCCCCGGCTTGACGGGCGGCTCCATCTCGAGGGAGCACTCCTCCGGCCTCGGCGGATAGTAGAAGTCCGATCCCGCGGCCTGCTCCCAGGTGATCTCCTTGCCCGAGTAGCAGGCGAGCTGGCCCATCACCGCCATCAACGTGCTGTCGGCCATGTAGTCGCCGTTGTTCACCGGCTTGCCCGCCCGGATGCCCTGGAAAAGGGCCACGTGCTCCAGATCGTAAGCATTGCGCTTGCTCTTCTCCTGGGGGCTCTCCCAGTTGGTCTCGCCGGTGATGCGGAGCCGGCGCAGGTCGCAGCGGCCCTTGGTTCCGAATATCAGGCTCGAGTTCTCGTTGTAGCAGTTGTCGATGGTGCGGCAGTAGGCGTAAACGCGGACGCCGCCGGCGAACTCGTAGACGACGGCATGGTGGTCGAAGACGTCGCCGTAGATCTCGCCGTGGAGCGTCGAGCGGCCGCCCATGCCCCAGGCCTTCACCGGCGTCGCTTCGCGCAACGCCCACCGGGAGCGGTCCAGGTTGTGGATGAGCGTCTGCGGAACGTCGTCGCCCGAGAGCCAGTGGAAGTGGTACTGGTTGGCGGCCTGGTGCTCTACTTCGGACATGCCCGGCCGCCGCTTGCGCAGCACGTAGGGCGGCCGCAGCCAGGTCTCCTGGATGGTGACGATCTCGCCGATGGCGCCCTCGTGCACCTTCGCCAGGGTTTCTTGATACCCGGTGTGGTAGCGACTCTGCAGGCCGGAGACCACCGACAGGCCCTTCTTCCGCGCCAGATCGCAGGCCGCCCGGACCCGTTTCACTCCCGCCGGGTCGATCGCGTGGGGCTTCTCTACGAAGACATGCTTGCCCGCCTCGACGGCGGCCATCAGATGCAGCGGGTGGAACTTGGCGGCGTTGGCGATGATCACCACGTCGGCCAGCTCGATGACGTGCTTGTAGGCGTCGAAGCCGGTGAACATGTGGTCGTCCTTGACGGCGACCTTGTCGGGATGCTTCACCTTCATCTTCGCCCGGCTCTCTTCCATGCGGTCCCTCAGCATGTCGGCCATGGCGACGATCCGGACGCCGGCGTCGGCGTTCATGGCGTTGATCGCTGCGGCGGTACCGCGGCCGCCGCAGCCGACGACGCCTACGCGGATCGTGTCCGAGGCGGCGGCATAGCCCGGCGTCCGGCTCAGCAACCCCAGGCCCACGGCCGACAATGTACCTCCCGAGCGTTTCAGGAACTCGCGCCGGGATGCAGATTCACTTCTATCACCGGATTTTGCTTCTTCCATGGCTGGTCACCTCGGTCAACCAACGCCGCGCGCGGCGGCCGTCCATGAATTGTATCGCTAAGCGGAGTGGTGGGCGCAGCGGTCTCAGCGGCGCTCGAGCAGGCCCATCGCCCGCATCCACTGCTCGCAGAGTTTGGGCCACTGGGAGACGGGGTCTTTGGACGGGCGCAGCCCGTAGCCGTGGCCGCCTTTCAGGAAGACGTGCAGCTCCGCCGGCACGTCGTGCTTCTTCAGCTCTACCAGCAGCAGCGCCGCCTGGGCGCCCCGGAGCTTGTCGTCGTAGGTCACGGTGATGAACACCGGCGGCGTCTGCTCATTGACCCGCACCAACGGGCTCAGCCGCCAGGGATCGTCTTTGTCGCCGAGGTAGGCCGGGTAGATGGGGATCAGAAAGTCCGGCCGGCAACTCAGCTTGTCGGCCTCATCGACCGGCTCATAGGTCTGTTCGTCCCAGTGTGTTCCGGCCATCACCGTCAAATGGCCGCCGGCCGAGAAGCCGAGCATCCCGATCCGGTCGGGGGCCAGGCCCCACTCGGCGGCGTGCTGCCGCACCAGCCGCATGGCCCGCTGGGCGTCCTGGAGCGGCGCTCGGTGGGGATTCTCCTTGTCCCGCCGCGGCACCCGGTATTTGAGGATCACCGCTGTCACGCCGATCGAGTTCAGCCATTCGGCGACCTCGGCGCCTTCGAGATCCCAGGCCAGGATGTAGTAACCGCCGCCGGGAGCGATCAGGACTCCTGTGCCGGTGGCCTTGTCAGCCGGGGCGCGATAGAGGGTAAGCGTCGGCTCGCTGACGCCGGTGAGCCGGATCACCTTGCGGGCCCCGGGCTTGCCCTCCACCTCGCGCTCCGGGCCGAACGCTCCGGTCTCGCCGGGGGCGCCGTTCGGCCAGAGCTTCACCACCGGGCGGTCCGCCGCGTGAGCGGGCGGCGGCGCGGTCATCATCAACGCTAGCGGAATCGACAGCAATAGGAGCTTCTTCTGCATCATCGTCACCTCTCAGGCCCGGGCCGCGGGCGCGGGTAAAGTCTCATTGTAACGGCGGCGCCGCCTCGAAAGTCCGCCGGCCCGGCTGGAACAGAAAAGGCGGACCCTACTCGAGGGCCCGCCTGGGGGTATCTTCGGCGCCGGAACGCCCGCTAGCGGCGCGAACGCAGCTTCTGGCGCTGCTCGCGCAGCACCGCCTTGCGGCTCAGCTTGATCTTGTTGCCGTCGAGCGCCAGCACCTTCACCAGGATCTGGTCGCCTTCCTTCAACTCGTCCCGGACGTTGCGGACACGATTCTCGGCGATCTCGCTGATGTGGAGCAACCCGTCGGTACCCGGCAGGATCTCGACGAAAGCGCCGAAATCGACGATGCGGACCACCCGGCCCAAGTAGGTCTTGCCCACCTCGGCCACGGCGCAGATCTCGTTGATCATTTGCAGGGCCTTCTCGGCCGAGGCGCCGTCGGTGGCGAAGATCTTCACCGTACCGTCGTCCTCGACGTCGATCTTGACGCCGGTCGAATCCGTGATGCCGCGGATCACCTTGCCGCCCGGCCCGATCAGGTCGCGGATCTTCTCGCTCGGAATCGTCGTGGTGAAGATCCGCGGTGCGTACGGCGACAGTTCGGGCCGCGGCTTGTCGATCACCTCCGCCATCTTGTCCAGCAGGAACATCCGGGCTTCGCGGGCCTGGGCCAGCGCTTCGGCCATCAGCTTTGCGGAGACCTTGGGGATCTTGATATCCATCTGCAGGGCGGTGATGCCCTTGCGGGTGCCGGCTACCTTGAAGTCCATGTCGCCGTAGTGGTCCTCGGCCCCGGCGATGTCGGTGAGGATGGCGTAGTCGTCGCCCTCCATCACCAGGCCCATGGCGATGCCCGCCACCGGCGACGAGATCGGCACACCGGCGTCCATCAGTGACAGCGTCGCGCCACACACGGTGGCCATCGAGCTGGAGCCGTTCGACTCCAGGATGTCGCTCACCACCCGCAGCGTGTAGGGGAAGTCTTTCTCGTCCGGGATCACCGGCAGCAGCGCCCGCTCGGCCAGCGCCCCGTGGCCGATCTCCCGGCGGCTGGCGCCGCGCAGGAAGGCGACCTCGCCGACGCTGAACGGCGGGAAGTTGTAGTGGAGCATGAAGCGCTTCGAGGTCTCCTCCGGATCGAGCAGCTCGATCCGCTGCTCGTCTTCCTTGGTGCCCAGCGTCGTGGTCACCAGCGCCTGGGTCTCGCCCCGGGTGAACAGGGCCGAGCCGTGCGTCCGCGGCAGCAGGCCGACTTCGATCTCCAGCGGCCGGATCTGGCTGAACTCCCGGCCGTCGGGACGGCGGCGCTGCTTGAGCATCTGATCGCGGAAGATCCGCTCTTTCAACCGGTCATAGAGGGCGCCGGCCTCGGCCTGCTTCTCCTCGTCGTCGGCGAACTCTTCGAGCACCTTCTTCTTCAGGGCATCGACCCGCTTGTAGCTTTCGAGCTTGGAGTACTTGCTGGTGTCCAAGGCGTCCGTGAGCTCGTCGCGCCACTTGGCGGCGATCTGGTCGTAGAGCTCCTGGTTGATCTGGGGCGGTGTGACCTCGCGCTTCGGCTTGCCGGCCTTGCTGACCAGCTCCTCGATGCCGTCGATGACCTTCTGGCAAGCCTCGTGGCCGAATTCGATGGCCCGCACGACGTCGGCCTCGTCGGCCTGGTTGCCGGCGGCTTCGACCATGACGATCCCTTCGCGGGTCCCGGCGACCGTGATCGTGAGCAGCGAGTTCTTCGATTGCTCATAAGTCGGGTTGACGACCATCTTGCCGTCGAGCAGCGAGACCGTCACCGCCCCCAGGATGTGGTGGAACGGGATGTCGGAGATGGCCAAGGCGGCGGCGGCGCCGACGATCGCCAGCGGGGCCGGGTCCCGTGTCGGGTCGGCCGAAAGCACGAACGCGATGATCTGCGTCTCGCACTGGAATCCCTCGGGGAAGAGCGGCCGGATCGGCCGGTCCATGAGCCGGCAGGTGAGAACTTCTTTCTCGGTAGGCCGGCCTTCGCGTTTGATGAAACCGCCGGGGAAACGTCCGGCGGCGTAAGTGTATTCGCGGTAGTCTACGGTCAGCGGAAAGAAACTGATACCCTGTCTAGGCTCGTCGTTGGCGCAGGCCGAAACGAACACTACATTGTCGCCGCAGCGCACCAGGACGGCGCCGTCGGCCTGTTTGCCCATCTTTCCTGTTTCCAGGGTCAGGGTCTGACCATACAAATCAATTTCTGTTGTGTGCAGCATGTGCTATCCCTCCATCTGCCGTCCGCCGGATGGGAACCACCGCCCGGTGGGGGCGGCGCTGACGGTTCGAAACCGGCCGTTGGGCAGCTAGTTCGGTGTGATCAGAGAGGGAGTAAATAAGGTTGGGCGAGGAGGTCAGAGCCCGTGGTTGCAGGTGGCGCCGTCCCTCCGCGGGACGGTCGTCAGTGACAAGATCGTACGTATCGACGTCCAACGCTACTCGTGCGGCAGGACGGCGCTGCGCGGCGCCGGGCCGCGCGGACACGCAAGAGCTCGCTCTAGCGACGAATGCCCAGGCTTTGGATTAGATTCTTGTACCTCTCCGGATCGGTCCGTTTGAGGTAATCCAACAACCGGCGGCGCCGGGCCACCATCGCCAGCAAGCCGCGACGGGAATGGTGGTCCTTCTTGTGGATCTTGAAGTGCTCAGTCAGATGTTTGATCCGGTGCGTCAGGATCGCCACCTGGACCTCGGTAGATCCACTGTCTTTAGGATGGCGCTTGAAGCCGGCGATGATCTTTTGTTTGTCTTCAGCCGCGAGTGGCATTCGGTAACGCGAACTCCTCGTCTTACCTTCTCTTTTTGATCCTTCTCTCTTCGCATTCAGGATAACACAACGACCCCGCAGCCTGCCGAGCGGCGGCGGCCGCCGAACCCCGTCAGAGTAAGGGCCGCCACGACGTTCCGTGGCGGCCTCGGAGATGAAAGCAGCTATCTGGGGGCCGGTCCGGCGGCTGGACGCGCCCTGGTTGCGCACCCTCAGCGGCGTCCGCCCCGGCCTCCTCCCCCGCGGCGGCCTGAGGTGCTCATGCCGCCACGGCCCATCGAGCCCCAGCTCCCGCCGCTGTTCCAGGTCTGGGAGTTCCAACCGCCCCGGCGCGAACCCGAGCCGTCCATGGGCCCGCCGCGCTTGCCGGACTGGGCTCCGTAGCCCGTCCCGTCCTTCGGGCCGTTGCGGCGGCTGTCGATGTTGCCCGTGCCGTCGCCCGGGCCGTGCTTGGCCCGCTTGCCCTTGGCGGCCTGATTGCCCTGTTGGCCCTTCTTGCCTTGCTGATTCTGTTGGCCGATCGGGCCGGTCTTCTGGACCTGGTCGTGGTACAGACCGGCGCCGTCCCGCTTGCGGGCCTGGCTCTGGTCGTTCGCCGGATTGGGCGTGCCCGCCGCTTGCGGGAACGCCGGGGCCGCGAGCAGTAGCGCCGCGGCGCCGAAAATAGTGATGACCGCTCGTTTCATTGCCATTGCCTCCTTCCGCCCCGAAGAACCGCAACCCGGGCTCCACAGTGCCCGGGACGCCCGGCGCCGCAGCCAACCGGTTGAAAACGTTGGCCTCCAGGCCGGCGAACCCGCCACGACCGGTGTCCGGGGCCGGGCCGGACGCGCAAATTCGCAGCGAAACGGCTGTTCAGCCGCGCAAAATATGCGGGGCTGCCGGGCACAGGCCTCCGCCGGCCGCTTCCGGAGCCCGGCTGCCCGGCTTGACATCCGCCTCCGCGCGGGACAGGATGGCTGATGACCGGGGACGCGCCCCTGAAAGTCAAGGCGGGCGCGCCGAAGGAGGCGATTGAGCCATGGCAGAGAAACTCACCCGTAGGCGCTACATGCTCACTGCGGTTTCCGCCCTGGGCGCATCGGCGAAGGCGTTTGCCGGGACGGTGGGCGGCAAGAAGCCGGCGTTGCTCGGCGGCAAGCCCGTCCGCAGCCAGCCGTTCCCGACGTGGCCGGTGTTCGACTCGAGCGAAGAGAAGGCCCTGAACACCGTGCTGTGGAGCGGACGATGGTTCCGCGGGCGCGGCAAACAGGTAGACCGGTTCGAGGCGGCCTACGCGAAGCTGATCGGCACCAAGCATTGCCTGGCGACGGCCAACGGCACCAGCGCCCTGTTCACCTCGCTGAGCGCGCTGGGCGTCGGTCCGGGCGACGAGGTGATCTTGCCGCCCTACACCTTCGTCGCCTGCGTCAACGTGATCCTGCTGTGCCACGCGGTGCCGGTGTTCGTGGATACGGACCGGGAGACCTTCCAGATCGACGCCGGCAAGATCGAAGCCGCTATCACGGACCGCACGCGCGCCATCATGCCGGTGCACCTGGGCGGCAACACTTTCGACGTCGATGCGGTGCTCGCCATCGCCAGGAAGCACAAGCTGGCGGTAGTCGAGGACTCCTGCCAGGCGCACATGGCCGAATGGAAGGGCCGCCGGACGGGCTCGTTCGGAACCACCGGCTGCTTCAGCTTCCAGGCGAGCAAGAACCTGAACTCGGGCGAGGGCGGGGCGCTGCTCACCGACGACGACGAGCTGGCCGAGCGGGCCTACACGTTCCACAACAACAGCCGGGGCAAGGTGCGGCACAGCTACGACTTCTCCTACAGCTACCGGGGAACCAACGTGCGGATGACGGAGTTCCAGGCCGCCCTGCTCATGGCCCAGATGAAGCGGCTCGAGGCCCAGACCGGGCGCCGCAGCGAGAACGGCGCCTACCTGACCAGCCTGCTGCGGGAGATCCCCGGCATCGCGCCGGCGCGGGAGTACGAGGGCTGCACCCGCAACGCCTACCATTTGTATATGTTCCGCTACGACAAGGACCGGTTCGCCGGGCTGCCGCGGGCGAAGTTCCTTAAGGCGCTGGCCGCCGAGGGCGTGCCCGCCTCCAAGGGCTATTCGCCGCTGAACAAGGAGCCGTTCATCAAGGAGACGCTCCAGTCCCGCGGCTACCGGGTGATCTATCCCGAGCGGGAGCTCGCCGAATGGGAGGAGCGTACCGCCTGCCCGGAGAACGACCGCCTGTGCACCGAGGCCGTGTGGTTGACCCAGAACATGCTGCTGGGGCCGCGCTCGGACATGGACCAGATCGCCGAGGCGATCCGCAAGATCCAGGCCCACGCCGCCGAGCTGGTCAAAGCGTAACGTATGCGGGACAGGGAAGCCGCGGGCGGGCCCCGGGGACTCGTCGTGCGGGTGTTCGATTCCGGTTTCCCGATCGCCCACGACACCTACAACGGCATGGCCGCGGCCTCGGACGGCTGCATCTATTACGTCTTGTGCCCGGAGACGCTGGACGACGGCGGCCGCCTCTACCGCTACGACCCGGCGGCGGACGAGATCCGCTTCCTGCTCGATCTGAACGAAGCCTGCGGCGAGGCGGGGTTGAAGGCAATTCCCCAGAGCAAGGTGCACGTGCCGCTCATCGAGCACGAGGGCAAGCTCTACTTCGCCACCCACGTGGGCTACTACTACCGGGTGGACGGCATGGAGACGATGCCGGAGCCGCCCCCGCAGGGCTACCGGTCCTACCCGGGCGGCCACTTCCTCGCTTATGACATGAAGACGGGGGGCTGCGAAGACCTGGCCGTGGATCCCGGCGGCGAGGGCATCCTGACGATGGCGATGGACGCCCGCCGCGGCCGGTTCTACGGCATCACCTGGCCCAGGGGACGGTTCCTTCGCCTCGACCTCGCCTCGCGCGAGCTGCGCGACCTCGGGCCGGTGAGCGAGCTGGGCGAGAGCGTCCGCGGCCCGCGCTACCGGACCCTGTGCCGGGCTATGGTGGTGGACCCGCGGAACGGCTCGGTCTACTACACGACCTCCGAGGGCTGGATCTTCCGCTACCGCTACGAGCGGGACGCGATCGAGCGCGTGGAGGGCGAGGATCTGCGGAAGGACTACTTCGGCGTCTGGGCCCCGGCCTCGCCCGGGCACATGGGCTACAACTGGCGGCAGGCCTTCTGGTACGAGCCGGAGCAGGTGATCTACGGGGTGCACGGCAACTCCGGCTACCTGTTCCGCTTCGATCCGGCGAGGCCGCGGGTCGAGGTGCTGGAACGGCTGACGTCGCTCGCTTCGAAACGCTCCGGCATGTACGACCAGTTCAGCTACGGTTATCTGGGCTTCACCCTGGGGCCGGACGGGCGGACCATCTACTACCTCACCGGCGGGCCGGTCTATCGCGGCGGCAAGCGCGTGGAGGGGAAGAAGGAAACGGCCGCCGGCGAGTCGAAGGGCGAGGAGAACCTGCATCTGATCACTTACGACATCCCGGCGGGCCGCTACCAAGACCACGGACCGGTCTTCTTCGAGGACGGCGGGCGGCCGGCGTGGGTGAACTCGATCGCCGTGGGCGCCGGCGGAGGCGTCTACGCGATCACGCGGGTGCGCCGGGGCGGCCGGGAGGTGGGCGATCTCATGCGCATCCCCGACCCGCTGCGCGAGGGCGCGGGGTGAGCGCGCCGGGACCGGCCCGGACGCCGCCGCAGACGCGTACAGGTGGCGTGACGCGTGGGGCGTCTTTTCACTGAAAAGATTGAAAGGAGGAACTGGATTGTTTTTCAATCGATTAGCGGGACGTGTGACGCCTCGGGTACGTGATGCGTCCGCTGACGCGGGCAGTAAGATACGTGAAGAAATGGCGAAGATCGAGCGCCGCTCGCCCAGTGCGCAGATCCTGCGGTCCCTTCTCCCTAGCAGCGCCGCCTTCGGGTTTTCCTGGGGCGAGCACGCCGCGGCCGGATGGGATTCGGGCAGCCGCCGCCAGCCCGGGAGGCGGTTCCGGCGGTGGGCGGGGGACAGGCGGGAGCGGGAAGCCGGCCGGGTTTCGGATTGTGAAACGCTTCGAGAGGGCATCGTTCCCCGGTAGCGTTTCTAGCACGGCGGGAGCGGAGAGCGGCTTCGGGCGGGGGCGAAGTGGTTCGGATAGAAAGGCTTGGAGGGCGGCGTTGCCGTGGGACCGGGGGTGCGGCGGGTTTGGGCGTCCAGGTCGGGGCACGGTAACGAAGAACTCGAAACCACCGGGGTGCGGAGGGACGATGGGGGTGTGGGGAACCACGAAGGGCACAAAGAACACAAAGGATTTGTTAGCTTTCGGGGCGGGGACGCTTGCGGCACAGCATTGCCAGTTCGGGCGTGGCAACGAAGGATTCGAGACTGCTGAAGAGCCGATGGCGCCGCGGGAATCTTTTTCATGTCTTGCCTGGGCGGGCGGTGGTCGAACAGCCCGCCCTGGAATTCCTGTTCCTGCATGTTTCCACTGGCCTATTGCGGGCCGGCCGCCACTGCCCAGTAGAGGCCCATGCCGGCCAGCAGCATTGCGAACCCGAAACCGACGAACCGCAACGTAAAGGAGGCCATGTTCGCACGGCGCTCGTGATTGATGTAGAGCTTGTAGGAAATCAGATTGGCAAAGGAGGCCACCAGGCTGCCGAAGCCCCCTACGTTCACGCCCCAAAGGAGCGCCTTCCAGTGGCTGGTGAACTTGGCGAACAGCAGCGCCGCCGGCACGTTGCTCATCACCTGGCTTGCCAGCGCTGAGAGAAGGAAGGTGTGGCCTGCGTGTTCCAACTCGGTTCCGAGAATCGACCGCAAGTTTTCGGACAGACCAAAAAAGCAGAAAAAGGCGCCGAGCAGGCCGTAGTCGACGCGCAACGCCTTACGGTCGAAAAGCGAGGCGTAAATCGAAACGAGCGTGGCGCTGGCCAGGGGAAGCAGCCGCAAAATGGTGAGAACGGCGATTGCCAGCAGCGGTCCTCCGGCGTAGGCAGCGGGGCGGATAACGGGCGGCTGTACCGCGGCCCCGGCGGCGTTGGCAGGTCGCACCAGCAGGGCCGCAACCAGCAGCACAGCCAGGAAACAGAGTGAGAAGGGCGCGATCGCGGTGACGAAATCCCGCGCGCCCAGCCCGTAGAACCAATAGATATACAGGTTTTGCGGGTTGCCCACCGGCGTGAGGGCCGAGCCTGCGTTAGCGGCGAACGCCTCCAGGATTACCAGAGTGTCTTTTCTGTCGGTATTCAACGACAGGGTCAGCGGCACCACGACGATGAGGGCGACGTCGTTGGTCACCACCATCGAAAGCACGAACGTAGCGGCGACCAGCTTCAGCGGGATCAGGCGGCCCCTCTCGAAACTCTGCGACAGCCTGAGGATGATGCCGTTTGCCTCGAGGCTGCGGACGGCGACGAACAGAGTCCACAGCAGGAACAGTACCTCCCACTCGGCAGCCGAATAGGTGGGAAAGCGCCGCAGGTAGACGCTGGAGGCCCCGAGCCCGAGGGCCGAGCCGAGCAGCAACCACTCCTTGAGCAGGAAGTCAAGCCAGATGCCGGTGGATTGTGCGGCTCGCGCGTGGGTGCGGGCCGGGAATGACAGCACGCTCGAACTCCGGTTCCATGCTACAAGATCTTCATCCGGCGGCGGGGAACGGCCGCGGGCCGGGCTGGATTACCGTCCACGGCGCAGCTTGGCCCGGAAGTGGCCTGAAGCGCCTCTCGGGGTGGTCCTGGCGGCTGCGCGCGGGAGGGGCATTTTGGGGTTGAGTAGTCTGTCACCGAAATGGTCTGAGCAGGAAGTCAAGCCAGATGCCGGTGGATTGTGCGGCTCGCGCGTGGGTGCGGGCCGGGAATGATAGCACGCTCGAACTCCGGTTCCATGCTACAAGATCTTCATCCGGCGGCGGGGAACGGCCGCGGGCCGGGCTGGATTACCGTCCACGGCGCAGCTTGGCCCGGAAGTGGCCTGAAGCGCCTCTCGGGG
>JALSRK010000048.1 GCA_026984795.1 Solibacteraceae bacterium | reverse complement strand
AGTTCACGCGTTACCACATCGACGACTTCAAGCACGCTGGTCTCACGTACCACCGGTCGGCTCACATCCGCATGTAGGAGACGAGCCATGGGAGTTCCCATCGAGCAACTGGCTGACGAGATGTACAAGATGGTCGTCGAGTACGAGGGGAAAAGGAACCTCAAAGCCGGCGACCTCACCAAGGCGATGATCGCCAAGTTCGGCGAAGACCAGGTGACCAAGGCGGACTGCAAGAAGGCGATCCGCCTGCTGATGGACTCCGGGCGGACGGTGTACAGCTACTTCGGCGGCAGCTATATTACGCTGCCCAAGAAAGAAGGAGCCGCGCCGGATTGAGCTTGCTGCTGACACGGGGGCGGCGCCCCCGTCCCCGGATCCGGCAGGTGAAGTCCGTGCCGAACGGAGACTAGAGACCAATGGCAGACGCACGACAGAAAACCAAGGCTGAGCAACTCGACGAGCTGAAGCAGATCTTGCGCACGTGGCAGAAGATCGAAGACGGCAGCGTGGCCCATACCACCGCCATCCTCGAGAAAACGCAGAATCCGCTCATCCGGCTGGTGATGGAGATCATCCGGCAGGACTCGATGATGCACAAGAAGGTCCAGCAGGCCATTCTCGACAGTCTCGAGAAGGAGGCTTTCCAGCTCCAGCCGGAGGAGTTGGCGCAGGTCTGGGAGATGATCGAGGAGCACGACAAGCAAGAGGCCGAGGCGATCCGGATGGCTGAGCAGGCGCGCCGGACGTGCCCACTGGCGATCCAGCGCCAATTGTTGGAGTACCTCATCGACGACGAGCGTAAGCACGAGCGTTTGATGGGGCACCTGGAAGATTTCAAGCGGAGCCTCTACCCGTACGGGTAGCCGCAGGCCGGGCCGCCGCGGCGGTTTTGCGCGTCCGGGCCGGTCCCGGGCTTGGCCCCGGGAAGGAGATGGAAGAAAAGAGGAGAGGGGCCGATGGGTCTGTTCAAAGCGAAGAAGAAGCCGAAACTGAAGGTCGTCTCGGTGGGCGTGGAGGAGATCAGTCCGCTGCGCCCGCGCTACGTGGAAAAGACGGCGCCCTGCATCGCCAACTGCCCGGCGGGCACAGACATACGGGACTGGCTGGTGGCCGTGGCCCAGTACGAGTCTTACGGGCGGACTCGCGAGCAGGCCTATGAGGTGGCCTGGGAGAAGATCGCCGAGGTGAACCCGTTCCCCGCCGTCTGCGGGCGGGTCTGTCCGCACCCGTGCGAGGACAACTGCAACCGGCGGCTGAAGGACGGCAGCGTCAGCGTCAATGCCCTGGAGCGGTTCATCGGCGATTTCGGCATCGAGAAGGGCTGGAAGCTGAAGAAGCTGACCGAAGAGCGGTGGCCGGAGAAGATCGCCGTCATCGGGGCCGGCCCGGCGGGCCTTTCCTGCGCCTACCAGCTCGCCCGGCGCGGGTATCAGGTGACGGTGTTCGAGAGCTTTCCGCAGCCCGGCGGCATGCTGCGATACGGGATTCCGAAATACCGCCTGCCGCGGGAGGTGCTGGACGCCGAGATCCAGCGCATCCTCGATCTGGGCGTCGAGCTGAAGACCAACTTCACCGTCGGCAAGGACATGCCGTTCGAGGAGTTGCGCAAGCAATACCAGGCCGTTTTTGTTGGCATCGGCGCCCACCAGGGCTACCGTTTGGGAGTGCCGGGCGAGGACGCTCCGAACGTGCTCACCGGCACGGAGTTCCTGAACCGCGTCAACTCGGGCGAGAAGGTCGAGATCGGCAAGAAGGTCGTCGTCATCGGCGGCGGCGACACCGCCGTGGACGCCGCCCGGGTCTCCAAACGCCTGGGCGCCGACGTAACCATCCTCTACCGGCGCACGCGGAAGGAGATGCCGGCGATCGACGCCGAGGTGGACGGGGCGCTCGAAGAGGGCGTGAAGATCGAGTTCCTGGCCGCGCCTACGGAGATTCTCCTGGGTGAGGACGGCCGCGCCCGCGGGCTGAGGTGCATCCGCATGGAGCTGGGCGAACCCGACGCTTCCGGACGGCGGCGCCCGATCCCGAAACCCGGCACGGAATTCGACGTCGAGGCCGACACCATCATCGCCGCCATCAGCCAGGAGCCGCGCTTCGACGGCTTCGAGATGGTCGGAAATCCGAAGGAGTGGATCCGGGTGAACGAGTGGGGCGAAACGCCGGTGGAGGGCGTCTATGCCGGCGGAGACGACGTCCGGCTCGGACTGGTCTCTATCGCCATCGGCCAGGGCCGGTTCGCCGCCGAAGCGATCGACGCCCGGTTGCGGGGAAAGGAACTGAAGAAACACGAGCGGCCCCCGGTGATCCCGTCCGAGAAGGTGAAGCTTGACTGGTACAAACCGGCGCCGCGCCATGACAAGCGGACCATTCCGGTCGAGCAGCGCGGCATGGAAACCGAGGTCGAGATCGGCCTGGCTGAGGACGAAGTCGTCGCCGAGGCGCAGCGATGCATGTCCTGTGGTATGTGCATGGACTGCGAAACCTGCTGGATGTATTGCACCAACAACTGCTTCGAGAGATTGCCGAAGGGAGAGCACTACCGGATCAAACTCGAGTTGTGCAACGGCTGCGGCAAGTGCGCGGACGCTTGTCCCTGCGGCTACATCGAGATGCAATGACGGGCCCGCCACGGCGGGCATCTGAGAGGAATGGAGTCAGGAGACGGAAGGTTATGCCGATTTTTGAAGTCAACGGAAGAAAATATGAAGTCGATGAGGACGGTTTCCTCCAGGATCCGAGCATCTGGAACGAGGACGTCGCCAAGGACTTCGCCAAGAGCGAAGGCATCGACGAGCTGACCGACGAACACTGGAAAGTCATTCACTATCTCCGGAACTACTACTTGCAGTACGGCATCGCCCCGATGATCCGGAAGCTCTGCAAGGAGACCGGTTTCAAGCTCAACAAGATCTACGAGCTGTTCCCGTCCGGGCCGGCCAAAGGCGCGTGCAAGCTGGCCGGGCTGCCGAAGCCGACCGGCTGCGTCTGAGGAGCATGCCGTGGGTCTGGAAAGCCGGCCGCGTTTGAGTTTGACGCCTGGGGAACGCCAGGCGGTGGCTCGCCGGTGGATGGAGTTGGTCTTCGCGACGTATCCCACCGAGACGGCCCGGTTCCTGGCTCGCAGCGGCGATCCCTTCCGCAATCCGGTCGGAGAGATGTACCGGCGAGGCTTGCCGGTGCTCGTCGAGGAGGTCTCGGGCGACTTCGACCTCGAAAGGGTCGAGGCGGTTCTGGACGAGATCCTGCACCTCCGGGCCGTCCAGGACCTTTCCGCCAGTGAGGCCGTGAGTTTCGTCTTCCTGCTCAACGAGGCCCTCCGGCAGGAGCTGCAGTTGGACGGCGCGACTCTCCAGGCCGCCCGAGACCGGGTGGAACGGATGGCGGCGCTGGCGTTTGATCTGTACGTCCGCTGCCGCGAGAAGCTGTGGGCGATTCGCTACCAGGAACTCAAACGCCGTTTCTTCGTCGCCGAACGGATGGCCGTGCGCTCCCCAGGCGCCCGGTAGGACGGATCCACGTGGCAGAGTAGAGCCGCCGGTCCGGCACGCGGGGCTCCCGGCGGGATCGAGGTGAATTGAAATGAGTGTCGTGCTTGCGCTGGTGGCTGTTTGCGTCCTGGCGGCCCTCGGCTACGCGGGCGGACAGGTCGAAGGGTGGCGCTGGATCTTCGGGGCGGTGTTGCCCTACCTGGGCATCGCGCTCTTCCTCGGCGGCATCGTGTACCGCGTGGCGCGCTGGGCTTCTTCTCCGGTCCCCTTCCGCATCACCACCACGACCGGGCAGCAGCGTTCCCTGCCATGGATCCGCCAGGCGAAGCTGGACAATCCCTTCACGCCGGCCCAGACCTTCGGACGAATGCTGCTCGAGGTGCTCTTGTTCCGCTCGTTGTTCCGGAACAGCAAGTTCGAGTTGCGCGCGGGTCCGCGGCTGGTCTACGGCGAGGAGAAGTGGCTCTGGCTGGCGGCCATGGCGTTTCACTGGAGCTTCCTGGTCGTGTTCCTGCGCCACTTGCGGTTCTTCCTGGACCCGGTGCCGGCCTGGGTGGCGGCGCTGCAGTCGATCGACGGGTTCCTTCAGATCGGCGCGCCGGAAATCCTGTGGACCGGGCTCATCCTGCCGGCCGCGCTGCTCTACCTGCTGGCCCGCCGCTTGTTTCAGGCCGAGATCCGGTATATCTCGCTGTTCGCCGACTACTTCGCACTGTGCCTGTTGCTCGGGCTGGCCGGTTCCGGCGTGCTGATGCGCTACTTCACCAAGACCGACATCATCGCGGTGAAGCAGTTGGCGATCGGCATCGTGACCTTCTCGCCGGTGGTGCCCGCTTCTCTGAGCGGACTCTTCTTCGTCCACCTCTTCTTGCTCACCGTGCTCCTCGCCTATTTCCCGTTCAGCAAGCTCGCCCACATGCCGGGGATCTTCCTGAGTCCGACCCGGAATCTGCCCAACAACAACCGCGCTCACCGCCACGTCAACCCGTGGAACTACCCGGTCAAGGTCCACACCTATGAGGAGTGGGAAGAGGAGTTCCACGACAAGATCGTGGCGGCCGGCTTGCCTCTCGACAAGGAGTAGAGCATGGCGGAAACGACACCGAAGCTCGACGAACTGGTCCAGATCGATTACCGTCCCCCCGAGACGCCGTGGATGGACACTCCGGTCGAGTTCCGCAGAGGCACCTTCTGTTACAGCGCCGCAGCCAAGAACCTCGAGTACCTTGGATTCCCCAATCCGCGCGACTGGCAACCCTCCGACGAAGACTGGAAGCTGCCGGAGAACTGGCGGGAGATCATCCTGAAGGCGATGGAGGACCGGCTGAAGAAGTTCCGCTCCTTCCGCCTGTTCATGGATATCTGCGTGCGCTGCGGCGCCTGCGCCGACAAGTGCCACTTCTACATCGGCTCCGGCGATCCGAAGAACATGCCGGTGTTGCGGGCCGAGCTGATCCGCTCCGTCTACCGGCGATACTTCACCCGGGCGGGGAAGATGTTCGGCCGCCTGGCCGGGGCGCGGGACCTCACCATCGACGTTCTCAAGGAGTGGTTCTACTATTTCTACCAGTGCACCGAGTGCCGGCGCTGCTCGGTATTCTGCCCCTACGGCATCGACCAGGCCGAGATCACCATGATCGGCCGGGAGCTGCTCAACGAGGTGGGTGTCAACATCAACTGGGCCGTCGAGCCGGCGGCCAACTGCTTCCGCACCGGCAACCACCTCGGCGTCCAGCCTCACGGCTTCAAAGACTCCATCGACTTCGCCGTCGATGAGCTCGAGGAGATCACCGGCGTCCGCGTCGAGGTACCCATCATGAAGAAGGGCGCCGAGGTCTTGTTCATCATGCCCTCGGCCGACTACTTCGCCTCGCCGCATTATTACACGCTGCTCGGCTACTTCCTGCTGTTCCACCACATCGGGCTGGACTTCACCGTCAGCGCCTATGCCTCCGAGGGCGGCAACTTCGGCCTCTTCATCTCCCACGAGATGATGAAGCGCCTCAACGACAAGATGTACCGCGAGGCGAAGCGCCTGGGCGTGAAGTGGATCCTCGGCGGCGAGTGCGGCCACATGTGGCGCGTCGTCCACCAGTACATGGACACCATGAACGGCCCGGCGGACTTCCTCGAGGTGCCCAAGTCGCCCATCACGGGGACCGTCTTCGACCACGCCAGGTCCACGAAGATGGTCCACATCTGCGAGTTCACCGCCGACCTCATCCGCCACGGCAAGCTCAAGCTCGACCCCAGCCGCAACGATCACTGGAACGTGACATTCCATGATTCCTGCAATCCTTCCCGGGCCATGGGGCTGCTCGAAGAGCCGCGCTACATATTGAAGACCGTCTGCAACCACTTCCACGAGATGCCGGAGAATACGATCCGCGAGCAGACCTTCTGCTGCGGCAGCGGCGCCGGCCTGGGAACGGACGAGAATCTGGAGATGCGCCTCCGCGGCGGGTTCCCCCGAGCCAACGCCGTCAAGTACGTTCATGAGAAGCACGGCGTCAACGTGCTCTCCTGCATTTGCGCGATCGACAAGGCCACCCTGCCGCCCCTGCTCGAATACTTCGTTCCCGGAGTGGAAGTGGCCGGCATCCATGAGTTCGTCGGCAATGCGCTGGTGATGGAAGGCGAGCGGGAACGCGACACGGACCTGCGCGGAACGCCCCTCGTGAAGGCGGCGCAGGCGGAGGGAGACAAGGAGGAACCGGCCCATGCGTGACCGCGGATGGATTCTCCTCGGCCTCGCTTTGTTCATCGCCCTGGTCACGTTCCCGCTCTGGTACAACACCGCCCTGGGCGTCGCCCCGAAACAGCTGCAGCTTGAAAAGGCCAAGGGCGAAGCCTGTGTCTACGAAACGGCCTACATGCGCCAGCACCACATGGACGTGCTGATGGAGTGGCGGGAACAGGTAGTCCGCCGCGGCAACCATCTGGTGAAGGTCGGCGGCAAGACCTACGAGATGAGCCTCACGAAGACCTGTCTGGACTGCCACCGGAGCAAGGAGCGGTTCTGTGACCGCTGCCACGACTACGCCGCCGTGACGCCCTACTGCTGGGACTGCCACGTCAGTCCTGAGGAAGCGCCCGTCGTCGCCGCGCGGGCCCGGACGGCGGACGAGCGTTGAGGAGAGCGCCATGAGCATGGACCGCAAGTCGTTTCTCAAGATCACCGGATGCGCCGTGGCCGGAGCCATCGCCGGCGGGAAGCTCGGCGGCCTGGTGGCCGGCGCCGAAGACGCCGAGTATCTCCCCGCTCCCGGCGCTTTGACCGCTCGGCGCTGGGGGATGGTCGTGGACACGCGCAAGTGCCGCAAGCAGGAGGGTTGCAAGGACTGCATCCGGGCTTGCCACCAAGCCCACAACGTGCCCCAGATTCCCGACAAGACCCGCGAGGTGAAGTGGATCTGGAAGGAGAAGTTCGAGCACGCCTTCCCCTCGCAGGAAACCGAGTACCCGAACGAAGAGTTGCATGGGCGCCAGGTGTTGCTGCTGTGCAACCACTGCGACGATCCGCCTTGCGTCCGCGTCTGCCCCACCCAGGCCACCTGGAAGCGCGAGGCCGACGGCATCGTGATGATGGACTGGCACCGCTGCATCGGCTGCCGGTACTGCATCGCCGCCTGCCCGTACGGCTCCCGCAGCTTCAACTGGGGCGATCCGCGGCCGTATATCCCGAAGGTCCGGGCCGACTACCCGACGCGGACCAAGGGTGTCGTCGAGAAATGCACCTTCTGCGAGGAACGCCTGGCGCGGGGTGAGATGCCGGCCTGCGTGGAGGCCTGCCCGGAAAAGGCGCTCGTCTTCGGCGACCTGGCCGACCCCAACTCCGAAGTAAGGCGCCTGCTGCGCACCGAGTACACGTTGCGGCGCAAGCCGGAGCTCGGCACCAGACCCGAAGTCTTCTACATCTTGTGAGGACCTGGCCATGTTCATGTTCGAAAAAGCGGTCGTCGGCAGCCGGAGGTACTGGCTCTGGATCCTCGGCCTGTTCGCCGTCATCGGCGTGGGCTTTCTCAACTACCTCCGGCAATTGGAGGTAGGCCTGGCGATCACCGGGCTGAACCGCGACGTCACCTGGGGGCTCTACATCGCCCAGTTCACTTTCCTGGTGGGCGTGGCGGCCTCGGCGGTGATGGTGGTGCTGCCCTACTACCTCCACGACTGGAAGGTCTTCAGCAGGGTCACCATCCTGGGCGAGTTCCTGGCCATCTCCGCGGTGACGATGTGCATGCTCTTCATCTTCGTCGATATGGGTCAGCCCCACCGGGTGATGAACGTCATCCTGCACCCGACCCCGCACTCGATCATGTTCTGGGACATGGTCTCGCTGTCGGGCTACTTGATCCTGAACGCGGTGATTGCTCTGGTGACCCTCAGCGCCGAGCGCAAAGGCGTCGCCCCGCCCAACTGGATCAAGCCGGTGATCCTGCTCTCCATCCCCTGGGCCATCAGCATCCACACCGTCACCGCTTTCCTCTACAACGGCCTTCCCGGCCGCAGCTTCTGGCTCACCGCCATCCTGGCCCCCCGGTTCCTCGCCTCTGCTTTCGCGGCCGGACCGTCGCTGCTGATCCTGTTCTGCATGCTTTTGCGCAAGCTCACGTGGTTCGACGCCGGCCGCGAACCTATTCGCCGGCTGGCGGTCATCGTCACCTACGCGATGATCGTCAACGTCTTCTTCGTGCTGATGGAAGTCTTCACCGTCTTCTACAGCGGCATCCCCGAGCACAAGCTTCATTTCGAGTACCTCTTCGTCGGCCTCGACGGGCACAACTCGCTGGTGCCGTGGATGTGGACCTCCGTCATCCTGGCGGTGGCCGCGCTCGTTCTGCTCATCGTGCCGCGGTGGCGGCGCAACGACCGGATCCTGGCCGTCACCTGCGTCATCGTCTTCCTCTCGCTCTGGATCGACAAGGGCATCGGACTGATCGTCGGCGGTTTCGTCCCGTCGCCTCTCGGGGCCATCACCGAGTACGCCCCGACGCTGCCCGAGATCGCCATCACCCTCGGCGTGTGGGCCGTGGGCGCCCTGATCATCACGGTGTTTTATAAAATCACCCTTTCGGTCCGCGAAAGCCTCGCATGAGCATGGAGGCTGTCCTTGGGTCTGCTTGATCTTCCGGGCGGTGGATCGGCTGGACTCTCTGGACTCCATGGAGGGGATCACCACCCTCAACCGGGGCGAGCCGGCGGCCTCGATGTTCGCCTGGCCGGACCGGCCGCTCACCGAGCGCTCTCCAGGCGAATTCCTCGCCGAGTACAGCCGCCGTTACGGCAAGCGCTTCAACCCGACCACTGCCGCCGTCCTGGACCAGGCGTACGAGCCACATCAGCGGCAGCCGTAGCCCTCGGGGGCGGCGGGTAGTATCCGCCCGCAGGCATCGGCTATCCTGCAAGACGTGCAGTTGCTTAGCCTCGTGGCAGGGCGCTCTCGCCCTCGCCGGACCTGTACGCGCCACGCCGCTGACGTCTTTGTCTTTGGAGTCTTCTCTCGATGACCGCCCTGGTCCTTTCCGCTGGCGGCATGTTCGGCGCCTGGCAGGCGGGGGTGTGGGAAGCCCTGGAACGGATGTTTCAGCCGGACCTGGTCGTGGGCGCTTCCATCGGATCGCTGAACGGCTGGGCGATCGCCGCGGGCGTCCGCGGGGCGGAGCTGGGCCGGCTCTGGCGCGAGCCCACCGTGCCCTTCGAGCTGCGGTGGCGCCCGCCGTGGCGCGTCCGGCAAGGTCTTGCCGATCCTGCTGTCCTGGAGCCCGCCGCCGAGGAATTGTGCGCCCGCTACCGGCCCCGCGCCCGCTACGCCCTGGTGCTGGCCGAAATGCCGGGTTTCCGCCGCCGGATCGTCACCCCGGACGACGGTATCACGCCGGACCACCTGGTCGCCGCCTGCTCCATGCCGGTCATCTTTCCCCCGCGCCGCCTGCCGGACGGCAGCCGGTGCGTGGACGGCGGCATCTTCGGCGCGCTGCCTCTGTGGGCGGCGGCCGAGCTGGGAGCGGACCGTGTCGTGGCCATCGGCGTGATGACGGATTTGCCCCCGCTCTACCGGACCCTGATGCGCGGCGTCCGCCGGCTTGTCGGTGCGCCGCGCCGCCTTCCATCGGCGCGCTTGCCGATTGTCGTGATTCAGCCCGCCCGGCGTCTCGGCCGTCTGGGCGACGCCCTGAAATGGAAGCCGGAAAACATCGAACGCTGGCTTGCGGGCGGCCGGCGGGCCGGAGAAGAAGCGGCCCCGCGGGTGGCCCGGTTCCTCTCCAGCGAGGCCGAAACTAGCATCCGGTGAGGCGGCTCCGGCCCGCCCCGGCGCGTGCCGGAAACCCCATTCCCGCTGCCCCGGACGCTGTGATAAAGTAGCGCCGTGATGCGCACTCCTGTCCTGCTTGCTTTCGCACTCCTGATGGCCGCCGGCTGCGGCGATTCCGGCAAGCAGCCGGCCTTCGATCCCTCAGTCTTCAACGGCCGCTGGGACATCACCGTCCCGTCGTCGGCGCGCAAGCGGGCCTGGTGGCTCGAGGTCCGCGGCGCCGAGACGCCGAACCCCACCGGCTTGATGGTCGGGCCTCCCGGCGGCGGCATGTACCCGCCGGACACGATGAAGGTCGAGGGCGAAGAACTCGTCTACACCTTCAAGCGGAAGTACGGCATTCCCGGCGAAAAGACGACCTGGGACAAGCGCCCGCTGCGTACCGCCGTCTATCACGTCCGCGTCGAGGGCGACAAGCTCACCGGCTGGATGGAGATCGAGGGCTACCCGGAAACGCGCGTCGAGTTCTTCGGCGAGCGCGCCCCGGAGATCACCGACAAGGACGACGGCACCTGGGTGGAGGCCGAGCCGGTGGAGCTGTTCAACGGCAAGGACCTCAGCGGCTGGCACGGCATGATCCCGGACCGCGAGCTCGGCTGGGAGGTCAAGGACGGCATCCTCACCAACAACCCGCCGGCCAACAACCTCGTCTCCGACAAGAAGTTCTGGAACTTCCGGCTCCACGCCGAGTACCGCTTACAGAAAGGTTCGAACTCCGGCATCGGGCTGCGGGGCCGTTACGAGGTCCAGATCATCGACGACTACGGCAAGCCCCCGAACAAGCAGGGCCACGGGGCCATCTACTACCGCATCGTGCCCAGTGAAAACGCCAGCCTGCCCCCGGGCGAGTGGCAGACGCTGGACGTCAAACTCGTCGGCCGCGACGTCACCGTCGTCTTGAACGGTAAGAAGATCATCGACAAGGCCGTCATCGAAGGCTTGACGGCGATGGCGCACGATCCGCACGAGGGCGAGCCGGGCCCGATCTCCATCCAGGGGGACCACGGCAAGATCGAATTTCGTAAGGTCGCTGTGACGCCGCTGGTCAGGAAACAGTGACGGCTCCGGGGGCGACGTCCCGGAGCCGCCGTCGGCCGGAGAAGGCGCATCAGTGCGCCGTTTCGCCGATCCTGACCTTGCCCGCCAGCCGCCGGTAGGTGAACACGAAGTACCCGGTGGCGATGAGGATGCCGGGAATCCACCACCCCAGCCCGACAATCAAACCGTGCTCGGGCGCGGCGGCGTTGTAGACCGTCAGACTGCGCTCGGTCCCGGCGACCGCTGGGAGCACGTTCGGAAACAGCCCCTGCACCGCCGAGGTCAGCATTCCGAGGATGAATGCGCAGGAGGCCAGGAACGCCTTGGCTTCGCTCCCCTCGCGGCGCGCGAAGGCGAAGACGCCCCCGAGTCCGGCCAGCGCGATCAGCGGGAAGACGTAGCCCCACGGCCGCTCGCTGAAGGCTCGGGAAAGCGCCGGCTGGACGTGGAACGAAGCCGCCGTCACTACGCCCGTCAGCGCCAGCACGCCGAACCAGACCCGCGAAGCCGTGCTCCGCGCCCGCTCAGACAGCTCGCCCTCGGTCTTCAGCGCCACCCACAGGGATCCGTGTTGGGTGAGCGTCAGCGCCGCCAGCAGCCCCACCAGGATGGTGTACCAGTCGAGGATGCCCGGGTCGGCGCTCACCGTGAAGTCCGTCCACAGCGGCAGGAAGAAGCTGCCGGACTCATCCAGCGGCACGCCCCGGACCACGTTGCCCAGCGCTGCACCGAAGAAGACGGCCAGCAGCAGGCTCGCCGCGCCGAACAGGAAGTCCCAGAAGGGCGCCCATGCCGGATTGTCGATGTGGTTGCGGAACTCGATGGCCAGGCCGCGGAACATCAGCAGCCACAGCACCACCATCAGCGGCAGGTAGAAGCCCTGGAACGCCGAGGCGTAGAGCTTGGGGAAGGCGAAGTACAGGACCCCGCCGCCGGCCAGCAGCCACACCTCGTTGCCGTCCCAGACCGGGGCGATCGATTGCAGGATGGCGCCCCGCTCCTCTTTGTTCCTGGAGCCGAACAGGGAGAAGATTCCGGCCCCGATGTCGAAGCCGTCCAGCACCACGTAGACCGTGATCATCACCGCAACAGCGCAAAACCAGAAGACTTCCATGACGCTCCTCCCCTACTTCTCCGGTGCTTCCGCCGTCTCTTCTTGCCTCGAGCCCGGCCCGTGTTCCACTTCCCGGCGCACTAGGAACAGGAACAGGATTCCCAGCAAGGTGTACATGCCCATGAAGCCGAGCAAGGTGAACATCGTGTTGCCGCTCGACACGTAAGACGAGGACCCCGCACTGGTTCGCATCAGGCCATAGATGAGCCACGGCTGGCGGCCGAGCTCCGCCGTCATCCAGCCCGCCGTGTTGGCGACGAACGGGAATGGCGTTAGCAACATCAATATCCACAGCGCGGGTTTCAGCTCCAGAAGCCGGCCCTTGCGCAGAAGAAAGAACGCGGCTCCGTACGCAGCGATGAAAATGGTCCCCAGACCCAGCATGATGTGGAACGCGTAGAACAGCAGCGGCAGCTCGTCGGGCCACACATCATGCGGGTAGGCGTCCAGCCCCTTCACTTCGGCGCTCCACCGCCGATAGGTGAGGAAGCTGAGCATTCTCGGCACCGTCAGCGGATTGTCAAGCCGCTTTTTTTCTACGTCCGGCTGGCCGAGGATCACGATCGGCGCGCCCTCTTGCGTCTCGAACAGCCCTTCCATCGCCGCCAGCGTCACCGGCTGGTGATTGGCCACCATCTTGCCCTGGCCGTCGCCGGTGGGGAAGAGCATCAGCACGCTGGCGATGAAGCCCACGGTGACCCCCACCTTGACGAACCGCCGGGCATGCTCTTCGTGCTGCTTCATCAGCAGATAGAACGCCCCCACGCCGGCCACCACGAACGAGCCCGTGACCACCGTGCCGATCATGTTGTGCGGGTACATCCAGAACAGCCACGGGTTCAGTAGCAGCCCCCAAATGCTGTCCAGGACGATCTGGCCGTCCGGCCCGAGCCGGTAGCCGGTGGGATGCTGCATCCAGGCGCCCGTCGCCAGGATGAAATAGCCCGACAGCCACGAGCCCAGCCAGACGAGGATCGCCGTGACGTAGTGGCCCGTCCTGCCGAGGAACTTCTCGCCGTAGAGGAAGAGCCCGATGAACGTGGACTCCAGGAAGAACGCGTAGACGCCCTCCATCGCCAGGGTGTGGCCGATTACTCCGCCGGCCGCCTCCGAAAAGCGGGACCAGTTCGTGCCGAACTGGAACTCCATCGGGATGCCCGTAACCACCCCGATGGCGAAGCCGATGCCGAAGATCTTGCCCCAGAACTTGGCGGCGTCGTCGTAGGTCGTATCGCCCGTTTTGCGCGCCAGCGTCTTGAAAATGACGAGCAGCAGCGCGAGTCCCATGGTGAGCTGGGCGAAGAGGTAGTGAAACGTGAGCGTAAAAGCAAAATGAAAGCGATGCAGCCCGAGTGCAGTATCCATGCTGTCCGCCTTAAGCTGAGTGAAAACTCGGCGCGCCTGCCGCGGCGGCCAGGCGCTTTGTCGGACCCGCCTTTGGAAGACAGGCCAGTCCGATTTGCCGCTGTTCCGTCTAGTATAGATGCAGAAAGAGCGACCAGGATCCACTCAACTGTTGGAGCGGCCGGAGGGATCCCAGGGCGGACGCTGTGAAGCGGCACGATTGGATCGCTTTGCTAAACTCGAGTCTCGTGGCCATTTCCTCTCTCGAGGTAGCTTTCTCGTCGCCATCCGGAATCCAGCCGGCTGGTTTCCCTGACCGCCCGGCCGCCCGGCCGGCTGCTTTTCCGAGCCTTTGGGAATCTCTGCCACTTCGCCGCGGAAGGAAACCGTTCGGGGGCCAGGGGCGCACGCAGTGAGGGCGTTGGCCACTGTTGCTACGGGCGTTCTGATCCTGGGAGTACTCTACTGGCGCATCGACCTTGCCCGGATGCTGGCCGTCTTCGCCGCCGCCGATCTGTTCTGGCTGGCCGTCGCCTTCGCCTTTCATGTCCCCATGGCCGTGCTGGCGGCGGTTCGGCTCCGGCTGATGGTCTACGCGGGGCCCGGCATCAGCGTGGCCGAGGCCCTCCGGTTCAACCTCGCGGCATCGGCCCTGAACGTGGTTCTGCCTTCGAAAATGGGTGACTTCGCCAAGACCTGGTTCTTCCAGCGCCGCGGCCACCTCTCGGGCCCCCAAGCCCTTGCCCTCGTCCTGTTTGAGCGTATCTCCGACACTCTGGCACTCCTTTTCTTCTGCGCCGCCGGCCTGGCGCTGTTGTCCGAGCGCGAGCCTGTGGTGGACGCGTTGGCCTGGGTGGTGGCTGCCGGCGTCGCCGCAGCGCTCACCCTGCTGATCTCCCGGAGATTCGCTTGGACCTGCTTCCGTGCCCTCAGCCGTCTGAGTCCGGCACGCTGGCGTGACAAGCTCGGTAGTCTGGAGGAGAGTTGGGGGCAGATGCAGGACTACGTTTTCCGTGACCCGGTGCGCACGGCGCTGCTGGCCCTCCTCTCCCTCGGGATCTGGTTCTCGAACCTGTTCCAGGTGTGGTTATTCCTTCATGCCCTGGGAACCGCCACACCGCTTCCGGCGGCCATGGGACTGGCCCCTCTGGCCATCCTCGTCGGCCTGCTGCCGGTGACTTTCGCCGGCGTGGGCACTCGGGATGTGGCCGTCGTCTACTTTTTCCGGAACTACTTGGATGCCCCCGCCGGGGCCGCCCTCGGCGTGCTGCTCACTGTACGTTACTTGCTGTTCGGCCTGGCCGGCTGGCCCTTCCTCGGCGTGGTTTCGCAGGCCCCCAGGGACGGCCGGCGGCCCTCCTGAGCCTCGAACCGGCAACCACCTCACGCCGGTCTTCGGCGCCGGCAAGCGGGACGGGTACCAGCCGGTCTTCCGGGAGCGCGAGGGCGCTTGCGCCGTGCGGCTGGGCAAGTGGAAGCTCGTGAGCCGGTGGCGGCGGGGAAGCCGCCGCTGGGAGCTCTACGACATGGAAGAGAACCGCACCGGGACGAACGACCGCGCCGCTAAGGAGCCCCGCAAGACGGCTGAACTGGTCAATCTCTACGACGCCTGATCGGCCCGGTTCGACGCCGTGGCTTGGCGTTCTTGGAAAAAAGCGGACCGGCTGAAACCGGCGGCTGCCTCCTCTAGTCCCGGTGCACCAGCACCGGCGGCCCCCCGGTCGGGTTGTTCGTGAGATGCAGAGGGCGGTTGTCGTCGGCGCAGGCCGGCAGCGGCTCGAGCGAGTAATAGTTCAGCCCGTACCGCCAGCTCCGGTGGATGTACTCGATGCAGACCCGGTGCGAAAAGCCCCCGAGTTCCCGCCACAGGCTTCGGGCCGAAGCCTGCCGGTCCAGGATCGGGTAGGCGCTCGTCTTCAGATACACGACCCCGCACACCAGGCCGGCGGCCACCAGCGTCACCGCAAGTTCCCGTCTTTCGCGCCGTTCCGCGCCATAGACCAGAACCGCCAATACGACGGCCGCCGCGATCCCCCACCAGGGCGGGGAAGGGAACGGGGCTCGGCTGAGCCCGTAGCTTACCGCGTCGGGCAGAACCTCCCCGGCAACCGGGATGAAGCTCAGCAACAGCGCACTCGCCGCCAGCAGCGCCGCGCCGCGCCGCGCCTGTTCCAGCCCCGCTGCCAGAACCACCGCCAGCAGCGGAAACAGCGGCAACAGGTAGCCGGGCAGCTTGTTCGTCGAGGCTGAGAAGAAGACGAACCCAAAGGCCGCCGTAGCCAGCAGGAACCGCAGCCGCCGGTCCCGGTAGAGCGAGGGGCGGACGGCCGCCGCCAGCACCGGCGTCCACGGAGCGAGGCCGGCGGCCAGCACCGGCGCGTAGTACCAGAACGGCTGCACATGCTGGAATTCCGGACTCAGGAAACGGGCAAAGTGGTGCCGCCAGAAGAACTCGTACAGGAATGCTTTCCCGTTCTCCAGCGTGCAGAGCACGTACCATGGCGCAGCCGCCAGCAGCGCGAAGCCGTAGATCGCCGCTACGCCCGTGCGCCGGCCTCTGGCGAACCAGAAGACCGGCAACGCCAGGACCAGAGGCACAAGGCCCTTCGCCAGCACTCCCACGCCCAACAACGTCCCCGCCGCCGCCGCCAGGCGGAAGTCGCCCGTCTCCATCCAGCGGAGGCATAGCAACATCGACGCTCCGAAGGCGGCCGCCAGCGGCAGGTCTGTCAGACAAAGCTGGCTGTAGGCGAACCACCCGGCTGAGGTCGCCAGCATCGCCGTCGAGAGCCACGCCAGGCGCCGGCCGAAGAGCCGCCGCAGCCACCAGAAGTGGAACAGCAGGTAGACGGCGCTCAACAGGGCCACCGGCAACCGTGGGGCCGTCTCCGGACCCAGCCCCAGCCGGAAGCCCACGCCCGTCAGCCAGTAGAGCAGCGCCGGCTTCTCGAACCAGCGCTCGCCCCACAGCCGCGGCGTCACCCAGTCGCCGCTGAGCGCCATCTCCCGCCCGATCGAGGCGTAGCGCGGTTCGTCCGGCCCCAGCAGCCCAACACCGTCCAGAGCGAAGAAGAGCAGGAGATAGAGCAGTAAGCCTGCGGCGATTCCTTGAAGCACCGGGCGAGCCACCTACCAAGTATAGAAGGTCGGGCACGGGCCGCCCCACGGCGGGCCGCCGCCCCGCAACTATACTGGCTGGAAGGCTCCATGTCTCACATCAAGCCCGTGCTGCCGCTGGTGGTTTTCGTTCTCCTCGCCGCCGTCTGGGGTCTGCCGCGGTGGCGGCGCGGGGCGCGGAAGTTGGCGGCGGCCGCGGCGCTGGTACTGTTTCTCTGGTCCTGGCCCCCGGTGGTCTGGCTCACCTCGGCCACGCTGGAGAGCTGGTATCCTTACGGACCACCGCCCGCGTCCACCGAAGCGGGCGCGATCGTCGTCCTCTCCGCGGGCCTGGTCCCTCCCGATCCGTCCCAGCCGTTCGCCGTGGCCGATATCGACACCCGGGTCCGGACCCGGTACGCCGCCTGGCTCTACCGGCACTGGCGGCGCCTGCCCGTTGTCGTGAGCGGCGGGCCCGTGGGGCCGCCCGGCCGGAAGGTCGTCATTGCCGGGTTGATGCGCGATCTGTTGATCGCCGAAGGCGTCGATCCCGCCGACATCTGGGTGGAAGGCCGGAGCCTGGATACATACCAGAACGCCGTCTTTTCGGCTCGGCTGTTGCGTTCCCGCGGCGTCCGGCGCATCGTCCTCGTCACCCAGGGCTACCACATGCCCCGGGCCGTGGCGTGCTTCCGCAAACAGGGCCTCGAGGTGGTCCCCGCGCCCTGTGGACTCCGTAGCCTGGAGTTCCAGGACCGCTTCGAGGAGTTCCTCCCGTCTCCCACGGCGATCCTCCACAACGAAGACGCCCTGCACGAATGGATCGGCCTGGCCTGGTACTGGATCTCGGGACGAATTTAGGCTGCTCCAGCCACCTCCCCGGCTCGGGAATCCCCGAAGCCCAGGCGGATCTAGCCGCTTTTCGTCGCATCCGCGCCGAATTTGCCGCAGGCTCACTCTGTGAGCCAACCCGCCCGGCACAATCGGGAAGGAGACGGAGAAGAGGAACCAGACCTGATGGGCAGCGGCAGATTCACGGTAGCCATGGCGGAAGGCGACAGCGGGGCCGTGCTCCCGCCCCGGCCGCCGTCCGGGAGTTCCGGCGAAGCGCCGCCGCCGGGCAACGGCGCGGGGGAGCCCGCCGAGCTGCACGGCTGGAAGGAGATTGCCGCCGCTCTCAATACCAACGTCCGTACGGCCCAGAAATACGAGCGCCATCACGGCCTGCCGGTCCGCCGGATGCCCGGTAAGCGCGGCCGTGTCTATGCGCTCCGCGAGGAGATCCTCGCCTGGCGCGATAAACGCCAGCCCCGCAACGGTAACGGTTCCCCCACGCGGATCCCGGAATGGCCGCGGGCGCGGTTGGCGGCCGTGGCCGGCTGCCTGGTGGTCGTCGCCGTCATGGCGTTTGTCGTCCTGTCGAACCATCCGCAGGTGGCGTCCCTGCGCTGGAACGGCCCCGTGCTCGAGGCCCTCGGCCCCGACGGCCGAACGATTTGGGCGCGAACGTTCCCTGCGCCTCCCGGCAAAGCCGATCCAGGTTCGGATTGGGCTTTGGCGAACTTCGACCCGGAAGGGCGGAACCACATTCTCATGCTCTATCGCTCCGTGCGGCTCTACTGCTTCGGTCCCCGCGGTCGGCTGGAATGGACCCACCCGCCGAAGCTGGTTTCCAGCTCCGGCTTCCACCCACGTGCATTTGTTGTTCTCCCTCCCCAAGCGGAACCCTCCCGCATCGCTGTCGCCTTGATCGACGAAACCGAGGGCGCCACCCAGATCCGGTTTCTCGACACGGCCGGGAACGAGAGGGGCGTCCTCGTCCGGCCCGGTGTTTTCGATACGCTTGCCAGCGCGGTTCCAGACTCGGCCGGCGCCCCCCTCTTGGTTGCCGGCGGATTTGACCGGGCCCGGCATCGAGCTGCACTACTCGTGATCGCCTTGCGGGCCGGATCGGAGGCAGGTGGATCAGCTCCGGCCACCGAACGGCAGACCGCCGCGTCGCTCCAGGCCGCCGTTTTCTTTCCGCGGACCCGCCTCAACCGGCGGCTCGATCTGTTCAATCGTGTGACGGCAGTCCGGGCCGGGAGCGGATTCTTTAGTGTCCGGGTACAGGAAACCGCCGGCGGCGCCTGGGTGGAATACCGGCTCGGCCGGGATTTCCGGCTTCGCGGATTTGCCGTCTCCGATGCGCTGAAGCGGGCCTTCCGGAAAGCGTTCGCCCGGGGAGTGCTGCGCCGGGACTGGTCCGACCAGGACGAAGCCGCCCTGCTCGGAGGGTTCTCGCTACTACGCACCCCCTGAGTTGGCTCCGCGCCCTCAGCCGTGCCGGAAGAGGAGCACGTCGCCGTCCTGAACGATGTACTCCTTGCCTTCCAGCCGCAGCCGGCCCTTCTCTCGCGCCCCCGCGTAGCCGCCCGACTCCACCAAAGTCTTCCAGTCGGCCACCTCGGCGCGGATGAACTTCTTCTCGAAGTCCGTGTGGATTGCCCCCGCCGCTTTCAACGCCGTCGTGCCGACGGGCACCGTCCAGGCGCGGCACTCGGTTTCGCCCGCCGTGAGAAAACTCATCAGCCCGAGCAGGCGGTACCCGGCGGCGATGATCCGCTCCTTGCCCGGCTCCTGGAAGCCGTAGCTGGCCAGGAACTCTCCGGCCTCTTCCGGTTCCATTTCGGCCAGCTCGGCCTCGATCTTGCCGCAGATCGCCGCCACCCCGGCGCCGGGGCGCTCGCCCACCTTCGCGCGGAACTCTTGCTCGATCTCGTGCAGCCGCGGCGCATCCTCTTCGCCCAGGTTGAACACGTAAAGGATCGGCTTCTGCGAGAGGAAGCCGAAGCCCCGGATCCGCTTTTCGTCTTCCGGCGAGAGCTCCAGCTCCCGCAACGGCCGGTTGCCCTCGAGCAGCGTCTTGGCCTTCTCGAGCACGGCGTATTCGCGGTCCAGGTTGGGGTCCTTGATCTTCTTGCGGTCCTTCTCCAGCCGCTCCAGCCGCTTCTCGGCCACTACGAAGTCGCTGAAGATCAGCTCCGCCTCCACGTCTTCCAGGTCCCGCATCGGATCCACCGAGCCTTTCTCGTGCGGCACTGTGTCGTCCTGGAAGACGCGGATCACATGGGCCAGCGCATCGGCCAGCCGCATGCTCGCCAGGTAGCCCGGGCTCTGCAACGCCTCTTTGGAGATGGACGGGAAGTCCAGGTACTCCATCGTGGCGTGGGTCACCTTCGCCGGCTGGAATACCTCGGCCAGGGCGTCCAGCCGCGGATCCGGTACCCGGGCCACGCCGGTGCGGACCTCCAGCGAACCCATGCGCGCCGGCTCGTGCCGGCCGGTCAGGATCGTGAACAGACTCGTCTTGCCCACCATCGGCAGGCCGATTATGGCTGTCTTCATACGCGTGTTGTCAGACGGGCACTTCCACCTGGGTGAGGATCTCGTCGAGGACCTGCTCGGCCGCTCCGGTGAACCGCTGCGCGAAGCTCACCCGGGCGTTCACCACTACGCGATGCGCGAACACCGGCTTCACCAGCCGCTTGACGTCGTGGGGCGTCACGTAGTCGCGGCCTTCCACCAGCGCCAGCGCCTGCGAGCACCGGTAGAGGCTCTGCGCGCCGCGGGGGCTCACCCCCAGGGCGAGGGAGTCATGGTTGCGGGTCTTGGCGACAATCGCCATGATGTAGTCCATGATCGCGTCGTCCACCCGCACGGAGTCCACCTGGTCCTGGAACTCGATCACGTCTTCCGGCGAGAGCACCGGCTGCACCGAGGCCGCCGGCTGCGGCGACGGGTTCCGCAGGATCTCCCGCTCGCTGGCCGCATCCGGATAGCCGATCTGCAGCCGCAGCAGGAACCGGTCGAGCTGCGACTCCGGCAGCGGGTAAGTCCCGTGGTGTTCCACCGGGTTCTGGGTGGCGATCACCATGAAGGGCCGGGCCATCGGGTGGGAACGGCCGTCGATGGTCACCTGCCGCTCGTTCATCGCTTCGAGCAGCGCCGACTGCGTCTTCGGCGTCGCCCGGTTGATCTCGTCGGCCAGCAGGAAGTTGGTGAAGATCGGCCCCCGCTTGAACTCGAACTCCCGCGTCTGGGCGTTGTAGATCGTCACCCCCAGCACGTCCGAAGGCAGCATGTCGGAGGTGAACTGCAGGCGGTGGAACTCGCACGCCACCGATCGCGCCAAAGCGTGCCCCAGCGTGGTCTTGCCGACCCCGGGCACGTCTTCGATCAGCAGATGGCCCCGGGCGAGCAGGCACACGATGGACAGCCGGACGACCTCCGCCTTGCCGCGGATCGCCTGCCCCAAAGCGGCTTCGAGATCGCTGAGTCGGGAGAGGGGCGCCGGCGGGCGTTGCACGGCATCCCGCACGTCTCTCACATGCTCATCATAGCGAATCCCGCCCGGAAACCACCATTTAGAGCGCGTTTTGTGCGCCCGGCGGCCGCGCGCGGCGCTCCCGGATCCCCCTCGAGAGTCGCAGCCGTCCCCGCCCCGGGCGCTCGACTACCATGAAAAGACCGGCCCCGGCCGTAGGCACGCTGCTCATGAGCACGCTCCGTCCCCTCTTCCGCGAACCGCGCTGGATGGCCCTGTGGGCGGCCATGCTCGGCTTCATGCTCGACGCGATGGACGTGCTGCTCTACGTCTTCGCCCTGCAGACCATCCGGGCCGAGTTCGGGCTCACCAACGCCCGGGCCGGCCTGGTCAGCTCCGCCACGCTCGTCGCCTCAGCGGCCGGCGGCATCCTCGCCGGCGTCGTCTCTGACCGCATCGGCCGCAAGCGGACGCTCATCTACACCATCCTGCTCTATTCGCTGGCTTGCGGCGGGGCGGCCACCGCCGCCAATTGGGAGCAACTGATCTTCTGGCGGGCACTGGTGGGGCTCGGGCTCGGCGGCGAGTGGTCCGCCGGGGCCGTTCTGGTGGCCGAGAGCTGGCCTGCGGAGCACCGCGCCAAGGCTATCGCCTTCATGCAATCCGGCTGGGCCTGGGGCTATATGGTCGCCGCCGGCGTCTCGGCCCTCGTGCTGCCCCGCTTCGGCTGGCGCGCCCTCTTCCTGGTGGGCGTGCTGCCGGCGCTGCTCACCCTGCTGGTCCGCCGGAAGGTCCAGGAGCCGGAAATCTGGGAGCGGCGCACCCGGCGCGCCCCGCTGGGGGATCTCTTCCGTCCGCCCCTTGGCCGCCGCACCCTGCTCGCCACGCTGCTCACCACCTCGGTTCTGTTCGCCTATTGGGGACTGTTCACCTGGCTGCCGGGTTTTCTCTCCGCCCCGGCGGCCGAAGGCGGCGCCGGCCTCGACGTCGTCCGCACCAGCGGCTGGATGTTCCTCATGCAGGTGGGCGCCCTGGCCGGCTACCTGGCCTTCGGATTCCTGGCCGACCGCTACGGCCGCCGCCCGGCCTTCGTCTTCTACGTGGTGAGCGCCGCCGTCGTGACCCCGCTCTACGGCAGCATCCCGCGCTGGGCCGGCGATTCGGCCGGCGCCGCCCTGCTGCTCCTCGGCCCGGCCGTCGGCTTCTTCGGCACCGGCTACTTCTCGCTCTTCGGGGCCCTGCTGGCGGAACTGTTCCCCACCGCCCTGCGCGGGGCAGGCCAGGGCTTCTGCTACAACTTCGGCCGCGCCCTCAGCGCCTTCGCCCCGTACGCCGTCGGCGCCGTGGCGGACCGCACCGGGCTCGGGGCCGCCCTCGGGCTCAACTCCGGCTTCTTCCTGCTCGCCGCCCTGCTGATCTTCACCTTGCCCGAGACCCGCTCGGTGCGCCTCGAAGAGGCAGGCCGAACCGCGGGTGCGTCTTGAGGTACTCGATCAGCGCCTCCCTCACCAGCGGACCCCGCTCCGGCAGCTCGATCGGATAGCGCTTGCGCCACTGCTCGTAGATGAAATCGTTGGTGGCCAGGACATACTCCCGGTCGGGCTCCAGACCCCGCGCGGCCGGCCGCGGCACGTCGCGCCCCCGCACCTTCCCGTAGACGATCTCGTTGCCGAACGGCAGCGCCTGCCAGACGTCGCGCACCGTCACTTCGCCGGCCGGCAGCGTGTCCCGGATGCCGCCGCGGTTCATGTAGGCGACATCGGCCCCCACGGCGTCGGCCATCGCCGCTTCGATGAGCCGCCGCATCTCCTCCTTGTCGAGGGCCCGCGGCAGCCGGGCGATCGGCACATCCACCAGCGAGGCGACCTTCTTCTCCCACTTCTCCACCGCCCGGGCCACCTCGGGATCCGGCGGGAAGCGGTCCTTCGTAATGGCGATCCGCGCCCACTGGTACTGCCGGATGCGGCCGCCGTTGCGGTCCACCCACAAATCCAGCCGCCCCATCTCCCGCCCGTAGGCCCGCACCTTCACGCACAGGCGCCCGTCCACCTCCTTCGGCGCGTCCTGGCCCCGGTGGTTGTGGCCGCCGATGATCACGTCGATCTCCGGCACGGCGGCCAGCAGCAGGTCTTCCTCCTCGTCGGTCAAATGGGCAAGGACTACGATGAGATCCACTTTCGGACGCAGCTCCCGGGCATAGCGCCGCACGGTATCCACAACCGGCGCGGTCTTCCACTCTCCGCGCTGATAGCGTTTTGTGAGCCGGTCCAGGTATTCGGTGAGGACGCCGATCACCGCCACCCGCAGGCCGCCCCGCGTGAGGATGATATACGGCGGCGGGGCCAGCAACTCGCCCCGCCCGTTCACCACGTTGGCGCTGATCGTCGGAAACGTGGCCGCTTTGCGGAACTCGGCGATCTTGCGCCAGGTGTAGTCGAACTCGTGGTTGCCCAGCGTGTTGACGTCGATCCCTAGCAGCGACGCGACTTCGTAGCACGGCACGCCTTCGTAGATCGAAGAGACCGGCGTGCCTTGCACCAGGTCGCCGGCCATCAGGACGATGGCGTTCTTCGCCCGCGCTTTTTCTTGCGCGATGGCCGTCGCCAGATGCGCGAACCCGCCCCGGCCCTCCTCGTCCGGGAGGAACCGGGCGTGCAGGTCGTTCAGGTGCAGGATGGTGAGGCGCGCCGTGTCGCCGGCCGGCGTAGCGCACGCAAACAGCAGCAGCGCCAGCAGCGCCAGCGCTGCTACCGGCCGGAACCCCAGGCGCGCCCGCACGAGATCCGCCGTCCTCCGCATTCCATTCACGAGGCTAGCACGCACGCGGGCGCCCGGCCCGCCCCGCTGCTCTATAATGAGGGACAGATGAGGCGCCCTGCCACAGAGCGTCCCTTCCTGTTCGGCTGCGACTAGCCCGCCCCCTGCCTTCCCCGTCTGCCTGCTGCTTCATTCCACGACATTAGGAGGGTTCTTCCATGGACAAGACTACCACCGGTGTCCGCCGGGACCTGCCCTTGATCCGTACGCCCGTCCCCGGCCCGAAGGCCGCCGCCATCATCGAGCGCGACGGGGCCGTCCTCTCGCCTTCCTACACGCGTAGCTACCCGCTCGTAGCCGCGCGCGGCGAAGGAGCCATCGTCGAAGACCCCGACGGCAACCGCTTCCTCGACTTCAACGCCGGCATCGCCGTCGTCGCCACCGGCCACTGCCATCCGAAGGTCGTCCAGGCGATCCAGGACCAGGCCGCCCGCCTCATCCACATGTCGGGGACGGACTTCTACTACGAGAACATGGTGGCCTTGGCCGAGAAGCTGGCTGCCCTCGCTCCCGGCCATTGCTCCCGCGGCGTCTATTTCGGCAACTCGGGAGCCGAGGCCGTCGAAGCGGCCCTGAAGCTGGCGCGCTACAGCACCGGGCGCGACAAGTTTATCGCCTTCCTCGGGGCTTTCCACGGCCGCACCATGGGCGCCCTCTCGCTCACCGGCTCGAAGAGCGTCCAGAAGCGCGGCTTCAGCCCGCTGGTGCCCGGCGTCACCCACATCCCCTACGCCTACTGCTACCGCTGCGCCTACGGCAAGCAGCCCGAGACCTGCAACGTCGAGTGCGCCCGCGTGATCGAAGACCGCCTGCTCAAAACGATCCTGCCCGCCGAAGAAGTAGCCGGCATCTTCGTCGAGCCTATCCAGGGCGAGGGCGGCTACATCGTCCCGCCGCAGAAGTTCCTCGACGAGCTCCGCGAGATCGCCGCCCGCCACGGCATCTTGCTCATCTGCGACGAAGTGCAGGCCGGCATGGGCCGCACCGGCAAGTTCTGGGCCTCGGAGCACTTCGGCCTCGAGCCCGACATCCTCACCGTCGCCAAGGGGATCGCCAGCGGCATGCCGCTCTCGGCGATGATCGCCCGGGCCGAACTGATGACCTGGAAACCCGGCGCCCACGCCTCCACCTTCGGCGGCAACCCGGTCTGCGTGGCCGCGGCCCTGGCCACCGTCGAGCTGGTCGAGCAGGAGCTGGCCGACAACGCCGCCCGCATCGGGGCCCACATCCGGGCGCGCATGCAGGACTGGCCGCAGAAGTACCCCGTCGTCGGCGACGTCCGCGGCCTCGGCCTCATGATCGGCGTCGAGATCGTCCGGGACCGCGAAACGCGCGAGCCGGCCCCCGATCTGCGCGACCGCATCGTCGAGCTGGCCTTCGAGCGCGGCCTGCTGCTGCTCGGCGCCGGCGCCAGCGTCGTCCGGCTGTCGCCGCCCCTGGTCGTCACCCGGGACCAGGCCGACTTCGCCGTCGATACGCTGGAGGAATGCGTGCGCCAGGCCTTACTATAGTGCCTGGTGCGCATCCTGGACGTCGGCTGCGGAATCAACAAACACCCCGGGGCGGTGGGCATCGACCGCAACCCGGCCAGCGCCGCCGACGTCCTCTGCGACCTCGACCGCTTCCCTTACCCCTTCCGCGACTCGGCCTTCGACGAGATCCGCGCCATCCACGTCATCGAGCACGTCGCCGACGTCGTCCGCACCATCGAGGAGTTCCACCGCCTCGCCCGCCCCGGGGCCCTGATCCGCATCGAGACGCCCCACTACACCGACTTCAGCTCCTTCTGCGACCCCACCCACCGCTGGCACCTCAACAGCTTCTCGTTCCGCTACTTCGGCGAGGACCACGGCGGCTTCGGCTATTACTCGCCGGTGAGATTGCGCGAGAAGAATGTCCGCGTCAAGCTACTGAGTTTCTGGAAGTGGCTCGGCTGGGAGTTCCTGGTGAACCGCTTCCCCCGCTTTCGCCGCTTCTGGGAGCACTACTTGTGCTTCGTGGTGCGGGGAAAGGTGATCGTCTTCGAATTCGAGGTCGTCAAGGAGTAGTGTTCGGGGCCCTGTTCCGGTTCTTTGACTACGCCCGCCACGTGCGCCGGCGCCGCCTGCTCAGCCCCCGCGAAGCCGCCGGCCTGCGCGGCGAAGATCTGGCCCACCGCTATCTCGAACGCCTCGGCTTTCTCGTCGTCGCCCGGAACTTCCGCACCCGCAGCGGCACGGCCGAGATCGACATCGTCGCCTGGGAGGGCGACAAGCTCGTCTTCGTCGAGGTCAAGACGCGCACTTCGGAAGAGCACGCCCGCCCGGAGCGCGCCATGAGCGAGGGCAAGCGGCGCCGCCTGTTCCGTGGGGCCCAGGACTACGTCCGCCGCGCCGGCGTCCCCTGGCAGCAGGTGCGTTTCGACCTGGTCACCATCGTTCTGGACGACCCTCCCCGCATCGCCCACCAGCGCGACATCTACCCCCTCCACGTGCCGGTGCGCTGACGGCCCCGGCGCTTTCCGGCGATGAGGCGTGGCAGGAGTGTCCGCGCCGCTGCTATCGGCGCTGATCGGGTGAACTGCCCGTCCGGCCCTTCTCCGCCCCGGGGGACCGCGCCCCGGTTCGCCCCTTCACCGCCCGCGGCTCTGGCCGCTCAGCCGGTGAAGTACCCGGAGGCCAGCTCCGGTTTCAGTTCCAGGGCCTTCTGCCAGGTGCGGACCGCCTCTTCGTTCCGCCCCGCGCGGCGCAGCGCATGGCCGAGGTTCAGCAGCGCCTCGGCGAAGTCAGGCTTCAACTTGACGGCCTCTTCGTAGCGGCGTATGGCCTCTTCTTCTTTGCCCGCCTGCTGGTACAGCAGCCCGGCGTTGTAGCAGACTTCCGGCGTCTTGTCGCCCAGCTCGAGCAGCCGTTCGTGCAGTTCGAGCGCCCGGTCCGTCTCGCCGGTCTCCAGCGAGATGGCCGCCAGCGCCCGCAGCGTGTCCACCGAGTCCGGCTCGTCGGCCAGCAGCTCGTCGTAGATGCGGACGGCCTCTTCCTTGTCGCCGTTGAGCCACAACGCCCGGGCAAGGTACCAGCGCGCCTCGCGGCGGGGATTGTCGCCCTCGCAGCACGCCCGCAGCGTCGCCACCGCTCCCGCGTAGTCGCCCTGGTCGATGAGCAGCACGCCGAGGCGGAAGCCGGCAAAGTCATTGTCGAGTCCGGCTTCGAGCAGACTCCGGTAGATCGTCGCCGCCTGGTCCTTCTCCCCGTCCTGCTCGAGCAGCCAGGCGAGCTGGCGGGCCGAATCGACCAGCGTCGAATCCAGTTCCAGGGCCTTCCGGAACGCTTCTTTGGCCCCTTCACGGTCGCCGGCTTCGGCAAGCGCCACGCCCAGATTCTGGTAGGCGAGCGCCGCGTCGGGCTTCAGCTCCACCGCCGCCCGATAGGCTTCGGCGGCCTCTTCCCAGCGCTCGAGGCGCTGCAGCGCCACGCCCAGGTTGTAGCGGGCTTCGAAGTCTTCGGGTTCGGCTTCGGCGAGGCGCCGGCAATAGGTGGCCGCCTGCTCGTAGTCCTCGGAGCGGAAGGCGCGCCCGGCGAGGGCGGCCAGAGCGGCGCGGGCTTTGGGATCCGCTTCGAGCAGCCGCGTCGCGTACCGGTCGATCAGGTCGTCGTCGCCCATCTCGACCCCCAGTGCTACGATGTTGCGCAACGAGCCCATCGCCTCTGGGTTCCGCTCCAGGATCTGTTCGTAGATCGCCCGGGCCTCGTCGAACCGGCCCAACTTCTGTAGCGCCACCGCCTTGCCGAACGCCGCCGTCTCGTTCTCCGGCTCCGCGGCGAGCACCTGCTCGTAGAGTTCCAGAGCCTCCTCGGCCTTGCCCAGATGCAACAGGCAGGAGCCCAGCCCGGTGCGCACCTCGGCGCGCTCGCCGCCTGAGGCCAGGACCTCGCGGTAACCCCCGGCCGCCTCTTCCCAACGGCCCAGGTTCTGCAGCGACATGGCGTGGTACAGCCGCGCGGAGGTGTGCTCCGGAGCGATCTCGCGCAGCTTGCGATAGCACTCCTCGGCGTCTTCGTAACGGCCCATCTCGAACGTCAGGTGGCCGCGCGCAGCCAGCAGGTCCGGCGTCTCCTCGCCTTCGGCCATCGCCTCGTCGAGCGCCTGTAAGGCTTCTTCTCGCCGGCCCTCCAGATGAAGCGCCACCGCCCGGGCCACCGCCCCGTTGGCCCCGCTTTCGATCTCCTGAATCCGTTCCTCGTTCGTTTCCGGTGCGTACGGCAAGGGATCCTCCTGAATCACGCGCCGCGGCTTCGCCCCGCTGCGCTGCCGTCGTCAGGAACTTACCCGAATCCCGCCGGACCGCTTGCCCGAAGACGCCGCCGAAAACCTCTCACGGCCAGCCCCGGCCGCCCCGGGCGCCGCCCGATCAGACGGGCAGAATCCCTGACACGCCTTTAATCGTCAGGAAGAGCCGATTTCAACAGGGTGGAAGCGGGAAATTCAGCCGATTCAATGAGATCGAGGATCTTAGTCGGCGCCGAAGCCGGGCCTGGACGCCGGGACCACTTTTATTTGTTCAGCGTAGCCGCCGAGCTGGTCCTTGATCTTCGAGGCGTCGCCCACCACGACGAACTGCAAGTTCTCGGCCCGGTAGTACTTCCTCACCACTTCGTTGGCCTTTTCCACCGTCACCGCATCGATCCGCTGGAAGTACTCGTCGATCTCCTCCGGCCCCAGGCCGAAGATCTCCAGCGTCACCAGGACCGAAGCCAACTGCGCCGAGGTCTCCAGGCTCTGCGTCGGGAAACGGCCCTTCACGTAAGCCTTGGCCGACGCCAACTGCTCGGCCGTCACGCCCTTCTCGTGGAAGCGCTTCAAGACTTCGAGCGATACGTCGATCGCCTCCCGGGTCGTCGCCGTGCCCGTGTAGCTCACCAGCGCCAGCGCTCCCGGCAGCCGCCGCTGGTCCACCCGCGAATAGGCGCCGTAGGTGAGGCCGCGGTTCACCCGCAGCTCGTCGTTGAGCAGCGACGTGAACCGCCCGCCGAAGAGCGTGTTCACCAGGATCATCGGCACCCGGTCCGGATGCGTCCGGTGGATGCCCGGCCGGCCGATGATGAAGTAGCTCTGCGTCGCCCCCGGCTTGTCCACCAGCAGAAGCCGCGGTTTCTCGTGCCCGAGAGGCGGGACGTCCGCCACCCACTCGTACCGCTCGCCCGCCGGCGCCGCGCCGAAGATCTCCTCCAGCCGGGCGGCCAGCTTTGCGGCGTCGATGTCGCCCACCACGGTGACGATCAGGTTCCGGCCCACGTACTGCCGCCGGTGGAAGGCGGCCAGGTCGTCGCGGGAAATCCTCGCCAGCGTCAGCTCGTCGCCGCCCCGCTGCCGCCGGTAGGGGTGGCCCGCCGGGTAGAAGAACTCCCGGAAGTACCGCGACGGCAGGGTGCGCGGGTCGTCCTTCAGCGCCCGGACGCCGTCGATCCGCTGCCGGAGCAGCTTCTTTACCTCGTCTTCCGGGAAGACCGGATGAAGCACGGCGTCGGCCAGTAGGTCGAGGGCCCGGTCCAGGTCCTTGCTCAAGCACTCGGTGGCGATCCGCGCCGACTGCTCGTCCATGTTCACCGACCAGCCCGCCCCGATGAAGTCGAGCTGCTCGGAAAACTCCGCCGCCGTGCGGCTCTTAGTACCCCTCCGCAACGCCTCCGCCGTCACCGAGGCCAGCCCCGCCTTCTCCGCCGGGTCCGCTTCGGCCCCGCCCCGCACGGCCACCGATAGCGTCGCCATCGGCACGTCCCGCTTCTCCATCAACTGGAGCACGACGCCGTTGGCCAGCGTCCGCCGCGTGAAGCTGGGAAGCCGGACTTGGGCTAAGGCCACCATCGCGGCAATTGCGAACAAGAGGACGAAGCACTTCATTCCGCACCCCCCTCGCGCTCGGGAACCAGCACGGCCACGGTCCGGTTCTTGCGGTGGAAGTAGCGCCGCGCCACCCGCTGGACGTCCTCGGCGGTGACCCCGGCCAGCTTCCGGTCGAACTGGAACACCTCCCGATAGCCGCCGAAATAGATCTCCGCCCGCCCGATCAGGTTCGCCTTGCCGGCGATCGTCTTCATCTCGTCGTAGAGATCCACCAGCAGCAGGTTCTTGGCCTTTTCGAGCTCCCGGGCGCTCACGCCCCCGGCGCCCGCCTTGTCCAGCTCTTCGTAGAGCGCTTTCTCGATCTCGGCCACCTCCACGCCGGAACGCGGCCGCACCGAGAAGACGAACTGGCCCGGGTCGAGCGAGAGATCGTGCGAGTAATCGACGCTGATCGCCAGCCCGCCGTCCACCAGCCGCCGGTACAGGCGCGAGCTCCGCCCTTCCGCCAGGATCGCCCCGAGCACCTCCAGGGGATAGTAGTCCGGATGACGCGTCTCCGGCACGTGGTAGCTCACCAGCAGGTGGGGCAACTGCGCCGGGCGCCGCACCTCCACCCGCCGCTCGCCCTGCTGCGCCGGCTCCTTGGTCCGCACCGGCGGCGGCGGATCGTGGCTGGGGATCGGTTCCAGATACTTCCTGGCCAGCTTCAGCACCTCTTCCGGCGTTACGTCGCCGGTCACCACCACCAGGCAGTTGTTGGGCGCATAGCCCATGCGGAAGTGCTGCTCGAGGTCTTCCATCGTCCAAGATTCGATGTCCGAGGCCCAGCCCACCACCGGCCAGCCGTAGGGGTGCGCTGTGTAGGCGGCGGCGTTGAGCTGCTCGTAGAGCGTGCCCCGGTTCGAGTTGTCCACCGCCATCTTCCGCTCGTTGTAGACGACGCCGCGCTCGGATTCGATGATCTTCGGATCGAAGTTCAGGTTCTGGATGCGGTCGGCTTCGAGATCGAAGATCACCTCCAGCGCCTCGCGGGGGAACCAGTCCGTGTAGACCGTCAGATCCCGGCTCGTGTAGGCGTTGTTCGCCCCGCCGTGGCGCTCCATGACGATGTCGAACTGCTTGGGGCCGTACTTTTTGGCCCCGTTGAACATCATGTGTTCGAAGAAGTGGGAGATGCCGGTGGTTCCGGGACGCTCGTTGCGCGAGCCCACCTTATAGAAGAAGTACATGGCCACGTTCGGGATGTCGTGGTCCTCGTGAATGAGGATCTTCATTCCGTTGGCCAGCTTGTGCTCGGAGACCGCCAGCCGCGGCCCGCTCGCCGCCAGCGATGCGAAACCCGCTACCACCACGAGCAGCGCCGCCACTCCGGCGGGCGTGAGTAACAACGTGCGCATGTGCCCAGAATAACAAGGCCCGCTCGGAGCGCATTCTGGGACGGCTGGGGTTCCCGCCGGCCGGCAGCCTTCGGAATCTCCGGTCCGGCGGGACAGGGAAACCGCCTGAGCGGCTACTTCTTCTTTGTCACGCCCCTGACGGTCTCTTTGGTCTTGTGGCCGAGCTTCTTGAACTCGGCGCCGATCGCCTCGGCTCCTTCCTTCGTCTTTTCGCCCACCGCCACGGCCGTCTCTGCGGTCACCTCTTTGGTTCTTGCAGCCCCTTCGACGGTCTTCTCCTTCGTGACTTCGGCCGCCTCTACAGTGGTTTTCCTGGTCTTGTGGGCTCCTGCGGCCGTCTTCTCTTTGGTCACCTCGGCCGCCTTCACCGTGGCGCCTTTGGCTTTCGCTGTCCCGGCCACCGTCTTGTCTTTGGCGGTCCCGGCCCCTTCGGCGGTGGCCGTTTTGGCTTTCTTCGCCCCGTGGAGAGTCTTCTGCTTGGCGGCGCCGGCCGCTTCCGACGTCGCGCCCATCGCCTCGCCCACGCCCTCGGCGGTGGCGTCGGCAGCAGTCTTGACGCCCTTTTCGGTCGCCTCCCCGGCCTTCTCGACGCCCTTCACCGTCTTCTTCTTCGCCGTTCCCACCGCTTCGGCGGTCTTCTCGCCCGCTTTCGAGACCTTCTCCGGCGGACCCGCCGCCAGCAGGCACGCCGCGCCCAGCAACAGGGCTGCAACTTGTAACTCTTTCATGGTGCTCCTCCAATCGGTCTGGTTGTGCCGGCCGGCGGCCGCGCATCGGAGTTGGCGCGCGCCGCTGGCCGGCCCTCTCCGCGGACCTGCTCGTCCAAGAGAGGCCGGAGCGGCGGTTTTCGCCGCCGGTTTTCCTTCAAATGTGATGCCGCCGGGCCCGCCGAGGTTCGGAATAGTCTCGGCTTTTTTTGGGTCCAAACGGCCACTGTCCCCCATCGGCGCGCCGGCCGGGAGGGGCCGCCGGTCGAAGATGGGGGGGCGATCCGGGCAACGATCGGTCCTTGACAGGCGTCTAACAAACAGGCCAGTATGGACTTGGGAGCCAGCCGGGGCCTCCTGTTCTGACTCTTGGGTCCACGGAGCGCAACCCCGGGCCGGTAGCCGGGTTCATGCTTGTGAGGCCCGAAGAAAGGTGGCCGGTGTCATGACGCGCATCGCCTTACGCACCTTGTTGCTGGTCGCGGTTTGCGCCGCGGTCGCGCCAGCCCAATCCATCGTCTCCGCCCGCGCCGGGGCGGTCCACCACATCGAGGGGAAGGTCTTGCTCGACGGCGAGCCCGTGGTCATGGAGTTCGCCAAGTTCCCCCAGATGGACGAGGGTGACGTCCTCGAAACCGAGTTGGGACGGGCGGAAGTCTTGCTGACGCCCGGCGTCGTGCTCCGCCTGGCCGAGCACAGCGCCATCAAGATGATCTCCAACCGGCTCACCGACACGCGGGTGGAGTTCCTCCATGGTTCGGCGCTCATCGAGGCCGTCGAGCTGCTCAAGGACAACTCGGTCACCTTCACTGCCGGCAATGCCGTCATCCACTTCGAGCATGAGGGGCTTTACCGGCTCGATTCCGACCCGCTCCAGCTCAGGGTCTATAAAGGCAAAGCCCGGGTATTCAAGGACGACGAGGTCCTGGTGGCCAAGAAGGGCAAGATCGTCGAGCTGGAGCCGTTCCTCGTCGCCACGAAGTTCGATCCCAAGCAGAACGACGCCCTCTACCGCTGGAGCGCCCGCCGCTCCTCCTATATGGCCATGGCGAACCTCTCCGCCGCCCGGTACATGGACCGCTGGGGCATTCCCTGGAACGTGAGCGGCTGGCGGTGGAACCCCTATTTCGGGCTCTTCACCTTCGTGCCCGCCGGCGGCATCTACTACAGCCCCTTCGGCTACTCGTTCTGGAGCCCCGCCCAGGTCTACCTGGTCTATTCGCCTCCGAGACCCGCCTTCGGCGGGGGAGGCGGCGGGGCATTCAGCCCGCATCACGGCTACGTCGTGGTCGGCAGCCGCGGCGTCTCGGTCAGCGGCACCGGTGTGAGTACGACAACTACCGGGACGGCGGCCACGACGACCACGGGTTCCCGTGGTGGCGGCGGGACTATCGGCCGCGGCGGCGCCGGCGGCGGCCGGGGTCACTGATCGCGGCAGGCTGGGCGATTCCCCCCCGGGACGCCACAAGATCTCCGGCCGCGCTCTTGTGTGGTCTCAGAGCGCCCGATCCAGGTCCGCCATGATGTCACCGGCGTCTTCGATGCCCACGGACAAGCGCACCAGATTGTCGCGGATCCCCATCCGCTCGCGCTGCTTCGGGGCCAGGTCCCGGTGGGTGCTCACCCGCGGGTACAGGATCATCGAGTGGACGTCGCCAAGCGACGTAGCCTTGACGATCAGCTTCAGCCGGTCCAGGAAGGCGTAGACCTGCTCCGGCTCCGCCGCCTCTCGCAGCTCGAAGCTCACGATCGCCCCGTAGAGGTTCTCCGGCAGCAGCCGCCGGACGGTCTCGGCGTCGGGATGGGCGGGGTCGTCCGGATAGTAGACCCGGGCCACCTTCGGGTGCTCCCTGAGCCACGCGGCGATTCTCCGGGCGTTCTGGCACTGCCGCTCCATCCGCAACGGCAGCGTTTTCACGCCGCGCATCGTCAGGTAGGCCTCGAACGGCCCCATCACCGGCCCCTTGGTCCGCGAGAGCGCCCGCAGCGTCTCGTAGTGCGCCTCGTCGGTCGTCACCAGCCCGCCGAGAACGTCGCCGTGGCCGGCCAGGTACTTGGTCGCACTGTGCATTACCAGGTTCGCCCCCAGCTCGATGGGCCTCACCAACAGCGGCGTGGCGAAGGTGTTGTCCACGATCAGCACGCAACCGGCCTCCCGGCACAGCGCGGCGATCTTGTCGATCGGGCCGACCCGCAGCAGCGGGTTCGAGATCGTCTCCATCAGCAGGCACCCGGGCTTGTGCCGCTCGAGGGCTTGCTCCACCGCCGCCAGGTCGCAGACGTCCACCAGCGACGACTCGATCCCCAGCGGCTCCAGCACGTTCCACAGCAGCCGGTAGGTAGCCCCGTAGAGGGCATCGGCCGCAAGGACAAACCGCCGGCGGTCGGTCACCGCGGTAACGATGGCCGTCTCGAGCGCCGCCATCCCCGAGGCGCAGGCAAGCGAGCCGAAGCCGTTCTCGAGCGCCGTCACCTGCTCTTCGAGCGCCAGGTTCGTCGGATTCTCGTAGCGGGAGTAGCTGTAGCCCTCGATCTCATGCGCGAAGATGCGGTCCACCTGCTCGGCCGACTCCGGGATGAAGCTCGCGGCCGCGTAGATCGGCGTCGTCACGGGAATCTGCGGCTTCGGCCGCTTCCGGTCGCCCGCATGGACGGCTTTGGTGTGGATCTTCACCGTCTTACTTCCTCTTCCAGCGCGTGCCCGAGCGCGTGTCCTCGATGATAACCCCCTTCTCGGCCAGCACGTTGCGGATCTCGTCGGCCCGGGCGTAGTTCTTGACCTTCCGGGCCTCGGCGCGTTCGGCGATCAGCGCCTCGATCTCCTCGTCCGAGAGCGCCCCTTCCTCCACCGTCGGCTTCAGCACGTCGAAGATCGAGTCGAAGCGCTCGACCAGATCCAGCGCCTCGGCGGCGTTGCCTTCGTGGAAGTCGCCGGAATCGATCGCCGCGTTGGCGTCCCGGATGTGGGCGAACACCGCCGCGGTGGCCTCGGCGGTATTCAAGTCGTCGTCCATGGCCTCCTCGAAGGCTCGCCGCGCCTCGCGGGTGCGCTCGAGCAGCCGCTCGCTCAATCCTGCCGGGAACTTCTCGCTCTGGAGCCGGAGCTGGAAGTTCCGCAGCCGCTCGATGGCCGTGGCCGCCGCGTGCAGCCCGTCGAAGGTGAAGTTCATCTTGTGCCGGTAGGGTACCGAGGCGAGCAGATAGCGCACCGCTTCCGGCTCGTGGCCCTTGGCCAGGATGTCACGCAGCGTGTAGAAGTTGCCTAGCGACTTGGCCATCTTCTGGCCCTCCACCAGCAAGTGCTCCGAGTGCAGCCAGAACCGCACGAACGGCTTGCCCGTGAGCGCCTCGGCCTGGGCGATCTCGTTCTCGTGGTGGGGAAAGATCAGGTCCACGCCGCCGGTGTGGATGTCCAGCGTCTCGCCCAGGTACTTCATCGACATCACCGAGCACTCGATGTGCCAGCCCGGCCGCCCCGGCCCCAGCGGCGTGTCCCAGTACGGCTCGTCGTCCTTGCGCGCCTTCCACAGCACGAAGTCCCTGACGTCGTCCTTGCCGTACTCGTCCACGTCCACCCGCGCGCCGGCCTTCTGGCCGCTCACGTCGATCCGGGAGAGCTTGCCATAGTCCGGGAACTTGGCGATGCGGAAGTAGACCGAGCCCTCGCTCTGGTAGGTGAAGGTCTTCTCGCCCAGCTTCTGGATGAACCGGACCATGTCGTCGATGTGCTCGGTGGCCCGGACGATCCGCTCCGGCTTCTGGAGCCGCAGCTTCGCCGCGTCCTCGAAGAACGCCTCCTCGTATTTCCGGGTGTACTCGGCCAGGGGCAGCCCCGCGGCCATCGAGTTGCGGATGATCTTGTCGTCCACGTCGGTGATGTTCATGACGTGGTTCAGCTCCCAGCCCCGGTAGCGCAGCCAGCGGCGCAGGACGTCCTGGAAGGTGAAGGTCTTCAGGTTCCCGATGTGGACGTAGTCATAGACGGTGGGCCCGCAGGTGTACATCCGGACCGTCTTCCCGTCGAGCGGCGAGAACTCCTCGAGACTCCGCGACAGCGTGTTGTACAGGCGCAACGGCATGAACCCCTAGTTTTTCTATCCTATCAGGAGGCGAGCGGGACCACTCTCTGGGGCTGGGGCAGCCGAAATACGGCATGTTGCACGCGTTGCGCTCGATCCGGGCGGCGTCCGACTTGGTCGCTCGAGGAAAGCGGCAGGGACGGCACGGAGCCGGGGAGCCGCGGGTCCGCGCCGTCCGTGGGCCGTCTCAGCCTACCAGTTCAACCGCAGCGCGAACTGCCAGTTGCGCGCGTCCACCTGGGTACCGGTGATGCGGCCGAAGTCCGACCGGTACGGGTTCGTCCGCGGGTTGTTGAACGAGACTGTGTTCAAGGCGTTGTAGACTTCCGCCCGGAACTGCAGATTGATGCGCTCCGTGATCGGGAACCGCTTGATCAGCGAAAAGTCCCACCGGTCCTGGCCGTCTCCGCGCACGCCGCTGAACCGCAGCGGGAAGGTGCGAATGTTGCGGGACAGGGCTTTCTTGGAGTTGCGCTCGAAGCCTGCGTCCACATTGAACCACCGGTCCACGTCCCGTTGGTCTTTCGGCAGCGGGATGTTTTTGATGTCGCCGGTGAAGATGGCGTTGCCGAAGCCGAGCGCAGCGCCCGACTGGTGAACGATCACGGTACCGATCTGCCAGCCGCCGAGTACTCCGTCCAGGAACGGATTCAGGTTGTTGCCGAATCGGCGGCCGCGGCCCACCGGGATTTCCCAGATCCCGCTGAGCGCGATGCGGTGCGGCCGGTCTAGTGAACCGATGGACTCGTAAGGTGTCGGGTCGGTCGCGTTCAGGAACGTGACCGCCTCCATGAGCTTGGCGAACGTGTACGCGAACTGGAACGTGAACCCATTGCGCAGCCGCCGTTCGGCGCGTATCTGCAGAGAGTGATACCAGGAGTAGCCGACCGGTTCTTCCCACCCCATGCCGTTGAAATGAGGGTACGGTTTCAGCAATTGCTCCCGGCTGATCTTCGTACCGTAGATCGGGTTCGTCCCGTGGAACGGGTTCGGGAAGGTCTGCGTCAGGAAGTCGATCGTCTCCTGGTCACGGAAAGGCTTCGTGCTCAGGTACTGCCGCGGCGTGTTGTTGAGGGACCGGGTCACCCCAAGACGTGTTCCCCGGTTGCCAACATACGAAGCCTCGAGCAGGAACTGCCCCGGCAGGATCCGCTGGATCCCGAACGACCACCGCTGCGAGTAGGCGTGCTTGCGCGGCCGGTAATAGAAGCTGAGCGATTGTCCGAGGTTGGTTTCCAGTCCGCCGGCCGGTCCGAGCGGCTCCAGCAATCCGTTCGGGAACGGATCCGCCGTGGTCGCGATGTAGCTCAAGCCGTTGTCGAGCGACGCCTGGATCGGGGTGGACTGGGTGAAGCCGGTTTGAATGGCGACCGTCTTGTTCACCCCGATGGTGTCGAAGAACATACCGTAGCCGGCACGCAACGTGGTCTTGTCGTTGATCCGGTAAGCAAAGCCGATTCGCGGCATGAAGTTGTTCTTCTCTCCGTCGAAAGGACTCCGGGGGAGACCGCCGGTAGCCACCCAGGTCAGGCCGCCCAGGACTCGGAATTGGTCAGGTGGGAGTTCCGGAATCGGATTCTGCGCATAGTTGGCCTTCGCCTGCGGCTCGATGGGGTTCGGCTTGTCGAAAGCGTAGCCCGCTACCAGCCGGTTGAAGCGTTCGGTGATCGGCAGCTCGAGCTCGTAGCGGATGCCCAGATTCAAAGTGAGGCGGCTGGTCACCTTCCAGTCGTCCTGGATGTAGAAGGCGTAAAACTGGTCTTGCATGGCGCTGGTGGCGGTGCGCTCCATCGATCCCCCGGGAATCCCAAGCAACATCGCCGCCAGGCCCTGGCCGATGGGCGCCGACGGAGAGTTGTCGAAGGGGCCACGCGTGTAAGTTGTGCCGAATGAGTAATCCGGCGCAATCGCCCGCGGGATCCGCTGGCCGAACGCACGGTAGAAGCGGATGTCGGTGCCGAACTTCAGGGTGTGCGTCCCCTGCATCTTCGTGAAAGCCCCCACGAAGCTGTGGGTGAGACTTGTGTTCGCCCCGTCGCCGCTCTCCCAAGTCGAAAGCCCGGTGTAGGAGCCCGGCCGGATCCGGGGCAGCGTCATCAGGCTTGGGTCAACCAGCTGGCCGATCAACCTGTCGGAAAAACCCAACGAGGCCAGATCCATGCCCCTCGACCGGCGCCGCTCGCCAAACTCCTGGTTCGTCAGGCCGTAGCGGAAGTTGAACACCAGCGTCGGACTGAAGACGTTGACGAGATCGAACGCCGCTCCCCGGTTGATGCGGTTCAGGATCACCCCGTTGGCAAGAACCTCCTTGCCGAGATCGTGCCGCTTGTCCTCCTCCCACCAGTCATAGTGGAAGCGGACAAACATCCGCAGGCTCTCGCTGAAAGCATGGTCCACCCGCACCAAATGCACGTAATAGTCTTCCAGGCCTTTGTCGGCGATGAAAAGATTGTTGCGTCCGCTCGAAGTCCCTTTGATGTTCGGCAGCGGATAGAGATTCACCAGATTCTGGCCGAGCGGGTCAAGCATACTCGGCGGAATGACGTTGCCCGGGAACGGATCGCGCTCGAAGCGCCCTGGCTTGCTCGACTCCCTGGTGCTGAACGGGTCGTAGATCTGATACTTGGAGCCGAGGGCCAGCAGTTGGGAAAAGTCTCCCTGGCGCTGGGCCGCCGTCGGCACCGTCCGGGTGAACGTCTTGGGAACCCCCCACTTGTTCGCCTCCCAGGCATAATGCCAAAACGTCCTGTTCTTGCCGTTGTACAGCTTCGGCAGGTAGACAGGACCGCCCGCCGACGCGCCATACCGGTTGTCCTGGTAGACCGGGGGCTCCGTGCCGCGCTTGTTGTTGAAGAAGTTCGGCGCGTCGAAGGCCTTGTTCCGTACCCACCAGTGCACTTCGCCGTGGAACTCGTTCGTGCCGCTCTTGGTGCTGACGTTGACTACCGAACCGATCGTGTGGCCCAGGCTCGCGTCATAGGTCGTGGTCTGCATCTTGAATTCCTTGATCGCCGTGGACGGCGGGCTGAAGGCCACCCGCGCCCGGGGCCGCCGTCCTTCGGCGAACGTATTGCTCACGCCGTCGATCTGGAACTCGTTGTTGTAGCGTTCGTTGCCGTCGGTCGAGAACTGGGAGAGACCGTTGTTCCAGGCCGGTTTCCGCAGCCGCATGTTGGTCCCGTTCACGACGCCCGGCGTCAGCAGCGCCAGCTCGGTTGGGTTTCCCGCCAACAGCGGCAGCTCGAGCACCCGCCGCTCGTCGATCACCTGGCCCAGCGATGCGCTGGTAGTGTCCAGCAAAGGGGTTTGCGCTGTCACTTCGACTGTTTCCGTGACCGCGCCCACCTCCATCTGGATCTGGAGCTCCACCCGTTCGCCAATGCGCACCTGAACGTTGTCTCTCACGAAACGCTTGAACCCCGGCGCCTCGGCGGTGATGGTGTAGAAGCCCGAGGGCAGGTAGGGGATGTCAAACTTGCCCACCGCATTGGTTGTGGTCGAAACCGACACGCCGGTCTCGGTGTTCGTGGCCCGTACCTCCACTCCCGGAATCACGGCTTCCGAAGCGTCCACCACCACCCCGGTGATCGACCCCCGGGGGTCCTGGGCCACGCCGGTCAGCGCCGCCGCTACCACCAGCAGAGCGGCACAGAACCATGAAAAGGACGTTTTCCATCGAGCCATATTGGCGCCTCCTTCGTTGTGTCTGCCGTCAGCGGTTCCTGAGTCAGGAAAGCGGACGGTCACATTCTTTGCGCTGCTTTTGGCCTCTTCCGGTTTCATCGACCCCATGACCGGTTGCGGCGCTGCGGCAGCTGTCGTCGGATTCGAAAACGCTTTCGAACCTTCGGTTATTTATTAATATGAAAAGGCGCCGTTGTCAATAGAGGAGATTCCGTCTTGGCGTGATTTCTCCACCGGCCGGCCCGGCGTGTCAGCTTTTGGACGGCGCGTCCGGTATCTCCTTCACCGAAGGCTGCGAGATTGAAGTGCGTGGCTCCCGGATTATCGCATCAGCACTGCCGTCGAGCGCGCCTCGGCCCGGTAGCGGTCTTCGTCGAGCAGCGGGCCGTCGCCGTGGGGGTAGAAGTCTTCCGGGGAATCCTTCGCCGTATCGGCCACCAGCCGCCAGGGGCCGGGCCGCTGGATCGAGAACGTTTTCGATTCCGGTGACGCGTTCGAGATCACGTAGAGGTCGTTGTCGCTTTCGGCCTCTCCGGAAAGAAACCAGGCGAAGCTGCGGGATTCCCCGGACCAGTCCGGCGCCCCCTCCGGTCCGTACCAGGCGACGTCTTCCCTCCAGAAGCGGTGCCGGGCGATCGAGGGGTGGGCTTTGCGAAAGGCGATGGCCGATTTGGTGAACAGGAACAGGTCGCGGAACTGCTGCAGCCGGTCCCAGTCCAGCCAGCTCGTCTCGTTGTCCTGGTTCCACGGGTTGTTGTTGCCGCCCTGGGTCTGGGCGAACTCGTCGCCCATGCGGATCATCGGGATGCCGTTCGAAAGCATCAGCAGCAGCATGAAGTTCTTCATCTGCTTCAGCCGCAGCGTCGCTACCGCGGCCGGTACGTCGGCGTCGCCCTCGTGCCCGCAGTTCCACGAGTAGTCGTCGTGGCCGTCCCGGTTCTCTTCGCCGTTGGCCCAGTTGTTCTTGTAGTTGTAGGAGACCAGGTCATAGAGCGTGAAGCCGTCGTGGGAGTTGAAGTAGTTGATCGACTGATACGGCCGCCGCGCCTCGTAGACCGTGTCCGGGAACAGGTCCGACGAGCCGTAGACCCGGGTCGCCATCTCCCCGGCCAGCCCGGCGTCGCCGCGGACGTAGCGCTGGATCGCGTCCCGGTACTTGCCGTTCCACTGGCACCACTGGATGCCCCGGAAGGCGCGGCCGAGCTGGTAGGAGCTGACGTCCCACGGTTCGGCGATCAGGATGGCGTTGCGCAAGATGGGGTCCGAGGCGATCTGCGACAGCAGCGGCGGGTCGTTCCAGTTGATCGAGCCGTCCGAGTTCCGCGTCAGCACCGCCGCCAGGTCGAAGCGGAAGCCGTCGATGCCCATCTCCTGCATCCAGTAGTGCATGGAATCGAGAATCAGGCGGCGCACCGCCGGGTTGGCGCAATGCAACGTGTTTCCGGTACCCGAATGGTTCTGGTGCCGGCCCGTCGCCGGGTCCAGCATGTAGTAGGTGCTCTGGTCGATCAGCTTCAGCGAGAACTTCGGGCCCTGCTCGTTGCCCTCGCCCGTGTGGTTGTAGACCACGTCCAGGATCACCTCGAAGCCCGCCGCGTGCAGCGCGTCCACCATCTCCCGGAACTCGGCCTCCACTGCTTCCGGCCTCTCCGGATGCGTCGAGAACTCGTTGTGCGGGACGAAGAAGAACAGCGGGTTGTAGCCCCAGTAGTTGCCTTCCTGAGGGTTCCACTGGAAGACCGGCATCAGCTCGATCATCGTCACGCCGAGATCTTCGAGGTACGGGATCTTCTCGATCACCCCGCGCCACGTGCCGCGGTTCTCCGGCGCCACCCCGGAGTTCTCCCGCTGGGTGAAGCCCTTTACGTGCATCTCGTAGATCACCGCGTCGTGGTTATGGACGAGCCCGGGAGGCCGCGTAGACAGCGGGGCTTCGGCTTGCTCACGTAGCACCGCCAGCGGCACGCGCCCTACGTTCGAGCCCGGCTCGATCGCCGCCATCGTGTCGAAGCCCGGCGGGAAGTAGACCCGGCGGGCATAAGGGTCACAGGCCAGCTTCTCCGGGTCGAAGGCGTGGATGTCGAACTCGCCGTCGCCTTCCGGCCCCCAGATCCGGTAGGCGTAGTAACGCGCTTCACCGGCGCGCTCGCGGGGCAGCCGGAGGTGCCAGATCCGGCCGGTCTTGTGGTCCAAATGCTGGAACTCGAACTCGGCGCAAGGCCGATGTAGATCGCCGGCGGCGAACAGCAGGAGCTGGACCCGCTGGGCGTGCTTCGAATACAGGGCGAAGTTGTAGCTCCGCGTGTCCGGATACCAGCTCTGGCCCAGAGGAAACGGGAGCCCGTAGCGTTGGTCCCAATTCATACGGCAATCATAGCCGAGACGGAGCCACTCCCCGGAGCAGCCGCGCATGTTTCGCCGCGCCTCGCCCCCGGCCTCTCGAAAGCTTGGCGCTCCACGGCTCCGCCGCGTCCTACTCTTCGCGAATCAGGACCGGCACTTTGAAGTCCTGCCGCCGGTACAGGCAGGTGCCCCCCACATCTTCACAGACATAATAAAGGGCATATCCCGATGTCACATGCCCTCCCGGAGCCGCATCCGGCGGGGCCTGGAGCTCGAACTCCACCTCGCGCGGCTCTTTGCTCACCGGCTCAGGGGGACTGGGGACGGTGAGGGAACGGCGGCTTACCTCCCAGCCCGGCGGTGGGTTCACCCACACCACCAGGTCTTCGGCTTCGTTGTTCCAATGCGCCTTGATCCGCTCGTTCGGGCGGAAGACCAGATGCGCCCGCACCGCCCCGCCAGGCGGGATGACGCCCGGAACCACTGCCTCTTCCACCTGGATCAAGCCTTTCTCGTCCCGGTGGATCCGACCCTGCGGATCCGGTTCCCGCGCCGTGCCGGGGGCCGTCTCGAACCGTTCGAGTGGATGGGCGAACTCGGCGCCGCCCGGCTCGACCCGCAACGGAAGCGGAGTTTCTCCCCGGGCGCGGATCTCCTTCCGTGCCTGGTGGACCCAGTCGTAGAACGGGTACGGCTTCGCCAGACGCGGGCCATACTGTTGAATCCGCCGGCGCCAGATATACTGGTTCGGGTTGATTCCCAGGGCCACCCGCCATTCGTCCACTGCCGCCTGGAAGTCGGTCTTCTTCCGGTATGGGGAGTCATAACGTTTCCGGAGCGCTACCCCGAGTCGGAAATGCGTCGGCCCATCCTCCGGCTGCATTTCGATGGCGCGCCGGTAGGCGGCAATCGCGTCGTCCAACTTCTCCTCGCCGCCCCACAACACCAGGGCGTGGGCGTATCGGCGCCAGGCGGCCGCATCGCCGCCGCGCGCTTCATCTTCGAGATCGGTGAGGTCCGGCGGTGGCGGGGCGGGTTCCGGCTCGACGTTCTTGTCTTCCTCGGGCGCTGCGTAGTCTTGGGAAAGGAACGTCGCCTCGATTTCGCCCGCCTCGTCCAGCTTGAGCCCCACCTTACGCACGATGCCGTACTCGTCGATAGCGATGGTCAGCGGCACAGCTTCCACGCCCAGCAGGTTCAGCGAATCCACCATCACCGGCCAGTCCATCTGCTTCCACTGCATGAACAGCCGGCAGCGGTCCGGATGCTGCTCTTCGATGATGCCCACCATCTGGAGCTTGCCCTCCTCCTGCAGCCGTTTTGTCGCATTGTGCCACCCGGGCACGTGTTTCCTGCAGCCTGCTCACCAGGAAGCGAAAACCTGCAGAAGGACCTTGCGGCCGCGGAACTGCCGCACCCACATGGGACTGCCGTCCGCGAGCGAGGGCAGCACGATGTCCGGAAACGGCTGGCCGGGTTCGATCCGGACAGGGCCCTCTCCGAGCTGAGCGGGCGGAGTTTCCGAACGGTGGCATGAGAGCAAGACCGCCGCTGGAAGCAGCAACAACAGGCGCACGAGCCAATCGCTGTGGTTGATCATCGTTTGGAATCCCTATCCCCTGTTTTTCGCCGATGGGCGCTTGAAAGTTACGCCGGCCCTCAATCGGCGGCGTCTCGCTGTTCGGTTCCCCGGCGCGTGCCTTCCGATTCTACCCCGCCGGCGCCACCGGGGACTCCATTCAGGACTCGGCCGGCTCGAAAGCCAGCGCCGCCGAGTTGATGCAATAGCGCAGGCCGGTAGGCTCCGGACCGTCTGGGAACACGTGGCCAAGGTGCGCGCCGCAGCGGCGGCAAAGAACCTCTTCCCGGATCATACCGTAGCTCGTATCGGCGGCTGTGGCGACCCGGTCCGGGGCGATCGGCTCATAGAAGCTCGGCCAGCCGGAGCCGGAATCGAACTTCGCCTCCGAAGAGAATAGCTCGGCTCCGCAGCACCGGCACCGGTAGGCCCCCTTGGCCTTGTGGTTCCAGTATTCGCCGGTGAACGGCGGTTCCGTGCCCCTCCTGCGGGTGACCTCGTAGACGGCGGGCGGCAGCTCCCGCCGCCACTCTTCATCCGACTTCACCACTTTGTCGCTCATCGCCAACCCCTTTCTCAGGCGGCCGCCCGTGAGCCGGATGAGCCGGCCCGCGAATTGCGCCACCATGTAGATAGATGTTCCAAGGCCGCCGCCGGCTTCGGGCGCCGAACCCAGCCGGCGGCTACAGAATCGGGGCCCGGCGGTCGATGGAAGAATCGTGACGGACCAGCGCCAAGACGGATGGTCCTGGCGGGAACGGGCGCGCGCGTGGCTGGCGGCGGTTCCCGAAACTCCCGCCGGTGGCGCCCGTGCGTTTCGGGTGCACGGCACGAGGGTTGTCGTCCTCGGCCCCGGGCGCATCGCCGGCGGCCAGGCCGTCGAAGGCTGCCTGCTGGTCAAAGGCGACTTCTCCTGCGGCCCCTCTTGCCGCTTTCTCGGGCCGGTCTACGTCGCCGGGGACTGCGAGATCGGCAAGGGCTCGGAGCTGCCGGCGATAGCCTGCGAAGGTCGGCTCGTTGTCGGGCCGTCGGTCAAGCTTCGCGGCCCGGCGGTGAGCGCCGGAGCGCTGGAGCTTCGCCCGGGCGCCCGCGTCGGGGGCGAAGCGGCGTCGAACCGCAAGATTGTGTTGGGCTTCCACGCCACCGCCTCGGCCTGCTCGGCGCCGGAGGTCGCCACGCCGGCGAGCCCCGCCGGCGCCCCGCCTGCGGCGCGCAACGAGGCCGGCCGGGTGATCACCTTTCCCGCCCCCGGCGAGCCCTATTCGCGCGCCTTGCTCAAACTCGCTGGAGTGGACCTCTCGCGGCTCTACGCCACCGAGGCCGGCTACTGGCTCTACGACGGCGAGCTGCTGCTCCGCAAGCCGATCGTGCTGCGCGGGCCGCTGCGCATCGACGGCGGGCTCTACCTGCCCGAGGGCAGCCTCCTCGAGGAGGACATCGACGCCCGGGGCGCCGTCTGGGTGGGCGGCGGCTCGGTGATCCGGGCGAACCTGAGCTCGGCGGGCGACCTCACGCTGGGCCCCGGCGCGGTCTTCCAAGGCGATCTGCGCTCCGAGCAGATGGTCTGTCTCGGCGCCGGCGTGCGGGGACTGCGGCCCGCCGGTCCGGTTCGCGTCTATGCCCGGGGCGAGCTCACGCTCGAGGACGGCGTTCTCGTCCGCGGGCGCCTCGAGTCCGGCTGCCGGGTCTTTGCCGCGGCCGGGGCTGCCGTTGCGGCGGGGCTGGGCCGGGCAGCGGGAGAAGGCCAGCGGCGCTGGAATGGCCGGCCGTAGCGGCCGGGCCGCAGCCCGCCCGCCGGCCGGTGCGAATTCGACCCGAGGTAGTAGACAAATCGCTCGATTGCCGTTACACTTAGGGCTAATGAGAGGATTCATACGGGGGTCCTTCACGGCGGCCGCCGCCCGGGGGGTTTCACCGGCCGCACAGTCCCGTGTCCTGTTTCCGCACTTCATTCTTGCCTTGAACTTCGGCATTCCGGAATCTCATCTTTCTTAATGTTTCGTCCCAGAAGACACTTCAGACCCCGACCGCGCATCAGGGAAAACGTCAACGAGAACATCCGTGTCCGGGAGGTGCGCGCGGTCTTCCCGGACGGCACCGTGGAGATCTTGCCCACGCATGTCGCCGTGCGCAAGGCCAAGGACATGGGCCTCGACCTGATCCTCGTCTCGCCCACCGCTTCTCCGCCCGTGGCCAAGGCGATGGACTACGGCCAATGGCAGTACGAGCAGAAGAAGAAGCAGAGCGAGGCCAAGAAGAAGCAGCATGTCATCCAGGTCAAGGAGCTCAAGTTCCGGCCCAACACCGACGACCACGACTACGAATTCAAGAAGAAGCACGCCATCCGGTTCTTGACCGAGGGCAACCGCGTCAAGGCCGTCGTCCAGTTCCGCGGCCGCGAGCTGGCTCATGTCGATCTCGGCAAGAAGCTGCTGCTGCGTTTCGCCGACGACCTGGCCGAGTACGGCGAGATCGAGGGTCAGCCGCGTCTGGAAGGCCGCCGCGCTCACCTGATCATCTCGCCGCTCAAGGTCAAGAAGAAAAGCGAGAAGAAGCAGGCCGAGGCGCCTTCTTCCGGGCAGCAGCAAGGCTCATGAGGCCGCCGGAGCCAGCCGCCGGACGCCGCTGACGGCCGCGAATCGCAAGGCGATGGAGCTCACCCCGGAGCAGCAGGCGGTCCTCGACGGCTCGCGCGGCCCGTATATGGCCCAATGCATGCGCTGGCTGGTGGAATGGGGCCGCGCCATGGGGGCCCGCCGCCTCGTGCGGGTGGACAACACCCACTGCCTGCTGCCCGTGCCCAACAAGGTGGCTGACGGCGCCTCGGCGGAGACCATCCGCCGTTACGTGGACAACCTGCGGGCCGCGGCGCGCGAGCCGGTCGCTCCGGGCTGCTACGCCACGCTGCACACGGCCTTCGTCACCCTCGACGGGCTCGACGTTCCCGAGAACGATCCCGCCCAGGCGAAGCTCCAGCGCGAGCTGGGCGAGCTGGCGGCCCGCTCCGGGTTCATCCCCACCTACACCTGCGCGCCCTATCTGGTGGGCAACGTGCCGCTCAAGGGCGAGATCTGCGCCTGGACCGAATCTTCGGCGGTCGTCTACGCCAACTCGATCCTCGGCGCCCGCACCACGCGCCACGGCACCGAAAGCGCTCTGGCCGCCTCGCTCACCGGCTGGACGCCGGAGTTCGGCGTCCTGCTCGATGAGAACCGCCGCGGCACGCTCCGCGTGGAGGTGTCGGCCGAACTGCGAAACCCCACCGACTGGGGCGCCCTGGGCTACTTCACCGGCCGCATCGCCGGCCTCGGCATCCCCGTCTTCAACGGCCTCCGCCGCCCCTCCCAGGACGAGGCCAAGCAGCTCTGCGCCGCCCTGGCCACCTCCGGCGGCGTCACCATGTGCCACATCGCCGGCATCACCCCGGAGGCCCCCACCCTCGAAGCCGCCTTCCATGGCCGGGTTCCCGAAGAGTTCGTCACCTTCTCCGAAAAGGAACTCCGCGAGACTTATGCTTCGCTGCGCAGCTTCGCCTCCGGCGAGGTCGACTCGGTGATCCTCGGCTGCCCGCACGCCTCGATCCGCGAGATCGCCCGCATCGCCGCGCTGCTCGACGGCCGGCGCGTCGCCCCGGGCATCCGCCTATGGGTTGATACCGCCCGGATCACCAAAGGCGGAGCCGACGCCATGGGCTACACGGCCGTGATCGAGCGGGCCGGCGGGCGCCTGCTCTGCGACACCTGCCCGACGAACATCCGCATCCCGGCGCGCCGGATCGTCACCGACGGGTTCAAGCAAGCCCACTACGCCCGCGGCATGACCGGGGCCGAGGTGATCGTCGCCCCCACCGAGGCGTGCATCCGCGCCGCCGTCGCCGGGAGGTGGCCCGGTGGCTGAGGCCTTCACCCTGCCGGCCCGCTGCGTCGTCTCGGGACGCGCCGCCGGCCAAGCGCTGGTGGCCGACGCCACGCTCTCGTTCTGGGGCGAGGTGGATCCCGGCAGCGGCAAGGTGATCTCCGCCGGGCACCCGCTCGAAGGTGAGTCCCTCGGCGGCAAGGTCCTCGTCATCCGGTCTACGCGGGGATCTTCGGCCACGCCGCTGGTGCTCCAGCTCGCCAGGCTCGAGGGCAACGCCCCGGCGGCGCTGGTCAACGTCGAGGTGGACTCGCTCGCCGTGCTCGGCTGCATCGTCAACGGCATCCCGATGGTCACCGTGGAGGCCGAGGACGCCTTCGGCCGCATCCGCACCGGCGACTACGTCGAGGTGGACGCAGAGGCGGGCCTGGTCCGCATCCGGCCGTCACAACCCTGACCGCCACCCTCCTGGCGATCGGGTTCCGGCAGGACCGCTCGACCTCGTCCTTCGGCGTCCCCACGCCCCAGCATCTGTTGCCGGCCCCGTGGATCTTCACATGCTTCACAGGCCCGTGTGTTCCTCCACCGCTCTGTCGCCCAGCGCAGATCCATCGCGTCCGCCGGCGCCAGGGAGGGCCGCCGGTTGGTTTAGTCTGGAAGAAAAGGAATCCAGAGGACGAACCATGAGCAGGATCGTGGGGGTGACCTTCCGGTCGCCGGAGAAAGCCGAACCATACTTGATCGCGCTGCGGGAGCTGGGCATCGAGTTCAAGGAACTGACGCCCGAGGAGCCGCGCTCGGTCGGGGGTCTGGACGGGTTGCTGGTGACCGGCGGCGGCGCCGACGTCAACCCGAAGCTCTACGGGCAGGAGCCCCGCCCGGAGACCGACGGCCCGCCGGACGAGGAGCGCGACCTGATGGAGATGAAGCTCATCAAATCCGCGCTCGAAGCCGACCTGCCTCTGCTCTGCATCTGCCGCGGCATGCAGATGCTCAACGTCGTCCATGGCGGCGATCTGGACCAGCACATCCCCCAGGCCGCCGTGCACCGGGTGAAGCCCCCGCCGGGGCGCCGCCACGAGATCGTCCACACCATCAAAGTCGAGCCGGGAACGAAATTGGCTGAGATCCTCGGCGTCGAGGAGCACCCGGTCAACTCCCGCCACCATCAGGCCGTCCGCCACCTGGGCCGCTACCTGGTCGTTTCCGCACGGGCGCCCGACGGCGTCGTCGAGGCCATCGAGCGGCCGGACCGCCGCTTCGTCCTCGGCTGCCAGTGGCATCCGGAGGAAAGCATCCGGACCAACCCCGGCGACCGCAAGATCTTCGAAGCCTTCCGCGAGGCCCTGGCCGGCTGAAGTACGCTCCGGGGTGGCGTGACGCGTGGCGCATTTTCGACGAAAAACGTTGAAAGCGGCAAGTGCCGTCTTATCAGCCGGTTGGCGGGACGTGTGACGCGTCGCGGGGCCCGCCGCCACCACTCCGGCGGTAAGTTGCTGGCGAAGAGGAGGCGAAGATCGCCAGACATGCGGTCCTCGCTCCGCTACGAGCTAGCGCCACGGCGCACCGCAACCGTAAGTCGGGTTCGGTTGTCAAACATCGCCGGCGGCCCGGGAAGGCCGCCTGTCCGGGTTGTAGCACGGCGCAGCAGGCGGGCGGCGGCCGGCGGCCCGCGGCGCGCCGGATTTCCAACGGGATGGGGGCGGCCGAAAGGAGGGGAACGGGAATCTGACGGCCCGAGAATGTGAAGTCTTGCCCGGCCCTGGGGCTCGGGACCGCCGGGCGCCAGCGCTAGGGGTGGAGCCCGGTGTCGGGAGATCTCCCCCTAAGGCCACCACCGGACAGGCGCCGCCCACCCCAAAGGCTGTTCGGGGACACCCGGAGCAGTTCAAAAACGAGTAGTTCAAGATTGTGTACGGTAATGAAAAGGAGGATTGTAATGCGAATTGGGCGAGTCATCGTGGTGATGGCAGCGGCCTCCTTGTTCGCCGCTGAGCCGAGTTTCCAGCCTTCCGTCGAACGCTGGGGGCAGCAGGAGATCTCCATCACCTCGTTGCGTAAGTACGAGAACCCCTTCACGGAGGTTGAATTCCGGGCCGTTTTCCGAAACGGGGCGACCGAGATCCGGGCCGAAGGCTTTTATGACGGGGACCACATTTGGCGTGTCCGGCTGATGCCCACCATAGAAGGACGCTGGACCTTCATCACTTCGTCCAACAATCCGGATCTCGACGGCAAGCGCGGAGAGTTCTTGGTCACCCCTGCCTCGAAGGCGAACCACGGACCTGTCGTCGTGCGCAACACTTATCACTTCGCCTACGCCGACGGGACGCCCTATTTTCCCCTGGGAACTACGCTCTACAATTGGCTTCACCGCGAGACCAGCCTGCAAATGCGAACTCTGGCGACCTTGGCCGGAAGCCCGTTCAACAAGGTCCGCTTCTGCATATTCCCGAAGTGGTACCGCTTCAACCGGGTGGAGCCGTCGCTCTTCCCATACGTCAAGACCAGCCCGGGCCGGTTCGACTTCACGCGCTTCAACCCGGCCTACTTCCGCCACATCGAACAACGGTTGCAGGACCTTCAGGCGTTGGGCATCGAATCCGACCTGATCCTGTTCCATCCCTACGACAAATGGGGCTTTCAAAACATGGGGCCGGAGAACGATGACGCCTATCTTCACTATGTGATCGCCCGGCTGGCTTCGTTCCGCAACGTCTGGTGGACCATGGCCAATGAGTGGGACTTTTTCGAGACCGGCAAAGACTGGGATCACATCTTCCAGCTCGTGCAGAAGCTCGATCCTTACCACCACCTCCGGGCGATCCACAACGGGTTCCGGTTCTACGATCACGGCAAGCCGTGGGTGACGCACTGCAACATTCAAGATAGCCTGATGGACCAGTACGAGACGGTGCTGAAGGCGCGCCGGCGCTACCGGAAGCCCGTCCTCGTGGACGAGTACGGCTACGAGGGCAACAACGGCCAGGGGTGGGGGAACCGCACGGGCTTCGACGTGGTTCAACGCCACTGGAAGGTAACGATGGCCGGCGGCTACGCCTCGCACGGGGAAACCTACGTCCATCCCGGCGACATCCTGTGGTGGGCCGTCGGAGGCGAGCTGGTCGGGGAAAGCCCGCCCCGGCTAGGCTTCCTGCGAAAGGTGATGACGGCGGCCCCGTACGAGGAAATGGAGCCGGCTCCGGACCTCGTTACCGCCGGGTATGCCCTGGCAAAGCCCGGCCAGTACTATCTCTTCTATTTCGGCAAGCCCAGCAGTAGGATCGACATCCGCCGGGCGCTCGCCGGCCGGGACGTCTACCAAGGTGAGGTCTCGGCGGAGGAACTGCGCTCGCTTTTCCAAAAAGCCAGCCCCACTGAGCAGCCTGCGCTGAAGATTCAGGGCGACGGGCCTTTCCTGATCGAAGCGCTCGATCCCTGGCTCATGGAGGTATACCGGCTCGGCTACGTTCCACCGGGCCACTACCGTATCGAGCCCCTGTTCCGGCCGATGCTGATCCGCGCGGTCCGGCAAGATCCACCCGCAGGCGTGGAGTCGGCGGACCTCGGCGAGCTGTTCAAGCGATGGAAAGCCGGCCCACCGGACTAATCAGCCCGGGTGTAAAGTCGCCGGACGGGCATTGAAACATATTGAGTGGAAGATGTTTTCACCCGGTGCCCGGGCATGGCCTCGGACGGGCGGCGGCGCAGCCGAGGGGGTGATGGGCCCTTCGGGTCGTTTTTCTCGTTCTTGGCCGCGATGGAGGCGGTCGAGGACGGGATCACGCGGGATCGCGCCCGCCGGGTGACCAGTTCCCGCTGGTACTGACACCGGGGGCGCTCAAGGGTTGCGGTGGGATTCATCCGCGGGCTGCTGTGCGGCGGACGCCCGGAATGTTTCCTCCGATTGCGGGTCGCGCAGCCGGGCCGGGGTGCGGTCTCAGCCGGCGATCAAAAGGTAGCCGCAGAGGAGCAGTGCGAGAAATGCGGCCACCGCCCCGATGATGCTGCGGTAGTCGATGGGGGCGTCGGGCTGGATTGCGGTCCGGAACATTGTTCTTTCTCCTTCTCGATGCTCTGACTCGGTTTCGACCCGCCGCCGGCCGGTTGCCGCCTGGCCGCAGCGGCGGTTCCTGCC
>JALSRK010000047.1 GCA_026984795.1 Solibacteraceae bacterium | reverse complement strand
GGCGAGAGATTGTGGATCGCCCGGGCGAACAGTTCCTTGCCGGTGCCGCTCTCGCCTTCGATGAGCACCGTGCTGCTGCTGGCGGCGATGTCGGGCAGGATCTCGAAGAGCTCCCGCATCGCGGCGCTGCGGCCGACGATGTCCTCGAACGTGTAACGGGCCGTCAGTTCTTTGCGGAGCTGCTCGACGGGCCGCAGGTCCTGGAAGGTCTCCACGCCGCCGATCACCTCGCCGGAGCCGTCCCGCAACAGGGCTGTGGAAATGCGGATCGGTATCCGCTCGCCCTCGGCGCTGAAGATCTCCGCCCTGGCATTCACGACGCGCTCGCCGGTCTCGAGCGTATGCTTCAAGGCGCAGGCCCGCTCGCACAGGTTCGCCCGGAACACCTCCCAGCAAGGGCGTCCGATCGCTTCTTCCCGCGCGACTCCCGTGATCTCTTCGGCCGCGCGGTTGAAGCTGCTGATGCGCCAGTCGGGCCCGACGGTGAATACGCCCTCGTTGATCGAATCGAGAATCGGGTCCTGATGCCGTTTCATCTTCCATTCACCAGCTTAGCGCTTTCATTGCATTGTGCAACACATGGCTCACCATTTTGTTGCAAATTGCAATCGATCGGGGTGCTGGCTGCCGTGACTGTGTCTGTGTTTTCAATCACTTGGAGAGTGGAATGAGACTTGTACGTCGGGGTGTGGATGAAGATAGCGATCCCCCGCTGGAAAGACCGCGTCTCGCCGGTCTTCGACGTAGCCGACACGATTTGGATCGTGGAGACCCACAGCCGCCGCCCGCTGGAGAAGAGCGAACACAAACTTTCGGCGACCGAGCCGGCCGCGCGGGCTGCGGAGCTGGCGGGACTCGGCGCAGATCTGCTCATCTGCGGCGCTGTCTCGACACCCCTCGAGGCGGCGCTGCGGGCAGCGGGGGTCGAAGTGGTTCCCTTTGTTTGCGGTCCGGTGGAAGAAGTTCTCGGAGCGCACCTGGACGGCAAGCTCCATGGGCCCGCCTACCGCATGCCCGGCTGCCGTTCGGGAAAACAACGATGCCATGAGGCCGGTCGAGAAGCGGGGAAACGATTCGGACGGGGCGGCGGAAAGTGCGCATCAGCCGCTTCCGCGCCCGGGAAAGCGAGTAACGGGCGGCGGCGATACGAGCGGCCGGCCGCCCCGTCCGCCGGCCATTGCGCCGAGCGCTCAGCCGCGGAACGCCACGGCCGCTGGGGCCGGTGCGGAAATCACGGCGACGAGGACTGCCACGGCGCCGGATGGACCGGAAAGGGAGCCCGCCACAGAGACGACGAACGACTCAGGAGGTGATTCGCATGCCGTTCGGAGACAGGACTGGACCGTTGGGCCTCGGGCCGCGCTCGGGGCGCGGTTTCGGGTTTTGCAGCGGATGGGGCCGAGGCGGATTCGCCAACACCCCTGGTTTCGGGCGCTTCGGCTTCGGACATCGGCGCGGGTGTGAGCCGGACGCGGAGGAGTATGCGGAGCGGCCGCGCCGGCTCCACCGGCGCTGGTTCGGCTTCGG
>JALSRK010000046.1 GCA_026984795.1 Solibacteraceae bacterium | reverse complement strand
GCCGGGCTCCAGCCATCTCCGTACTGCTTGCCGCGTCCGAACGGCAGTTCGTAGATGAACGAGCTGGTCCAGATGTGTTTGGCGTCGAAGAAGGCGGGACCCCATTCGGCTTTCTTGTCGTAGAGGTACTGCCAGTAGGCGGACGGGCCGCCCACCTGGCCCACGTCGCCGAAGAAGCCCAGCGAGTCGGTCATGGTCTTCGAGAAGGTGTAGGAGGTCTGGAACGCCAGGCCCGCGGTCATGCGGCGGCGCAGGTTCAGTTGCAGGCCGTGGTAGATCATGTTGCTGTTGGTTTCCGTGCCCGAGATCTGGGAAATGTTCTTGAGTTGCGGGTTCCCGGACAAGTACGGACTCGGGGACGTGGTCCCGTCAGGATTGAGCATCCGCTGGAAGTAGGGCATCGGGGTGACGAGATGGGTGCCGTGCTGACCGATGTAGCCGGCCGAGAAGACGGTGTTGCCCGGCAACTGGTTCTCGATGATCAGACTCCACTGCTGGGTGTTGGCCGGCCGGACGTTGAAGTCCCACAGGCGGATGTTGGCGCCGTCGTAAGGGTCTTTCGACCCGGCGGCGATGACGCCTTCGGCGGTGGAGATCACCGGCTGAGTGACGCTGCCGTCGTCCCAGCGGTTCTCGAACTCGGTTTGCCACGGCGGGTTGATCGGTAGCCTCAGGTTGGTCCCGGTGCCTTCCATGTAAGAGGAGATGGTGTAGGCGCCTCGGATCACGGTGCGCTCCCGCACCGTCCAAGCGAAACCAACGCGGGGCTGGAAGTCCTTTTTGAAGGGGTTGTAGAGGGCGCGGCTGTTGCCGTTCTGGCCGGCGAGCAGGATCTCGCCCGTGTACGGGGAGAAGTTGGTCTGCCGGTCGTAGACCTCCACCAGGGGCGTGTGGTACTCCCACCGGATTCCCAGGTTCAGCGTCAGATTGTCGGTGACCCGCCAGTCGTCCTGGATATAGATGCCGAAGATCGTCTTGCGGTGTCCCCAGAGATTGTCGACGCCGCGGCCGATGCGGGAAACGGCGCCCAGCAAGAAGTCCGCTTCGGCGAATCCTTTGGCCGAGATGTCTTTGCCGGTGAACTGGCCGTTGTACTGGATGAATCCCGTGCGGCCGGTATTGCCGGTGTAGCGGGTATTCATGCGCTGGCGCAGAATCTGGCCGCCGGTCTTGATCATGTGGCGTCCCTTGATGATCGTCAAGTTGTCGGCCCAGTGGAAGGTGGTATTGAAGAACTGAGCCCGCGGGCCGATGTTGTTGCTGCCGATGTTGCTGGCCAGGCCGCCCTGGAAGCGCAACTGGAGAAGGCCGGGGCCCCGATCGTTGCCGTTGATGATTCCCAGCTCCTCGGCGAGGTTGCCGACGCCGTTGTCCGAGGCGCCGATGTCCATGATGATGCGGTTGACGCCGAACCGCGCCTCGTTGACGATGCTCGGCGAGATGGTTCGAGTCCAGTTGAGTACCCCGGCCTGGAAGGGCGCATTATTAAAACCGGGGAACAGAAGCGGGAAGCTGTTTTCGCTCGGCTGCCGCTGCCGGCTGTTGGAGTAGCGGAAGCTGATGTCGTCGGCGCTGCTGGCCTTGAAGTCGATCTTCGCGTCGCCTTGGTCCGTGTACAAGTGACTGCGGCGCGCGTTCGGATAGTTCAGTTCCAGATTGTTGTTCACGGGCAGCGGGTAGAGTTCCTGCCGGGCGAAGAGGTTCGCCGCGACCGGATCGATACGGTTGCCTGGGATCTGGTTGCCGGCGAAGGGGACCCGGTTGCCTTGAGGGTCCAGCGTCATCGGGTCGTAAAGCTGGACTCCCCGCTCAGCGAGCAAACGAGAGAAGTCGCCCTGCCGGAACGCCCCCGGGATCACGCTGATCGTGTTGACGGACGTCGGACTATTCTTGCGCAACCCCTGGTAATCGAGGAAGAAGAACAGACGGTCCCGCTTGATGGGGCCGCCGAAAGTGCCGCCGAACTGGTTCCAGCGCACCGGTGTGCGCTCGAGGCCGAGCCAGTTCCGGGCCCAGTTGTTCGCGTTGAGCTTGTCGTTCTGCACGAACCAGAAGGCGGTTCCGTGGTAGGCGTTGGTGCCGGACTTCATGATCACGTTGATGATGCCGCCTTGGAAGTTGCCGAACTCCGCCGACGCATTGTTCGTGATCATCTTCACTTCCTGGATGGCGTCCGGGTTGGGGTTGTAGGCCGTGTAGTTGTCCGAAACCTGGTTGTTGTCGATGCCGTCCAGCATGAAATTGTTGGCCTGGGCGCGGTTGCCGTTCACATACGGCCGCGGCGCTCCGTAGCCGCTGCGCTGGCCACTGCGCAGCCCCGACAGGCTGGTCACCGTGACGCCGGGGGCCAGCAGCGTCAGCTCAATGAAGTTGCGGCTTGCCAGTGGAACATCCGTAAGTGTCGATGTATCGATCGTTTGGCCCACAATCGTCGTGTCTGTATTCAGGAGCGGGGCCTCGCCGGTGACTTCAACCGACTCGACGACTTCACCGATCTCGAGCGTGAGATCGACCCGGGCGCGCTGGTTCACCTCGAGAACCAGGCCCTTCCTCACAGCGGCCTTGAATCCTTGGGACTCTACACGAACCTCGTAGTGGCCGACCGGCAGCCGCGGGAAGAAGTAAATCCCCTGCTCGTTGGATTCCGTCGTCCACTCGATTCCCTGATCCACATTCGTTGCTGTGACCTTCGCGCCAACAATCGCCGCCCCCGACGGATCGGTGATCACCCCGGTGATGCCGGCGCTGACCTCCTGGGCGGCCGCCGGCCGGGCGGCGAAAAAGATCGCCAGAAGGAAGATTCCCAGCCACAACGGAGCCGCGGGTCTACTTCCGGCACACGATTGGACTAACCTTTTCATTGTCTTGAGCACCTCCCTAAAGAAGCCCTCGCGAGGCGCCGGCGCGCACCGGCCCCGGCGAGTGCGCAAACTACAACTCGATTGCAGTTGGCCACGGGCGAGCCGCACTGTCAAGCCAAATCTTGGTGAAACGGTAATAAAAGCGCAACGCTATGTCGTTGCAGAAGTTGTCACCATGAATTCTCCTGGCATGCGAGGGGCCGGCGGGTTGTTATACTCGCTAGTAGGGTGTAGAAGTTGCGCTGGGGTCTGTTCGATCGCCGCCGGGCCGGACGGCAGGGAGGTTCTCCAGTCGAGAATGTCCGATTCGGGGCGTATGAAGCGAATTTCGCGATCCGCGAGCTCAGGAAGAACGGCCTCAGGGTTCGTCTACCCGAGCAATCCTTTTGCGCCTTGCAGGTTCTCATCGAGGCCGGGGACCGGCCGGTCAGCCGCGAGGAGCTGAAGCGGAGGCTGTGGGGGGAGGAGGTCCACGTCAACTATGACAAGAGCCTCAACACCGTCATGCACAACCTCCGCGAGGCCTTGGGCGACACCGCCAAGAATCCCCGCTTCGTCGAGACCGTCCCCGGCCGCGGGTACCGCTTCGTTGTCCCTGTCGCGGTAGACGGTGGGAACGAACCGGCCGCCTGGCGAGGAACGCTTCTCGCGGTGGCAGGTGGGTTGCTCCTGTTCGGCTTCTGGTACCTCTACCAGGCGCGCAGTGGAGGCGAGGCGGGAGGCATTCCCGAACTGCGTCCCGTGACAAGCTACGCAGGCGAAGAGGCCGGCCCGAGCTTCTCGCCGACGGGCGCCAAAGTCGCTTTCCACTGGAACGGGCCCCGGCAAGAGAATTTCGACATCTACGTAAAAAGTGTGGACGGGGAAGACTTGCGCCGGTTGACCTCCGATCCGGCCGACGAGCGCAACCCGGCCTGGTCGCCCGACGGCGCCCACATCGCCTTCCTCCGCCAGCTACCGGCACACCGCACGGCAATCGTCCTGATTCCGTCGAAGGGAGGGGATGCCCGGGTGCTGGCGGTGGTGCCGGGTACGGATTCGAACCTCTCGTGGTCTTCTGACGGGAAGTGGATCGCTTTCTCCGTGTCCTATCCTGATTACATCCAACGGGCCCCTGAGCGGGCGGGCATCCAAGCGGTGTCGGTAGAGACCGGGCAGGTCGTTCAGGTCACCGCGCCGCCGGCCCGGTCGCTCGGCGACGCGACTCCTGCGTTTTCGCCGCAAGGGCACAAGCTGGCTTTCCTGCGCATGTCCACGTACCTTGCCGGAGAGTTCTATGTTCAGGAACTCACCGCCGACTTGAGGCCCGTGGGCCGGCCCGAGCGGCTGCGGTCCGGCTCCGCCGCTGCCTTGAGCCCCGCCTGGACACCGGACGGGCGAGAGATCATTTTCGTGTCCAACCGCCTCGGGTATAGCAGTTTGTGGCGGATTTCCGCTGCCGGCAAGGGAAAGCCGGTTCCCCTTGGCGGCGAGTACGCCCAGGATCCAGTGGTCGCTCCTGGCGGCAGTTTCCTCGTGTATTGCCGGGAAGAACAGGTGTCGAATTTGTGGGCGCTCAGCCTCGATGGGCCGGGCAGCGCGCACCGGGCTCCGCGGCAGCTCACCTTCTCCACGAAACGCCTGAGCAACGTTGCCGTCTCCCCCGATGGCCAGTGGATCGCGCTGGAATCCAACAGCTCGGGCACGCCGGAGATCTGGGTGGCGCGGGCCGACGGCTCCGGCCTGCGCCGGCTGACCTCTTTCGGGGGTCCTACAACCGGCACCCCCCGGTGGTCGCCCGACGGGCGTTTCCTCGCTTTCGACTCGCGGGTCCAGAACCAGGGCGAGATCTTCACGGTGGAGGTCAGCACCGGGGCCTTGCGGCAAGTGACAGCGAATCCGGCGGACGACATCGTCCCCTCGTGGTCCCGTGACGGCCGCTGGATCTATTTCGCGTCGAACCGCTCGGGCCGCTATCAGGTATGGAAAGCGCCCCCCGGAGGCGGTGGAGCGGTACAGGTGACGCGGGGGGGAGGCTTCTACGCCGAGGAGTCTCCGGACGGCAAGTATGTGTACTACGTCAAAGGCCTTGTGGAAACGCCGCTCTGCCGGGTTCCGGTCGACGGCGGTGAGGAAACCACCCTTGTAGAATCGATTCCGCAGTGGATGAACTTCTCGGTCAACCGGGCAGGCATCTACCTGGCGGCCGGACCAAACCCGCGGCGCCCGATCCTGAAGCTCCTGGACCCGGGGACGGGGAAGACCTCGACGATCGCGCGGATCGACTCCGAGCTGAACGGTCTCGACGTGAGCCCCGACGGCCGCACGCTCCTGTTCACCAAGTTCGAGAAACGCGAGAGCGACCTGTTCCGGATGGAGCTTCGGTAACGCCTCGTACCGGGGCGATTCCTGTACGGGCCGCTGGGATGCAAACGGCGGCGGCGCAAAGCGGACGGGGCCCAGAGGCGCAGGGTCTGTGTGCTAACCTGCTGGTTTGAAGGCGGTGGGGCAGCAGCGCTCGAATCGGTTCCCGTTGCGTTCCTGGCTGCTGGCGGCGGTGGGAGCCGCCGTCCTCGGGGTGCTCATTGATTCCGCCGGCCTCTTATATCACTACCAGGGCGGCCGCCCGCGGGACACCGGCTGGGCCTGGGTGTTTCAACTGATCGTCTTGCTGGTTGCGCCCCACGTGCTGGGGCTCCTGCCGGGAACCTTCTCGCGCTATTACGATTTCAGCGCCTTCACCGAGTCTCTGCGTTTCCTCGGCGCGTCGGTGCTGCTCAACGCCGTCCTCGCCGGGGCTGTGGCGCTGCTCGCAGTGGGTCTGGCCCGGTTGTTCCGCAGGCGGGCGGCGCGCCAGGCGGCGGCCACGGTCTGGGAATGGAGGCCGGCTTCGCTACTGGCGGTCTGGCTCCTGTTTCTGGCCCCCACCATCGTGCACTTCGCCTGCGAGATGTCGATGGTGGGCCTCGCGCGGCTGAGCTACGCTTCCCAGGTCGCCGTGGGGGTGGTGGTGGTCGGGCTGCTGTGGCTGCTGTTACGGTGGCCGGTGGCGCGGCTGAAGTGGTTCGGCGCCCTCTCGAAAGCGGTGGCCGCGGGGCTGGCCGGGCTGGCTCTGCTCGCTGTTCTCGCCGGTGGAGCGGCGGGGATTCTCGCCGGCGCCCCGGAGCCGCCACCGCCGCCGGAAGGCCGCAAGCCCGACATTCTCTTGATATCCATCGACTCGCTCCGGGCCGACCACCTGCACAGTTACGGTTATCAGCGCGAGACCAGTCCCCACATCGATGCCCTGGCGCGCGAAGGCGTGATGTTCCGCCATACGGTGGCGCCCACCTCGTGGACGCTGCCCTCGCACGTGACGATGCTCACCAGCCTGCCGCCCAACTACCACAAGGTGACGGCGGATCTGACTCGGCTGGATCCCCAGGCGGTGACGCTGGCGGAAGTGCTGCGCAATGCCGGTTACACGACCGCGGCCTTCGTCTCCGGGGCCTATCTCCGCGCCGAGTACGGCCACCGGCAGGGCTTCGAGCACTTCGACGACTACTCCGCCTTACCTCTGGCCTGGAACGCGCACCGGCAAATTACTTCGCCGGACCTCGTCCGTGTGGTGACGCGATGGATCGAAGACTGGGACCGCGGCGGGCGCGAGCGGCCGTTTTTCATCTTTCTTCACATGTGGGACGTCCACTACGACTACAACCCGCCGAGCCCCTATGACCGGATGTTCGATCCCGACTACACCGGCTCGATCACCAGCGAGAACTTCGAGGGCAACCGGGCGATCAATCCGAAGATGGATCCCCGCGACCTCGAGCACATCGTAGCGCTCTATGACGGCGAGATCCGCTATACGGACGAATATCTCGGACGACTTTTCGATTTCCTGCGCGAGCGCGGCCTCTTCGACGAGACCCTCGTCACCGTCACGGCCGACCACGGCGATGAGTTCTTTGAGCACGGCAAGAAGGGGCACCGCCGCACCCTTTATGACGAAGTTCTGCTCGTGCCGCTGATCATGAGACTGCCGGGGCGGATCCCGGCGGGCAAGGTCGTAACCGAACAGGTGCGGCTCCTCGATGTGGCGCCCACTTTACTTGCCTTGGCCGGCGTGCAGCCTCCAGAGTCTTTCGGTCTCACCCGGCTCGATCCGGACTACGCGGGGCGCAACCTGTCGGTCTACTGGCGGGAGCCGAAGCCGCCGCCGGCGCCCCCGGCCTATGGGCAGTTGAGCTACCAGCTTGGCTCGGTGCGCACCAACGACTGGAAACTGATCGTGCACTTGACCGGAGACCCCCGTCCCGAGCTGTACAACCTTCGGGCGGATCCCGGGGAGCGAGACAACCTGAGCGGCGAACAGACGGCCTTGCTGGACGATCTCTATCACCGCCTGATGGCGTTCCGCCGCGCCGGAGAAGAAGAATCGCTGGCCGAGCCCGTGGTGATGGCCCGGGAACATCTCGAGGCGCTGCGCTCGCTGGGCTACGTCACGGATTTCGTTCAGAAGCACGTCCGGGCTTCGGCGGAACTGGTCGCGCCGCCGCCCGGTTCTCTGCTGACGGACTCAACGGTGCAGTTCCGCTGGAAGGGCGAGGAGGGCATCGAGCAGTACTACCTGAAGGTGGGCCACTCGGTAGACGCCGAGGACATCTTCGGCCGGGACGCGGGCCGGCGCACTGCGGTGACGGTGAACCGCGTCCCTTTGGACGGCCGCAAGCTATATGTGCGGCTCTTCTGGCGTCTCGGCGAGAAGTGGTACCACGAAGACTACGAGTACCTGACTCCGGCGGCCGGGACGGAAGTTTCCGAGGGTGGCGTTCGGATTGTCAAACCTCCGCCGGGAACGAAGCTGGAAGGGCCGCGCGTGACCTTCGCCTGGACCCCCGGAGAGAACGTCTCTTTGTACTTATTGAAAGTGGGCAGCGCGCCCAATGCGACTGATATCTACGCCGGCAACGCGGACGGCGCGACATCGGCCACCGTGACGGGGATTCCGCAGGACGCCCGGGCGATCTTCGTCCGGCTTCTCTGGCGCGTGGACAACGCCTGGAAGCACCGGGACTTCGTCTACCAGGCGGCAGGGTTCGCTCCGGCCCGGCCGGAGATGCTCGAGCCCGCGCCGGGCGCCGCCTTGCCGGGAGGGAAGTGCCGGTTCGAGTGGTCCCGCGCCGCCGGGGCCGAGCAGTACTACCTGGCAGTGGGCACCGCGCCGCAGCTCGCCGACATCTATGGCAAGGACCAGGGGCTGAACCGCTCGGCCACCGTCGAGGGGCTGCCCCGGGACGGCCGCAAACTCTACGTCCGCCTCTCATGGAGAATCGGTTCGGAATGGCGCCACCGGGATTACACCTACCGGGCGGCGGGAGTTGAAAAATCCGCCCTCGTCCCGAGCGCCGACTCGACCCGGTGACAAGAGTTTTCTTAATCCGGAATTCTTAATTCCCCTTCCCACGCTCCCCGCTGGGGCGCGCCAAATGCACGAATTGTCTTGTGTTTCTCTACGGTCTGGTTTAGGATGCAAGAGTCCAGCCATCTTCTGCGCATTCTGTTTAGGAGGGGGGAATGTCACGTCCAGACCAGTCCATCACTTATTTGAAGCACCTCGGTTACTGCGTCGTGCGGTTGCCGAGATCCGACATGGCGCCTCTTGAAACTCTCGTGCGGACAGGCAAGAAAGACCTTCAGCGCACAGGTTTCCTGGAGGCCATCATGGTGCCCGGCGCCAACGAAATGCCGCCGGTGAGCGAAGACAACATTGCTCCAGGCGGCATTTCGGGTAAAGAAACCAGCTCGATGAAGTTGGAAATCGGGCTGAACATTCTCGGAAATATCATTCGGGCCTTTGGCGGCTCGGATCTTGGATTGACCGCCGGCTACAGCCGGGCGCGGAGCCTGATCTTCGAGTTCGACGACGTTCAGGAGGACCATGCCGACATCAACCTTCTCGATCAGTTTCTGACGACGGCGAGCATCCGGCCGGACCAGAACACGATCACCTCGGCGCTGATCGACGACAAGGTCTATGTGGTCAACTCGACGCTGAAGACGACCCGGATGACGGTCCAGGCCAAGGGCGAGAACGGCGCTCGCGTGGGCCTCGACGTGCCGGTAATCCAGCAGGCCGTCAGCGGGGAGCTGGACGTGGACGTGGCGCGCGCCGCCGAGGGCAGCGTGACCTACGAGGGGAAGGTCCCGATCGTCTTCGGCTTCCAGGCGGTGCGGCTGATCTACGACGACGCCACGCAGAGCTACACGGCCGTGGATCCGCTGGACGCCGGCCGGATGGCCGCCCGGGAGCTCGGCCGGATCGAGCCGGACTACCTGACGCTCGACGAGGGGGTCTTCTTCCGGATGCAGGACGCCGGGATCGCATAGAGGCGGCCGGAGCGGCGTCATGGCCGATTGGGCTCTCGTTGTCGGCATCGACAAGTATGCCGAGCCGCGGCTCTGTTTGAAAGGGGCCGTGCGCGATGCGCTGGCGATGGCCGCCTGGCTTACCGGGGCCGGACGGGGAGGGGTGGCGGCGCGGCGCCTGCACCTGTTGCTGAGCCGGGCCGACTGGAGTCCAGAACCTCCGCCGGGGCTGGAGCACCGCGAAGCGACGCTCGAGAAGATCGTGTGGGCGGTCCGGGACCTTGCCGGCAAGGCCGCAGGGCCGGATGACAGGCTCTACGTTCACATCTCCTGCCACGGGCTTTCCGCCACCGGCCTGCTGGGCGGCGACGCGATCCTGCCATCGGATTTCAAGACCGCGGCGCCCACGCTGTCGCTGCAGGTGCAGGGTTTGCTGGATTACTTGAAGACCAGCCGGTTCCGCCTGCAGTTCTTCTTCATCGACGCCTGCCGCAACGTTCCGTTCGAGGGGCGGTTCAACGCCGGTCCCTTCCCGATCGCCCCGGACGTGACCGAAATGAGGCCGGAGGTGGAGCAGTTCGTCTTCGCGGCCACTTCGCGAGGGTTGAAGTCGAACGAGGATCGCAGCCGGGCCAACGACGAGCGCGGGGTGTTCACCGAAGCGCTGCTGCGCGGACTGCGCGGGGAGGGTGCGGCGAAGCGATACAACCTGCTGAAGCGGCGCTATGAGGTTCGGCCGGAAGATCTGCTGCGGTTCGTGGCCGGGGAGGTGCGCCGGAAGGTGGCCGCGTTGGATGTGGGGGCCGGGGCGGGTTCGTTCCAGGTCCCGACGTTGCGCGGGGAGCGTTCGTCGAGCCCCGTGCTGGCTGCCTTCGCCGAAGAGGAGGTCCCACCACTGAACCTTTCCGTGGATCTGCAGCCGCCCGGCGCTGCGACCGTGACGACGGTTCGTGCGCTCGGCGCCGGGGTGAGCGGCGAGGCCGGTCCTCCCCTGAACGTTCCACATGTGATGGCGCTGAAGCCGCGCGACTACCTGGTCGAGGCCGAGGCGCCGGGTTTCGAAGCCGAGCCGGTGGCGGTGAGGCTGATGCGCGACGCCGAGGTGGGGCTGAAGATGACGCCGGCGGTCCCATCCGCGCCTGCCGCCTCGGAAACGGTCCAGGCGGCGGCCGGGAGGATGGATGTGCCCGACGCCGACGCGCCGGTTGTGGAAGCCGCCGCAGCCCCGCCGGCTCGAGCGTCGCTGCGGGCGTTCACGTGGGACCCGTTGGTTCCGATCGAGATTCGCGACGCCAGCGGCCGGCGCGTAGCAGTGGGCGCGGGCCAGATCGAACTCAAGACAGCCGAGCCGGGTTCCTACACCATCCGTCTGCACGACCCGCGCGGGGTGGCGGAGAAGCCGGTCTTTCTCAAACCGGGCGCAGCCGCCGAAGTGGAGATCCTGCCGCCGGCCATCCGGTATCGCCCGACCTTGACGGCGGCTTGCGCCATCGGAGAGATCGACGCTACCGGGGTGAACACGCTGCGGGTCTCCGAGCGTCTGGGCGCGCCCCAGGTGGGGTTGCCGGAGGTCACCACGCTGCTGGCCATGGCCCTGGCGCTGACTCCAGGGAGTGAAACGGCGGAAACGGCCTGGCGGCTGGGGCGGCTGCGCGAGGCGCTGCCCGTCCTGGGGTCCCCGCCGGAGGGATGGGGAGCGGTGCAAGTGGTGGTGGTCGATGAGGCCGCCGGCGCGGAAGACTCGCTGCTTGCGGCCGGGTTGTCGCTTTCCGAGATGGACGGCGGTGCGGTTCCGGCCGGCCTGGCGCTGCTGCCGGCGGCTCTTCCCAACGTCGCCGCGGCGTCAGCGCCCCTCGAGGCCGGAGCGTATCTGTTGGAGGGGCAGACGGACGGGGAGCGGATGAGGATTTCGCTGCCTGTACTACCGGGCCGTATCACTAATGTCATACTCCACCGCGACACGAACGGCGGCGTCGCCGGTTACGCGTTTCTCCCGCCGCTCGATGCATCCGGTGGCGACGTTCTCTTGCAGCGGCGGCTGGAGCTGGCCCAACGGTTCCTGCACGGCGGGGAGACCGAGGCGGCGCTGGAGATTCTCACGCCGCGGGGCAAGATCCAGTCGGAAACCCCGGGCAACCGGGAGGAGCTGTCGATTCTCACCCGGGGAGAGGATCCGGTGGCGAGCGTGCTCGGCGCGTATACGGGACTTCAGTTGATGGAAGCTTCCCGAGGCGGTCTTCCCGGAGCCCGAGAGCTTGCTGAGCGGAGCAGCTTCAGCTTGCAGCGGCGCTTCGGGGATCTCAGCGACGGCTTGGTGATCGGCGCCGCCCTGGCCCGCCTGGCTGGAGACGACAGCAGCGCCGCCGCTCTTTGCCGGGAAGCGCTCGAGCGCGGGCTGCCTCTGTTCTACCGGGGCGTCGTTCATCTGGGCAGGCTGGCGGCCTCGCTCGGCCTGGAGCATCCCCGGGTCCCGGTGCTGAAGGAAGCCGCGAGGCGCCGCGCCGGCGGCACGATTCTGGCGATTTGGAGCCCGGGCGCGGAACCCGGTGCGCCGCTGATAGAGAAGGGAGCGATCGAACCATGAACCATGAGAAGCAGGATCTCCTCCGCACATATTTGAGAGAGGTTCTCGAAGGCGGGGAGAAACGCGAAGTGCTCACGGCGGCCGAGACGCTCGGCGGTCCGGGCGGAGGCGCCGCAGAGGCGACGTCTCAAGAAATGGACCTGGCGCTGGAGGGCTTGGACCGGGCCGTCACGGACAGGGAACTCGACGAGGAGCAGGTCTCCGCCCTGGAGGCGATCGTGCTTCCACGTTACCGCCCGGTGGTGGACGTATGGAACGATTCGTTTCACGCGCCCCCGCCCCCCTGGACGCACCTCGGCTCCGGGGACCTGCGCCGGCGCATCGAGGAGGCGATCCCTTCGATCGGGCGTGTCGAGGTTCCCGGACACCCGTCGATTCCGTACGGCGGGACGGCCTTCGTCGTGGGTCCGGGCCTGTTGATGACCAACCGGCACGTGGCCGAGATCTTCACCGACGGGCTGGGCCGGCGGGACATCGTCTTCCGCCCTGGGCTGGGGGCGGCGGTGGACTTCAAACAAGAAGTCTATCCGTCGCCTCCGGCGCTGGCGAGAGTGCGGCGGGTAGTGATGATCCACCCGTATTGGGACTGCGCGCTACTCGAGGTGGAGGGGCTGCCCGGCGGACGCGGCCATCTGACGCTCGAGGGCCGGGAGCCCGGGGAGTGGCGCACGCGGGAGGTCGCGGTGGTCGGCTACCCGGCCCAAGACCCGCGCAACGACGTCCAATTGCAAAACCGCATCTTCCGGGGGATCTACCAGCGGAAACGGCTGCAGCCCGGCAAGTTGACCGGCGAAGCTGTCATCCGGTCTTTCGGCAACAGCGTCGAGGCGATCACTCACGACAGCTCCACGCTGGGCGGCAACTCCGGGTCCGCGGTAATCGACCTGACGACCGGCCGGGTGATCGGCCTGCACTTCGCCGGGCTCTATCTGCGCGCCAACTACGCTGTGCCGGCGTGGGAACTGGCCCGGGATGCACGCGTACTCGACGCCGGCGTCGTGTTCCACGATGCGCCCGTCCGAGGCGCTGTTCCATGGGAGCTACAGTGGCGCAGAGCGGATCCCAACGGGAAGGCCGCGTCGTCTGGTGCGGCAGCGCCTCGGGCGTCGAAGGAAACCGCCGTCGAACGAGAGGCCGCCGACTGGTTCGAGCAAACCACCGATGCGCAGCTTCTCGATCTGCTGGAACGCGATCCGGAACAGACCCGAGCCCGTCTCGTGAACGTCTTGGGCGAAGAAGACGCGGCCGAGCTGATCGATGAGTTGGAGACCGAGGGCCGCCTGGGCCGGGAGGCCTTCGGCTATCCGGAACCGGACCGTGAACTGCCCGAGATCGTCTTCCTGCACGGGATCATGGGTTCCCATCTCGCCAACCGCTGGGGCGCCGGCCGGCGGGTGTGGTTCAGCGTTCGCGCGTTGATGGCTGGCAACATGGCCGAGAAGTTGCAGTTGGGTGAAGACGGCTTGACCGACGCCGCGCCGGATTTGCGGCTAGGACCCGACGGCCACGTGAAAAGCGCCTACGGTAAAGCCGTCCGCCGGTGGCGCAAGGCGGGGTTCGTCGTCCATGAGTTTTCCTTTGACTGGCGGAAACCGGTGAAGGTCTCCGCCGACCGGCTGGCGGGATTCATCGAACAGTTGGCCGCCGGCAATCCCGGACGGCGGTTCGCCCTGGTGGCGCACTCGATGGGCGGACTGGTCGCCTCGCTGTACGCCTCGCGCCACCCCGAGTGGGCGGACCGGGTCCAGCGGGCCGTCTTTGCCGGCGCGCCGCTCGGGGGCAGCTACGCTCCTCTCGAGGCGGTGCTGGGCAGTTATCCGTTCTTCAAGACTCTGGCTGCCATTTCCCGCCAGGACGACATTCCCGACCTGCAGCGGCTGGCCCGCGGCCTGCCCGGGTTGATCGACATGCTGCCGACCCCGGCCTTTTTCGACGGCGCCGGGGAGTTGTATCAGTCCGGCGCCTGGCCGGGAAGCGACGCGCCGCCTCAGCGGTGGCTCGACGCCAGCCGGGGGTTGAAGGCGGAGATTCTCGAATCGCCCCTGTTGGCGCGCACGAGCGGTATCGTCTGCCGGCGGTACGCGACGGTCGTCTCCAGCGTGCGGAACGGGAGGCTCGAGGCCGGCCCCCGCAACGGCCCCGGCGATGGGACGGTTCCTTTGCGCGCCGCCGCGGTGGCGCAACTCGCCGAACTGTATGAAGCCTCCGGCCGGCACTCGGACCTGTACAAGGACGACGCCGTGATCCAGGCGGTGGCGGACCTGCTCGGTTTCGGCGCGACGAAGTCGTTGCCGCGGCTCTCGGTGTCGGATATCGACTACGCGGTGGTCTTGCCGGAGGTTGAAGCGCCAGCGATCAGCGAAGCTTCCGTACCGGGCTTGCAGCGCCGCTTCCACGACGGCACGCTACGCGCGGCGGACCTGGAGTGGATCCTCGACCCGCTGCGCGGGACCCCGGAGGAGTGATAGGCGGTGCTGTTGAGCGACGACCAGCAGAAGATCCTGAAACAGTTGCTGATCAACTGTTTCATCGAATCAGGACGGCCTTTCGAAGCCCTGCGGCGGTGCGTGGGCGACCGGCGCATCCTCGAGGCGCCGCCGGGGGCCACGGTGGGCGGACTGGTCGAGTTCGCCCTCGTCTGTTGCCGGCGCGAGCTGGAAGCGCTGCGGGCGACCCTGCGGGTGATCGACCCGGGCGGGGTCGCCGTGGAATTGACGGAGATCCGTGCCGTGGCGGAGTCGCCCCCCGGCGTGGCCGGAGCCCCACCGGCGTTCGCGTCCATTCTCGTCGGGGGCGGCGAGCCGTTCCTCGACCGCAAGCAGGTCCGCCGGGCTTTGCGGCGCCTGCTCCGGCGGGACGCCGCGCCCATCCTGGTGATCAACGGCGCCGATGGCATGGGGAAGAGTTACACGGCGCGCCTGATCGAAGACGAAGCGGCCCGGACCGGCGGTTTCCGCGTGGCGGCCTTCGAGGCCAAGCCGGACACCGCTTCGTTCTTCGAGGCGGCGAGTGTGGCCATGAGGCTGGTGCAGAAGTCTGGAGGCCCCCGGACGATGGCGCCGCTGTACCTGATCGAAGGCGAACGCCGGGTGAGCCTGCTCATCGAGTGGGTCGCCGACGAACTCCAGAAATCCGACCACGACATTTGGCTGGTGCTCGACGGATTCGACCAGGAGAGCGTCCGTGAGGAGACAGCGCTGTTCATCGACCAGTTGCTCGCCCTGGCGGCTTCTGACACCAGGTTCCGGCGGCTGCGGATCGTCTTGCTCGATTTCGGGCACGCACGCCTCCGCGCCCAGGCCCGGAAGTTCCACCGCGAGGTCCTGGTGGACCCGGCAGCCGAGGAGCTGGCCGAGTTCTTCAAAGAACGGTTCCCGCAGCTCGAAGCCGCATTTTGCCGGGCGGCGGCGGCCAAGGCGTTGCAGGCCGTTCCCCCGGGCAGCCAGGCCTACATGTTCCGTTTGAAGCAGAACGTGGAAAGGATCTCCTATGAGCTCGGCGCGCGGCTTTGAGTCGGAGGAATTCGAGGCGCTGCTGGAGCGGGCGCTTGCCAAACCGGCTTCGGAACCAGCCATATCAGGGCTCCGGCGCGCTTTCCGCGAGGCGGCGGCGGTGCTTGGGCCATTCGATCCACGCCGCCTCCGCCCGGCGGGGTCCCGACAAAGGGGCAAAAAGGAAGGGGGCCGGGGAAGCGCCCTGGCCGTCTTGGCGGCGGATTGCGACGAGGTGCCGCCGGGCGGCTGGATGCTCGATCTTTGCATCCGCCGCCGGACGCTCGCCGCCTTGCTGCGCGAGAAACGCGTCGAAGAGGCCGCGGCCGCCAACCCCGGGCTCCAGGACGCGCACACGAGGCTGCTGTTGGAGCTTCTGGCCGGGAAGAAGCCGGAGTTGCGGGACCGCTCGTTGGACGAACTGCGCGAACTGGAGCGTGTGCTCGCCTGGCTCGACGGCGTCGCGGAGACGCCGGTGACGCTCGAGGAGGTGCGGCAAGCGCTGGAGCTGCGCAAACTGGTCGAGCCGTTCCACGCCCTCGCCGGGACCCATTTCCGGGGACGCCGGGAGGAACTGGAGACCCTCCGCGATTTCGTCGAAGCGCACGAAGCGAGCGGCCTCGTCGAAGGCGTCCGGCGGTTCGTGGCCTCGACCATCGAAGCCTGGAAACGCGACCCGATCTCCGTATGGGGGCCCGGAGGCATCGGGAAATCGACCTTGATCGCACGGTTCATCCTGGACCACGCCGAACTCGAAGGCACGGCGCGTATTCCGTACGCCTACCTCGACTTCGACAACTCTTACCTGGATCCCCGCCGCCCGGAGACTCTACTCGCCGCTACCGCCGAACAACTCGCCCGGGAGTTTCCGGGTTTCGCTTTCGCGGAACTGGCCGAGCGGTGGAAGCGCACGACGGTCCAGGCGCGGCGGCGCATTCCGGATTCCACCGCCAGGAGCCCGGCGCAACGGAAGCTCCACGGTTCGGCGTCGAAGAAGGGACGAAGCGCGCTTTGGCGCCGCATGACGGAGGCGCTCGCGTCCCGCTTGGAGGCGCTTTCCATGGAGCTCTCCGGCGAGGAGCCGGCGCCGTTCCTGCTGGTGCTCGACACCTTCGAAGAGGTGCAAATCGCCGGGCCGGCCGCCGAACTCCAGATCGAGAAGTGGCTGCGGGCAATGGGGGGTCTGTATCCCCGGCTGCGGGTAGTGGTTTCCGGACGGGCGCGAGCCAAGATGCTCGATGCGCGGCCACTCCCGTTGAAGGAGTTGGAAGAAGGGGCGGCGGCCGAGGTGCTCGAGGCGCTTGGGGTCGAAGATCCGCGCCTGCGGCGGCACATCGTCGGGCGCGTCGGGGGCAGTCCGCTGAGCCTCTACCTGGCTGCCGAGGTGGTCCGCCGGGCCGGGCCCGCTGCACTGGAGGGGGTACGGAACCGGGGATTCCTGCTGCAGCGGATCGAGGCCGCCGAGATCCAGGGACAGCTCTACGACCGCATTCTGAAGCATATCCGCGATCCCGAACTGCGGAAGCTGGCCCATCCGGGACTGGTGCTGCGGCGCATCACGGCCGAGATCATCGCCGAAGTGCTCGCGGAGCCCTGCGGTCTGGATCGAGCCAGGGCCGAGGCGCTCTTCGACGGGCTGCGCCGCGAAGTCTCGCTGGTCGAGGAGGCGCCGGACGGGGCGCTGCGCCACCGTTCCGATGTGAGGCGGATCATGCTGCGGGTGATGCTCCGCGCGAAGGAATACGAGGCGACGATCCGTGAGATTCACACCCGCGCCGTAGACTGGTACGCCCGGCGCTCGGGGCCCGTCGCCCGGGGCGAGGAGCTCTACCACCGCATGATGCTCGGTCAGGGGCGCAAGGAACTGGAAGCGGCGGCCGGCGAGGCGCTCGAGCCGCAGGGTCTGGAGCGCGCTTGGGACGATCCGCTGCCACCGCGCGCGCGGGCGTGGCTGGCCGCGCGGCTCGGCCGCCACACCGAGGAGCTGGACTGGCAACAGGCCGACTTGGACGACTGGGAGGCCCACGCCGCCGGCCAGGTGAGCGACCTGCTGGCCGCAGGGGAACCGGAAGCCGCCCTGAAACTGCTCCATGAGCGGCGCGAGCGGACGCTCAACAGCCCGCTCTTTGTACTCGAAGCAAGGGCGCTGGGAATGCTGGGACGGGCGCAGGACGCCTTGCGGCGCATCGAGGAGTCTCTGGATCCGGTGCTGGAAACCGGCGACCGGCGCGCCGCCCGGGGCCTGTGCGAGGAGGGCGCCCGGCTTGCCCTGGAAGCCGGGGAAGCCGAACAGTTCCACGACTACCTCGGCCGTGCTCTCGAGATGGCCCGGGACGAAGAGGACGCCGCGGGTGAACTGGCGCTGTTACGGCTGCGGGTGGCGGGTTTGAAGCGCCTCGGCGCTCCCGAAGCCGAGGCTGGGCGCGCCGCCGAGGAGCTGACCGAGGCGTTTCTGCGGGCTCCGTCGGACGTGTTGCTGCGGCAGCAGGCGGTCACCGGAGAGGTCGTGGCCGAGGTGGGAGCCGAGCAGACGCCGGTGCTGGAACGGGCGATCGAAGTGATGCAGCCGGAGGCCGCAGGCGAAGAGGGGATAGAGAACCTGACGGAGATTCTCCAGGAGGCGGCGGCCGCCAGCCAGGAGTTCCGCGAGCGGCAATCCGATATCGCGCGGCAGGCCGGCCTGCGGAAGAGGCGCAAGCTCACCTGGAGCGACGTGGCCCGGCGGGCGGTGGAGTTCGGCGTGGTGGACCGGGTGCTCACCGAGGTCGTCCGGGCCGTTCCGCACGGGGCGGCGTTGTCGCGCCGCATCCGCGACCTGGTGGCTGCCGACATCCGGCTGAAGGCTGGGTTCTGAGAAAAGGGACGGGAGGCCGCCATGAGCTTTCGCCACCTGCCGGAAGAAGAGATCGACAAGCTCTACGCCGCCGCCGTCCGGGCCGGGTTCAACAGCAACGAGGCGTTGCGTTCTTTGCAGAGCGGTATCAACCCCTTCTTCCGTGGCAGGCTGCCTGCCGCCGGCGGCGACGCGAACTTCAACCTGCTGGACACGCTCGGCAAGCTGAACCGGACCGAGAAGTTGGTGGGCGGCGAGGTGCCGCTGCTCGTCTGGCTGCGCAACGCCGCGCGGCTGACCACGGGGCAACAGGAGGGAGAAACGTTCCGCGCCATGCTGAGCCGCGTGGGTGCGTGCGTGCAAGGCGAGCGGCCGGTGGAGAACGCGGGCGCCTTACCGGAGTTGCGCCGGGAGATCCAGGAGCGTGTCGTCCACTTCAACGACATGGTGCCGTTCGGGTTCCTGCGGCGGGGCCACGAGGCGGGGCTCGCGGTGGCCAGGGTCGAAGTGCCGCGCTACGACCGGGGCCAGACGCGGCTCGTCGGCCGGGATCCGGATCTCTATCTCGGGAGCGGCTGGTTGATCGCGCCGGAGCTGCTGGTGACCAACCAGCACGTCGTCAAAGCGCGCCCGGACCGGGAACAGCCCGCCGCCGAAGATCTGAAGCTGCAGGCGGCGCAGGCGACAGCCCGCTTCGATTATGAAGCCCACGGAGCAAGGGGCGCCCCGGTGAACGTCGAGCGGCTCGAGGCATCCGACATCGGGCTGGACTACGCCGTGTTGCGGCTGAAGGGACCGGTCCCTGGGCCGCCCGGCTCCGCGGGGGACGGGCGCGTACGCCGCCCGCTGCCGGTGCGGCGCGAGCCCTTGCTGCTCGATGCAGGCGCGGCTACACGGATCCCGGTGAACATCATCCAGCACCCCGACGGGGATCCGAAGAAGCTGGCCTGCCGGAACAACCTCGTTTCGGCGGGCGACGCCGAGACGCTCCGGTACTTCACCGACACGCGGTACGGATCGTCGGGCTCGCCGGTGCTCGACGACGGATGGCGGGTGGTGGCCCTGCACCGGGGCTCGCAGGACGTCAAAGGGATAGACTTCCAGGGGCGGGCGGTTCCGTGGGTGAACGTGGGGACCCAGACCGCCGCTATTCTGGCGCGCCTCCGGCAAACGAATCCGGCTCTTTACGATGAAGTCGCCGCCGCGCAGAAGGCCATCGGCGCCCCTGGCTGGTAGTCGGCCTTGATGTGCGGCCGGCCGGCGGGGCGGTACGATTGGGGTGAGGGCTGGGATGGAGTTTCCAAACACCCGCGCCAATCATCCCGCGCCCGTGGCCCGCTTTCCGGCACGCGCCGCCTGCGGGCTGCTGGCGGCGCTGTTGACGATCGCTGCTTGCGGCTGGAATCCTCTTTCCCGCCGGGAACCCCTGCCTGAGATCCCACAGCCGGATACCGAAGGGTTCTTGCCGGCTATTAAGAAGGAGATCGAGAAGCTCTACGCCGAGGCGAAGGCGCGTCCAGAAGACGCGGATGCGGTGGGAGAGCTCGGCATGCTGCTCCATGCCCACCGGCAGAACTCGACCGCCGAGGTCTGCTATCGCCGGGCGGTGGGGCTGGCGCCCCAAGAGTTCAAGTGGCGCTACTACCTCGGCCAGGTGCAAACGGCGCAAGGCAAGAGCCAAGAGGCTCTCGCCAACCTGCTGGCGGCGTTGAAGCTGCGTCCGGATTATGTGCCTTGCCTGCTGAAGATCGCCGACGTGCTCATCGACCTGGGGCGGGTGGATGAGGCCGGCGAATACTACCGGCGGGCGGCCAAGGAAGACCCCGGCGCGGCGGCCGCCTGGTTCGGCATCGGGCGGGTGCACGCTGCGAAAGGGGAGCTCAAGGAGGCGGCGAAGGCGTACGAGAAGGCCTGCGAGCTCTTCCCGGAATACGGCTCGGCTCACTATGCTCTGGCTCTCGCCTACCGGCGGTTGGGGAGGTTGAAGGAAGCGAAGCCGCACTTCGAGCTCTCCGAGAAGTACAAGCATTTGATCCCGCCGGCCAATGACAAGTTGATGGCCGACATCCGGCGCCGGGACCGGGGCGCAGTGGAGATGATCCGGCTGGCAATCGCCCTCGAGCAGGAGGGCAAGCTCCGAGAAGCGCTGAAGCTGCACGAACAGGCGCTCAAGATCGACCCGACACTGGCCCAGGTGCATGTCAACCTCATGTCTTTGTACGGACGCCTTGGAAATCGGAAGAAAGCCGAAGAGCACTACCGGGCTGCGATGGCGCTGAATCCGAACATGGCCGACTGCCACTACAACTTCGGCGTCCTCGCTTACGAGGAGGGACGGCTGGACGAAGCGGAAGCGGCGTTTCGGAAGGCGATCGAGATCAATCCGTTCTATGCCGACGCGCACAACAACCTGGGGGTGCTTCTCGAGCGCCAGGGACGGCTTGCTGAGGCGGAGAAGCACTACCGGCAGGCGGTCGAGAACCGGCCCGGTTTTGCCCTGGCCCGTTTTCATCTGGGACGCCTGCTGGTGGCGCGCGGCAATCTGACGGAAGGGATCCGCCACCTGGAAGCAGCAGTGAAGAACGAAAAAAAAGACAACCCGGTTTATCTTTATGCACTTGGAGCGGCGTACGCCCGGGCGGGCAAATACCAGGCAGCCGGGCTCTATTTGCGCCGGGCGCGGAAGGCGGCTCAGGTGGCCCGGGAGGATCGTTTACTGAGGGCGATTTCCTCTGATCTCAAACGACTTGAGCTGATTTCCGATAATCGTTAACTCGATCGTCGTATCCGTAAATTCAGCGATCCCCTGGTTGACCCCCCGGAAATAATCCCGTATGATACATTCACTACCTGTTCGGTTGGCTTTGGCGTCTGGCAGATGCCGGCGCCGAGCGGCAGGTAGCGCTTGACTTGCCGGTGACTGCACCGGCCAGGGGTGTCTTGGGCCGACGAGGGCCAAGGCAGGTTAGTGTTTCAGATGAACTAGAAGGAGGACGAATGAATCCTTTGGCGAAGGCCGAAGTGCGGGCGTATAGTACGCCTGCGCTCATGGTCTTATTGATCCTAGCTGTTTGCGTGTGGGCCATGCCGGCTTCGGCTCAGGTCCTGTACGGCTCGATCACGGGCACGGTCACGGACCAGAGCGGAGCGGTGATCCCTGGGGCGAAGGTGGAGATCACCAACCAGGCCACACAACAAACTCGGGAGGTCGAGACGAACGCCGCCGGGCAGTACACGATTCCGAACGTGTTGCCGGGCGTTTACGACCTGAAAGTGAGCGCGGAAGGTTTCCGCACATACACGCAGACCGGAATCAGTGTCACGGCCAACACCGTAGCCCGCGCTGACATTTCCATGGAAGTGGGCCAGGTGACCGAGCAGATCACCGTGGAGGCCTCGGCGCTGACGCTGCAGACCGACAAGACCGATGTTCACACAGAACTTTCGGCGGAAGAGATCACGGACCTTCCACTGTCCAAGTACCGGAACTACCAGAGCCTGATCAACCTGGTGCCGGGCGCCACTCCGGCCCGGTTCCAGAATGCGAACACCGACACTCCGGCTCGCGCTCTGACGACGAACATCAATGGCGTGAACCGCAACAACAACACGACCAAGCTGGACGGGGCGGTCAACGTCTACATCTGGCTGCCGCACCACACGGTCTACGTTCCGCCGGCGGAAACGATTCAGACCGTGAATATTTCGACCAACAATTTCGACGCGGAGCAGGGCATGGCCGGCGGCGCGGCCATCACCGTGCTGACCAAGTCCGGGACCAATGATCTTCACGGATCCGCGTTCTATTTCCACGAGAACAGTGCATGGGGGGCAAAGAACTTCTTCTTCAAGGATCCGAAGACGCCCAAGAGCTTGTTGCATATTTCCGGGTTCACTCTGGGCGGCCCGATCGTGAAGAACAAACTCTTCTACTTCGGCGGCTGGGAGGGGACGCGCGAGCGCGTCAACCGGAACCGCCTCTACACGGTCCCGACTGCCGATCAGCGGGCCGGGGATTTCAGCGCGTATAGCGCCACCATTTACGATCCCGCTACCGGCAACCCGGACGGCTCCGGACGCATGCCGTTCCCGAACAACATCGTTCCGCTGGAGCGGCAGAGCAGCATCACACGCAAGATGCAGGATCTGATCCCCCTGCCGAATCAGCCGGGCGAAGTCACTTCCAACTTCTTCAACTCGGCCACTCAGCGGATGAACCGGGACAACTTCGACTTCAAGATGAACTGGAACCGGACGCCGACCCACTCGATCTGGGGCAAGTTCAGCATGATGGACGCCCAGGTGACCGGCCAGTTCGGTCTGAACGAAGCCGGTGGAACCTGCCTGTGCGACGGCGGCGCCGGCACCGGCGACACGCAGGTTTACGTGGCGACCATCGGCCACACGTGGACCATCAATCCGACTTTCCTGCTTGACACCACCATCGGGTTCACCCGGATGGCCCAGGAGAACATCAGTAACGACATCGGAACCAACTTCGGCCTGGACGTGCTCGGGATCCCGGGCACCAACGGTCCGGACATCCGCCAGAGCGGCATGCCGCGGTTCGATATCTCCGGCTACAGCCCGTTGGGCCAGGTATCCGGCTGGATCCCGGCCTTCCGCCACGATCAAAGCTGGACGCTTTCGCAGAACTTCAGCAAGATCAGCGGCGCGCACGACCTGCGGTTCGGCTTCGACGGCGTCTACCATCACCTGAACCACTGGCAGCCGGAGCTCGGTGACGGGCCCCGTGGCCGTTTCAGTTTCGGCCAGGGCATCACCGGCACCGCCGGCGGGCCTTCCACGACCCAGTTCAACGCTTGGGCGGGTTACCTGCTCGGGTTGCCGAGCTTTGTGGGTAAGGCCATCCAGTATGAGACGATGACCACGTTCGAGTACCAGTTCGGCTTCTATTTCCGCGATCGCTGGAAGGCGACCCGGAATCTCACACTGACCCTCGGCTTGCGCTACGAGCTCTATCCGATGATGACCCGCGCCGGCCGGGGCGGTATCGAGCTGTGGGACCAGGACACCAACGACGTCTTGCTGGGCGGCAATGGGAGCCTGCCCAAGGATCTCGGCGTCGAAACCAGCAAGAAACTCTTCGCCCCGCGGCTCGGAATCGCTTACCGGGTGAACGACTGGATGGTCATCCGGAGCGGTTACGGAATCACGTATGACCCGATGGTACTGTCGCGGCCGCTGCGTGGTTTCTACCCGCTGACGATTTCGCAACGCTTCGAAGGGCCGAACGGCTTCACTGCGTTCCGGCCGATCGAAGAGGGCATTCCAGACTTCGGCGGGCCGCCGCTGGGGACCGAGCGCGTCCAGTTGCCGCCGACGGCCTTGATGCGCACGATTTCGCCGAGCGACCGGCTCCGCCGCGGCTACGTACAGTCGTGGAACTTCATCGTCGAGACGAAGCTGCCGGGTGAGTTCGTCACCTCGGTGGGTTATGTCGGTACGCAAACCGTTCGCAGCTTCGCCGACTTCGACGCCAATGCCGCCGAGGCCGGCGGCGGGAGCGCCGGGCGCCCGTTCTTCCCGAAGTTCGGACGGACGGCGGCGACGCTGTTCTGGAACGGCCAGTACAGTGCCAACTACCATTCACTGCAGGTGGCGATCAACCGCCGTGCGGCCGATGGCCTGATCCTGAAGGGCGCCTACACCTTCTCGAAGGCCATCAACATGACCGACGACGACGGCTGGGCGGGCGTGATGTTCGACGCGCCGAGCCAGCGGGCCCGCAACCGGGCGCCGGCCGGCTACAACATCCCGCACATCTTCCAGATGGGGTTCGTCTACGAACTTCCGTTCGGTCCGAACAAGAAGTACCTGAACAGCGGTGCGGGGAGCTGGATCCTGCGCGATTGGCAGATCAATGGCGTGTTCGCCTACTTCCTCGGCCGCCAGTTCAGCGTTGGAGCCTCGGGCTCCTCGCTGAATGCTCCGGGCAATGCCCAGACGGCGGACCAGGTCAAGCCAAAGGTCCGCAAGATCGGCAGCCTGGACGAGTTCTACGACAAGACCGCTTTCGCTCCGGTGACGGAGGTGCGGTGGGGCAACACCGGCCGCAACATCCTTCGTGGCCCGAGTACGACCAATCTGGACCTGAGCTTCTTCCGCGACTTCCCGGTGACGGAGAAGTTCAAAGTGCAGTTCCGTGCGGAGTTCTTCAATTTCTCGAACACTCCGCACTTCAACAACCCGAGTAGCAACGTGAACAGCAGTTCGTTCATGCAGATCCGCAGCGCCCGGACTGACCAGCGGACGATACGCTTCGGCCTGCGGTTCCACTGGTAAGCGGGTTGGCAAGACGTTTTGGAGGGTGCATCCTGAAAGGGATGCACCCTTTTTTTGCTTGCATCACGGCGATTGCGCTGGCCGGCGGCCTCCGGGCGCAGCCGCCGGACCTCGTTGCTGAGTCCCAGCGCGGCAAGCAGTTGATGGCCGCGGGCAAGTTCGCTGAGGCGGCCCACGTCTACGAGGAGATTGTGCGCGCCGTGCCCAACAGCGCCGGGATGCTCGTGAATCTGGGCATGGCCCGCTATATGGCGCACCAGCCTGAGAAGGCGATCCCGCCGCTGGAGTCCGCCCTGAAGATTCAACCGGGGATCTTGCCGGCGTTGCTGTTCCTCGGCGCCAGCTATCTGCAGACCGGCGCGCCGGCGAAGGCCATCGTACCATTGGGCCGAGTCGTCCAGGCCAAGCCTGATATGGCGCAGGCCCGGCAGATGCTCGGCGACGCGCTGGCCGGCGTTGGACGCCTGGAGGAAGCGGCGGAGCACTACCGCCACTGGGCCCGCTTGGATCCCTCGAACCCCCAGGCATGGTACACGTTGGGGTTGACCTACGAAACTCTATCGCAGCAGGTCTTCGGCGAACTCGAAGGCACCGCTCCGGAATCCGCCGAGATGCTCGCGTTGGTGGCGGAGGTCCGAGTGACGGAAAAGCAGTACCGGAGCGCCTATTTCCTGTACCACGAGGCCCTCAAACGCCGCCCGGACATGCGCGGTTTGTATGCCGGGCTGGCGGCGGTCTACGAGGCGACCGGGCACCGGGACTGGGCGAAGACGGCGATGGAAAGAGAAGAGGGGATACCCGGGCCGGATTGCTCGGTGGATCGGGCTGAATGCGCATTCGGCCAGGGCGATGACCTGGCGGTCATCAAGCTGACGGCCGGCAAGAAGACGCCGGGGGCGCTCTATTGGCGGGCCCGGGCCTTCAGCCGGCTCGCCGCCGAAGCGTTCGTGAAGCTCAACCAACTCCCGCCCTCGCTGGAGGGCCACGAACTGATGGCCCGGGTCCATCGGGCGCAGGGGCGCCATCTGGAGGCGGTAAGAGAGTGGCGGAATGCCCTGAAACTCGCCCCGGGCGATCCCGCGCTCGAGCGAGAGCTGGCGATCTCGCTCCATCAGAGCCGGAACTTCAAAGAGGCGCAGGCCGTCTTCGCCAGACTGTTGAAGAAAGATCCCGGTTCCGCCGAATTGAACTTTTACCTGGGAGACTGCTTGCTCAACCTCCAGCGGGTCGAGGAGGCGATCCCCTACCTGGAGAAGAGCGTACGCGCCGATCCGAAGTTCCTCGGCGCCCGCTCTTCTCTCGCCCGCGCCTACCTGGCGGTGCATCGCGGCGCCGACGCCATCCCGCACCTGCGGGCGGCGCTGCCCATCGATCGCGACGGCAGCCTTCATTATCAATTGGCTCGCGCCTTGCGCGAAGCGGGTGACCTGGCCGCGGCCCGTGAAATGATGCGGAAGTACCAGGAGATTCGCCGGAACAAGGAGAACGAGCGTAGAGAACTCGAAAAGGCAGCCGAGATTCGCGCTCCGGAGTGACGCGCAACCGAAACAGATCGTCCGGGCAAAGTTTATACCCTGGGCGTGGCCGAGAAGTCTGGAATACCCAGAACCTTCCGAAACAAGGAGTTGCACATGAAGCCAACCCGACGTGGACTGCTTCGCGGCATCGCGGGCGTCACCGCTGGCGCCGCGCCGCCTGCCTTGCCGGCCGGTCAGCGCACGAGCCGGCGCCGTATTCCCATCGGCGTTTCGACATATTCCTACTGGCATTTCACCAAACAGAAGTACCCGATCGAGAAGGTGATCGAGGATGCCGCGCGGCTCGGGTTCGACGGCGTCGAGATCCTCCACCGGCAAATGGCGAACGAAACCAAGCCATATAGGAACCGGCTGAAACGGATGGCTTGGGAGAATGGGCTGGACCTGTTCTTCCTCTCCATCCATCAGGACTTCGTGGATCCTGACCCGGCGCGCCGGCGCAAGGCCGTCGACCACACCAGGCACTGTATCGATCTCGCCCACCATATGGGAATCCCGGCGATTCGGCTGAACACCGGACGCTGGGGCACGTCCGGCTCCTTCGACGAGCTGATGGCCAACGGCGGCGTCGAAACACCCATCAAGGGGTACACCGACGAAGACGCGTTCAACTGGTGCGTCGAGTCGATTCACGAATGTCTGCCCGCTGCCGAGCAGGCCGGTGTCGTCATGGCTCTCGAGAACCACTGGGGGCTGTCCACAAACCCCGACGTGCTGCTGCGGATTCACGAGGCGGTCGGGTCACCCTGGCTGGGTATCAACATGGACACGGGGAACTTCGCCAGGCGCTTCGGAGATCCTTACTCCCAGATGGAGAAACTGGCGCCCAAGGCGGCCATCGTCCAGGCGAAGACCTATTTCGGCGGGGGCGTCTGGTACACCCTCGATCTCGACTACAAGCGCATCGCCGGCATTCTCCGCAAGGCCGGGTTCCGGGGATGGGTCTCGCTCGAGATGGAAGGCAAGGAACCGGCGGAGACGGCGGTTCCCAAGAGCCTCGCCTTGCTCCGCGAAGCTCTTGGCTGACGGCGGGGTTTCGCCGGGGGGAGCCCGGGGCGCCGCCGGTGGATGTGACGTGCCGTGTAGCGGCGAGGCTGTCGTCCCGCCGCTATTGCTGCGCCCAGGTGTACTGGATGCCGGTGGACATCAGCACGTCGTTCTTCTTGTTGCCCTCGATCGGATTCGAGAGGAAGCGGTCGCTGATTCGGAAAGTCACCGACAGGTGGGTGTTGATCTTCAGGTCGGCGCCTAGGCGGGCGTTGAAACGGTACTCGCCGCGGTCGGTCAAGTTCGGAAAGATCGCGAACCCCTGGTAGAAGGACAACATCTTCGTCAGCTCGTGGGACGACTCCTCATTGATGTTCGCTTCCGCGGAGTTCCTGATCAGCCCGGTGCTGAACTTCTCGCGATTCCAGTTGCTCCCGGCTCCGAAGTCCCAACTGTGGCGGTCCCGCCGGATGATGTGCCAGCCAAGACCCCCGCCAAGCGCTGAGCGGAGGTCGAGGTTCTGGAACTCGTCGAAGTCGAAGACCCCGGCGCCGTAGACGAAGAGGTCCTGGCCGAAATCCCGCTCATATTTGGCCGAGCCGGTGACGGCGTTGGCGGTTACGCCCTTCGGCTCCTTGGTCTGCTGAGTGGAATAGATCTGCTTGAAGCGCAGAGTGGTCTTGTCGAAGCCGGTCACCCGCTCGAGCACGGTCCCGCTGCTGACGGTCGTGGTCCGGGCGTTGCCGCTGGCGGAGGCGAGGCCCAAGTCCGCTTTCAGGCTCCAGAAGTCGAACCAGCCGGGGTTGGTCGCCCTCTTCTGCTCCCGTTCCCACTTCCGCTGATAGTCGCTCGTCCGCACGGCTTGGAAGGCCGCCAGCGGTTTGGTCACCTTCGAGCCGTCTTCTTGGATCACGTTGACGTGTTCCTCCTCGGTCTTGACCCGGCCGACGACGGTTTCTCCCCCTTCGAAGGTCACGACGACCGGTTCTTCGACCTCGATGGCCACGATGGCCTTCCGCTCGATCTTCACCTCGCCCATGAACTCCGTTTTCACCGTGACCTTTCCGTCGGCCGTGGTCACGATGACGCCGCTGACGCGGTCTCCGTTGGACAGCACCACGGTGTCGGCCGAAGCCAGGCCGAAGGTCAGGAACAGGAGAGCGCACGTCTTGATCATCTGAGGCACCATAAGATCTTGGATTTCAACTGGCGAGTCTCGGATTGACTTTTTTGGCTAACGCTTGCGGAGCTGGATGCCGGACCATTCCACCCGGCCGCCCCCGGGCTCGCCCAGGCAGTTGTAGTCGATCGGATCGCGGCGGCCGCCGCTACGCACGTCGGCCTGTCCGTAAACCCGATCTTTCCCGTTCTGCCGCCAGCGCTTGGGTGTGCCGTAGAACACCAGATAGGCGCCCGGCCCGTAGCGCCGCCGTACCGATTCCTGAATGGCGAACTGGCAGGCCCGGACTGGGTTGGAAATCAAGGGCGTGTCGGATCCCGGCGGCGTGGCGCCGGTTCCGAAGGCGGCGGCGAAACTTATGCGTCTGAGCAGAAAACGTTGTGCGGCGCTGCCGTTCTTCGATGTCACCTGAAGCCGCACGCCGTTCTTCTTGCTGTCGCCGGGCACATCCAAAGCCAGGCCGGTGCGATGAAGGATCAAGGCGGTCTGCCGGCGTCCCGGCTCGAGGCGCCACTGTTGGCTTTCGCTCCCGCGGAAGGGGCGGCCCTCCACCGGCGAGCGTTTCCGGGTCCCCGCAGGCTCCAGCGCACGGCTGTTCATCGTATTCACGATGTAGTACCAGCCGCCGCCGGCCTCCCGGAACTCCCAGCGCTGGTTGTCGGCGCCGCGGCTCTCGAACTGGATCACGGTAGTTTCATCATTGCGGTCGAGATCCACGACCTTCCCTGAGTTCTGATTGAGGATCTCGTAGATGCCCGGGCCCTCGAAGCCGCCTTGGGCGAACGCCGCCCCGGCTGCCAGAAGCAACCAGAATGCGGCCGCCGGCCGCCGGCATGTACCGGCAAAGGCTGCTCTTTTCACGGCGCCTGTCCGAAGCGGCTGCAGCGTGACCATATCGTCTTGATCGTAGCGCAGTCGGCCTGGTCGGCCGGCGGTCGGCCCGGCTTGCAGCGACCGGCCGCAGGTGCGGCGGTATAATCAGCTAGGGGCTGGCGCGGGACTGGATCACCCACCTGCCCGACTCTGCCTGTAGATGAGCGACCTACTCAACCTGCCTGCCGCGGAGAACCTCGTGATTCGGGTGCGGGGGGACGACAATGTCGCCGTGGCCCGGGTCCCGATTTCCGAGGGACAGGAGATTCGCACCGGCGGTGTCGTGATTCATGCCAGGAGCGCGGTCCCCGTGGGGCACAAAGTCGCTTTGGAAGATATCGAGGCTGGAGCCCCGGTCATTCGTTATGGGCTCATTATCGGGCGGGCCCGGCGGCCGATTCGCGCAGGGGAGCACGTGCACGAGCACAATCTGGCCTTGGAAACCGGGTCCGGAACTTATGACTTTCCCGCGGAAGAACTCCACGAGGTCCCGCCGCCGGAATCCGGGCCGTCGTTCCTCGGCTACCCCCGTCCGGACGGGCGGGCGGGGACGCGAAACTACGTCGCTGTGGTGGCCGCGAGCAACTGCGCCGCCTTCGCCGCCGAACTGGCGGCCTCCCGCTTTCCTCGAGAGTCCCTGCCCGAGAACGTCCACGGGGTAGCGGCGTTTCCGCATGGGTATGGTTGCGGTACGCCCGTGGGGCCGGATCTGGAACAGCTCCGGCGGACCATCGGTGGCATCCTCCACCATCCCAACGTGGCTGGAGTCGTCGTCCTGGGCCTGGGCTGCGAAGTGAATCAGATCGAGGCCTACCTCGACGGAGGCGATGACCGCATCCTGGGACTCACGCTACAGGACGCCGGCGGCACTCGGGCAGCGGCGGAAAAAGCGGCGGAGGCGATTCGCGGAATGATGGAACGCGCTGCCGCGACGAAGCGCAGGGAGGAACCGGCTTGGAAACTTGTGCTGGGGCTTCAGTGCGGGGGGTCCGATGCCTTTTCCGGTATCACCGCCAATCCCGCTCTAGGGGCGTGCTGCGACCGCCTGGTCGCCGCCGGCGGCGCCATCGTGCTCGCCGAAACGCCGGAAACGTTCGGCGCCGAGAACCTTCTGGTCCGCCGCGCGCGGAACCGGCGGGTCGCCGAGGCCTACCTCGCCATGGTGGAGCGGTACAAGGCCTACCTGCGCCCGTACGGGAGCACGTTCGAGGACAATCCTTCCCCGGGCAACAAAGAAGGGGGACTCACCAACATCGTGGAAAAGTCGCTGGGAGCTGTGGCGAAAGCCGGCACTTCGCCGTTGATGGCCGCTTACGAGTACGCCGAGCGGATCACCGCGCGGGGCTTTGTATTCATGAACACTCCCGGTTACGACCCGGTTTCGCTCACTGGTATCGCCGCCGGAGGCGCCAACATCATCGCCTTTACCACTGGGCGGGGCAGCGCGACGGGCTTTCCTATCGTGCCGGTCATCAAGATCGCCAGCAACTCGGCGACCTACCGCCGGATGCGCGAGGACATGGACGTCAATGCCGGGGCCATCGCCGACGGCGAGGCGGCTGTCGAGGAGATCGGGCGGGAGATCTTCGACCTCGTGCTTCGAGTCGCCTCGGGCGAAACGACGTGCAGCGAGCGGCTCGGTCACAACGAATTCGTCCCCTGGCGCATCGGCCCGGTGCTGTGAGGCCCGGCGGGGGCGCTTCCAGACGTGAAGGGGCGGCCGGCCCGGCCCGCCTTTCGGTGTCTTCCGTAGCCCCGCGGCGGCCCGGGATGGTCTCGGTAAGGCCCACCGGCCGCGGCCTCTTCAGGTCTCCTTACGCTGGCTGGACGCTCGCGCCACGAGCTGTGGTTCGAGCAGGATCTCTTTCGGCCGGATTGGTTTCTTGGCCCGCGCCGCTCGCAGCGCCAGCTTGGCAGCCTGGATGCCGATGGCGCTGCTCTGCTGGTCGATGGTCGTCAAGGGAACCCGCAAGAGTCCGGTGTAGCTGAAGTTCCCGCAGCCGACGATGGCGACCTGTTTCGGCACGTTGAGGCCGGCCTCGAAGATCGCCTTCATCGCTCCCAAGGCGATCGAGTCGTTGAAACAAAAGACCGCATCCGGCCGTTTGTCGAGCTCCAGGAGCCGCTGCATCGCCCGGTAGCCGCTCAGTTCGCCGGCGTCGTCGGCCGAGCTGCCGGTAACCACGTAGCGCGAATCGAACCGCAGGCCGTTGGCGGTCAAAGCCCGGCGGTAGCCCTCGTAGCGTCCAATGGCGGGGCTCGTCTCACGTCCCCGAATGTGGGCGATCCGGCGGCAGCCCTGCTGGATCAAGTGCTCCGTGGCTATGGCGCCGACTTTCTCATCGTCCACCCCCACGAAATGCGATGCCAGGCCGGTGAACTTCCGGTCGATGAGCACGTACGGAGTTCTCAGGCTCTCGATGCGGCGGAACGTCTCGACGGTCCACTGGGTGGAGGCCAGAATCAAGACGTCCATGCGCCGGGCCAGCAGGTCGTCAATCTCCTGTCGTTCCAGTTCGGGGTCTTCTTCTGATGAAGAGATCACCAGACCGTAACCCCGCTTGCGGAGCACCGAGGAGATCCCTTTGGCCACTTCGGCGAAGAATGGATGCACGAGATCGGGCACGACGAGCCCGACCATGTTCGTCCGGCCGGTCACCAGCGCCCGGGCAGCCAGGTTCGGCCGGTAGTTCAGCTCTTTGACGCGCTTCAATACGCGCTCGCGGGTTTCCGCGCTGATGTCGCTGTGGTTTCTCAGGACTTTGGACACCGTGACCACGGAGACCCCGAGGTCCCGGGCAATGTCTTTCATGCGCACAACCATTTCGTATTACTCCAGTCACTCGGCGGCAGCGGGCGCCGACAAGCGCACCTTCGATCCGACGAACGCATAATGCGTAATCACCGCGTAACAGACCAAAGGTACCACCATCGCCACGGCCATGCTCCGCGTCCACTCGAACACCAGGCCCATGATCGGAGTAAACGTCGCGCCCCCGATGATCGCCATCACCACCATCGATCCGCCGATCTTCGTCAGTGGCCCTAGCCCCTTGATCGCCAGGGCGAAGATCGTCGGGAACATCAAAGACATGAAGAAGCTCGTGAAGAAAACCGCCCAGACGCCCGCCCAACCGGGGAAGAGGACGCCGACGCCGACCAAACAGACGTTGATGATTCCGTAGATCCCCATCAGAACATTCGGAGCGACGAACTTCATCAGGTACGTGGCCGAAAAGCGTCCCACGCCGAACGCCACCAGGGACCCCGTCAGAAAGTAGCCCGCCACCTTCTCCGGCTGGTGCGTGTAGTCCTGCACGTACTGGATGAAGTAACTCCACGTTCCCACCTGCGCCCCCACATAGAAGAACTGGGCGACTACGCCCAGCACGAAATGCCGGTAGCGGAACACATCCCGGATGCGTCCCTTCGGCTCGTCGGGCGACACCTCGTCGGCCACCCGGGGGAACTTCGTCCTCAAGATCAGCAGCGCCCAGAGGAAAACGATCGCGCCAAGCACGAGGTACGGCTCGACCACCCGCATCGTTTCATGCTGCAGGTAAGCATCATAAGTTCCTTGGGCCTTCATTGCAGCGATTTCAGCCGGCGACAGCTCGATGCCCGAGAAGATGAAGACCGTGCCGACCAGCACGCCGGTGACCGCACCGAGAGGGTTGAAGGCTTGGGCGAAGTTCAGCCGTTGCTCCGACGTGCGCGGATCTCCCAAGACGGCGACAAAGGGGTTCGCTCCGGTCTCCAGGAAGGACAGCCCGCTGGCGATCACGAACAGCGCGAACAGGAAGAAGCCGTATTGCCGCACGATCGCCGCCGGCCAGAACAGGAACGTTCCTATGGAATACAGGAACAGTCCGATGACCAGGCCGGTCTTGTAACTGTACTTGCGCATGATCAGCGCCGCGGGCATGGAGAGCAGGAAGTAGCCCAAGTAGAACGCCGACTGGACGAGCCCCGCCTGTAAGCGGCTGATCTCGAACGACTTCATGAACTGCTTGATCAGAATGTCGTTCAAGTTGTTGGGGATACCCCAGAAAAAGAAGAGCGCCGTGACGAGGACGAAAGGCAGTGTGTAGCCCGGGGCTAGCATCCGGGGCCGGTCGGTCTCGGCGCCGGCGGTGATCTCGGGTGGGAGGGGGGAACTCATTGGCATGGCCGTGCTTGTCTACTGGTCAGGCGGTCGGCTGAGGACCCGGAGCCGGCGCCGCGCGTCTTCACCGGCGGGGTTCAGCCGGGGGATCGCCGTCGAGGCGCCAGGCGAAAGATCGCCTGCCTGAATCGTTAACTATATGCTGTTCCGGGAAACGCTGTCAACAGCCTTGGACGGGCGGCGCCGGATCTCTCGGGCGCGATCAGACTGTCGGCGCTAGCGGTCCGCGCGATTGCCCGCCAGACGCCGCACACCAGTACGGGAACGGTGTGTGGAGCTCGGCTCTCCCAGCGCCCCTCGACCTCGCCGGCCCTTCAGCCTTCGCCCAACTGCTTCCGCGACACGATGATCCGCTGAGGCGCGCCTTCCACCTCATGAAGCTCGTTTGCCGGGAAGCCCGCCTCTTCGAACATCCCGCGCAGCTCTGAAAACGTGTACGCCTGCCCGCCAAGCGTGCCCGCCAGCATCACGGCGCTGAACATCGCCGGCGCCGGCGGAGAGACCCGGTCCTCGTTCGGTATGAACTCGAGGGTGATGACGCTGCCCGCCGGATTCAGCGCGGCGTGAACTTTGCGCAACAGCCCCACGCAGGAAGGCGGGTCAAAATGATGCAGGAAGTTCGTCAGCAGCGCCATGTCATAGCCGTTCCCGAAATCGAGTTCGAAGGCGTTTCCGGGAAGCGTCTGATACCGGTCCGCGACGCCTGCCCTGGCTGCGTTCTCCTCAGCGACTTCCAACACCGCCGGCCAGTCCACCGCCACGATCCTCGCCCCCGGATTGCGTTTCGCGATTTCGATCCCGAACGCTCCGTGGCCGGCGGCCAGATCAAGGACCTTGGATGGTGGACGCCCGTTCGTTGCCAGCCCGGCGATGTGTTGGGCCGCAAGCGTCATCAACGGCGCCATGCCCCGGGCGAACTTCACCCAGAGCGGGTGATTGGGGCTCATTGCGCCGTCGCCCTCCAGGGCTGTGCCACCTTTGCGAACGGCCGCGGCGAATTCGTCGAAGCCGGCTTTCTGCAGATCCGACAACAGGAACTCGAGGGCCCCGCCCAAATACGCCGGCGAGTTCCGGTCGAGGAAGAAAGCCGAATCCGGCGTCAGGCCGAAACCGTCGCCGTCCTTGGTCAAGAACCCTACCGCGGCCAGGAACTCGCAGAGGATCCGAACGCCGCGCACCGACGCGTTGCAGCGGCTGGCGAGCGCCGCCGGCTCGCTGCAGCCTTCAGCGATTGCGGTGAACAGATCCAGATCGACGGCGGCTTTCAGACACGCCGAACGCTGGTAGGCGTTAGCCGTTTCGAAGAACAGTTCAGGACTCGGTTGCTGATGGGAAGCCGACATCGTTGTTGCACCCTCCGAGCCGTTCCTGGGTTAGGAACGTGTTTCTCTACAGCCTAGTCAAGAATCGGCGTCCCTGCAACCTGAAAGCCGAAGACGGGGGCCGCGCGGGCGTGGACCGGCGCCGGGGCTGCGGCTGTGATTCGATCCCGCTTGCCCCGGCGAGCTTCACAGGCACCGACGGCTGGTCGGGAAGAGGCTTGTCCCGGCGAACAAAAAGCGAATATTTCGCTTGACTCCCGGCGGCGGCCGCCTTATGCTGGTAGGCGAATAAAAGGCGAACAACAGGAGAGATCCATGCCGTACACGAGCTCGATCCGCTGCGGAGTCGCCGGCTGGTCCTACCCCCATTGGGACCGCTGCGTCTACCCCTCCCCCCGCCCGAAGGGCTTTCACCCGCTGGAGTACCTTAGCCGGTTCTTCGACGCGCTGGAAATCAACACATCCTTTTACGGTCCTGTGCGCCCGGAGGTCAGCCGCGCCTGGCTGCGCAAAGTTAGCGGCAATGCCCACTTTCAGTTCACCGCCAAGCTGGGGCGCTCGTTCACTCACGAGCGGAGCCTGGATTCCCGGCAGGTGACGGCCTTCATCGAGGGGCTGCGGCCGCTCCAGGAGGCCGGACGGCTCGGCTGCGTGCTCATGCAGTTTCCCTGGTCGTTCCGCTTTACTGAGGAGAACCGGGAGTTCCTGATCCGGCTGCGGCGCACGTTTCACTACTTTCCCCTCGCCGCCGAGTTCCGCCATTCGAGCTGGTTGCGGGAAGAGGCGCTGGGGTTGCTCATCGACTATCACATCGGGTTCTGCAACATCGACCAGCCGCAGCGGCAAAGCTGCATGCCGCCGGCCGCCACCCTGACCACGTCGATCGGCTACGTGCGGCTCCACGGGCGTGGCTACGGCGGCTGGTTCCAGGAATTCGAGCCGCGGCCGGAAGCCTCGCACCGGGACTATCTCTACCGCGCCGAGGAGCTTCAGGAGTGGGCCGGACGGATCGCCCGGCTACGGCGGTTCGCCGAGGCGGTCTACGTCGTCTTCACCAACGACGCCGCCGGCCGCGCGGTGGTGAACGCGCTGGAGATGCGGTCGTTGCTTGGCTTGCCCGCCCACACGGTGCCGGCCGCCCTGGTGGCCGCCTGGCCCCGCCGCTTGGCCGGGTTCCGGCCCGACAGCGCGCAGCAGCAGCCCCTGTTCCTCGAAGCTGCCGCCGTCGCCTGACCGCGCGCTCCGGCGGCCGCTTCAGGGCCGCCTTCGTGGCGGGTCCGGAGCGTCCCGCCGGGCTTTCCGGCTGCGATAACATAGGCGTTGCTATGAAACTAGGAATGATCGGCCTCGGTTTCATGGGCCTTACCCACCTCAAAGCGCTCCGGAACATCCCGGACGTCGAACTTGCTGTCGTATGCAGCAACGTTCCCAAGGCCCTGGAAGGAGACCTGACCGACGTCGGCGGCAACCTGGGCGTCGAAGGAGAGAAGTTCGATTTCTCCCGCGCCCGCAAGTACAGCGACTGGGCCGACGCCGTCCGCGATCCGGACATCGACGCCGTCGATCTGTGCCTGCCGACGCACCTGCACGCGCCGGCGGCCATCGCGGCGCTGGAGTCCGGCAAGCATGTGCTGGTGGAAAAGCCCTTCGCCCTGAACGGCGAGGAGGCAGACCGCATCATCGAGGCCGCCGAGAAGGCCGGCAAGATCGTCATGGCGGCGCAGGTCTTGCGTTTCTTCCCGGACTACGTCGCCCTGATCGACATCCACCGCAAGGGCGAGCTCGGTCCCATGCGGGCGGCCCTGTTCCGGCGCCGCTGCGCCGCCCCGACCTGGGGCGACTGGCTGCCGGATCCCTCCAAGAGCGGCGGCGGCATCGTCGACCTGCTGATCCACGACATCGACATGGCCATCCACCTCTTCGGGCTTCCGGAGGCCGTCTCCGCTGTCGGCCACGAGGATCTCAAACGGGGCATCGACATCATCACCGGCCAGCTCCATTACGCCGGCGGCGGCGCCGTGACGATCACCGGCGGCTGGCACCATCCCAAGTCCTATCCGTTCTCGATGGAGTACACGGTGAGCTTCGACGGCGGCACCGCCGAGTACAGCTCCGCCGGCCGTCCCCCGAAGCTCTACCGCGAAGACGGCTCGGAACAGGAATTGCCGAAACCCGACAAGGACGGCTATCAGGCCGAGATCGAGTATTTCCTCGAATGCGCCAGGGCGGGCCGCAAACCCGAGCGCTGCCCGCCGGAGGAGTCCGCCGCGGCGGTGAAGCTCGCCCGGCTGTTCGCCGAAGCCAGGAAGAAGAAAGGGGAGAAACTGGAATGCCGGATTTGAAACCGCTCGAGATTGGAGTGATGTTCTGGGCGGGCCGCGACCCGCTGGAGACGATTCGCGAGGTGAAAGGGCTGGGCGTGCGCTGCGGCCAGCTCGGGATCCCCGGCGATCTGGATCTCGACGGCGCCGCCGAGGCCTGGAAGCAGGCCCTGGCCGCCGAGGACTTCACGCTGGTCACGGTCTTCGCCGCTTACAAAGGCGAGGACTACGCCGACATTCCCACTGTTCAGCGCACTGTCGGCTTCATCCCCCCGGCCACGCGGCAAGAGCGCGAGGAGCGCACTTACGCCGTGAGCGACTTCGCCGCCGCCGTCGGCGTGCCGGGCATCGCCACCCACATCGGGTTCGTGCCCGAGGACCGTTCGAACCCGGATTACGTCGCCGTGCGCGACATGGTGCGCCGCGTCTGCGATCATGCGGCGAAGCACGGGCAGACCTTCGCCCTCGAGACCGGCCAGGAGCCGGCCCGCGTGCTGCTGCGGTTTTTCGACGATGTCGGACGCGACAACCTGCGGATCAACTTCGATCCGGCCAATATGATCCTCTACGGCACCGGCGACCCGATCGAAGCGCTCGGCGTGCTGGCGCCGCACATCGTGTCGGTGCACTGTAAGGACGGCGACTGGCCGCCGAAGGACGTCCCCGGCGCCCTCGGGACGGAGAAGCCCCTGGGCCAGGGTTCGGTCGGCATTCCGCGCTTCATCGCGAAGCTGAAGGAGATCGGCTACCAGGGCGCCCTGAACATCGAACGCGAGGTGCCGGACCAGGCCCAGCGCCTGGCCGATATCCGCGCCGCCGTCGAGCTGTTGCGCAGCCTCGTCTGATTCAGCTCTCACGGGCGGCTGCGGCCGGAGTTCCGGATCTTGTCCAGGATGGTCTCCAGCCGGTCGGCGACGGCGGGATACTTGCCGATCAGGTCGTTGCGCTCGGAGACGTCGGTGCTCATGTCGAAGAGCTTGTAAGGCCGCGCGAACGGCTCGCCCCTCGGCCTCTCGCGGCCGCCGCTGCCGTTGCCGGCCACCAGCTTCCATAGCCCGTCGCGGATGGCGAACATTCCGGCGATCGAGTGATGGATCACCGGAGCGCCACGCTTCCAGGGCTTGCCTTGCCACAGAGCTAGCAGGCTGAAGCTATCCTCAGCGGCATCGTGCGGCAGCTCGGCCCCGGTGATGTCGGCCACTGTCGCGAAGAAGTCCGTCAGGCAGATCGTCGCATCGCTCCGGATTCCCGGTTTTACGTGGCCCGGCCACCGGACGAAGAACGGCGCCCGGTGGCCGCCCTCCCAGATGTCGGCCTTGGTGCCGCGGAAGACGTAGTTCGGCGTGTGGTGATCGGCGCGGTAGGCCTGGATCGATGGGTCGCTCACGTGGTCGGCGGCCTCGGGATCGTCGCGGCGGAACATGTACGACCCGTTATCCGACGTGTAGATGACGATGGTGTTCTTCTCGAGACCCAGTTCGCGCAGCAGCCTCAGCACCTCGCCCACGGTCCAGTCCACCTGCACGATGAAATCGCCGTACGGCCCCAGCGCGGTCCGGTTACGGAACCGTGGGTGGGGCAGCGTCGGCTTGTGCGGGGCCGTCAGCGCGAAGTAGAGGAAGAACGGCTGGCGGCTGCGGGCCCGCCGGCGGATGTAGTCAAGGGACTGCTTCAGCAAATCGTCGAGCACGTTCTCCAGTACGAAGCCGGGCGAACGCGGCCCCTTCCGGACGAACGCGGGGAACTTCCGGGCGGGTTGCGTCTCGGTGGGAAGCTCCACCACTTTCCCGTTGCGGATGTAGACATAAGGCGGGAAATCGAGCGATGCGGGAATGATGTAGGAGAAGTCGAACCCGTGCGTGTGGGGACCGTCAGAGACCGGCTTGGAGTAATCGATCTCGTCGCCGTTCCTGGCGAAGCCCAGGCCAAGATGCCACTTGCCCACTGCGGCGGTATGGTAGCCCTGCTTTTTGAGGAAATCGGCGACCGTCATCCGCCCCGGCTCCAGCAGCGGCTCGCTGTAGCCGTTCAGCACTCCTTTCTTCAATCGCGAGCGCCAGGCGTAGCGCCCGGTGAGCAGCGCGTAGCGAGTGGGCGTGCATACCGACGACGGCGTGTGCGCGTCGGTGAAGGTCATGCCGTCGCGGGCCAGCGAGTCGAGGTTCGGCGTCGGGATCTTCGACCGGGGGTTGAGAACCTGGACGTCGCCGTAGCCCATGTCGTCGGCCAGAATGAAGACGATGTTCGGGCGCTCGGCCGCAAGCGCGGGAACGATAAAGGAGAGAGCAGGTAGCAGGGAAAGCGCTCGTTTCAGCATCGGCGCTAGTATACCGTAATCGATAAAGGAAATTCACCCGAGCCGCCCCGGCGATGCGCGTCGGGCCGAGAAGGGCTCGAAACCGGTGTAGGCTAAGGATTGTGGAGACGACCCGGACACAACTTGGCGGCGTGAAGCTCTCCCCCTACGGCGCCGCTTCCGTCGTTCCCGCGCCGGTGAACCGCATGATGGCCGAGTTCGCCTCGGGCTTCCGCGACGGCATCGACATCAACGTCGGCGTGGGCTACGTCAACGAACGGACGATCCCAGTGGATCTGTTCCGCCGGGCCATGGACGCCGTCATCGCCGACCCGGTCCGTTACCGCCAGGCCTTCAACTACGGCGGTCCGGCGGGCTCTCAGAACCTGGTCCATTCCATCAAGCGGTTCCTCGTCCGCCGGGGGATGCCGCCCGAGGTCGTCGAGCGCAACCGAATGATCATTGGGCCTTGCGGCGCCACCAGCGTGCTGGAATCGCTCGCCCAGGTGCTGCCGCGGGGCATCGTCGTCACTTCCGATCCCTGGTACTACATTTATTGCGAGGCCCTCGAAAGAAAGGGCTTCGAAGTGTTGGCCGTCCCCGAGGATGCCGAGGGGATCGACCTGGCTCTTCTGGAGCGCAAACTCGCCGCCCTCGGCGAACGGCTCCACGAGGTCTCCTTCTTCTACGTCGTGACGGTCAACAACCCGTCGTGCACCGTCCTGTCGAACCGCCGCCGGCGGGCGCTCTACGCCGTGGCGGCGGAGACCTCCGATCGCCTCGGCCGGCGGGTGCCGATCTTCTTCGACCAGGCCTACGAGCTGTTGGTGCACGACCCCGCCGCCGAACCGTTCGAGAGCGTGCTGCCGGAAGACGAGCTGGGCATCGCCTACGAGATCGGCACGCTTTCCAAAGTGCTGGCCCCGGCGCTGCGGGTGGGTTATCTGCTCGGCCGGGACGGCGATCTCATGCAGGCCATGGTCCAGAAGACCGCCGACACCGGCTTCAGCGCCCCGCTGTTCGCCCAGGAGATGGCTAGCTGGCTGCTGGACAACGCCATCAACGAGCAGCTCGAACGCGTCAACGCCGGTTACCGCGAAAAGGCCCTCGCCGTCCGCCGCGGTATCGAGGAGCACCTCGGCCCGCACCTGGAAGAGTACCGGGGCGGATCGGCGGGTTTCTACTACTACTTGACGTTCCGGGAAGTCGAGACTCACGAGCGGTCCCGCTTCTTCGGCCGGCTCACCCGGACCACCGGCGACCCGGCCTGGGACGGTCCCCCGGAGAACCGCAAGCCCCGGGTGATGTACATCCCGGGCGAGCATTGCGTGCACCCGCGGGGTGACCTGGTCGAGCGCGGACGCCGCCAGTTGAGACTGTCGTACGGCTTTGAAGAGACGCCGCGGATCCTCGAGGCGCTGAGGCTGATGCGGGAAGCGATCGAGGGCTGAGCTGCGAACCCAGGCCCTAGCGGCTCCGGCCCACTGCAGTGAAGCGGAACTCCATCTGCCTTCGGGCGAGAAATTCCTGGGCGGTGCGTGCGCGCGGCGGGCGGACGCGTCGGACGATGTGGCCGCCGAAACGGGCGGCCATCTCTTTGGCCGCGGTCCGCTCCTGGTCGCGATCGTCGAAAGGCGGGCCGCCGGTTTCCTGGATCCACTCGTTCATCGCGCGGTTGAGGCGCGCTTCCAACCTACGGTCGGCGCACACCCACTCTCCGCGGCGCAAGAAGGCAACCCGCCTGCCGAATCGAACCATCACACTCATCGCTTTTCCTCATCATACTTGCCGCGCTTGGCGCACGGCCCGGCGTGAACTCATTCCGCTGCTTGCCTCTCAGGCCCGCAGCGCGTCCGGTTTGCGCTCGATGGCCCGCGGCCACCACGCCCCCGGGACGAAGAAGTCCTGCCAGCCGAGGCCGAGTTCCTTGGTCATCCGGATCGCGTATTCGCAGCGGCCCAGATCGTGGGCTCCGGCATTGTTCGTTCCGAAGGCGAATTTGCAGCCCACCTGCTTGGCCCGGCGCAGAAACCGCGGCGAAGGCAGGCGGTACCGGTTGTTGATCTCGATCGCCACCTTGTTCTGAAGGGCGGCTTCGATCACCCGCTCCATGCGGGCCTCCGTCCACAGCTCGTCGTAACGCTCGGCGATCACCGCCGGCAGGAACGTCGGGTTGACGTAGATGTCGATCGGCTCGTTCTCGAGGATGCCCACCGTCCGGTCCACCAGCGTTTCCATGAACGCCTGAGGATCGTCGATCTCGCCGACCTCATCGGCGATCCAGAGCCGCATCCGCTTTCCTCGGTCGTCCGTCCAGGTCATCGAATCGCTGAAGACGTAATCGAAACGTTCCACCGCCCGGCGGCTGAACGTCCGGGTCCATTCCCGGCCCTCGGCCTGCATGGCGATGAACACCGGTTGCCCGGCGAGCGATTCGGCGAATTGGATTGCGGTAGCGTCGTCTTCGGCGGCGTGGCCGATGCCGCAGTTGATCGCGACCCCGTACTGGATGCCCCACCGCCGCGAGTGCTTCAGGGCCTGCTCCAGATCCAAGCCGCTCTTCAAGTGGACGTGATAGTCCACCAGAGGAATGTTCGCTGCTCCCAAGGTGATGATGTCCCGCGCCAGCTCGCCGGAGACGGGCTCGGCGGCGTCCGGCGGCTCCGGCGTGTCGTCGGGCAGCGGCCGCACGCGGATGCTCCGGAAGAAGACCTTCGACCCCGGGTCGTGGCACTGCAGGGCGAACGTTCCCCGGTCGAGCACGCGTTCCCGCGTTACTCCTTCAGCAAGGATCGGCGGATCCGGCTCGGTGTAGTTCACCACCAGGGCGCCGTTCAGCCGCACCTGGATGTTCTTGCCTCGGACCGCCACGTGAAGCCGGAACCATTCGTCGTCGGCCACGAGCTGCTTATAGATGTTGCGCACGCCGTACAGCGAGGCGGTCTTCTTCCGCTCGATATAGCCGCCCGAGCCGGTGGCCGTGTTGTTGATCTGGACCTCAAAGCCCTTCTCGGGCCAGCCGCTCTCCTGGTAGTTCGTGTGGAAGTAGACCCCGGAGTTGGCGCGGTGCCGCGCCCGGGCCTCGACCACCAATTCGAAGTTCTTGAACGACCCGCCGCGTACCGGCCCTGTGTAGAACAGATGCGACCGCGGGCCGTCAGCCGCCAACTGGCCCTCCATCACCTTCCAGGACTTCTTGTTTTCGCTCGGCGTCCAACCGGTCAAGCTGCGGCCGTCGAACAGATCCACCCAGTCATCGCCGCCATACAAGGAAATCGCAGCGGTGGTAGCGAGAAAAGCGCGGCGTGTCAGCTTCATCAGGTTCAGTATATGTGAACCGATGGGGGCCGGCGTCCGGCGCGTCGGGCGCCGCTGTGCCGGCCGTTCCTCAGGACTGCACGGTGAAAACCGTGTGCTGCTCGGCGGAAGAGGACCCTTGTTTGACGATCACCCGCAGCTCGTAGTGCCCGGGCTTCAAGCTGTCGAAGGGCAGGGAAGCGAAGTACGGGATCCTTCCATCCTTCTCGGGGCCCGGCAGATCGGCCGACATGGTCCCCACCGGCAGGCCGTCTTTGGAGATCTGCAGGAACAACTGTGGCTTCTCCTTGGAAGCCGCCGCGGGATAGACGACGAAGTAGAAAGACACTCCCGAGCCGGCCACCGCCTTCACCGTATCGTCGAGCGTCGGGACGACCCGCCTTCCCTGGTAATGCAGGGGATCTCCCGCCGCGGCTGCGGCCGGCTGTGGATCCATTCGGCGGACCAGGCAGATCGAGCTGAGGTTCACCCCCGGACGCGGGCGCGGAACGATGAGCGCCACCCGGCGGGCGCTGAGCTTCAGGCCCAAGCGGTCCATCACGGCGCTCTCGAGCACGTAGCGGCCCGGGCGGAGGGCCAGCAGGTAGGTGTCGAGGAAATGCCGTTGCCGGAAAGCGTCGAGCCGATCGGCGGGAATCTGGAAGGGGAACTCCCGGCTGAAGCGGTCAACCACAAGGCCGTTGCCGTCCTTGACGACCGCGAGAACCGCCAGGTCGGTCCGGTACTGGCTCTTGGACTCGTTCAGCTCGGCCTGTAACTCGTCGAGCGGCACCTCCATCACCAACGCCAGTTCAACCCTGCCGTCCTCTCTCGGCCGGAACCGCATCGCCGAGGCCTGGAACGATAAGCTGTTCGGCAGCGGTGACTGGCTCAGCGCCCGCAACAGCGGCGCTTCGTAAGCGAAGATCGAATCCTGGTCGGGCGGCAGCGCGAAATAACCGGAACGGGATTGTACGTTCACCCCCGGGCGTTTTACCTTTACTTCAAGCTTGTGGAACTTGCCATCGTACTCGGGGATCTCCGGCACGTAGGAGACCTCATAGTAGGTGGATACGTCTTCGCGAATGCGCCGCACCGGAGTTCGTAGATCGTTCGTGTTCGCCACCAGAAAACCGCCGGTGCTCGTCGCCAGGACGCCGAGGGACTCCTGGGTGTCGGCGTGCATGCTGTCGATCGCCGTATCGAAGACACGGACCTGTTCCGGGGTGATCGACGCCCCAATGTCGGTCTGCTGTTTCATGCTCGCCTGGGCGGCGGACTGCAGCATCGAGATCCCCGTCCGGTTCTGGGTCCTCACCACCAGCCCTCGCGCGTCCACCGCATAAATGCTGACGCCGGCGCGGTTCGCTTCGCTGATCGTGGTGCGGAAGAACGAGGTCATATTCTCCGGGACTTGCAAGCCACGGGTGAAATAGATCACGGTCTTGCGCCCAGGCAAAGCGGCCTGCTCCTTCACCAGAGACAGGATCGAAAACAACGACGAGCGCGACTGCTGCGTCCGGGTAAGCTTCTCTTCGAAGTTCAAGATGTTGAGCGTCATCCGGGTCAACTGGGCCGAGGCCGCGGCCGAGGCGACGTCTGAGGAACCTCCGCCCCTCCCGGGACTCACTACGGCCTGCTCGACGGTAGCGAGTTGGCCCTGGGTCTGCTCCAGCTTTCGCCGGACCGCTTCAGCTTCCGCCATGAACTGCTGATAGGACGCGCTGGTGGCCCGGCGCACCGCCTTCTCCAGAGATGTCAGATCGTTGGTGAACGGCTGCAGCACCTGCAAATGGTCAGTGATCATGAAGACCGAGACATAAACGTTTTGCTCCAGTCCGCCTCGCAGGAATTCCAGCGAGGCGCGGCGCGCCAAACGGCGGGATTCGTTGTCGAGACCCTCGTAGACGATCGTCACCAGCCGCAATTGCCGCAGCGGATCCAGAGGCTTCGGGGCCGTTCCTCCGGCCGACTCGGCGCGTAGATCGACCGCGGCCCGCCCGGTGACGAGCCGGAATCCGGTGATCTTCTGGCGCACACCGTTGTCGTAAACCTCTACCTCGGAGGGTTCCAAGTCCCGGACGAGCCGCCCCTTCTTGTCGCGCACCACGACGTCGAGCAAGACTTCTTCCGTCGTAGTGCGGATGATGGGCTGCTGGGTCCGGCTCTGGCCGATGGCATAGCCCGCGGCCAGCAACAGCACAGTGACCGCTTTCCGCACAGCACGCCTCCCTCTTCGATTGTAACCGCCTTCCCACGCGGCGCCACTGGGCCGGCGCAGAAAGATTCAGGGGCGGCCCCGGTAGCCGCCCCCCTGTCTGGCAGCCGAGCCGCTCGAGCCTGGCCTTGCTGCCGCCCTTAGAAGAAGAACTTGATCCCGAACTGCATCAGTCTCCGCCCACGTTTGAAGCGCGTCCGGCCGAAGTTCTTCAGTGATTTGTATTTGGCGAAGGATCTTCGCGCGCCGGGGGCTTCGGACTGCTGAGATGCCTCAGGCCGCCTCGGCTTGAATCGTCTCTTTCACTCCGTCCAACAACGCCTGGTACGGCGTCCTGCTTTTCGTTCGGTAGTCTTTGTAAGCCCGGTCCCGATTGTAGAACGTCGGGTGCTCATCCAGGTCCTGCTGAAGCTCCGCCAGGCTCTCGCAGAACTTCTTGCGGAACGCCACCCCGAAGAACTCTTCCTTAATCCATGGCGCTGCCCGACGCCCCGGACCATCGCCGCCGACACCCCGCCGCCCACCAGCCGCAGCCGGCCGCCCCTTACAGCCGCACGATCTTCCCGCTCCGGAACTGCTTCAGCGCGTTCCGTGTGTCCACGATCAGCCGCGCGTGCTCGACCACCGCTGCGTAGTCGATGTTCGAGTGGTCCGTCAAGATTACGGTACAGTCGGCGGCCCGCACGGATTCGTTCAGATGCTGCGAAGCGTATTCTTCTCCCCCGATCTTCACCTTCGGAACGTACGGGTCCGTATAGGTGACGCGCGCCCCCAGCCTCTTCAGCAGGTGCGCCACGTCCACCGCCGGCGACTCCCTGACGTCGTCGATGTCGCGCTTGTAGGCCATGCCCAGCAGGTGGATATGCGAGCCTTTCACCGGCTTCGCCTGGTCGTTCAGCGCATCCTGGATCTTGTCCACCACGAACATCGGCATCTGGCCGTTGATGTAGCCGGCCAGCTCGATGAACCGCGCCTCGATGCCCGCCTGCCGGGTCTTCCAAGAGAGATAGAACGGGTCGATGGGGATGCAGTGGCCGCCGAGGCCCGGCCCGGGATAGAACGCCATGAAGCCGAACGGCTTGGTGGCCGCCGCGTCGATCACCTCCCAGACATTGATCCCCATACGGTCGCACATCAGCGCCATCTCGTTGGCCAGGCCGATGTTGATCATCCGGAAGGTGTTCTCGAGCAGCTTCACCATCTCGGCCACCTGGGTGGAGCTCACCGGCACCACCGTCTCCAGCGCCTGCTGGTAGAAGAGCGCCCCGATCTCGGTGCACTCCGGCGTGACGCCGCCCACCACCTTCGGGATGTTCTTGGTCTGATACTTCGGGTTGCCCGGGTCCACGCGCTCGGGCGAGAAGCAGAGGAAGAAATCCTCGCCCACCCTCAAACCGGACTCCTCGAGCATCGGCAGGACGAACTCGTCCGTCGTTCCCGGGTAGGTCGTCGATTCCAGGATCACCAGCATTCCGCGGTGCAAGTGGCGGGCGATCTCCCGGCAGGCGTCGGCCACGTAGCTCATGTCCGGATCTTTGGTTTTCCGCAGCGGAGTCGGCACGCAGATGTTTACCGTGTCGAGCTTGCCGATGGCGGAGAAGTCGGCCGTCGCCCGCAGCCGGCCGTCGCCGGTGAGCGGCGCCAACGCCGCATCCGACACGTCCTTGACGTAGGATCGTCCCGCGTTCACCTGGTCCACCTTGGCCTGGTTGACGTCAATGCCCGTCACCTGGAACCCCGTGCGGGCGAACTCCACCGCCAGCGGCAGGCCGACGTAGCCGAGCCCTACCACGCCGGTCTTCGCCTCTTTGCGGCGGATCTTCTCCGCCAGCAGATCCTTCACCGTAGCCATCAGCCGCCTCCCTGCGAGTAGAAGAACTCTCCCGAAGCCACCAGCGCCGCCGGACCGGTGAGATAGACCTCCCCGTCCCAGCGCACGTCGAGCTCTCCGGCCGGCGTACGCACCGTCACCGGACTCTGCGCCTCGCCCCGCGCGATCGCCGCCACCGCCGCCCCCACAGCCCCGGTTCCCGAAGAAAGCGTCTCCCCCGCCCCGCGCTCGAAGAACCGGGTTTCGAGCGTGTGCCGGCCGGTCACTCTCACGAAGGAAACGTTCGTCCGCTGCGGGAAGCGCGGGTGAGCCTCGATTTCGGCGGCGACCTCCCGCCAATGGCCGGGGAACTCCTCGACAAACACCGCGCACTGCGGATTGCCGACGTTGAGGATCGTCACCTGCCGCGGACCGCCGGCCAGCGGCAGCTCCGTCGCCACGTTTTCTTCCCGGATCACCGGCTCGCCCATCGTCATCTCGAAACGAAACGTCTCGCCGGAGCGCCCCAGCAGCCGCAGCGTTCGCAGTCCCGCTCCGGTTTCGATCCGGACTTCTTCGCCGGCCAGGTCCAGGTAGCACAACACCGCCGCCACACAGCGCGTTCCGTTGCCTGACAATTCGGCCTCGCTGCCGTCCGAGTTGTAGAGGTGGATGCGGGCGTCCACGCCTCCTCCCGGGCGCTCCACCACGTACCAGCCGTCCGCCCCGACTCCCGTGTGCCGGGCGCAGATCGCCCTGGCCAGATCCGCCCGGCCGCCGGGGGGAACGTCCTCGGCCCAGGTGATCAGAAAATCGTTCCCCGCGCCGTGGGCTTTGTAGAAGCGAACCGTCATTATTTCCGCCGATAAATCTCGATCACCGGAGCGTCTTTCAAAGCGATCATTTTGACACACTCATATTCAGGGCCGGAACGCCGGGCGCGCAGAATCGCCGTGGCCACGGGGTCGCCGGAGATCGCCACCGCCCATTCCTCGTCCAGAAACAGGTCCGGCCGCCCGATCGCCGCATAGTACTCCAGCGTGTTGCCTTCGTGAAGCGTCTCTCGGAGCGGAATGCCTGCCTCGAGGAAGATCCCCGTCAAATCGCCGAAGGCGTGGATGACGCCCCCTCCCTTGTAGTGCCGCTTCAGATAGTCCGCCGCTTCCCGCGTCCAGGCGCGCCGCTGCTCGGAATTCACCTGGGATTCCTTCCAGCAGATCCACGCCTCTGGCGCCGGCCTCAGCAACCACGGCAGCAAGACCGCCCCGAGGAGGCCCGCCGCTCCTGCCGCCCGGAGGCGTTGCGGGATCACGGCGGCCAGCGCCGCTACCCCGAGCGCCAGCAAGGGCAGGGCGGACAATCCGTAACGGGTGTTGTACCAGGAATGCGGCCAGAGGTGCGGAACGAAGATCGGCGTGCCGCCTGAATGAAGGCTCCAGATGTAGAAGACCGGCGGCAGCGCAAACAAGGCCACCGGCCACCAGTTGCGCCGCCACAGCGCGACGAACGCCCCTGCCGCGCCGAGAACCGCCAATGGCCAGCCGGCGCAGAGCCGCGCCGCCGCCAGGTAGTAGTGCGCCGCCGCCCGCCAGTCGCCGTCTCCGGGATAGGGAGCCATTCCGGAATCGAGCGCCCGCTGGTAGATCGCCTTGGCCGACCACGGCCCGCGGTAGAACTCCAACGGGTCGCCGTAGAACCAGAAGTTGTGCGCCAGCCAGTAGAGCGGCCCCGCCGAGGCGATGGCCCCGAACAACAATGCGGCTCCCCAGCGCCGGCGCCTCCCCGCCGCTAACAAATAGACAGTTACGAAGGGGATGAGAAACCAGCCCTCATACCGGGTGAGCGTGCCCGCCAGGGCGGCCACCCCAGCCGCCGCCGCTGTTTTCAAGCTGGGTTCCCGGCCGAAACGAACCGTGAAGTAGAACAGCGCCCCCAGACAGCCGGCGAAGATCGCTTCGGTCATCGGGATCGCCTGGAGATAGAGAAGGTTCGGATTCAGGGCGAACGCCGCCGCTCCGGCCGCCGCCCCCGCGGCGCCGAGGACCCGCCGCAGGCCGGCGAAGAAAAACGCCCCTCCGGCGACATAGAAAAGTGCGGCCGGAATGCCCCCCGCCAGCCCTGTTCGCCACATGCCGTCGTCGCCCACCAGCGGTAGCATCAGCAGGTGGGGAAGCGGCAGCCACACGGTGCCGATCTGGGCGTAACCCGGCGTGCGCGAGTCAACGATCCGCCGGGCGATATTCACGTGGGCGGTTGCGTCACCGTAGTAGAGCAGGTAGCCTTCGCGCAAACCCCACGTCAGGCTCGCCGCGCTGGCGAGGACCAGCAACAGTACAGCGGTGAGGGTTTCAAAACGCCGTGAGGCCACGGAACTCCTGGAACCGGCTGTCGATCTCCGCGCGGCTGAGCGTCCGGAAGCGGTTCACTCCGAAATCCTCGCAGCAAAAACTGCCCATTACCGACCCGTAGACAACAGCCCGGGCCAGCTCCGGCATATCGGCTCGCCCGGACTCGAGGTCGATGCCCCTTTCGGCCAGATACCCCATGAAGCCTCCGGCGAACGAGTCTCCGGCCCCGGTGGGATCGGAAACCTGCTCCAGCGGGTAGGCCGGCGCAAGGAACACCTCTTCGCCCCGGAACAGCGCCGCTCCGTATTCACCCCGCTTGATGATCACCGTCTGCGGACCCATTTCGTAGATGGCCCGGGCGGCCCGGCGCAGGTTGCGCTCGCCGGTCAGCAGGCGGGCTTCGCTGTCGTTGATGAGCAGCACGTGCCAGTCGCGGATCGTCTCGAGCAGCTCCTCCCGGGTCTCGTTGATCCACAGGTTCATCGTGTCGCCGGCCACCACGCGGGTCCCGTCCATCTGCCGGCGCACGCGCCGCTGCAGGGCCGGCTGAATGTTGCCCAGCAGCAGATAAGGCTTGCTCCGGTACGCCGCCGGCAGCTCGGGATCGAAGTCGGCGAAGACGTTGAGGTCGGTGCGAAGCGTCGTCCGGTCGTTCATGTCTTCCGAATAGACTCCCGCCCAGTAGAACGTCTTGCCGGCAGCCCGATCCAGACCTGTCAGGTCGATCCCGCGCCCGGCCAGCAGATCCCAATCTTCCTGTGCGAAGTCCTCGCCCACGATGCCCACCAGGTTGACTTTCGTGAAGTAGCTTGCGGCCAGCGAGATATAGGTGCTCGCTCCCCCCAGCATGCGATCGACGCGTCCGTGCGGCGTCTCGACGCCGTCGTACGCCACGGAACCAACCACCACCAGCGACATATCGTTCCGATTGTACCGGGGCGCGCTCTGGCGCTGCAGAAACCGGGCTTCGGCGCCGGCGAGCCTCGCGCGCCGTCCCGCTTCGCGCCGCCGGAGGCGCCGCCATGCCGGCCCGCGATCACAGGCGCTCCCGAGCACTCGGCTAGAATTGAAGGGGGCAAGCGGCGCGTCTTATGGACCTTTCCTGGAAAAGGCTGGTGGATCTCGCTTATTTCTCCGGAGCGATCTGGTTGCAGTGGAAGCTGGTCACGTGGCTGCCCGGAGCGCTCGCTTTCCGGGACGCCCGCCGTTTCCGGGACCGGCTGATCCAGATCTGGCGGATTTCCGCCGTCTGGCTGGGGCTCTCCGCCGCCTACGCCGTACTGCTCGCGTTCCCTCGGATGCCGAAGTGGGAATGGGCGGACTGGGCCCGCGGCCTCGCGATGCTCTGGGGGCTCGTCACCGGCGGCTTGTGCGCTGTCGTCTGGCTGCTGCGCCGCCCCCGAGGCTTCGATCCTTCACGGCGCCGGATCCTGGTGGCCGGAGCGGCGGCAGTGCCGGCCCTCGTCGCCGGGGCGGGGGCGGTCCTCGAACGCAACCGCTTCGGTGTCGTCGAGCGGCGGATCGTTCTCCCCAACCTCCCGCCCGGCCTGGACGGCCTCCGCATCGTCCAATTGACCGACATCCACCTCGGACCGTTCCTCGAGGAAGGCGACCTGCGCCGGGTGGTCGCCATGGCCAATGAGCTGCGCCCCCACCTGGCCGTCGTAACCGGCGACTTGATCACCGGCCGCGCCGACCGTCTCAGCGACTGCCTCCGGATCCTCGCCGGCCTCCAGGCCGATGCGGGCGTCTACGGCTGCCTGGGCAACCACGAGATGGTGGCCCGGTGCGAGAGACGGGCCAAACGGGAAGGGGCCGCGCTCGGCATCGAATTCCTTCGCCAGGAGGCCCGGCGCGTACGACTCGGCGGCTCCTCGCTGAATCTCGCCGGGGTGGACTACCAGCGCATGTGGCGGCCCTATCTCGCCGGCGCCGAAGCCCTCCTCGAGCCCGGAGGGTTCAACTTGCTGCTCTCACACAACCCGGATGTTTTCCCGGTGGCGGCCGGTCAGGGCTGGGACCTCACCCTCGCCGGCCATACCCACGGCGGGCAGCTCACTCTCGGAATTCTGCAACAATACATCAATGTCGCACGCTTGTTTACTGATTATGTCTATGGGCTCTATCGCCGTGGTCCGGCGGCGATCTACGTCAGCCGGGGCATCGGGACGGTGGCTGTGCCCGCCCGCTTCGGAGCCCCGCCCGAGATCGCGTTGATCCAACTGTGCGCTACCTGATCATCAGCGACATTCACTCCAACCTGGAGGCGCTGGAAGCCGTCGTCGCCGACGCCGCCGGCGCCTACGACGAAGTGGTCTGCTGCGGTGACGTCGTCGGTTATGGAGCCGATCCCGAGGCCGCGGCCGACTGGGTGCGCCGGCACGCCCGGATCACCGTCCGCGGCAACCACGACAAGGCCGTCGCCGGCGCCGCCGACCTGGAGTGGTTCAACGAGGCGGCCCAGGCGGCCACCCTGTGGACCAGGGAAAACCTGAGCCGCACGAACCTCGACTGGCTGGCCGCCCTGCCCCAGGGACCGCTCGAAGTGGACGGCTTCGAGATCGCCCACGGCTCGCCGCTCGACGAAGACGAGTACATCATCACTCCGGCTCACGCCCGCCGGCTTTTCGGACAAGCCGGCTGGCTTACCTTTATCGGCCATACCCACATCCAGGGCGGCTTTCTCCTGCACCGGAACGGAGTCCGCGCCATAGAACCATTGTGGGAGATGGAAACCCGGCGGGAGTTCGAGCTGAGCGCCGATTACGCCCATCTCATCAACCCTGGCTCGGTCGGGCAACCCCGTGACCACGATTCGCGCGCCGCCTACGCCATCTACGACGCAGACAAGAAACGAGTCGAGTTCCGCCGCGTCCCTTACGATATCGACGCCGCCGCCCGCAAGATCCTCGAGGCCGGGCTGCCGGAGCCCCTGGCCTACCGCCTCCGCCTCGGGCGCTGACTCCCGGACCCCCCGGCCGGGCTCAGACCCCCGCTGCGGCGCGCTCTTTCTCGTAATGCTCGCGGATGCGCCGCGCCAGGGCCGGGCCGACCACCGCCGCCAGGTCCTCTTCGCTCGCTTCCCGCACGCGTCTCGCGCTACCGAGCTTCCGCAGCAGCTTCTGCACGGTCTTCGGCCCTACGCCGGGAATCTCGCTCAGCTCGGACTGGATCCGCGAGGCGGTCCGGCGTTTCCGATGGAACGTGACGGCGAAGCGGTGGGCCTCGTCGCGCAGCGTCTGGATCAGGTGGAGCACCGGCGAATACCGGTCGAGCACCACCGGCTCGTCCTCCTGGCCGTGGACGTAGATGATCTCTTCCCTCTTGGCGATCGCCGCCAGCGGCTGGTTGATGACGCCCAACCCCTCCAGCGCTTCGGCCGCCGCGTGGAGCTGCCCGATGCCGCCGTCCACCAGCACCAGCCCCGGCATCGGTTTGCCCTCTTGCTGCAGCCGCCGGTAACGCCGGCCGACGACCTCGCGCATCGCCGCGTAATCGTCCGTGCCCTCCACTGTCCGGATCACGTACTTTCGGTAGTCGGACTTCTTCATCCGGCCCTCTTCCCACACCACCATGCTCGCCACCTGATCCGTGCCATGAATGTGGGAGATGTCGAAGCACTCGATGCGGCGGGGCGCCTCTTCGAGGTTCAGCGCGTCGCGCAGGGCCTCCTTGATCGTCTCCGCCGCCGGCTGCAGCACGCGGAACCGCTGGTTGAAGCTGTGCTGGGCGTTGGTGGCCGCCAGATCCATCATCGCCTTCTTCGGGCCCCGCTGCGGCGTGTGGATCTCCACCTTGCGGCCGCGCTTCTCGCTCAAGTACTCCTCGAGCACCTCGCGGTCCTCGAACTCCACCGGGACGTGGATTCGGTCCGGGATGTATTGCTGGTCCAGATAGACCTGCTTGAGCAGCGAAGAGAAGAACTCGGAGGAGTCGAACTCCACCAGGTCCTCCCAGAAGTACTCCCGGCGGTCCACCACCCGCCCGTTGCGCAGGTGGAACAGGTTCACGGCCACCAGAGGCGGTTCGGCGTAGTAGCCGTAGATGTCGATGTTCTCGCCTTCGGCGGCGGCCATCTTCTGGCGCTGCTCGATCTCTTCCACCGTGGCGGCCAGGTCCCGCAGCGAGGCCGCCTCCTCGAAACGCAGCTCTTCGGCCGCTTTTTCCATGCGCTTGCGCAGCTCCGCGGCCAGGTCTTTGTGGCGGCCCTCCAGGAACAGCCTCACCTGCCGGACGGCCTCGGCGTGCTCCTCTTCGGTCGTCAGGCCCTCGACGCACGGGCCCAGGCACCGGTGGATGTGGTACTGCAGGCAGGGCTGCGGATGGCTCCGCGTCAGGTCCACTTTGCAGGAGGGTA
>JALSRK010000045.1 GCA_026984795.1 Solibacteraceae bacterium | reverse complement strand
GGTTCTTCTTCGCCAACGTCTGCGTGATCGCCGCCGTCAGCGTCGTCTTGCCGTGATCGATGTGCCCGATCGTCCCAATGTTGATGTGCGGCTTGCTCCGGTCGAATTTCTCCTTGGCCATGATTGGACTCTCCTATGAACTCGTTTAATGGGCAGTAACTTTGCCCTGAACCTTGCTGATGATTTCCTCCGCAAGATTGGCGGGCACCTCTTCGTAGCGCCCGAAATGCATGGTGAAACTGCCTCGCCCCTGAGTGCGGGAACGCAACTCGGTGGCGTAGCCGAACATTTCCGAAAGCGGCACCGAAGCCCTGATGATCTGGGTGGCGCCACGCAACTCCATGCCCTCGACCCGGCCGCGGCGGGCGTTCAGGTCGCTGATGACGTCGCCCATGTACTCCTCGGGGACGACGACCTCGACGGACATGATCGGTTCGAGCAGCACCGGGTGGGCCCGCCGGCCGCCTTCTTTGACCGCCATGGAGGCGGCGATCTTGAAGGCCATCTCCGAGGAGTCCACCTCGTGGTAGCTGCCGTCGAAAAGGATCACCTTGACGTCGGAAACCGGGTAGCCGGCGAGAATGCCGCCTTCGAGGGCCTCCTCGACGCCCTTCTGCACCGCGGGGACAAACTCCTTGGGGACGGCGCCGCCGACGACCTGGCTGGCGAACTCGATGCCGCTGCCCGGGGGCAGGGGCTCCAGCCGGAGCTTGACGTGGCCGTACTGGCCACGGCCGCCGCTCTGCCGGACGAAGCGGCCCTCGGCCTGGACGGGCTTCTTAATCGTTTCGCGGTAAGCCACCTGGGGCCTGCCGACGTTGGCTCCGACGTTGAACTCCCGCAGCATGCGGTCCACCACGATCTCCAGGTGGAGTTCGCCCATGCCGGCGATGATCGTCTGGCCGGTCTCGGGGTCGTTGGTGACCCGCAGCGTCGGATCCTCCTGGACGAGCTTGGCGATGGCGTTGCCCAGCTTCTCCTGGTCGGCCTTGGTCTTCGGCTCGATGGCGAGCTGGATGACCGGCTCGGGGAACTCGATGGACTCGAGCACGATCGGGGCCTTGTCGTCGCAGATCGTATCGCCGGTGGCGACGGTCTTCAGACCCACGACGGCGCAGATATCGCCGGCGTAAACCTCCTTGATCTCTTCCCGCTTGTTGGCGTGCATCTTGAGCAGCCGGCCGATCCGCTCCTTACGGCCTTTGGCGACGTTCAGCACGCTCTCGCCGCTGAGCAGATGTCCGGAGTAGACCCGGATGAAGGCAAGCTGGCCAACATAGGGGTCAGTCATGATCTTGAAGACGAGGGCGGCGAAGGGCGCCTTGTCGTCGGGGGGGCGCTCGAGGATCTCCTCGCCGTCGAGCGAGGTGCCCTGGATCGGGGGCACGTCCACGGGCGAGGGGAGGTAATCGACGACGGCGTCGAGCAGATTCTGTACGCCTTTGTTCTTGAAGGCCGAGCCGCAGAGCACCGGGACGATCTTCAGCTCACAGGTGGCGCTGCGGATGCCGGCGATCAGCTCCTCTTCACTGATCGGCTCGCCATGGACAAACTTCTCGAACAGAACCTCGTCGTGCTCCGCGACCGCTTCGACGAGTTTTTCGCGGTACTCCTCGGCTGGGCCGCGCAGCTCGTCCGGGATCTCGATATCGTCGTACGCCGCCCCGAGGGTCTCCTCGCGCCAAACTCTGGCTTTCATCCGGACCAGATCGACGACACCCTTGAAATTCTCTTCGGCGCCGATCGGGATCTGGAGAGTCACCGGACGGGCCTTGAGCCGCTCGACGATCGTCCGGATGGCGTGGAAATAGTCGGCTCCGACGCGGTCCATCTTGTTGATGAAGCAGATACGGGGCACGCGGTATTTGTCGGCCTGCCGCCAGACCGTCTCCGACTGGGGCTGGACGCCGGCGACGGCGTCGAAGATGGCGATGGCGCCGTCGAGAACGCGCATGGATCGCTCGACCTCGGCGGTGAAGTCCACGTGGCCGGGCGTGTCGATGATGTTGATCACCGTGTCGCGCCACTGGCAGGTGGTGGCCGCCGAAGTGATGGTGATGCCGCGCTCCTGCTCCTGCTCCATCCAATCCATCACGGCCGTGCCTTCATGCACTTCGCCGAGCTTGTACGTACGACCGGTGTAGTAGAGAATGCGCTCGGTCGTGGTCGTCTTCCCGGCATCGATATGAGCCGCGATGCCGATGTTCCGCATCTTGTGGATGGGCGTCGTTCTCGGCATAAGATCCGTAACTCTGGGCCGTTACGCTCCTACCACCGGTAGTGGGCGAAGGCCTTGTTGGCCTCGGCCATCCGGTGCACGTCTTCCTTTTTCTTGACGGCGCCGCCGCGCATGTTGGCGGCGTCGAGCAACTCGTTGGCGAGCCGCTGGGCCATTCCCTTCTCGGGGCGGTTCCGGGCGTTCTGGATGAGCCAGCGGATGGCCAGGCTCTGGCGGCGGTTCGGTGGCACCTCGATGGGCACCTGGTAGTTGGCGCCGCCGACACGCCGGGTCTTGACCTCGAGAACCGGCTTGCAGTTCTCGACGGCCTTCTTGAACAGCTTGAGCGGGTCGTCGCCGCCGGTTTCGCGGATCTTGTCCATGGCGGTGTAGAAGATCCGCCGGGAGACGGTCTTCTTGCCGTCCCACATCATGCAATTGATGAACTTCTCGGCCAGCGTCGAGTTGTACACCGGGTCCGGAGGGATCCGGCGAGGCTCGGCTCTTCTTCTCCGTGACATAGAATCTCTCGATCCTCTCAGCTCTTAGGCCGTTTGGCCCCGTACTTGGAGCGCGACTGTCTCCGGCCGTCCACGCCGGCGGCATCCAGCGTGCCGCGGATCACGTGGTAGCGGACGCCGGGCAGGTCCTTCACACGGCCGCCGCGGATGAGCACGATGGAGTGCTCCTGCAGGTTGTGCCCGACGCCGGGGATGTAGGTAGTGACCTCGATCCCGTTGGTCAAGCGGACGCGGGCCACCTTCCGCAGCGCGGAGTTCGGCTTCTTGGGCGTGGTGGTGTACACGCGGGTGCAGACGCCGCGCCGCTGCGGACAACCCTGCAGTGCGGGGCTGGCCGTCTTGTACTTGGGCCGCTTCCGCCCTTTGCGTACAAGCTGGTTGAACGTTGGCACGTGATCTCTCCTCAGATCTCCGGTCGTTGACTCGTGACCATGCCGACCGGGCGCGCCCGGACGCTGTTCCAGGGCGTCGTCAGGATCGGCGGTTTCCCCGATCTCCAAGGAATTGCGGGCGCAGCAGTTCCGCGCCGCCGCAATCAGGCGCCTGCCAGGGTCTTCAGGCCGCCTTGGACGCTGAGCACCGCACGGCGATGCCAGCGGAGTCGTTGGTGATCGTGTTCTTCGTTCCGGACTAGCCCTTGCCCCGAGAGTTCGTCGCGCCTCCCGGGACCTCGGGGCCGGCCCCCGGCCGGGTTCCTTCCTTCGAGTTCAGCAGTCGCCCAAGCGCCTCAAGAGCTCGGACAGGGAAGGAACGGTAGCACAGGGGCGGAGTAAGAACTCGCCAAACTCCTAATAGGATGCCACAGCCGGCCGGGCGTGTCAAATCCGGGTTCCGGCGGCCGCCGGCGATTCCAGAAGCGATTGATTTCCAATCGGATAGACTACTTCTTGCGGGCGGCCGCCCGGCGGGGCGCCGCCCGGGCCCCCACCATCTCCTGGAGCATGCGGGCGTTTTCGAGGGCGAAGCCGTGGAAGTCGTTATTGAAATAGGCGTAGACGTCGAGGCCCTTGGCCAACCATTTCTTTATAGCGGCAGCGTAGGGCTCGAGCTCGGAGCGGCTGTAGCGGGAGGCGAACAGGGCGCCGGGGCCGTGGAAGCGGAGGTAGACGAAGTCGGCGGTGGGCACGTGGGGGGCCTCGGGGTAGCGCTCGGACTGGGCGATGACGGCGGCGACGCCCAACTGCCGGAGGCGGTCGAGCGCGAGGGGGTCGAACCAGGTGGCGTGGCGGCACTCCAGGGCCAGGCGGAGCCGGCGGGCCTCGGGGACGGAGTCGAGGAAGCGCGCCAGCCGGTCCGGGTCGGCGCGGAACGAGGGCGGCAACTGGATGAGGATGGGGCCGAGCTTGGGCCCCAAGGCCTGGGCGTGCTCGATGAAGGTGCGCCAGAGGTCCTCGGCGCCTTCCAGCCGCTTGCGGTGGGTGATCGTCTGGCTGGCCTTGACGGCGAAGACGAAACCGTCGGGGACTTTGGAAGCCCACTTCTCATAAGTGGTGATTTTCGGCAGGTGGTAGAAGGAGTAGTTGACCTCCGTGGTGTTGAAGAACTCCGAATAGTGCAAGAGGAAGTCTTCCTGCTTCAGCTCCTCCGGGTAGAAGCGGCCGCGCCAGTCCCCGTAGGTCCATCCGGAGGTCCCGATCCACGGTTTCCCCTTCTTGGCCATGGCGCCCACCCTGCGGGTTCCTGTTATCGAATATCACAAACGGCCGGAGAGGGGAAGAGCCGGAGAGGGATCGGGCACGGTTTTCGGGCCGCCGGGTCCGGCGCGGCTACCGGGCCGTCAAACGCGCCCGGATCAGCTCGGCGCCGCGGATTTCGCTCAAGTAGGCGAAGTAGAGGTTGCCCTGGGCGTCGGTCCGGGCAAGGGGACTGCCGTGGACGGGCGTCGTGTCGATCTCCAGATCCAGCGGTTCGAACTCCGGCCCCAGCAGCATGAGGTATCCGCCCCTCAGAGCGGGCCGGCGGGCCATCCTGGAGCGGAGAACGTGAAGGACGCCGCGGTCACGAGCGGGAGGATCAGGGCCCCGCAACGCCGGGCTCCGGCGTTGGGAGGAACGGGGGCTCCGGCCGCACCACGATTCCCGTTCCCCCTAGCAGGAAATGCCGCGGGCGGGGGCTTCCTTTCAGCCGGAAGACGCAAGCTTCGAGGAGCGCGGCGCAAGGCGGCAGGGCGGTGGGGCCTCCTTGACGCGCGGGCATCGTATACCACAGAAGCTGGCCGCCGGAGGGGGCGTGGTGATATAACAATGCCGTTATGATGCGACGATTCCTTGCGCTGCTGCTTCTCGCCGGGCTGGTCACCGCTGCCGCCGCGGCCGAACGATTGCCCAACATCGTGATCATCTTCATCGACGACATGGGCTACGCCGACATCGGGCCTTTCGGCGCGACAGACTATCCGACGCCGAACCTGGACCGGATGGCGCAGGAGGGCCGGCGTTTCACCGACTTCTACGTCACCCAGCCGGTCTGCTCGGCCTCCCGCGCCGGGCTGCTGACGGGCTGCTACAACGTGCGGGTGGGCATCCTCGGAGCCCTGAACGACCGGGCCACACACGGCATCAGCGCCCAAGAGACGACGCTGGCCGAGATCTGCAAGCAGAAGGGCTACGCGACGGCGATCTACGGCAAGTGGCACCTGGGGCATCACCTGCCGTTCCTGCCGCTGCAGCACGGCTTCGACGAGTATTACGGCCTGCCCTACTCGAACGACATGTGGCCGTTCCATCCGGAACTGCCGGGCCGGTTCCCGCCCCTGCCGCTGATGAACAACAACGACATCATCGACCCGAACGTGGACCACGAGGACCAGGCCCGGCTGACGACCAATTACACCGAGCGGGCGGTGGATTTCATCGAGCGCAACAAAGAGCGGCCGTTCTTTCTCTACGTGCCGCACAGCATGGTGCACGTGCCGCTGCATGTCTCCAACAAGTTCAAAGGGAAATCGAAGCGGGGACTGTTCGGCGACGTGGTGATGGAGGTCGATTGGTCCGTGGGGCAGATCCTGGACGCCCTGCGAAGAAACAACCTGGCCAGGCACACCTGGGTGATCTTCACCTCCGACAACGGTCCGTGGCTCAGCTACGGCGACCACGCCGGTTCGGCGAAACCGCTCCGGGAGGGCAAGGGCACCACCTTCGACGGCGGCGTACGGGAGCCGACGCTGATGTGGTGGCCGGGGACGATCCCGGCGGGGACGGTGTGCCGGGAACCGGCGATGACCATCGACATCCTGCCGACGGTGGCGAAGTTGATCGGGGCGAAGCTGCCGGATCACAAGATCGACGGCAAGGACATCTGGCCGCTGGTCATCGGCGAGCCGGGGGCGAAGAGCCCGCAGGAGGCCTACTACTTCTACCGCGGCCGGGCCCTCGAGGCGGTGCGCATGGGCCGCTGGAAGCTCCACTTCCCGCACAAGTACCGGACGCTGGGCGGACGGCCCGGCGGCAAGGGCGGCATCCCGGCGAAGTACGAGACGGCCGAGATCGGCCTGGCCCTGTTCGACCTGGAGAACGACCCCGGCGAGACGAAGGACGTCAAGGATGAGCACCCGGAGATCGTAGCGAAGATCAAGATGCTGGCCGACAAGATACGCCAGGATCTGGGCGACTCACGGCTGGGAATCGAGGGCAAGGGGATCCGCCAGCCGGGCCGGCTGTAAGGGCGGCGCGGAGCCTCAGGCCTGGGCGACGAGGCGCTCGAAGACCTTGCGCTGCTCGATCATGGCGGCGACTTTGTCGGGCGGGTTCGTGCGGGCTTCCAGCAGGAACCAGCCGTGGTAGCCGATGCCCTTGAAGAGCCGGAAGAGCTTGTCGTAAGGATAATCGCCGCGGTCGAGCTCGCGGACGTGGACCGTGTCGCCGAAACGGTCCTTGACGAGGTTGAAGTTGTACTCGAGGCCCTTGCCCTCGAGGTCCACGTCGTTCGAGTTCCAGCAGACGTAGACGTTGGGGTGGTCGGCGACGTCCATGATGGCTTTCATCACGGGCAGCTCGCTGGTACCCCGGCCGTGACACTCGACGCGGATCTTCTGCCCGTAATCGGCCCCGTACGCGCCGACGACGTTCAGGGCCTTGCCGATCTGCTCGATGGTCTTCTCATGGGGGACGCCCTTGACGAAACCGTTGGGCTTGACCTTGACGCCGCTACCGCCGCAGTCGTGCATCAGGTGGATGTACTTCTTGGTCAGCTCGATGTTGTACTTGACCTTCTCGGGGTCATTCTCGTGGAACTGGGCGTTGGAGCCATAGCCGACGAGGGTGACCGGGCTGTCCTCGAAGCGTTTGCGGACCTCGCGGCGCTGGGCCTTGGTCAGGGTGGGCTCGACGCCGTGGGCGTGCTGGGTGCGGAGCTCGACGCCGAGCAGGCCGGACTTCTCGCAGGCGCTGATGAGTTCGGGCAGGGTCATGTCCTTGCCCCACAGATACGTCACGAAGCCGAAGCGCATGCTTCCGGCGCCGGCCGCCCGCGCCAGGGCGCTCCAGCCGAGTCCAAGGGCGATCAGTTCTCTGCGATTGAGTTTCGTCAAGGGCGCCTCCCAAACAGATCTTTATCACAAATCGGCGATCGGAGGCCGCCGAGAGGAGATAGCATAACAAAGAGACCTGATTCACTGGAGGCGCTCGCATGCCGCAAGAAAACACCTATCGTCAACTGCCGCTGGCGCTGCTGCGCATCGTCGTGGGTTGGCACTTCTTGTATGAAGGGCTGGCGAAGCTGCTCGACCCGGGCTGGACGTCGGCGGGTTTCCTGAAGGCGAGCAACGGCCTGCTGGGCGGAGTCTTCCAATGGCTGGGCTCGTCGGAGGCGGCCGTCAAGCTGATCGACCAGTTGAACATCTGGGGGCTGATCGGGATCGGCCTGGCGCTGATGTTGGGCGTGGTGATCCGGCCGGCGGCGCTGGCGGGCATCGTTCTGCTGGCGATGTACTACCTGGCCTATCCGCCGCTGTTTGCGCCCGGAGCAACGGGGATCGCCGAAGGCCACTATCTGATCGTGAACAAGAACCTGGTGGAGCTGTTCGCGCTGGCGGTGGTGGCGGCGTATCCGGCGGCGCGGTGGGGGATCGACGCGCTGATCCCCAAGCTGCGGGCGTTGGATGAAGGCGCGGCCCGCGCGGGAGGCGGGCGGCTGGCCCCGCGGCACCTGCAGCATGCTTCGCGGCGGGAGCTGGTGGCGGCGCTGGCCGGCGTGCCGTTCCTCGGCGCGTTCGTGCTGGCGGCGCTCAAGAAGCATGGCTGGCGCAGCTTCGAGGAGATCCAACTCAGCCGGGCGGCCTCGATCGACGCGGTGAGCGGGGCGACGATGAAGCGGTTCAAATTCTCCACGCTGCGCGACCTGCGAGGCGAGATCCCCAGAGCGAAGATCAAGGACGTCGAATTCAGCCGGATGATCCTCGGCGGGAATCTGATCGGCGGCTGGGCGCACGCCCGTGACCTGATCTACGTCTCGAAGCTCGTGAAGGCCTACCACCACCGCGAGAAGATCTTCGAGACGCTGTACCTGGCCGAGCAGTGCGGCATCAACGCCATCCTGACCAACCCGATCCTGTGCGGCGTGATCAACGACTACTGGCGGCAGGGCGGCAAGATCCGGTTCATCTCCGACTGCGGCGGCAAGAACCTGCTCGAAGGGACGCAGCGCTCGATCGACAACGGGGCGGCGGCCTGCTACGTGCACGGAGGCATTGCCGACCGGCTGGCGGCGAAAGGCGACTTCGACACGATGGCAAAGGCGCTGGAGCTGATCCGGCGCAACCGGCTGCCGGCGGGCATCGGCGGGCACAAGCTGGAGACGATCCGCAAGTGCGTCGAGGCGGGCCTGAAGCCGGACTTCTGGATGAAGACGCTGCACCACCACAACTACTGGTCCGTGCAGCCGCCCGAGGAGCACGACAACGTCTGGTGCTACGATCCCGAAGAAACGATCGCCTACATGAACGAGCGCGAGGAGCCGTGGATCGCCTACAAGATCCTGGCAGCGGGGGCGATCAAGCCGCACGAGGGCTTCCGCTACGCCTTCGAGAACGGGGCGGACTTCATCTGCGTGGGCATGTACGACTTCCAGATCGTGGACGATGTGAACCTGTGCTGCCAGGTGCTCACCGCCGGGTTGAACCGCAAACGGCCCTGGCGGGCGTAAAGCCATCGCCGGGACGCGGCGCCGGTGCAACGCGGAATTCGCCGCGATAGACTAACGGCATTACCGTGATGCGGCGAGCGTGTATCTCTCTCCTGATTCTCGCGGCGGCTGTCGGGGCGCAGAATCCGCCCCGCACCTTGACGGTTCCCATGGCGGTCGAACTGCAAGGGGCCGAGGCGGTGCTGGCGGGGCCTCGGGGGCGGGCAGCGTGGAAGGTCACGTGGAAAACGCTGGAAAGGAACGAAAGGAGCTCTCACTGGGACGGCGGCACCTGCGGCGGCCTTACTGTAAGTGGCGTGAGCGCCGTGGAGACCGCGCGCTGTTCGCCGGACGGTTACTCCCTGGCCCTCCTCGGCGAGAACAAGCAGGGGCCGGCCTTGTTCCTCCATACCGGCAACGACACGTGGCGCGTCTGCCGGCTCGATGAACCGAACTCGTTCCAGCCCCAAGAGGGTTCGCGGCTCGAGTGGTCGCCGTCGGGCGACTGGATCGCCTTCGTAGGAACGCTGGAACCCAAACCCGAGCCGCCCGATCCGCTCGTCATCACGCGGATCCAGTACAAGACGCGGACGGAGTTCACCGACAACCGGCGCCGCCGGGTCTTTGTCGTCGCAGCGCTGCCCGACGCCAAGCCAAGACCGTTGACTCCGCCGGAGTTCGATTCCCATTCCATCTCCTGGATTCCGGGCACCAACGAGATCGTCTACGCCTCGAACCGCGAGCCGGACCCGGACGCGAACCACAACTACGATCTGTTCGCCGTGAACGCCTTCACCGGGGAGACGCGGCGGCTCACCCGGACACCGGGCGTCGAGATGACGCCCATGGCCTCGCCCGACGGCAAATGGATCGCCTACACGGCGACGACGCGGCCGGTGACGACGATCGACAGCGTGGCCGAGGACCGCCACGTCTGGGTGATCCCGGCGGCGGGCGGCGAGGCGCGGGAGCTGAACCCGGCACTCGACCGGCGCACGACGCTGGTGGGCTGGCGGCCGGACTCCTCGGCGGTTCTCTACCTCGTCTACGACCAGGGGAAGGTGACGCTGTGGGAGACCGAGGTCGCCTCGGGGGCCTCGCGGGCGGTGATCGACGAGAAAGCGTGGATCCACGGAGCTTCGGTGGCGAGCGACGGCACGATCGCTTTCATCCGCTCCGACCCGGTCCACTTGCCCGAGGTCTACGCCTGGAAGCCCGGAGCCTCCCAGCCGGAAAAGCTTAGCGACTTCTCCCGGAAGCAGCTTGATTTCTACCCCATCCGGCTTTCCCAACCGGAAACGATCCGCTACAAGAGCTTCGACGGGACCGAGATCCAGGGCTGGCTCTACCCGCCGCTGGGACTCGATGAAGGCGAGAAGTGGCCGCTGATCCTGTCGGTCCACGGCGGCCCGCACGGCATGTACGGCTACCGGTTCGACGCGACGTTCCAGTTGCTCGCCGCCCGCGGCTACGCGGTGCTCGCCTTGAACCCGCGGGGCTCGACCGGTTACGGGCAGAAGTTTACCGACGGCTGCGTCGACAACTGGGGCGGCGGCGACTACGAGGACCTGATGGCGGGCATCGACTACGTCTTGAAGCGCTACCCCCAGATCGACCCGGAGCGGCTGGGCGTGCGCGGAGGAAGCTACGGCGGCTTCATGACGAACTGGATCATCACCCAGACGGACCGCTTCCGGGCGGCGGTCTCGATCGCCAGCCTCTCGAACCTGATCAGCTTCTACGCCACGTCGCTCTACCAGGACCTGATCCACGCCGAGTTCGGCGGTGCGCCGTGGGAAGGAAAGAACTTCGAGAAGCTCTGGCGGTGGTCGCCGCTGGCGCACGTCGAGGGGGTGAAGACGCCGGTGCTGTTCCTGCACGGGGAGGCGGACAACGACGTCCACATCACCCAGGCCGAAGAAATGTACATGGCCGTGCGGCGGCAGGGGGTGGAGAGCGTGCTGGTGCGGTATCCGCGGGAAGGCCACGGCATCCGCGAGCCGAAGCACCGGGCCGATATGCTGGCGCGGACGCTGGAGTGGTTCGACCGGTTTCTGAAGTAGCGACGGGAGGGCATATGTTGCAGGCCGCGTCTTGTTTCCTGACATTCCTGTATCTGGCGGCGGCCACGGCGCGGACGGAGAAACCGAACATCGTCCTGATCCTGGCCGACGATCTGGGCTGGGCGGACCTGGGCGTCTACGGGGCGGACCTGCACGAGACACCGAACCTCGACCGCTTCGCCGCCTCGGCGGTGCGTTTCACCGACGCCTACGCGGCGGCGCCGGTCTGTTCGCCGACGCGCGCTTCGATCCAGACGGGCAAGACGCCGGCGCGGCTGCACCTGACGATCTGGCGCGAGGCGACGCTGCGGCCGCCGCCGGAGAGGAAGCTGATCCACGCTCCGGCCGTCAGCGATCTGCCGCACGAAGAGGTGACCATCGCCGAGGCGCTGAAGGCCGCCGGCTACCTGACGGCCCACGTGGGCAAATGGCACCTGGGCGGAGCGGGCTACTATCCGGAGACCCAGGGCTACGACGTCAACGTAGGGGGCTCGCTGTGGGGCGCGCCGCAGACATTCTTCTTCCCTTACCGGGGAACGAAGCACTTCGGCGGCGAGCCACGCTACATCCCGGGCCTCGATTGGGGCCGGCCGGGCGAGTACCTGACGGACCGGCTGACCGACGAGGCCCTGAAGATCATCGACCGGGCCGGCGGCAGGCCGTTCTTCCTGAACCTGTGCTACCACACGGTGCACACGCCGATCGAAGCCAAGCGGGAGGCGGTGGAGAAGTACCGGGCGCGGCTCCGGCCGGGGCTGCATCACCGGAACCCGGTCTACGCGGCCATGGTAGAAAGCCTGGACGAGAACGTGGGGCGGGTGCTCGCCAAGCTGGACGAGCGGGGCATCGCCGGCGAGACGGTGGTCCTCTTCACTTCGGACAACGGCGGCTACATCGGCCGCTACGAAGGCCGCCAGGTGACGGACAACTATCCGCTGCGCTCCGGGAAGGGGTCGCTCTATGAAGGCGGCATCCGCGTGCCGCTGATGGTCCGGTGGCCGGGGGTGACGAAGCCGGGCGGGGTGTGCCGGGAGCCGGTCTCGACGATCGACTTCTACCCGACGCTGCTCGAGATCGCGGGGGTGGAGGGAGACCCGAAGCACAACGCGGAGGTGGAAGGCGTGAGCCTGGCCGGGCTGCTGCGGGATCCCGAGGCAAAGCTGCATCGCGAGGCGCTCTACTTCCACTACCCGCACTACTACGCCACGACGACGCCGGTGAGCGCGATCCGCAGCGGCAATTGGAAGCTGCTCGAATACTTCGAGGACGGCCACATCGAACTCTACGACCTGAGCCGCGACCTGGGAGAACAGAAGGATCTGGCCGAGGTGCGCCGCGACGTGGCGCTCCGGCTGCGGGACCGTCTGGCGCGGTGGCGGGCCGCAGTTGGGGCGCAGATGCCGCAGCCGAACCCGCGGTTCGGGCGGTGAGTGGGCGGCCCGCGAGTCCCCGGGGCCGGCTTTGCCGGGCAACGGAAACAAAGTGGTTCAATAGTGGGCAACGCCGATGAGTGAGATACGCTTGATCACCCTCGATCCGGGCCACTTCCACGCGGCCCTCGTGCAGAAAGAGATGTACCCCGAGATTTCGCCCCGGGTGTCGGTCTACGCTCCGCTATCCCAAGACCTGGTGGACCACCTGGAGCGGATCGCGCGGTTCAACAGCCGCCGGGAGAACCCGACGGCGTGGATGCTCGACGTCCACGCCGAGCCGGAGTTTCTCGACCGGATGCTGGCCGAGCGGCCGGGCAACGTGGTGGTGCTGTCGGGACGGAACCGGGCCAAGATCCACTACATCCAGCGGGCGGTGGCGGCCGGGCTGAACGTGCTGGCGGACAAGCCGTGGATCATCGCCAGCAAGGACCTGCCGGCGCTCGAGGCGTCGCTGCGGCACGCCGAAGAGAATGGGCTGTTCGCCTACGACATCATGACCGAGCGGTTCGAGGTGACCTCGATGCTCCAACGGGAGCTGGTGAACACGCCGGAGGTCTTCGGGCAGGTGATCACCGGGTCGGTGGACGAGCCGGGCGTGGCGATGGAGAGCGTGCACCACATCATGAAGGAGGTGGCGGGAGCGCCGCTCAAGCGGCCGGCGTGGTTCTTCGACATCCGGCAGCAGGGCGAGGGGCTTTCGGACGTGGGCACGCACCTGGTGGACCTGGTGCAGTGGACGCTGTTCCCGGAGAGGAAGATCGACTACCGGCAGGACGTCGAGATCCACCGGGCGATGCGCTGGCCGACCGTGCTGACGCTCGAGGAGTTCCGCCGGGTGACCGGCGAGGCGGAGTTCCCGCCGTATCTCGAGGGCGCGGCGGCGAACGGCAAGCTGGAATACTTTTGCAACAATCAGGTGAGCTATTCGGTCAAGGGCGTCCACGTGCGGCTGGACGTGCTGTGGAACTACGAAGCTCCGGCGGGCTCCGGCGACACCCATTTCGCAGTCTACCGGGGCACGCGCAGCCGGGTAGAGATTCGGCAGACGGCGGCCGAGGGCTTCCGGCCGGAACTCTATGTGGCGCCGAACAGCCGGCCGGATCTGGACGACGTGTTCCGGGCGGTGCGGTCGCGGCTGATGGAGCTGTCGGCGGACTATCCGGGGGTCGCGGCCGAGCGCCGGAACAGCGAGATCCAGGTCGTGATCCCGGACCGCCTGCGGGTAGGCCACGAGGCGCACTTCGCGCAGGTGGCGCGGCAGTTCTTCTCCTACCTCCAGGGCCACGAGCCGTTCCCCGAATGGGAGAACCCGAACATGCTGGCCAAGTATTACGTGACGACCAGGGGCGTGGATCTCGGCCACGGCCCGGAGGAAGCCTGACGAGGGGCAAGAAGACCGGCCGCGGGCGTCACAACAAGGCGCCGCGCAGGATGAAGGCGGCCACGTTGAAGTAGATGATCAGGCCGGTGACGTCCACCATAGTGGCGACCAAGGGAGCCGAAGCGCTGGCCGGGTCGAGACCGAGGCCGCGCAGCGCGAAGGGGAGCATCGAGCCGGTGAGGGTTCCGAACAGCACGACGCCGATCAAGCTCAGCGCTACCGCCGAGGCGATCAGCAGGAAGTGCTGCCCGTAAGAGCCGCCCAGAGCGTGCCACAACACGATGCGGGCGAAACCGATGGCGGCCAGAAGCGCTCCAAGGCCCAGACCGCTGAGGATCTCCCGGGACGCGACTCGCCACCAATCCCGCAGCCGCACCTCGCCCAAGGCCATCGCCCGAATCACCAAAGTGCTGGCCTGAGAGCCCGAATTGCCGCCGCTCGAGATGATCAGCGGAATGAAGACCGCGAGGACCACGGCCTGGGCGATCTCGGCTTCATAGCGGGACATGGCGGTGGCCGTCAGCATCTCACCGACGAAGAGGAGGGAAAGCCAGCCGGCGCGTTTGCGCAGCATCTGCCAGAAGCCGGTTTCCAGGTAAGGCTCTTCGAGGGCCTGCATGCCGCCCATCTTCTGCATGTCCTCGCTGGCCTCTTCCTGGAAGACGTCCACGATGTCGTCCACGGTGACGATGCCCTTGATGCGCTTTTCGTCGTCGATGACGGGGATGGCGACGAGGTCGTAGGTGGAAAACAGGCGGGCGACCTCTTCCTGGTCGGTGTCTTCGCGGACGGCGATGACGTCCTTCTCCATGATGTCGGCGACCATGGCGTCGCCGGGAGCGGTGAAGAGCTCCCGGAAGGAGACGACGCCGAGCAGGTGCTGTTCCTGGTCGAGGACGTAGGCGTAGTAAATCGTTTCGAGCTGGCGGCCCTGCAAGCGGAGGTAGGCGATGGCTTCGTCTACGGTCATGTCCGGCCGGAGGCGGGCGAAGCGGGGGCTCATCACGCCACCGGCCTCATCTTCGGCGTAGGCGAGCAGGGCGCGGACCTCGCGTCGGGCGGCGGGGGTCAGCAGGTCGAGCAGTTTGCCCCGTTCCTCTTCAGGAGCGTGCTGGATGACGTCGGCGGCGTCGTCCGGAGGCAGGATACGGAGGTAGGTCCGGCGCTCGTGCTCGGGCATCGCGAGGATGAGCTCGGCCTGGTCGTGGGAGGAGAGGTCGAGAAAGAGGTCTTCGCGCTGGTCCCGCGTCAGAGACCGGAAGGTGGCGTATCGCTCTTCCTCGGAGAGGCTCGGCCACTTGCGAAACAGTTCCTCCAGTTCGTAAACCGCCTTCGTCGTCATCCGGAATCCTCCTGCCAGGGACGGGTGTGCCAGGGCGGGGACCGGTCAACCGGAGCACCGGCGGACGAGCGACACCCGAAACTTCTTCGAAGTTACCATTGTACCGGCTTGGGCCCGGGAGCCCGAAAGAATCAGGCCCACCGGGCCGATTCAGGCGCCGAGTTCGCCGGGATCGACGGCGGAATCCTGCAGCGTGAGGCGCCGGAAGCCGCGGAAGCGGTGGAAGGTCATGAAGTTGGCGTCGTGCTGGTTGTGGGCGCCGCCCAGGCCGTCGTCGTAAGCGGTGCGCGAGACGGCGACGATGTCGTCTCGCTCGAAGAGCCAGTCCAGGTACTGGAAGCCGTGGCGCTGGGTATCGGGGTGATAGAGGAGGATCGAGCGGACGGTCCAGGCGCGAAGGTCCGGCGAGGCGATCAAAGTGACGGTGTTGCGGACGCGGTCCGGCCGCGGGCCGCGGTGCTTCGGAGGCACCCAGTTGGTGAGGGACCAGTAGAGCTGCGACTCCGGATCGTAACGGATGGTGAACTTCTTGCAGCCGCCGGGAAAGTCGATGAAGCCGGTCTCCGGGTCGAATTCGGCCTGCCTCCCGTCCTCGCTGATGGAGATGACCGCCGCCTTGCCGCCCTCGGGGCGATAATCGACGCGCAGGATGTCCACCACCGAGCCATCCGGCGCGGCCACGGCGTTGCCCTCGAGCCAGCCGCCGAACTTCCCGCCGAGCCATTCGAGATTCCCGCCCAGGCGGTTGGTCGGGAGCCAGTTGGAAGCCTCGAGCAGATCGGCATCCACCGGTGTGGACAGCACGAAGGCGCGGAAGCGGCTGCCCCAGCCGCCCGGACCCTCGCCGTCCTCCATGCCACGCCAGAGGCGGCCCTGGTGCTCGAGGACGGGCACCGGGGCGCAGTGGTAGCCGGCGCCGGTGAGCAGAAGGCCGGAGGCGTGATCGCGGGGCTCTGTCCAGGTGAGGCCACCGTCATCGGAACGCCGGATTACGGCGTCGCCATACTCGCGGTTCGTTCCCAGTAAGTACAGGGCGCCCCGATGGAAGAAAAGGCTCGACCAGAACGCCCCGCGGATCTCGGCGATCTGGTTCCAGCTCTCTCCGCGGTCAGCGGAACGGTACACGCGCGAGGTGGCCAGTTCCCTGTGGCCCGCCTTCGGGCCGAAGAAGTCATGTGAGGCGACGTAGGTTCCGCCGCCGAGGACGGCGATAGAGGGCGAGCCGATATAGCGGCCCGAGGACTGGGGCGAATGGGCGACGACCACCCCGGGGACCGAGGTAAAGTCAGCCTCGGGACTCTTCCGGCACGCCAGGCCGGCGGCAGCGAGCAAGAGGGAACGGCGAGTCACCGGCATCCATCTATCGAATCCCGGCGCCGTCCGGATTGTCAATGGGAGCCGGCCACCGGTATCGGTAAGCGACACTGCGCAAGTCGGTAGAGATCCGCCCGGCGATCTCGCGGATGTGCCTTCCGGTGAGCTCGAGTTTTCCAGACTTCCATCGGGTGGTGGGCGCAGTGACGCTGATCGCCCCAATCACCTCTCCTGCCGCGTCGAATAGCGGGGCGCCGAGAGCGATGCCGCCTTCCACCGTCTCCTCGTCGTTGACCGCGTAACCGCGTCGGCGGACGCCGGCCAAGTGTGCGAGCAGAGCCTCCAGGCTTCCGATCGTCTTGCCGGTGAACTTCGGGAACCCCAGCACTGCCGCCAGCCGGGCGATCTCCACTTCCTCGAGAAACGCGGCGACGGCTTTGCCCGCCGCGCCGGCATGGATGGGACAGACATCGCCGAGTTTGAGCAACAGGCGCAAAGGATGATGCGCCTCGATCACGTCGACGAAATACACACCGGTAGGCCGCCGTTCGGCCAGCCATGCCGATTCGTCGAGCTCATCGCGCAGGGCCACCAGATGCGGGCGGGCGATCCGCGTCAGCGTTGCTTTCGACCGCACGCTGTCGGCGAGAGATAGCACCCTGAAATGGAGCGAATAGGCTCCCCCGACCGCCTCACGCTCTACGTAGCCGAGTTCGCGAAGGGTGTAGAGCAGCCGGAACGCGGTGCTCTTCACGAGGCCGGTGCGAGTGCTGATCTCGGCCAGGCCCAGGGGACGGTCGGCAGCGGCCAGCGCCTCCAGGATCCGGAACGCCTTCTCGACGACTTCGATGTAATTGCGAGCCGGCAAGTCGCACCGCCTGCGCCCCAGGAACTAGTCATGCGGCCAGCAAGCAGTTCCTGAATACAAAACACATTCTGCCAAGTAGAATGCATTGTGAGACGATCTCGGTGATTTGTCAACTCAGGAATTGGCTCGAGGCGAGCCGGCGGCCTGCGAGGTTTCGGTGCGGCGGGACGTCAAGGGGGCGTAATCTGCAGCTCCTGCTGGGCGCTCTTGCGTTCCTTTTCGACGCGCGAGCGGATCTGCTGGTACTGCTTCATGAATTCGCGGGCGCGATCGGTATCGCCGAGCCTCTGGTAGGCACGGGCGAGGCGGAAGCGCAGGCGGCCGTCGGTATCGATGGGGAGGGCCGCTTGGAGGTGCACGACCGCATCGCGGTCGCGGTTGAGCTGCAAATAGGCTAGTCCCAAGGAGCTGTGGGCGGGAAGGAACTGCGGAGCTGCTTTCACCGCCTTCTCCAAATACCGGGCGGCGGCCTCGGGCTGCTGCTGGTTCAAGAGAATATGGCCGAGGAGGTAGTTGAGGTCCGGTGAGTCCGGATCGCGCTCGAGCAGTCTCTCGGCCAGGGGGCGGGCAGCGGCGTAGTCTTCGTTCAACCGGTAGGCGACGGCCAATTCCCGCTCGAAGACGGGGTTGCCGGGCGCCAGATCGAGGGCCTTCTTCCACTCCGAGACAGCCTCGCCGTAGAGTTTACGGGCCTCGAGACGCCGGGCTTTCCAGGCGTGCAACTCGGCCGACGGGGGGAGTGCTTCCAGCCGTTCAAAGGCCTTGCGGGCCAGCTCACGGCAGGCCATCCCCTGCCAGTAGAGCGATTCCGGATCGTTGTGGTTCTCCAGAATCTCGATGACGCGCTCATAGCGTCCGTCGCGGAACGCGCACGCAGCGGGCGCAGCCCGGCAGTCGGGCGCCGGCACGCTACGAGCGTTTTCTTCTTCTTTCGCCGCCCAATCCGGGTGCCCGGTGCGGCGGTAGATCTCGGCCACCGCGTGATGCCACAGGCGGAGTGGGCGGCCCCGGCGCAGCGCCTCGCGGTACAGGTAGAAGGCGCTGCGGTATAGTTGGCGGTCCAACTGGGCGGCGGCGACCAAAGCCACCATATAGGCGGATTCGGGGGCGACTTTCTTGAGCTGTTCCGATACCTCGCCGGCCAGCGCCTCGTACGCGCGTCCCAGCCCGTACCAGGCCTTTGGGTTCTTGGGCGTCAGCGCGGTCCAGGCGCGGTAATGAGGGAGCGCTTCGCGGTGTCGCCCCAGAGCCTCCAGCGCTTCGGCGAGCATCTGGCGGGCTTCGACGAGATTCGGGACGGCGGACGAAACTTCGCGCAGCGGGGCCACGGCCTTCGCCGGCTGCCCAAGCCGGAGATAGGCCGCTCCCATCATCACCATGGCGGGCACAATGCCGGGCTGGCGCTTCAGGGCGATCTGGAACTGCTCGATCGCCTCTTTTTCCCTGCCTGACAGGTGATAGGCCATGCCGAGATTCGTTCGCAGGCCCGGGTCATCGGGAATCGCCCGCACGGCTTCTTCATAGATCTTCGCGGCCTCGGCGTAGCGGCCGGCGGCCAACATCTGATTCGCCTGGTGTACCCGCTCAGCCAGATTCTGCGGCTGGGCCAGGCAAACCGCAGCCGACAGGAGGGTAGCGGCGAAGAATCGCCTCATAGTTAACAGGATGCCTTGCCGGGGACCGCTTGCCAACCACGCCTCCGGCCGCCGGGAGCGCCCAGGGTTCGAGAAGGCTCCGGCGGCGATTTCAGAAGCTCTCGAGCAGGCGGCGGTGAAGCTCGCGGAACCGCACCTCATCGCGCACGTAGTCAGTGAACGAGGCGACCATGCTGTCGGCGATTTGCCGCGCCGCCTCCGGTTTGGATTTCGCCAGCTCCGCGAGCAGGCCGTAGTCCTCGATACCCTCGCGCATCTGTTCCAGCCGGATGGAACTCAGCAGCGAGAGCCCCGCCCGGTTGGGGTAAGTGATGTAAGCGTCGCCTGGAGGCAAGTAGGTCCGGCCCTGGTTGATGACCGGCTGGGTGTCCTTGAACGGCTCCGGTCCCCAGAAGTTGCCGCCCCAGTGCAGGAAGCCGCGGAAGCCGTACTTGAAGTTCATCCAATGGAGCAAGCGGACCTTGAGTAACGAGTAGTCGATGAAGCGGTTCGGGTAGCGGCCGCGGGGGGCCAAAGCGGTATAAAACCACACTTCCCCGCCCCGTTTCCGGTGGGCGTCGAGCACGTCGAGCTTGTCGTCGAAAGTGCCGAGCTGGACGACCCAGATGTCGACGGTATCTTCGAGGTAGCTGAGATCCTGGCGGGCGCCCACCGGTTCGATGATGCGTACCCCCGGCATGAGCCGGCGCACGAGCCGGGCGGTGCGGACGAACGGCTCGCGTTCCCCCTCGTGGGGCTCGTCCAAGACCCCCTGGCGGTAACGCCGGGTCCAGCCGCGGCTCTCCAACAGGCGGTGGAGCGCGGGCAGGAACCGCCGCAGGAACTGCTGCGCCCGCGGGTCTTCGACTCGCAACGTCCGCTGGATGGGCCGACCGTTCTCGACCACCCAGGCCCGCAGCATCACCGGGGCGTTGCGGCGGCGCTCGCGCCAGAGCAGGTTGCCGCCGTCGATCTCGCCCCGGACGCCGGCGGCCTCCCAGGTCTCGACGAAGCGCTCGAAGTCGCTGAAATCGAACTCGAGGGAGCCGCCGCGCACGACCGGACGGGCCAGCGAGAGAGCGCCGGCCCGGACCGCCGTCTGATGGTAACGGGCGAGGAAACGGGCGATGTTGCGGATCAGGCGCCAGTAGGTGTCCGAGCCGCGGGAGCAGCCGTAGAACTGCTCCAGGTGGCGGTCACTCAGGTTGAAGTAGTTGTTGATCGACAGGGGGATCGGATCGGGGACGGCCGCCCGGTGGACGACGAGCCGGTACGGGATGAGCGCGAGCGTCCGCCGGCCCTGGCGAAGGCGCAGGCGGCCCTGGTATTCGCCCGGCTCCTGGTCCGGCGGAACCGTGATCGTCACCCAGACGGTGCGGGTGCGGTTCTCGGAAACGGTGAACGGGAAGCTTTCCATCAGGGCGTCGGGAAACAGCGCCGGAGCGCGCCGAAGAAGCTCTTCTTCCGGCGTATCGCGCGTGTTGGAGGTCACGACGACGTACTCGACCCACCGCGCCGAGGCGCTCTCGATCGGCATACCCGGACCGGCAAGCGGGAGCACGTCCACGTAGAGGTCGCCTGCGGCTCGCCGGGCGCGCAGCGCCAGCTGGAAACTCACATGAGAGTTTCTGGCGGCGTGGAAGACAGGATCGGCCAGATGGTGGGCGCCTGGGGGATCGTCGGGAAAGATTTTGACGAGGGAATCGACGAACCAATGCTGGACGGCGGGCCGGCGCCCGCACGCCGCGGCCGCCAGCAGCGCCGCGGCGGCGGCAATGGCAAAGACTCGGCTTCGACTCGAGTTGTTCATTCTCATCGGAACGCCTCCAGGAGCCGGCGGTGAATCCGGCGGAAGGCCGCCGGATCGCGGACATAGTCATTGATGTGGGGAATGGCCTCGGCCGCCAGCTCCTGCGCGAGGTCAGGCTCCTTCTGAGCCAGGGCGGCCAGGAGCTCGAAGTCCTCGATCCCGTCGCGCATCGCCTCCAAGCGAATCGAACTGAGGACGGAGTTGCGTTCCGGATCGGGGTAGACGATGGCGTTGTCGCCGGCGGGCAGTAGCGTTCGGTTGTCGTTGATCACCGGTTGTACGTTCTCGAACGGCCTGGGCCCCCAGTAGTTTCCGCCCCAGTGCAGGAAGCCGGTGAGCTGGTGACGGAAATTGAACCAATGCAGCAGGCGGACCTTGAGCAGCGAGTAATCAATGAAACGGTTCAGGTAGCGGCCCTGCGGGAAGATACAGGTGTAGAACCACGCCCGTCCGCCGGAGGCGACGTGGTCGCGGATCATGTTCATGCGATGGTCGAAGCTGCCGAGAACCGGTACCCAGATCTTGCAGACATCGGCGAAAAAGCTGACGTCCTGATTCAAGCTGACGGCGTCGATCGTCGGTATGCCGGGCATCGTTTCGAGCACCACCTCGGCGAAGCGCCGGTAGATGGGCGCTTCGCGGTCGTGGGGCTCGTCGTGGACGTGCTGGATGTAGCGGGTCTGCCAGCCGCGCTGCTTCAAGTGCGCGTAGAGAGCGGCCAGGAAGCGGCGCAGATACTGCTCGGCCCGGGGGTCGTCCGGGTCGAGGTTCCGCCGCACGGGTTTACCGCCCTCGATGACCCACGCCGGCACGACGATGGGCGAAAAGAATCCGCCGCTGCGCCCGAGCAAGTGTCCGCCTTCGATAGTGCCGATCACGCCCGCTTTTTCGAAGGTTTCCACCCAGCGGTCGAACCGGCTGAAGTCGTAGCGGATGCGGCCGCCGGCGACCGAAGGCCGGGCGAGGCGGGCGATGGGGGTCAGGATGACGTTCTGCTTGTGCTCGGCCATCACCCGGCCGATGTTGGCGAGCAGTTCCCAATACCCGTCGGAGTACTCCTCCACGTGGTAGAAGCGCCTGAGGTTGCTCATCGAGAAGTTGAACCAGTTGGTGACCTGGAGCGTCTGCTCGGCCGGCACGGTGGCGGTGTGGACTCGCACCGAGAAGCTGCGGCGGGCGAGCTCGCGGCCGCTGGCCGACACGACGATCTCGCCGCCATAGGTTCCGGGCGCCGCCTCCGGCGGGCAGTAGAGGGTGATCCAGACGGCGCCGGTCCGGCCGGCCTCGAGGCGGAACGGGAAGTCGTGCCGCAGCGGGTCCGGGAACAGCGCGGGCGCTTCGCGCAGCACCTCGTCGTACGGCGTCCGGGGCGGGTTCGAGCCGACGGGGACGTAATCCACCCACCGCACCTCGTAGGGGAAGCTGCGGCCACGGGCGGCGGGGGGTGTGACCTGGGCGTCGATCTCGAGGTCTTTGGCTCCCGCGCGGACCGCGACCTGGATGCTGACGTAGTCGTTGCGCGCGCAGTGCCAGACGGCATCGGCCCGCTCTCCGGCGCCGGGGACACGATCGGGAAAGATCTTTGCCAGCTCGTCGGCGAACCAGACGCGCGGCCCGCTCACGGCGCAGCCCGCCAGGTGCAGGCAACAGAGTGCGGCGACGAGAGCCCGCAAGGCGGAGATGGAGCCGGCTGCCGGGGCGTTGGAAGCAGGCCGCCGCCGAACGGGACGGCGAAACGGGACAGAGAATGGAATCACGGTTTGACTCCTTACCGCCGGGCCGAAGCCCTCCAGTTTCCGAACGATCATATCCGAAACCAGCGCGGGCGGCAAAGCGAACAAGAAAGGCGGCGCCGGCGAACGAGGGAGCCATCCGGGGCGTGGAGTAGAATCGTCGAGTGACCGCTTGGATTCCGGCAGGCGGCGTCCTCGCGGAGGTCGTGCGGCTGGCGGCGGGCATTCTGCTGCTCGTTGCAAGTTGGGCCGGGTGGGGCTACTGGGCGGGCCTTCTGACCATGCGGGGCCATGAGGAGAAACCCGTCCGGTTCTTCGATCACGCCGTGGCGGGCGCCGCCGCTCTCTTTGTTCTCGCCACCGTACTGAACCAGTTCACCGCCCTCGAACCTTGGGCTGGGGACGCGTCGACGGCGGCGGGGCTCGCCGGGTGCGCACTGCTCTTCAAGCGGCGCCGGGCGGCGGGCGAGCCAACGGGTCTACCGGCCCTCACCGGGCTGCTCGGGGCGCTCTATCTGGCCGCGGGGACCCGCTGTATCAGCCTGCACTACGATTCCGGCTTGTACCACCTGCCGTTCATCGAGTGGCTGCACGCCGGCGCTCTGCCTCTCGGCCTGGCCAACCTGCACGTGCGGTTCGGATACTTCTCCAGTTGGCTCGTCTTGGGCGGCCTCGAAGGATCCTCGAGATTCCCTCCGGACCTGCTGTACTCAATGAACGCAGCCGCGGCGGTGGTGGTCCTCGGGGCGCTGCTTGAAACCGCGACACCGGCGCTGCGCAGCGGGCAGTGGCGCTTCAGTTCGCTGTTCAGCGTGGCGAGCGTGGTGCTGCTGGGCGCGGCCGCCGATCCACTCTTCTTCACCTGGATGGGAGCAAGTCCATCGCCGGACGTGCCGGCGGCGCTGCTGGCACTGCTTGCTTTCGCGCGGCTTTCCGAGTTCCTGGAGCGGGGGCGAGGCGCTGGTGAAGGGCTCCTCTCCACCGGGCTCCTGGCGGCGGCCATGGCCGTTACGGTGAAGCCCAGCCAGGCCCCGGTGTTGGCCGCGGCGGCGGGGACCGCTCTTTGGGCCCGCGCGAGGCTCAGGCCCTGGGGCGAGGGCGGACTGCTGCGCCAGGCCGGCGCGGCCGCCGTACTGCTCGCCATCTGGGAGGCCGGCGGCCTGATCGTCTCCGGCTGCCTGCTGTTCCCCGTCGCGGGAAGCTGCCCGGCGGCCGTTCCGTGGAGCATCGATCCGGCTCAGGCCGCCGCCGAGGCGGGCCGCGTGGCCGCCTGGGCAAGGGCGCCCGGACCGATGTTCCGCGAAGTTCAACAGGGGTGGCAATGGCTCCCTTATTGGCGCGAGCTGATGTGGCCGAACCGCCCTGTCCTGCTCCATGTCCTCGTCGCCGGGGGCGGTATGCTGCTGGTGGCGGCGCTGTTCCGTTCGATGGCAGGAAAAGGCCGGATGGAACCGGGGGAACGGCGGGCCTTTGCCGTAGTGATGGCGACCAGTCTGATCACTGTCGCCGCCACTGCCCTCACCGCGCCTGATCCCCGGTTCTGCCTCGCCTTCCTGATCGCCTTGCCGTCAGCGGGGACCGCCTGGATGCTGGCGGGGCCAGCGCACCGTTCCCGGCATAGAAGAGCGGTGGCCGGGGCGGCGTTGGCGCTGCTCGCCGCCGTGGCTCTTGTCAACCTCTGGATGACGCCCCGCTGCGGCGAGTGCTGCGCGTGGCGCCGGCTTCCCTCTCCGTCTACGGAGGTCCGGACCACCCGAACCGGGCTGGCTATCCAGGTCCCAAGGGGTACGGACCAGTGTTGGCTGACCCCTCCGCCGTGCAGCCCGGACTTCCGCCCGTCGGTGAGCGAGGCGGAGTACTTTGGGCGGCGGGCGTTCGTCGCCGCCCGTCCCGCCAGATAGGGTGGAACTCCAGCGCGAAAGTCCTCACGCACCACGGGCCGGCGCCGCCGGGATTATGTCGAACTCTTCCACGATGACGGCCAGCGGGCGCGGGTCTTTGCCGCCGCGGCTCCACCGCGAGAACTCCAACCGGATCTCGTTGACGCCTTCCTCGAGCGGCAGATCGGCCACCAGCAGCCGCCCCTTCTCGTAACCGGTGCAAGCGAGTTTCTTCTCGCAGCACGTTGTGCCGTTCACCCGCACGCGGAGCCTCTGCCCCCGGTGAGGATTGCGGTAGCTCAACAACAACAGGAACGACCCCGCGTGCGCCGCCCGCCAGCGCACGCGGGTAGCGGGGCCATACGCCCACCGAAACCGGCCCAGCCCCAACTCGGGGAAAGGCCCCTCGGGCTCGCCGAGATCGTGGGTCTCGACACCCTCCGGCCCGCCGGAATACAGACTCAGCAGCGCCGGGGGCGGCGGAATGCCGGGCCGGAAATCGATCTTCGGCCACAGGTTCCAGCGCTCCGCCAGACCAAGCCTCCGCCACAGCCGCGCGAAGCTCAGATAACAGCGGTGCAGTGAGTACTCGTTCTCCACCCAGATTCGTCCCCATGCCCCGATGGCCCGGCAGCGTTCCGGATCCTGGTAATACCCGAGAATCTCCGCGGCGAGAGCCTCGGGCCCCGGCTCGGCCAGCAGGCTGCCCGTGACGCCTGGACAGACGGCCTCCGCGACACCCGAAGAACCGTAGCCGATCACGGGCGTACCGCAGGCGGCAGCTTCGAGAAACACCTGTCCGAAGGTCTCCGCGCGGCTGGCGCTGACGAACAGGTCGGCCGCGGCGTAGGCCATGGCCAAGCGCGACGGATCTTCGAGATAACCCAAGGTCATTATCCTTCCGGGATCAGAACCCGGAGGGAGATCGCGAGGGCCGGCGAGAACGAGCAGCAGGTCCGGCAAATCCAGGATATGAACCGATTCGATGACGTCGCGCAGGCCTTTTCGCTGGTCCTCGAGGCGGTCGCCGGAAGCCATGACGATGAACTTTTCCTCCGGCAGGCCGAGCGCCACCCGGGCAGCGGCCTTGTCCAACCGGCGGAAGGTCTCCACCGGCACACCCAACCGGATGCGGCCCACCCCCGTTTCGCCGCCGGACTGCCCAAACGCCCGTAAAGCCTCGACGGCGACCGACTCGGCCCAGGAAGAAGCCGCGAGCAGGCAAGGTCGCGTTTCGGCGGTCATCACCCGGCGTTTCTCCTGCCAGGCCCCGGCTATCTGATCGGGTGGAAGGGATGGATACTCGCCGGCCGTCGGGCAGCTTGCGTCGCAGCCGGTGAGGTATTTCGTGCACTCCATCGGATAGGCGCACCGGCCGGTTATCGGCCAGAAGTCGTGGAGGACGACATGGACGGGAGCAATCCGGCCCAGCTGGTGGTAGAGCAGCGGCGTAGCGGCGCTCCCGTGGAGATTTCCCACGAGAATCAGGTCGGGCTCGAGTTCGGCCACCCGCTCGACGACCCGTCCCGGGCGCCTGAGGGCGCCTTGCATCAGCTCGGCCTTGTCGCGCAGGCTGAGCGCCTGCACGTCGTGCCCGGCCGCGGCAAGAGCCTGTGCCAGCCGCTGGTGGGCAAGGCCAGCGCCGTAAGCGTAGCCCCGGTCGTTCAGCAGCACAATCCGCAAGCGGCGCCGCGCCTCCGCCGTGTTTCGCTCCCGGCTCGGAGGAACCGTCCCGGTCCGGGTTGCGAACCGGCGCTGCACCTCCCGCAGCTCGGGCTGGAAGACGCCGGGGTCGGCGGTCTTCTGTTTGCGGTGGATGCGGAACCAGGCCACCGGCCGCCCGATCACGTGCAGGCGAGCGCCGGCCTGGGCGAAACGCAGCCACAGCTCGTAATCCATGCTGTAGGCGAGGTCTTCACGCACGTGCCCCCCGGCACGCTCCCAGAGCTCCCGGGTGAACATCACCTCGGGCTGATAGAAGAAGCGGCCGGCGTTCCAGCCGCGATCCAAGTCGAGCAGATCCGTCAGATCCAACGGTCCATCGCCGGCCGAAGCCAGATGGTAGCCGGTGATCCGGCCGTCCTCGTACGTCCCGCACATCCCGGCCACCAGGTCGGCCCCGGAAGTGAGGAACGCCAGAGCGACGGCATGAAGCGCCCCCGGCGCGAGGAGGTCGTCGCTGTTGAGCCAGGTGAGGATATCCCCGGTGGCCAACGCCATGCCTTTGTTGATGGCGTGAGCCTGGCCCCGGTCCGGCTCCGAGATGACGTGCGCCAGGCGGCCGCGGTGCTTCTCGAGGACGGCTGCAGTGTCGTCCTCCGAGCCCCCGTCGACGATGATGTGCTCGGCGTTCGGATAGCCTTGGTTGAGCACCGAGAGGATGGTCTCCTCGATGTAGGCGCCCTGATGGAACGAAGGAGTGACGATCGAGATGCGGGGCCACGGCCGGCGGCCGGGCAACGTGTCGGGCCGCCTGGCGGCCGCGCCCCGTGCATAAGGCCAGCCGTGCCGGCGCTTCCGCAATCGGGCCAACACGGCTTCCCGGGCCGGGCGGGTCTCCCGGGCCGCGGGCGTGTATCCACCCCGGCTGAGTTCGTCGAGCAGAAAATACCGCCGGTCGAGCCGCTGCTTGACTTCGCGGAAGGCCTCATCATCCAGTTCGGCGCCGAGCCCTTCACACAACGCCGTGGCCTGGAACCAGAGGGCATCGCCGCTGCCTTGCGGCAGCGACTCGGCGAACCAGCCGCCTTCCACCAGCACCCGGGCCACGGCTTCGCCCGCTGCGGGCAAAGCCAGCAGTGGAGTCCCCGGATTCACGAGCGAGCCAAGCTCGGCCGCCTCGCCCCATTCCAGCGCTCCTCCCTCGCCGCCCAGGACCACCGCCATCGGGATGGTCTGCAGATCCCGGCGGAACTCCGCCAGACCGCCGTGAAAAAACAGCGCCGCCTCCTCCCGACCCGCGTCGGTGAGAGCCTCGCGCGCCGCTCGAAGACGATGGGCGCGCCGGTCCACCACATAGATCCGGCCGGCTCCGCGGGCCGCCAGACAGACAGCCTCAGGAGCGCATTCAAACACCAGGACGGCGCCCCCGTCCCGGCCGTCGGCCTTCAAGAACCGGTCCAGGACCTCCAGCCGGGGCCCGGCCCCGCTCATCCCAGCGTCGGCGCCAGCGTTCATACCTGATCGGTTAGTCGTCAGCCCGCCGGGGCCGAAGTTTGGCGTACAGGCGGGCCAGCGGCCCCCGGCGGAAAAGATCCGCCATCCGGCCGAGCGGGGCCGGAACTGAGTTCTCCTGCCGGAGAGCCGACACCAGCTTTTCCAGCTTCTTTGCTTCGGCCTGCCACGACTCACACTTCGCGGTCAGATCCCTCACCTGGAACTCTCTATCCAGCAGCTCTTCTTCACTTCGTTTCAGCGCCGCCTGCAGCTCGCCGGCGCGCTTCTGCAACCCGGAGACCGATTCCCGGAGCGAGTGGGCGCCCGCCCGCGTCTCCTCCAGCGCCCGGGCGAGGGCTTTGTTGTCGCGTTCCAACCTCTCGATCCGGTCCGCTGACAGACGTTTCAGGCGCCGGGCGGACTCAGCGGCGTCTTCGATGATGCGGTGCAACAGGAACCGGTCCGGCTCGAGCGCGCGGACCCGGAACTCCTGGTCGCCGGCAACCAGGCGGTCGAACTCCGCGGCGGCCTCCTCCACCGGAATGTGCCGAATGCAATAAGGTTCGCTCAGATGGCAGTCCCACCCGCAGCCAGCGCAAGGCACAAGCCTCAGCAGGACCGCGCCCCGGCCGGCGGCGACCATGGAGCGGGGCCAATCCCCGGCGCCGGCCACCGTCAGAACCGGCTTCCCTAGAGCCGCCGCCACGTAGGTTGGGCCGCACTGGCGGCCGATATAGCCCGCGGCGTGCGAGAGAATACCGGCCAGCAGCGGCAGATCCAGTCCCGGCCGGCGCAGGCTGGCTGTGCGTGTCCGGGCCTCCCCCATCAGTTCACGGATCTGGTCGTTGACGGGTTCCTCGTCCGGCGTTCCGCAAAACAGCAGGTGCAGGTCGTGCCGCCGGCAAATGGACACGAGCAGGTCCGCCCACTGCTCCGGCTTCCAGTTCCGCACGCCGGCCTCTCCCGTGTGCCCGGCGCAAACCACCCAGCAGGCGGCGGGGTCCACACCGAGGCGGGCAAGTTCCTGACCACCCCGCTCGCGGGTTTCCGCATCCAGGACCAGCGAAGGGCGCGGCAGCTCCACGTGCCACCCCAGGACGGCGGCGGCCAGAGCAGCGTACCGGCTCCGCTCCGGCTCATTCCGGGTGACCGGCACGGTTCTCGTAAAGGGCGCCGCTGCCCCACCACGGGGGGCCGGAGTGTCATCCAGCGAGGCGACCGACGGAACTTCAGGGAACCAGCGCGCCACGGCCTCCTCCACCGGCTCCGGGGGACGCCCGCCGGCGACGATGAGTTCGGGACCGAAGCGGGCGGCCTGCTCATGGAGCGCGGCAAGGCGGGCGTCGAAATCGGGTTTACCGGGCCCTCCGGAGAAGCCGTCCGGCAGGAAGGCGGTCTCCGCGCCCGGGGCGGCCATCGGGACGAGTGCGGCGAGCCTTTCCGGAACCGCCAGCATCAAGCGGTGGCCGTGCTGAAGCAGGACTGAGAGCAGCGGCTGGCGCAGCAATAAGCCGGTCAGGCCGCCGGGGCTTGTGATCAGGATCCTCATGAGTCTGCAGCCGGTTCCCCTATCGCCACGGCTCCGCCGGGAGCCCACCGGTCTTCGGCGCCGCGTGCCGTCACAGGGTTCGTCCTCAGGCGGAGCCGGACTCCGCCAGCCGCTGCCGGAAATAGCCGATCGTCTTCGCCAGCCCTTCCTCCAGCGGAACCACCGGTTCCCATCCTAACTTTTCGCGCGCCAGGGTGATATCGGGTTGGCGCTGGACGGGATCGTCCTTGGGCAAGGGCCGCTCGACGATCTCCGAGCTGGAGCCGGTCATATCGATGATCTTCTCCGCAAGCCGCCGAATGGTGAACTCGTTTGGATTGCCGAGGTTCACCGGGCCGGTGAGGCCCTCGGCGTTCATCATCCGGATGCAGCCGTCGATCAGGTCGGAGACGTAGCAGAAGCTGCGGGTCTGGCTGCCGTCGCCGTAGACGGTCAAGGGTTCGCCCCGGAGGGCCTGAACGATGAAATTGCTCACCACCCGGCCGTCGTGGATCGCCATCCGCGGACCGTAGGTATTGAAGATCCGGACGATCCGGACATCCACTCCGTTCTGGCGGTGGTAGTCCATCACAAGGGTCTCGGCCACGCGTTTGCCCTCGTCGTAGCAGCTTCGCGGACCGATCGGGTTCACCCGCCCCCAGTAGGTTTCCCGCTGCGGGTGCTCTTCCGGGTCGCCGTAGACTTCCGAGGTGGAGGCCTGGAGGATACGGGCCCGGACGCGCTTGGCCAGGCCGAGCATGTGGATGGTGCCCATCACGTTCGTCTTGACGGTCTTCACCGGGTTGTACTGGTAGTGCACCGGGGAGGCGGGACAAGCGAAGTTGTAGATCTGGTCCACCTCGACAAAGATGGGCTGGACGAGGTCGTGCCGGATCAATTCGAAGCGCGGGTGGCCCAACAGGTGGGCGATGTTGTCCTTGGAGCCGGTGAAGAAGTTGTCCAGGCAGAGGACGTCGTGGCCTTCTTCGACGAGCCGCTCGCACAAATGGCTGCCGAGGAAGCCCGCGCCGCCGGTGACGAGTATCGTTTTCCGCTTCATTTGTTCTCTCGACGATGGTACACCGCCCCGAAGCGCCGCGACGCGGCGGCCAGCAGGCCCGCCAGCAGGCAACCCCACGCGAACCAGTCGCCGTGGCGGGTATAAAAGGTCGTTTCCCGAACGTAGGAGAAATCCAGCCGGGCGGCCATTTCCACGTCTTCGGGAAAACGCTGGCGGAGGCGGCCGGCGGGGTCGATCGCGGCGGTGATTCCGTTGTTCGTCGCCCGGATGAGCCAGCGCCGGTTCTCGGCCGCCCTCATCCGGGCGATGAGCAAGTGCTGGCGGCGGGCGGCGCTGCGACCGAAGTAGCCGTCGTTGCTGAGATTCACGAAGACCTCGGCACCCCGGAGGGCGAACCGCCGCACCAGATGCGGGAAAACGGCTTCGTAACAGATGAAGACGCCGTAGCGCCGGCCATCCAGTGACATCAGGACGATCTTGCGTCCGGGAACGAAGTCGCCGGCTTCCTTCGTGATCCGGTTGACGAAGCCGAACAGCGGCGGGACGAATTCGCCGAAGGGGACCAGGAACATCTTGTCGTAGCGGGCCACGGGGCGGCCCTGGGCGTCGAGGAGCTGGGCGGAGTTCAGAGGGGAGCCGTCGCGGGTATAGGCGACGGTACCGAAGAGGAACGGCGACCGGGTGAGCCGGGCCAGGTTCTGGGCGGCGGTGCGGAAGCGCGGGTCGGTCTCGTAATAGAACGGCGCCGGCACCTCGGGCCAGACGAGCAGCTCCGGCCTGGCGGAGCCGGGCTCCATTGCGGCGGCCACGGTCTCGAGGGCCAGCCGGTCAACCGTGCGCCGGAGCGAGGCCGAATCCCAGCTCTTGTCCAGCGGCACGTTCGGCTGCATCACCACCAGCTCGCGGGCGCCGTCGGCAGGGCCCGGCAGCGGCGGCAACAGCCACAACGCCGGCAAGACGGCGAGCCACGCCAGGCGCCGGCGCGGTTTCCGCAGGGCGGCCGACGCCAGGGCGGCAGCAATCATCGCGAAAACGAACGAAAGGCCGTAGACGCCGGTCCACGGCGCCAACCGCATCGGCAGGTCCATGTCGATGCCGGCGTTGCCCAGCGCCATCCAGGCGAAGCCGAGGGGGCCGTGGGTCCTCTCGATTCCAGTCCACAGCGCCGCCGCCGCCGGTAGGGTCCACCAGCGGTCCATCACATAACCGGCTAGCCAGGTGAAGACGGCCAGGTGGGCGGCTTTCGCAATGCAGAACAGAAGAAAACAGGCCCAGCCGGCCAGCTCGCCCATCCCGCCGTGGTAACTCAAGACGAACTGGATCCAGGTGCAAACGCCGAACCAGTAGACGATCCCGGCCGCCTCCCCCAGCAGCAGGCGCCGCCAGGGGTTCGGTTCGCGGGCGGCGGCGATGAGCAAGGGCGTCAGCGCGACGGGGGCCAGCCAGGCCAGGCCGGGGCCGGGAAAGGTGAGGATGAGAAGCCCGGCGCTCGCCAGCGCCAGCGCCAGATTCGCCATCGTGTTGCGGACTCCGCCCCGGCCAGCGACCACCCGGCTATCGAGGCCCGGCCCGGCGCTCACAGGCTGTCCCATACCCGCTCGGCCATGTAAGAGCTGCGCACCAGCGGCCCGCTGAAGACTGCCCGGAAACCGAGCGCCAGCCCGTGTTGCCGGTACTGCTCGAAGCGATCGGGAGGGACGAACTCCGCCACGGGAAGGTTCCTGCGGGTCGGCTGGAGATACTGGCCGATAGTGACCACATCGACGCCGGCTTCCCGCAGGTCCCGCATCACGGCCTCGACCTCCTCCGGGCGCTCACCGAGGCCGACCATCAGCCCGGACTTGACGGCCGCCGCGGCCCCGTGCTGCCGGGCGAACCGGAGCACTTCGAGCGACTGGAGATAATCGGCTTGCGGACGCACCTTGCGGTAGAGCCGGGGCACGGTCTCCACGTTGTGGTTGAAGACGTCGGGGCCGGCGTCGAGCACGGTGCGCACCGCCCCGCAGTCGCCGCAGAAGTCCGGCGTGAGCACCTCGATGCGGGCCCGGGGAAGGCGGGCGCGCACGCAACGGATCGTTTCGGCGAAGTGGGCGGCGCCACCGTCGGGCAGGTCGTCGCGGTTCACGCTGGTGATGACGACGTACCGCAGCCGCATTTCGGCGGCCATGCGGGCGACGTTCGCCGGCTCGCCGGGGTCGAGCTGGAACTCGTGCTTGCCGGGCACGCCCTTGGGGACCGAACAGAAACCGCAGCCGCGGGTACAGAGGTTGCCGAGAATCATGAACGTCGCCGTGCCGCGGTGGAAGCACTCGTGGAGGTTCGGGCAGCGGGCCGATTCGCAGACGGTATGCAGATTGAGGCGGCGCAGGCCGCGCTTGAGAGCGGTGACACTCTCGTGATGGGCGGCGCCGCCCCGAACCCACTGGGGCAAGCGGGGGCGCCTTGGCGTTCTCCGGGGGCCGCCCCCGGTGATCTGAACGAGTCCCGGCGAATCAGCCATTCACTTGTATCTTCGCGTGAATGGCTTGAATCCCGCATCCCGCAGCCGGGCGCGGGTCCGGGCGATCTCTTCGGAGCCGTTGAGCGGCCCGACGAGCACGCGGACCAGGTCCTGGCCGGGCACGGGCGCCAAGTGTACCGAGAAGCCCCGCTTGGCCAGCACGTCCCGAAGAACCTCGCCCTCGGGCAGCGTCGTCGCGGCCACCTGCAGCCAGGTGGTGCCCGCCGGGGGCTCGCTCACGCCGCCGGAAACCACTGGCGGCGCCGGTTTGGGCTTCGGCTTTGCTTTCGGCGGGGGCGTAGGAGCCGGCTTCGGCCGAGCAGCCGCAGTCTGCGCCGGCGGGGGCGCGGGCTTCGGGCGGGCCGTGGCCGGCTTGGCCGACGCGGCGGCGGGAGCGGCTCCACCCTCAGATTCAATCACCAGCGGCTGGCCCGAGCCGAGCGCCGCCTGTTCGGCGGCTGTCTTGGCCATGTTCCGCCCGACGATATAACCCATCGTGAAGAAGACGCCGAGCAGCACCACGACGATGAAGAAGACACTGAGCAACTGCTTGTTGCCCAGCACGAGTTCGAATTCGCCCTGGTCGGTCCTTGGCATTTCGCGCTTTCCGAAACCTTAAACGGTTTCCCCCTTAGATTCGTCTGATTCAGGAATCTCTTTAGCGCCGCCTTCCCCTGATCCCGGCTGACCGGCTCCCTCTTCCGGGGCTGATCCGGCCTGGCCGGCGGTTTCCAGCGCCCGTTTCAACGAAACGAGGATATCCAGCGGCAGCGGGAAGATAATCGTGGTGTTCTTCTCGGCGCCGATTTCGAGGACGGTTTGCAGGTAGCGCAATTGTAAGGCCGCCGGCTCTCGCTGCATCACCTCGGCGGCCATGGTGAGTTTCTCGGCGGCGGTGTACTCGCCCTCGGCGTGGATGATCTTGGCCCGGCGCTCGCGCTCGGCCTCGGCCTGCCGCGCGATGGCCCGGATCATCGACTCCGGCAGGTCCACGTTCTTCACCTCGACCAGGGTGACTTTCACCCCCCACGGGTCCGTATGTTTGTCCAGGACGGTCTGTAAGCGCAGATTCAGCTTTTCGCGCTGGCTGAGCAGTTCATCGAGTTCCACCTCGCCGAGGATGCTGCGCAGCGTTGTTTGCGCCAACTGCGAGGTTGCATACAGGTAGTTCTGGACCTCGAGGATCGCCTTCTGAGGATCGATAACCCGGAAGTAAACCACGGCGTTCACTTTCACCGTGACGTTGTCCCGGGTGATGATGTCCTGCGGCGGCACGTCCATGGTTTCCACCCGGAGCGAGACCCGCACCATACGGTCGATCGGAGCGAAGACAAAGATCAGGCCCGGACCTTTGGGCTTCTCCAGAACCCGCCCGAGTCGAAAGATGACCCCGCGCTCGTACTCAGCCAGGACCTTGATGGCCGACAGCAGGTAAAGGATGACGATCAGGACTGCGATCATCGGGATGTCGATCATGGCCAACCTCCTTACTTGTCAGCGGGTTCCACTTTCAACTGGAGCCCGTCGACTGCCACCACCCGGACACGGGCGCCGGCCGGCACCTTCCGGTCGGCGACCGCATCCCAATACTCTCCATGAATGAAGACTCGGCCTTCCGGGTCTAAATCAGTATACGCTTTCCCGATTTCCCCGACCATCCCCACGCTGCCGGTGACGACCTTGCGCCTCCGGGCGCGGATCACGAGCCCGAGCAAGAACGCGGTGATCAAAGCAAAAGGCAGGGTCACGCCGATGGCGGTACTCAGCCGGATTTGCATCTCCGGAGGGCCCTGGACCAACAGGAGCGCCCCCAGCACCATGGAGACCGTTCCGCCGACCGCCAACACCCCGTGGGAAACAAAATAGGCCTCGAGAATGAACAGGGCCACGGCGAGCACCAGCAAAGCGACGCCGAGCCAACTGATGGGGAGCACGGCCAGGGCGGAGAGGCCGAGCAGGACGAGGATGCCTCCGGCTACGCCGGGGACGATCAGGCCGGGGGAGGAGAACTCAATGTAAATACCCAGGGCCCCCAGGACGAGGATGATGAACGCCAGGTTGGGATCGGCGATCGCCGAAATGAACTGTTCGCGCACCGAGGGCTGGTATTCGCTCACCACCGCGCCGTCGAGCTGCAGGGTGACCTCACGGCCGTCGAGACGCTTCACGGTCTGCCCGCTGACCTTTTCAAAAAGCTTGGCTTCGGTGGTAGCCACCAAATCGATCAACCGGTTTTTCAGCGCCTCCTGCTCAGTGAAGGCGCGGGCCTCGAGGACCGCTTTCTCGGCCAGCTCGCTGTTGCGGCCCCGGCGCTCGACGATGCTGCGCAAAGCGGCGGCGGCGTCGCTTTCGGCCTTGCGGCGCAGGACCGGGTCCATCTGCTGCCCGAGAAGGACCGGGGACGCCGCCCCGGTTCGGGTACCGGGGGCCATGGCCGCGACATCTCCGGCCTCCAGGATGAAGAACCCTGCCGAAGCCGCCCTGCCGCCGCTCGGCGTGACGTAGGTGATCACCGGGACCGGCGAAGCGACGATGAGCTGGGTGATCTCGCGCGTGCTTTCGAGCAGACCGCCCGGAGTGTCGAGGCGGATGAGCACCGCCGCCGCCCCTTCACGCTCGGCCTGGGCGAGAGCGTGAGTGATGATTTCGACGGTAATGGGATGGACGACGCCATCCAGCGTAACCGCCACGACGCGGGGCTGGGCGGAAGCCGCGAAGGTGGCCGTAAGCCAAACAATTATGGGGAGTAATGGCCGCACCGCTCTGTCTAACCCAACTATAGCACCGCCCCCGGCCGATACCGTCACCCTTTCCGGAATCTCCTCGAGCCGCCCGCCCTTGGTCTCAAGGGCGCGCCGGGAGTAGACAGCCGGCAGGGGAACCGCCGCATTCCCGGCGATCAGGCGGAAATCGTTTCCGAAAACAGTTGCAACCGGCGCCGACTCGATATACAGTTACCACAGAAGGGACCGCCGAAAGCGGTTGGTCGGTCAATAGCCTGTCAGCCAGGGGTGAGGAAACGTCGCAAACTTCGGATTGGAGGCAGGCTAATGAAAACACACTTGAGTGCCCTCAGTGTTTGGGGCATCTTACTCTTCCTCGCCTGCGGCCTCGCCACCGCGCAGGTGGAAACAGCGAGGATCACCGGCACCGTATCCGACAGCACCGGGGCGGTGATTCCGGGGGCAAAGATCACGTTCATCCACGTCGCTACCAACACCACGTTCACCATGGAGACCGACGCGGAAGGGCGCTATGTTTCGCCGCCCCTCCGGATCGGGGAATACCGCGTGGAGGCGGAGGCGCCAGGCTTCAAACGGTTCGTCCGCAGCGGCGTCGTGCTGCAAATCAATCAGACGGCGGTACTGAACATCACCCTCGAGCTCGGCGCGGTGACCGAAACGGTCGAGGTCTCGGCGGCCGCACCCTTGTTGGAGACGACACAAGCGGCCCAGGGCCAGGTGATCGACAACCAGCGGGTGGTCAACCTCCCCTTGAACGGCCGCAACTACATTCAGCTCGCGTTGCTCTCCCAAGGAGCGGTTCAGCCGATCGGGGGCCGCTTCGGCGGGTTCAGCGCCGCCGGACAGCGCACGACCCAGAACAACTACATGCTCGACGGCATCGACAACAACAACGTCCAGATCGCCGCTCAGGGGCGGCAGGCCGAAGCCGTCCGGCCGCCGATCGACGCGATCCAGGAATTCAAGGTCTTGACGAACAACTATTCGGCGGAGTACGGCCGTGCAGCGGGCGGGGTGGTGAGCGTTTCCACCCGGTCAGGCACGAACGAGTTCCACGGCACGGTCTACGAGTTCCTGCGCAACGAGAAGCTGGACGCCAAGAACCTGTTCGACAAGCCGGACCAGCCGAAACCGCCCTTCAAACGCAACCAGTACGGCTTCGCCGCGGGCGGCCCGATCGCTAAGAACAAGGTCTTCATCTTCGGCGACTACGAGTGGACCCGGGTGCGGGAGTCGCGCACTGTCACCTCGACGATCCCGACCATGAAGATCCGCTCCGGCGACTTCACTGAGATGACCGACGTCATCTACGACCCGTACAGCTACGATCCGGCGACGAAGACCCGCACTCCGTTTCCGGGCAACATCATCCCGCCGGAGGTGCAGGACCCCATCGCCAAGGAAATCGCCACCTGGTATCCCCAGCCGCAGAAGCCGGGGCTGACCAGCAACTTCGTCTACAACCCGCCGAATGCCAGCGACGTGGACAAGTGGGACGTGCGGGTGGATTACAACGTCGGGTCGAAAGACACTTTGTACTACCGTTTCAGCTACCAGCGCCAGTTCGATCCCGCCTCGCCGAGGCTGCCGTCCCCGGCCTACGATGACAGCGCCAACGGCTCGGATTTCGAGCACAACGGGCGAAACATGGGGCTGGTCTGGAACCACGTCTGGACGCCTACGCTGATCACCTCCACCCGCCTCGGTTGGAACAAGATGTTCACTGAGCGCACGCCGGTCGTTGACGAGAACCTCAATGCCAAGCTCGGGATCAAGGGCGTGAACCAATCGCTGGCCGGCATGGCGCGGATGATCATCACTGGATACCAGAATATCGGCACCGGCTGGTGGAATCCCAATCTGGCCGATTCGCAAGCCCGGCAGCTCGTCAGCGATACCACCTGGACGAAAGGAGCCCACTCGGTCAAGTTCGGGATCAACTTCACCTGGCTGCAGAGCTACCTGAGCAACCCGCAACAGGAGCTCGGCGGCTTCTACTTCAACGGCAACTACACCCGGAACCCGAAGAACAACAAGGGCGGCGACGGCTTCGCCGACTTCCTGACCGGCATTGCCTTCCGGGGCGACACCTCGACATCGGCCTATATGAACCTGCGAGCGCCGTTCTGGCAATGGTATGTGCAGGACGAATGGCGCGTGACGCCGAAGCTGACCCTGACCGTCGGCGCACGGTTCGAGCTGAACCAGCAATGGGTGGAGAAGGACGACCGCTTCTCCATGTACGACATCGAGACCGATCCGGACAACCCGGTGTGGGTCTTCCCGAAACCAGGAGGAAGCCGGTTTGATCGCGCCTTGATCGAAGACGACCCGAAGTTCGTGCCGCGCTTCGGCTTCGCCTACCGGATCTTCTCGAACACCGTCCTGCGCGGCGGCTACGGGATGTACGTAGCCAACTACGAGGGCACCGGCGGCGGCCAGTTCCTGGAGACGAACCCGCCGTTCCATATCAAGGTGCGGATGTCCACCGACAGTCGAACCATCATGCTGCGGCTGCAAGACGGCATGCCGCCCGGCATCCTGACGCCGGAGCGCGCCCGCTCGCTGTCGTTTTCAACTTTCGAACGGCACCCCACCTTGCCGCTGAGCCAGCAGTGGAACTTCAACATCCAGCATCAGTTCGGCGGTGACTGGGTGTGGGAGATCGGCTACTACGGCGCCAAGTCCAATCACCTGGTCAACCGGGTGGACGGCAACTTCGCTCCGCCGATGCCGGGCAACATCGACAAGAACCGGCGCTACACGACCGCGCTGTGGCCGAATACCGACATCGTGGTGGGGCCGCTGGGTTCGTTCAACTCCCACTATTTCAACGGCAACTCCCTGTTCCACTCGCTGCAGACCAAGATCGAGAAGCGCTTCTCGAACGGCTTTACGCTCCTCAGCTCGTTCATCTGGTCCAAGACGATCGGCGACGTGCCGGGCTTCGCCGGTTCGGGCAACGCCCCGAACTCGGGCATCCAGGACCCGCGGAACCGGAAGCTGGAGCGGGGCCTCGACAACCAGCACATGGGCAAGCGCTTCGTGGCCAGCTACATCTACGACCTGCCGTTCGGCCAGGGCAAGCGGTGGGGCTCGAACTGGGGTGGCGCCACCGACGCGGTTCTCGGCGGCTGGACCATCGCCGGCATCACCACGCTGACCGACGGCCAGCCGGCCGGCCTGAACGTCCGGGGCAACCCCTCGAACGCGAGCACGTTCACGCGGCCCAACGTGGTGGCCGGCCAGACCTGGCGGCTGCCGCGGGACGAGCGGACGCTCGAGCGGTGGTTCAACACCGACGCCTTCGTGGCGCCGCCGAAGTACGAGTTCGGCAACGCCGGGCGGAACATCATCATCCGTCCGGGCCGGGTGAACTTCGACCTGGCGCTCTACAAGATGTTCCGGTTCACCGAGCGCTACCGGCTCCAGTTCCGCTTCGAAGCCTTCAACGCGTTCAATACGCCGCCGATCGGGACGCCGAACCTCCAGGTCGGCAACAAGAACTTCGGGCGGATCACCTCGGCCGGCCGGCCGCGGAACCTGCAGTTCGGCCTGAAGTTCCTCTGGTAAAGGCGCTCCAAGCACACCGCCCGGGGAGGGGCAAGCCCCTCCCCGGGCATTTTCTTACGGGTATGCCCGCGCCCCGAATCACATGACAGAGAGAGGGGAAGCGTCGGCCGGCGCCAGCCTTTCGGCGGCGTTCGGGTCGGCGTAGGCGGCGACGATCTCGCCGTAGTAGATGCGGTGGAAGTCGTCCTGGGGATAGGCGTCGTCGAGGATCGCCTGGGGCAGTGAGTCCGGGTTCAGGTCGTTGAAGTGGATGGTCCGGCACTCGTAGTGCACGACGCATTGCTCGATCGCCGGGGGCCGCACCTGGCGAGCCGGCAGAATGCTGAGGCCGGCCTCGCGGAACTTGTCGCGGTCGCGGCCGGAGACCTTGCCGCAGAAGGCCACCGCTTCGTTCAGATCGGTCCCCGGTACGTTCACCGTGAACTCCCGAATCTCTTCGAGCCGGCTGTAACTGTAGCGGGACGGCCGGACCAGGACGATCCAGACGGGGCGGCCCCAGATGGAGCCGATCGTGCCCCAGCCGATGGTCATGACGTTGGGCTTGCCATCCCGACTGACCGAGGTGAGCAGCAGCCCGTCTTCTCTCATCCGCCGCATGGTTTCCGCGAAGTAGTCCGTATAACGAATCGTCACTTTCGACATGAGTCACCTCCGGGGACGGCGCTCCGGAGCGCGGCCGGCCTCTCGGCAGAAGCGCCGGCCGGGATAGCCGCCCCACCGCCCCAATCTATCGCAATGGGTAGGAAAGGAGTAGGCCGGGCAGTCCGAGCCGGAACGCTTGTTCTGATCCGCCCGCGGGGCGTTTGAGCCCTCCGCGAATGGCCGGTGACAGAATATTGCCGGATATTTTCCCTGGCCGAATCAATGAGTTGAGGCCAGAAGTCCGGCTCCGGCAGAGCGGCTCGGTTTACCGTCGGGGACAGGAGACCGGCTCCAGCCTGGTGGGAGCCGGGGATACGGAAGATGAAGGCGACGAGAGTTCTGCTGCTGGGGCTGCTCGCCGGAGGCGTTGTCCCCGCCGCCGGCCAGGGCCACGGCCACGACCGGTACGAACGGATCCGGGAGTCGGTCGAGCAGCGGTTCCGGCTCTTCGAAGAAGAGCAGCGCCGGGCGGCCGAGTGGGAACATCAGCAGTTCCTGCGCCGGGCGCGCCGCTTTGTCCGGGAATGGAACGCTTTTGTGGAAGACTACAACCGGGGCAAGGTGGATCTCGAAAAGGTCCGGGAACTCTCGAAGGCCTTCCGCAAGCTGGAATCGAGCTCCTGGTGGCGGCGGGCGGCGAAACCGAAGCGCTCCCGCCGTCCAGGGCGGAAGAAGGCGGCGCCGGAAAAACCCAGGCGGCCTTGAGAACCCTCAGGGACGCCTGGTCTCTTATTGACGGATGTTCGTACCGTATCCCGGCGCCGCCTCTTCCCGAATCACCCGGCAGGGCGGAGCGGCCGCCCCCCGGGAAAGACTTCCCAAGGAGAAAGCAGTGCCCATCACTATCGAACCGAAGAACCTCACGGTTCCCGACGAGCCCTACTATCCGATCGACCGTCTCTACCTGTTCGACCGCTACGACCGCCGCTCCTGGGAGCGGGCCTTCGGCGAGCAAGCCCCGCCGTTCGACAAGTCGCGGCGGCCCAAGCGCTGGGCCGACACGTCGGCGCTGGAAGGCGTGGCGGAGCCGGACTCGCAGTTCGTCGAATACGACTACTTCGACCTCGCCTCGCGCAGCTTCAAGAAGATGCGGCTCAGCGTCCAGGAGGCCGCGGCGCCGAACCTGCCAGGGGCTTACGTCTATCCCGAGTACGAGCCGGCGCCGACGCCGGCGGTGGTCCGCCATCCGGACGGCGGCGCCAGTCCCATCAATCCCCTGATGCTGGCCAGCCGGGAGGAGGCCGAGGCGCTAAGGAAGGAACTGGGCGGAGACTCAGTCGTCGAGAGCGGGCTGTCGGCCGGGCCGTTTCAGATCGACTGGCGGGGCGAGCAACGGCGGATGTGGGGGGTGCGGATCGGAGGCCAGCTTTACAATGCCGGCCTTCTGCTGCGGCGCAAATACAGTCATGGCGTCGGGGCGCCCGGCGAATGGACGTTTTCGCCGAACGGCCAGCCGGTCTGGCGTCCGGCGCGCCGGGAGACCGGCGAGAACGACCCGCGGCCGGAAGTTCCGGTCCCGTGCCGGAGGCTGGCTCCGAACGAGGCGCTGTATCTCGACAATCCCTTCCAGGTCATCGTCTACCGAACCGACCGCGAGAGCGAGTTCAACCGGACGGAAGCCGGGGCGGCCGGCTTCCCGCCGGACGTGCGGGCGCTGCTCGAGCGGATCGACGCGAACGTGCAGCAGTTGCTGGCGATGAGCATGATGAAGCTGGACTGAGCAGAGACAGCTTTGTTGCGGAGCGGAGACTTGCCCCGGCGGCCACGGTGCGCCGCCGGGGCTCTTTTTTCGTGCTGCGGACTCCTGCCTACTCGATGACCACCAGCAAGTCTTTCGGTTCCACCTGCCGGCCCACGTGCGCCAGAATCTGTTTCACGGCGCCGGCCACCGGCGCATAGACAGTGGACTGCATTTTCATGGCCTCCATCACCAGCAGCTTGTCGCCCTTCTTCACCGGCTGGCCCTCCTCGACGGCGATGCTGGTGACCGCTCCGGGAATGGGGGCGCCGACATGGCCGGGGTGGCTTGGGTCGGCTTTCACCGCCGGGGTCGCCTTCACCTCCAGGGAAAGGTCCCGCACGGTGACGGAACGGGGCTGGCCGTTCAGCTCGAAAAAGACGGTTCGGGTACCGTCCTCGTGGGGATCGCTCATCGTGAGGTACTTGATGATGAGGGTCTTGCCCGGCTCGATGTCCACCGTGAACTCTTCGCCCTGCCGGAGCGGGTAGAAGAACTGGGCGGTGGGAAGCACCTCCAGGTCGCTGTATCTCTTGCGGGCCTCCTCGAACTTCAGGAACACCTCGGGATAGAGCAGATAGCTCAGCAGATCGGTTCGGGAAGGCGAACGGCGGATCTTCTTTTCCAGCGCTTCGGAAGTCTTCTCGAAATCGGCCGGCTTCAGGGTGGCGCCCGGCCGTCCCCGCCGCGGCTTTCTGCCCTGCAGAACGACCTGGCGGATCTTCCGCGGCCAGCCGCCGGGGGGCTGCCCGAGGGATCCCATGAACATGTCGATGACCGAGTTGGGGATGGTCAAGTTGTGGTTCGGGCCGAGGTTCTCGAACTCCTTCACCGTCATGCCGTGGCTGACGAGGAACAGCGCCAGGTCCCCGACGACTTTGCTCGACGGGGTCACCTTGACGATGTCGCCGAAGGCCATGTTGACCTCGGCGTAGGTCCGGGCCACTTCCGGCCAGCGGTCTCCGAGGCCCATGGCGGCGGCCTGGGCCTTGAGGTTGGTGTACTGGCCGCCGGGCATCTCGTGCAGGTAGACCTCGGCGGTGCCGGACTTCGGGGCCGCGTCAAAGGGCTCGTACCAGGTGCGGACGACCTCCCAGTAGTCGGCGCAGCGGTCCAGCGCCTCGCGGTCCAGGTCGGAAGCGCGGGGCGTGTGAGCCAGCGCAGCGACCAGCGAATTCAGGTTCGGCTGGCTGGTGGCGCCGCTCATCGGCCCCATGGCGGCGTCGGCGACGTCGACGCCCGCCTCGGCGGCTTTGAGAATCGAGGCGGCGTTGATGCCGCTGGTGTCGTGGGTGTGGAAGTGAACCGGCAGGCCGACCTCCTCGCGGAGCGCCTTGACGAGCTTGTAGGCGGCGTACGGTTTGCACAGCCCGGCCATGTCCTTGATGGCCAGGATGTGGGCGCCCATCCGCTCCAATTCCTTGGCCGTCTTGACGTAGTATTCGAGCGGGTACTTGTCGCGCTTCGGGTCGAGGATGTCGCCGGTGTAGCAGACGGCGGCCTCGCAGACCTTGCCGGAGCGGCGCACCGCCTCCATGGCCACCCGCATGTTCGGCAGGTAGTTGAGCGAGTCGAAGATGCGGAAGATGTCGATGCCGTGGGCGGCGGCCTCGTAGATGAACTCGCGGACCACGTTGTCGGGGTAGGCGGTGTAGCCGACGGCGTTGGAGGCGCGCAGCAGCATCTGGAAGCAGATGTTGGGGATCAGCTCGCGCAGCTCGGCCAGCCGCCGCCAGGGGTCCTCGCGCAGGAAGCGCATGGCGGCGTCGAAGGTCGCCCCACCCCACATCTCGAGGCTGTAGAGGCCGTGGAGCTTGTGCGCCACCCAGCCGGCGATGCGCAGCATGTCGAAGGTGCGCAAGCGGGTGGCCATGAGCGACTGGTGGGCGTCGCGAAAGGTGGTGTCGGTGAACAGGAGCTGCTTCTGGTCGCGCGTCCAGGCGGCGAAGCCTTCCGGGCCGAGCTCCTCGAGCAGTTGCCGGGTGCCGGGGGGCGGCTCGCCGGGTACCGGTTTCGGCGCCGGGGCGGGACGGATCGTCTCCGGGGCCCGCTTGCCCTTCATCTCGGGGTTGCCGTTGACGATCACCTCGCCCAGGTAGGTGAGCAGCTTGGTGGCGCGGTCGCGGCGCGGCTTGAAGTGGAAGAGGGCGGGGGTCTCGTCGATGAACGAGGTGGTCACGCCGCCGCTGCGGAACTTCGGGTGGTTGACGACGTTTTCCAGGAACGGAATATTGGTCCTGACGCCGCGGATGCGGAACTCGCGCAGGGCGCGGTCCATGCGGTCGCAGGCGTGCTCGAACTCACGGGCCCAGGCGGTGACCTTCACCAGCAGCGAGTCGTAGTAAGGGGTGATCACCGCCCCTCCGTAAGCCGAGGCCCCGTCGAGGCGGATGCCGAAACCGGCCGGCGAGCGGTAGGTGTGCAGGCGGCCATAGTCGGGCACGAAGTTGTTCTCTGGATCCTCGGTGGTCACGCGGCACTGCAGCGCGTAACCGTTCAAGGGGACGGGCTCGTCCCGGGGCAAGCCCATCTCTTCGTCGTGGAGGCTGCGGCCCTGGGCGACGAGGATCTGGCTGCGGACCAGGTCCACGCCGGTGACCTCTTCGGTGACCGTATGTTCGACCTGGATGCGCGGGTTCACCTCGATGAAGAACCACTCGCCGGTGTCGGCGTCCATGAGAAACTCGACGGTGCCGGCGCTGTAATAATGGACCGTCCGGGCGATGCGGACGGCGGCCTCGGCCAGCTCGGCGGCGAGGCGGCGGTCCAGCCCGACGGCCGGCGCCACCTCGATCACCTTCTGGTGGCGGCGCTGCACCGAGCAATCGCGCTCGTGCAAGTGAATGATGTTGCCGTGCTGGTCGCCGAGGATCTGGACCTCGAGATGGCGCGCCCGGCGGATATAACGCTCCAGAAAGACCGCATCACTGCCGAAAGCCGCCCCCGCCTCCCGCTGCGCTTCGGCCAGCAGGGCGGACAGGTCTCTCGGCTTCTCGACGATGCGCATCCCCCGGCCGCCGCCGCCGAAAGCCGCCTTGACGATCAGAGGGAAGCCGATCTTGCGAGCCAGCTTCTCGACCTCGGCCCTGGAGGAAACCGGGCGGTCGGTCCCCGGGATCACGGGTACACCGGCCTTGGCGGCGAGGCGCCGGGCGGCGGTCTTGTCGCCCAGGGCGGTCAAGATCCTGGCCGAGGGGCCGATGAAGGTGATGCCGGCGGCCTCGCAGGCCCGGGGAAGATCCGGGTTCTCGGCCAGGAATCCGTAGCCGGGGTGAATGGCGTCCACACCCGTCGCCCGGGCCATGGCGATGGCGCCTTCCAGATCCAGGTAGGCTTCGACAGGCCCTTTGCCCTCGCCGATCTGATAAGCCTCGTCGGCCTTGAAACGGTGGAGGCTGAGCCGGTCCTCCTTCGAGTAGACAGCTACGGTCCGCAGCCCTAATTCGTTGGCTGCGCGGAGGATACGAATCGCGATCTCGCCGCGATTCAGGGCCATCAGCTTCCGCATATCCCATGCATCCTTCGCCGGACGGCCCCCGGAGACACGGGAGGCCTTCGGCGGCGTGTCACGCGCTCCTGGCGTTGGAGATTCCTTCCAGACTACCATGGAACTTTTGCCGCGGGATCCCGTAGCTGTTCCCTGGAGGCCGCCGATGCAATCAGGACTGTTTCGGAGCGTTGGTGTTGCTGGAATTCTCGTGGTGTTCGCTGGCTGCGACTTGGTCGAACTGGCGACGCCGGCCCGGTTCCACGAAGATTTCGACTACAGCTACCCCCTGGCTTCCGGCGGCCGGCTCGCGGTAGAGAACACAAACGGATCCATCGAGGTCGCCGCCTGGGACCAGGAGACGGTGCGGATTGAAGGCACGAAGTTCGCTTCTTCGAAAGAGCTGCTCGATCTGCTGGAGATCGATGTCGTCCCCGCTGAAGATTTCTTGCAGATCCGCACGGTCAAACCGTCCGGCCGGTGGGGAGCGGCGGGCGCCCGCTACCGGATCCACGTCCCCGCCGCAGTGGCGGTGGACCCGCTGATCACCACGAACGGCAGCGTTTCCGTCAAAGGCGTCACCGGCCCGGTGCGCGCACGCACGTCAAACGGCCGGGTGGAAATCGAGAAGGTGGCGGGCGCCGTCGAGGTCCGCACATCCAACGGCTCCATCACGTGCACGGAGATCGACGGCGATGCGAAACTCACGACCTCGAACGGCGCCATCCGGGTGACGGGCCTGAAAGGGCGCCTCCGGGCCCGAACCTCCAACGGAAGCGTCAAGGCGCGGCTGGTTCCCGGCCCCGGAGTGGAGCCCATCGAGGTCCGGACCTCGAACGGATCGGTGACCCTTGTCCTGGAGAGGGCGCCGGCCTCCGACGTCATCGTTGCTACGAGCAACGCTTCGATCACCGTGTACGCGCCCGAGTCGCTGAAGGCTCAACTCCGGCTCAAGAGCACCAACGCGACGGTCAGTACGGACTTCGACGTGGCGGCCAGCGGGGAACATAGCAAACACCGCCTGGAGGGAGCGGTGAACGGCGGGGGCCCTCTCGTCCAACTCACCACCACCAACGGTACAATCCGTCTCCTGAAACTCAAGCCCGGAGATCAGTCAGCGGAGTTGTGAGCCGCTGGAGCGGCGGGCAGCGTCACCCGGAAGGTGCTGCCGCGGCCGGGGCCGCTCTCCACAGTGATCGTGCCACTGTGCTTCTTTACGATCCTGGCCACGATGGCCAGGCCCAGGCCGGTCCCGCCCTGGGCTTTCCGCGTAGTGAAGAAAGGTTCGAAGATCCTGGAGAGGTCTTCCGAAGCGATGCCGCATCCCGTGTCGCGGACGGCGATGGTGAGCCGGTCGGCCGGCTCTCCGGCCAGGGAAGTCTCCACCGTCAGCACCCCGCCCTCAGGCATGGCGTCGCGGGCATTCAGCAACAGGTTCAGCAGCATCTGGTGCATCTGCTCCGGATCAGCCTGGACCACCGCCGCCGGGGCGCGGAAATCCAAGTGGATGGAAACCTTGTTGTGAGCCAGCGGACGGATGAGATCGACGACTTCGGAGATGACCTCGTGCAGATCGACACGGCGCGGCTGGGACGGCGTCGGCCGTACGAGGTGGCGCAACTCCCGGACCAGCCGCGAAGCGCGCTCAGCGGCTTGGACCACCGCCCGGGCTGACTCCTGAACTTCGCTTCCGGGGTCCGCTTCGGCCTCGATCAGGCTCGCATGTCCGGCGATGGTGGTGAGCAGGTTGTTGAAATCATGGGCGAGGCTTCCAACCAGGAGGCGCAGCGCCGCAAACTCGGCGGCTTCACGATCCTGGGCCATCCGCGTGCGGGCGACTCCCTGGGCCGGCGTATACATCGCAGGCAACATTATACATGGGAAATGTTAAGAGAGGGAGACAAGCTTCGGAGAAAAGCCGCCGGCGGCAAGGCCCCTTCGAGAGCTCGGAGGACGCGCAAATCCCGCGCGTGACGCCCTCACACGGCCCCGCGTCCGAGCAAGATGACCTTCGCGGTGTGGAAAATGATGAACGCATCGAGCGCCGGACGCATGTGTTTGATGTAATACAGGTCATACTCCAGCTTGGTGATCGTGTCCTCGATCGTGTTGCCGTATCCGGCGTTGATCTGCGCCCACCCGGTGAGCCCGGGTTTGACCGCCAGGCGCTGCCGGTAAAAGGGGATCTGCTCGGTGAGGGTTTCGACGAACTCCGGCCTCTCCGGCCGCGGCCCAACGATCACCATTTCGCCCTTGAGGACGTTCCAGAGCTGGGGGATCTCGTCGATGCGGAACCGCCGCAGGAAGCGGCCTACGGGGGTGACCCTCGGATCGTTCCTGTCCGCCCACACGGCGCCGGTGCGGCGCTCGGCATCCGCGTACATGGAACGAACCTTGTAAAGGGTGAAGATGCGCCCGTCTTTACCCACCCGGGCCTGTTTGTACAATGCCGGGCCCCGGGAGGTCAGCTTGACCGCCGCGACGGCGAGCAAGAAAACAGGCAGGGTCAAGACAAGGCCCACCGCCGCCAGGACGAAGGAATAGACGGATTGCAACAGCATCGTTTCCCGCGCCGGACCCAGTTCCCCGCTGAAAATCAACTGGGAGGGGCGCAGTTCCGGTACGCACACCCTGCTGAAGACCTCCTCGTAGGCCGTCGCGGCTTCCTCGATCCGCACCCCGGAGAACCGGAGTTCCAGAAGATCTTTCTGCGGCATACAGCCGCGCCTCTCTGTCAGGCCTACCACAATGCGGTCGGGACGCTCCCGTTCGGTAATGCGCCGGAGTTCGCCGATGGCGCCGAGGGGACGGCCGCAAGCCGGATCGGAACATTCCTCCGTGCCGGCGATCCACCCGATGGCGCGGAACCCCAGGTCCGGACGCTCCACCATGCGCCGGTAGACGCGGGCGACCAACGGAGAACAGCCCAGGAACAGGACCCGTTCGGCGAAGCCCTCGGGGCCGATCAACTTCAAGAAAAACAGGCGGTTGGCCGGCAACGCCACCAGGGCAAAGCCGCTGCCCAGCAACATCGTCCACCGCGGCATCACGAGGGCGGAATCCACGTAGTTGAGGGCCGCCTGGATCAAGAACGCAACCCCGAGAGCAAGGGAGAACTGCTGAACCAGCACGATGCGCGACTCCACCCAGAGCCTTTCATAAAGGTCCTGGAGGTACACCAGGATCAGAACGGGGATCGCGACCAGCAGGAACCGCAGGGCGCCGTGGGCGTAAAGCAGGAAAACGAGCGGGTCCACCGGCAGCAACAGCGTCGCCGCGACTGTATAACAAGTGAAAACCAACACGACTTCAGCGGCCAGAACGGCGAGACTGCTTTCGGGGCCAAGGAGGCGGTGGAGGCGCATGCAAGTGGGAGTACTTCAGTTTACCAGCGGTCCCGGGCTGGCTCCAAGAAAAAACGCCAAGCCCGGAGTCGCCGCCAAACAGGGATTTGCACCGTTCACACCCCGGTTGGCTCCATCCGGCGCATCTTTGTTGGCACCGACCCGGCTGCGGACGCATCCTATAGACAGAAAGATATACGACCGGATCGGTCTGAGATTAAGGTACTGAAAAGCAAGCGGTAAACGAGTTGACAGCAGCGCCGGATGTGCTACGATAGATCTAGGACCGAAGTGGTCCTATATTCACATGTTGAAGCTGAGCAAGCGGGCAGACTACGGACTCATCGCTCTGCGGCACCTGGCGCTGCAGACGGGCAACCAGAGCGCCAGCGCCAAGGAGATTGCCGGACGCTACGGCATCCCGGTGCCGCTGATGTCCAAAGTTCTGCAGATTCTGGCGCGGGAGGGCTTCGTGAACTCGGAATTCGGTACCCGGGGAGGGTACCGGCTGGCGAGGGATCCCGGGCGGATCAGCGCGCTCGAGGTGATCCGGGCCATCGACGGCCCGATCATCTTGACCTCCTGCTTCACCGAGCACGGCGACTGCGACCAGTCGGCGACCTGCACGGTGCGCGAACCGCTCCGGAGGGTGCATGAGGGCATCCTGCAACTGCTTGCCAGCATCACGATCACGGACATGGCGGAGGAGACCGGGCTGCTGGCGGAGACTTGCCGCGTTGAGAAGCTTTACAGCCTCGAAAGCCAGGCGGGGACTGGGAAGCAATCGTAAAGGGATGAGAACTATGAAAAAGCCGATCTACATGGACAACCACGCGACCACCCCAGTGGATCCGCGGGTGCTCGAAGCAATGCTGCCGTATTTCACCGAGAAGTTCGGCAACGCGGCCAGCCGCAATCACCGCTTCGGCTGGGAGGCCGAAGAGGCGGTGGAAAAGGCGCGCAAACAGATTGCCGACCTGATCGGCGCCCATCCGAAAGAGATCATCTTCACCAGCGGGGCCACCGAATCGGACAATCTGGCCCTGAAGGGCGTCGCCGAGATGTACGCCGAGCGCGGCAACCACATCATCACGGCGGCGACCGAGCACAAGGCGGTGCTCGACACGGCGAAGAAACTGGAGAAACGCGGGTACAAGGTGACGTATCTGCCGGTGAACAAGGACGGCTTGATCGATCTCGACCAGTTGCGCGAGGCGATCACCGACAAGACGATCCTGATCAGCGTCATGTACGCCAACAACGAGATCGGCGTCATCCAGCCGATTCGGGAGATCGGTAAGATCGCCGAAGAGAAGGGAGTCTTGTTCCATACCGATGCGGTGCAGGCCCTTGGCAAGGTCCCGGTTGACGTGAAGCAAGACCATATTCACCTGGCGTCGCTGACGGCGCACAAGATCTATGGCCCCAAGGGCATTGGCGCTCTTTACGTGCGGCGCCGCAATCCGCGGGTGCAGATCACAGCCCAGATCGACGGCGGCGGCCACGAGCGGGGGATGCGTTCCGGAACGCTGAACGTGCCGGGCATCGTGGGTTTCGGCGAGGCCTGCGCCATCTGCCAGCGGGAGATGGCCGAGGAGTCCGCCCGGCTGAAGCGGCTGCGCGACAAGCTGATGAACAAGCTTCTGAGCGAACTCGACGAGGTATACGTCAACGGCAGCCTCGAGCACCGGCTGCCGAACAACCTGAACATGAGCTTCGCCTACGTCGAGGGCGAGTCGCTGCTCATGGGCATCAACGACGTCGCCGTCTCCAGCGGTTCGGCTTGCACCTCGGCGACGCTGGAGCCGAGTTACGTGCTGAAGGCGCTGGGCACCGGCGACGACCTGGCCCACTCCTCGATCCGGTTCGGCCTCGGGCGCTTCAATACCGAGGAGGAAGTGGACTACGTGGCCGGGAAGGTGATCGAGGTGGTCCGGAAGCTGCGGGAACTCTCGCCGCTCTACGAGATGGCCAAAGAAGGCATCGACATCTCGAAAGTCGAGTGGAGCGCCCAGTAGCGGCGGCCGCTCGAAGACTCAGAGGGGAATTCCGGAAACAGAGGAAGGGATAACGACATGGCATACTCGGACAAAGTTCTGGATCATTACAACAATCCGCGGAACGTCGGTTCCCTGGACAAGAATGATCCCAACGTCGGCACCGGGATGGTGGGAGCGCCCGAGTGCGGCGACGTGATGAAGCTACAGATCAAGGTCGATGAGAAGACCGGCGTCATCGCCGACGCCAAGTTCAAGACGTTCGGCTGCGGCAGCGCGATCGCCAGCTCGTCGCTGGCCACCGAGTGGCTCAAAGGCAAGACGGTTGACGAAGCGTTGAAGATCAAGAACACTGATATTGTCAACGAGCTGGCCCTGCCGCCGGTGAAGATCCACTGTTCGGTGCTGGCCGAAGACGCCATCAAGGCGGCCATCGCCGACTACAAGAAGAAGCTGGCGCAGCGGTCGCCACAGACCGAAGCCGTCGCGGAGAAGGCCTAAGGTGGCAGAAACGAAGACGATCGCCAAACCCGAGATTCAGGTGACGCCCAAGGCGCTGGAGAAGATCCGGCAGGCTTTCGCCAAGGAGGGCGTCCAAGGGGGCGGCTTACGCCTCGGCGTAGTGGGGGGCGGCTGCTCCGGCTTGAGCTATCAAATCAAGTACGAGCAGCAGCCGCGGCCCCGCGACCACGTCTTCGAATTCGGCGACGTGAAGATCTTCATCGACCCCAAGAGCATGCTCTATCTGAACGGCATGACTCTGGACTATAAAGAGTCGCTCATCTATTCGGGCTTCTCCTTCGAGAACCCGAACGTCAAACAGAGCTGCGGTTGCGGAACTTCGTTCACCGTCTAGTGCAGGACACATTCAAACACGCCGAAGCTTGCTGGCAGTGCGGCACACCGGCGGAACAGGACTTGTTTTGCCGGTATTGCAACAGCCTGCAGCCGCCGGATCTGGATTATTTCCGGTTCTTCGGGCTGGAGCCCCGGCTGAAGTTGGATCCGGAAGACTTGCAGCAGCGCTACTACAAGCTCAGTCGGCTGCTGCATCCGGACCGTTATACGCGCAAGACGAGCCGGGAACGGGAGTATTCGCTCGAAGCCACCGCCATCCTGAACGATGCCTATCGCACGCTGCGCGATCCCATCGCCCGGGCCGAGTACGTGCTCAAGCGGGAGGGCTTCGAGAACGTCGAACCCCGGTCGAAGAACGTGGACCTGGAGTTGCTCGAAGAGGTCTTCGAATTGAACATGGCGCTGGAGGAATTGCGGGCCGGTGATGAGTCCGCCCGGCCGCAGCTCGAGGTTGCGCGGGACAAGTTCCTGGCGATGCGCAGCGAAATCGATCGGGATCTCCAAGACCTGTTTGAAGAATACGATGCGACGCGATCGCGGGAGATCCTCGAGAAGATCCGGCGCCTGCTCGACCGCCGCCGATACGTGCAGAACCTGGTGGCGGAAGTCGATCGCGAACTCTCGAACTGAGTCCGGCCAACGGTAACGAAATGTCAGTCGTACAAATCGATTTCGGCAAGCGGAAGCGCGCCCGGGTGGTGGGCATCGACCTCGGCACTACCAACAGTCTGGTGGCCTACATGGAGACGCCGCCGCCGAAGGTGATCCCGACGCCCGAGGAGGGCAAGCTCGTCCCCAGCATCGTCTCCTACACCCGGGAAGGCAAGATCGTCGTCGGCGAAGAGGCGCGCCGGCGGCTGATCACCGAGCCGGAGCGGACCGTCTACTCCGTCAAGCGCCTGATGGGCCGCGGCATCGCCGACGTCCAGGACGAGCTGAAACTGTTCCCCTTCCAGATCGCCGAGGGCAGCGAATCGGTGATCCGGCTGAAGCTGGGCGAGCGCACCTTCACGCCGCCGGAGATCTCGGCCTTCATCCTGCGGCAACTCAAGCAGAACGCCGAAGCTCACCTGGGCGAGCCGGTGGAGCAGGCCGTCATCACCGTGCCGGCCTATTTCAACGACGCCCAGCGCCAGGCCACCAAGGACGCCGGGCGCATCGCCGGCCTCGACGTGCTCCGGCTGGTGAACGAGCCGACGGCGGCGGCGCTGGCCTACGGGCTGGACAAGCGCCACGACGGCGTCGTCGCCGTCTACGACCTCGGGGGCGGCACCTTCGACATCTCGATCCTGCGCCTGCACGAAGGGATCTTCGAAGTGATGGCCACCAACGGCGACACGCACCTGGGCGGCGACGACATCGACAACCTGCTGCTGCGGATCGCCCTCGAAGACATCGAGAGCGAGTGGGGGCGCGATCTTTCGGGCGACAATTCAGCCGTCCAGCAACTCCGCCGGGCCGTGGTCAAGGCGAAAGAGGAGCTCAGCTACGCGCTCAAGACGGTGATCGACTTCGAGTACGAGGGCCGGCGCTACCAGCGTGAGCTGACCCGCGAGCTTTTCGAGAAGCTGATCACGCCCTTCGTGGACCGGACCCTCGGGCCGTGCCGGGACTGCCTGGCCGACGCCGGGGTGAGGCCGGAGGAGATCGACGAAGTGGTGCTGGTGGGCGGCTCCACGCGGATTCCCCTGGTCCGACAGGCCGTGGAGAATCTCTTCCGGACGCGCCCGCACACGGAGCTGAACCCCGAGGAGGTGGTCGCCCTGGGCGCCGCGGTGCAGGCGGCGATCCTGGCGGGCAGCGTCGAGGACAAGCTGCTGCTCGACGTCACGCCCCTCTCGCTGGGCATCGAGACCATGGGCGGCGTCGTCTCCAAGCTCATCCCCCGGAACTCGACCATCCCGGCCAGCGCCACCGAACACTTCACCACCGCCGTGGACGGGCAGACCAACGTGCTGATCCACGTGGTCCAGGGCGAGCGCGAGCTGGCCAAGGACTGCCGCAGCCTGGCGCGCTTCGAGCTGAAAGGGATCGAGCCCATGCCGGCCGGGATGCCGCGCATCGAAGTCCGCTTTTTGATCGACGCCAACGGAATCCTGAACGTGACGGCGAAGGACTTGCGCACCGGCAAGGAGCAGCAGGTGGAGGTGAAGCCCTCTTACGGACTCACCGACGATCAGGTGGAGAAGATGATCGAGGAATCGATCGAGATGGCCGAGGAGGACTTCCGCCAGCGACAGGTGCGCGAGGCCCGGGTGGAGGCCGACACCATCCTGCACGCCGTCGAGAAGGCGAAGCAGGACGAAGCCTACGAGGCGCTCTCGGAGGAAGAGAAACAGCGCATCGAGGAAGCCATCAACCAGCTCGTCGTCGCTTATCACGGCGACGATCACGTGCTGATCCGGACAAAGATCGAAGAACTCAACAACGTGACGATGAAGCTGGCCGAGGCGATGATGAACGCCGCGGTCAGCAAGGCGCTGAAAGGAACCAAGTTGTAATCGCTCCGGCCGGCGGGAGAAGGACCTGATATGGGCAAATTGACGTGGACCGATTCCGAGGACATCGCCATCGCGCTTCATGAAAAGTTTCCCGACGTCGATCCGCTTACGGTCCGCTTCACGGATCTGCACAAATGGGTCACCGAGCTGGAGGAGTTCGACGACGACCCCGCAGCTTCGAACGAGGCCAAGCTCGAGGCCATTCAGATGGCCTGGTACGAGGAGTGGAAAGAGAACCGATGAAGGGTCCCGCGGCCCGGTGCGGCGCCGGCTGCATGGTATACTAAGGAACGTCCCCACCCTTGCACAAAGGATAGCTGTGGAATGCCGAAACTGAAGACTCACAAGGGCGCGGCCAAGCGCTTCAAGAAGACGGCGACCGGTAAGATCAAGCGGCGCCACTCTTTCGCGCGGCACATTCTGACCAAGAAATCCAGCGCCCGGAAGCGGCGGCTGCGCAAGAGCGTCATCGCGGATCAGGCGGACCGCAAAGCCTTCCGCATGATGCTGCCTTACGCCTGAACCGGTGCGGGAGCGGACGGAGCGGCGCACGTGCCCGATCCGCCCCGCTGAGAAACACTAGGGAACGATCGAGGAGAAGGAAACGTGCCACGAGTCAAACGAGGAACTCACCGTACCGCCCGGCGCAAGAAGATTCTGAAGCGCGCCGAGGGCTTCTTTCTCACCAAGAGCAAGCTGCACCGCGCCGCCCGCGAGGCGGTCGCCAAGTCGCTCGAATACGCCTATGTCGGGCGCCGGCAGAAGAAACGGGATTTCCGGTCGTTGTGGATTGTCCGCATCAACGCCGGCTGCCGGGCCCACAACATTTCCTACAGCAAGTTCATCGGCGGTTTGAAGAAAGCCGGCATCGAGCTGAACCGGAAGATTCTGGCCGACATGGCCGTGAACGATCCCGCCGGCTTCGGGGCGCTGGTTGACAAAGCCCGGGCGGCGTTGGAGAATGCTGCCTGATGGAACTGCTGGACGGCGCCGGGGACGATCCACTCGCCAATCTGGAACAACGCATCCGGAAGGCGGCCGAACTGATACCCCGCCTGCGCGAGGAGCGTGACGCGGCCGTGCGGGACAAGGAAGAGGCCGTCCGGGCCGCTGAAGAGGCTCGAGCGAAGCTGGCCGAGCTGGCCCGGGAGGTCGAGTCGCTGCGCGAGGAGCGCCAACAGGTGCGGGCGCGCATCGAGAAACTGCTCGGGCACCTGGATGTGTTGAGCTAGCGGGCGCGAAGCTCAGCTGTGCCGCGCGCCGTCCGGCTGGGGAGCCGCCATGGATCCGGCTGACAGCCCGAAGAAACAGGTTCGTGTCACCATCTTCAACCAGGTGTACACGCTGCGTACCGCCGGAGACGAGCGGGAGACCGAAGAGCTGGCGGCCACCGTGGACGAGCTGATGACCTCCATCGCCCGGCGCGCAGGGAATCTGGACACCTCGCGGGTGGCCGTACTGGCCTGTTTGCATCTGGCGGACCGGCTCCGCGCCCTCGAAGAGGACCTGCGAGGCCTGCAGGAGCGGATCGAAAAGAAGAGCCGCGACTTCTCCGTGCTGCTCGACCAGGCGATCCAGCCGGATACGCCGGCCTCCGGCGAGTGACCGGCGCCCTTTCCCCCGCCTAACCGCCGGCCGCCTTCATCGTCACCTTGCGCCCTTCGAAGAGGGCCAGATTGGCCAGGTGAGGCGCGCTGACAGCCTCGGCGGCGACTTCGACCGGACAGTTCGGCTCCCGGCGCGTCCGAACGCACTCGAGAAAGTTCTCGATGTGGGGCTCGACGGGCAGCTTCGCCCGGACGTACATGACGGGTTCGCGGTTGCTCTTCCAAGGCTCGGCCCAGACGGTGAAGCCGTCTTTGTCGAGCACCATCGTGGCCTCGTCGCCCATGAAGGTGATCGACCAGGAGTCGTGGAAGTCGTTGCAGTAGTTCAGCGACCAGGTGGCGAGGAAATCGCCGTAGTCGAAGACGGCGGTGAAGACGTCGGGGTGTTCGGCGCCCGTCATCTTCGCCACGAAGCCCTGGGCGACGGCCGACTGCGGCGGCCCGGATTCCAGGAACCACTGCACGACGTCCATCAAGTGGGCGCCCTGGTCCGTCATGTTGCCGCCGGCGTAGTCGCGGAACACTCTCCATTTGCGGAAGCGCATCGGCTCCAGCGGCCGCCTGGGCGCCGGCCCGAGGAAGCGCTCCCAATCGAGCTTGCCGGGCAACGGGGAGTTGTCGAGCGGGCGTGAGACGTTCCAGTTCCATTTCGCCTTCACCTGGGTGACGCGGCCCAGCATGCCGTCCCGGACGACGCGCAGCGCCTGGTGGACGGCCGGAGCGCTCCGTCGCTGCATGCCGATCTGAACAATCCGGTCCGTCGCCCGCACTCCGGCGATCATCTCCCGGCTCTGGGCCAGTGACCACGACAGCGGCTTCTCCGAATACGCATCCTTGCCGGCGTCCAAAGCCGCCTTCAGCATCGGCCAGTGCTGGTGGTCCGGACCGGCGAGGACGACGGCGTCGATGCCGGGCATCGCCAGTAACTCGTGGTAGTCAAGGAAAGTGCGGGCTTCGGGAGAATCACCCCCCGCCAGTTCGAGATGCGGCTCGTAAACATCGCACAGGGCGACGCACTTCGCTCCGAGATTCTGGAACTTGCGGTTCAAGTAGCGGCCGCGCGCGCCGGTGGCGATTACGCCGTACTGAATCCTGTCGTTCGATCCAAAGGCCGAGCGGGGAACAAACAGCGGGGCGGCGGCGGCAGCGAGGAATCTCCGGCGGTTCGTAGTCATGGGAAGTTGCCTTTCCGGCGAGATGCGCCGCCGGGTATTGTACAACCATCCGCCTCGGGGGCACGGCGCCGCGATCGGAGATCCGGCGGGTGGAGGCGACTAGAGCCGCCGGCGCCCTCAGCGGCGCGCTACAAGCACTCGCGAAGGGTAGAAGTTCTGGCGCACGGTGCGGTCACTGGCGATCGCAAAGCCCCGGGCTTCGAGCAGCGCCGGGACGCGTTCTTCGACCTGCCGTCCCCAGAAGGCGGGCACAAGGCCGCCGAGCACGCGGTAGATGCGGTTGAAGATGCCCGAGTTCTGCCCGATGAGGATCAGGGCGAGTGAACCTCCGGGCCGCAGAACCCGGTAGAACTCGTTCACCGCCGAGGCGATGTCGTCGAGGGCCAGCAGCTCCAACAGGTAGCAACAGAACACCGTGTCAAAGCTGGCGTCGGCGAAAGGCATCTGCCGCGCGTCCACCGCCTGGCACGAGGTCTTCGCCCCGGGGTGTTTGCGCCGGACGCGGTTGAATGTCCTGGCCGCCATGCGCGGGGAGAGATCGAAGCCAACCGTCAGGCCGTTCCGGTTGGCTTTGACGAGGCGGCGGAACATTTCGCCCGACCCGGTGGCCGCTTCGAGCACCCGCATACCGTCCTGGACGCCGGAATCACGCAGCGCTGCGCGGTGGGCGCGCGAGTGGAAGAGCAGCGTGGAAACCGGATAGACGGCCGCCAGCCGGTCGTAGACTTTCCTTGTGCGATGGGCAATCGTTCTGGGAAACCGCTCGGCGCGGTAATCGAGCAGTGTCAGTTCGAAGTCGCTCAACAGATTCTCCTCGGTGATCAGGGAACATCAGGCGGGAGCTCCGGGGCCGGGATGCAGGTCGGGGATCTCAATCTCGGTGCGCGTCCCTTCTCCAGGCTGGCTGTCGATCCACATACGGTAATCGTTGCCGAACACCACCTTCAGCCTCTCGTTCACGTTGCTGATGCCGATGCCCTGTTCGAACAGTTTAGCCATGGCGGATTCCGGAATGCCGACGCCGTCGTCCTCCACCGCCAGCCGCAGGCGCCCGTCCTTGAGCTCGCTGCGGATGCGGATCGTCCCGCCGCCCACCTTGCCCGCCAGCCCGTGACGAAGGCTGTTCTCCACCAGAGGCTGCAGCAACATGCTCGGCACCAGGCAGTCCAGCGTCTGCGGATCCACCTCCTTGACGAATTTCAAGCTATCTCCGAAGCGTACCATTTCAATGGACAGGTAGTCATCTATGAAGTCGAGCTCTTCGCGCAGCGGGCTGAAGGCATCATGCTTGCGGAGCAGCCGCCTCAGGATGCTCGAAAGCTTCTGCACGACGGCCCGGGCCTTCTCCGGGTTGATGCGGATCAGCGAAGAGACCGTATTCAACGTGTTGAAGAGGAAGTGCGGATTGATCTGGCTGGTAAGGGCCTGCAAACGGGCCTCGCTCAGCAGGCGCTGCTGGACCTCGAGTTTCTGCTCGGTCCGGGTGTTGTTCCAAATCTTCAGCGGGATCGTCACGCAGAAGACCGTCGTCACGTAGACGCCGATGACACTTGCCGGGTGGGGATGCGGCCAACCGGGATGAAGCCCGAACAGGTACTGCGGACCGAAGATCCTGGCGAGGCTGAACCGCAGGAACTCGGCGAACAGGATCGCCAGCAGAAAGAAGGAGTGGAAGGCCGTGCGCCGGTGGTCGCTCCACTTTCGGACCAGCCGTACGAGGCTCAGATCGAGCAGCGGAGAAAACTTCCAGACCTCTTCCGGCTCGGGGGCGAGGTCCCGGAGCAAGCCGCCCAGCACACCCACACCGGCGAAGAGGACCATGGTGAGCCACTCGCCGTTGAACATCGCCGGCAGGGAGATCAGCACGCCGGACACCAGTCCGGTGAAATAACCACCGACGACGCCGGCCAGCAAACTGCCCTCGAGCCCCAGATCCACGGCTAGATAAGATTTGGTCAACACGCGGGTGCCGACGCCGGCGGCGAAGACGGCCGAGAATCCGAGCGCCAGGCGCAGCCGCTGGCCCAGGGTGCGCTGCTCGCGCATCAGCATCCGCTGGAAGGCGGCGAAGCGGACCATGATGCTGGCGAGGGAAGCCGCCACGGCGATCTTCACCAGCAGGACGACGGTATGCTGTTCGGCTCCTCCCACGGTCGAAACGGCCCTTCTCTATTCTGACAGGGCTGCTTGGAAACGAGACCCGCCAGGGCGGCGGAAATCGTCAGCGAGCTTCGGGCGTGGCCGGGAACAGAACCGGGCCCGGGGCAGATACCGCGCCGCCACGCAACCGGACTCAGTAGCCCCGGGAGGCCCGTTCGATCTGCCGGATGCGGTTCTCGATCAACCCGCGGTACCAGGTCGTGAGCCCCGGGATCAGCTCGACAGCCTTGCCGTAGAAGGAACCGAGCACCGGCACCCAGCCGACAGCGGTGCGCAAGGCGGCAATGGCGGTTGACATTCCTTCGCTGAAGCCCGCCTGCCGGGAGCGTGTGTAGATCGTGAGGCCGGTGTGGATCTGCGAGAGCACACCGGCGAAGCTGGTGGCCATTCCCACTCGGGCCTCCGCCCGCGGAGCGAACCAGAGAAAGGGCTTGGCCTTCTCGCCCCATTTCTTGATTTCGCCGAGAATCTTCCCGACCCGGTCCCAGTCCCCGGCCTGCTGGGCTCGGGCCAGCTCGCGGGTCTGGTGATCGAAATTCTGGACTATCGTCCGCAACCGGCTCATCCGGCTGTCCACCGCGTTCATGAAGTTGACGATGGAAACCGGCGCCGTGACGATCGCCCGATGGAAGACCTTGTTCGGGCCGCCGTAGTAATTCTTCGTCTCACCATCGGTCCAACGCCCCCGATTGGCGTGGAGGTGCTCGAAGGCCTCTTCAAGGTCGCTGATGCCGAAGCCCCATCCCTCCGTGGCGGCGTCTCTCAGCTCCTTGAACATCAGGGTGGCCTGGGCTTGGTCGGGGCATTCCTGAATCTTCTGCATCGCGTCGTAATAGATCTCGAACGCCCGGTTGACGAAGGCGATGGCCGTGAGACTGTGCGGCGTGCCCCGCCGCCCCCATGCGGCGGTGACCTGTTCTTGCGTCAGATGAGCTTTCTGTACACCATTCCAGTACGGGTTGGACACGGCTTCCTCCTGAACGACGGTGTTGAAAAAACCAGCAGCGCAGCGGGCCTTGGAGCCCAGCCGCGCAGGCCCCCTCGACGGAGCCTCCTCCAAAGAATACTATCGGCCCCGGCCGGCGCAAGCTCAGACCCGGCGAGCAGCCTGGACGCCTTGACGGCCGTCCGTCGCGGCGTCCCGGCGCCTCCTCTGGACCTCCTCGAGCGCTCTACGGCGCCCATTCCTCCGGCGTCAAGGGACAGCGGCTCAGCGCCCGCGAGACGACACAGGCCGGCGCCGGAAAGGCGGGCGGCCCGGCTTCCGGTTTCCAATTCCGCCGTAGCCAAGCTCAATGCCTTCCTGTATCCCGGGCGCCGCGGCCCGCCCGCGGCCGCTATGCACCGCCAGGCCCCTCTGTAGAATAGATGCGCAAAACGGCCGCGAAATCGAGCATCGCCGTCCGGGCGGACCTGCCCCAGTGATGCCCCGCCCGGCCGCAAGGTACAATCCTGGCAAGGGGGACGCCAGCCATGACCGAGATCGAAGTCCTCGACAAGATCGCCATCAACGTCAAAAGCCACCGCCTGCTGAACAAGCTCCTGCGCGAGAACCCGCCGCTCGACGAGATCATGCGGAACTCCCGCAACGAGACCGAAGCGCTGGTGGGCGTCAAGAACTGGGTGCTGCGGGAGCTCGAGCACCGCCCCGCCGCCCGCCGCTTTTACGAGGCCGAGCACCCCACCCGCGAGGACTTCGAAGCCCTCGAATGGCGGGACCTGGCCGCCGTGCGCCTGCTCGACTACATCGACAACGCCGGCCGCACCTTCCCCGACCTGAACCTGCGGGGCGCGCCGGCGGTCTCGGATCCCATCCGCCTCATCTGGCTGGCGGTCACCTACGGCACCGGCGGGGCCAAGCCCTACTTTTTCGAGGACATGCTGGAGCTGTTCCGCCAGTTCACCGGAAAGTCGCAGCGTAGCCTGCCTTCCCGCGCCCAGGTCGAGGAATGGATGGACCGCTGGCCCACCGGCCTCGACCCGCGCATCATCCGCCTGCGCGAGGAGAACCGCGACCGCATCCTGAAGATCATCATCCGGCGCATCGACAACGGCGAGATCCGCAGCTCCCGCTACCGCTTCCCGCCGGGCCTCTCGGACGAAGAGAAGTACCTCATGGCGCTCGAGTGGTGGCAGGAGAGCCAGTTCCACCTCACCTTCGCCGTACGGAATCCGGATCTGCTCAACGAGATGCTCGGCTACTCGCTGGACCCGGACACCATGAAGATCCTCTACCGGGCCCGCGACAAGGGGATCCCCTTCTTCGTCAACCCGTACTACCTTTCGCTGCTGCACGTCCGCGTTCCTTACTTCGCCGTCGGCGCGGACCTTGCCATCCGCCACTACGTGCTCTACAGCGAGCAGCTGGTAGAGGAGTTCGGCAACATCGTCGCCTGGGAAAAGGAAGACCAGGTCCGTCCCGGCGAGCCCAACGCCGCCGGCTGGCTGCTGCCCACCGAAACCAACATCCACCGGCGTTACCCCGACGTGGCGATTCTCATTCCCGACACTGTGGGCCGGGCCTGCGGGGGACTGTGCGCTTCCTGCCAACGCATGTACGACTTCCAGCGGGGCAACCTGAACTTCGATCTGGACCGGCTGATGCCCCGCGAGACCTGGCCCGAGAAGCTCCGCCGGCTGATGGAGTACTTCGAAAACGACTCCCAGTTGCGCGACATCCTGATCACCGGCGGCGACGCCCTGATGTCCACCGACAGCCAGCTCGAGCAGATCCTCGACGCCGTCTACGAGATGGCCGTGCGCAAGAGGGAGGCCAACCGCAAGCGGCCGGACGGCGAGAAGTACGCCGAGCTGCAGCGGGTCCGCCTCGGCACGCGCCTGCCCGTCTATCTGCCCCAGCGGATCACCCCGTCGCTGGCCAAGGTGCTGCGCGACTTCAGGGAAAAGGCGTGGGAGGTAGGGGTGCGCCAGTTCGTCGTCCAGACCCACTTCGAGTCGCCGATGGAGATCACGCCGGACTCCCGCGAAGCCGTGGCCCGGCTGCTCGATGCCGGCTGGATCGTCACCAACCAGCTCGTGCTCACCACCGCCGCCTCGCGCCGGGGCCACGCCGCCCGGCTCCGCCAGGCACTAGGCGAGATCGGCATCCTGCCTTACTACACCTTCACCGTGAAAGGTTACATGGAGAACTGGCACAACTTCGCGCCGAACGCCCGCTCGGTTCAGGAGCAGATCGAAGAAAAGCGCTACGGCCACGTGCCCGCAGAATACGAGGAGATGTTGCGGCGCCTCGCCGACGATCCGGCCCACATCATCGACCGCATCGCCGAGCTGCGGACCCGCGCCCGGCTGCCGTTCCTCGGGATCGACCGCAGCGTCTTGAACCTGCCCGGCGTCGGCAAGAGCCTGACTTTCCGCACCATCGGCATCACCCGCTACGGCCGCCGCATCCTCGAGTTCGACCACGACCGCACCCGCGCCCATAGCCCTATCATCGAGCAGATGGGCAAGGTGATCATCATCGAGTCGAAGTCTATCGCCGAGTACCTGCGGCACCTGGATGAAATCGGCGAAGACTTGCAAGAATACAAGGACCTCTGGGGCTATTCCGCCGGCGTCACCGAGCCGCGGGCCCCGATCTACGAATACCCGCCTTTCGAGTTCCAGGTGACGAAGAAGCTTACCAACTTCGCTCTGGCCCCGCCGGAAGAGGAGCCGGTGGCGGTGGGCGGCTGAAGGGGACTAGTAGCGTTTGATTCGCACCGGCAGTGGATCGCGGGCCGCCAGCACGCGGTCGAGCAGCAGGTTCTTCATCTTCCGGCGGACAGCCTCCAGCTTCGGATCCGCCCAGCGGTTGTACAGCTCCTGGGGATCCTTCTCCAGATCGTAGAGCTCGCCGGTTCCGAGCGACGGGTAGTAGGTCATCCGCCATTCCTTGGTCCGCACGGTGTAGCAGTCCGGCACGTCCGGCTGCGGGACGCCCGGGGCGGTTTCCCCATGAATGGCGTGCTCGATGAGGATCGAGTCGTAGCCGGTGCTCGTCGAATCGGTGGTGAGAACCTCGGCCTGCGACCGCCCTTGCACGCCCGGCGTCCGCGGCAGGCGCGCCAGCTCGGCGATCGTGGGGAAGACGTCGATCTCTTGGACGAAGCCATCGACCACCTTGCCGGCCTTTACCTTGCCCGGCCAGTTCACCAGCATCGTCAGATTGGCGCACTCGCGGTAGTGCTGCTGGCCCTTGAAGAACAGGTGGTGGTCGCCGAGCAGGTCGCCGTGGTCCGGCAGGTAGACGATCAAGGTGTCATCGCGGACGCCGAGGTCATCGAGGGCTTTCAGGATGCGGCCGATGGAATCGTCGATGAAGGTCACCTCGCCGTAGTACTGGGTGCGGTGGTAGAGCACGCGCTCGCACCAGCGCCGGTAGTTCTTCACCAGCCGCGCGACGTAAGGCGGCTTTCCCTCGTGCTCGCCCTCGCGCCCGATGGGCCGGGGCATGTCCTCTTCCCGGTACATGTCGCGGTAGGGCGGCGGCGGGTCGTAGGGGTGGTGGGGATCGACGAAGGAGCAGAAGGCGAAGAACGGCTCCCGGCGCCGGACGCAGCGGCGGATGAAGTCGATGGTGTGCGAGGCCGCCCACCAGGTGTTGTGCAGCCGCAAGGGAATCTCGTGGTCCGGCTTGCGGTGGTACTCCGGGTAGTTCTTCTCGATCCATTCCCACTGCTCGCCGCTGCGGCCGTCCTCGCCGATGTGGAACTCCTGGAAGCCGTAGTACGGCCCCGGATAGGTGTCCATCGTCGGCAGCGGGCTGCCGTAGGGATAGTGGGGGATGAAGTGAAACTTCCCCGCCCCGCCGGTGCGGTAGCCGTTTTCGGCGAACACCCGGGCAAGGGTTGTCTCGCTGCGCGGCAGCGGCACGCCGTTCGTGCGCACGCCGTGGACGCTCGGATAGCGCCCGGTGAAGATCGACGCCCGCGAGGGCATGCAGACCGGGTGTTGCGCCCAGCATTCGGTGAAGCGCGTGCCGCCGGCCGCCAGGCGGTCGAAGTTGGGCGTCCGGATGGCCTGGTTACCGGTGAAGCCGAAGGCGTCCCAGCGGTGCTGGTCCGACATCAGCAGCAGCACGTTCGGGCGGGATGGCCGTTCGGACTGGGCCGCTGCGGCGGCCGCTCCTCCGGCGGCCGCTTGGAAGAACGCACGCCGGGTGAATTCCGCCATAACCTATTGAGCATATCCGGGGCCGGGGCGAGAACGCTAACGGAGGCGGCCCGCTTCCGGGACGTGCAGACTCCCCGGCCCGCATCGCGCAGTCCCATGTACGAAAAGAGCCCCTGAGCGGAAGCTCCCCTCAGGGGCGGAACAAGTTGCGGAAGCCAAAAGGCGCACCGCGTCCAACGAGAAACTCTTCGGAGCCTATCTCTGCACGCGGCCGGAGCCCCCGCCCCGCACCAGGGCCAGCACGTCGTCGCGGCTCAGCCGGGCGAAGTCTCCGGAGATGGAGTGCTTCAGGCAGGAGGCCGCCACGGCGAACTCGAGGGCGTCCCGGTGGGAGTCGTAGTTGTCCAGGCCGTAGATCAAACCGGCGGCGAAGCAGTCGCCGCCGCCCACGCGGTCCACGATGTGGGTGATGTCGTAGCGGCGGCTCACCAGGAACTCCTTGCGGTTGTTCAGGCACGCCGACCAGCCGTTGTGCGAGGCGCTGAAGGACTCGCGCAGGGTGATGGCGATCATCTGCAGGTTCGGATAGGCGTCCAGCACTTTGCCGCTCAGCTCTTCGTACTTCTTCGGGTCGAGCTTGCCGCTCTCCACATCCACGTCCACGCTGATGCCGAGCGACTTCTGGCAATCTTCTTCGTTGGCCACCGCCACGTCCACGTGCTTCACCAGCTCGCTCATCACCTCCCTGGCCTCTTTGCCGTACTTCCAGAGCTTCTTGCGATAATTCAGATCGCAGGAGACGGTGAGGCCCTTCTCCTTCGCCTTCTGCACCGCCTCGATGGAGAGGTCGGCGGCCCCCTGGCTCAAGGCGGGCGTGATGCCGGTGACGTGGAACCAGTGGGCGCCCTCGAAGGTAGCGTCCCAGTTGATGTCGCCCGGCTTGGCGAGCGCGATGGCGGTGTGGTCGCGGTCATAGACGACCTTGGACGGCCGCTGGTTGGCGCCCTTCTCAACGAAATAGACGCCCAGGCGGCCGGGCTTACGGACGATGAAACGCGGATCGACGTTGAAGCGCCGCAGCTCGCCGATGAAGGCGTCGGCCAGCGGGTTGTTCGGCGGCAGCACCGTCACGTAGCGCACCGGCATGCCGAAACCGGCCAGGGCAACGGCTACGTTGGCCTCGCCGCCTCCCCAGGTGGCCTCGAACTCGGGCCGTTGCAGGAAACGGTCGTAACCGGGCGGCGCGAGCCGCAGCATGATTTCCCCGAAAGTGACAACGAGTTTTGGCATGGCGTTTCCGGACCGATTGTATTGCGTTCAAAACCGCGGGCGCAATCGGCGCCCGGCGGCCGGCGCTGCGCTCCCGGGGCGGCGCGTCAGCAGACTATGAACCACGGGTTGCGCAGGTCTTCCTTGTTGTAGGTGAGTTCCTCGCGGGTACCGTAGCGGTAGATGTGGCGGCCGGCGGCGTTGACGATGGCGTGGGCGGCGGCGGTGTCCCATTCCATGGTCGGCCCGAAACGCGGGTAGACGTCGGCCTTGCCCTCGGCCACCAGGCAGATCTTGAGCGAGCTGCCCATCAGGGTGAACCGGACCTCACGGTAACGGCGGCGCTGCTCGGCGAGATAGGCGTCCATCTCCGGCGAGTGGTGCGACAGGCTGCCGGCTACCCGCAACACGCCGTCCGGGGGAGGCGCCGGCGGAGGCGGGGGTGGAGTGACGCCCTCGGCGGCCACGTACAGCTTCCCGGTCACCGGCGCATAGACCAGCCCGGCCACGGGCCGCCGGTTGCGGATCAGGGCGATGTTCACCGTGAACTGGCCGTTTCGCTTGATGAACTCCTTGGTGCCGTCCAGCGGATCGACCAGCCAGAACTCCTCCCAGTCGCGCCGCACCTCGTAGGGGAACTCCGCGGCCGCCTCCTCGCTCAGCACCGGCGTCCGCGGCCAGCGCTCGCGCAGGCGCTCCAAGATGACCCGGTGGCTGCGGAGGTCGGCCTCGGTAAGCGGCGACCGGTCGTCTTTCCGCTCGACGGCGAAATCCGACTCGTAGACGTCGAGAATCTCCCGCCCGGCCATCCGGCAGGTCTCTTCCAGATACTTCAGGTCTTGTTCGGTAAGATGCATGTAGTGCGCCTGTATGGGCGGCAATGGTCCGCCCCCCCCTGCTTGCCTTTCACACCGGCTCCGGCCGCTACTTCAGATCCGCAAGGATCTTGTCAATGATGCGGCCGACGTTGCGGCTGAACCTCCGGTTGGCGTTCGGGTCTTCGCGCGGCAGCCGCTCGATGGCTGCCTTCGCGGGGCGCGCCCGGGCATCCATGTAGTCGATGGCGTTCAAGGCCATCATCGCCAGGTAGGCGCCGTTCTTTTCAGCGTCCGCCAGGGGCAGCAGGACGTCCAAGGCCTTGCGGGCATCGGCAGCCGTCCCGAACCGCCCCAGGGCCTCCGCCGCCACGATGCGCACCGCCGGAGCTTCGTCCTCGAGCGCCTTCAGCAGCCGCTTCCGGGTCTGGGCCACGGCCTTCTTGCCGCGGATCAGCAGGCCCGTGGCGCCCCAGTAGCGCACGGCGGAGTCGCTGTCGTCCATCGCCTCGAGCAGTTTGGGAATCGCGCCCTCCTGGCGGGAGGCGGCCAGGTCGGCCACGGCTTTGATGCGCTCCAGGGGATACGCGGCATCGTCGTGGGCCATCTCGTACGGCGTGCGGCCCTTCGAGCGCTCGTGGATCTCGTTCTCCGGCAGGAAGCCGGTGTCGCGGATCTCGAGGATCTTCGCATCGAGCACCTTCCGGAAGCGCTCCAGGATTTGCCGGTGCTCGGGCGAACCGGCCAGGTTCACCGTTTCGTCGGGATCCTTCTTCAGGTCATAGAGCTCCTCGTAGGGTTTCGGCTCCCAGAAATACGTCTTCGGAGGCTTCAGCTTGCCTTCCTTCCAGAGCCGGAACCAGACCTGGGTGGTCGGGGTCTGGAACATGTAGGCCACGTGCTGCCCGTAAGGCCGGTGCGGCATGTAGTTACGAATGTAGATGTAGCGCTCGTCGCGGACCGATCGCATCAGGTCGTAGCGCTCGTCCATGCGGCCCCGGAAGCCGAACAGGTAGTCTTTCGGCGGCGCCGCGTACGGGCCGAGAAACGCCTTGCCCTGCATGTGAGCCGGCGGCTCGATGCCGGCGAGCGAGAGCACCGTGGGCGCGAGATCGACGAAGGCAACGAGCCGGTCGGTGGCGCCGCCCGGCTGCCATTCGGGCGGCGCGAGGTCGCGGTACTTCGGCGGGATATAGACGATCAGTGGCACGTGCAGCCCGGAGTCGTACGGAAAGCGCTTCGAGCGAGGCATGCCGGGGCCGTGGTCGCCGTAGTAGAAGACGATGGTGTCGTCGGCGAGCCCGTCTTCCTCCAACTGGTGGAGGATCTCGCCCGCCTGAGCATCCATTTCGGTGAGCTTGTCGTAGTATTGCGCCCAGTCCTTGCGGACCTCTTCGGTGTCGGGCTGGTAGGCGGGCACCCTGACCTTCGCCGGGTCGTGCACCCAGGTGTGGGGCCGCTTCCGGATCTGGGACTCATGCGTCGTGGTGATGTTGAAGATCGCGAAAAACGGCTGGCCCGGTTTACGGTTGCGCCAGTGGGCGTTTTTCGAGGATTCATCCCAAACCTGGCCCGGCTTCTCGAGGTTGTAGTCCTCCTTGCGATTGTTCGTGGCGTAGTAGCCGGCTTCCCGCAGATACTGCGGGTACATCTTCATGCCCGGCGGCATGGGAACCATAGACCGCATGTGTTGGGCTCCGAGCGAGGCCGGATACATGCCGGCGATGATGGACGTCCGGGCCGGAGCGCAGACCGGGTAGTTGGACCAGGCGTACCGGTAGATCATGCCCTTGGCGGCCAGCGCGTCGAGATTGGGCGTGGTGGCGTAAGAGTCCCCGTAAGCGCCGAGATGAGGACCGTTGTCCTCGGATGTGATCCAGAGGATGTTCGGCTTCTCCGGGGAGCGGGAGCAGCCCGGCAGGGCGAGGAGCGCCGCGGCTGCCAGCAGAATCGGGAATCTGGATGAGAACGCCATCGAGCATACTATATCAGCCGCGGGGAAGGCCGATGAGGCACGTCGCGGACGGCGGCCCGGCCTGGACCCGCCGTCCGTTTCCGCCGATTACGGCTGAGCCGGGATGCCTGCTAGACTGATAAAGGTAGGCAGTTTTGAGCCAAAAACCAGGCTCCCGCGCGCTGGCTGCGCGAGAGAGCTCGCTGCACTCATTCCCGCCCGAGAGAGCGGACGCTGGTTCATGGTGAAGTGGCTGATGAGGTTGAAGAGGGATGAGCGTAGGTCACGTTGATGTTGGAAGGGGTGCGGCTGCAACTCCTCCCATCCTGCCGAGAATCCCCGCCGGTCTCGACGCCTCGACCCTCGACCGGACCATCGATGCCGCCCGCCGGTGGCTGATCGACAGCCAGCAGCCGGAAGGCTTTTGGGTAGGCGTCCTGGAGTCGAACTCGTGCATGGAAGCCCAATGGGTGCTCGCCATGCACTTCCTCGGAGTCGACCATGACCCGAAATACGAGAAGGTGATCCGGAGTATCCTGCGGGAACAGCGCGAGGACGGCTCCTGGGAGGTCTATCACAACGCCCCGCGCGGCGACATCAACACCACGGTGGAGTGCTACGCGGCGCTGCGGGCTTCGGGCATGCGTCCCGGCGAAGAGCCGCTCGTCAAGGCCCGCAAATGGATCTTCGAGAACGGCGGCCTGAAACAGATCCGCAATTTCACCAAATACTGGCTGGCGCTGATCGGCGAGTGGCCCTGGAAAGACACGCCGACTCTGCCACCGGAGCTGATCCTGCTGCCCTCGTGGGCGCCGTTCAACATCTACCAGTTCGCCTCCTGGGCCCGGGGCACCATCGTGCCGCTCTGCATCCTCTCGGCCCGGCGGCCGGTGCGCCGCCTGCCGCCGGACCGCCGCCTGGACGAGCTGTTCCCCGAAGGCCGCGAGAACTTCGATTTCAGCCTGCCCCGGACCAAGGGCTGGGTCTCGGTGGAGGGCATCTTCCTCGGGCTGGACCGCCTGCTGGCCGCCTACGCGCCGCTGAAGATCAAGCCCGGCCGCGAGGCGGCCATCAAACAGTGCGTCGAGTGGATCATCAAGCGCCAGGAGGCCGACGGGGCCTGGAGCGGCATCCAGCCGCCGTGGATCTTCTCGCTGCTGGCGCTGCGGGTGGAGGGCTACAGCCTGAACCACCCGGTGATGCGCGCCGGCCTGGAGGCTTTCGACAAGCACTGGTCTTACGAGCGTGACGGCGGCGTCTACCTGCAAGCTTCCGAGAGCCCGGTGTGGGACACGATCCTCTCGATGCAGGCGCTGTTCGACACCAAGCCTGTCTTCGAGCCCTCGCCCACCCTGCGCCGGGCCATGGATTGGCTGCTGAAGCAGCAGATCCGCGCCTGGGGTGATTGGAAAGTCTACGTCCGGGACGCCCGAGGCGGGGGCTGGGCCTTCCAGCGGGCCAACCGCTTCTATCCCGACGTGGACGACACGGCGGTGGCCATCTGCGTACTCGCCCGGCTCCGGCGCTTTTTGGATGAAGGCGACCGCAAACGGGTAAACGAGGCGATCGACCTGGCCGTGGAATGGATGCTCGCCATGCAGTCCGACAACGGCGGCTGGGGAGCCTTCGACAAGAACAACGACAAGTGGCTGTTGACGAAGATCCCCTTCGCCGACTTCGGCGAGCTGCTGGACCCGCCGTCCGTCGATGTCACCGCCCACGTCGTCGAGGCCCTGGGCCTGCTCGGCTTCTCCCGCGACCACCCGGCTGTCGCCCGGGCGCTGCGCTACATCCGCGAGGAGCAGGAACCCGACGGCCCGTGGTTCGGCCGCTGGGGAGTCAACTATATCTACGGCACCGCTGCCGTCCTGCCGGCGCTCCAGGCCATCGGCGAGGACATGAACCAGGACTGGATCCGCAAGGCGGCCGACTGGATCGCCGCTCGCCAGAACGAAGACGGCGGCTGGGGCGAGACGCCCGCCTCCTACATGGACGAGTCGCTCCGGGGCGTCGGCGAGAGCACCCCGTCGCAGACCGGCTGGGCCCTCATGGCGCTGTGCACCATGCGCAGCCGGGACTACGACGACGCCATCCGCCGCGGCGTGGACTACCTGGTCCGCACCCAGCGCGACGGCACCTGGGAGGAGAACCAGTACACCGGCACGGGCTTCCCCGGCTACAGCGTCGGTGAGCGGATCAACCTGAAGGAGATGGCCCGCGAGCTGCGCCAGGGCATCGAACTGCAACGCGCCTTCATGATCAACTACAACCTCTACCGCCACTATTTCCCGATGATGGCCCTGGGACGCGCCCGGCGCCGTTTCCTCGACCGCACCGGCTGAGCCGTTGCGGGCTGGGCGCCGCCCTGTGAGACAATCTCTCTTTGGCCGGCAGCTCCGCCGGCCGGGGAGATCCACGTGACGGCGAAACCCTTCTCTGTTGCCCTAGCCCTCATCGTTGCAGCCGGGACAGCCGCGGCCGCCGAGCCGTTCCTGCGCAGTGAACTCATTTTCCCCCTCGAGCACTGGCACAACCATGCCTCGTCCCTCGTCGAGCTGCCCAGCGGGGACATCTTCGCCGTCTGGTATCACGGCTCGGGAGAGCGCCGCGCCGACGACGTCGTCATCCAGGCCGCCTTGCTCCGCGCCGGCGCCTCCCGCTGGACGCCACGCTACACCATCGCCGACATCAAGCGCTTCCCCGACTGCAACCCGATCGTCTTCCTGGATCGCGATCAGCGCCTCTGGCTCGTCTGGCCTACCATCCTGGCCAACCGCTGGGAAACGGCGCTGCTGAACCTCCGCATCACCAGCGACATCGACCACCTGTACCGGCGGCCGCGTTGGGATGTCTCCGAGAACCTGCTCTTCCACCCGCGGAACTTCGAGAAACGGGTGCGGGAGGTCGTCGAGCCGGAACTGAAAAAGGTCGCTTCCGGCTCCCGCGCCGAGCAGTATCTCAAAAATGTCCTGAAACACGCCGGCGACAAGTACTTCCGCCGCCTCGGCTGGATGCCCCGCGCCCATCCCATCCAGTTGCCCTCCGGACGCGTCCTGCTTCCGCTCTACTCGGACGGCTTCTCGTTCTCGCTGATCGCCATCACCGACGACGGCGGCAAGACCTGGACCACGTCGGAGCCGATCATCGGCTGGGGCGCCATCCAGCCGACGATCGCGCAGGCCCGCGACGGCACGCTCGTCGCCTACATGCGCGACAACGGACCGCCGCCGAAGCGGCTGCACGTTTCCAAGTCAGTGGATGGCGGCATCACCTGGAGCCCGGCGGTGGACAGCGAACTGCCCAACCCCGGCTCGGGCGCCGAGGTCATCAACCTGCAAGACGGCTCCTGGCTGATGATCTACAACGACACCGAGCGCGGCCGGCACTCGCTGGCCGTCTCCATCTCCGAGGACGAGGGCAGGACCTGGCGCTGGACGCGGCATCTCGAACTGGACACCCGGGCGGAGAAGCCGGGCGCCTTCCACTATCCGTCGATCATCCAGGCCGGCGACGGCACCCTGCACGCCACCTACAGCTACTTCCTCAACCACCTGCCCGGGGGGCCGGTCAAGTCGATCAAGCACGCCCACTTCAATGTCGAGTGGGTGAAGCAGGGCGATCCCAAGTAGGCCGCGCGCCGGTTCGGGGCCAGGCGGCCGGGGCGCGCCTCAGCGCCGGGTGATCAGCCAGAGGATGAAGCTGCCCACGATGCTGATCAGGATGCTGGTGGTGAGCGGGAAGTAGAAGACCGAGTTCTTTCCCCGGATGATGATGTCGCCCGGCAGCCGGCCGAGCTTCAAAGGCAGCTTCCCGGCTACCAGAAACAGGAACCCGGCAGCCACCAGAATCAGCCCGATCAGGATCAGCGTCCGGCCGATGTTCATCGCGCGCTCTCCTGCTTCGCCGTCCCGCTAGACCGAGTACGTGCGCCCCTTGTGGATGCCCAGCAGGATCTGGACCATGCGGTGAGCGATCAGCTCGTGGAGCGTCATCAGCTCCTTGTTGGCTTCGAAGATCGCCTCGGCGTCCAGATCCTTGGCCTTCTCGCCGCCGGCCCGTAGCGCTTCACCGGCCTCGCGGATCACCGGGTCTTCGAGCACCTCGCCGGCCATCTCCCACAGCGTGATGAAGCGGTCCACCGCGGTGGGGAAGCTGACGGCGAAGACGCCCCAGTTCGAGGTGGTGCGTGGCGGCTTGTAGTCGAGGTTGAACGGGCCTCTGTAGCCGTGGCTGCGGAGCAGCACCAGCACGTTGAGCCAGTCCAGGGGATTCACCAGGCCCACGCCGATATCGACGTCGTGCTTGAGCGGGTAGCCGTCGTTGATGTCGAAGTGCCAGAGCTTGCCCTTGATGAGCGCCCGCGCCAGCGAGGCCCGCACCGCCGAGCCCCACATCAGCTCGTGCAGGTATTCCGGGTTCAGCCCCACCATCTCGGGATGCTCGATGAGGCCGGAGTCGATGAAGGCCAGCATGGCGTCGCTGGTGGGCAGCAGGATCTGCGCCTGCGGCTCGAAAGGCTTGGCCTCGAGGCAGTGCTTCAGCGTCTGGCGGCCGCGCTTCCCGGCCACGCCGATGTCCATCTCACAGGCGGCGTTGATGGCGTCGGCGTACCACTTCAGAGTCTCGGTCTCCTCCACGGCCCCCTGGATCTGGTAGCCCAGCGAGCCCGGCCAGTAGACGGCGTGGGTGGCGCCCAGCTCGTGGCCGATCTTCACCGTGTTCTTGCAGCGCCAGGCGGCGTAGTCGCGGATCTGCGGCGCCTCGGCGGCGGGGCTGGCGGCGAAGACGGCGTGATAGAACGTCTCGGTGGTCACCATCGAACACTTCACGCCGTTGTCGGCCAAGGCCTTCTTGATGCGCCCGAGGATCTCCCACTGCTCCTCGGTCCCCAGCGCCCGCGTGGGGATGACGTCGGTGTCGTGGGTGCACCAGTAGGCGATGCCCAACTCGCCCCACTTCCGGATCACCTCTTCAAAACCCACCGGCTTGCGCGTCGGGGCGTGAAACAGCGCCTGGCCCTCATAGGCCGCCGCCCACTGCGGGCCTGAGACATAGAACTTGCGGCGCTGCTCGGGCGTGTAGCTGCCGCCGCAAGCGCGATAGAGTCGCTCGACGAGCTTCTGCTGTTCACCGGCAGGAATCGGAACCATGGCCTTTCACCTCCAAGACGAGCTATGTTATGCACTCTTTCCACACGCGCGCAACATCGACGCCCCAAGACGAGCGGCGGCCATCCTCCAACCCGTTCCTCTCCCACCCACCGTCTAAGTCCGCGCCCTCTACCTCAGCAATGGACCTCCATCGAGAGTCCACACTCTCATCGGACCCGGCAGCATCTCCTTTCCCGGCGCGGCGCACCGCCTGATATCCGGCTTCTTCTCTCGCCAGCTGCCTCATTTCAGCCACATCCGCGTGCTCCCCGCCCTCCTCTGCGCCCCGCACGCCGCAATCCGCAACTCCAACTCTCTACCTCTCCACCGCCAAACCTATCTCTAATCGCCACCGCATCTTACCACATCCGACCCCGTCCCCCACCCCGCCCACAATACCGCCCGCTCCCACCGAACCGTGACGGCCTCAAGCTCCATTGGCGTCCGAATTGCACACCGTTTGACCGGCTTGATACAAAACCGAACACTGTAACCGCCACGGAATAGGAGCCACTCACATGAGTACAAGTATCGTGTCCCCACCACGCGCTCGTCAGCTACCACGGCCTCCTCGGCAACTACCGCTGGTCCTGCTTACTGTCGGCCTGGCACTCTCCCTCCTCCCGACGTCCGCCCTCGCCGGAACAATCACAGGCAAGGTGCAATACAAAGGTCGACCGATAAAGCCCGAAGCCGTAGTCTACATCGACAGCCTGAACAAACACTTCCCACCACCGTCCAAACCTGTCGTCATCGATCAGGTCAAGATGAAATTCGTTCCTCATGTCACGCCTATTGTAGTTGGAACCACCGTCCGTTTCCTCAACAGCGATTCCGTTCAACATAATGTCTTCACTCCGTCGAAGGTGGCTGACAAGTTCAATCTTGGCACCTGGCCTTCAGGCCAGTCGAAGAATTACACGTTCAAGCGTCCCGGCGAAGTCGTTCTCCTTTGCAAGGTACACCCAGAGATGGAGGCATATGTCGTCGTCCTTACGAATCCCTTCTTCAGTACGACGACACGGGACGGCTCCTTTACAATCACCGCCGTCCCCCCTGGCACCTATACGTTGAAGGTTTGGCACGAGAAGCGAAAACCGGCTACCCAGACGGTCACCGTGCCTGCATCAGGAAACGTCCAAGTGAACTTCAACCTCCGACGCTAACTGAGCATCGAGGTCCAGCGACGCGGATTTCTCATCCCGTGACTGTGGAATACTCACGGAGGTACGCATATGAACACCACAGCTGCCCTGTTTGGTATAAGCCTTGGCTCGGTTGCTATCTGGCTCGCCACGGCCGTCCCCGCCTCGGCGATTCCTCCTTTCGCCCGCAAGTACCATACCAGTTGCTTGACCTGCCATGTTACACCTCCGAAGTTGAACGCCTTCGGTCGCGCTTTTAAGAACCGCGGCTACCGCATGCCGGGCGACGACGAGGAACTCATCAAGGAGAAGCAGGTCCCGATCGGATCACCGTCCTGGAAGCGCGTCTGGCCGGAGGGAACCTGGCCCTCGAGTATTCCCGGCGGCAACTATTTCGGGATCGACGTGGAGGCCAACTTCGAGGTCAATCCCAGCGCTGCCGTCACGAACTCGTTCGACGGAATAGGTGAAGTCGGGCTACTTTTCGGTGGGACTCTCGGTGAGAGTTTTTCCTTCTACAGCGACATTGAGCTCTTCGAAAACGGCTCACCCGGCGGCATCGGGCGCCTCTTTGTCCAGTACAGCCATCCCTCGAACTATTTCAACGTTCGCATCGGACAGTTCGAGCCACGCGCGGCACCCTTTTCCAACCACCTGCGCCTCAGCCGCTTCACCGGATACCTGATGAACCTATATCCTACCGTCCCAGCCGGAAACTTCTTCGGGTTCTCGCCCAACCAAAAGGGCGTAGAGATTTGGGGCGGAAAGGAGGGCCCGGGCAAGAAGGGGGGACTCATGTGGAGCGCGGGGGTAGTCAATGGGAATTTCGGCGGCGCCGTTGAAGCCCTTGAGGACTCACCTCTCTCCGACTTGATTGAGGAACTTGAGCTAGCGGCGGATACCCACGGAAATGGACTGGATGTCAATAGTGAGAAAGACTTCTACTTTCAGGCTTCCTACAAGATAGGAGGCCTTGGCGTGTTCGGCTCCGGCGGGTCCGATGTCCTGGTGCAAGCGAAGAACTGGCGCGACAACTCGTTAACCCTGAATGGGTATTATTATCGTGGGGTCACTGGAGCTTTCGTGGGAGACGGCCCCACGGAGGACTTTTCACCGAACGGTAATACCTTCTACCGTACCGGTGTCACGTTCGATGCCTGGATCTATGATCTGAACGTGTTCGGAGGCTGGCAGCGCAACCACGACAGTATCATCGACGGACGGATATACAGGAATGATATCACGATGGTGGAAGCCAATTATGTAACTCCGTGGCCTTGGCTTCAGCCGCTGGTCCGGTTTGAGCGGGTCCGGCCTGATTTCGCTCCCAGTTTTACCCGCACAACCCTTTCGTTGTCGATGATGATACGGGCGAATGTGGTCTTCACCGTAGACGGAGTGGTTAGCGGCAAACAAGCTCCTGAGCTACGCCCCTTCGACGACCGGTTTCGAATGGGGCTGAGGGTGTACTTCTGATGATGGCTGTCTTGGAGACAGGGTAGTTTCTACACGGAGAGGAGCTTCGGCAATGGGCGAGCAAGGCGAGATGAGGGGCGTCAATTTGGAATGGCTGCGACGTAACGTCCCTTGCCAGCAGGCCTGCCCGGTGCGGACACACGCCGGAGGCTACTGCCACCTCATCGCCCTGGGACGATACGAAGAGGCGTATTCCTTGGCCGCAGCTCCTAATCCGCTGGCATCGATCTGCGGACACATCTGCGCCGCCCCGTGCGAGGAGGCGTGCCGGCGCGATGCGCTGGACGAGCCGGTGGCGATCCGGGCGCTGAAGCGGTTCGTGTGCGAACGCTACGGCGTTTACAGCAAACCGGGCCGGCTGATCACCGTGAACCAGTTGCGGACCGTGCGCCGCGGAAGCTCCGAAGATCCCCCGCGGGGCGATGTGGCCATCATCGGCGCCGGCCCGGCCGGACTGGCGGCGGCCCACGATCTCGCCCTTCTGGGGCACAAAGCCGTGATCTTTGAAGGCACGAACGTCCCCGGCGGGATGCTCTACCTCGGAATCCCGGAGTATCGCTTGCCGCGGTACATCATTCACGCCCAAGCCGACTACATCGAGAGCCTCGGGGTGACCTTTCGTTACGGCAAGCGCCTCGGCGGCGACTTCTCGCTGGACGATCTGCGGCAGCAAGGCTTCCGGGCTATCTTCATCGCCGTCGGAGCTCACAAGAGCCGCGAACTCTCCATCGAAGGGGTCCACCTCGACGGCGTGTTCAACGGCATCGACTACCTGCTGAACGCCAACCTGAACTACCGGGTGGACCTCGGCGACAAAGTGGTCGTCATCGGCGGCGGCAACGTAGCCATCGACGTCGCCCGCTCGGTGCTGCGCTACCAGACCGTCGATGAGGACTACTCTCCGTCCGGCACGATGCGCACGGCCATGGACGTCGCCCGCTCGGCGATGCGCTTCGGGGCCAAGGAGGTCACCCTCGCTTGCCTGGAGCCCCGAGAACAGATGCCGGCCTTCCAGTCGGAGGTGGAGGAAGCCGAACACGAGGGCATCACGATCCGCGACATGGTCGGGCCCAAACGCATCCTGGGCAAGGACGGCGCCGTCACCGGCGTCGAGTTCGTGCGCGTCAAGTCTGTCTTCGATTCCGAAGGCCGGTTCAACCCGACCTTCTATCCGGGCAGTGAAGAGGTGGTCGAGTGCAACACGGTGATCCTGGCCATCGGACAGCAGCCCGATCTGTCGTTTCTGGGAGAGGATTCGGGAATCGAGCTGACGCCCCGGGGAACCATCGCCGTCGATCCCGAGACGCTGGCGACGACCGCGCCGGATGTCTTCGCCGGAGGCGACGTCGCCTTCGGACCGCGCAACGTGATCGCCGCAGTGGCCGACGGGCGCAAAGCCGCCGCCTCGATTCACCGCCTTTTGACGGGCCAGGCGCCGCCGCCTCAGGAGCACAAGATCTTCGTCTTTCCGCGACGATCGTTCCAACCGCTGGACAACTACGACCAGTACCCCCGGCAGCCGGTCCCTTCCCTGCCCATCGACCGCCGCATCGGCATCGCCGAGGTGGAGCTCGGCTACGACGAACCCACCGCCCGCATCGAAGGCAGCCGCTGCCTGCGCTGCTGGGTGAACACGATCTTCGAAGGAGCCGAGGAGACCGGCAGCGAGTGCATCTTGTGCGGCGGCTGCGTGGACGTCTGCCCAGAGTACTGCATCGAGCTCGTCTCCGCCGAACGGATGGCCGCTTCACCGGAGACGGCCGCTGAGCTGGCGGCCGAGTTCGGATTCCCCGGACAGGGGCAGGCTCTTTCCCAGGAAATTCAGGCCGTCATGATCAAGGACGAAACCAAGTGCATCCGCTGCGGCCTGTGCGAACAGCGCTGTCCGGTGGGGTGCATCACCATGGAGAGCTTTCTCGAGGTGGAAGGAGTGCTCACGCAATGAAGAACGAAGTGCTGGCGAAGTTCGACGACCGCAACGATCCTCACGGCATCACCCGGCGCCGCTTTTTCATGGGCATTGGAGCCGGGGCCTTGGGGGCGACTGCCAGCGGCGGCACCGTCGTCTTCATGCAGTATCTCGAGCCCAATGTCCTGTTTGAACCGCCTACTAAGCACGTAGTAGGGGTGCCGGAAGACTACCCGATCACCTCGGTGGTGAGCCATCCATCCATCCGCGTCTACGTCGTGCGGACTCCCCGCGGCTTCTTCGCTCTTTCCGCCATCTGCACTCATCTGGGTTGTATCACACGGTGGAACGAGCAGGCCGGCCAGATCCAATGCCCGTGTCACGGGAGCAGGTTCGACAGCAGCGGCCGAGTCCTTGCCGGCCCGGCGCCACGGCCGTTGGACCATCTTCTGATCTCTCTGGCAGACGACGGGCGGCTGGTCGTGGACGTGGCCGTCGTCGTAGATCCGGAATACGTTCTGAGGGTCTGAGATGATTCGGGGCGCCTCCAGTGGCCCTTACGAAACCACATGGGAAAGGAAGTCATGAATGATCTAAGCACCAACTGGAACGCTACCCCACAAGCCGGCGTCGGCCGCCGCTTGTTGACGCGCCTCACCGGCTCGGGCGTATGGCGGTCGGTGTTCCGGCACGGCTGGATCCGAACCAATCGCGACCGCGCTCTCACTATTTACTCCAACGTCTTCCTCCACATCCACCCGGTGAAAGTCCGCAAGTCGGCGCTGCCGTTCCGCGTCACGTTCTGTCTCGGCGGCTTGTCGCTGGCGCTCTTCATCGTGCTCACGGTCACCGGCATTCTTCTCATGCTCTACTACCACCCATCCGCGCCGCGGGCCTACGAGGACATGAAGGATCTGGAGTTCGTCGTCAGCTCCGGGGTGTTTCTGAGGAACCTGCACCGGTGGAGCGCCCATTTGATGGTGATCACCGTCTTCTTACACATGTTGCGCGTCTTCTTCGCCGGCGCCTACCGGCCGCCGCGGGAATTCAACTGGGTGGTGGGGGTCATGCTGCTCGTGTTGACCTTGCTCCTGAGCTTCACCGGCTACCTGCTGCCCTGGGATCAGCTCGCTTACTGGGCGATCACCGTCGGAACGAACATGGCGGGCGCCGTTCCCTGGGTGGGAGACGAGATTCGTTTCCTGCTGCTCGGCGGGAACACGATCGGTGAGAACACTCTGATCCGGTTCTATGTTCTCCACTGCGTGGTTCTTCCCCTGGGGATCGTGGTTCTGATGGCCGTGCACTTCTGGCGGGTCCGCAAAGACGGGGGCCTCGCACGGCCGCTCTAAGACGGAGGTTCTGCCATGCCTCAACGAGATTTCGAACTGGTCAAGTCCGACGATCCCGTCGCGGTGCCGAAGAGGGTGGCGCTGGTTTCCCGCGACGTGTCGTTGAAGGTGGACGTCGAGCCCGAGGAGATGGTCATGAGCGTCCCTCATCTCGTGCTCCGGGAGGCGATCGCCTTCGAGCTGCTGGTCGCCTTCCTCGCCTTCTATTCCCTGCTCGTCGATGCGCCGCTGGAGCAGATGGCGAACCCGTTGAAGACGCCGAATCCGGCCAAGGCGCCATGGTACTTTCTCGGCCTCCAGGAGCTTCTGCATTATTTCCCGCCGATTGTCGCCGGCGTGCTCGTGCCCGCACTGGTGGTGATCGCGTTGATCGTGATCCCCTACTTCGACGTGAACGTCCGGCGGCCGAGGCTGTGGGAACGCCGGGACCGGCGGGCTCTGCTGACGTTCGGCTCGGTGGTCCTGGGATCGCTGGTGATTCTGGCGATCTTCGGCGTCTGGCCGGTGGTGATCACCTCTTTTCTGCTGAGCCTGGTGATGATCGCCTGCCTGCTCTATCCGAGCGAGACCGGATGGTGGGGGCGCGTCTGCAAGCTGAGCCTACCGTCGTGGATCATGATCTGGTTCGTCGCTTGCACGGTGGTGCTCACTTTGATCGGCGTCTACTTCCGCGGACCCGGTTGGAGCTGGGTCTGGCCTTGGCAATAACGAGTGAAAGGAGACACTATGGCGCCTCTCCGATTGTGGCTTGCATTCGCCATAGCCAGCGTATTGATGTTCTTGGCTCTCGCCATTTCTCCCGTACGCCACGTATTTCCCGAGTGGAAGTCGATCCAGAAACAGTACAACCAGCTCGCCGCGGAACGCTACAAGATGGGCCAGGATGTGCGTCCAGTCGAGATTGGACTGCGGCAACTGTGGAACCCGGACCTCGGAGTGGTGGACCGGTGCACCACGTGCCACCTCGGGATCGACAATCCTGAGCTGCGGGACGCGCCGGAGCCCTTCCGCGCTCATCCGACCACTCCGCACCGGCTGGAGGAGATCGGATGCACCGTGTGCCACCGCGGCCAGGGACGGGCGACCACCACCGAGGCCGCTCACGGCGCCACCAAGCACTGGGAATCGCCCATGCTGCCCAGCTTCTACGTCAGCGGCTCCTGCGGCTCCTGCCACCGCGAGCGCAAGCCGCCGGAAACCTACACGGTCGCCTCGGGCCGCCGGCTCATCCAGGAGGCCAATTGCGCCGCCTGTCACAAGATTCCCGGCTTCTCCCTGGAACGCAAACCCGGACCCGACCTCAGCGACATCGGAGACAAGGTCCGGCCCGAGTGGCTCTACCGGTGGCTGAAGAGCCCCTTCGACTACCTACCGGAATCCAAGATGCCGGACTTCCATCTCAGCGAGTCCGAAGCCGCCGTCTTGACGAGCTATCTTCTAACGTTCAAGAAGAAGAGCCCCGAAGAGGCGGCCGCCGGCCGGCAGTGGGAGCAGGCCCTTCTGAACGCCTCTGACGAGGAGATCGAGTTCGGAGAGACCCGCTACCGCGAACTCCGTTGCGTGAGCTGCCATGCCCAGGAGGGGCGCGGCGGCAAGCTCGGCCCCGACCTCGGGAAAGTGGCCTCGAAGGTCCAGCCGGCGTGGCTCGTCTCCTGGCTGGAGAACCCCCGCGAGCACTATCCGGACTCCATCATGCCCCAGTACGGGCTGACGGAGCGGGAAAAGAAGTCGATCGCCGCCTACATGGTCTCCGAACTCGTCGATTACGACGCCGACCCGGACGAAGACGACAAGATCCTCGAGCTGATCCCGGAGCCCGACAGGGCGGTGATGGCCGAAGGAGAGGAACTCTTCCGCCAGTACGGCTGCGCCTATTGCCACGCGCTCACCGGCCACGAAGTCCGTGGCGAGTTCGGCGCCGACCTCTCGGAGATCGGCGTCAAAGACATCGACCAGCTCGACTTCGGCAATACCAAGATCGAGCGATCCCTGGTCCAGTGGCTGTACACAAAGATGAAGATCCCGCGGATCTTCTCCCCGGACTTGCGGATGCCGGACTACCACTTCTCCGACGAAGAGGCCCGGCAGGTCACCGCCGCCTTGCTCAGCTTGACGGGCGACAACATCCCGCCCAAGTACCTGCCGCCCAGTCCGGATCCGCCGTCCTACTCACCCTCAGGCCCTTTCAATCGAATTCTCGAGAAGTATCAGTGCCTGAGCTGCCACTCCATCCGCGGCGTGGGCGGGGAGATCGCTCCGGACCTGACGCGGGAAGGCAGCATGGCGAAGCCGGAGTGGATCGCCAGGTACTTCGAGCTGCCTTATACGCTCCGCCCGATCATGACCGAACGCATGCCGATCCTCGGCTTGACCCGGGAGGAGATCGAGACAGCGGTTTCGTATTTCCAACTCGTCCTGGTGGACGATTCGATCCCCAGGGAGATCTTCCTGTCGCCGCCGGACCGCTCGATGGTGGAGACCGGACGGCGGCTTTTTTATGAGAAGTACGGCTGCCAGGCCTGCCATCAGGTGAATCAGCAGGGCGGCTACGTGGGTCCTCCGCTCGATGGAGTCCGAAACCGCCTCTACTCCGGCTACATCTACGAGTGGCTGTTGAACCCACAACGTTTCATTCCCGAAACAATCGACCCGAACCAGGGCTTGACGCCCGAAGAAGCCAGGGCCATCACAGCGTTCCTCTACGGTCTGCCGCCGGCCGGCGGCTCCCAAGGAGGCTCCCGATGACGCACCGACCCGCTCCTTCGCACCGCGCTGTATCGAATCCCGTTGTCCGCGCGCTCCTGGCCGGCGGAGCGGCTCTGATGCTCGCGTGCGGCGGCCCCGGCGGCGGAGGCGCAAGCGCTGCGGAGACGCCGGCTGAAACCGCGCCCGAAGCGACGCAAGAGTCCGCTCCGCTGATGCAATTCGAGGAGGCCAACGGCTTCGAGATCTATCAGCGTTACTGCCTCGTCTGCCATGGAGAACTCGGAGAAGGCGACGGCTTCAACGCGTTCAACCTGGATCCGAAGCCCCGGTCGCTGGTGGACGATTACATGCGCACCCGCGTGTCGGACCGTGAATTGACCGAGGTGATCCGCCTCGGCGGCCGGAAGCGCGGCCGGTCCCCGCTGATGCCGCCCTGGGGACGCACCCTGGGCGACCGGCAGATCCGCTACGTCGTCTCCTACATCCGGCTGCTGCAGCGCAAGGCGCAAGCAGCGGCCGAAACTTCCGGAGAAGAAGCGGCGGAAACTGGGCAGTGAAGCACAGCCAGCGCAGGCGCCGCCGACGAGTTTGTGGCATCGGTTCCTCTCAAACGTCCTGGCGGCTGAGCAGGCGGATCGCCACGGCCACCGGCCAGACGACCCAGAGGGCCAGCGCTGCCGCCAGCAGGACGATCGCTGGGCCCGTCCCGCCGAGCGCGCGCACGAGCTGCGCTCCCGCTGATCCGAATACCTCCTTGCCGGCCACGGCCAGCAATGTCGCCACCCGCGTGGCGTCCACCGGGTCCAGGAACGCGCCCGCCAGCGCCGCCCGGTTCGCCCAAGCGTAGGGCAACACCAGGCTCAGCCCAATGATCAGCAGGTCGAAGATCAGCACCAGGAGGAACCATACGACCAGCACGACGGCGTACGTCCTCGCGCTCCGGCGCGTGGCGATCGCCAGCATCGACGCGATCGCCAGAAAGGCCAGCCCCACCAGACTGGCGAATGCAATCAGAACCAAGTAACTGGAGAGCCCCCGGGTACCCACCTTCAACGCAATCAGCACTCCGGTGAAGCTGAACCCGCCGACGATGGCCAGCGTGTGGGCCACGGAGAGGCCGGCGAACTTTCCCAGCACGATCTCGCCCGCGGTGAGCGGCTCGGCGAAGAGCTGCTCGGTGGCTCCACCCTCGGGCCGGAAACTCTGCACGGCCATCAACATAGCCGCCAGAGGCACCAGATAAAGGACCAGGTTCAGCAGGCTCACCGCCGTCCGGTGGAATTCCTGGAACCCGGTGAACTCGATCACCACCAGCCCGAAATAGCTAACCGCGAACGTTAGTCCGGCAAAAAGGGCCGCGTAGAGCGCAATCCAGCGGTTGCGAAGGACGATCCGGAGTTCGTGCCGGGCGATTACCGCCACCATCCCCACATTCATCGCCCGGCCTCGCTCAGAACCTCCTGCCACGTGAGCTGCCGCCCTTCATAACGCTTCGCAGCTTCCACCGCGCGCTCGGCATCACTGAACGCCACCACCCCGGAAGCCATCGGTGTAGGGATCCGGCTGGATTTCACGTAGTAAGCCGATTCGGCATTCAGCCACTTACCCGTCTCGAAATCCACCACGTAGATGCCGGCTTCGGCGGGCGGCTGATGTTCGCGAAGCCAGGCCGCCAGACAGCCGATGTCGTCGAAATAGTTCACTCTCCCGTCTGGAGCCACCACTTCGGCAGCAAACTCCCGTTCGGAGACGGCCATCCGACAGTGACTGCAACTCGCCTCGTTCAGCGGGATCTCGACGGGCTCCGGCCGGCCGTCTTGGCAAGCCAGCAGACCCGCCAGCGCAATGCCGGCGCCGACCGCCTCAAGCTTCCTCATTAGCCGCACCTCGGGTGTAATCCATGTATATCCGCTCGATCGAGGGCTCCTCGGTTTCGAAATGGCGAATCTCGCTGACCCGGCTGAGCCGGTCCAGGATCTCATAGCGGCGCTCCACCGGCGCCGTGATCACCAGCGCCGTCGAATTCACCCGAACCCTGGTCGCGCCGGCGGCCAACGCCGCCTGCTCATGTTCCGGCGTCGGCACGCCGACGTCCACCCGCAACAGAGCCGATTGCCGCAAGTCAGCGCGCAGCCGGGTCACATCCTCGTCCCGGACCACCCGGCCTTCCATCAATACGACCACCCGGCCGGCGAGCTCTTCGGCATCGCTGAGGACGTGGGTGGAAAACAGGATCGCCCTCCCGGCGTCCCGCCACCGGAGAGCCTGCCGGCGCAAGCGCAGCACGGCCTGCGGATCCAGGCTGGCCGTCGGCTCGTCGAGGATCATCAGCTTCACCGGGGCCAGGTTGGCGATGGCCAGCGACAGGCGGTGCCGCATGCCGCCGGAAAGCTCGCCGACCAGGCGGTCCCGGGCCGCCTCGAGGTCCGCCTGTTCCACCGCCCGGTCCACGGCTTCCTGCTGCAGTCCGCGCAACCGGCGGTGAAAGTCGAGCATCTCACCCACGGTGACGTTCGGGGGAAACACCGGCTGCTGCGGAACGTAGGCGAACTGCCGCCGGGCTTCACGGGGATCGCGCTCCGCATCCGCACCGAAGATCTCCACGGAGCCCTCGTCCAGGCGCAACAGACCGGCCACCGCCCGCAAGGCGGTCGTCTTGCCGCTACCGTTCGGCCCCAACAGAGCCACCACCTGGCCCGGCTCCACGGTGAACGAGATTCCATCCAGGGCGACGACGCCCCCGTAGGATTTCCTCAGCGCCGTGACCTTCACCGCCGGACTCATGCCCGCAACCTCCACACCAGCAGGCCGCTGCCGCTCAGCGCAAGCAGCCATCCCATCACGGGCAATGACCGGTTTCCAGCGGCTCCCGCCTGCCCGGCGGCAGCCACCATTCTTACGCCGCTCACGGGCCGCATCCGGGGAGCCGTGTCCCGCTCGTCGCTGCCGTGAATCAGAGGGAAGTTCTTCTCGGCGAAGGAGAGCGCGTCGGCGGCGGCGCTATTCAGAAACAGGCCGAGCAACGGCCGGTTTCCCACCAGGTACTCGAAAGCGTCCTGCAGCCGGTATTCGACATCGCCCACGCCGTCGCCGTCCAGGTCGTAGCCGGTGTAATCCGAGTAATAGTTGCCTAAGCCGCCCGGAGTCCAGTCCGCGTCGGCCCGTCCCACCGTGTGGAGCACCGCCAGGTTGTCGATAAAGTCGTTGCCACCGAAGCTGTTCTTCAAGGAATTGGCGTGTAGTACGACAGCCACGTCGTTCTGCGCCACCAGGTTGTGGAAGAAACGGTTCCGGTGGGAGTTGTCCAGGAAGATTCCCCGGACGTTGTTGACGATGACGTTCCGCTCGGCCACCGAGTCCAGACAGTCCTTGAACAGCAGGCCGCAGGCGTTGACGCCGGCCCGGTTGTTGATCATCTGGTTGTCGCGGAACACCACCCGCTCGGTGTACATCACCACAGCGCCCGCCATGCTGTCGCGAAAGATGTTCCGGGAGAAGCTGTTGGGCCCGCAATACATATAGTGCACGCCATAACGCAGGCGGCTGAACTCATTGTCTTCGACACGGTTGAAATCCGAGTGGTCGAAGTAGACGCCGTCGCGAACCTCCCAGATCCGGTTGAACCGCACGAGGTTATGGTGTGCGTCATAGAAGTGGATTCCGGCTCCGCGCCGCCCGATCTCGATATCGGCACGGCCGCGGATCCGGTTGTGTTCGATCACGGCCTCGGCCGAGCCGTTCAGGTAGATTCCGAACAGGTTGTCGAACAGCTCGTTCTCGGCCACCCGCACTCTCTTGCCCGCGATCTTGACCCCCGCATCGCTATGCATCATGCGTAGGCCGGAACCGCTGATGCGAAAGCCCCGGAGCTCGACGTCGTCCGCGAGGATCAGGACGACGTCCCCCGAACCGTCGCCCCAAATGTGGGGCCTGCCTTGCCCTACTAGGTGCACCGGCTGGTCAACGACAAGACGCTCGCGGTACTCACCGGCGTGCACCAGCACTATATCAGCGGGCGCCGCCGCGGCCAGGGCCTCCCCGACTGTCGAATAGCCGCCCGGAATCCCGACATGCAGGGTGGCTCCTGGCGAGCCGGCCGCCGCCAGCAAAACCAACCCGATCGCCGGACTTCTCCATCCCCGCACGGCTCGTCCCCGCCCCGGTCCGTTCTAGGCCGCAGTCGTGGTGCGCGACGCCTGGCGCACCGAGATCACCAAGGCTGCCAGCAGCAACGCTCCGACCACCGCCAGGACCACGCTGCCGCCCGCCGGAAAGCTCTCCACGTGGAAGTTCGCGATCTGGACCCGCCCGAAGAAAGGTGGCGTGAACGGCTTCACCTTGATCGGCGCATCGGGGTTCAGGTTGTGGCCGTAGTCATAGAGACGACTGTAGAAATTCCAGGCCGAGAAGAGCCCGAAATACGAGTAGAGCACCACGACATCGATCAGGTCCCGCAAAGTCCCGAACACGACCGCCCGCAGAATGAAGAGGGCGAAGAAACCGAGCACGAACGGCATCCACAGGAACTCGGCGAAGTCGCTCTCCATCAGGGGCCTCATGCCGATGTAGTGATTCAGCGCATTGATCTCCCGAAGATCGTCCCGCGACGCGGTTTTCTGTCCTTCGAGGTGGTTGATGTAGATCTCGAGCCGAAGAGGGTCCGGGTATTGGTTGGACTGGAAGGCCATCTTCCAGAGGGGGAACTGAAAAGCGAGGGGGATGAGCAGTACAGAGATCAGCAGCAAAATGCGCCCAGCCAGGCCGACCGGTCTTGCCAGGATCGCCTGGTAACGTACGAGTTTGTCGTTCATCGTTCCGATCCTTCGCTATTGGGAGGCGCGCCGCAACAGCAGCGCCTCTTCCAGTCTCGCGCCCCGTCCCGGCGCAGTCCAGCCTGTCCCAGCGGGCCCGGCCCCCACCGGTGGAGGCCGGGCCGCGTCGGTCCCGAAGCGGCAGGCCGCTACCGGACCAGAAGATAGCCCTGCATCTCCTGGTGCAGCGCAGAGCAGAAGTTTGTGCAGTAGTAAGCGTATACGCCCGGCTTGGTCGCTTTGAACGTCACGGTCTTGGTCTCGCCCGGATCGACGACGATATTGATGTTATACCCGGCGAGCCCGAAACCATGAAGCTCGTCGGTGGTCTGCTCGATGTTGGTAATGTGGACGGTCACCGTGTCGCCTCGCCGCACCTCGATCTTCGTCGGGTACATGGTCGAGCGAACCACGGCCATCTTGACCTCGACGCGGTTGCCGGATCGAGTCACCGAAGCCTCCTCCACGCTCTTGATGGCTCCCGGGTGTTTGTTCTGCTCCAGCGGATACACTTCGATCGGCTTCAACAAATCCCGCGGGATGGCCTGGGCGTAGTGCGGCTCCGGCTCGGTGAAGGCGTCGTAGAGCAGCCTCATTTTGTCGCCGGTGATGTCGATCAACTGGCTGGATTCCGGCTGGCTGGGCCCGACGTTCAAGTGCCGCCCGTGGGAGAGCTTGTTCAGGGCGATGACGTACTTTCCCCAAGGCTTCATCGAGTCGCCGCCGGGAACCAGCAGGTGGCCGATGTTGTAAGCCACCGGGATCGTGTCGAGCACCTCGCCCGTCTTGGGGTCCCACTTGGCGATGGCGCTGTCGATGAACAGGCTGGTGTAGGCGTAGCCTCGGTCGTCGAACTGGGTGTGCAGCGGGCCGAGGCCGACCTGCACCTCGCGCTCCATTACTGCTTCGTACCGCAGCACCGGAATGCCGTCTTCATCACCCACGAAATCCTGATTCTGGATCGCCGCCAGCATCTTGTCGAAGCTGAAGACAGTAGTGATGGCTTCCAGCTTGCCGCTGGTGACGAAGAACGTGCCGTCCGGGCTGAAATCGACGCCATGCGGGCTCTTCGCCACCGGGATCAGGTAGGCGATACCGGGCACTTTGGCCGGGTCGATCACCCGCACGCCGCCGATCATCGCGCCCTTGCCGTCATCGACGGCCTTCTGCGCCGCCTTCCAGTTCACCGCGATGGCGTAGTCACGGTCATTGGCGCTGGCCGTCTTTTCCAGGACTCCAGTGGCGCGCTCAGAGTTGTAACAGGTCCACAGCGCCCAGTCCGCTGACGGTCCGCGGCCGGAAGAGCCGAGATCCCAGTCGAACGGCGGCGTCACGATCTCAAAGCCCATCGACATCTCGCCGGTCTGCGGATCCACCTTGACGGCGCCGACGAGCCCCTTGTACTTCGTCGCGTAATCCTCGATCGAGGCCCACGTGCCTACCGGGATGGGGATGCCAAAGCGCGAAGCGATCAAGATCATCTCCGTGTTCGCGGTCACGAAGGCGCTGCCGTGGTTTCCGGAAAGGTTCGGTACCGGGCCGAAGATCTGCTTCGTTTTGAAGTCGCGCAGGTCGATCCGCGCCAGCCGTGCGTTCGCGTTGTCGTTGACGAAGAGCCAGCGGCCGTCGTAGACGCCGTTGGTCTTCGACAGCGACGGGTGGTGGATGTCGCCCCAAGTGAAGTCCCCGAGCATCTTCTTGGTTTCGTCGTCGAAGCCATAACCCGTTCCCGGGTATGGGGTGAAAACCGGAATCGTCGCGATATGACGCATGGAGGGGATGCCGGCGACGTATACGTTGCCGGAATGCCCTCCCGAGTAGAACAGATAATATTCGTCCAGATCCCCCGGGGGAACGTAGCTGGCCACCGCAGCCTCAGCAGCGCTCCCTGTAGCCGCGCGGCGGCCGCCCTCTTCTCCCTGGCAGGCGAGGTAACCGAGGGCCAACAGGCCCGTGACAATGCCAAGCCACACCCAGCGGGAGTGGCGGGTCCGCGTTTGCATGCTCATCTGCGTCTCCTTTCTCATCCTGGCCAGCCGGTCTCACGGCTTGTTCTCCGCGGCCGACTGCTGTTCTTTGTACTTGCGGTAGGCCAGTTTCAGCAGCCTGATGGCCTCCCGCTTCTCCTCGTCAGTGAGCTGAATCTGCTTGGACAGCACGACCTGCATCGTCCCTGTCGGATTCATCAGGAAGCTGTCCAGCGTACGGCCGAACCGCCGCGGCGCGTCTTCCACCGCCAGCGCCAGGTTCGGTCCGATCTTCGTCGCCGAGACGATACCTAGACTGGAAACGTCGTGGCAGATGAAGCAGGTCTTTTCGACGAAGAATTTTCCTTCGCCCTCGCGCATGGTCCGCTCCCGCTCCAGTTCCTCGGGAGTCGGCACGTCCTTACGGACCACGCCCGGCAACAGGTCAACTGGGATGTCCACCTTGCGCCAGCTCATTAACACCAGGGCGATCGCCATCGCCTCGTGGCTCTTGAAGCCGAAGTCGGGCATGACGGTGTCGGGCGAAAAACTCTTCGGGCTCTGCAGGTGGCCGATCTGCCAGGCCAGCAGCGTAGGTAAAGTCGTGATCCGAGTGTAGTCGTACTGCTCCGGGTTCTTGTCCCCTTCCCAGGTCAAGTCCGGCCCGATCGTTCCGCCGCGGCCGTTGATGATGTGGCAGGCGCGGCAGCCCTTCTCGCGGATCAACTTCTTGCCGAGATTGACAATGCCGGCGCCATCGATCTCCCGCTCGAAGCGATGGCACACGTTGCAGTTCATCTCGACGAAGGCCCATTTCTCCCTCACTCGGTAGTCCTTGGCCAGCGTCGTATCGAGCAGGGGCTCTTCCCAATCCTTGACCCACCCGTGGGCATCGGGAAGCTTGGTGGCGTAGCCCTGCCCGCCATGGCAGTACGTGCAGCCGAACCGCTCGATCGGATGGTGCTCCAGCGGCTTCTTGGAATGGGTGCGGTAAGGCAGATCGGCGTTCTCGAGCCCTTCCCAAGTCACGCCCAGGTGGCAACTCGTGCAACGGTCCACGCGGTTCGCCGAACGGATCCAGATCTGCTGTACTCCGGCCGGCGTGAGGGCGGCCCGTTCCGGTCCGAAACGTTCCTCGATCAGGCGGCGAAACTCCCGCTGGTAGCGGCGGTAACCGGGATTCATCTCCTGCCACACCGCGAAGGCACAGACGACCACACCCAAGAATCCCGCCAGCCAGACTAGAGTTCTGTCTCGAGAAAACACACCTTCCTCCTAGAACCTGGGCGGGGCAGCAGGCCACCGCTCCCATGGCCAGTAGAACTGCCAATAAGGACCCCGCATGAAGGTCCCGATAATCGTGAGTAGTATGAGGGCCAGACACACGATCAGAAAGATCGTGTTGGCCCGGCGCCGCGAGGGAGGAAACCACGTCCCGACGGCCGTTGGACCGGAGGCGTCCAGCCACGGAACAGCCAGCCCCCAGAGCAACAGCAGGCCGGGAATCAGCACCCCGCCCACGAAGGCCCCATTCAGGGTCCACCCGCCGATCCGGATCGTCGTGATCGTCACCAGCTCCTGGAGCCAGAGGAAATACCAGGGGGCCTTGGCCGGGTTGGGCGTTACATCCGGGTTCGCCGGCGCTTCGAGCGGGGCCCCTACCAGCATGGCCAGCGCGGCGCTCACCAGGAATGTCAGGAGGATGACGACCAGTAGCCGCCGCAGCAGCAGCGGCGCCGCGTTCACCAGATGCCTCTCCTCGTCGATGAGCGCCGTTTCCACGTGAGCAGTCCGACCCGCGGTGATGCCCAGCAACGTGTAGGTCTTGGTTGAGGCCGGAGGGGCGGGCGCCGCCTTCTGGTCGAGCGCCACCCGGTCGTGGCAGGCCAACCCCCCGTCTTTGTGAATCCGCCACATGTGCCACACGAACAGAGCGCCGAGTCCCAACGGCAAGAAGATGCAGTGGAGGACATAGAACCGGATCAGCGTGTTCTGGTTGATCTCGTGGCCGCCCAGCAGGAAGAACCGGATCCCGTCTCCGATCAGGGGTACCGCCCGGGCGATGTTTGTTCCCACCGTGATCGCCCAGTAGGCCAATTGGTCCCACGGGAGCAAGTACCCGGTGAAGCTCAGCAGCAGCGTGGCCAACAGCATCACCATCCCGATCCACCAGTTCAGCGGCCGGTTCTGCCGCGCCAGCACGCCGTTCTTGAAGGCCCCGGTGAGAAACACCCGCATCATGTGCAGGAACACCACGGCCACCATCAAATGGGCCGCGATGCGGTGCGTGGCCCGCAAAAAACGGCCGTAGCTGATGGCGTACTCCAGATCCTTGATCGAGCCGTAGGCCCGCTCCACGGAGGGCACGTAGAGAAACATCAGCACCACGCCGGTCAGCGTCAGGATGAGGAACAAGACCGCCGAAATCGTACCGAGCCACAGCGAGTAGCTGGACTCCATCGCCCGCCGGGTGATCTTGCTCGGGAACCAGTGCAACAGGAAGTTGCGGACGACGGCGTCGCCGGCTTCCCGCTCGCTGCGGGGCTTCCAGGTCCACGTGATGTCTTCCCACGAGGGCAGTTGGCGTAAACCGCGCCGGATCTGGTTCAAAGGTGAAACGGCCATCGTCGCTCCTCTAGACCGTGAATCTCCAGCCCTTGTCCGCCGTCTGGGACATGTCCACTACCAGTTGCCCGTCGTCGGGGGCCAGCTCGAGCTTGAAGTAATCGAGAGGACGCGGCGCCGGACCGGCGTAATTGGTGCCGTCGCCCCGGAACTTGCTCCCGTGGCACGGGCAGTGGAACTCGATCGTCTGGTCGGCCGCCGTGCGTCCGAGCCGCACCAGTTGCACCGTGCAGCCGAGATGCGTGCAGGTGGCGCTGATGCAATAAAAGGTCTTGCCCTCGCGGAAGATGAAGACCCGCTGCTCCGGTACGAAAGTAGGGCCATCGGGGAACTCTTCCGGCCGGCCGGCCTTGAACCGCCGTGGACTCTCGTACAAGGCATTCGGCACCAGCGACCGCACCGACATCAAGACCGGTAACCCGAAGGCCGCGCCCACCGCGCCGGTGCCCAGCTTTGAAATCACGTCCCGGCGCTTGACCTTGTCTTCGTCACCTTTGCTCATAGTAGAGGACCTCCATCGTCATGGCGTCGGTGGGACACCGGATCGCGCACAGGCCGCACCGGATGCACAGCTCGTCGTCCTTGAGCATCGCCGAGAGCTCGCCGCCGGACTCGGCGGCCGCCGCCTTGGCCTGCGCCAACTGCTCTTCCGGCAGGTCGATCTCACTCAACGGCACCAGCTTCAGGCAGTGTTCCGGACAGATATCCACGCACCGGTTGCAGAGAACGCACTTCTCGGCATCGTAGATGGTCTGGATATGGCAGGCCAAACACCGATCGGCTTGCTCAGCCGCCTCCTCCGGGGGATAGGCCGTCTCCACCTCGCTGATACCCGTGCGCCGGCCCAGATCCGTCGCCGGCGGTGGGCGCCGGGGCAGCCGGTCGTAGTCCGGCCGGCGCTCGAACCGCCGCGTGGGGATCTTTTCGAACCGGAGCCAGAAGACCGGCTCGCCGGGCTCCTCGTTCAAGTAGTCGTCGATGCTCTGCGCCGCCCGCTTGCCGTTGGCGATCGCGTCGATCAGATTGCGCGGGCCGAAAGCCGCATCGCCGCCGGCGAAGATGCCCGGCGCGGTGGTGGCCAGCGTCTCCGGGTCGATCTTGACGGTGCCCGCCGGCGTCAGCTCGATTCCGTCTTCGGGCTTCAGGAACGGAAACTCCGGCTTCTGTCCGATCGCCAGGATTACGAGGTCGGCCTCGAGCTCCTCGCTCACGCTCTCGTCGAAGACGGGCGCGAACCGGCCTCTCTCGTCGTAGGTGCGTTTGACGCCGATCATCTTCACCCGCCGCACCCGGCCGTTGCCCTCGAAGCGCGCGACGCTGCGCTGTGGCCGGAAGCGGATCCCTTCCTCGAGGGCCTGCTCGAACTCCTCGCGGCCCTGCTCGGTGCGCATCACCGGCATCTCTTCGAAGCTCTCCAGGCTGGCCAGCGTCACCTCGGCGCCTGCCCGGGCCGCCAGGCGCGCCGCGTCCAGCGCCGGAGCCATACCGCCACCCACCTCCTCGACCGAGGTCTCCGCCGCCGACGCCCGCAGCGCCATCCGCGCGGCGTCGAAAGCCACGAATCCCCCACCCACCACCAGCACTCTCTCGGCCCGCGGCACCCGGTAGCCGTTGTTGATATTGATCAGGTACTCCACCGCCCGGATGATGCCGTCTAGATTGCTGCCCGGCACGTTCAGCATCCGCCCTTGCTGAGCGCCGACGGCGACGAAGACCGCCTGGAAGCCCTGCGCGCGCAGCTCCCTCAAACCGAAATCCCTGGTAAGCGGCGTGTTGTAGCGGATCTCGACGCCGAGTTCTTCGATCGCCTGCACCTCTTTGTCGAGCAGGCTCACCGGAAGGCGGAACTCCGGGATTCCGTGAAACGCCATGCCGCCGGCTCGCCCCGTGGCTTCGAAGATGGTGACCTTGTAGCCCATCAGCGCCAGATCGTGGGCACAGGAGAGTCCCGCCGGCCCCGCCCCGACCACGGCCACTGGCCGGCTTTGCCCCCGGTCCTTGCGGATCTTGTCCAGGAGCGGCAAGTGCCAGCGCCACTTGTTGCCCGGCTCCGTGGCCTCCTGGAGCAGCTCGTGGCACGTGTCCGGGTGCCGCGATTCCACACCGTATCGCTCGGTCACGAAACGCTTGAGCGCCCGGATGCTTACCGGCTTGTCGAACTTGCCCCGCCGGCACTGGTCTTCGCACGGAGCCGCGCAGACACGGCCGCAGACCGACGTCAGGGGATTCGGCGATCTCGCCGTAAGGTAGGCTTCGCGAAGCTGGTCCTCGGAAATGAGCTGTACGTAGCGGCCGGCATCCGTCCGCACCGGGCAGGCCATCTGACAGGGCACCCGGCCCGTCCAATAGTCGATGTCCGGTAGCCGGACCTCGTAAGGCGCTTTCATCGGCCTTTCCCCTCCACCGCCGACCTCGGGCGATCTGTCCACCCACCGGTCAGCCGGGGAAGACTGTTCCCATAATTCTAGTAGAGTTTCGCCACCCGAGAGCAAGTTTTTCGATCCGAAACACCCAAGCGTCCCGGGAGTGGACACAGGAGGCTCTCAGCCCTGGTTCGACCGCGTGCGGCTTCGGCAGCGCGGCGGTCGGATCCTGGCCGCAAACGAGCGAACCAGGCCCGCAAGGACTGCTGAGGTCCACGGCTCCACTCGAACCCGCAGCCTCATCGATTCTCCCGGCCCCGGGGCCCGGGCGCAGTGACTTCCGTCACTCCCCGGTCCCCAAATCGTCCTCAGACGTCCTGGTATTGCCGCCGCAGCCGCTCCAGCTCCTGCTTCAGCCGGGCCGTTGCTTCCGTGTAAGCCGGCTCGCCGCAGACGTTGCGCAGCTCGTGCGGGTCCTCAGCGAGATCGAACAGCTCCCAGTAGTCGCCTTCCGAGTGGAAGTGGATCAGCTTGTAGCGCTCGGTCCGCACCCCCCGGTGCGGCCCCACCCGGTGCGCAGTGAAGTACCGGAAGCTCGGGTCGGCCATCTCCTCGGGCCGGGCGTTGCGCAGCTTCCACGAGTTCTCCCAATAGGCGTAATAGACGCTCGTCCGCCAGTCCTCCGGGCTCTTGCCCTCGAGGATGGGCTTCAGGCTGCGCCCCTGCATCGAGTCGGGGACCGGGCAGCCGGCCAGGTCGAGGATCGTCGGCGCGTAGTCGATGTTGGCCACGAACTGCCCGGCCACCAGACCGGCTGCGGCCAGGCGCGGGTAGCGGATCAGCAGCGGCAGCCGGAAGGCGGGCTCGTACATGAAGCGCTTGTCGTACCAGCCGTGCTCGCCCAGGAAGAACCCGTTGTCGGAGGTGTGGATCACCACCGTGTCCTCGGCCAGCCCCGTCTCGTCCAGGTAATCGAGGACCCGGCCGAGGTTCTCGTCCACACCGTAGAGCGCGGCGTAGTGATCCTTGACGAACCGGTTGTAGATCCAGTCCTTCTTCTCCGCCGGGCTCAGATCCTTCGGCATCTCGGGATAGTCCCGCGCCAGGCTGATCTCGAACTTCATGTCCCGGGCCTCTTTGGCGACTCTCCGTGTCGCGTAGTCGTCGTCATAGGTCGGCGGCTTCGGCAGCTCCACACCGTCGAGCATGTGCGCATGCCGGGGCGCCGGTTGGAACGGCCGGTGGGGCGCCTTGTGCTGGTAGACCAGACAGAACGGCCGGCTCGTGTCGCGTTTCTTCAACCAGTCGAGCGCCAAATCGGTGGTCACGTCCGTCGCGTATCCGGTGAACTTCTTGCGCTCGCCCATCACGATGAACTCGGGATCGAAGTAGACGCCCTGGCGCGGCAGCACGCACCAGTGGTCGAATCCGCGCGGATCGTGAGAGAGGTGCCACTTGCCCACGATGGCGGTCTGGTAGCCGGCCTGTTGCAGCACCTGGGGGAAGGTCGGCAGCGCCGGGTCCATGCGCTCGATGACGCCTCGGGCCTCGGAGTTGCCCCGAATCCCGTTGATGTGCGAATACGTGCCCGTGAGCACCGTCGCCCGGCCCGGCGCACACAGCGAGTTCGTGCAGAAGGCGTTGGCGAAACGCACGCCTTCCCGGGCCAGCCGGTCCATGTTCGGCGTCCGGATCACGGCGCCGCCCTCGCAGGACATCTGGCCGACCGCCTGGTCGTCGGTCATTACATAGAGAACGTTCGGCCGGCGCGTCCGCGGGGACTCGCGGCAGTAGTGAAAGCCCAGCGTCCCGGCGGCCGTGAGGCGTTTCAGAGCAACGCGGCGGCTGATCGGCTCTTCCATGCGTCCGATCCTACCGCAACGAGGGTCGCCCGGCGCCGGGAAACCGCACGCTAGTCTTCGGCCCGGAACGGGCTGAAGTCGGTCTCGTAGTCGAAGATTTCCACGCCCTCTTTCCGCTTCAAGAACCCGACCACCGCATAGGTCAACGGTGTGGCTGCGGCTTCGTACAGCACCTTGGCAAGGTAGCCGGAGACGATCAGATTGGCGATCAGCTCCCGGCTGAGGCTGCCGCCGAAGGCGACAATCATCACCACCACGGTATCTACGAACTGCCCCACTACGGTGGAGCCGATCGTCCGCACCCAGAGCATCCGCCCCTTGGTCCAGATCTTCAGCTTGGCCAGCACGAAGGCGTTCGAGAACTCGCCCGCCCAGTAGGCCAGCAGACTCGCCAGCACCATCCGCGGCACGAAGTGAAAGACCGTCTCGAAGGCCTCCTGGTGCGGCCAGTCCGGGGCCGGCGGCAGGGCCACGGTGATCATCGCCATCACCGAAAGCAGCGCCGAAGCGAAAAAGCCCGTCCAGATCGCCCGGCGGGAGGCCGCGTAGCCATAGACTTCGGTGAAGATATCGCCGAAGATGTAGGTGATCGGAAACAGCAACTGGGCTCCGCTGATCCGGAAAGGCCCCACCGCCACGATCTTCGGCCCGACGAGATTCGACACCATCAGCACGACGACGAAGACGTGTATGAGGTGATCGAGATAACGAAAGCGGCGCTGCTCGTGCATCCCCAGAGACAGATCTCTCTATTGTAGGTTCTCGCCCGTCTGCCGCGCCCCGGTTGCGGCCGGCGAAAGAAGCGCCGGCGGGCTGGCGATCTCCCGCCGGCGCGTGACAACCAAAGGAGAGATGCCGCTATTCGTCGCGGCGGGAGAGACCTAACAATCCCCGCTCCCGGCGGGCGAAGGCCGGGATTTCGAGCTCGTCTTCGGGCTGGAGTTCGCCTTCCGGAGCGGCGGCCTCGACCGGCGCCGGGCCGGGCTCCGGCGGCGGCAGGGCGGCCCCGGAATCGAACTCCGCCGCCGGCTCCTCTTCGCGCTGGAAGAACGGATCCTCCTCGGCGGCCGCAGCCGGCGAGCTCTCGGTGTGCGAGTGCACGGCGATGAAGTCGGACGCCGGCCGGCGCTCGATCGGCGGTAGATTGTCGCGCTGGAAGCCCGTGGCGATGACGGTGATCTTCACCTCTCCGCCCATCGACTCATTCACTACCACGCCGAAGCTGACCTGCACATCGTCGTTCTCAGTGGCCTCGCGGATCAGCGTGCACGCCTCGTTGACCTCATGGATGCCGAGGCTGCTGGCGGCCGTGATATTGATCAGCACGCCCCGCGCGCCTTTGACGCCGCCCTCTTCGAGCAGCGGGCAACTGATCGCCATCCGCGCCGCTTCCAGCGCGGCGTTCTCGCCGGAGGCCGTCGCCGTACCCATCATCGCGTAGCCCATGCCGAGCATCATGGCTTTGATGTCGGAGAAGTCGCGGTTGATCAGGCCGGGAGTGGTGATGATGTCACTGATGCCCTGCACGCCCTGCCGGAGCACGTCGTCGGCGGTGCGGAAGGCCTCGACGAAGCTCGTGCCCCGCGGCAGCAGCTCCAGCAGCCGGTCGTTCGGAATCGAGATCACCGTGTCCACAGTGGAGGCCAGATCCAACAGCCCCTTCTCGGCCATCTTCATCCGCTGCGGGCCTTCGAAGGAGAACGGCTTGGTCACCACCGCCACGGTGAGGGCGCCCAGCTCCTTGGCCAGCGCCGCCACCACCGGCGCGGCGCCGCCGCCCGTGCCTCCACCCAGGCCCGCGGTGACGAACACCATCTCGGCGCCGTCGAGGACATCGATGATACGCTCGGTGTCCTCGAGCGCCGCCCGCCGGCCAAGCGAGGGGTCCGATCCCACGCCGCGGCCCTGCGTCAGCTTGGCTCCGATGGCGACTTTGTTCGGCACCGGCGAGGCGTTCAGCGCCTGTTGGTCGGTGTTCACCACGTAGAACTCCACACCGGCCAGCCCTTCGTTCATCATGCGTGCGACGGCGTTCGACCCCCCGCCCCCGACGCCGACCACTTTGATCTTCGTGTCCAGTACGAGATCTTCGGCGATCTCGAACTTCAGGTCCTCGAGTTTGCTGTTGTCCAGCGACATCCTCTCAACCTCCTTTGGGCCGGTTGAACGGCCCCGATACCTCAGCGCCGGGCCGCCCGTCTCACCCGCCAAGGCGCTCCGGACGCCATCCGGCGATATCCCGCCCGAGCCTCATCGCAGAATCAGGTTCAGCACCCCCGGCGCTCGCCGCCGTTGCTGCCTCCGCACTTTCAAACGCGCGGAGTACATCGCCAGTCCGGCAACCACCGTCCACGCCGGGCCGTCACATTCCCGGGGATAGTCCCGGACGCCGATCGTCAGCCCCTTCCGCGCCTGACAGTTGAGCACCCGCTCGGCGACGTCGCAGAGGCCCTCCATCTCCGCCCCGGCCCCGGTGAGGACAACGCCCTCGACCAGCGACTTCTCCATCCCGCAATAGCGCAACTCGTTCGCCACGTACAGGAACAGTTCCTCGGCCCGGGCCTCCAGGATCTCGTTCAGCCGCCGCCGGGGCGCCTCGACCAGCTTGCCGTCGGGGCTCGGCACCACGATCAGACTGTTGTCGGCGGTGAGGCCGAGGATGGCGCAGCCGAACTCCTGCTTCAGCCGCTCGGCGTCTTCATAAGGAATCGTGAACCCCCAGGCCACGTCCTTCGTGAAATGGTCTCCGCAGATCGGCAAGCTCCGCGAATGCACCAGCGCGTCGCCGTCGTAGACGACCAGGTCGGTCGAGTGCAAGCCGACATCCACCACCGCCACTCCCCGGCTCCGGTCCTCTTGCAGCAACGAGGCGTAGGCCGCCGCCAGCGGCTCGAACACGGTCTCCTCCACCGCCAGATGCGCTTCGTGGGCAGCCGAGACGATCGCCTGCGTCTCCATCGTCGAGGTCGTCACCAGGTGGACGTTGGCCTCCAGCCGCGTGCACACGGCCCCGCGGGGAAAGTGGAAGCGGGCGCGTCCGTCCACCGTGAAGTCCTGCGGGCAGACGTGCAGCAGCATCCGGTCGTTCTCGAACCGTACGTCGGCGGCCTGTTCGACGGCGAACTCCAGGTCGCTCGCATCGACCTCCCGCGGCCGCCCGAACTGGTACGCCCAATGATGGTTGAATCCGTAGACAGGCGGCCCGCCGACCCCGAGCACCACCGATTCCACTTCCACGCCCGCCTGCCGCGAGGCCTGCGCCACCGCCTCCAGAATCGACGAAGTGATCCGCCGCCGGTCCGCCACCCGGCCCTTGAACCAGCCGCCGGCGCGTGCCTGTCCACATCCGAGGAAACAGACCTCGTGGCCGTCCAGCCCGAGGATCATGCACCTCGTGAAGGCGCTGCCCGCATCAACTCCCGCGGCGATTCGCATTGGTTTCTCCGTGCCTGACTCCGTCCTTGGCGGTGATCCGGTCATCCAAGCGCAGGTCGAAAGTCCGTGCCGCCGGCAGCCGCCGGTGGATCTCCGGGTAGTGGCGCAGGAAGTTCTCCAGGCGCTGCCGAAAGTTCCGCGTCCCGATGATCAGCGTCACCAGGTCGCCGTCAGCAGTGAGGCGAATAGTCAGGGCGCGCGGATCCGCCACGTCTATCTCCGACACGCTTTCCGCCTGCGGGCCTAAGTCCCTCAGCATGCGCTCGACAAGGCGGACGCGCGCGGCGCGCAAGCTTTCGGACATCTTCTCGTCCAAACCCCGCAACACCGGCAGATCATACCCGGCGCGCTTCGGCATGGGCAGCAGAACGCCGTCGGCGTCGATCAGGACCGTTCGGGCCCGCCCGCGCTTGCTGCGGAGCAGCGCGTAAGCGACCGGCTGCCGCTCCTGAACGAAGACCTCCACCCGGTTCGGCCAGATCCGCGCCACCCGGGCGTCCCGCACCCAGTCGACGGCCAGCAGGCGCAGCCGCCTCTCCTCCGGGTCGAACAGATAGAGACTGCGACCGGCGTCTTCGGAGAAGACGTTCAGCACCCGCTGGAGCGAAGCGTTGCGCAGCCCGTGGATCCGGATCGCCGGGCTGGCGCCGCCGTAATCGGCCGACGCGGGCAGGCGGAAGCGGGGATTGCTGATCAGGTAGCTTTCGATCTTGTTGAAAATCACTACGGCGGCGATGACCGCCAGCGCCGCCGGCAACAGGCGCCCTGCCCACTTCAGCGCCACCCCGAACCGAAACAGGCCGGACGCCGTTTCCGGCCCTTTCCCGCCCTTACGCTTCCGGCTCATCTACGCCTTCCTCCCCAAACGCTCGAGTATCATCCCGCCCGCCTGCGACACGCTGCCCGCGCCTAGCGTCAGGATCAAATCCCCAGGCTGCGCCGCCTCCGCAACCGCTCTCGCCGCCTCCTCCAGCGAACCTTCGTAGGAAACCGCCCGGTGACCGTGGTCGCGGATGCGCTCGGCCAGCGCCGCAGCGGTCACGCCTTCGATGGGCTTTTCCGAAGCAGCGTAGATATCGGTGAGGAAGACCGCGTCGGCCTGGTGGAACGAGCGGGCGAAGTCGTCCATCAGCAGGTGGGTGCGCGTGTAGCGGTGCGGCTGGAACAGGACCAGGATGCGGCTGTAGCCGCACTGCCTGGCTGTCTCCAGCGTCGCCCGGATCTCGGTGGGATGGTGGCCGTAGTCGTCTACGACCGTCACGCCCGCCGCTTCGCCGCGCTTCTGGAAGCGCCGGTCCACCCCCTGGAACCGCGCCAGCCCTTCCCTGGCTTTGTCCGGATCCACCCCGAGCTCGAAAGCCACCGCCAGGGCCGCCGCCGCGTTCAGCACGTTGTGCTCGCCCGGGATGTTCAGCCGGAACTCGCCCAGTTCCTCGCCCCGCCGGCGCAGGCGGAATACCGAAGCGAAGCGCTCCGGCCGGATGCCGGAGACCACGAGGCCGGCCTGGGCGCTCGTACCATATGTGACCGTGCGCCGGCTGATGCGCGGCAGGATGCGCTGCACGTTCTCGTCGTCGAGACAGACCACCGCCGCGCCGTAGAACGGCACGCGGTTGGCGAAGTCCAGAAACGCCTCCAGCACGTGATCCAGGTCCCGGTAGTGGTCCAGGTGCTCCCGGTCGATGCTGGTGATGACCGCCAGAATCGGCGCCAACTTCAAGAACGATCCGTCGCTCTCGTCGGATTCCACTACCAGCAGGTCGCTCTGCCCTACGCGGGCGTTCGAGCCGCCCATCGTGCTCACCCGGCCGCCCACGACCACCGTCGGATCCAGTCCGGCCGAGCTGAGCACCGTGGCCAGCATCGACGCCGTCGTCGTCTTGCCGTGGCTGCCGGCCACCGCGATCCCGTACTTCAGGCGCATCAGCTCGGCCAGCAGCTCGCCCCGGGGAATCACCGGGATCTGGCGGCGGCGCGCCTCCTGCACCTCCGGATTGTCCTCGGAAACGGCCGAGGAAACCACGACCACCTTGGCGTCGTCCACGTGGGCGGCGTCGTGGCCCTCCCAGATCTTCGCCCCCAGCTTCTGCAGGCGCTCGGTGACCGGGCTAAGCCGCAGGTCGCTGCCGGAGATCTCGTACCCCAGATTCAGCAGCACCTCGGCCAGGCCGCTCATACCGATGCCGCCGATGCCGACGAAATGCAGATGCTGGGGACGCAAAAACATTTTTATTTCATATTGTTTCGGACCGCCGGACGCCTGTCAACGAGTTTGCGCACTTTTCTGCAAGCCGCTCCCGCGCCGTCCCTCTTTCCGCGCGTCCGCCGCCCGCTCATGCCGCCTCCTCGGCAACTTCTTCCAGGATCTCCGCTGCCCGCCGGGCCGCGTCCGGCCGGGCCAGCTTCCGCGCCCGCTCACCCATGCGCACCAGCTCTTCCCGATCGCGCTGGAGCGCCGCGATCTCCTCGAAGAGCCGCCGCCCGGTCAGCTCGCGGTCGAGGATGATCCGAGCCGCTCCGGTGCGTTCGAGGGCCTGGGCGTTGCGCAACTGGTGGTCGTCGGCGGCGAAGGGAAACGGAACCAGGATCGACGGTTTCCCCGCCGCCGCCAGTTCGGCCACGGCCCCGGCGCCGGACCGGCAGACGACCAGGTCCGCCTCGGCGAAGGCCGCGGGCATGTCGTCGAGGAACGCCACGACTTCTCCCCTCAGCCCGGTCCCGGCGAAGGCCTTGTGCAGTTCGGCCGCCTGGGCCGCCCCGGCCTGATGGATCAGCCGCACCGGGAACTCCGCGCCGCGAAACAGCGGCCAGCTCTCTTGCGCCGCGCGGTTCAGGCTCTGCGCCCCGCGGCTGCCGCCGGTGATCAGCACGGTGAACTCCGGCCCCGGCGGCTTCGGCGGCAGACGGAAGAACTCCTCGCGCACGGGCAGGCCGGTCAATTCACACCGCCCCGGAGGAAACCATCTTGCCGTCTCCTCGAAGCTCACGAGCGCCCGGGCCACCCAGCGGGCGATTTTCCGGTTCGTGAAGCCGGGCATCGCGTTCGGCTCCATCACCACCACCGGGATCCGCCGCAGCAAGGCGGCCAGCACCGGCGGACCCGCGGCGTAACCGCCCAGACTCAGGACCGCATCCGTCCCGCGCCGCCGCAACAGGGCCAGACAGCGGACGACGCCGGCCGGCAGCTCCACCAATGTCCGCAGCCGGCGCCACAGGCCGACGCGCTTCAGCGCGCCGACCTCGACCCACTCGATCGGAAAGCCTTCCGCCGGCACCAGCTTCGCTTCCATTCCCTGTCTCGTTCCCACGAAAAAGACTTCGTGGCCACGCTTCTCGAGCGCCCGCGCCACCGCCAGCAGCGGAATCACGTGACCGCCGGTTCCGCCGCCGGCCATCAAGAAGACGCGAGGCCGCTTCAGCATCGCGCCCGTTCGCTTACGCTGAGCAGAAGTCCGAGCAGGATCATCGTGCTCAACAGAGAACTGCCGCCGTAGCTGATCAGCGGCAAGGGAATCCCTTTGGTCGGCGCCAGATCGAGCACCACGCTCATGTTGATGAACGCCTGCAGCAGGATGGCCGCCGTCACCCCCACCGCCAGGTTTCGCCCGAAACCGTCCAGCGCCACCCAGTAGAGCCGGAAACCCCGCCACAGAATGACGAGAAAGCCCAGCAAGACCAGCGTCGTGCCGAAAAGCCCGAGCTCTTCGCCTACCACGGCGTAGATGAAGTCCGTATGCGCTTCCGGCAAGTAGAAGAGTTTCTGCCGGCCCTCCATCAACCCCTCGCCGATCAGCCCGCCGGCCCCGACGGCGATGCGCGACTGCTCGGCCTGGTAGCCGGTGTCGCCGGTCACCGCCGCACGTTGCAGATACGCGGTGACGGCCCCGCCGACGTCGAGAAACCGGACAAGTTTGTAATCCGGATCCGCAAAGTCCACTACGCGCTTCAGCCGGTACGGCTTCGAGACGACCGCCACAGTCAGCAGCACCACGCTCACCACCGCGGCGAAACGGAAATAGCGGCGGTCCAGCCCGCCCACGTAGAAGACGGCCGCCGCGGTGCCCATCAAGACCACAGCGCTGCCCAAGTCGGCCACCACCACCGCCCCGGCGAGCAACAACATGGCCATCGTCGCCGGGGCCACCGTGTGCACGCCGTTGATGTCCGAAGCCCGCTCGGTGATGAAGTAGGCAAGGAACAGCACCAGCGCCGGCTTGGCGAACTCCGCCGGCTGGAGGTTCAAGAATCCCAGACGCAGCCACCGGTGCGCCGAATCGAGGAAGTAGACCAGAATGAGCAACGCCAGCACGACGCCGAGGCAGACGAAGGCGATGTGCATCGAGTTCAGCTTCCGGTAGTCGAGCTTGGCCAAGGCGATCAGCACCGCGAACGCCAGCAGCGCGGCGCCGCCTTGCCGGGCCAGGAAGTAGTAACTCTCCTCCCCATAGCGTTCCCCGGCAATGACGGACGAAGCGCTGTAAACGAAGACCAATCCGAGCGAGACCATACCCACGATCGTGAGCAGCAGCGTCCAATCGGTCCTTACGCGCAATTCTTCGCCTCCTCGCGTGGATTCTCTTCCAGCCTCCCGACGAGTTCTTTGAAGACGCGGCCGCGGTGTTCGAAACTGTCGAATTGATCGAAGCTGGCGCAGGCCGGAGCGAGCAGCACCGTGTCGCCCGGCCGCGCCCTCCGCCAGGCCTCTCCCACCGCCGCCTCGAGCGTGCCGCAGCAGACCGTCTCCACCGCCCCGTCGAGAGCGGCGCCGATCTTGTCGGCCGCCGCGCCGATCAGCAACGCCGCCCGGGTCTTGCCGCGCAAGGCTTCACGCAGCGGCCGATAGTCGCTCCCTTTGTCCTTGCCGCCAAGGATGATCCACAGAGGCCCGGCGAACGCTCCGGCGGCCTTCAGCGCCGCATCGACGTTCGTCGCCTTCGAGTCGTTGAACCAGTCCACCCCGGCCACCGTGGCGACGTACTCGAGCCGGTGCTCCACGCCGGGGAACGTTCGCACCGCCGCGGCGATGGCTCCGAGAGATGCGCCGGCAGCCCGCGCCGCCTCGGCCGCCGCCATGACGTTTTCCAGGTTGTGCCGCCCCCGCAGCGGCACGTCGGCGGCGGCGATGAGCCGCTCGCCGTCGGCGACGATCCAGCCGTCTTCGAGCCACAGTCCGCTCTCCAGACGGCCCGCCGAGGAGAACCAGCGCGCCGAGCCCTTCACCGCCGCGGCGAATTCCCGGCAGATGCGGTCGTCGTGGTTCAAGATGGCAGTGTCGCCGGCGCTCTGCGTCTCGAGCAGCCGGCGCTTGGCCCCGGCATAGATCTCCATGGCGCCGTGGCGGTCCAGGTGGTCCGGAGTGACGTTCAACACCGCCGCCACTTCGGCGCGAAACGTCTCGATCGTCTCGAGCTGGAAGCTCGAAAGCTCGAGCACGTTCCACTGCTCCGGCCGGCTCGCCTCCACCATCGCCGTCGGCGGGAAGCCGATGTTGCCGCCCACCTGGGCCGGAATGCCGCAGGCGCCGAGGATATGCCCGACGAGCGCCGTGGTCGTCGTCTTGCCGTTCGAGCCCGTGATGCCGATCACCGGCCCTCGGAGGAACCAGCCCGCCAGCTCCACTTCGCCGATGATCCGGACGCCCCGCCGGCGGGCCTCTTCCAGTTCCGGGATGTCCACCGGCACGCCCGGCGAAAGAACCACCAGATCGGCCCGGGCGAAGACTTCGGCGGACTGCCGCTCGAACGCAACGCCCAGAGCTTCAAGCTTCGCCGCCGCCTCCGGCAACTCCTCGAGTGGCTTCACGTCGGCGGCTGTCACCCGAGCGCCGCGGCGCACCAGCAGCTCCACGGCGGCCAGGCCCGAGCGGCCGAGCCCGGCCACCGCCACGCGCGATCCTGTGAGCTCTTCCGGCCTCATCGCAGCTTCAGCGTCGTCAGCGCGAACAGCGCCATCACCAGCCCGGCGATCCAGAACCGGATGATGATCTTCGACTCCGGCCAGCCGATCACCTCGAAGTGATGGTGGATCGGCGCCATCTTGAAGATCCGCTCTCCGCGCAGCTTGAAGCTTCCCACCTGGAGCATCACCGACAGAGCCTCGACCACGTAGACGCCGCCGACGAAGATCAGCAGGATCTCCTGCTTGATCAGCACCGCCACCGTGCCCAGCGCCCCGCCCAGCGCCAGCGAACCGACGTCGCCCATGAAGACCTCGGCCGGGTGGCAGTTGTACCAGAGGAAGCCCAGCGAAGCGCCGGTGAGAGCCCCGCAGAAGATCGTCAATTCGTGGGCGCCGGGAACCCGCGACAGTTCCAGGTAATCGGCGAAGACGGCGTGCCCGCTCACGTAGGAGAGCACCGTCATGGCGCCCGCGGCGATCACCATCAGCCCGATGGCCAGCCCGTCGAGACCGTCGGTGAGGTTCACCGCGTTGGCCGAGCCGACGATCACCAGCACCAGGAAGGCGTAGAAGAAGACGAAGGCCAGCGGGTAGGTGACCGCACTTTCCAAGAACCGGTCGAGCAGCAGCTCAGGCTTGAACTGCTTGAAAAAGGGCACATTCATCGCCGTCGTGTACATGCCCTTGAAGTGCATGATCGACAGCAGCACGCCGATCACCAGCGCCGCCAGCACCTGGAGGCCGAACTTGGTCCGCGCCGTCAGGCCGAGGTTCCGCGCCTTGCGGATCTTCGTGTAGTCGTCGTGAAAGCCGATCAGGCCGAAGCTCAGCAGTCCGAAGAGCGCAATCCAGATCTGCACGTTGCGGAGGTTGACGAACAGCAGCGTCGGCACCACCACCGAGACGATGATCAGCACGCCGCCCATCGTCGGGGTGCCGGCCTTCTTCTGATGCGATTTCGGTCCGTCCTCGCGGATGTATTGGCCGATCTGCAGACGCCGGAGCCGCCGGATGAGCCAGGGACCGAGCACGATGGCCAGGAACAGCGCCGTCAGGCTGGCCATGGCCGTGCGGAAGGTGACGTAGCCGAACAGCCGGAGGGGTCCGAAGTACGGCTGGAGGGTCTCGTAGAGGAGCCAGTACAACATCAGGTTGCCTCCTCTTCCCTCGCCGCGGCCCGCAGCGCAGCTCCCGAGCCGCCGGCGGACTCATCCCCCGCCGGACCTCGCCGGGAAGCGGTGCGGGAAAGGAACCGTTCCAGGGCCCGCTCGACATGAACTGCGCGGGACCCTTTAAACAGGATGACGTCGCCGGGGCGGGCAAGTTCCACCAAAGCGTCGCCCGCCGGCTCGGGTTCGGAAAAAAAATACGCGGCGCCTGCCGCCAGGCCTGCGTCTACGGCTGCGTCCGCCAGTTGGCGAGCCGCGCCGCGTATTCCCACGAGCACATCCACCCTGCACGCCGCAACGACGCGTCCAATCTCCTGGTGCAGGGTCTCGGTCCAGCGACCAAGCTCTAACATTTCGCCGAGCACGGCAATCCGTCGCCGCGCCGGCATGTCCCGGAGCGCCTCGAGCATCGCCCGAACGGCGTCCGGATTGGCATTATAGCAATCGTCGATGATCGTGATCCCGTGGTGGTCGAAACGCCGGCCGCGCATCGGCGCCGGCTCGAGCGCCGCCACGGCTTCCCGCAGCTCCGCCGGCCGGATCCCGAAGATCTTCGCCACGGCGAATCCGGCCAGGATGTTGCTCACTCCGTGGCGTCCGAACAGCGCCGTGCGGAACTGCCCTTCCCCGGCCACCTCGAAGCGGGCGCCTCCATCGAAGCTCTCGAAGTTCACCGCCCGGACCCCGGCCCGCTCCGAAAACCCGAAGGTTACTACCGGGCCCGGGTGGGCCTCGGCGAAACGGATCACCCGCTCATCGTCAGCGTTGAGCACCGCCGTCCCATCAGCGGGCAGGGCTTCGATTAGTTCGCGCTTGGCTGCGGCAACGCCTTCGAGCGAGTCGAAGTTCTCGATGTGGGCATAGCCGACATTGGTGACAACGCCGATCTCGGGCCGGGCGATCTGCGCCAGGGCCTTGATCTCACCCGGATGGTTCATGCCGATCTCGAGCACGGCGATCTCGGCGTCGTCGGGCAGCCGCAGGATCGACAGCGGCAGCCCCACATGGTTGTTATAGTTGCCCACGGTCTTGCCGGTGCGGCGCTTGGCGGCCAGCAGGGCGGCGATCACATCCTTGGTGGTGGTCTTGCCGGCGCTGCCCGTGACGGCGACTACCGTACCCGGCCAGCGCCGGCGGACCCAGGCTGCAAGGGATTGGAGAGAATGCAACGTGTCGGAAACCATCAGCAGCGGCCCGGCCGCGGCTACCTCGCGCTCGACAACCGCCGCCGCCGCCCCTTTCTCGAATGCCTCGGCGACAAAGTCGTGCCCGTCGTGGTTCGGGCCCCGCAAGGCGAAGAAGACGTCGCCCTCGGTGAGCGTGCGCGTGTCCACGCTCCAGCCGGAGACGCGCCGGTCGCGAACCTCGCCCCGCGCTTGCATGGCCGCCGCCGCTTCCCGCAGGGAGAGCTTCATGAGGCCTCCTTGCGGTAGCCGAATTCGCCCAGGATGCGGCGGGCGGCTTCGCGGTCGTCGAAGGGAATCTTCCGGTCTTTGACCACCTGGTACGTCTCGTGGCCCTTGCCGGCGATCAACACGAGGTCCCCGGCGCGGGCTTCCCCGAGCGCCAGCCGGATGGCCGCTTCCCGGTCCGGCTCGGTCCGGTGCGGCACGTCGTAGCGGCGCAGCCCTACCAGCGCGTCGTTGATGATCGCCAGCGGGTCCTCCGACCGGGGATTGTCCGAGGTGACGACGACGAAGTCCGAACCTTGCGCCGCCGCCTCGCCCATCAGCGGGCGCTTGGCGCGGTCGCGGTCGCCGCCGCAACCGAAGACGGTGAGGATGCGCTTCGGATTCAGATCCCGCGCCGCCGCCAGCACGTTGCGGAGGGCGTCGTCGGTGTGCGCGTAATCGACGATCACCAGGAACGGCTGGCCCTCGTCGATGCGCTCGAAGCGGCCCGGCACGCGGCGGCAGGTGCGAATGCCCTCGAGGATCGCCTCCGGCTCCAGGGAGTAGGTCAGGCCGGCGGTGAACGCGGCCAGGATGTTGTAAGCGTTTACCCGGCCGAGCAGCGGCGACTCCACCCGGTACGTTCCGCCGGGGCACTCGAGCTGGAACCGAACGCCTTCGAATCCGGCCGAGATCCCGGCGGCTCGGACGTCCGCTTCGGCGCTGAAGCCGTACCGCAGCGCCTTCGTACTCTCGGCCAGCGGGATCTTGGCGCCCCAGGCATCGTCGGCGTTGATAGCGGCGTGGGCCGGCGCCGGCCGGCCGTCGGGCTGAAACAGGAGGCATTTGGCCCGGAAGTAGTCCTCCATCGTGCCGTGATAGTCGAGGTGATCCCGGCTCAGATTCGTAAAAACCGCGGTATGGAACGGAAGCCCGTAGACCCGGCCCTGATCCAGCGCGTGCGAAGAGACCTCCATGACGGCGTGGGTGCCGCCCGCCCGCTGTAGTTCGTCGAGGATCCGGTAGACGTCCAGCGACTCCGGCGTCGTGTTGTCGGCCGGCCGCGGCTGGCCCGCCAGCACGTATTCGATGGTGCCGATCATCGCCGTGGTGTAGCCGGCGGCGCGCAGCACCGAGTCGAGCAGATAGGCGGTCGTCGTCTTGCCGTTCGTTCCGGTGATGCCGGTGACGGCGACCGCTCCGGCCGCCTGCTGGTAGAAGTTCCGCGAAGCCAGCGCCAGCGCCTTGCGCCCGTGGCGAACCTGGATCCACGGACCTCGGTCGTAGTCCGGCTGCGGCGTCTCGCAGACGACCGCCACCGCGCCCCGTTTCCGCGCCTCCGGGGCGAACCGGCGGCCGTCGAAGCGCTGGCCCAGGAAGGCGAAGAAGAGATGGCCCGGCTCGACGCGGCGCGAGTCGTATTCGAGCCCGGTGACGGGCCGGCCGGCGACCTCCGGCTCCAGTCCAGCCTGAACCTCCACCCTTTCGAGAACGTCGGCCACCGTCATCATCGCCACCTACCGCGCCAGCTCCACCACCAACGGCTCTCCCGCCGGCAGCACCGCCCCGGGCGGTGGATACTGCGCCCGCACAAGGCCCGCGCCCGAGTATTCCACCCTGAGCCCCGCCCGCGAAGTCTCTTCCAGCACCCGCCGCAAAGTCTTGCCGTAAAGGTTCGGCGCCCGCGGCCCGAAGACATACGGGGAGGGCGTCACAGAGGCCTCTTCGACCGCTGGCTCCGGCGCGGGACGTGGCGGCCGGGCCGGAGCGTCTCCCAGGCCGGCGAGAGCCAGGTCGTCGTAAGCTTCCTCTGCTTCCACCGGCTCGGGGGCAGGCTTCACCACGTCCGGCACCACGCCGAGGATGCGGAGCGCCGCCTGCGCCACCTCGCGGAACACCGGCGCCGCCACTATGCCGCCGTATCGATCGACGCCGTTCAGCGTGACCACGATGACCACCGCCGGATCCTGTACCGGGGCGAAGCCTACGAACGAGGCGTTGTAGCGGTGGGAATAGCGGCCCGTCTCGAAATCGAAGATCTGCGCCGATCCCGTCTTGCCGCCGGCGCTGTAGCCCGCCAGGCGCGCCCGCGTCCCTGTCCCATGCAGAACCACGCCCTCCATCATGCGGCGCATCGCAATGGCCGTTTCCGGCTTCAGCACGCGCTGGGGCGGAGGCCCTTCGATGGTTTCTTTCCCGCCGCCCGGCCGCTGCGTCCACAGCACGAGCCGCGGCCTCGGCAGGAGCCCCCCATTCGCGATGACCGAGGTCGCCAGCGCCAATTGCAACGTCGTCACGCTGATCTCGTGCCCCATCGCCACCGAAGCGATCGACGTCCGGCGCCACTGGCTCAGATCCCGCACCAGGCCGGCCGACTCGGCGGGTAGTTCGATCCCGGTCCGGCGGCCGAAACCGAAGCGCCGCACGTACTCGAGCAGCGGCCGCTCGCCGACACGCAACGCTACCTGGATGGCGCCGATGTTCGACGACTTCCAGAGCACTTTCTCGAGCGGCATCGTGCCGTAAGAGTGAATGTCATGGATGCGGCGGCGGAACAGGCGGATCACCCCGTTGCCGCAATCGATCAATGTGGACGGCTGCAGCCCGGCCGCCTCCAGCCCGGCGGACAGCGTCACGATCTTGAAGACCGAACCCGGTTCGAAGGGAGTAGTGATGGCCTGGTTCACGCGCCGGCGCAGCTCCCCCGGGGACCGCACCCGGCGGTTCGGATCGAAACTCGGGTAGCTGGACATGGCCAGGATCTCGCCCGTTTTCGGGTTCATCGCCACGAGGCTCCCGCTGGCCGCGCGCCACTGCCTGGCCGCACGGTGCAAGGCCCGGTCGGCGAAATACTGGATTCGCTCGTCGATCGAGAGTCCCACATCAGCCCCCGGTTCCGGCGGACTCAGAACCTCGGTCTCGATCGCTTTGCCGCGGGCGTCCCGCATGATCCGCAACGTGCCGGGACGCCCCCGGAGCCGCTCGTTCCAGCTCAGCTCCAGGCCGGCGTTGCCTTCCCCCCACCAATCGACACTGCCGATGACGTTTGCCGCGAGCGTTCCTTTCGGGTACCGGCGCAGGCTGTCGGGATGGATCTCCACCCAATCGAGGTTCATGCCGCGGACCTTCTTCGCCTCCTCGCGGCTGATGCGCCGCTTGATGGGCAGGTAGCCGCGGCGATGGGCCACGGCCCACTCGAGGCGCTCCTGGAGCCGCTCGCGGTCCAGGCCGAGCACCTCGGTGAAGATGTCAACGGCGACCGAGAGATCGGGAATGCGCTTTGGGTTCAAGACGATCGTTTCGGCGGGGATGCTGATCGCCAGAGTTTCGCCGGAACGGTCTGTGATGCGCCCCCGCGGCGCCGGCACCTCCAGTTCGTCCCAACTCTGTCGGATTGCCTGGCGGCGGTACTGTTCGTGGTGAATGACTTGCAGGTCAATCAGACGGGCGAAGATCACCAGCGCCCAGACCAGGGCGCCGCGAATCAGCCACCGTAGCCTTCGCGTTCCTTGGGATTCGGGAACCGGCTCCAACTCCACCCCCCTGGAAGCTCACATCTCATCGGCTTGAATCGATCTTCCACGCCAGTTCCCCTTCCGGCGCCGGCCCGAGAGGCACGGTCGTCTCCGGGGCCGGATCTACCAGCTCCTGCATGGCCGCCAGTTCGGCCAGGCGCGCGGGGCTCAAGAGCTGCGCTTCGGCCAGCTCGAGTTCGGCCCGTTCCGCCAACAGCTCCTTGCGTTGGTTCTCGAGGGCATGAATCCGGTAACCGGCGAGGATGTTGCCGGCCATAGGCACCAGAATCCCGACGACCAGGATCACGGCCAGGCAGGCGCTACCAATGAACTTAACGGCGGTCTTCGTCGCGGCGGGGTCTGATTGCGGCATCACGCGGGAGTTGTCCACTTCCCGCACCCAGAAATAGATCTCCTCGTTCGGCAGCGCGCGGAGGCGGAATTCCCCTCCGGCCTCGCGGCTGGCGGCCACACTGACCTCAGCACGAGCACCAGTCGAAGTGATCCAGTTGACAAGAGTTGCAAAGGTCGCCATGGGTTCTCCCGACTACAACATCTCCAATGCCCGCAGCTTCGCACTGCGCGAAGGCGGGTTCTCGCGTATCTCCTCCTCGGACGGCCGGACCACGTGTTTGGTGAGGATCCGGGCGCGGCCGCCGCGGGCCAGCGACTGAAACTTCCGCTTCACCTTCCGGTCTTCGAGTGAGTGGAAGGTGAGAAACACCGCCCTGCCGCCTTTCCGGACCAGGGCCGGCAGGACGTCCAGCAGAGCATCGAGCTCTTCGAGTTCCCGGTTCACATAGATCCGAAGGGCCATAAAGGTGCGCGTCGCCGGATGCAGCCGGCTTCGTGATGAAGGCACGGCCGACTCGATGACCCGCGCCAGATGGGCGGCCGAGCGAATCGGCCGCGCCTTCACGACTGCTCTGGCTAGCTTCCTTGCCCTCCTTTCTTCGCCGTAAGAAAACAGGATGTCCGCCAGTTCTCTTTCGGCGATGCGATTGATCAACTCCGCGGCAGTCACGCCCCGGCTGCGGTCCATCCGCATGTCCAGGGACTCTTCCGCGGAGAAAGAAAACCCTCGCTCCGGATCCGTCAGTTGGTAATAACTGACGCCCAGATCGGCCACGAGACCGTCCGCCGGGCCGACACCCAACTCCTCCAGCGCCTGCGGGAGCTCCGAGAAACGGCCATGGCGAAAAGTGATTCGATCGGCATACGGCTCCAGCCGGCGCCGGGCCTCGGCCAGGCTGTCGGCGTCCTGGTCGTTGGCGATCACCCTGCCCGCCGTCAGCCGCCGGGCGATCGCCCCGGTGTGGCCGCCGAGCCCGGCGGTGGCGTCGATGTAGACGCCCTCCGGCCGCACGTCGAGGTAGCTGAGCACCTCGTCGAGCATCACCGGATAGTGCTGCATACCGCCTCATCACCGGACCCCCAGCGCCTCCACCTCGCGGACCTTCGACGGCAGATTCTGTCTGGCCACCGCCAATCTGGTCTGATAGACCGATTCGCTGTACACTTCAATGTGGTCCCTGGACTTCTCGAAGTAGACCGGCTCCCGGCCGAAGCCCAAGTCCTTCCTCAGCTTTTGCGACATGCGGAGCCGTCCTTGCCCGTCGATCGGCCCGGCGCTGGCATAGACCTTGGCGATGTAGTAGACCGACCGGGCGGCCTCCGACGTCGCATTGTCCAGGATGGCCGCGTTCCGGAGCCACGCCTTCCGGGTATAGATCCGGATCGTTTCCAGATCCAGCGTAGTGACCACGAACACGGTCTCGCCGGTCTGCTCGAGGTACGTCCAGACCTTCTTCGGCAGCTTGATGCGGCCCTTGTCGTCGGCGCTGCCCTGCAGCAGCCCCTCGAGCTCCAGCAGCTCGTCGAGTTCGCCGCTCTGGGTACCGTCGGGGGCCACGGTGTCACTCTAGACTATCGGCCGAGTTCGGCCACTCTTTACCACTTTCAGCCAATTCTGACCACACCAGTTTACGAGATGCCCCGGCGAAATGCAATATAAAGTGAGTCACGAAGCGATTTTCGCCTATTCTTCGCCATGATTTCCCCGGTGGCATCGTCCCCGGGAGGCCTCCATCGCTGCGGAAGGCCGCTACCGCGGGGTCCCGAGTGGGCAACGGACTGGGTTTGAGACGGGAAAGGCGGCAGCCTCTGCATCAGGCGAAGACAAAGCGAACATCAGCCGCTCGCCTCATTGAGAACAAGGGCGGAGCCGGCGGGAATTGGCTTCGTTTCGCACGGGAAGATGTGCGCCCCCGGGGGGCCTGGGGCGAACCGGCTGCAGCCCGCCGGCAGCGGTGCGGTGAGACCAGAATCATGCTCCGGAGTCGGCCCCTCCCGTGGAACCGGCAGGTGGACAGGAATTCCGCGGAGCGGGGCGGGTGCGCGAGCAGCGGGATCCGGGAGACGCGCCGGGCGAGCCCCCGCGCCCTATACTCCCCTGTCGCGGGTGTATAATCCCCAACGCCGTCCTGGCACAGGGAGAGAATCCCATGGAACCGCGATCCCGTGAAGCTCTCAGCCGCCGATCCTTCCTGTCTGCGTCCGGCGGCTCCGCCCTGGCCGTCCTCGCCTCCGGGCTGCTGTCGTGCTCCCGGGCGGAGGCCGAACCGCTGAACGCTCTGCTCATCGTCTGCGACGATCTGAATGACTCGGTCCAGGGCATGGGCGGCCATCCGCAAGCCAAGACGCCGAACATCGCCCGTTTGATGAAGCAGGCGGTTCAGTTCAGCAATGCGCACTCGAACGCGCCCATCTGCGCCCCGGCGCGGGCGTGCCTCTTCAGCGGCATCTACCCGCACCACTCCGGGATCATCGATTTCAAGCCGATGGACTCGAGCGAGCTGCTGCGCAACTCAGTCTGGCTCTTCGAGCACTTCAAGAACAACGGCTACGAGATCTTCGGAGCCGGCAAGCTGCACCACTATGAGCGGGAGATTCTGAAGCTGTTCGAAAACCCCGACGGCTCGACGAACTACGGCCCGCGGACCGACTACGGCCCGTTCCCGAACAACGGCGAGAAGGCCAACATGGAGGTGCTGCACCCGTCCCTCAAGTGGCTGGAGCAGTACATCACCGACCACGACAAGAAGCTCTGGAAGGCGCGCGGCGAGCACAGCTTCGCGCCGCTCTCCGACGTGCCCGCTCCGCCGAAGTATCCGGGCTGGCACGGCTGGGCCTACGGGCGCGGCCGCAAGCCCATGCGGTACGTGAGCGAAACCGACCGCGACCCAATGCCCGATGAGATGACCGCAGCCTACGGCGCCGAGGTGCTTTCCCGCCCCCACGACAAGCCCTTCCTGCTGGGCCTGGGCTTCATCCGGCCGCACACGCCGCTCTACGCGCCGAAGAAGTACTTCGACATGTTCCCGCCGGAAGAGCTCCAGTTGCCGCCCTACAAAGAGGACGACCTCGACGACTGCCAGGGGTTCCTGAAGCTGATCCTGCAGTACGGCTTCGAGCGGCACGAACTCTACAAGAACCACGGCCTGTGGAAGCGCTTCCTCCAGGCCTACCTGGCTTGCACGGCTTTCGTGGACGCCCAGATCGGCGTCGTGCTCGACGCCCTGGAGCGGAGTCCCTACGCGGACAACACCGTGGTCATCCTCACCGGCGACCACGGCTTCCACATGGGCGAGAAGCACTACAACTTCAAGCTCACCAACTGGGAGGAGGCCACCCGGGTACCGCTCATCGTGAAGGCCCCGGGATGCCGGGCGGGCGCGGCCTGCGACGTGCCCGTCTCTCACGTCGATATCTACCCGACGCTGATCGACTACTGCGGCTTGCCCGAGAACCCCAACGCCGGCCGCAGCGGCGTGCCGCTCGACGGCCACAGCCTGCGCCCGCTCGTCGAGAACCCGGAGGCGGGCCAATGGGACGGCCCGGACGTAGCCCTGATCGCGGTCTACGGCGAGCGCAAGCCCGAAGGCGGCCAGTACCACAACTTCTCGGTCCGGAGCCGCCGGTGGCGCTATACGCTCTACGAGAACGGGGCCGAGGAGCTCTACGACCACCAAAACGACCCGAACGAATGGACCAACCTGGCCGGGGTCGAAAAGTACGCAGCGGTGAAAGCCGAGTTGAAACAGAAGCTGCTCGCGATGCTGGGTCGCAAGGAAGCCGCCGGGCAGGCGGTTCCCAGCGGGTGAGAAAGCCGGCAGAGCAAGCCTGGCGCAGTCGGAAAGGAAAGGAGGCCAGGGCTATGCGCAAGGCAATCTATCTAGTGGCGGTAGTCTGGGGCGCCTGTTTCCCCGCGGCGGCGGACCGGGCGACCGTTCCGCTGATCCCGGAGGATGCGAGCCCGGTCCGGGAATTGCGGATCAGCGAGAACGCCTACGCCGCCGTCCGCATCCCGCCCGGCGAAGGTCCCTTTCCCGCCGTCGTCTTCCTGCACGGCGGGCTCGGGCACGCGAAGATGGAGAACCTCCGCCGCCAGTCGCTGACGGGGCAGGCCCAGGCGCGCTTCCTCGCCTGGGGCTACGTGACGGTGAACGCCACCCGGCGGGACATCCACCACGACCCCCAGGATCGCGGCGTGGTAAAGGACACCGTGGCGATCGTCGAAGCAGTGAAGAAGCTGCCTGAGGTGGATCCCGAAAGCGTCGCGCTGTACGGCGGCAGCGGCGGCGGAACGCTGGCGCTCGAAGTAGCCGCGGAGACGGACGTGGCCGCTGTCGTGGCCGGGGAACCCGCCAGCATCATCTTCATGGGCATGTTCACGAAAGACGACGTGCTCCGGGGCGACGAGACCCAGCCGGTAGCCGAGCAGCGAAGGAGACGCTTCGCCAACGCTCCCCTCGAGCAACTCTACACGCCCGCGCTTCGCGGGCGCACCCGGCGCAAGCTCGCGAAGATCCAGTGTCCGGTGCTGATCCTGCATGGCGACCAGCACTGGCTGAAACGGTTCAACCTCGAGATTCTCGTGCCGGAGATGAAAGCGCTGGGCAAGCAGGTGGAGGTGCGCACCTTCCCGGGAGCCAGGCACGGCTTCTACTGGGGACGCAACACCGAGCCGGCCGTGGCTTTGAAGGCCCACCGGGAGGCCGACGCGTTCCTGCGAAAGCACCTGAAGACCCGGCCCCGACCCGTCGCCGCAGTTCACGTCAGGCAGGCGCCGGTGGGGAGCGACCGGTGAAGCAGCGGCGCATCTGAAATCCGCTTCGGGAAGAAACCCTCAAGCAGCCGTCCGCACTTCGATCACCGTAGCGTCCCGGTCGGGCAGCGGGCGGGGCGGTTCCACGCGGAGGCGGCCGCCGGAGAGACGGAACGGGACTTCGGCTCCGGTGGCCAGCAGGCGGGCGCCGGCGACGTTTCGGCCGAGGCCGACGGCGGCCAGGTTCTCCGGCTTCCACGGCAACTCGACCGGTCCCGGCGGCGGATCGAAAAGGTGCACGTAGAGGAACGGCGGCTTCGCGGTGGTGCGCACCTGATCGAGGCCCTGCACCGGGCCGTAGGTGGTCCCGTAGATCGCCGCCCCGTTCGCCCGGAGCCAGCGGCCGAGGCCCCGCAGCCGCTCCTCGAACTCCGGCTGGATCGTGCCCTCGGGCGTGGGGCCGACGTTCAACAGGAAGTTGCCGCCGCGGCTGGCGACCTCGATCAGGGTGCGGATCAGCTTCCGCGTGGACTTGAATTCCCGGTCGCGCGGGTTGTAAGCCCAGGTGCGGTCGATCGTCATGCAGGTCTCCCAGGGGCGGAATCGATCGAGCGGGGGACTTCGTCCGAGGGTTGATTGCCGGGCTGGTCCGGGTTCACGCCCACCAGCCGGACGCCGCGCGTGGGGATGCGGCGGGGCAGGAACTGCTCGGGCGTCTCGAAGTCGCCGGGCAGGCCGATCCGGTTGTTGACCAGGGTGGCGGGCGAGAGGTCGCGGATCAGGCCGATGAAGCGCAGCCCGTCGTATTTCTCCTGGTCGCCGAGCCCGTCGAACCAGACGACGAAGACAGGACCGTACCGGGTGAGCAGCTCGCGCAACTGGGCCTCCATATAGTCGAGGTAGAGGAACCACTCGGGCCGTTCCGGTTCGCCCTGCCAGTTGACGGCCGCCGGCAGGCTGGTGTCGCGGAAACCGGGGTGGTTCATGTCCGGCGGCGAGTAGTAGAAGCCCAGGGGCATCCGGGCCCCCCGGCAAGCCTCGGCAAGCTGGGCGACGATGTCCTTTCCGTACGGCGTGTTGGTGATCTTGTAGCTCGTGTAAGACGAGTCGAACATGCAGAAGCCGTCGTGGTGCTTGGTGGTGAAGACCATGTAGCGCTGGCCGGCCTCCCGGGCCAACCGGACCCAGGCGGCGGGGTCGAACTTCACCGGATTGAAGCGCTCCGGCAACCGGCGGTACTCCTTCTCGGTGATCGGCCCCCAACGCTTCGGGTTGGGTCTCATGATGGGCCAGGAGGCCTCGACGCCGGCGAGCGAATAGGGTCCCCAGTGGATGAACATCCCGAACTTGGCGTCCATCCACCGCCGGAGGGCCTCCTCACGCACGCCGGCACCCGGAGCGGGGCGCGAGGCGAGCGCGGCAACGCCGGAGAGCCGGAGCAGATCTCGACGGGTCATGGTGCGCCTGCCTTCAGGATGATACTGCGGGGAGGCGTTCTGAGCAACGCGATGGTGCTCTCTCAGCGTTGTGCCGGCCGCGCCACCCACGGCCCGTGCGAACTCCACAAGCGGTGCAGCAGGTCCCGGCCACGACGCCGGACCCCGCGCTCTACCCCCCCCGCCCCACCCATCAACTGAGACCCGCGGCGTTCAGGGCGGCCACCGGGCGGCTCGCGCAGCGCAGGTGGCGTCGTCTCCGCCGTGCAGGCCGCCGCCGCACCGGGACGCAAAAGGCTCACCAAAACTTGTAGTACCCCGGGTTGTCCACCTGGGAGCGCCACCGCTTGAGATGGGCCGGATCGTCCACCAGCGTTTTCGGTACGCTGGTGTTGATGAACTTGTGGATGGTGAGGACGCCGTCCATAGTCTCGAGGATCTGGACGGCCTTGGCGCGGAGCGGACAGCCCGTGAAACCCAAATCGAAGTAGACGACCCTGCGCCGGGTATTGCCGATGACCAGGCTTGCTCCGGCTCCTCCTCCACTGCCGCCTGCCGGTCCCATTGCAGGGGTATCTCGGATGTTGATCTTCCAGCTGTGGCCATGACGGGCAATCCAATGCTTGGCCTCGGTCTCAGTCTTCAACGCTTGCAAACCAGGCGGAGGATTATTCTTGACGTCCTTGGCAATCGAGTACCTCATAGTGTGCCACGAGGCGTACGTGTTGGACGTCGGCTTGCGCTGGTACATGTTCCCTTCGTCCGCCCCTGCAAAGTGCCAGGAATCGGTCGCCTGATCGTAAGCAAACCATTCGATGCGTTCGTTCCACTCCAGTTCCGGGCAGTCGATCCCCTCCCCCGAGAAAGGGCCCCTCGTCCGAGGCGTGACCTTCATTTGGACGAAAAGATGGAATTCGTGGCCCGCATACCCAGAGACATTCACCCCGCCAATGGGTACGATCTTGGCACTGGGGATTTCAACTCTGAGAATCGTCATGCTCGCTCTCACAGCAAGCCCCTCCTTTCTGTTCTGTCTGGTTGGCAAATTGAATACCCGGGAGATGTTCACCTCCGCCCAGCTTCCCGGTTACATCCGAATGTGTCCAGTATAGCCGCCCAAATCCCGGGTTTCAATCCGAACCAAGGCGGACGCCGGCGGTACGGGGAGCCCGAGCCGGAAACGCCGCACGCCCCTCCTGCGGAGCCGGCTACCAGCCGATGCGTTTCAAGCGGGGAACCACGTCGAAGTGACGGTCACGACTCAGGACCGGCAGGCAGTGTTGTCTGGCCAGAGAGGCGATCCAGAGGTCGTTGGCCGGAATCGGACGGCCGCGACGCTTCAGCAGGAATCGAAGCTCAGCATACCAGCGGGCGGTATCCTCATCGATGGCCAGGACTCGGAAAGCCGACAGGGACTCGGCCAACCAGTTCTCGTATTCGGCACGGTGGCGTGAGCCGCGGATTCCGTACTGGAACTCTCCGAGAACGATTACGGGAACAGCGATTTCCGCAGTCTCAAGGAGGAGGTTCTCAACAATCGGATCCCCGTCAGCGAAAGCCGAAAGAACGTTCGTGTCCACGATCACTCCCAGTCCTCCGGTTCGAGCCGCTCGAACTCCTCTTCGATGATCCGGTTGATCCTGGCGGTTTCCGAACGAAGGTGACGGAGCTTCCCGAAGTGTTTCATCCAGGGCTTCGGCTGCGTCCCGTGAGTCCTCAGCTTCTCATCGAGGGCCTCACTGATGAAAGCCTTCAAAGAGATGCCGCGTGCCGCTGCAGCAGATTTCGCCCTGCGGAGCAAGGCATCCGGTATCTCGACCGTGGTCTTCACGGTTATTATTCTCCCACATTTACGGTCGCTTTTCCCAGCGGCTTTCCGGCGACGCGAACCGGGGCTGCGGGGCCGGTAGGATATCCGCTGACCGTGGGCACACCCCTTGACACCCGCGGCCGGCGGGCACAAACTTGGGATGGGAACGCCGGAACCGCCCGCCCGGCCCCAGGCCGGGCTGTGCGGGCCGACCCTGGAAAGCGATCCTGGAACTCTCGAGCCGAGTACCATCGATCCGAACGAGGGGGTGGCACATGAGAGCAGCAGTTTGGGTTGCCCTCATCCTGTTGACAACAACGAGCGTCTACGCCGGCGGCGCGCCGGCGATCAGCGGCGATTACGCCGAAGTCCGCTCGAATGAGGTGTACACGTGCGGTTGCCGGTTCTCCGGCCAGAGCGACCTGGCGGCCACCGAGGCGATCCTGGCCTGGAAGATCGCCAGCGGAGAGTTCGAGGGAGCGCCGCTGGCGGGCAGCAAGGTAGTGGCCGTGGTGGCGGGCAACGACAATCTGGAGCGGCGGCAGGCGCCGCGGCGGAGCATTCTGTTCATCGATGCCGCCGAGACCCAGCCGCTGGTGGACCTGGTGAGCCGCTACTTCGGCGACGTGGTGGGCGAGATCATGGCCGTGCGGCAGGCCCCGATCGAGTTCCGGATGGACAGCGACCGGGCGCTGGTGCGTCTGGACGGCGTCGAGGTCTCGCTCCGGCGCGCGGTCCTGCCGGACGATGCCCACGACGGCTCCTACCGCTGGTACGATCCGTTCGTGCCGACGACGGAGTGGACCCTCGGCGTCGCCGAGCGGAACGAGTTCTGGCGGGACGGCCTGAACCGCCGCTGGCGGATCACCGATCCGGCGATCACCGGCTACTTCGGCCGGTTCGAAGTCGGCGCCGAGTAGACCGAAGAGCCGTTGCCAACACTTTGATTGGAGCCGCGCACGGCGCGGCGAGAAGGGAAAGACGGTACTTCGATATGATATTCTGCTGTTGATTTTTTCTCGGAAAGGAGGAGATCAGAGAGTGCGTGGACGTCTCATCGTTACACTCGCCGCCATTCTTGCTTGCCTGCCCGCCGCCGCCCAGAACCAAGCGAAGAAACGGGTGGCGGTGCTGGATTTCGATTACAGCACGGTGCACGGTTACATCTCGGCGATCTTCGGCACCGATTACGACGTGGGCCGGGGAGTAGCGGACATGCTGGTGGACCGGCTGGTGAAGTCGGGCAGGTACTCGGTGATCGAGCGGAAGGCTCTCGACAAGGTATTGGCAGAGCAGAACTTTTCGAACAGTGACCGCGCCGACTCGACCACGGCGGCCAAGATCGGGCGCATCCTGGGCGTGGATGCGATCATCCTCGGCTCGATCACCCAGTTCGGCCGGGACGATCAGGTGAAGAGCTTCGGCGGCCTGGGAGCGGTGACCGGCCGCTGGGGGCTCGGCGGCTTCGGCAAACGGAAAGCGAAGGCTGTCGTGCAGCTCTCGGCCCGGGTCATCGACACGACGACGGCGGAAATTCTGGCCGTAGCCAGCGGAAAAGGGGAATCCAAGCGTTCCGGAACCACGTTGCTCGGTTCCGGGGGCGGATCTGGAGGCTATGGCTCGGGGAACGTGGACATGTCCAGCACGAACTTCGCCGCCACTTTGATCGGCGAGGCGGTGAACAAGGCGGTGGATGAGATCGCCGCCCAGCTCGACGCCCAGGCCGACAAGTTGCCGACGCGCAAGGTGAAGATCGAGGGGCTGGTGGCCGACGTTTCGGGCAACACGCTGATCTTGAACGTAGGCACGCGGGCAGGGGTCAAGGTCGGAGATACGCTGGAGATCCGGCGGCTGGCCCGCGAGGTGAAGGATCCGGCCACGGGGCGCGTGATCCGGAGGATCACTCAGAAGGTCGGCGAGGTGACGATCACCGAGGCCGACGAGATTTCCTCGGTGGGCACCTTCTCCGGGGCCGCCACACCCAAGGTGGGCGACATGGTGAGGAACAGCCCATAGTGGAAGCTGGGACCACCGTCCCAGAAACAGAGAAAAGCAGGAGGGGGCCATGAGTTTCCAGCCGGGCGACCGCTTCGGCGACTACGAAGTCCTGGCCGTGCTGGGCGCCGGCGGCATGGGCCGCGTATACAAAGTCCGCAACATTATTTCCAACCGCATCGAGGCGATCAAGATCCTGCTGCCGGACCTGGCGGGCAACGCCGCGCTGGCGGATCGCTTCGTGCGCGAGATCCGGGTGCTGGCGAACCTGGACCACCCCAACATCGCCAAACTCTACACCGCCCAGCGGGTGGAGAACCAACTCCTAATGGTGATGGAGTACGTCGAGGGAGTCACCATCGAAGAGCGGCTTCAGCAGGACCAGCCGATTCCGTTGGCCGAAGGCGTGGGTTACGTGCGGCAGGTGCTTTCGGCCCTCGCCTACGCCCATGAGCATGGTGTGGTGCACCGGGACATCAAACCGGCGAATATGATGGTGACGCCGGACGGGACCGTCAAGCTGATGGACTTCGGCATCGCCAAAGCGGTCACCGACGAGCGGCTGACGCAGACCGGCTTCACCCTCGGCTCGCTCTATTACATGTCGCCGGAGCAGGTGCGGGGAGACCGCGACGTCGATGCCCGGAGCGACCTGTACTCGCTGGGCATCTCGCTCTACGAGATTGTCACCGGAGTGAAGCCGTTCCAGGCCGACAGCCAGTACTCGTTGATGCAGGCGCACCTCAAGGAGTCGCCGCGGCCGCCGCTAGAGCTGGATCCCTCCCTGCCCGAAGCGCTGAACGACATTATCCTGATGGCGATCTCCAAGGACCGGGAGAAGAGGTTCCAGACGGCAGTGGCGTTCCAGCGGGCGCTCGAAGCGGCGGTTCCGGCGGCCGGACCGGCTGGAGAGCGGCAGCAAACGGCGGCTGCCACCGGCCCGGAGCAGGGCGGCGCAGCGCAGGTCCGGCCCACTGCGTCCGCGCGGCCGCCGCAGGCCGCGCCGGCGTCCAAACCGCGGAGCAACCGGCTGCTCTACATGTTCGCCGGAGCCGCCGCCGCAGTGGCGCTGCTCGTCTTCGCCGCCATTCAGGCGCCGAGGTGGTTCGCTACGCGGGCTGGAAGCGTTGTAGAGCCGGCGGCAGAGGAAGCGATCCCGGCAGCGCCGTCCGGAACCATCCCTGCCGGAGAAGCCGTGCCGGAAGCTCCGCCGGGACCGCCGGTCGGGCAACAGGAGCCGCAAACACCCGAAGCGGCCGCTCCACCGGCCCGTCCGGCGCCCAGGCCGGCCGCCAGCGCGCCACCGGTGGCGCAAACACCTTCCCGTCCTGCGCAATCGACAGGGAGCGGCGGCGCGCGTCCGGCTCCAGTGAAGACCTCCGAAAGCCCGCCGTCCCCCAGGCCGGCGAGGGCGCCCACTCAGGCGGCGCCGCCCCGCCCGGTCCAAGGTGAAACGCCGTCGCGCCGTCTGGCAGAACACCCGCCGGCCCAGCCGGCGCCCGCCCGCAACGACGCCGCCCTCCGCGATCTCCGGGAGCAGCTCATGCTGATGGCCACGCGCGTCGGGCCGGTGCGGCGCTCGATCGATACCTTGCGGCGGTCGCAAGAAGCCTCCGGTCTCAGCCTCCGCACCGATATCGCCGCCGCCGAGCAGCGCCTCGTTTACTATCTGGACGAAGCAGAGAACGCCATCAACGCCGGCGACGCTGCGGGCGGGAAGAAGTACCTCGGGTTGGCGGAGAAGGAACTGGGCAAGCTCGAGCGCTTCCTGGGCCGCTAGGGTGCGGCGCTCGCGGGCCGCCGCCGCGGGCGTTCCTCAGGCAGCCAGACCGCCATCGGGCCTTCGCCGCGGTTCGACCAGGCGTAGTAGGGCACGGCCGTGTGCCCGTCCCACCGGATCACCGTGACGCCGCCCAGCAGCTCCGGCCGGTGCTCGGTGGAGAAACGCGCCGCCCGGCTCACGCGGATGTGATCCACTCGGCCGCCGTTGTCGATGCCTTCCACGCAGTAGACCAGCGGACCGCGCTCGATCGCCAGGCGGCCGCGGTCGGCTTCGACGGCCTCATGGGCCGCTACGAGGCGCACGGGCATGGGTAGCCGGAGACCGATCCGGTCGCCGGGCGCCCACTCACGCCGGATCCGAACATAGCCCCGGTCGAGATCGAGATCTAGCGGCGACCCGTTGACCCGGACTTCGGGCTCGCCGGGCGCCTCTCCCACGTACCGGTAAAGGTTCGTCGGCACGGGCCGGTTGCGGGCCCAGCCGGGGATGCGAACCAGCACCGTGAGCTCCCGCCGGGCCCCGGGGTCCACCTCGATCTCGACGTCTCCGTCCCAGGGATACCGCGTCCGCTGGCGAACCACCAGGGGCGCGCCGGAGAGCTCGACGCGGGCCTCGCCCTGCACGAACAAGTTGACGTACAGCTCCCCGTCGCGGACCGCATAGACGTAGCCGGGAATGGAGGGCATGGTGCGGACGACGTTCACCGGGCAGCAGGAGGTGCGGAACCAAGGGGCCCGGGTGGCGTGCCCCTGGTTGAACTTCGTCTTGCCGTCGGCGGCGAGGGGGTTCGGGTAGAAGAAGCGGTCGCCGGAGAGCGAGACGCCCGAGAGGAAGCCGTTGTAGAGGATGCGCTCGAGCACGTCGATGTACTTCGCCTCGCCGGTGAGCAGGAACATCCGGTGCTGCCAGAGCGCGTTCGCGATGGCGGCGCAGGTCTCGGCGTAGGCGGTTTCGTTCGGCAGCTCGTAGTCCTTGCCGAACCGCTCGCCCGAGCGATGAGCGCCCACGCCTCCAGTGAGGTACATGCGGCGCCCCACGACGCTCTCCCAGATCCGCTCCAGGGCCTCGAGGTAGCCCGGCTCGCCGGTGAGGGCAGCCACGTCGGCCACGCCGGCATAGAGGTAACCCGCCCGGACGGCGTGGCCCACCGCCTCGGTCTGCTGCTTCACGGGCAAGTGGTCTTGCATGTACCACCGGCCGCGCTTGGGGTGCTCCATGGTGTGGCGGTCCGGATTGCCGCGCTCGTCGATGAAGAACTTAGCGGTCTGCAGATAGGCTGGGTTGCCAGTGACCCGGTAGAGCTTCACCAGGCCGATCTCGATCTCCTCGTGGCCGGGCACGTCGCGGATGCCGTGGGGACCGAACGTCCGGGCGATGAGGTCGGCGTTCTTCACAGCCACGTCGAGCAGGGTGCGCTTGCCCGTGGCCCGGTAGTGGGCCACAGCGGCCTCGTAGAGGTGGCCCACATTGTAAAGTTCATGGCTGGTGATCAGGTTCGACCAGCGTTCCGGGCCGAGCCGCTTCATGTCGTCGCCGCGGCTGATGGTACGGGCGGTGTAAAGGTAGCCGTCCGGCTCCTGAGCGGCGGCGATCTTGGCGATCAGACCGTCGAGATAGGCGTCGAGCTCCGGGTCTGGGTGGATGGCCAAGGAGTACGCGGCCCCCTGGATCACTTTGAAGACGTCAGAGTCGTTATATCGAAGACCGACGAAGTCCCCCTCCATCAACCCGCCGGCCTTGGCGAAGTTGTCGATGCGGCCGGTCTCCTCGCATTTGCGGAAACAATACGGTACCGTGACCGTACGGTTGGTCTCGATGCGCGGCGCCCAGAACATATCCGTGAGGCGGACGCTGGTGAACGGAACGGGGCGGTACGGGTAGTCGGCCTCTCCGGGGCGGGGCGGAGCGCTGCGCGCGCAACCCCACAACACCACGATGCCGGCAACCAACGATGCCATTCCTGCCGTTCTCATGCCAGGACTATTCTATCCGGGCGACGCCATCCGCAGGCAACGAATGAGGTGGAATGGAAGGCAGCTCTGCGGCCGGGGGTTGCCCGATGGCGCCGTGGGACGTTCGCCGGCGCGGCGCCGGTGGCGATCCTCCGTGGGAGGGCCTCCGAAAACGGGTTTGCAGGCGGGCTGGCGCGTGTCCTGAATGTTCCGGCGGCTCATGGAGTTGACACGGGGCGCCGGGTTTCTTCCGGGCCGGCGCTGCAGGGGCCGCCGTGCCGCTGAGGGGTTGGTTTGTTGACCTTAAGGTCCGCAAGTAGTTAACTTATAGTCTCGGTCTTGGTTGAGCGTCGAACTCACCTCGAGCCGCACCGAGGTTTCTCGTGACCCGGATCACCAAGCTCGCTGCCATGTGGACTCTGGCCGCCGCCGGCCTGTGGGCTCGGCATCCGGAGACCGGCGGCGCCGCCTGCACTTCCTGCCACTCCGACCTGATGGGCTCCCGCGTGGAGCACGCCGCGGCTGCCGCCGACTGCACGAGTTGCCACGATGTCCCGGAAAAGGGGGGCGAGGCAACCCTGACAGCCCCGCCGGCCGAACTCTGCGGCATGTGCCACGAGACCTTCGAGGGCAAACACATGCATGGACCGGTGGCCGTGGGCGCTTGCGTGGCTTGCCACGATCCCCACTCTTCGGACCACGATCATCTGGTCCGCATCGAGGGGAATCAACTCTGTTTCATCTGCCACCAGGAGATGCAAGAGCGGCTGGAGGCCGAGCCATTCCGGCACCAGGCGCTGGAGAGTGGATGCACAACCTGCCACGATCCGCATGCGTCGGAGCAGACCGCACAACTGAAATCGCCGGTCGCGGAGCTCTGCGGCCAGTGCCACGGCGACATTCTCGAGACCGCGCGGTCGGCCAAAGTGAAGCATCCCCCGGTCACCGAACCGCCGGCTTGCCTGAACTGCCACCGGCCGCACGCGGCCGAGCACCGCCCGCTGCTCAAAGCCGATGGACTGGCAGTGTGCCTGTCCTGCCACGACGGCTCGCGGGTCAAGGGGCTGACGAACATGAAGAAGCTCCTGGCCGACAACCCGGACCACCATGGGCCGATCCGGGAAAGAGATTGCTCGGGCTGCCATCAGCCGCACGGTTCGAATTTCTTCCGGCTGCTGTTCGCCGAGTACCCGGCAACCTTCTATGCCCCCTACCGGGAAGAGAACTTCGCATTGTGTTTCTCTTGTCACGACTCGGCGCTGGCAACGGAGGCCGAGACCACGACGGTGACCGACTTCCGCAACGGCGCCCGAAACCTGCACTACGTTCACGTCCACAAAGCGCGGAAGGGCCGGACATGCCGGGCTTGCCACGAAACCCACGCCAGCCGGCATCCAAACCACATCCGCGATTCGGTGCCGTTCGGCAACTGGCAATTGCCGATCAATTACAAAGAGACCAGCAACGGCGGTTCTTGCGCGCCCGGCTGCCATCGGCCGGAATCCTATACGCGGGCGGAAGCGGATGCGAGTCACTAGTCGCTGCGTGGCTGGGATGCTGATGGGAGCCGGGATCGGCGCAATGGCGGCTTCACCGCATCCCCGGGGCCTCGCGATCGGGCGGCCGGCGCCGCCGCTCGAAGCGGTCGACCTGAGCGGGGCCAGGAAATCGTTGGCGGACTTTCCCGGGAAGGTGCGGCTGGTGCTGTTCTGGCACCCCAGGTACCGCCGGTCGAAAGAAGCTTTGTGCGGCGCCGCGGAACTGGTTCGCCGATACAAGGGCGCCGCCCTGCTCACGGTGGTCTCCGGCCCGAGCGACCGAGACCAACTTCGCAAAGCCGCCAGCTCGTGCGGATCGCCGATCCCCGTCTTGCTGGATCCGGACCGCACCAATTTCGGGCGCTATCAAATCGTCGCTACCCCGAGCCTGCTGATCATCTCGGCGGACGGAAAGCTGCTCAACCGGACCGCCGGGTTCGGACGGGAAGGGCTGGGAAGCGTTCAGCGGTATTTGGACGAGATCTTCGGCCAAGCCCAGCCCGTCAAGGGCGCACCAGCCGGCGGGGGAAGATATCGACGCCGCCTCGCGATGGCCCGGCAGCTCCTGCGCCTCGGTCTGGCAGACCAGGCCGAGGAGATCCTCGAGTCCCTGACCAGCGAAGCCCCGGACTTCCGGCCGGCGTGGGTAGAGCTGGGCTATCTCGAAGCCAGACGGGGAAAGGTCGAGGCTGCTGAGCGGTGTTTCGAACGGGCCGCCGAGTTGGATCCCAAAGCCGCCGACATCGCCGCTGGAATGAGCTGGTTATGGCGCCGGAAGGGGGACAACCGCCGGGCGGAAGAGTGGGCCGGGAAGGTACCCCCCGACGACCCTCACCAGCCACTCCTAAAGCCGCAATCCCAGAAGAGGCGCGCGCATTAGCAAAAGCTGTGGCGGAAATGCGGCGTTCGGAGCGTACCTTCTGGCCAGTACCGCAGAGAAGACGAACAACTACTAAGCCACTACACAAACCTTGATCTTGCTTTTAAGAGTTTGATACCATGAACCCTGGAACCTGGAGATGGCCGCCAAGGCAAAAGCTTGGTTGACAACGGGGCAGGCCGCGGGCATTTGCCATGTGGAGCGCGACACGGTGCTCAAGTGGATCAAGTGTGGCAAGCTGCCGGCGGAACGCACGGCTGGCGGGCACTACCGCATCGCCCGGCCGGAGCTGGACCGGTTCCTGGACGAGCGCGGGCGGGCTGCGGTGGCCGCTGGCAGGCACAAAGCGCAAGAAGCGTCGGCCGGTGGACCGTTGCGCTGCTGGGAGTACCTGGCGGAAGCCGGACGGACCCGCGATGAGTGCAAGCGCTGCGCCGTTTACCGGGTCCAAGCGACCCGGTGCTTCGAACTCCTCCGGCTGGGCTGCGAGCTCGGCCACCGGCGGCTTTTCTGCCAAGGTTCCTGTGAGGACTGTACGTATTATCGGCGAATCATGAAGCTGCCGACGCGGGTGTTGGTGGTGACCCGGAAGGAATCGCAGATGCGAAGGCTGTGGCGGGCGGATGCGGACGATCTCGAGTTCCGTTTCGCCAGGAATGGCTACGAGGCGGCGCGGCAAGTTGGCGAGTTTCACCCGGCTTTCGTCGTGGTCCAGGTAACCGGGAACGAGGCTGAGGCACGCGAACTGGTTCACTGCCTGGCGGGGGATACGAGGTCGCCCGGCATGAGAGTGATCCTGGCGGCGGGACGGCGCGAGACCGCTGAGGAATACCGCCCGCGCATCCTCTCGGGCATCCTGCGGGAAGAGTTCGACGCGGAGGACATCCGCGAAATAGTGGCCCGGGTTCCGGTTGAGGCGGAGACGGAGAGGGGGCGGCTCCAGATCGTCCAGCCGAGATTCGGATGAAGAGAGGCCGTAGGGATCAATGTGGCGAATCGGGGTTAGTGGGCTCACGGTGGCGCTTTGGACGGCGGCCTATGCTCAGCAAGCGGGGGAGCCGGCGTGTGTGACCTGCCATAGCGGCATCAAACAGAAGCTCGAAGAGCCGGTGGTCCACCCGGCAGTGGAACTGGGCTGCGACACCTGCCACCTGAATCACCGCGAACCAGGCACGGCCGCCTCCAAACCGTACTTGAACGACAAAGAGCCGGATTTGTGCCTTGGCTGCCACGACGCCGAGGATTCGGCCATCGTAACGGCGCACCACGGCCAACCGTTTCAGACGGCGCGGTGCACGAGTTGCCATGATCCTCACGCGGCGCCGCTGCCGAAACTGATCCCCGAAGAGCAGCACGGCCCGTACGGGGCCCGGCAGTGCGAAGCCTGCCATCGGCCGCCGAGCGACGGAGCGATCAAGCTCACCGCCGAGACGACCGCGGCCCTCTGTTTCGGCTGCCACCAGGAACTCAAGAAGCGTTTTGAAAGCGCCGCCCACCGGCACAGCCTGCTGGCGGCCGACGCCAACGCGTGCGCCGACTGCCACGATCCTCACGGAAGCAACCAACCCTATTACCTGGTGAAGGACGGCCGGGAGCTTTGCCTGGATTGCCACGGCGAGGTGGTCGCCGGCAAGAAGTACGTGCACGAGCCGGTCCGGCAGTCCTGCGTCTTGTGCCACGACCCCCACGCGGAGGCCAACGACAAACAGCTCTACGCCGCCGGCAATGATCTGTGCCTCGGGTGTCACGGCGACAACGCCGCCAAGATCGTCCATACCAGCAAGCCTTTCCCGCTCTTCGGAGGCCGCGCCACGCTGGGGCCGGGCGCCTTCGAGAACCTGAGCATGCTGCTGCTCAGGGAGAACGGCACGCTAGGGCACCCCTTGGCGATGCACCCGGTGAAGAAACCGGCTGAAGGAAACAAGCCGGAAATCGATTGTTTGACGTGCCACTTGCCGCACGCGACGAAGGCAAGCCGCGATCTCCTGGTCACCGACACGCCGAAGACGAGCGACCTATGTCTGAAGTGCCACTGAGGCGGAAAGAGGGATGGCGATGAGGAAGGCGACAGCAAGCACCAAATGGATCGCCGGGATCGTTTGTGCGCTGCTGCTCGTGGCGCCGGCGCCGGCGAAGAAGAAGAAACAGAAGCGGGCTCCCTACGCGCCGCAGTTCGACCTCGTGTGGCCGGGGCCGCCGGAGAAGCCGCGGATCCGCTTCATCCGGGTGATCCGATCCTCGGAAGACGTCACCGGGCAGTACAAGCCGACCTTCGTCGAGAGGATTACGGGCAAGTCCGCGCGGCGGCGGCTGTTGCGCCTGGTGAAACCTTATGGGGTAGCGGTGGACCGGGCCGGCCGCGTCTTCGTCGCCGACATGGCCCAGCGGGCGATCCTGATCTTCGATCTGCCGAACGAAACAGTCAGGCGCTGGACCGGCAATTCGCAGTTCCCCCTGTTTCTGCCGGCCAGCCTGGCCTTCGACCAGTTCGGACGGCTGTTCGTGACCGACGCTTTCGCGGCCCGGATCGTCGTCTTCACCCCCGACGGGCGTCCCGCGGCGGGCTTCGGGACGGGGATCTTCGAGCGGCCGGGAGGCGTGGCCATCGACCGGGCCAGGAACCGGTTGTACGTGGCCGACGTGAAACGGAACCAGGTCCTGGTCTTCGACACGCAAAGCTTTCAACTCGTCCAGGAGATCGGCCGGAGAAGCGAAGCCGGCGGCGCCGAGCCCGGCGAGTTCGCCGGCCCCACTAATGTCGCGGTGGACCGAGAAGGGAATCTCTACGTTTCCGACACATGGAACCGGCGGATCCAGGTTTTCGGCCCGGACGGCAAGTTTCGTCGGACCTTCGGAACAGTGGGCGTGCAGCCGGGCAACTTCGTGCGGCCCAAAGGCATTGCGGTGGACAGCGAAGGCCACATCTATGTGCTGGACGCCGAGTTCAACAACTTCCAGATTTTCGATCCCGACGGGCAGCCGTTACTGTTCGTCGGGAGCTTCGGCGTGCGGCCAGGGCAGTTTCTGCTGCCGACGGGGATCACGATCGACGAAGAGGATCGGATCTACGTCGTCGAGCAGGGCTTCGAGGAGCACCCGGGCCGCCTCCAAGTTTTCCAGTACATTTCGCAGCCCGACGTCGCTGCGGCGACCCTGCGGCCACCCGGAAGGAGGTGATGCGTCGGACGGAGAGAGTTTGAGATGCAGCCGAGGTTCAAGCCTTTGAGGCTACAACAAGATTCGAGAGAAAGGAGTGACAAACCATGAAATTCGCGCTCGTGTTCCTTGTGGCGATCGCACTCGCCGTCGTCTTTCCGACGGGCTTGCTGGCACAAAGCAAGACGACCGTGTTCGGCACCGACCATGATGTCGGCCACAACGGATGCGCCTCATGCCATGTGCCGCACACGGCGCAGGCCAATGCCGGCCGGGGACAGACCCTGCTGTGGGCGCGGCAGTTCAGCACCCAAATCTTCGGCACTTATGACAGCCCGACGATGGATGAGACCCCGCAAGAGATTGGCGACGCCACCTACAGCGACACCAATCCTCCTTCGGGGGCCAAGCTGTACTCAGTGCTGTGCATGAGCTGCCATGACGGCGTCACGGCCCCGACCGTGATCGGACCGACGGAAGACGCCGCCGTCGGCAACCCGACGAACTCCGCCGGGCTGACCGACGACCATCCGGTGAACATGATCTACAGCACGGCGGACGCCGGTCTGGAATCGCCGACGACGGCCGTCACCAACGGCGTCGTGCTGTATGACGACGGCGGCAACAACACCGTGCAGTGCGCTTCGTGCCACAACGTGCATGACAACTCGATCAGCCCGTTTCTACGCGTGGCCAATTCCAACTCCAAGCAGGGCCTTTGTGGCGCCTGCCACCTGTAACTGGGCTGTACGCAATTCCGGGGGGCTTCGCGCCCCCCTCCTTTCTGCCTTATCGGTCGATCGTGCGGGTTCTTGAGTCCAGCCTGGCAATAGTTTTTCTGGCGGGGCCGCTGGTGGGACAGCCGGCGCCCTGGGAAGGCGCGAAGCACCTGAGCGGCTCTCTCGCCGTCGGCTGGATGGACAGCAAGGCCCGCGGCCGGTTCGACGAGCATATCCAGAACCCGTTCACCACCCTGAAGCTGGACTACCGCAGCTACATCCTTAGTCCGTACTTCATCACTTATCGAGTCCAGCCCCAGCTCAGCAGTGGATTCCAGGGCGGCGTTTCCGGAGTCTCAGAGGGCTCCGGGCTGGCTTTCGAAACGTCGTTCCTGCCCATGTCGCGGTGGCCGTTCCGCTTCCGATACTCGCGGATTGAGAGGCCGCTGCTGATGGCCGCCGACAACGCTTTCACGCGGTTTCTCAGTAACAACTCGGACTCGCTACTCGAGCTCGACTGGCGCCACATCGTGCCGAACCGGGCCGTATACGAGGTGAGCTACAGCCTGACCTCGAACATCACGACGCCCGAGGCGATCGCCGCCCGCGGCTCGGACGTGGGTTCAAAGAACTTCTCGCTGAGCGGGCGCGACAAGTGGAAGCGGTGGTTGTTCAACGGCTATTACAACCGGCAGGACCAGCGGCGCCTGGCCATTCTCGGTTCGCAAAAAGAGGGTACGGACGTGTTGTTCGGCTCCGATTACACGCTGGACACCGCCGGCGTCTACGCCCAGCGCCCGATCCGGGAGAGCTTGCTCTTCAGCGCCTCGGCGGTCCGCACGGCCAATCAGGGCGTCTTCACTACCGGGGACTATCAGTTCGATTACAGCAATGTGAGCGCGGGGCTTCAGTACGCCCCCGGCGCTCGCCTCCGCGCTTCCATCCGGGGACAATATACGGGGAACTTCTCGCAGTATGCGGCCAATCCGGAAAACGGACTCACTCCGGCGCTGCTGCCCCCGACGGAACAGTCCAACGGGCGGATCGAAGCGACCGCCGAATACCTCCTGCATCCCACACTCCGGCTGTTCGGCCGGGGAGAATACACCTCGATCACGGCGCCCCCAGGGCAGAATCTGAACTTGACCGGCAGCGTAAAGACGGCCGGTGGGGGCGTGAACCACTCGTGGTCGAACCGCTGGCTCTCATTGGCGACCACTTACTCGATCTTCGTGAACGCCACGAGGCTCGTCGGGGGGAGTCCCGGCGATTCTCGCGGCCATGCATTGGACACCAGCGCGTCGGTGGGGACGGCTTCGACGGTCCGCACCACGGGTTCATTTACCCTGATCCGCTCGCGGCAGCGGTTCGACACGCCCCTGCCTTACGAAGACAACTCCGAACGGATCCGCCTGGCGGTGAGCCGCCGGATCGTCGGCCGGTGGACGGGGGAGGTCTTCGCCGGGCTCTACCGGTCGCGCTTCAACCGGGCCGAAACCAATACCAACCTCGACGGCCGCGAATACGGGGGCCGCCTCGACGGCCGCCGGATGTCGGCCTATTACAACCGGACGATCCTGGCGGGTGAGTCGTTCTTTCTGCTGATCCCGGGCGTCACGGATACGTCGGAAAGCGGCTTCCTCGATTCAGGAGCGCTGCTCAACAGCTCCTCGACCGACAACACGACCGCCACCGCTTCGCTACACCCGGCGCGGCAATTGACCATCAGGGGGGTGTACCGCGCCCGGCGGCAGACGTTGGGCCCGCAACTGGCTTCCTGGTTCGAGCAGCAGGAGGCGTGGCTCGAGTGGCGGTTCCGGAAGTTGCGCTTCGAGGCCGGCTACATCCTGTACAAGTACCAGTTCAGCGGGGGCAGCTTCCGCAAGGCGATCATCTTCCGGTGGGTGCGTGACTTCCGGGTATTCTGAAACTGTATGTTCGGGCCGGTAATGATCGCGATCCTGTTAGCTGCGGGCGCCGGCCGGGCGGCTGACGAGGCGCCGGTCCGGCTGGCCTGGCCGCAGTCGGACGCCGGCTACAGCGTCACCTTCCTGCGGAGCATTTCGACGCCCCGTGACCTGAAGATCCGGCGGGGCTTCTTCTCCAAACTGGCGAGGATCGTAGCCGGCCCGTCAAAGAGGTCCCGCGGGCTGCTGCGGCCGTTCTCCGTGGCGGTGGACCGGGAGGGACGGATCCTGATCACCGACCGGGCCGGGCCGGCCGTGCACATCCTGGACCCCCGCAGGAAGAAATACAAACGCTTGGACGGCGCACGGAAACAGCGCTTCCGCTCGCCCATCGACGTCGACACGGACACCCGGGGGAACATTTATGTCACCGACTCGGACCTGGGTAAGATCTTCGTGTTCCGGCGCAACGGGAAGTTCGACCGCTTCATCGGCGACGCCGGCGGCGAGGGGCTCTACAAGCGGCCCACGGGCATCGCGATCGACCGGGAGTCCGGACGGATCTATTTGACCGACACGCTGCGCCACGCCGTGGAGGTGCTGGACGCCCAAGGACGTCCGCTGGAGCGCTGGGGTAAGCGCGGCGAGGGCCCCGGCGAGTTCAATTTCCCCACCGACATTGCCCTGGCGCCGGACCGCGTGTTCGTGCTGGATTCGATGAACTTCCGGGTTCAGGTCTTCGACCGGAAGGGCACGTTCCTTGCCAGCTTCGGCAAGCCGGTGAACGAGCCCGGCGGCCTGTTCCGGCCCAAGGGAATCGCCGTGGACGAGGGGCGAAAACTAGTCTACGTGGTGGACGCCATGTTCGAGCTCGTCCAGGCGTTCACCTATGCTGGCGAGCTCGTTTGGGCCTTCGGCCATGGGGGAGCGAAACCGGGCGAGTTCTTCCTGCCGGCGGGAATCTGCGTCGATGCCGAGGGCCGGCTGCTGGTCGCGGACTCCTACAATTCCAGAGTGCAGGTCTTCCGTCCCCGCCCGGCGCGCCAGGCGCGGCTCGTGAGGAGACGATGAGGAAGGCGCTGTGGACCCTCGCCGCCCTGGCTGTCTCAGCGGCGCCGGGGCAGAACCGCGTCACGGAGGTACTGAACACGCCCCATAACCTTTCGGCGGGGGGTCCAGGACCAGTGACCTCAGGGGACACCCGCGCCTGCATCTTCTGCCACATCCCCCACAACGCCGATACGCGCTTCCCCTACCTTTGGAATCAACAGTCCTCGGAGGGGCCCTACACGCCGTATCAAAGCCCCACGCTGGATGCCGTTCCCGGCAACCCGGCGGGTACGTCTTCACGGCTGTGCCTGAGCTGCCACGACGGGACCGTGGCGCTGGGAACCACGGTGGGCAGCGGAACGATCCCGGTGTCGGGCTCCATGTCGCCGGAAACGGTCCTGGGCCAGAACCTCGGCGGCGACCACCCGATCGCCTTGCGGCCGGTGGACGACGGCCAGCTTTACCCGGGGCTCTCGCAGACGCCGGCGGTTTCCTCGGATCCAGACGTGACATTGCCCGAAGACCGGGTGGAATGCCTGAGCTGCCACGACCCGCACATTCAGAACAAGGACCCGGCCCGGGGCAAGTTCCTGGTACGGTCCAACGAGGGCGGCGCTCTCTGCCTGGCCTGCCACGACGTTACGCGACCGGCGCCGAACTCCCTCGCCGGGTGGATGGGTTCGGCCCATCAAGCGGCCACGCACACGCGGAACGAGTATTACGGCAACGTAGGCTCGAACGCCTGCCTGTCCTGCCATGCTCCCCACGGGGCCACGGACCAGGTTCTGCTGCGCGCCGTCGAGGAAAACACCTGTGCGGAATGCCACGCCGGCACGGGCACGTCGCCGGCCTTGCCGCCGGTGATGAACGCATTCACTTTGCCGTACGCCCATCCCACGACGACGAAGTCGGGTCTGCATCAGCCGGGCGAGAACGCCTACCCGCTGAACGGAAACCGGCACGCTGAGTGCGCCGATTGCCACAATCCTCACGCGGCCCTTACGCCTGGGTTCTCGCCGACTCCGCCGTCGCTGCCGCCGGCGATGGCGGAGGCCACCGGGGTGGATTCCCTTTCGGGGCTCACCGCTCAAAAGCCGGCGACGAAGGAACACGAAGTCTGTTTCAAGTGCCACGGGGCCGGCGCCGGCAAGCCCCAGGCGACGCCGGGCTATGCCGTCTACGGACGAACCCCATGGCGGGTGACTGACGATACGGTGGGAGATCCATTCAACACGGTCGCCGAGTTCAACTCCTCCGTCGCGCGGCACAACGTCACCATGCCGCGGCAGCGATCCAACAGCGAAGTGCCGAGCCTGAGGTCCAACATGCTGACGCTGACAGGCGCTCCGGGCAGGAGTCTGGCGGCGGGCACATACATCTACTGCGGCGACTGCCACAACAACAGCCAGGCGCGGAACGACGGCGGCTCGCAGCCCTCGGGCGTCCATGGTTCGAACTGGCCGCACATCCTCGAGCGCCGGTACGAAGCGGAGGTGCCGCCGGCCCAGCCGGGCGACGACAGCCCGGGCGTGCAGTACCAGCCGGGCCTGAACGGCACCTACGCACTGTGTGACAAGTGTCACGACATCGCCAATAGCATCCTGATGAACAGGAGCTTCAAGCTGCACAAAAAGCACATCCAGGGCGAAGACACCTCCTGCAGTACCTGCCACGATCCGCACGGCATCAACGGCGGGAGCGTGACGAACAACCACGCCTTGATCAATTTCGATTTGGCGATCGTCGGACCGTCGAAATCCGGACGTCTCCGCTACGAGAGGACTGGAACCTTCCGAGGGCGCTGCTACCTGACCTGTCACGGAGAGAACCACGATCCGAAGATGTACCATTAGCGGGCACGCAATGGGGACGGCAACAACGATCGTGCGGTCGGCCTCTCCTCGAAGCGGCGGCCGGCGGCGGATCGGCGCCATAGTGGCGTGCTTGCTTGTCTCGGCGTTGGGCGCGGCCGGACAAGAACTCACCTACGAGCACCTGTTCACGATCGGCACCGACGCCGGGGTGAACCCCCGGAGCCGGTTCGCCAAGGGGCTCGGCCGCCTCCTGTTTGGGGGCCCGGAACATCTCTCGCCGGTGCGCATCCCCCGGTCGGTGGCCGTCGATGACACGGGCCGGATCTGGATCGCCGACGAGGGAGCCCGCGCGGTGCACATGTTCCATGTTCTGGCGAACGAATACAGGGTAATTCGCAAAGCTGGCAAAGTGGAGCTACGCTGCCCAGTGGGCGTAGACGTGGATATGCACGGCCGCGTCTACGTCGTGGACGCTTGTCTGAGAGAGATCTTCGTATTTGACCGGACGGGCGAGTACCTGCGCCGGCTGCTGGGGAAACGGAACCGTCACGAGCTGGTGGCGCCGTCCGATATCGCCGTCTCAGTCGATCTGCGCCGGGTCTACGTGACCGACCCGGGGAGGCACGATGTCCTCGTCTTCAATCAGGAGGGTGAGACGGTGAGCCGGCTGGGGGCTTCGTCCGAGGCGGGCGGACTCCGAAATCCGGTACGGCTGGCCGTGCGGTTGAAGGACGTCTACGTGTTGGATACAGGCACGCGGCAGGTGGAAGTATTCGATTCGAGGGGCAAGCGCAAGAGGGCCCTTCGTTGGGGCCCGGTAAGGCGGCCGTCGGCGTTCGGCATCGAGCGTAGCACCGGCCTGATGTACGTAGGGGATCCGGATTACGAGACGGTGCTCGTCTACGCCTCCAACGGCCGGAGGATCTCGCTCATCGGACAGTCCGGAGAGGGCATCGATCAGTTCCACAAGCCGTACGACATATATGTAGATCACCATCGCCGGGTCTACGTAGTCGATTCGCTGAGCCGAAAGGTGGTGGTCTTCCGCCCGACCTTCCCCGAGTCGGCCGTCCTCGAGGCGGAAAAGGCGGCGGCCCGCGACCGGTGACGGATACCGTCCCCGGCGGGAAATCGATCTTAACATCGTGCGGTAAGTGACCCTACCCTCCAAGCAAGCTCTCAAGAAAGATCTTCGGGGGCCGATAAAAGACACAAGACCCTATAATCCCTAATTGGGAAAACGAGGGAAAAATTGAGCCCGCCGGTAATCATTACACTCGTGTTTGCGGGGCGGCTGGCGGTGGCGCCATCCGCTCAGATGCAGTGCGGGGGAGAGCTGGGGCAGCTTCTGCGAGTGGAAAACGCCCAGGGCCAGGAGCTGCCCATTTACCACGACGCGGACCTCGTCGGCTATCTGGCCCGGCTGGGACGGCGTCTGGCGCCGCTGGCCGGCAGCCGGAGACCGTTGATCATCGTACCGGTCCTCAGCGACGACCCCGAGTTTTTCGAGTCGCACGGAAGGATTTTCATCTCCACCCGCACACTGCTCGAAGCCCGCAGCGAAACCGACCTGCTCAACGGGATCGCCATCTGGCTTTCTGCTTTCGACACCGACACGCGGTGGCGCCTGGCGACGGCCCGGTCGATGTGTCAAGCTCCCTGGGTGGACACCGGAGCGACATTCAGCGAGATCCGGAAGCAACTCGCGAAACAGATCCAAACGTATAAAGAGTGGACCGCCCGGAAGCTGCGCCGCCGGCGATGCACGCCGCGGCCGGCCGAGAGCCGGTGACAGCCCGGCAACGGGCGTCCGCCCCCCGCTCGGTACTCCCTCGCCGGCCGGTTTCGACCGGCCGGCAAGGGAGCGGGCTGCTGCTGTTGAATCAGAAGTTCGCACTCGCCGGCTGCGATGTGCCGGACGAGTTCGTCAAGGTCACGCTCACATTGGCCACGGCGTTGCTGTCTCCCTGGATGGTGAACGGCTGCACATACTCGAACGTGCTCCCGAAGGGGAACGACTGTTCGCCCTGGTACCAGTTCGAGAAGACGGAGCCGAGATCCACCGTCACCTGGGTGGTTTCCAGGTTGGCGCCGGCGCGGGCGGTGAACTGGAACACGGCCTGGCTCATGTCGCGCGGACTCGAGAGCCCGACGACGCGGACTTCGAAGCCGCCGGTGGTCCGGACGATCCGGACCGACTGGATCACCGGAGCCGCTCGCCGGACGGTCATCACCTGCACCGGCGCCGGGTCCGGGGTGATGTCCTCCCCGTTGGCGGTGAACCGGGCCGTAACCTCGATGCGGCCGGCCACGCTGCCCGTCTGGACGCCGATATTGTTCGCCGAGCCGAACTGCGCCGTTGTCATCCCGGCGAGGATGGTGAACTGAGCGGTGCGGCCGCCGGTAGCGAACTGAACCGCCGGGTCGTCGGCGGGCACGGTGGCGTCCGGGGTGAAGGTGAGGGTGAGCGTGCCGGTGATGTCCGTCGGGTAGGGCTGGCTCAGGGTGACCTGGGCGGTCTGCGGCTGAGCGGGATCGGTCTCATCGGGAAGCCCGATGATGTCGGACTGTAAGGGCGGCAGCCCAACGACGATGGTGAAGCCTTTCTCGTCGCTCCCGCCGGCGGTATCCCGAACCCGCACCTGGAATGAGAACGTTCCGGCGGCCTGGGGATTGCCGGTTATGACGCCGGCGGCGCCCATCGAGAGCCCATCGGGCAGAGCCCCGGAGAGGATGCTCCAGGTGTAAGGCGGCGAGCCGCCGGTGGCCTCCAGACTCACGGAATAGGCCATCCCCACGGTTCCGTCCGGAAGAGCGGAACCGGTGACGATGCTGAGCGGCGGCGGAGCCACCGTGAGAACGAACGTACGGCTGTCGGTCTCTCCCACGGCGTCCGTCACGACGATCCCGAAACTGTAAGAGCCAGCCTGCGTCGGGGCGCCGCTCAGAGTTCCGTCCTGATTGAACGTGATCCCCGGCGGCAGCGCGCCGGACGCCTGACTCCAGGAATAGGGCGGCGTACCGCCGGTGGCCTCGATCGTCACCGAATAGGCTTCGCCTACGATGGCGCCGGGCAGGGGCGAACCGGTAGTGATCTGCAGCGGCGCCTGGACGACCGACAAGACGAAGGTCTTCGTCGCCGTGGCCTGGGCTGCGTCCTGGACGCCGATCAGTAGCGAGAAGGTCCCGGTGGCCGTTGGCGTGCCGGCGATGACGCCGTCCGGACCGAAGGATAGACCGGGCGGCAGCGAGCCCTCGACCAGACTCCACTGATACGGGAGCGTCCCGCCGGTGGCCTCGAGCGTCTGCGAGTACGGCTGGCCGAGACTCGCATCCGGCAACGGGGAGGCCGTTGTGATCTGCAACGCCGAGCCCGGCGCGTTGATGGTGATCTCGAATTCCTGGGAATCGGTGCGGTTTTCACTGTCGGTGACGCGGACCGTCACCCGGTAGGCGCCGGGTTCCGATGGGGTTCCGCGGATCTCCCCGCCGCCGGTAATGAACAGTCCGGGCGGGAAGACGCCGGCAACCCGGCCCCAGGTATAGGGGGGCACGCCGCCAATGGCCTGTAATTGTATGGAATATGGCTGGCCTACGGTACCCGCCGGGAGGGTGGACGGGGTGGTGATGTCCAACGGCGGGTTGATGAGGATGTCGAACGTCTTCGTCGCCTCATTCTGCTGGGCGTCGATCACCCGGACGCCGAACTGGTACGAGCCCGCCTGAGTAGGGCTCCCGGTAAGCAGGCCGTCCTGGAAGAGCGTCAGGCCCGGCGGCGGCGCCGACATGGGCTGGAACTCGTAAGGGGGAATCCCGTCAGCGGCCTCCAGCGTAACCAGGTACGGATCGTTGACCACGCCGGTGGGCAGCGGCGAATCGGTGATGATCTTCAGGTCCGGCGGACGGATCTCGAAGGGGACCCGATTGGATTCCTGTTCGACCGGGTTGTTGAACACGGAGATCTGTACCGTGTCCACTTCTGAAAAGTGAAAGGCAGGAACGATCACCCGGATCTCTGTCTCGGTGACGGAGGACGGGCTGATTTGGTCTAGGCTGGGTCCAACCCACCAGTAGACCACCGTCTTGGGTGGAGTCCCCCCAGATGTCGGGATGAATCCGGTGCCGATGATCCGCAGCTCCGTGTCCGGCCAGCCGGCGATCCCGTGGTCCGGGATAATTTGCCTGATCACCGGCGTCTGGGCCAGTCCCGCCGCCGGCAGCAGCAGAAAAAGGCACGCCAGAGAAACAACTGCGGTGAGCCGTCTCATTTCTCACCCCCGCCAATGGCGTCGACGGCCGCCGGAATGAAGGCCACGTGGGGCGCCCCTCGGCTCCCGTCGTAGAGATAGACCGGCCCCGAAGCGCCGGTTGTCAATCGAAACAGCCGGGCGCCGCGCAAACGGGCCAGCGTTACCGGTTCGTGGGGGCTCCGGACAGTAGAGAGAATGTGTGAGCGGAGGTCGAAGGCATAGACCCCCGGCAAGGCGGCGTCCGCAACGTAGACGATGCGCGCATCAGAGCCGACAGCGACCGCCACCGGCTCCCGCAACCCATCCCTGCCGCCGAACAGAGGCTCCAATGAAACTCCCGAAGCGGTGAAACGAACTAAAGCAGCCTCCAGGGCGACTCCGTCGAGATAGACGGCCTCGTCCCGGCCTGGGACGAACGCCAATCGCGCAGAACCGGCCAGCGGCGCTACGAACTCCCAAGCCGCCGCGGGCCGAAGGCGGACGAGGGCCTTTCCGGCGGCGGCCAGAACGGCGCCGCCTTCATCGGCGACCGCCAAAGCTTGAATCGGGCCGGGCAGCGCGTCCGTGGCCAGGCGCCAGCGCGGAAATGGATGATCGGGCAGGCCGCCGAAAACGATGAGGCGGTTGCCAGCGGCGTCGAAGACCGCCGCGGCCGAACCCAGTGGGCTCAAGGCAATGAGCGTCCCCGGGCCTGCATCGGCCGGGAGCTCCACCCTCTCGGGCAGGGCGTCCAGATTGCGCAAGAGCACGAGTCGCCCGGCGCGGTCGGGGACCCCCAGGATGTAACCTCGCTCAGAAGAAACGGCCCAGGCGGCGAGGCCGCGGACGGAGGCGACCGGGGCGCTGAACGACGCAGCGCCCGGCATGCCGCGGATCAGCCGCACCCCATCGGCATCATCGACAGCGAAACCGAGAATCGGCCCGCGGACGCTCCGAGCGCTCGGAACGTCCCGGCGGCTGTCCGGGAAAACATCCTGGCGGAGCGCACGACCGGCGCCGCCGGGAGTGACCGGTTGCTGGCTGAACGCCGGTCCGGAGAGAACCGTAACCGTGGCGCACAGAACGAACGGCAGGGCAGCAACAATTGGCGTTCTCATGAGGACCTCCTCGACCAAGCCAGTACGGGGGCGGCGGCCTTACGGGTTGCCCGGCGGCTGCACTGAAGGCGTTCCTGGGGTGATGATGGTGCGTTGCACGGGCGGCGTCGTACCGCCACCCCCGTTGCCGCCGGAAGTCGCGGCGATCACGCCGCCGGCCACGGCGGCGCCGGCGATGGCCAGGATCGCGATCACCTTGCCGGAAATCCCCCCGGCGGCGCCGGCCGCGGCGCCGGCGGTGAGCACGGCGTTGGCCTGATTGATGGTGGTCTGCGCCACGAGGTCGCGGTAGGTCGCCTCGACTTGGATCTGGAACTTTCCTGTCTCAGCATTGGCCCGGAAACCCTTGGCTACCGCCTTCCCCTGGCTGTCAGTGGTCACTACCAGGCTTCTGGCGCCGTTGGGGAACGTCCCGCCAGGACCGCTTTCCGGAAGCAGGAACATGACGGTGGCGCCGGCCACCGGGCGATTGTTCTCGTCCACCACCTGGACGATCGGCTCCCGGGCGGTGCGCTGGCGGATGTTGTTGATAGCGCCTTCGCCTTCGAGGATGACGATCTTGAGCTTCTTCGGCGCCGCCTGCTGCTGGGCGCGGGCCCACAACGGCGGCGACGCGACCGCGATGCTGAGCACCACGACGAGCAGGCGCCTCAGAACAGGCGCGGTGAGCATAACGGACACAATATCCCTCCTCCTGGAGAATTTCAAGTAGACCCATTATGACGCATGTCACGTCCAGCGTAAACGGCGAAATGAGCGATGCGCTTCAAGGCCCTGCAATACCGGCGCCGCGCGATGCCGGAGGCTCAGCGGCGCCCCGGGCGATATAGACTACTCCTCATGAGCGGGCAACCGGATGCCGAATCCCTCCAAGGTATCATCGGCTTTCCGCTGGCGCCGTTCCGGGCGGATTTCTCCCTCGATCTCGCTGCCCTCGAGCGGGACGTGGACTGGCTGTCGAGCTACGGGTTCTGCGCCATCAACGTGCCGGCGGGAATCTCCGAGGCCTATTCGCTGTCGCCCGGCGAGGCGGTGGAGATGGCGCGCATCGCGGTGAAGGCCGCCGCCGGAAGGAAACCGGTGATCGGCTGCGTCGGATGCAACGCCGCCGTCGCCGCCGAGACGGCCCGGAGAATGGAAGCCGCCGGCGCCGCAGCGCTGCTGGTTCTGCCCCCTTATTACCCGAACGCCCCGTTCGAGGGCCTGCTTGGGTACTACCGCAACATTGGAGCGGCCACGGGACTGCCGCTGTGCCTCTACAGCCGGGGATGGGCCTCATTCACCCCGGCGCAGGCCGCCCGCCTGGCCGAGGCGGTTCCCACGCTCCAGCTTTGGAAGGACGGCCAGGCCGACGCACGGCGGCTGCAGCGAATCATGGGAAAGCTGGGAGACCGGCTGGTATGGATCGGCGGGGCGGGTGACGACTGCGCCGCCGCCTACCGCGCTATTGGCATCCGCGCGTTCACTTCGAGCATTTCCGCGGTCGCCCCCAGACTGGCGCTCCACTGGGGCGAGGCGGCCGTGCGGGGTGAATTGGACCGCCTCGGCCGGATTCTCGAGCGGTACGTACACCCGCTCTTCGAATTGCGGACGCGGCGCACCGGCTACGAAGTCGCGGTGATGAAGAAGGCGCGGGAACTCATTGGACGCCCGGCGGGGCCACCCCGGCCGCCGCTGCCGGAGTTCGATCCGGCGGACCTGGCGGAGCTCGGGCGGATCATTCAGAGCTGGCAAGACTTCTTGGATGCGCCGGCGGGGAGAAGTTGAGAGGGAATTCGACCGGCTGGGACAGGATCGCTCTCTGGAATGGAGCGGGCAGGACGACAGAGAAGGGTCCAGAGGATTCAGAAGAGTCGCGCATTCGCGCAAGGCAGGATCGAATTCCCTTCCCGGCCACCAGGATAGAGGAGCCGCGGCAACGGCTACCGCTGGCGTCGCGCGCAATCGACTGAAACGCAACGGGAAAGATTTCTCCGATCGCGTGTGACTCCCGCCTCCGGGCAGCGCGCCGCGCGGGCCCCTCCGAACCTCGACGCGTCCCCGGGGCAGTACCGGGAAGAGGCTTGATACACTGGAGAACTCATGGGCTACCAGTTCAAGCTCTCGCTGTGCAACGAGGTCTATCAGGGCTGGAAGCTCGCCGACATGTGCCGGTCCATGCGGGGTTTCGGCTATCAGGGCATCGAGATCGCACCCTTCACCCTGGCCGAAGATCCGCCCCGGATTCCGGCCGCCCAAAGGCGAGAGTACCGCGAGATCATGGCTGGTGAAGGCCTCTACTTCGTCGGGCTGCACTGGCTGATGGCCGCTCCCAAAGGCCTGCACGTGACGACCCCGGACGAGGAGTTGCGGAAGCGGAGCTGGGACCACGTTCACGCCCTGATCGACCTCTGCGCCGACCTGGCCGGCGACCGCGAAGACTGCGGCGTCATGGTCTTCGGCTCGCCCCAACAGCGCTGCGCCACCGGCGGCTCCAGCCGGGCAGAAGCGACGAAACGTTTCATCGACGGGCTGGCGTCTGTAGCGCCGCACGCCGCCGAGCGCCGTGTAACGGTGCTCCCCGAGGCTCTGCCTTCCGACCAGTGCGACGTTCTGCTGAGCCTGGAAGAGGCGGTCGAGATCGTCAGGCAGATCAACCATCCGGCCATCCAGACCATGTTCGACACCCACAACGCGGTGGAAGAAACCGAGCCCCACGCCGTCCTGGTGGACCGCTACTTCGACTACATCCGCCACGTCCATGTCAACGAGATGGACGGCCGCTATCCGGGCGCCGGCGACTACGACTTCAAGCCGGTCCTCGAGGTGCTGGCCCGGCGGAACTTCCCCGGCTGGGTCTCGACCGAGGTCTTCGACTTCTCGCCAGAGCCTGAGACGATCGCCCGCGAGGCGATCGCGCACCTGAACCGGGAGATTGCGAAACTCGGCCTATGAAACGCCACGTCGTCACCGGGGGAGCGGGCTTCATCGGATCGGCGCTGGTGCGCCGGCTCGCGGCCGACGGCGGCGCCCCGGTCGTCGTGATCGACAACCTGCTCACCGGCAAGGAGCGCAACCTGGCCGGCCTCGAAGACCGGATCGAGTTCCACCGGATCGACATCCGGGACTACGACGCCATCGCTCCGGTGATCGCCGGGGCCGACACCCTCTACCATCTGGCGGCGATTCCGTCGGTGCCGCGGTCGATCGAACAGCCGGTTCCTTCCCATGAGGTCAACGTAGACGGAACGTTCCAGGTCTATCGGGCGGCGGTGGAGGGCAAAGTGAGACGCGTCGTCTATGCGGCCTCCTCCTCGGCCTACGGTGACACCGAAACGCTGCCCAAAGTGGAGTCGATGGCGCCGCGGCCCCTGTCACCTTACGCCGCCCAGAAGCTGATGGGTGAGTACTATGCCTCGGTCTTCCACACCTGCTATGGGCTGGACGCGGTCTCGCTACGGTTCTTCAACGTCTACGGCCCGCGCCAGGACCCCTCGAGCCCGTACTCGGGCGTCATCTCGATCTTCCTGAAGTGCCTGATCGAGCGGCGCAGCCCGACGATCTTCGGCGACGGTGAGCAGTCGCGTGACTTCACCTACGTCGAGGACGTGGTGGGGCTGATGCTGAAGGCGGCCCGGGCCGAGGGGGTCGGCGGCAAGGTCTACAACGCGGGCAACGGGAACCGGTACACCCTGAACCAGGTCTGGGAGACGCTGCAGAGGCTGGAGGGGGTCGAGATTCCGGCGCTCTACGGCCCGCCCCGGCCCGGAGACGTGCGCCACTCGCAGGCCGACACCACCGCCGCGAGGCGCGATCTGGGGCACAAGCCCCGCTTCAGCCTGGAAGAAGGGCTGCGCCGGACGCTCGCGTGGCAGCGGCAGGAACTGGGCGCCGTTTGACGCTGCGGCGGCTCACCGGCGTTTGACCCCCCGGGCGTAGACTTCGATCCAGTCCAGGCGCGAGCAGGCGAAGCTACCGCCGCCGCGCATCAGGTCCGTTACGCCGATCTCCCGCACCCGGCTGAGATCCGGGTTCTCGACCCAGCGGCCTTCGACGACCTTCTCGATATCCAGCTCCCGCCAGCGGATGTCACCGATGTTGAACTCGCGGATGCGCCAATCCGTCGAAGGCGGATCCGACTGGTCGCTCACCAGCCAGGTCCCGTCGGCCAGTTTCAGGATGATGCGCAGCTCGCGGAAGCCGGCCTGCTTGGTCCGCCAGCGGATCTTGGCCAGCCCGGTGAGGTCGGCGTCCATCGTCCGGTGCCGCAGGCTCATAGCCCAGTTGCCTTCGGCCTGGCCGGACCAGAGGTAATAGGGATCGTCGGCCGGCTTGTCGTGATGGCTCTTTTTGAGACCGGAGGCGCCCGGGCCGTGGAGCGTGAGGATCAGGTCCGGGTTGGCCACGTGCTTCTGGCTGATGGGAGTCTCCGGGGGGATCTCTTTCCAGTCCTCGCGGAAGAAGAGTCCCGGGCGGTCCTGCGCCCAGGCGACGGCTGCGAACAGGGAGAGAACGAGCAGGGTGGAACGCATCACTCCCCGATTGTACATCCGGCTGACGAGCCCGGCGGAACCAGCCGGCGGAATGCTAGAATCGTCGTATCAGGAGCCTGTCATGTCGATCCTGTACAACCGGTTCGAGGAGAACGTCCTGACCACCTCGGTCGACTACGTCTTCAACTGGGCCCGGGAAGGATCGATCTGGCCGCTGACCTTCGGCCTGGCATGCTGCGCCATCGAGATGATCACCGCCTCGACGGCGCGCTTCGACATCGCGCGGTTCGGCGCCGAAGTGTTCCGTCCCAGCCCGCGGCAGTCGGATCTGATGATCGTCTCCGGGACGGTGACGCTCAAGATGGCCCCGGTGCTGAAGCGGATCTACGACCAGATGCCTGATCCGAAGTGGGTGATGTCGATGGGCGCCTGCTCGAGCGTCGGCGGGCCGTTCAACACTTACAGCGTGCTGCAGGGAGTGGACAAGATCGTTCCGGTGGACGTCTACGTGGCCGGGTGCCCGCCCCGGCCCGAGAACCTCTTCTACGGGCTCCTGAAGCTTCAGGAGAAGATCGACGCCATGGCCACCTTCGTGCGCCGCCCGACCGAGGTCCGGCTGGATGAAAGCATGCTTGAGGACTTCAAGAAGCGGGTGATGGTGGCCCAGGTGCCCCATCCTGCCTGAGCGTGTTTTACCAACGCCGCGACGGCTCTTACGCCAGCAGCCTTCTCGAAGGGCTGGGCTGGGTACGGCACGGCTTCGGCACGCGGCGCTTTCCCCAAGGGCTGGAGACCCGGCCGGTGGCCACCCTCCGCCAGGTCCACTCGGCGCGGGTACTGACGGTCGAAGAAGCCGACGGGTGCGTGGGGGAAGCTGACGCGCTGATCACCCGAAAGCCAGGCCAGTACCTGGGCGTCCGGACCGCCGACTGCTTCCCGGTGCTGCTGGCGGCACCCGACGTAAAGGCGGTGGCCGCGGTGCACGCCGGCTGGCGGGGAACGGCCGCCGGGATCCTAAGCAGAACCATCGAGCGTCTGGCCCGGAGCTGGAGAGCGGACCCCTTGAAACTGATGGCGGCCATCGGACCGGGCATTGGTCCGTGCTGTTACGAAGTGGGGCCGGAGGTAGCAGGCTGTTTTGGGGAATCGCTCCGGCGGCCGGCGCCCTCCGGCAAGGTGCTCCTCGACCTGATCGAAGCCAATCGGTTACAACTCCTCGAAGCCGGGGTGCCGCCGGACAGGATCGATGTGGCGAACCTTTGCACGCGGTGCCGCCAGGTGGAATTCTTTTCCTACCGGGGATGCCGTGGTGAAAAGGGGCGAATGCGGAACGTCATCGGCATCCGGGTACAGCGGCAGCGCCTGCCACCCATGGAAACGGACCTGTAAACGGGGGAAGGTGGGGCCCGGAGACACGAAGGGCGCGGACCGCTGAGTCCGCGCCCGCACAGTCCTACCGAGAAGCTGCCTCAAGCGGCGTTCATCATCAGCTCGTCGAGGAACTCGGCGTTGTCGCTGCGGTCGGCCAGTTCCTGACACGTGATGCAGTAAGGCGTCCACGGTACCGCCTTGAGCCGCTTAGGGTTAATCTCTTCCTCACAGTGCAGACACGTCCCATAGGTGCCCTCGTCCATCCGGCGCAACGCCAGTTTTACAAGGCGTAGCAGGTTCGACTCGCGGTCCAGGTTGCGGATCGCCAGTTCGCGCTCGGCGGCGTTCTGCACCTCGTCGAGCGCATCCGCACTCTTCTCGATGGCGATGGCCTCGCGGTTGCGGAGCACTCGTGCCAGTTCAGCTTGTTTTTCCTCTAGTATCTTTCTGAATCTCTTCAGCTCCGTTTTCGTCATGGCAACTTCTCCTTCAGTAGGACTAGCTGGTCAGCTATTCCTAGTAGTGCCGCTCGGGGCCCGCCGGTCTCTCTGAATCCGCCGGTGGCCTGCCGGGCGGTGGCGTCCGTATTCCGTACGCCTTAGTATAGACGGCGCCAGAGGCAAAAGGTTTCAGCTCCATTAGCCGCAGTCGCTAAGGTTTCCTGCGTGAGCAGGTGGCAGCCCCTCTGCCGCACCCCTGAGTTGGGCGCCAAGTGCAAAGATCTTAGCACAATTGAGATGCAATTTCCATTCCACACGTTTCACCTTTTTCGCGCGGCTGGCGCCGCCCCTTGACCGCCGCCCGCTGTCCTGCAAGGACAACAGGGCTTTTACCATATCGACAACCACCGTGCAAGAGATTAGAGCAAAAACATTTCGACGCGCCTGCGCCGGGCGATGTTCCCAAGAGCGCGGTAAAATCGCCCGCTGAGGCGGCCTTGTAGCGGCCGGTGACCGCCCGAAATGCGCCATTCGCACCCGGAAACCGGCTGAAAGGGGGCAACGCGGGTTCAGCAGACGACTGGATCCCGCCGGAGCGGAAACGTCACCGGTGGTTGAAGAGAGGGGCCCGCGGCCATCGGCTCCCCTTTCTGCCGTAGACGGTCGCCCCACCTTCCCCGTGCATACTGCCGGAGGCAGGTTTTCCTGGAGGGCCGATCGCCGGTTCCGGCGATCAGGAGTTCGGTTCCGAGGGCGCCGCCGCTTCCGCCTCAGGCCACGGGGGCAGGAACTTCACGAGGACGTAAAGAATGACGAAGGGGAGAATCAGCAGGAACACCGAGGTCAACAACCCTTCCAGACCGAGCAGCTCCACCTTGTAGACGGTCAGGCCGCGCAGACTCTTCGAAAAGATCTGACCACCGATGACCACGTTCCAGCGGGTGCTGAAGATGCCCACCTCGATCAAGATCGCGGCGCAGAAGTAGATCAGGCGCCGGAGCTCGGCCGGGGCGTGGACGAAGGCGCGGGTGTGGAACGCCGGGCTGAAGATGCCCAGCAACACCAATGGGACGACGGTGCCGAGCAAGATCTGCAGCACAACGAGGCTGATGAACAGGCGGCTGGAGATCATCTGGGAGAGAATCCCGATCGACTCCTCGGCTTCGTAAAGGCGGTGGATGAAGTCCAGCATTTCGAGCGAGAAGTCGATGATCAACGCGTAGAACAGGAAAGACCCCAGCTTGTCTGCACATCGCATGTCGATCTCCATCCGCCGGAACAACGACGTCAGCATGTAGAGGATCAGAATCAGAGCGATGCCCGAGACCATCGCCGAGAACAGGAAAACCACCGGGATGAGCACGCTGCTCCACCACGGGTTGGCCTTTACGGACCCGAAGATGAATCCGACGTAGCCGTGCAGCAGGAAGGCCGAAGGAATGCCGATGACGGTGATGAACTTGCCGGCGCTGCGGTCGAAGCGCACTGCATGCTCCGAGAGGTCATTGGCGCCGAGAGTGAACACACGGTGCACCAGTCGCCGGAACCCGGTTTCATGCCGCGACCAGATGACCGCGTCCTTGCGATAGTCGAACCAGATCTCCAACAGCAGGACCACGGCGAGATACCAGGCATAGACGAAACCGAACATGGCCATAGCCGAATTCAAGTTGGGCGTGAGGAAGATCTCGAAGGATCGTTCCGGGTGCCCGAGGTGGGCCAACAGGGGCAGTGGGGCGACCAGGAGAAATGCGAGCGCCGTGAGCAGCGACAGGCGGTAGGTCGGCTGCACTTCGCGCACGTTGAAAACCCGCTCCAGCGAAGCCAGTATGAAAGCTCCGGCCACGAGGCCGGTGACGTAGGGATAGACGACGACCAGCAACCCCCAATGAAGCTCGACCTCGTTCGGGTAGATGTAGCCTTTGGTCTGCTGCAGGACTTCCATCAAGGTTTGGATGTGGGATTCCACGGCTAGCTGACCTCCCCGTCCAGGTTCGCGTACAGGACTTTCGGCTCGGTATTGAGATGCGACTTGAGCGTCTGGATCTTGTGCATCCGCTGGAACCGCGCCAACGGGCTGCTGCGGGCGTTGAGTTCCCCGAAGATGCGAGCCTGTGTGGGGCACATCTCGACGCACGCGGGTACCAGCCCTTTCACCAGGCGGTGATAACAGAAGGTGCACTTCTCGGCCGTGCGGGTCACCGGATGCAAGAAGCGGGCCCCGTAAGGGCAGGCCTGGATGCAGTAGCGGCATCCGATGCAATAGTCGTGGTCGACCAGCACCACACCGTCCTCGGTCTTGAAGGTGGCCCCGACGGGGCAGACCTGGACGCAGGGCGGATGATCGCAGTGGTTGCAGAGCTTGGGCACGAAGAACGTGCGCAGGATCTCGGCCTCCTCGACGGGCGGGAACCCGCTGATGCCGCCGTTCGGACTCGTCACCACGGTGTTGCCGTTACGCTGGATGACGTAGCGCTCGATCCACGTGCGGAAATAGAAAGGTTCTCGCGGCACGTCATTCTCGGTCTTGCACGCTTCCACGCAGCGCCCGCAACCGATGCAGCGATCCACGTCGATGGCCATCGCGTACTTGTGCTGGGAGGGGTCGTAGCCGGCGAGGGGATCCCGGGCCGCCGACGTCTCCACTTCGGAGGCAGGCGCTTGCGAGCCACTGTCCGGCGCGGAGCCGGCCTCGCGGGCTGACGCTTCACTGCCGCCGGCGGGGGCCGACGGCTCGCCGCCGCAGCCGGTGAAGGCGGCAAGCAGAACCCAGCCGGCGGGTAACGAACGGGACAAGAACTCCCGCCGGTCAACAGGCTGGTTCGCGCCGCCGCCGGTGGCCCGAGAGTCTGGCATCGTCTCGGATTCTGGTCCTTTCATCGCAACTCCGGAAAGTGCGGGTAATGGCATTGCCAGCAGACGTAGTGTCCGCCGTGGGTGGCGAGATCCACGCGCGGAACCTGTTGGATGATGTCCGGCGGAGGGGTGGCGTCCGGCGCGTGGCACCTCCCACAGAAGCTCCGCGCGGCGGGTTTCGTGGGCCGGCTGGCGCTGGGGTTGAGCTTGTGCTCTTCCTCCACGGTGTGGCACGTCGTGCAAGGCAGTAAGGCATGGTGCGACACCGCCTTGGTGCGCGCGATCTGTCCGTGGCAGCCGCTGCAGCCCTCGGGGGTGACCGGGGGTTCCGGCGCGTGCGGCTGGTGGCAGGCGGTGCAAGGCTGCAAGGGGTTGTGAATCGCCGGGTCGATCTGCGGGAAACCCGTCGGGCGCGATGGGTCATAACCGTGACACAGAGTACACAGCGCCCGGCCCACCGGTTTCTCCGGCTGGCGGGCCATCGGATCCTCGGCATGGTCTGCGGCAGGGCCGTGGCAAGCCTCGCAAGAGACCGACGCGTGGCGGCCGGCAAGCCGGGTCTCTTCCACGTCGGTGTGGCATTCCGCACACGCCGCCCGGCCCGCGTATTTCACCTGCAGATCCGCAATGTCACCGATGGCGGCGGCGCGGAAATGGCCGAGTTCCCCGAAGGTTTCCGGCACCAGGAAGATGCGCGCCGCAACCAAAGCGCCGATCAGGATCACGAAAAGAACTGTCAGCCGGCTTACCTGCTGTCGCATGTTCGCCTCGTCCCGGCGCACACCGCACGGCGCGGTCCGGGATTCGCGGCGTTGGTGGCAATTTGCCGGCCACTCTCCGGGATCGCCGGTACCGCCAGACGCCTGTGGCCCCGCAAGTCACGGAAAGGTCAAGGCTGGCGGCTTCTTCGGCCGTACTGCGCCACGCCGCGCGAGAGCGGCCGGGGGAGGCCGGATAAGGCTGATATTCAGACTCGAAACGCGGATTCTCGCGGCCCGGCAGCGACATTTCGCGGGCGGAGGATCCGCAGCCGGAGGCGCTGCCGGCTGTGAGGGTCACAGTGCATTGAAAAGAAACTACTTATGCACCAAATCGCCTGGCGGGCACAATGGCAAGACAAGTGCGGACCAAAAGGTCTGAAGGGATGGTGGTCCTCTTGTGTCCACTGCCCCGGAACCCACGGAATCGATCAGCGAAGGAGGCTCGGACCAATGGCCACACAGGCGCCGATCATGGTGATCAGCCGACAGCCGGAACTCATGAAAGGAATCAAGAGCTGGGGTGAGCGGCAAGGCCGGCCGGTCCTGATTTCCCGAAGCGCCCGGGAAGCCCTGGAGCAGCTTCGCTCCCAACCCACCGACGCTGTCGTCATCGACGTTCGGATGCCGCGGCTGGACGGCATGGGGCTGAGCAACTGGCTGAGCCAGTTGGACCGCGAGACCACGGTGATCGCCATCGGCAACGGCGATTCTCAGAAAACGCTCCAGCGCGCTCTCAGCCAAGGCGTCCGTGACTTCGTCTTGTCACCCGTGGCGCCCGAACACGTCGTCGAGCGGCTGGAAAAGGCGCTGGCGGAGCCGCGTGAACCCAGGCCCAACGGCCGCTCCTTCCACCCCTCCCGGGAGGAATCGGACGACAGCCCGCTACTGGCCGCCCTTCGGAACCGGAGCCGCCTCCCGTCGTTGAAAGAAGTCCAGAAACTGTACATCGAACACGTGCTCAAAGAGGCAGGTTGGAACGTGTCCCAGGCAGCTCGCATTCTGGGGATCCACCGCTCCAGCCTGTATCTCAAGCTCAAGCAGTACGGCTTGCGCTGACGCAGTCTATCATACAGAAAACAAAGGAGCTACACAGGCACACTCGACAGATTGCGAAGAGGAGATTCCTATGAAGAAATACCTTACCGTTCCCCTGACGTTCGGCATCGTCATCGCCCTGGCCATCGCAGCGTCATTGGCCGGAGCCCAAAAGCAGCCTCCCGACAAGCTGGTCTTCAAGACCAAGATGGGCAACGTAACCTTCAACCATGCGGCCCACATCAAGCGCGCCAACAACGACTGCAAGACTTGCCACGACAAACTGTTCCAGCAGGACGCCAAGGCGCCCCTGGGCTTCAAGGCCGGCATGCACAAACCGGCGGAAGCCAAAAAGACATCCTGCGGGGCATGCCACCACGCCGGCGGTCCTTCGTTCACGACCAAAGGCAACTGCAAGAAATGCCATGTGAAATGACGGCCGCGCCGGCCTCCGGGTGACCGAGTCGTCGTTCCCTTTCTCCAAACCGGGCTTTCCCCGGCCGCCGCTGGCCTTCACGCCCCAGGGCTGCGCCGGAAACAGACGGGCCGCCGGGGCCGCGCCGTGCTGCGGCTGGGGAAGGCTCAGTGCGCTTCGGATGCTGGGGCCAACTCGCCGGCTTCGATCGGCACATTCAGGCGGTTTTCCCTTGGGGGAAGCGGACAGGTCGCATACGGGGTGAAGGCGCAAGGCGGATTGTAGGCTTTGTTGAAATCGAGGATCACTTTCCCGTCCCGCGGCCGCTCCGCATAGAGGAACCGGGCGGCGCCGTACGTGGACTTCCCGCTGGTGGCGTCGCGAAAAATGAACCACAGCGACTCCGCAGCCGAGATGGCGAGGAGCCGGATGGTGCGGCCGTGCAATGCAAACTCGACCTCGCCCGGACTTTCCATCTCTTCAGGGATTCCGACGACCGAAGGAACGCGAATCTTCCGAGGCTTCGAAAAAGGAAGGAAGCGCGCCTCGATGCGGTACTCGGGCTTCACCGGGAACCAGCGGCAGCCGGTGAACTCCCGCCGCAAGCGGCTTTGCCGGTCACGCAATCGTAAAGCGTAACGTTTGCCGCGCTGGATGATCCAGAAGGTGAGATCACCGATCGTCACCATTGTCGGGTCGCCGGTGGAGTCAGGTTTCAGCACGAGACGGCCTTTTGACGGGTCCGCCCAATGCAGGACGGTGCGCCCTTTCCGATGCTCGATCGTTCCCAGGCGGCTCGGGGCCGAGTGGGCCGGCAGCACAATGTCGTTGTCTGGCGCCGATCCGGCGGTCTGCTCGCCCTCCTTCAGCCAGAACAACCCGGTGATGGTCAGCCAGCCGTCGTCGGCCTTCAGGCGCTCCTCGCGCTCACGCCGCCACTCGAGAATCGACTCCACGTAGGAGCGCTCCGCCGCCATCGAACCCACCGCCGCCCCCGTCAGAATCAGAATCGCGACCCATCTCATCTCTGCTTCATCGTACGCTTCCGTGGAAGCCGGACGGACCGCGTCACCGGCCCCGTTTCTTCATCCGCACCTTGTAGCCCTTCTTCTCGGCCCAGCGGTTGAACTCCTCGATCATCTTGTCGCTCCACTGCCCGTCCACCTGCCCGGGCGTGTACCGGCCTTCGCGGAGCATCTGGTGCCCCCATTCGTCCCGGGCCCGGGTCAGCTCGGCAGCGTCGGCCACCGCCTCGGCCAGCTGCGGAGGAATGAAGGTGAGACCCTCGGGGTCGCTGACGACGATATCCCCGGGCATGACGGTCACCTCGCCGATCCGGATGGGCACGTTGATGCCCATGAGCGTGACGTCCTTCCACGCCGTGGGGTGGACGCCGCGGACGTAGGCGCGGAACCCCTCGATCTCCCGGATGCCGGAGACGTCGCGCACCGCGCCGTCCACGATCAAGCCGGTGTGGGTCTTGGTGAAGATCGACGTGGCCAGGTTGTCGCCGGCGAAGGTACCCTCTTTGATCTTGCCGAACAGGTCGACCACCAGGACGTCGCCCTGCACCAGGGTGTCGATCACCCAGGAGTTCTGTCCCCGGCCCACGCGTCCTTCCTTCTTGCCGTATTCCTCGATCACGCTATGGACGTCGGGCCGCTTCGGCATGAAGACGGCGGTGACGACGCGGCCCACCAGCCGTTTCGGCCCCGGGTTGATCACCTGCCAGCCGCCTTCGAACTGGTAGTCGTAGCCGTGGCGCCGGAGCACGCCCCAGGCTTGTTCGGCGGTGACATTCCGCAGCCGCTCGATGATCTCGTCGGGGACCTTCGGACGCCCGTCAGGGAAGCGGTCGCCCTTCCAGGCCCGGGTGAACTCGATCCGCTGCGGCTTCGACCACATCCCGAGCTGCGCCGCGGCCGGCGCCGCTGTCGCCACGGTGATCACGAGCAGCATCAGTCTCGACTTCATGCACACCTCCCTGATGCAGCCGGCCCCGGAAAGGGGGGCCGGAGATGTTTTTCGGCAAGCTCCTAGCATATCCGATCCACCTCGTGGCATGATGGAGTTCCATGAAGCCTGAATCCCCAGGCGGAGCAAGAAGGGCGAAAGCCGGCGACACCGTCCGCGTCCATTACATCTGCCGCCTTGCCGACGGATCAGTCTTCGCCACGACGCGCAACAAGCAACCGAAACAGTTCGTCATTGGAACCACGTCGATCATTCCGGGATTGCAGGAGGCGGTGATCGGCATGGCTCCCGGCGAAAAGAAGATCGTGGAAATCCCGCCTGAAAAGGCGTACGGACCCTACCACGAAGAGATGACGGCGACCATCGACCGGGAGCTGATCCCGGAGGGCGTGGAGGTCCAAGTCGGCGTCTCGCTGCGGGTGAAACACGCCGACGGGCACGAATCCGACGTCTTCGTCACGGCCGTGGAGGGCGACCGCATCCGCGTGGACGGCAACCATCCGCTGGCCGGCAAGCGGCTCATCATGGAATTGGAGCTCGTGGAGTTGATCCCGGCCTGAGAGGCCGGAACCGAACTCCTACCGAGAAGCCGCATCAGCCGAATGTCATGAAACTGGGAATCGATTTCGGGACGACGCGCATCGTCGCCGCGGCGGCCGACCGGGGCAATTATCCCGTGGTCAGCTTCGAGCGTCCGGACGGGGCCTGGTGGGACTGGTATCCGCCACTGGTGGCCGTCTCCGGCGACCGGATCCGCTACGGTTGGCAAGCGTGGCAGGCCCAGGCGGAACCGGGCTGGACAGTGATCCGTTCCTTGAAACGATTCCTCCAAGACGCCGGCCCGCTCACCGAGGTGGAAGTGGGTCTGCGCCGGTTCCTGATGCTGGACCTGCTGGCTGGCCTGATGGAATCGCTGCGGGAAGCTCTGATCGGAGCTTCGACATTGTCCGTGCCGCCGAACGAGCCCCTCGAGGTGATGCTGGGGGTGCCCGCCAACGCCAATACGAACCAGCGCTTCCTCACCGTGGAAGCAGTCCGGAGGGCCGGCTTCCAAGTGCTGGGCCTCCTCAACGAGCCCTCGGCGGCCGCGGTAGAGTTCACCCACGCCCGCCGCGGCAAGCTCCCTTCCCGCGGCTCCACGACCCTGCTGGTGTACGACCTCGGCGGCGGCACCTTCGACGCTTCCCTTGTCTCGACCGAAGAGAGACGGCAGGCGGTGGTAGCTTCGGAAGGGATTCCGACACTCGGCGGCGACGACTTCGACGAGATCCTGGCCGAACTGGCCCTGGAGGCGGCGGGAGTTGGAGCCGAGGAACGCGATTCGCTTTCCCAGGCCGAGTGGTTCCGGCTCCACGAGGAGTGCCGCCAGCGCAAGGAGGCGCTCCATCCCAACACACGGCGCATCACCGTCGATCTTGAGTCCGTCCGGCAAGGTTGGGAGCCGGTCACGGTGCCGGTGACCGAGTTCTATGAACGCTGTCGCCCGCTGGTCGAAGAGACAATCCATGCGGTCAAGGATCTGGTAGCGGCCCACGGGGGCCAGCCGGACCTGCTCTACGTCACCGGCGGCGGCAGCGAGCTGCCCCTCGTGCCGCGGGCCCTCCGCGAGATCTACGCACGCCGGGTGAAGCGTTCCGGTTATACGCGCTCCTCGACGGCCATCGGCCTGGCCATTCAGGCCGACGAGGAGGCGGCGCACCGGCTGGAAGACGCCTTCACCCGCTATTTCGGCGTTTGGCGAGAGGCGGAGGCCGGCCGCCGAGTCGTATTCGACCCGTTGTTCGAAAAGGGAGCCCGGTTGCCGAGTCCCGGAGAACCTCCTTTGCGTGTGGTCCGGCGCTACCGTCCCGTCCACAACATCGGTCATTTCCGCTACCTGGAATGCAGCCACCGGAACCCGGACGGAGAGCCCGGGGGCGATATCACGGTGTGGGACGACATTCTTTTCCCGTTCGATCCGGCCCTCCAATCGCGTCCCGATCTGACCAGCGTGCCGGTCGGCCGCTGCGCCTGCGCCCCCCAACAAGAAATCGAAGAGAGCTACGCCTGCGACGCCGCCGGGGCGGTGACGGTGACCATCGAGAACCGCACCGCCGGTTACCGGCGCTCCTATCGGCTGGGCCGCTGGGCGGCAGCCGATGAGCCGATCGTTCCAGGCAAGCGCCGGCGGCGGGCACCGCGCCGAAAGACGATGAAGAAGTGACCCGGACCAAAGAGTCGCTCCACACCCGGACGGCGCCCGCGGCCGCAGGAAAGCGTGGGGCGTGGATCGCAGTCCGTCCGCCGGGGTCCGGCAAGCGCGCTTGAGCGGCCGATCGCGTGCATCGCCTGGGCCGGCGAGTGAATCTGATAGAATAGCGGAACACTCAGAGGGACGCTGTCATTGATCCCTCGCGCATGGCTTGCATCCCGAGCGCGCGCCGCGCAGAAAGAAATCTTGGAGTATAGATGAGTATCGGTTGGATGTTGTTGATCACGATCCTGGTGCTTCAGGCGTCGGTCCTGTTCACGACGATTTATTTGCACCGTTCCTTGACCCACAAAGGATTACGCTTGCACCCCGTCATCGGGAATCTGATGCACCTGCATCTGATGCTGTTCACGGGCATCATCCCCCGCGAGTGGATCGCGGTTCACCGCAAGCACCATGCGTATTCCGACAAACCCGGAGACCCACACAGCCCTTACCTTTACGGGTTGTGGAAGGTCTTGTTCGGAAACGCGTTCTACTACCGGCGGGAGGCGAACAACCCGGCTACGATCCGCAGGTTCACGCGGGACTACGAGGAAGACATGATCGACAAGTTGCGGATCGGGGGCTGGGGCATCCTGGGCGGCCTGGCGATATTCCTGGGACTTTTCGGATGGGCCTGGGGACCGGCGCTGTTCGTCGGACAGGCCTTGCTGTACGTGTTGCTCAACGCGTCGATCAACAGCATCTGCCACATGGTCGGCTACCGGAACTTCGACAACAAGGCCACGAATCTCCAGTCGATCGCCCTGTTGACGGCGGGTGAAGGGCTGCACAACAACCACCACCAGTTTCCAGCGGCGCCGAAACTCTCGGTGAAGCGCCACGAGTTCGATCCGGCGTGGCCGGTCATCAGGCTGCTGGTGGTATTTCGGCTGGCTGAAGTGACGATGCCGCTGCCGGTGGCCCAAGCCGCCTGAACGCAAGAGAGACAAGCCCACACCGTTCCCGGCAGGGTTCACGAGACAAGAAGGCCCCCGGACGCGGTGTGCGCCCCGGGGGCCCTTTCGGTCGTTACTCGCTAAGGGTTTCTTCCTCGCCGGCGGAGGGGGTTTCCTCGCCGACTCCGCCGCTGAAGCCGGCTACGCCACCCGTCTCCTCGTCGTAAGCAGGGGCGGCCTCGCCGAGGCCGGCAGCTTCGGCTTCCGGCAGCATCTCTTCTTCGACGACGTCTTCACCGGCGATCTTCACCCGCCGGTAGTATTCCATGCCGGTGCCGGCCGGGATCAGGCGCCCCATGATGACGTTCTCCTTCAGGCCGCGCAGATAGTCCACCTTGCCGTTGATGGCGGCTTCGGTAAGCACGCGGGTGGTCTCCTGGAAAGAGGCGGCGGAAATGAACGAGTCCGTCGAAAGCGACGCCTTGGTGATGCCGAGCAACACCGGTTTGCCCTGGGCCGGCCGCCCGCCGGAAGCGATGACGGCGGCGTTCTCTTCTTGGAACTTGAACTTGTCCACGACCTCCTCGGGCAGGAACTCGGTATCGCCGATCTCCTCGACTTTCACCCAGCGCATCATCTGCCGCACGATCACCTCCAGGTGCTTGTCGTTGATGTGGACGCCCTGGAGCCGGTAGACCTCCTGGATCTCGTTCACCAGGTAGCCCTGGAGCGCCTTTTCGCCGAGCACGTGGAGAATGTCGTGCGGGTTCAGCGGGCCGTCCATCAGCGGGTCGCCGGCTTTGACGCGCTCACCTTCCTGGACGTTGATGTGGACGCCCCGCGGCACCGAGTACTCCCGTTCTTCGCCGTCGTCGCCGACGATGTAGATCTTCCTGGTTCCGCGGGTGACTTCGCCGTACTTCACCACGCCGTTGATCTCGGCGATCAGCGCCGTCTCCCGGGGCTTGCGGGCCTCGAACAGTTCGACCACACGCGGCAGTCCGCCGGTGATGTCCTTAGTCTTCGTGGTCGCCCGCGGAATCTTCGCCAGCACGTCGCCGGCGTGCACGCTCTGCCCGTCGCTGACCATCAGGTGTGCGTGGGTGGGCATCAGATACCGCTTCTCGCTGGCGCGGCTCCCTCCTTCCGGCCGGACGACGATGGCGGGCAGCCGCTGCTTCTCGTCAGGGGAATCGACCACGACGAACTGTGAGAGGCCGCTGATCTCATCGACCTGCTCCTGCAAGGTCATTCCGAGGACGAGGTCCCGGAAATGAACCACGCCGCTCACCTCGGTCAGAATCGAGAATGTATACGGATCCCACTCGAGCAGCGTCTGGTTGGCTTTGACCGGCTGGCCATCCTTGACCAGCAGCTTGGCGCCGTAAACGACCTGGTAGCGCTCCTTCTCGCGCCCCTTCTCGTCCACGACCGCCAGCACGCCGTTGCGGTTCATGGCGATGAGTTCGCCCTTCGCATTGGTGACGGTGCTGATGTTCACGTACTTGGCGTAGCCCTCGCCCCGGGCGTCCTGCTGGGACTGCTCGCGCTGGCCGGTGGCGGTGCCGCCGACGTGGAACGTACGCATGGTGAGCTGCGTGCCCGGCTCGCCGATTGACTGAGCGGCGATGACGCCCACCGCCTCGCCCCGCTCCACCAAGCGGCCAGTGGCGAGGTTGCGGCCGTAACAGAGCTGGCAGACGCCCCGCCGCGATTCACAGGTCAGCACGGAACGGATCTTCACCCGCTCGACGCCGGCGTCCTGTATCTCGGCGGCCTTCTCTTCGTCGATCTCCTCGTTGGCGTGGACGATCGTATGGCCTTCGTAGTCCTTGATGTCCTCTTGTGAGACGCGGCCCACGATACGGTCGCGGAGCGGCTCGATGATCTCGCCGGATTCGACGATCGGCTCGACGTAGATGCCGTCGGTCGTACCGCAGTCGCGCTCAGTGACGATGACATCCTGGGCGACGTCCACCAGGCGGCGCGTCAGGTAGCCGGAGTCGGCCGTCTTCAGGGCGGTGTCGGCAAGACCTTTCCGGGCGCCGTGCGTGGAGATGAAGTACTGAAGCACGTTGAGGCCTTCGCGGAAATTCGCCGTGATCGGAGTCTCGATGATCTCGCCCGAAGGCTTGGCCATCAGACCGCGCATGCCGGAGAGCTGGCGGATTTGCTGCTTGGATCCGCGGGCGCCGGAGTCGGCCATGATGTAGATCGGGTTGATCTTGCCGGCCTTGTCGTCGGCCTCCATGGCCTTGAACATCTCCTCGGAAACCCGGTCGGTGACTTTGGACCAGATCTCGATGATCTTGTTGTAGCGCTCGCCCTGGGTGATCGCGCCTTCCTGATATTGTTCCTGGACCTCGATCACCTGCTTCTCAGCCTCGCGCACCAGCTCTTCCTTCTGGCTCGGCACGACCATGTCGTCAATACCGATCGAGATGCCGGCCCGCGTAGCGTAGCTGAAGCCGAGGTTCTTGACGTCGTCCAGCATCTTCACCGTGGTTTCCAGACCGAACTGCAGGTAACAGTACTGCACGAGCTGGCCGAGTCCCTTCTTCTTGAGCAGACCGTTGATGAACGGCATCTCCGGCGGGAGGACGTCGTTGAGAATCACCCGGCCGACCGTAGTGTCCATGTACTGCTTGACATACTCGACCGGCTCGGTATGCAGGATGTCCTGATCGTCGAAGGCCTTCTCGAGGTCGATCACCTTCCCGGTGTAACGGAGCCGCACCGGCGTCAGGCTCTCCACCTCGCCCATTTCCAGAGCGATCAGCGCCTCTTCGGGCGAGGCGAACGTGCGGCCCTCGCCCTTGGCGCCGGGCTTCGCCTTGGTCAGGTAGTAGAGACCCAGCACCATGTCTTGCGTCGGCACGGCGATGGGGGCGCCGTGGGCCGGCGAAAGGATGTTGTGCGAGGAAAGCATCAGGGTCGCCGACTCGATCTGGGCTTCCGGCGAAAGCGGGATGTGCACCGCCATCTGGTCGCCGTCGAAGTCGGCGTTGAAGGCCGTGCAGACCAGCGGGTGGATTCGGATCGCCTTGCCCTCGACGAGTACCGGCTGAAACGCCTGGATGCCGAGGCGGTGCAGCGTCGGGGCGCGATTCAGTAGGATGGGATGGTCGCGGATGACCTCTTCGAGGATGTCCCAGACCACCGGGTCCTGCTGCTCGACGAGCTCTTTGGCCTGTTTGATGGTGGTGCAGTGGCCGCGCTGCTCCAACCGGTGGTAGATGAACGGCTTGAACAGCTCGAGCGCCATTTTCTTCGGCAGGCCGCACTGGTGCAGCTTGAGTTCCGGGCCGACGACGATGACCGACCGGCCGGAGTAGTCTACGCGCTTGCCGAGCAGGTTCTGCCGGAAGCGTCCCTGCTTGCCCTTGAGGGTGTCCGAGAGCGACTTCAGCGGACGGTTGTTGGCGCCCCGGAGCACCCGGCCCCGGCGGCCGTTGTCGAACAGCGCGTCCACGGCCTCCTGCAACATCCGCTTCTCGTTGCGAACGATCACGTCCGGCGCGTGCAGCTCGATCAACTTCTTGAGACGGTTGTTGCGGTTGATCACCCGGCGGTAGAGGTCGTTCAGATCCGAGGTGGCGAACCGCCCGCCGTCCAGCGGCACGAGTGGGCGCAGCTCCGGCGGGATGACGGGCAGCACGTCGAGGATCATCCACTCCGGCTTGTTGCCCGACTTGCGGAACGACTCGACCACCCGCAGCCGCTTGGCGTACTTGACCTTCTTCTGCTGCGAAGTCTCGGTCTTCATCGCCTCGCGGATCTCGATCGACAACTCCTCGACGTCCACTTTCCGCAGGAGTTCCTTGATCCCCTCGGCGCCCATCATGGCGACGAACTTGTCCGGGTACTCCTGCTCGAGCTGCCGTTTGCGTTCGTCGCTGATGACCTCACCCTTGTGCAGGCCCGGCACTTCGCCGGGATCGACCACCACATAGGCTTCGAAGTAGAGCACCCGCTCCAGCTCCCGGAGCGTGATGTCCAAGAGGTAGCCGATGCGGCTCGGCAGCCCTTTGAAGAACCAGACGTGAGAACAAGGCGTAGCCAGCTCGATGTGTCCCAGGCGTTCGCGGCGGACCCGGCTCAAGGTCACCTCGACGCCGCACTTGTCGCAGATGACCCCGCGGTGCTTCATCCGCTTGTATTTGCCGCACAAGCACTCCCAGTCGGCGATGGGGCCGAAGATTCGGGCGCAAAACAACCCGTCCTTCTCCGGTTTGAAGGTCCGGTAGTTGATGGTTTCCGGTTTGGTGACTTCGCCGTGCGACCAGCTCCGGATCTTCTCCGGCGACGCCAGAGAGATCCGGATCGAATCGAAATCGGCGATCATGTTAGCCCTGTCGTACGGTGAGGATCGATACAAGGTGACCTCCTTCCCGGTTCCCTAGTCCGCGGCCAGCGCCGTATCGGCGATCTCGCGGGGCTTCTTCATCAACTCCACATCCAGGCAGAGCGACTGCAGCTCGCGGATGAGCACGTTGAATGATTCCGGCACCCCCGGCTCAGCAGCCGCCTCGCCCTTCACAATGGCCTCGTAGATCTTCGCGCGGCCATAGACGTCGTCGGATTTTGCGGTCAGCAGTTCTTGCAAGACGTACGCCGCTCCGTAGGCCTCCAGCGCCCAGACCTCCATTTCACCGAAGCGCTGTCCGCCGAACTGAGCCTTGCCCCCTAGCGGCTGCTGGGTGATCAGCGAGTAAGGGCCGATCGAGCGGGCGTGGATCTTGTCGTCCACCAGGTGCGAAAGCTTGAGCATGTAAATATAGCCGACGGTCACCGGCTGCTCGAAAGGCAGGCCGGTCATGCCGTCGATCAGCGTCGTCTTGCCCGATTCCGGCAGCCCGGCCTTGCGCAAGTACTCCTTGATGTCCCCCTCCCGGGCGCCGTCGAAAACGGGCGTGGCGAAATAGAGTCCCAAGGCCTTCGCCGCCCAGCCCAGGTGCGTCTCGAGGATCTGGCCGACATTCATGCGCGAAGGAACGCCCAGGGGATTCAGCACGATCTCCACCGGCGTGCCGTCGGGCAGGTGCGGCATGTCCTCGATGGGAACGATCCTCGCGATTACGCCCTTGTTGCCGTGCCGGCCGGCCATCTTGTCGCCGACCGACAGCTTGCGCTTCATGGCGATGTAGACCTTGACCATCTTGATCACGCCCGGCGGCAGTTCGTCGCCTTTGCGGAGCTTGGCGATCTTCTCTTCCGTGATCTTCTCGAGCACCGCGATCTGCCGCGAGGTCATCTCCTCGATCTCGTCGATCTGCTCGTTCAGACGTGGATCCTTGTCCTTGAACTTCATCCGCTTCAGGTCCCGGCCACGGAGCTTTTCGATGATCCCGCGGGTCAGCTCGGTGCCTTTGGAGACCAGCCGCTTGTTGGTCTTCTCGTCGTGCAGGTCGGCGGTGAGCACCTTGCCGCCGAGCAACGTGGTCAGCCGCTTGGCGCGCTCGTCGTTGAGAATCCGCTTTTCGTCTTCGAGGTTGCGGTACAGGTTTTCAATCTGCGCCTCGAGGATCGAGCGGGACCTTTCGTCGAGTTCGGCGCCTTTGCGCGAGAAGACCTTGCAATCCACGACGGTGCCCTCGATGCCCGGCGGGCAGTAGAGCGAAGCATCCTTGACATCGCCGGCCTTCTCGCCGAAGATGGCGCGAAGCAGCTTCTCCTCGGGGGTGAGTTGCGTCTCGCCCTTCGGCGTCACCTTGCCGACGAGGATGTCACCGGGCTTCACGGTGGCGCCGATGCGAATGATGCCGCTCTCGTCCAGGTTCCTGAGGAAGGCCTCGGCGATATTGGGAATGTCCCGGGTGATTTCTTCGGGGCCCAGTTTGGTGTCCCGGGCTTCGATCTCGAATTCCTCAATGTGGATCGAGGTGTAATAGTCGTCCCGAACCAGCTTCTCGCTGACGACAATGGCGTCCTCGTAGTTGTACCCGCGCCACGGCATGAAGGCGACGAGGACGTTACGGCCGAGCGCCAGCTCGCCCTGATCGGTGGAAGGCCCGTCGGCCAGCACCTCGCCCTTTTTCACCCGCTGGCCGACTTTGACGATCGGCTTCTGATTGATGCAAGTGTTCTGGTTGGAGCGTTTGAACTTGGTCAGCGGGTAGATGTCGGCGCCGACCTCGCGCGAGAGCTGCCCTTCGTGGACGCCCCCTTCCACGCGAACGATGATCCGCTGGGAATCGACCGAGTCTACGACGCCGGAGCGTTTGCAGATGACCACCGCCCCCGAGTCACGGGCCGTCACCGCTTCCATGCCGGTGCCCACCAGCGGGGCCTCGGCCCGCAGCAGAGGCACCGCCTGCCGCTGCATGTTCGAGCCCATCAGCGCGCGGTTGGCGTCGTCGTTTTCGAGAAACGGGATCAGGCTCGCCGCCACCGAGACGAGCTGCTTGGGGCTGACGTCCATGAACTGGATCTCTTCGCGGTGGCGCAGAGCGAAGTTGCCCGCCTGGCGCGCGTTCACCAGTTCCCGGGCGATGCGGTTGCCCTCCATGGGTACATTGGCCTGGGCGATGACGTACTGGTCTTCCTCCCATGCCGAAAGATACTCGCAGTGCGCCTCGTAGTCGGCCGGCTGCTTGCCCGCCGGAAGCCCCTTGTTGATCTTCTCGACTTCCTCCAACGTCAGGATCTGGCCGACCTTCAGGTCGGTGTCGCCCGGGTTGGTGATCTCGACCTCGTCAATCACCACTCCGTCCCTCACCTTCCGATACGGGCTTTCGATGAAACCGTACTCGTTGATCCGGGCAAAACAGGAAAGCGACGAGATCAGACCGATGTTCGGCCCCTCCGGCGTCTCGATCGGGCAGATGCGGCCGTAATGCGTCGGGTGCACGTCGCGGACCTCGAAACCCGCCCGCTCGCGGGACAAGCCGCCGGGCCCGAGGGCCGACAAACGCCGCTTGTGGGTGATCTCCGACAAGGGGTTTGTCTGGTCCATGAACTGTGAGAGCTGGCTGGAACCGAAGAACTCCCGGATGGCGGCCATCACCGGCTTGGCGTTCACCAGGTCATGCGGCATGGCCGTGGACATCTCCTGGTAAACCGACATCTTTTCCTTGATCGCCCGCTCCATCCGGACCAGTCCGATGCGGAACTGGTTCTCCAGAAGTTCTCCCACGGCGCGGACGCGGCGGTTGCCCAAATGGTCGATGTCATCGACGCTGCCGATGCCGCGGCGGAGCTTCAGCAGGTAGTTGATGGCGTCGATGAAGTCCTGCTGATCGAGCGTCCGGCGGTCGAGTGGGTTCTTGCCGGCGTTCTCCGGGTTCTGTTTCCACGCCTCCGGAGCGTACTCGGCGTCGCCGTACAGCTTGATGTTGAACTTCATGCGGCCGACCCGGGAGAAGTCGTATTTGCGCGCGTCGAAGAACATTCCCTCGAACAATTGCGTGGCCGTCTCCAAAGTGGGCGGGTCTCCCGGCCGCAGTTTGCGGTAGATCTCGAGCAGGGCCTCCTCGCGGCTCCGCACGGCGTCCTTGGCGAGCGTCGTCGAGATGACGTTGCCCACCTCGTCGCGGTCCGGGAAGAAGACCTCCAGTTCGGCGACCCCGGCTTCGATGAAGCGGCTGAAGTGGACCTCCGTCAACTGCTGGTTCGCTTCCGCCAGCACTTCGCCGGTCTCCCGGTCGATGACGTCGCCGGCGGCGTAAGCGCCTTCGAGATCGTTCGGCTCCACCTCGACGTACTCGACGCCGGCCTTGTTGAGCTCGCGCATCAGCGTGCCGGTGACCTTCCGGCCCTGCGGGACGATCACCTTGCCCGACGGCGATTTCACCTCGACAGAGAGCCGGAGGCCCCGCAGCATCGGCGTCACCTGCCAATGGACCTTGGCCCCGTCGAGCTTCACCCGCGAGACCCGGTAGAACGCTCGGAGGATGTCGGAATCCGAGTTGAGCCCCAAGGCCCTCAAGAAGACCGTCCCATAGAACTTGCGTTTCCGGTCGATGCGGACATACAGCAGATTCTTGTTGTCGTACTCGAACTCGACCCAACTGCCGCGATAGGGGATGATCTTGCCGAGGAAATAGTTGTTCTGAGCCGGGTTGCGTTCGTAGAAGACGCCCGGAGAACGGTGCAGTTGCGAGACGATCACCCGCTCGGTGCCGTTGATGATGAAGGTCCCGTTCTCCGTCATGAGCGGGATCTCGCCGAAGAAAACCTCTTGCTCCTTGATGTCGCGGATCGTGCGCTCCTCGGAGTCGCCCTCTTTGTCAAAGACCGTCAAGCGGATCGTGACCTTCAAGGGCGCGGCGTAGTTCATGCCGCGCTCCTCGCACTCGGCGCGGTCGTACTTCAATTGCAGGCTGACCGGATCCCCGCAGCGGTGACAGAACGTGACGATGTTACGATTGAACTTGCCGCACGCCTCACACAGGACGTCACCGGCCTGGTATGGATCCGTCCGGATGGTGGCGCCACAGTGCGTGCACGTCGATCGCAGGTGATGCAGCCCCTTGAGGTTTCCGCACTTGCACTCCCAGTTGCCAATCGAATAGTCGACGAATTCCAGCCGGCTCAAGCCACGAAAGTCCTCGATCGGGAAAACCGAGGTAAAGACGCTTTGCAGACCCGTGTCCTCACGCTCGCTGGGCAAACGGTCCATCTGCAGGAAACGCTCGTAAGACTTCTTCTGCACCTCGATCAGGTTGGGAATGGGAATCGAGGTCTTGATGCTGGAAAAATCCACCCGCTTGCGGGCGCCAGAAGAAGCTGTTGGCTTATCCATGATGCACTCCTAGAACCAAATGAGGCTCGGGCCTAGTTCCTGCTCCCGGAAAGGAACTCACGATAGTGGATGCCCTCGAGAGAACGCGGTCCCGGCAGCCTCCTCATGCCGGTACCGCATCCGGCCACGCCAGCCGGTTCACTCCATTCCGGCCACGCCGGGGAACGCCGTGAGGCTCCCGCCGGCAGCGGCAGAGAATCGGCGCCGGAGCCGCCGGCCGGAACGCCCTCTTCCGGGCCGGCGACGAGGAACCCGGAACGGGGACGCACGGACCGGCAAGGGGGACCGATATCAGGTGGGATGTGGGCGCGCAGTTCTCCCCCGGCTGCAAAGTCCAGCAGGTCACAAAAAAGTACGCAGGAAGAGAGGTTCACAAGCGCGAATCTCGGTTCCGACACTAGTCGGCTCCAGCTTCAGTGTAGCAAACGCCGTTCCCAGCGTCAAACGACGATCCCCGCCTCCGCCGGCAACTATCCGGACGCCGTACCGCCAATCGCCGCCGACGCCTCCTAATTGATCTCGATCGTTGCGCCTGCTTCCTCGAACTTCTTCTTGATCTCTTCGGCCTCTTCCTTGCTGACGCCTTCCTTGATCGCCTTCGGAGCGCTGTCCACCAGATCCTTGGCCTCTTTCAACCCGAGGCTGGTCACCTCGCGGACCGCCTTGATCACGTTGATCTTCTTCGGGCCGACGGCCGACAGGATGACGTCGAATTCCGTCTTCTCTTCCGCCGCTTCCGCCGCCGCCCCGGCCGCCGCCGGCGCCGCGACCGCCACCGCCGCGGCGGCCGCCGACACGCCAAGCTTCTCCTCGAGAATCTTGACCAGCTCGCTGGCTTCGAGCAGCGTCAAACCCTGAATTTGTTCAGCAATTGCGTTGATGTCCGCCATCTTTCTCTGTACTCCTAAGTCCCTTTAGAATCTTTGTGTTCGCCCGGCTCCGGCCAGCCTCAGGAAGCGAACTTGCCTTCCTTCGAGGCCTGGTCGAGGACCACGGCCAGGTTCCGTCCCACGCCGCTGATCGCCCGGGCCAGATGCGTCGCCGGAGCCTGGATCAGGAACAGCAGCCGCGCGAACATCTCGTCCCGTGACGGCATCTCAGCCAACTGGTCGATCTCGGACGCCTCCACCACCCGGCCTTCCACCACACCGGCTTTGAAGGTGAACGTGGGATGCTCTCTGGCGTAGTTCTTGAGCGCCTTGGCCAAGGCGACCGGGTCTTTGTCGGTGTAGGCGAGCGAAGTCATGCCCACCAGGCCCGTGAGCACCTGCTCCACCGGCGTCCCCTTGGCCGCGTTCGCCGCCAGACGGTTCTTGATCACGCGATAGGTTCCGCCCGCCTCGCGAACGGCCTTGCGAAGCTGGAAATCCTCCTCGACCGCGATCTTCTCGAAACCGGTCACGAAGACGTTCGGCATCGTCTCGAGGACTTTGTGGAGCGCCTCGACCTCCCGCTTCTTTTCTTCTCTCGTCTTCATGGCAAATCTTCCCTTGCTCTCCGGTGAGGTAGGGGGACCTCTCAGCCCCCTGCTAGGCCATCCGGACGTTCATCGGAGCCGTGTCCAGGGGCACGCCCGGCCCCATGCTGGAGCAGATCGTGGCGCTCCGGACATACCGGCCCTTCGCCGCCGCCGGTTTCGCGCGGACGATCGCCTGGATCAGCGTGCTGGCGTTCTCCACCAGCTTCTCCGCCGGGAAGCTGACCTTCCCCACCGGGGCGTGAATCGCGCCCGTTCGGTCCACGCGGAATTCCACCTTGCCCGCTTTCACCTCTTTCACCGCCTGGGCCACCTCCATGGTCACCGTTCCCGTCTTTGGATTCGGCATCAGGCCCCGGGGGCCGAGGATCCTGCCCAGGCGGCCTACCAGACGCATCATGTCCGGCGAAGCGACTACGGCGTCGAAGTCGAGCCAGCCTTCTTTCTGGATCTTGGTCACCATGTCCTCGCCGCCGACGAAGTCCGCCCCGGCTTCTTCCGCTTCCCGGAGTTTCTCGCCGGAGGTGATCACCAGAACCCGCTTGGTCTTGCCCAGGCCGTGGGGCAGCACCACCGTGCCCCGGACCATCTGGTCTGCGTGCTTCGGGTTCACCCCCAGGCGCATGTGGACCTCAACCGTCTCGTCGAAATTGGCGAACTTGATTTTCTGAACCAGGGCGACCGCCTCCTCCAGGCTATAAGGCCGTTTCTCAACCTGGGCCGCAGCAGCCCTGTATTTCTTCCCCGTCTTGTGAGCCATGACTGTTCCTGGTGCGAACGGCTTCCGCCGGCGCCTCTAGCGCCGGCTTCGGCCTCCCAGCGGGTCGTCCCCGCGAAGTGGAATCTTTCCTATCCTAGCAAATTCCGTGCCAACCCCGGAGCCGCGGTCACTCCTCGATCTCCACGCCCATGCTCGCGGCAGTGCCCTTCACGCATTTCACCGCCGCCTCCACGGTGAAGCAGTTCAGGTCCGGCATCTTGATCTTGGCGATCTCCTCGATCTGCTTCAGGGTGATCTTGCCGACCTTGTTCTTGTTCGGCTCAGGCGACCCTTTGGCGAGATTGCACGCCCGCTTGATCAGCACCGGCACCGGCGGCGTCTTGGTGATGAAGGTGAAGGAGCGGTCCTGATAGATGGTGATCACCACCGGGATGATCAGCCCTTCCTGGTCCTTGCCCGACGTCTTGGCATTGAACGCCTTGCAGAACTCCATGATGTTGACGCCTTGCGGACCGAGAGCCGTCCCCACCGGAGGAGCCGGCGTCGCCTTGCCGGCGGGAATCTGAAGCTTCACCTGTCCGATAACCTTCTTTGCCATCTCAACCTCGAACTGAGAGCAGCGCGCGATCCACCCGGCCATTCCGGCAACGGCCGGCCCGGGAATCCCTGCCGCCGCTACGTAATCTTTTCCACCTGGAGGAACTCGAGCTCTACCGGGGTGGCGCGCCCGAAGATCGTCACCAGCACCCGCAGGGTGTCCCGCTCGCTATTGACCTCCTCCACCTTGCCCTGGAAGTTCGTGAACGGCCCGTCGATGATGCGGACCATTTCGCCCTTCTCGTAGGTCAGCTTCGGCCGCGGCCGCTCGGCGGACGATGCCTGGCGGTAAAGGATCTGATTGACTTCCTCGGCGCTCAACGGCACCGGCCGCGTGCCGCCACCCACGAACCCGGTCACCCGCGGCGTCGCCTTCACCTGGTGCCAGAGGTCGTCGTTCATCTCCATCTGAACCAGCACGTAGCCGGGGTACAAAAGCCGCTTGCTGGTCACTTTCTTGCCGCCCCGCATCTCGACGACTTCCTCGGTCGGTATCAGGATCTTCCCGATCTTGTCAGCGAACCCGAAGGCTTCGGCGCGGCTGCGCAGTGAGTCGGCCACCTTCTGCTCGAAGCCCGAGTAGGTGTGGACGATGTACCACTTCATGTTGGGATTCTCGTCCACCTCCGGGGCGGGCGCTTCCTCCGCCTCTTCCCCTGTGGGCTCCTCGCTTTTTCCGGCGGCCTCCGGCGCAGCCTCCGCACCTTCTTCCGGCGCCGCCGCCTCCTCACCGGTCCCGGCGGGATGTTCGGCGTCAGGCTCGACTGGAACGGCCGCTTCCTCGGCGGAATCGGCCCTTGGCCCCTCCGGCATCGCTTCCGGAGCGACGGCTTCCTCGCCGGCTACCTCGGCCCCTTCACCGGCCGGGGTTCCCGCCTCAGCCCCGGCTTCCGGAGCGCGGCTCTCCCCGGGGCTCCCCTCCCCAGAGACAGGCGCCTCCGGTGATTGGGACGCCGCTTCCGTTTCGGCGCCGGGCTGCTCGGCAGCCTCGCCCTCGCGTTCCGAAGCGGTGCCCGGATTCAGCTTTTCCTGATCTTCCATGACTCTCTGGCTCCCGGATCGCGCGCCGCCCGGTGCGCCATCCCCTCCCCCGACTAGCGGGTGAACGTGTCGAATACTTTTCCGATCGCCCGGCCGAGGACGAAATCCACCAGCGCGAAATAAGCGGCGAACGCGAAAACGGTGGCGATCACCACCAGCGTCGTCGCCCGGACCTGGGGCCAGGTCGGCCACGTCACGCGGCGCATTTCGGTGCGCAACTCCTCAATGTACGCCTTCAGCCGGGCAGGCCACTGCGTGATCTGCCGGGCAACACTCTCAGATCCCATGAAACCCTCTGTCGCTCTGCTTGATCCGCCGGAGAAACCGATCGGCTACAGGAGGCGCTGGCAGGGGCGGAGGGATTCGAACCCCCACTCGCGGTTTTGGAGACCGCTGGTCTACCGTTAAACCTACGCCCCTGCACAATCGCGGGCTGTTTCTTCTATAGTGTACTGCAAGCACAGGGCTCTGCCGCAACAGGCGGTCTCCGTGGCGCCGTCACCGCTACTCGATGATCTCGGTGACGGTGCCGGCGCCCACCGTCCGGCCGCCTTCCCGGATCGCAAACCGCAACCCCTTGTCCATCGCCACCGGCGTGATCAGCTCCACCTC
>JALSRK010000044.1 GCA_026984795.1 Solibacteraceae bacterium | reverse complement strand
GCCAGGTAGGTGTAGAAGATCATCTCCGTGGGCGAGTACCGCCGCAGCACCTTCTTGCCGTAGGAGTTGAAGAACGCGCTGCCCAGCGTGCCCGAGAAGATGATCAGGTTGCCGATCAAGTAGCCCGTGCCGAAATTCAGGTTCGTCCAATCGACCTCGCCGCACAGCACCACCCCGGTGATCGCCAGCGCCGCACTGATCCAGCGGATCCGCGTCATCCGCTCGCCGAGCAACAAGACGGCCATCACCGCCGTGCTCAGCGGCAGCGTCAGCATGATGAGGGCTGCGTTCGACGCCGTCGAGAGCCGCGTGCCCCAGGTGATGAGCACCTGTCCGGGGAACACGCCCAGGCCCGCCAGCATCAGGAAGAGCCATACGTCGCTCCTGCGCCGCCGGTCCACGTAGCCCGGCTGGCGCTGGACGTTGCGCACCAGCGGGTAGAGCATCGCCGTGGCCAGCGTCATCGGTCCCCAGACCGTGAACAGCGAGCCCACCTGGTCCTCGACCAGCTTGATGCAAGTGAACTGCAGGGCCCACATGAAGTTGGCCGCGAACAGCAGCAGCCAGGAGACCAGCGGACTCACAGCTTCACCCGCTTCTCGTACTTCTCGACCAGCTTCCGCAGGTCATACGTGAAATCGACCCAGGCCTGCGACCACGCCTCGGCGCTCGCCTTGTCGTAGCGGTAGAAGCCCTTGCGGTTGGAGACGCCCTCGGCGCCCCGGGCGACGGCCTTCTTCATCAGTTCCGGTACTTCGGTCGAGTGGCACAGCTCCGGTAGCAAGCCTTCCATCACCGCCGCGTAGGCGGGGATGCCGGTCAGGTCCATCCAGCGGAACGGCCCGGCGATGGTGGCCCACCAGCCGATGTCGTTGCGAAAGGAGCGGTCCACGTCGGCCAGCGTCGCCACCCCCCGCTCCACCAGATAGAAGGCCTCGCGGATCATGGCGTACATCATCCGGTTCGAAAGGAAGCCGCGGATGTCCTGCTTGAGGATGGTCGGCTCCTTGCCGCAGCTCTCGCCGAGCTGCTTCGCCAGCCGCACCGCCCGCGGCCCCGTGTGCTTGCCCGGGATGATCTCCAGGTACCGCATCACCTGCACCGGCTCGCCCCAGTGCATCCCGATGAAGCGCTCGGGCCGCTTGCGCCCCTCTTGCAAGAGCGTGATGGGAATGCTCGAGGTATTGGAGCTGATCACCGTCCGGGCGCGCACCGCGTCCTCCAGCTCGTCGTAGATGCGGCGCTTCAGCTCGAGGTCTTCTTTCACCGACTCGATGACGAAACGGCAGGGCGCCAGATCCGAGAGCGCTCGCACCAACCGGTAGCGCTTCCGCCACCCGCGCACGGCCCGGGCGGACACGATGCGCCGGCGGACCATCTCCCGCAGCGTTTCGGCGATGTGTTGGAGGCTCGCTTCGGCCCGGCTGGCGGTGCGGTTGTAGGCGATCACCTCGTGCCCGTACGCCAGCAGGCAGGTGGCGATGCCCTGGCCCATCAGGCCGAGGCCGACCAGGCCTATTGGCTCGAAAGCAGCGGTCTGTTTCGTATCCATGAGGGTGCTCCCCCTGGTTGGGATCTAGTCGTCCCACGGGGTGTCGCCCCGCAGGATCTCCACCAGCACGTCGTAGAGGCCTTGCTGGTAAGCGAACAGCGGCAGTTTCTCTTCGATCTCGAAGATGTAGCTGAGGTCGATCGTTTTGTTGGCGTAGTAATTGTCGCGGCCGATCTGGTGGACGAAACGTTCCCAGCCGCCGGGAATGTGCCGGAAGTCCCGGGGGTACATCGACTTCTCCCACGTGCGCACCGTGTCCCGCAATAGCAGCGCCTTTTCGCGCCGCAGGTCGTCGATGATCCGCCCGATGCGGTGGTAGCGGTTCACGGCCGCCTGGTCGTCACCGGCGCGATGTTCCCGCTCGGCGGCAGCGAGGTGGCTGTCGATCTCGGCGATGCGCAGAACGAGATCCGTGAAATGCAGCGCCGTGCGCGCGGTCAGCAGCAGCACCTCGAGGTTGTAGCGGTTCTTCACGGGCCGGCTCAGGTTCTCCCTGAGGATCCGGACCGCTTCGGCATACTGCGGCCGCCGCCGTTTTGCCTCGGCCACGAGATCTTTGTGCTTTTCAGCCCAGCCGGACTCCACATGAAAGTGCGTGTCCGGCAGCGGCGGCAGATCGAGGGCGGCGAACTCTTCCGTCCAGCCATGTTCACGGCGCAGGAACCCTTTTCTTGAAAGGATCTCGTAGACTTTGTCCAGCCCCGCGGCTTTATCCCCGTAAAACAGCCGGAAGAACTTCCGCCGGTATTCTTCGGTGGTGGGCTTCTTCGACGACCAGGCGAACTCGGCCGACGCGAGGAACCCCATCCAGTAGGTTTCCGGATGCACCCCCATGTCTTCCCAGGCGGTGTTCAGGACTCCTTTGATGCCCAGGGCTACGGAACTCGGAATGAAGTTCGCATTGTTGAAGACCCGGATCCGCTGGTCGGGGAACAGGGGCGTCATGGTCTGCGACGAGGTGGCGATCCACACCGGGTAGCCGAGTTTCAGGATCTTGCGGTTCTGCTCCTCGAACTTGCCGGTGTGGTAGTTCCACCGCATGTAGATCAGGTTCTCCGGCAACCCGGCGAGGTCGGCCTCGCTGAAGTGCTTCAGAAACATGTCGTCCCAGACGATGGCTGTCTTTCCGTGTTTCGCCAGCAGGCGGCAGACGAAATCCAGCCATAGCCGGTAGCTCTCCACTGCCGCTCGATCGCCCCACTTGCGGCGGCACTCCTCGCCCTTGCCGAGCTCCCTGGCCTCGTCGCCGCCGATGTGGAAGTAGCGGGCCGGCTGGACGACCTCCAGCACCTCGGTGATCATGTCGCGGATCAGCGGGAAGGTCCCCTTCTTCAGCGGGCAGAGCTGCCAGTTGCTCATCGGCACTTCCCGGAGGTGCTGGTACTCGGGATGCTTGGCGATGAAGCTGACGTGGCCCAGCGTCTGCACCAGCGGCACGATCTCGATGTGGTGGCGCCGGGCGAGGCGAACCAGGTCGCGCACCTGTTCGTGGGTCAGCGCCCCCGGGGCGGCCAGCGCCGGATGGCTGCGGTAGCCGAACTTGTCCTCGAACTCGAAGACGGCGGCGTTGATCTTGTAGCGCGCCAGTTGCCGGAACAGATGCCGGTAATACCACGGCCGGTCCAGGTGATACCAGAGATCGATGTGGACGGCCCGGAACTCCATATCCGGCCAGTCGGTGATCTCGATTCCCGGCGCGCTGCCCTCGCCCTGCTCGATCAACTGGAGCAGCGTCTGGACCCCATAGAAGAGCCCCGCCGGGGTCTCCGCCGCGATGCGGATCTTCTCCGGCGCGGCCTCGAGCCGGTAGGCCTCGCGGCGGGCCGCTCCCGCAGGCACGCGGGCCAGATCGGAGCCCGAGGCGGGCTCCAGCAAGATCACGTTGCCGGCCGCGGCGGCTTCGCTCCGTTCGAGCCGAATCCCGGTTGCCTCCTCGATCCCGTCCAGCAGGCTTTCCACCGCCGCTGCGGCATCGAGGCCGGGTCTGGCCTGCACGGCCGTATCGGGAAGGATCCGGAACTCCCCGCCGGTGAGCCGGGCCAGTTCTGGTTCCGGCAAGATGCTGATCCCGTGCAGCGCCTCCAGGCCCCGCTCTTTGGGGAACTCATCGGCGGCGAGGGAAACGGCGGGAACCAGTAAAAAGGCGGCCAGTGCGGGAAGCAGGAATCTCATCTCGATCCAGTGGCGGCCCGGCGCCGCCGCATCCGCAGGCGCCGCGCTCGCCGGAACCCCTTGATTGTCCGGCACCGGCTCTCGTCCGTCAACGCCCGGGCCGCCGGGACGCCGCTTAGCGTTCAGCATGCTGTACGAGGAGTCTCTTTCCGCTGTCCCGTTCCTCCTCGCCCGGGGGATCCGATATTCTTGGAATCGTCATGAAACGTGAAATCACCGCCGTTGCCGTCCTGGCTGCTGTGGTTCTCGTAACCGTCGCTTCGCTCCCCCAGCCCGCCGCCTCCGGCCAGGCCTCTTCACCGCCACGGAACGGGCGCGTCGCCTATCTGATCCGGTTCGGCATGGACGGCAAGCCGGACGTGGACTGGAGCGGCAGCGTGAAGCCGGCTCCGGCCCGGCTGGCGGGCTGGCAGTTCGCGCCCGGCGAGCAGACAGCCGAGTGGAGCTGGAAGTGCGCCACCCGGGAGGACTACTACTGGGACACGCCCTACGAGGCCCGTATGGGACCCACCGCCGGGCGCCACAAGGTCACCCGGAAGGGCGTCATCGTCGAATACGACGCCCGGCGGGAAGGCCCGATCCAAGTGAGCACGGCGCAGGGGGAATTCTCCTTCACCCCCGATGATTCCCTGTGGACGTCGCCGCGGCGGTTCCTGGACGGGCGCGTCGAAGTGCGCGCCGTGCCGGCGATCTCGCGCCTGTCTCGAGACCCGGACGCCGATGACTATCCCGCCCTGCTCGCGGCGCGCGACGGGACTCTCTGGTTGGCTTATGTCACCTACCAGGGCGACGGCGACACCCTTTTCGTCCGCCGGCGCACGGACGGCGGCTGGTCCGAGCCGGAAGCGCTCACGCCCGGCGGCCAGGACCTGTTCCGCGTCACGCTGGGTGAAGACGGCGAAGGGCGCATCTGGGCCATTTGGGCGGCCCAGGTGGACGGCAACTTCGACCTCTATGGACGGTACTTCGAGGCCGGCGAGTGGTCCGGCGCCCAGCGCCTCACTACCGCTCCGGCATCGGACATCTACCACACCCTCGCCCGCGACGGCGCCGGCCGGCTCTACCTCGCTTACCAGAGCGCTCGCTCGGGCAACTTCGACATCTACCTTCGAGTGCTCGAGAACGGCGAGTGGAGCGACGAGATCCAGGTTTCCTCGGACCCGGCCAATGACTGGGAACCGGCGGTGGCCGCTTCCGGCAGCGAGGTCTTCATCCTCTGGGACACTTACGCGAAAGGCAACTACGACGTCGTGGGCCGCCGCTACCGCAACGGGCGGCTGGGTGAGCTGACGTCCATTGCCGCCACCGGCGCCTTCGAGGCCCGTGTCTCGGCCCAGTACGATCGCGACGGGCGGCTGTGGCTCGCCTGGGAGGAAGGAGACTGGAACTGGGGCAAGGACTACGGCCGGCACACGCCCGAGAGCGGCCGCGGCTTGATCGTCAAACGCCAGACCCGCGTCGCGGTTCTCTCCGGCGGCCGCTTGATGGAGCCCGCCTCGCCCATCGCCCAGGCGCTCCCCGAAGAGTTCCGCCAGGCGTTCCACAACCCGCGCATTCTGCTGGACCGCAACGGCGCCGCCTGGGTCGTCTTCCGCTACCGGGTGAACTTGCCGCGGACGAAAGGCCCGGGCGTGAACCGCGGCCACTGGCGGATGGGCCTCACCTGTTACCGCGGCGGCCGCTGGATGCCGATGATCGATCTGCCGGAGGGCTTCGGCCGCCTGGACGCGGGCTTCTCCGCCGCTTTCGGCCCGAGCGGGCGCCTGCACCTGGTCTGGGCCTCCGATGAACGCCAGTGGCCTGGCGGCGTCGTCGAAGACCAGGATCTGTGCTGGGCTTCGCTGCCGCCACTGCCGGCCCCGGGTCCTCCGTCCCTGGTTGCCTTCCGGCCACCGGCTGAACGCTACCCGCCGTCGCATCCCAACGAACCGGCCGATCTCGAGCGGGTGCGTGCCTACCGCACGAAGATCGGCGGCCGTACGTTCCGCATCGTGAGGGGAGACGTCCACCGGCACACGGCGCTTTCCTGGGACGGCAACCGCGACGGCTCGCTCCACGACGCCTACCGCTACGCTCTGGACGCCGCCTCGCTGGACTTCCTCGGCGTCTGCGACCACCACCGCGACACCCTGATTCCATACAACTGGTGGATGATCCAGAAGGCGGCCGACCTGTTCTTCATCCCCGGCCGGTTCGCGCCGCTGTACTCCTACGAGCGCAGCCTGCCGTACCCGAACGGCCACCGCAATGTCCTCTTCAGCAAGCGGGGCCGGCCGGTGCTGCCCTCGTCGCCCGCCGAGCAGCGGGGCGAGGAAGGCGCGGCGAAACTCTATGAGTACCTGCGGCGCTACGGCGGCATCGCGACCTCCCATACTTCGGCCACCGGCGCCGGCACCGACTGGCGCGACAGCGATCCCGTGCTCGAGCCCGTCGTCGAGCTCTACCAGGGCTACCGCGACAGCTACGAATCGCCCGACGGCCCGCGCCATCCGGCCTCCGGCCGCAACAACAAGTACGCCGCCGGATACGTCTGGAACGCCTGGGCGAAGGGCATCAAGCTGGGCGTGCAGTCCAGCTCGGACCATGTCTCCACGCACATGTCCTACGCCGCGGTCTACGTGGACCGGCTGGACCGTGAGACGATCATCCGGTCGCTTCAGGCCCGCCGCAGCTATGCCGCCACTGACAACCTGATCATCGACGTCCGCGTCAACGGCCGTTTCATGGGCGAGATCTTCGAGACGCGTGAGAAGCCGGTGCTCGAGGCTTCGGTCATCGGCACCGGCCCGATCGAGCGCGTCGAGGTCATCAAGAACAACCGCATCGTCTACACGGCGGCGGGCGAGGGCGCGGAACTCAAGTTCACCTACACCGACGCCGCCGTTGAGCCGGGCGAGTCCTACTACTACGTCCGGGTGATCCAGAAGAACGGCCAGGTGGGGTGGGGCTCGCCGGTCTGGGTGCGCTACCGCCCGTAACGCTTCGGGAGAGCGGCCGCCGGCTCCTCAGCTCTTGGCGCGGTGAGACGGGACCCGCGCCACGGCGTCGATCTCCACCTTGATGCCGTCCAGTCCCGACTCGACCGTCGTCCGCGCCGGCTTCACCCCGGGGAAGAACTCTGCGTAGACCCGGTTGAAGCGGTCGAAGTCGCGGATATCGGCCAGGTGGCAGGTGCACTTGACGACGTCGTCGAACGTGCAGCCGGCGGCCTCGAGAATCTTGCCGATGTGCTCGAGCGTCAGGCGCGTTTCTTTCTCGATCGTCCCGGAACGGACTTCGCCGGTCTCCAGATCGAGGGGCCCCTGCCCGCTGATGTAGAGCCAGCCGTCGATCAGGACGCCGGCCGAATAGGCGCCGGTGTCGGCCTTCTTGTTAGGGTGCCGGATTTCGATCTTGCCCATCGCTGGATTCCGTCTGCGGTGAAGTCCGTCTCGCGGGCGAACCGGGCGCTCGCCCTCGAGACACGCCGAACTTTCAAGTCTTCCGCCGAAGCGCCGTCCCGTCAACGGCCCGGCGACCATGAGGCGGGACTGTGTCCAGAATGCCGAACGGTTTTCGCCCTGCGCCCTTGCTCTCCCCGCGCCCTTTCGCGGCGGTTCGGCCCGTGCCGTCGGCGCCGGTGCTCCAGAGGTGCGGTCACGGGCATTTCTCCCGCTGGCCGCCGCTCCAGCCCCGGCGCGGCCCGCCTGGTCCGCAGAACAGCTTGCGGAACAGTTGGATCGCCCTCACCTGCGGCGAAGGGACGTACTCCATGACGGCGCCTTGCTCGACGAGCCTCCGCGTCAAGGCCCGGGTGTCGATCTCGTGTGGGATGACGCCGGCCTCAATGGCCATCTTGGCCGCCACGCCCGCCGCATGGCCGATGATCATGTACTGCGGCTCCATCCGCAGCGAAGAGTAGGCCACGTGGCTCGCCGAGAAGGCCACCGGCACCAGCACGTTCGCCGCCTCGGTCCGCTTCGGCAGCATCACCCGGTAGGGTATCTGGTACGGCTGGACCGGTACCTGCATGTCGCCTTCGTTCTCGACAAACCCCTGCGCGTTGACGATCCGTTGGACGTTGTGCGAGTCGGAGTTATAGGAGCCCATGCCGATGGGGTCGGGCTTGGTGCGCTCCGTCTGCAAGTCTTTCTGCGTTACCACGTATTCGCCGATCATCCGCCGCGCCTCGCGGATGTAGAGCTGGTGGGGCCAGTGGTTCGTGTCGGGGAACTCGTCCTTGGCCAGCCCCCACTGGTTGATCTCGTCCTGCAAGGGCTTGGGCACGCGCGGATCGTTGGCGAGGAAGTAGAAGAAGCCCTGAACGTAACGCACGTGGTCCCGCCAGATCTCTTCCCGCCGGGCGTAGGAGGCGTTCGGGTAGTCCCAACTGGCCCCGATGTGATCCGTGGAGACCGAACCGTTGTTGTTGACATCCCCTTGTGGTTCGGGATGCGGGATACGATCATCACTTCATTCATTACCGGCGGGCGCCCCAGCTTCTTCGTGCGCGCTTCGATCACCCGTGCGAGCAGCTCATAGCGCCAGGGATCGTAGTCCGGCGGCTTGGGGAAGGGAACCTGGTTGTCGGGGTCGTCGGAGATGATCACCCGGAAGTTATAGGCTTGCACCTTGCGATCGGCCGAGCCGGGCTTGCCCTTGGGCTGATCGCTGACGAGCGGCAGCAGACGGCCGTTCTCGTCGTACGGCCGGATGTTGACGATGAACTGGTGGTACGGGGTGCGCTCGCGCACGCCCGCCAGGGACTCGCCATACTCATCCACGCCTTCCCGGCCCCAGGTATAGGAGATGCCGGCCTGGGCCATCAGATCCCCTTCATAAGTGCAATCGGCGAAGATCTTGCCCTCGAAGGCGGCGCCGTTCTCCATGACGATCCGCACGACACGGGCGCCGTCCTTGATCACCCCGCCGTTCTCCTTCAGCCGGTGGCGGAAAAGCACCTTCACCCCGGCCTCGTGGAGCATCTCGCGCATCACGGCTTCGGCGACCTTCGGCTCAAAGGCCCAGACGCGGGGGCCGCGCGGCATGTAGTGCCGCATCTTGTACTTGTTGCCGACCCGCCAGGCGAACTCCAGCGCCAGGCCCCCGATCACCTCTTCCTTGCCGATGTCGGACCAGCTCAGCCCGCCCGTGACCATGCCGCCGACGTGGTCGCGCGGCTCCAGCAGCACCACACTCAGCCCTTCCCGCGCCCCGGCGACGGCGGTCATCACGCCGCCGGCGGTGCCGCCGTAGACGACGAGATCGTACTTGTCGGCGGCGTGAACCGGAAACAAGAAACTTGCGAACAGCAAAGACAATGAGATAGGAAGCCGCATGGCCGTTCTCCTGTCAGACTGGCCGCTCTCGCGGGTCTTCGGCCTGACTAGAGATTATGCCACGCGTTGAGATTGGAGGGACCGCACCCGCGTGCAACCCATGGACCGGCACCGACTCCGGCGACAACCAAAAGACCGGCACGGATGGCGGGGGCAACACCCGTGCCGGCGGCTCACCGGCAAGCCGTCATGGCCTGGCGGCAGCCGGACGCTACTGTTCTCTCAACTCCACCTGGCGCCAATCGCCGCGAATGATGGCTGCCCGGATCTCAGCCGGCTTCTTCCCTTGCGAATGCAACTTATGGGCAAGGAGGACCTCCTTGATGCAAAGCAGTCAACCAGCGCCATGATCGCTCCGGTAGCAGTCGAGTAGACTCCCGTGACCGTACCGATCGCAGTAGCAATAGCAAGGCTGCTGGACCAAAACCTCGGGGATCCGCTTGGCAACCTCATAGGCGCGTCTCACGAAGGGGTTCGTGAAGCGCGCCGGCGGCAGCGTCTCAGGAAACGGTCTGGCGGCCTCGGCGCTCGGATGATACGGAGGAACACTGCGGACCGTTGGATTCGCCGGCTTGCGTGCGGCCCTGTCCCGCGCGGCGTCCGGTCCGGAGGTCGGGGCGACGAAGGAGTAGACCAGGACTGCACCGGCTATGCCGGCCAACAACAGTGGTAGCTTGCTCGGATGTTTCACGGCAGCAGGGCGGCGTTGTCTCTTCCTTTTTCCCACCGGGCTCGATCCTTTTTAGTGGCAGAACAGCGTTATCTCCTCGAACATTTGCAATCGCTCTGCCAAATGTCACTCCGGACCACTCTCCGGATATATCCGGTAGCGGCTGAACGGCTTCCCCACCCGATCGGCGTGCCGTGACTTGCCGGGATACGTGTCATTTCCGGCTGTGTAGCGCGCGGGCGTTTGTTTCTGTAAAGGTAGTGTCCGGCGGCGCCGGAGGCTCCGGGGGAGGGGTCCGGAAACGAAGCCATCGCAGGAAGCGGCGCCGGCCGGTAGACCGTGAATGCCCATCTGTCTTCTCCGGGATCCGGTGGCGCAATGCCCGATTCAAGGCAGCGTGGCGGGCTGTTTGGAAGATTTCCTCCACAGTGCCCCATCGTTTCAATGGGCCGCTTGCTTCATCCGCGATGGAACGAGGCGGCAGTCCGACGTTTCCGGTGATCACCCGCCAGCCTTCGAGTGGTGTGGCGCTGCTCACTGGCGTTTCGATCCGGTTCCTTGGCCGGCGGGGCTCGAAGAAACGCGAAACCAGGCTGAGGCTTGCGTCCACGTAACCCTCGTCACGTAGGGCCCGGTGGAAACTGGAATCCCCCGGCGCTGACTTTCGTTCCGACACCGGTTTCTCCGCAGGGAAGGCCGTTCGGCCGAGCGTTAAGCCAAGAGCCAGCCCGGCTGACAGGATCAGGGAGCCAATATTGCGTTTCATCGTCTGACCTTCCTCTGTTGCGTGTTCTCAATTGACCGGCCGCAATTTCACGGCCAGTCGCGGCCGACGCGTCGCAGCCGCCGGAGCCGCCGATCAGCTGGCATCTGAAGTGCATTGAGAGTTCGCGGAGGCGCCGGCTGGAAAGCCGGCGGAAAGGGCATGGCTGCCGCAACGACTATCGCTAAGCTCGTCAGTGAAGCCAAAGCGGGAGATGCTGATGCTTTCGCCCGACTAACATCCCCGCTGGCCGGCCGGCTGGTTTCCATTGCCGCCGGCGTCGTCGGCAACCGCGACGACGCCGAGGATGTCGTTCAAGAGTCGCTGTGGAAAGCGATCCAGCATCTTCGGGACTACCGCGAAGAGGCGCCTTTCTCCACCTGGCTGACCCGAATTACCGTGAATCACGCCATAGGTTGGGTTCGGAAGCGTAAGGTCCGGCCGGAAGGCCACAGGATCGAGGGCGAAGACCCGCTGCTGGAGCTTCTTGACCGCCAGTGCACCGCTGACCCTTCTCCGGAAGAGGTCTGCCGGGCCCAGGAACTGCGGTCGCTCGTTCGTCAGGCCGTCCAGGGGGTCGATCCGAAATACCGCATCCCCTTCTGCCGCTATGCGCTCGACGAACTCAGCTACCGGGAAATCGCCGACGAGATGGGAGTGCCCATCACCACCGTCAAGACCCGCATCCACCGCGCCCGCCAGATGCTCCGTCGAGCGCTCCGGCGCCACGGTTACGCCGACGCGGCGTGAACAGCGGCGCGCCCCCGGCCGGCTATTGCCTGACTTCTCGATTTCCGGACGAAGGCGCCATCACCCTCCGATTCCAGGGGCGGGCGCTGACCGCCGGGACCGCATGGCGAACACGAGAAGCAGAATGCTCAGCAAGAGCGCCGCGGCCGCCGTGAGCCACCGCAGTTGCGGCCCACGGTCAAAGGGGATGCCCGCCACGTTCACCCTGAGCTTCGTTCCCGGCGCCAGATCGCCTGCTTCATAACTGATCAACGCCACGTCCATGTACTCGGACGGATCCGAGTTGCGGAGTCCCGTGGCGCTCTCCACCTTCAGCGCCGGGTCCACGAGCACGTTGTAGCGCTCGGTGGCGAAGGTGATGTCGGGCTGGAACGGGAGCTTCCCTTCCGTGGCCGGAATGACATAGCGGAACTGTATGGTGCGGCGGCCGGGCTTGAGTTCCATCGTGTCGATCAGCTTGCCGTCCAGTTGCATCACACAGCAGGCCATCAGGCCCCGGCCGAGTTCCAACTGGCGGTAGCCCGGGGGGAGCGCATACTCGAACACCGCCCGGAGCCCCGGCTGCAGCTCACGGCGACCCACATAGGTGCGGTCTCCCCGGTTGTCCAGCATCAGCATTTCGGTGACTCGCACGGCGCCCTTCATTGGACGCAAGACGCTGTGGTGGAAACTCACGACCACCTTCTCGCTGGAAGAGGTCGCTTCGTACACCGCCAGCGGGATCTCCACAGAGTCCGCTCCCGGAGCAAGCATCACCGGATCGGATTCATATTTGACGCCCTGGTAGGCCGTGGACGCGGACGCCTGGGATTCCTCCGCGATGCCCGGAATGTCGAAGTGGGCCGTGCCATCGCGGTCTGTTGGGACCGGGCCGTAGGAGCGGCCCTCTTCACCTCGCGAGACCGTGAGCGACACAGCGAGTCCCGCCGGGTCTGAAGAGCCTGGCGTCTGGTTCAGAACTCGTACCGCAACCGTGGTTGCCGGCAGCCCCGCGGCGCCGAGCGCCGAGATGACAATCAGTCGAATCAGCAGGTGAGATGACGTCATTGCAGCCTCCTATTGGAGCCCCGGCGACTCCGGCGTCAAACGGGAGCCGCCGGCGGGTGAAACAGCCTCGGGAGACTCCTGCCGACTTTCAACCGCCGGCTGCCCGCCCGCACGTTTCACAGGGTGGGTTCCTCGCCGCCTCCGGTTTCACCGGCGCCGTTTGCTGGCCCGAACCGGCGAGGATTTCCAGGGCCTCCCGGGTGAGGGAAGTCTTGAGCCGCTGGTAGTCGGCGAGGCCGATCTTCTGCAGGTGCAAATCGTACTCGAGGTCGCTCAGAGCCTGGTATATCTGGAACTTGCGGTCCTCCAGATCTCCGGACCGGTCTTCCGGCTCGGCGTTCCCGCCCGGTTCTGCGAACAGCGGTTTGCCCACATAAAAGGCCAGGGCGCCCAAAATCCCAAGTGCAATTGCTTCAAACCACATGATTTCGCTGCCTCTCTTACTGCTGGAATCGGCGCAGCTCTTCCTGCATCTCGCGCAACAACTCGTCATCCTCGGGGATCGTCGTTGGTGGGTGCGAAAGATCGTCCGCTTTCGGCCGGGCCGCCCATCGGCGTAGAATTCGCGTCAGCAGCCAGCCGGCCGTGAGCGCGGCGAGGAAGGGAAGAACCCAGACCGTGAGGTGAAACCCTTTCATGGGTGGCGTCGCCAGAATCTCTTGCCCGTAGCGGCGGAGGAAGTCGTCCCAGATCTGTTCCGCAGTCATTCCCGCCGCCAATTTGTCGCCGATCTCGGCCCGGAGTTGCGCCGCGGTTCCACAAACGCAGGCACTGACGATCATGTTGTCGCAGCCGCAGGGGCAAATCAGGTTGGAGGCCACCTGCTCCACCGTCGCCGGCGGCCCGGCCGCGGGCATGGAAACGGCGGCCAGCAGGCATGAGAAAACGAGCGCGACTTTACGCCGCATCGCACACCACCTCCTTGGGAACGCGCACGGCGGCCACGGCATGCTTCGGCTCGGGCCATAGGACGATGGCCGTCCCCAGGAGCATCAGGCCCCCGCCCGCCCAGATCCAGAACGTCAGGGGATTCACCATGACGCGCAGGCGCGCGGCTCCATTCCTCTCCCAGCGTTGGAGGATCACGTAGACATCTTCCACCGGCGAGGTGCGGATCGCTACGCTGGTCGCCGGCTGGTCAGAATTCGGATAGTAGTGCCTGGCCGGCCGGAGGGTGCCCCGGAACGCGCCCTCGTGGAGAAGTTCCAGCTTCGCATACACCGATTCTCGAGATGGGTCGCGCGCGGGTTCCAGTCCACGGAACACGACCGTATAATCGCCCGCCTGGAGCGACTCACCCGGGGCCAAGGTGGCGTCTACCGCTGTTTGATAGAACGAAGAGCCGACGATGCCCACGAACAAGACCGCCGTCCCGGCGTGGACGATGAACCCTCCGTATCGCCGCGGATTCTTGGCGATCAGCTTCCGGAGGGCAGTACGCGCCGCCTCACCCGTCATCCGGCGCCGGGCCCGAGCGCCCCGGACGAACTCGAGGCCGGTCACGATCAGCACGAAAAGACAGGCGGCCAGCAATCCCAGCGCCAGCGGCCGGCCGACGCCCGCAGCGTACAAGAGGCCGGTTCCCGCCACCGTGGCCGCCAGCGGCCACAGGAAATTGTTCCGGAAGTTGCGCCACGTCGCCTTCCGCCAGGAGATCAGCGGGCAGATTCCGGTCAGAGCCAGCAGGGCGAGCCCGAACGGCGCCGCCACTTTGTTGTAATACGGGGGTCCGACGCTGATCTTCTCACCGGTGACATATTCCGAGATCAGCGGGAACATCGTCCCCGTGAGGACGGCAAACGCCAAAGCGACGAGAACGAGGTTGTTGAACAGGAAGCTCGACTCTCGGGACAGCACCGCTTCCAGGCGATTCTCGCTACGGAGCAGCTCACGCCGCCGCCAGAGCAGACCGAAGCTCAAGACGCCGGTCGCTGCCAGAAAGGCGAAGAACATCGGTCCCAGCGACGAACCGCTGAAGCTGTGCACCGAACCGAGGATGCCGCTCCGCGTCAGGAATGTGCCGAAGACCGCCAGTTCGAAAGTCAGGGTGATCAGGACCAGGTTCCAGATCTTGAGCATCCCCTTCTTTTCCTGGATCATCACCGAATGCAGATAGGCCGTGCCGGTCAGCCACGGCAGCAGCGACGCGTTCTCTACCGGATCCCAGGCCCAGTAGCCGCCCCATCCGAGCACCTTGTAGGCCCACTCGGCCCCGAGTAGAATGCCCGCCGTGAGCGAGAACCAGGCCAGCAATGTCCAACGGCGGGTGGCTCGGATCCAGGCCGTGTCCAGCCGCCGGGAGGCCATGGCGCCCATCGCGAAAGCGAATGGAATCGCGAATGTAGCGTAGCCCGCCAGCAACAACGGCGGATGAAACACCATCCCCGGGTTGCGCAACAGGGGATTCAGGCCCGCGCCGTCAGGGACCGTCGCCGGCAGTCGCTCGAACGGATTGGCCGAGAAAGCCAAAACCGCGACGAAGAACAGATTGACACCGCCCAAAGAGGCCACTACATAGGGCGTTGCGGGGCCAAGCCCCCGAAGATTGAAGCGCACCGCGAACGCCGACCCCACGGCCAGTACCAGGGCCCAGAACAGCAGCGAGCCTTCCTGGCCGGCCCAGAAGGCGGAGACCGTGTAGAAGATCGGCAGATGCGAGTCCGTGTGGCGGGCGACATAGGCCACCGAGAAATCGTGGGTCACGAGCGCCGAAACCAGCGCCGCGCTGCTCAGCGCCAACACCCCGGCCAGCGCCACCAGCGCCCGTTTTCCGGACGCCACCAGTTCCGGACGGCGCCGCCAACCGCCGAGCAGACCCGCCGCCAAGGCATGAACCGTGAGCAAGAATCCAATGAGCAAGAGGTAGAACCCGAGATCCGGCATCCTCGTCTCCTGATGTGTTTCAGCATGGGAGGTAGGACCCGCTTCGGCGGGCCCGTACCTTCGGCCACTCCTTCCTTCGGTTGCTTACTACCGGGACGCTGTCTGGAACCCGCCTGCCGGCGGATCCGGCTCGCGGTCCGCGTCAGAACGCATGCGCCGCGCGTTCGCCCGCAAAATAGAGTTTCACGAGGGTCAGTCCGCCATCCTCGACCCGGAGCCGCGGCAGCGTGCGGTTCACCGTGTGCTCCACCGGCTCCAGCGTGCATGGGACTTCCACGGGGCGGTAGCCCGTTTCGGACGCCCCGGCCGGCGTGAAACGAACGAAGTGAGAGTTTCCGGAGGTGATGTGTTGGACTTGATAGCGGCCCGGGCGCAAGGTTCTTCCCCCCACCGTCACTTCGTGGTAGAAAGTGACCTCGGCCGGTTGACTCCCCGCCGTCCTGTGGGCCGGCGCCTGGACCTGGGTGAGAATCGCCATCGGCGAAACGCTGTCCAGGTAGATCGTCTGCGTCTGGGCTGTGAGCGCACCCCCAAGCTCGACTGCACAGCACTCTGAAGCAGACGGAACTGCCTGGGCGCTGCCGGCCGGCGGCTCTGTAGGGGAGGCAAACGCCAACCCGGCGCTCAAGATCAAGCCCAGTGGGCGAAGCGTATAGCCTGTCATTTTCGTTTTCATTGGAATTTTCCTTGGATCGTTCTTTCTCACGGCTGTTCCCATTGGGAACACGCACGGCGGTGGCCAACAGAGCGATGGGTGCAGAGCGCCGGACCTAATCCACTGATTCGAGAGGCGGTTCCAGTCTGCTCCCGAAGGCGCCCAGCCGAGCGCCCGGGCCGCATCCAAGCCTGAAAAGAGACAAGCGAGCCTCTTGGTGCCTGAAATCGGACATGGAAGGTCCCCAAAACAGACAGCGCGGGGCCGCCAACAGACTGTTCCGGCGACGGATTGGCAGTTTGGTATTGAGGTTGCTGCCGTCTTTGTGGCTCGCGAGATCGTGCCGCTCGATGGTTTTCCCGTACTGCTCGAGCGGCGGGGTCAGTACCGGCGGACGACGACCGGCGGACCCGGCCGGTGAGCCGAGCGGCTTGGGTTCGCCTCCGCGCGGGCCTCGCTCCTCAAGCTGGGCCACCTTGAGGGCGAACACAGGGTGGCGGGTTTTTCTCCTCCGGCCTGCCACCCTTTGACCTGGGCTTGCCCCGGCGGTTCCCTCCCCGCAAGACCGCAGTCCGCCGGGGCGAGCTCGGGAGTGTGAGACAACCGCCGGTGGTCCTTGGGAACGACCCGCCCGAAATGGAACAGAAGCCGCTGCGGGTGGGCGATATCGGTCAGCGATTGCAACCTTGCCGCCGGTTCCTCCTTGCTCTTGGCCCGCCCGACGATTGGAACGCCCCGTGCAACGTGGATATGGAAGGTCGCAGAAAGGAGGCTGTCATGACCCCTTGGGCGTCGGAAATCCTGGTGATCATCCTGGCGGTTTGTGCGCTCCTGATCACTGCGCTCCCCCGGTTGGGCCCCAGAGAGCGGCCTCCCCTGGACACCAGCCACGACTGGCGCGACCTCCCGGAGTGGCTTCCGCTTTCGAAGGTGAGCCGGTCGCGGCCGCGGCACAGCCCAGGGAAGAGCTCGTGATGGGCGTTGTGCGGCGGGGGAGCGCAGTGGCATGCATCGTGGCCTTGTCGGCGGCGATCGTCCCACTCGCCAGGCCTGCATTGGCGCTCGACGAGGCATTGTTGGCGGAAGTCCGTTCCGGCCCCCGGGGCTTTGCGCTTCGCATGTCGTTGGCCGAAACGACCCAATGGGACGCAGTGGTTTCCCTGGCCGAAATCGAAACGCCTGCGGTTGTTCCGGCCAGAGCCCGCAAACTGTACCGGAAGGCGTTGAAGGCCGACCGCAAGAACCGTATCGAACAAGCGGTCCGCTTGCTTCAGCAGGCCCTGGAGATTGCGCCTGGCTTCTTTCAAGCTCACGGGGCGTTGGCGGTCGGATATCTCAAACTCGGAGACTTGAAAGAAGCCGAGCGGCACGCTGCCACCGCCGTGGCAATCAATCCGCAATACCTTCCCGGCCGGGAGATCGAAGCGATCGTGTGCCTCGTGAGAGGGCGTTACCGTGAAGCCGCCGACATGTTGAAAGAGTTGGCCCGGCTGTCGCCGACCAGGCGGACCGTCCACTATTACCTGGCTAAGGCGTTGCTCCGCAGCGGGGAGACGGGCCTGGCGGAAGAGCATCTGACAAGGGCTACGGCCTTGCTGCGCCGGCAGTCGGTGCCGCGCGGCTGGCCCCGGATCCCGGACTGGCAGCCCGCCGATCTTCACCTGCCGTGGCGCCGGTAGACGGGCGCCGCGCGCGCCCCGGCTCCAGCGGCCGCTGCTTGCACCGCCCGGGTCATATGCCTTCCGGGCCGCATTCAGCCGTTGAGTGCGCGCGGCGCACGGAGGGTTCTTTGGCGCGCCTCAATCAGCCTGCTGCACGGGCCGTGACCGCTGGCCGGCGTTCACGCGCAGGGGCGAAGGTCCGGCCCTCGGGCGCCCATCTCCATGAGAACGTCGGCAAGAGCTTGTAGAAAACGTTGGAACGGTACCCTCAAGCCGTTCGGCAGGAGCGGGTTGAAGGGGCCCACCACATGGATCCGCGTTCCGGCTCCGCTGGCGGAGAAGACGACGCGGATGGGAAGAAAAGAGGCTCCGGACCCATCCCAGACCGCGGCTTGAAGCAGGAGGTACGGGCAGACGACACAAAGTACCCGGCAGGGCCGTAAGCCGATGCCCAGCTCATCTTCGATGTACTCGGCCACGTTGAACTCGAAAGGGATTCGCAGGCCGTGGGACTTCGCGGCCTTTCGAAACGCCCTCACTGCAGCCGAGCAGGAGTCCGGGTAGTAGAAGATCATACCCGGCAAGTCGCCGCCGTCCAGCATAGGCGCCGGCGTGACTTCCGAAGTCCGTTCCCCAGCCCCCTCCGCGCTGCGTGCAGGACGGTCCCCCGCCGAACCAGAGCGCCGAACCAGCGAAAGCAGCCCGCGCGTCCGTTTTTTCCAGTCCACAGCGGCCATTGTCTGCATCCTCGTCGAGTGGCGGCTGCCGTAAGCTTGGCGTTTCGCGGCCTGAATAGCACCCCCGCGGCCGCGGGCATCGTTACGGCGTCCACTGGATGGCTTGCAATTGTCTTGCCGGACCTTTGTGGCACTTGACATGCCTCTCTGCAGGCCGGCATGACCCTCAAGATGAAGTTTCTCCTCCTTGCCTCTTCGACCATGATGGCGGTGTTGGTCGTCTCGGAATGGCTCACCTATCGCGAGGTCGCCGCTTTTCTCGACGCCCACCGGCGCGCGATGGAGACCTTCGGCGGCAGCGGGACCGCCGTGGCCGCGCTCGAGGAAGGCACGCAGCGCCTCCTGATCCGATTCGTGTGGCTCCACTTCGCCATCGCCGCGGGCTCGCTGAGTGCATTGGCGGTAGTACTCCATCTGGCGTGGAAGCGGATCGTAAGGAAAAGGCTGGACGCCCTGGCGGGCAGGATCGCCCGGATGGAAAGGGGAACCTGGGACATCGAAGAGCTGGATGCCCAGGGGGACGAAATCGCGGCCCTGGAGCAGCGCATCACCCGGTTCGGCAAAACGGTCACTGCCACCGCCGAACAGTTCGGCGATGTCTCAAAACTGGCAGCGCTGGCCCTTCTCGGGCATGCGATCGCCCGTGAGGTCACGTCCATGTCGGCGCGTCTCCGGGCCGCGATTGCTGAATTGAGTGAGGCCGCCGACTCCCGGAGCTACGGCGGCCCGGTTGTGGCGGAACTCCAAGAAGTCCTTAAGAGGTTGGAAAGCATACCGTTACGTTTGCAGGAGCAGTTCGAGCGCGAGTTCCGCAAGCATGCGGCCTCGAGCGACAGGAGGCCGTTGTGATCCATTTCCAGACCGCCCCTCGCCCCCACCGGATGATTGGTAGCCCGCGTGCAACCTGAACGCACGGACGACAAATGATAATTCAAGGAGAGCAACCATGAGAGCAAGAAAATCGATGTTGACGTCGATCGCGGCTGCAGCGGTCCTGGCATTGATCATCGTACCTGCGGCCGCTGCCGCGAAGCACCAAGGCCCCGGTCATCAAAGGGAAGTAGTCATGAAAAACGGGAAGAAGGGTGAAATTCACCTGAGCACTACGGCGACCGCTGGGCCGATCGTGCTGGAACCCGGAAAGTACCGTATCCAGCATCGGGTCGAAGGGGCTCGTCACTACGTGCGGTTCGAGCCGATCGGCCGGGTCGGCCAGGCCCAGGAAGTTCCCTGCCAACTCGAACTCCTCGACAAGAAAGCCAAGTTCACCAGCGTATCCCTGATCGCCGAAGGGGGCGTGAACCGAATCACCCGTGTCCAAGTAAAAGGGGAAAGATCGGCGCACGCTTTCTGATGCGGCAATCGGGCAACGTCCAGCGCTTGCCGGCTCCGGCGCGCCGTCCGGAGCCGGCCTTTCTTGCGTGCGAGGGATCATGAGCTTACCGGCGCGACAGTGGCAGCAGTACCGAGAACGTCATTCCCCGGCCGGCGTTGCGCGTGGCCCGGATCGTCCCTCCATGTTGCTCCACGATCTGATGCACGACGGCGAGGCCGAGGCCCGTACCCGTCGGTTTCGTCGTGTAGAAGGGGTCGAAGATCTTTTCGAGCTCCCCTTCCGGGATACCGTTTCCTTCGTCGGTTATGCGAATGATAAACCGGTCGCCCTCGACGGCGGCTGCAAGGGTGACCGTTCCGCCGTCCGGCATCGCCTGGATCGCATTGAGCAGCAGGTTGATCACGACTTGCTGCAACTGCTCCGGGTCGGCCTCGACCGGCGGCAGGGCTTGTGGCGCTTCGACCTGGAACTCCACCCCCTCGCGCTCCCCGGTGTGCCCGACGAGCGCCATCACCCGGTCGAACAGTTCCGGGGCATAGACGGGCCGCACGCGCGGCGTCCGGGGGCGGGCGAAGTCCAACAGCGCCGAAAGCAGCCGGTTCAAGCGGCGGGTTTCCTTCTTGATGATCGAGAGGAATTCCGCCCGGCGTTCCGGCGTGCTGCGGTTCCGCTCGAGAATATCCACCGCCCCTTCGATGCTTGCCAATGGATTGCGGATCTCGTGAGCCAACCCCGCCGCGAGCTGTCCGATCGCCGAAAGCCGGTCGGCGCGTTTGATCTGCTCGAAACTGTCCTGCAATTCGCGATAGACCCGGCGCAGTTCCTCGGCCGTTCGCTGGAGTTCGTCCCGCTGGCGCCGGTCGCGGTCAGCCAGGATCCCGGTGAGGCCGCCGACCAGAAAGAAAACCACCACCTCGGCGTATTGGCTCGCCGTGTAGCTCGGGTTGTCGCCCCAGGCCATGACGATGTGAGGGATGTAAAGCAAGGCGGCGAGCAGGGCGGTGATCAGTCCGCCGATCCAGCCATACGAGAGTGCGGCGAAAACGATCGGCAGGTAATAGAGCCGCTGAAAGATGTTGTGCCAGAGGAACGAAGAGGGCGGCGTCAGATAGTGGCCGGCGCTGGTGGCGGCGGTGCCGGCGAGAATCAGGGCGATCCTGCTCCAAGGGTTGCGCACAGTTGCCCGCTTTGAGTGAAATCCTGAGCTTTATGGAGATGGTAGCATCGGAACCGGAAACGGCGCGTCAGATCTCCGGCGGCCGCGGTGTGTCGCGAATGCGTGCTGGAGCCCCCGAACCGCCTGTGAGGTGAGCGTATGAGCCAGCCAAAGATCCTGGTGGTGGATGACGATGAAAGCTTACGCCGCGTCACTGAAGTGCAGCTCGAGGAAGAAGGCTATGACGTGGCCACCGCAGCCAGCGGCGAAGAAGCCCTGCAACTGCTCGAACGGGCGCCGCATGACCTGGTGATCAGCGACCTGAAGATGCCGGGTATGAGCGGCGTGGACCTGCTCCGCGAGATCCGCCAGCGTTACCCGGAGGTGGTCGTGATCCTGCTTACCGCCTTCGGCACCGTCGAGACCGCCGTCGAGGCGATGAAGCTCGGCGCCTACGATTACGTCACCAAGCCGGTGAATCCCGACGCGCTCCGGCTGATCGTCGGGCGGGCCTTGGACCATGTCCGTCTTCGCGAGGAGGTCCGCAGCCTCCGCCGCAGCCTCGACGAGAAATACGGGTTCGAGAACATCATTGGCCGCTCGCCGGCCTTGCTCTATATCCTCGAGGCCGCCGCCCGCGCCGCCCAGACCGATGCCACCGTGCTGATCCGTGGCGAGACCGGCACCGGCAAGGAGTTGCTCGCCAAAGGAATCCACTTCAACAGCCCGCGCCGCAGCCGGCCTTTCATCACCATCAACTGCGGGGCGATCCCCAGGGAGCTGCTCGAAAGCGAGCTGTTCGGCCATCTGAAGGGCTCCTTCACCGGCGCCATCTCGCACAAGAAGGGAAAGGTGGAAATGGCCGACGGCGGCACCCTCTTGCTCGACGAGATCGGTGATGTGCCGCTCGAGCTTCAAGTGAAGCTCCTGCGGCTCATCCAGGAGCGCGAGATCGAAAAGATCGGCGAGGGCCGGCCCATCAAAGTCGATGTCCGCATCATCGCCGCCACCCACCGCAACCTGCAGGCGATGATCGAAGATGGCACGTTCCGCGAAGACCTCTATTACCGGCTCAACGTAATCCCGCTCGAGATCCCGCCGCTGCGCGACCGCGTCGAAGACATCCCGGAACTGGTGAAGCACTTCTTCGAGCTGGCCAAACGCAAGCACCGGCGCGGCGGGCTGGTCCTGCCGGAGACTTTGATGCCCTACTTCACCGCCTATCGCTGGCCGGGCAACGTGCGCGAGCTGGAAAACGTCGTCGAGCGCCTCGTCGTGCTGGCCCGCGGGCCGCAGGTCACCGTGGACGACCTGCCGGAAAGCCTGCGCCGGGAGCGGCCGGTGCTCGGCGCCCTCCAGATGGAACTGCCGCCTCACGGCGTGAGCCTGGAGGCGGTGGAAAAGGAGCTGATCCTGCTTGCCCTCAGGAAGCACAACTGGAACCAGACCCACGCCGCCCGCTACCTGGACATCAGCCGCAAGACGCTCATCTACCGTATGGAGAAGTACGGCATCAGCCGGGAGAAGGACGAAGGCGGCGAGTCAGCGGCATCCTGAGCCGCGCAGCCACGAACGCGGCCGCCTTACCGCTCCGCTTCCAGCGAGACGGCCCGGGGGTGGAGAAGGTCGTTCTCCAGGTGGATGGGCTCGGCGAGATCGCGCTCCAGCGCCCGCGGGTCCTCGAGCAGCGCCCGGCGGTTCCCGCCCGCGCCGGCGCGGCAAGCGGTGACCGCGGTCACCCGGATTTCCGGTGTTGGATCTCCCGCCGGCCGGCCTGTCCTCCCTAACGGACCGCCGCAGGCCCGCCGATGGAGACGATGTCCGGGAGAGTTTCGATGAGCGCGCATGAGTTCTATTCCACCTCCGCCAAGCCGATGACCGTGGCCAAGAAGGCGCTGGAGGTCATCAAACGCAACAAGCCTAAGGACGCCCACCTCACCGTTTTCGAGATCGTCGAGGAGCGCGACGGCACGGTGGTTGCCACCGGCCGCAGCGAAGGGGGCGTCTTCCACGATTCCGAGATCGAAGTCGCCGCCTGGACCGAAGATGGCGTCACCCGCATCGAGGTCGAAGCCAACGACGACAAGTTCAGCAAGCTGCTGGTGAAACTGCGGAAGGCGCTTTGAGCCTCAGCGCCGGCGCGCCAGCTCCGCTTCGATCTGCTGGAGCAGCTCGCGGGGCCCGCCCTGGTTCGGCAACAGCCCCACGAGCTTCACCGCGTAGACCTCCGCCTCTTCCAGCCGCCGCTGCTGCAGGTAGAGGATCACCAGCGCGTGGACGATGTCCGGATCCCGGGGATCGGTTTCGTGCGCCCGGAGCAGTTCCCGCTCGGCCTCGCCCGTCCTTCCGAGGTGCTGCAGCGCCAGGCCGTAGTTGTAACGGATGCGGGCCCGCCCCGGCAGCAGCTTCGCCGCTTCTCCCAGGCTGCGAGCCGCCTCCCCCAGCCGGTTCTCCTCGGCCAGCAGCAGCCCCAGCGAGTAGCGCAGCTCGCCGTCCTCGGGCGTGTGCCGGATCGCCTCGCGCAGGACCTGCTCGGCCTCTTGGTTCCGCCCGAGCTGGTTGTAGAGCGTGGCCAGGTTGAGCTGGGCCGGCAGGAACATCGGGTCCAGCTCGATCGCCTTCCGGTACCACTCGATCGCTTCTTCGGCCTCGCCTCGGGCGGCGGCCAGGAGCCCCAGGTTCAGCCGGGCCCCGGGCGTATCCAGGTTGGCCCGCTGCGTTTCGCGGTACTCGGCCAGCGCCGCTTCGAAGGCCCGCCGCTGGGCGGCGCTCATCATCGCCTGCGGGACCGGAGCCAGCACCCGGGCCGCCTCTTGCCGGACAGCCCGGATCTCGTCGGTGAGCAGCGGCGCCACCGCGTCCAGCCGCAGCGCCGGCTCGTACGCCTCCAGGCCGCCGACGGCCACCGCCCGGACCAGCGGGTCCTCGTCTCCGAGCAGCTCGAGCACCACACGGATGCCCGGCTCTCCGTAGCCGCGCAGCAGCTCCGCTGCCGTGGCCCGCACGATGCCGGGCTGGTTTCGGTCCTGCGCCAGAGCGGCCAGCCGTTCGGCGGCCCCTTCCTCACCCCTCCGGCCCGCCGCGATCACTTCGGCCCAGTGCCACGGCGTGGCCTTTTTCCCGTACCATTTCCGCACCCACTCCGCCGCCCACTCGGGGGTCTGATCGTCGTGGCAGGCGTTGCAAGTGTTCGGTACGCCCAGCTTCAGGGTCAGGTCCGGCCGGGGAATCCGGAAACCGTGGTCGCGGCGGGGATCCACCACCATGTAAGTCCGCTCGGGCATGTGGCAGGCGACGCAGCGCGCCCCTTCGCTCCGCGCGGGATGATGGTGGTGCGAGGGATCGTCGTAGTCCTTGCGCTGCAAAGTCGGGAACCGCTCCGGCGGCTCCGGCTGGTGGCACTCGGTGCACAGCGCATTGCCCGGACGGCGGAACTCCAGGCTGTGGGGATTGTGGCAGTCCGTGCACCGCACCCCGCGCCGGTACATCTTGCTCTGCAGGAAGGAGCCGTAGACGTAGACCTCTTGGAGGATCTGGCCATCGGCGTAGTAGAGCCCTTCCCGCAAGGTGGCGATCTGGAAATCGTCCATGAAAGGCCGCCCGTGGGCGTCCTCGGGGCTCACCTGGTGGCGGCGCGAGTGGCAGCGGGCGCACTGGTCCACCTGGTAGCGGGAATCGTTGGCGGCGAAATCGACCACCAGCCCCAGCTCTTCACGCCTGGGCTTGTAGCCCTCGGGCCACCGGCGCGCCCACTCGACGTGCCGCTCTCCCGGCCCGTGGCAAGCCTGGCAGGAGACGTCGATCTCGTCCCAGGCGGTCCGGTAGGTGTCGCTGCCGGGGTCGTAAGCTTTGCGCAAGTTCGTGGAATGGCACTCGGCGCACATGAGGTTCCAGCGCTGGGACCAGCCGGTCCAGTGCAGCGGATCTCCCGCCGGGTAGCGCTCACCCGGATATAACGAAAACCACCGCCTCCGCTTCGTGTCCCAGGCGATGGTGAGGCACTGAAGGCGCCCGCCGGGAAACGGCACCAGATATTGCTGCAGGGGACGCACGCCGAACGTGTAGCGGATCTCGAAGTCGCGGTATCGGCCGTCCGGCCCTTCGGTGTGCACGAAGTAGCGGCCGGCTTTGCGGAAGAAGCGCGCCTTCAGCCCATCGAACTCCACCGCGGCGTCGTTGAAGTCTCCCAGTACGCTCTCCGGCGTGGCCGGCTGCATCGAGAGCTGGTGATCGGAGCCCAGCCACTCCTCGTATTCTTTGGCGTGGCACTCGCGGCAGGTCTCGTTGGGTGCGAAGGCGATGCCCGCGGCCCCCGGGGCCGGCTCGCGGCGGGGATATTCCCTCCGGGCGCAGGCCGCCAGCAGAACCAGGCCGGCGAGCGCGCCGGCCCGCCATGCCCTCATACGCCGTCCTCCACCGCGGCGTGATGGTTCACCGGTCCGGCGCCGCACCCCAGTCCTGGATTCGTGGCGATGGCCCGGGCGATGAACCGCTTCGCCCGCGCCACGGCGTCGGGAAGGGAAAACCCGGCCGCCAGCGACGCGGTGATGGCCGCCGAATAGGTGCAGCCCGTGCCGTGGGTGTGGGGCGTCTCGATCCGCTCGGCCGGGTATTCGTAGAAATCGCCCCGCCAGTAAAGGATGTCGGTGGCGTCGCCGGGCGAATGCCCCCCTTTGACCAGCACCGCGGCGCCGCTGCCGTCCCCGATCACTCGCGCCGCCTCCCGCATCGCTGGCCGGCCGCCCACGCGCAACCCTGAGAGGACCTCGGCCTCGGCAATGTTCGGCGTGATGAGCGCCGCCGCGGGAAACAGCTCCCGCTCGAGGACGTCCTCGGCCCCGCGGGAGATCAGCCGGGAGCCGTGCTTACTGATCATCACCGGATCCACCACCACCGGAAACGTGCAGCCCCGCAGCGTCTTCGCTACCGCCCGCACGATGGCGGCGTTGCCCAGGGCGCCGGTCTTGGCGGCGCCGGGCGGGATGTCTTCGATCACCGCCCGGATCTGTTCGGCCACCAGCTCGGCGTCGATGCAGACGACCCGGTCCACGCGCTGCGTGTTCTGTACGGTCAGCAGGGTGATCACCGCCTCCCCGTAGACCCCAAACTGGTGGAAGGTCTTCAGATCGGCCTGGATTCCCGCGCCCCCGCTGGGATCCGAGCCGGCGATGGTCAGGGCCACCGGCGTCATGTAACTCATTAGACCACCGGCGGGAGGCGGGGTGGCGGGCCGCCGGCCGGGAGGTCTGCGGCCCGCCACCGGGCGTCGCCCTGCGGGTCAGGCGAGGGGCGGGAGATTCATCGGAGTTCCACCCGTAACGCCTTCGAGGGACCGGCCTGGTTCTCGAACCGGACCTCGACGGCGCCGAGCAGCGACACGTCGCCCGCCACCGGGAATGCCGCCTTCAGCGAAAAGAGCCCTCCGGCGTAGCTGGTGGCGAAGTAGTCGTGAAAGATAGCGGCGACGTCGCTCTGGATGGGCTCTTCGGTCAACGGCCGGCCGCCGGCGTCGTAGAAGCGGAAGCTCACCGACGAGGTGGACAACGTGTTGTCGAAACCGTTCAAACGCAGCTCGAGCCCCGTCGCCGTCGGCTGCCAGGAGGCCGAGTCGATCGCCACTGGTTCGGGTGGCAGCGTCGCCCCTGCGGTCGCGGTCTTGCCGCCGATCTCCGCCCGGAACTGGATCGCTCCCGCGGTGGTGCCGGTCTGGAAGACGGCTTCGGGGACGCCTTCGATCCGGATGTCGCGGGCGCCTTTCTTCACCGATATCGCCAACCGGCGGCCCTCGCCGGCAAGAAACCCGACGGCCGGATCGTCGAAAGCCCCTTCGACGGCGGGTACGAACTCCAGCTCGATCGAGCCCTGGGCGTCGGCCGGCGCCGGTTCCGCGAGCCGCAGCGAAATGGTGGCTTGTTGCCCGCTCTCGAGCGTCTGTGGTTCGAGGCGGATCTCCAGGTCCGGAAACGGCGGCAGGTAGGCTACCCCTTCGACGACGAACTGCCGCCCGTCCACCGACAGCGCCGCCTGGTGGATGCCCGCCTCGAGCGGCTCGTAAACGACGTCGAAGCCGTACTCCGCGCCCGGCTCGAACGCCAGCGGGAGCGGCGGCAGGCCCTCCAGGCGGAAGAAACCCGTCTCCAAGGCGATCTGCTCCACCCGTAACGTCCGGAGCGCTGGATTCCGGAGCCGGAATCGGCGGCGGAGCGTGCGCCCCTGTTCCACCCGGCCGAGCGTCACCACCTCCCCCGCCGTTACCCGGCGGAAGGCTCCATCTTCTTCGACGAGCAGCTCCACCGTCGGCGGCGAGGAACCGAACAGCATTACGGCGAGGTCGTTGATGAGGAGCGTCGCGCTGAAGGAGCCGAACTCAGGCGGCTGGAACCGCACTCGGAAGTCCACGTTGGTCCCCGGAGCCACGGCGTATGGGATCGACGGGTGGTTCCGCAACTGGAACCATTGTTTGCCTACGTTATTGATCTGAAATCGCGTGAGTACGACCGTCTCCTGGCCGATGTTGCGGATGCGGAGCCGGATGTCGCGGTGGTCGCCGGCGGGGACTTGCCCAAAGTCCAACACCTCACCCGCCGGTTCCTCCAGCCCCATTCCCGGTATACGGTAGAGCTGTAGCTGCGACCAGGCGGTGGCGGTGAACAGCCAAGCGGCGGCGACCGGGATCCACCTCATCGCGCCGCCTCCGGGATGTGGAAAACCTGGATATCGTCCGCGCCTATGCGGGCGATCCGGCTGCGGCCGTCGGCAAAATGAATCTGGATCCACCCCCGGCCCGCTGGCTCCAGCGTCTTCACCTCGCCACCGGCGGGCACGGTCGCGCGCTCGCCTGAGGGCCCTTGCGCCACCAACCGGTCCTCCACCGCGTAAAGAAGCGTCCGCCCGGGCAGCAGACAGGCGGCGGAAACGTTTGGGGCCACCCACTCCTGCCGCAGCAGAAGCCCGCGTCCGGCGAGCTGATGAATGACCCACAGACCCCCGGGGCGGCGGACGGCCAGTACCAGCACCGCTCCCCGCGCCTCCGTCGCCGCCGCCAGGATCGTTCCTTCCGGCAGCCTCACTGGAAGCGACTTCCATCCCTCCCGCGTCCGGAACGCCGCCGACGCGGCCTCCGGGAACACCACTGCCGCTGGTTCACCTTGTTGGTCCAGGCCGAGCACGGCACGCCCGCCGGGAGCCGGCAGTTCCCGGACCGGGCGGCCGTTCCGGAAAAACAGGACGCGGGAATCGACAACCGCCGCCGCTTCCTCGCCCCAGGCCGAGAACGCGCGCACGCCGCTGAGGGCGGGGGCGCCGAGAAGGAACGTCCCGGCAACGCCGTGGAGCGGTCTCAGCCGTCCCGCTGGGTCTTTCACATAGGCGACGCGAGGCAGAGCCACTCCAGGTTCGGCGAGAACCGGTCCGGCCAGCGCCGCCAACGCCGCTACCGCCGTCCAATAGCAGGCTCTCATGGTTTTTCGATCGTGATGGCCGGAACGCCCACCTGGACTCCCGGGCTTTTCACCGCCGCCGGGGCTCTTGCCGTTTCCGCCGCCGGCGCGCCGCCGCCGGCAAGTCCCAACACGAGGCCCCCGGCTGCCGCCCCGGCTGCAATGGCGCCGATCAGGAGCCACCTCTTTCGAGGTTTCGAAACCGAATACGCCTTGCCGGAGGCGGGGCCGGTTTGCAGGCGCTGCGGCCGGCGCTCCAGATGCAACGTCACTATCGTGCCCGCCCGGGCACGGCCCTTCAGCGCGGCGATCCGCAGCGCTACTTCACCAGGTTCACGGCCCCACCGGATCCCGCGCAGCGTGGCCTTGCCGTCTTTGCCGGTAATCAGCACCTCGGTGGACATGCCGTTGGCGAAGACCCCCGCCGGGCCTTCGGCCGGCATCAGGAAACTCACCGCCGCCCCGGCCACCGGCCTGCCCGCGCCGTCTACGATCTGCACGATGAACGCCCGGCCGGACCGTGTCCCCGCGCGCTCCACCGCACCCGCCCCCGACAATACCCGGATCTCGATCACGTCCGGTCCCTGCGGAGCCGTCCCCGGCCCCTGCCGGCCGCCGAGCCCGGAGGGCGCCAGGGCTCCGAAAATCAGCACGATTCCCAATCCGAGGGCCGCACGCATCGCTTCCACTCTCCGCCGCGCCGCCCGATCGCCGGCGCACTGGGGATTCCAGACAGCGCGACTGATCCGGGCGCGGCCGCCTTCAGCTTGCCGGCCGGACCATGACGACCGTCACGTTGTCCGGCGCGCCCGCTTTACAGGCGGCTTCGATAAGAGAGTGGCATTTGGCCTCCAGAGTTCTCTCACGAATCAATACCTCGGCGATCGTTTCATCGCTGAGGACGCCGTGGAGGCCGTCGGTGGCCAGCAGGAGCTCCTGCCCCGGCCGCAGTGAAATGGTACGGGAGAAGGTCCTCAGCGGCTGATTGGCCCCGATCGCCGCCGTCAGGACGTTCCGGAAGGGGTGTTTGCGCAGTTCGCGCTCGGTGAGCCCAATCGTGGAACCGACCTCCTGGCGCCAGGACTGGTCTACCGTGATGGGTCCCAGGATACCGTCGGTCCAAAGGTAACAACGGCTGTCTCCGACACTGGCGACCACCTGTTGCCGGCCGCAGTCGAGCACGGCCACCAGCGTGGTCCCCATGCCCTGGAAGGCCGGGTCCGAACGGGCCAGCTCCTTCACCCGCGAATCGGCTTCGAGGAACGCCGACAGCAGCACGTCGGCGTTCGGGGCCGCGGCATTGCGGACGGTTTCCGCGACTGCCTGGACGGCCGTCTGCGACGCGTACTCGCCGGCCTGCTGGCCTCCCATGCCGTCGGCGACGATGTAGAGGCCGGCGTCGGCATCGATCAAAAAGTAGTCCTCGTTGTTCCCGCGGACACAACCTGGATCGGTGAGCCCGTAGGCTTCCAGCATCGGCTTATTATAGCCGCCGTCGCGCCGGAGTACACAAGCGGCCGTTCACTGGTGGTTCCGTCCGCCCGCCCGGTCCAACGCTGGGGCTACCTCCTCAAAATCTTCCTTCAGACGTTCCGCGCCTTCCAGGCTCAGGTCCCCGCGGCGCGGCCCCTCGCCTTCTTGGCATCGTAGCAGCAGGCGCCGGGCGGCGGCATCCCCGGGATCGATCTGCAGCGCCTTTTTCAAGTGTGGAATGGCTTCCGCAAACTTGCCTTCCCGCCACAGCAGGTACCCGGCGTTGAACTGCAAGTCCGGATCCTCCGGATCGCGCTCGACGGCCCAGAGAATCGCTTCCACCGCGCCGGGGGACATCGTCCGATACCAAGCCAGGGCGATGTTGTTGAAGATGGCTGCTCCCGGAGCCGCCTTGCCTACTTGTTCGAAGGCCTTGCGCGCCGCGGCGTAGTCGCCCACGTGGTACCGGCACAAGCCGAGCAGGAACCTCGACTCGAGATACCTGGAACAGTCCGGCTGCACCCGCTCGAACCAACGGGTGGCGGCCTGGTAGTTGTTCTCCTCCCATTGCATGCGCCCCAACTCGAAGCACGGCAGCGAGAAGTTCGGCTCGAGATTCACTGCCAGAGCGAAGAAGCGGTGCCTCTGTCCGGCGTCCGGCGCCAGAAGACCCCGGATGTAGTTTTCGAGGGCATCCAGACGGACCGGCCGACAGGTACCGAGAAACTCCTCCATCGCCGGGACCGCCGCCGGCGCCGCGTCCTGCAGCAGGTTCCACGCCACCCGTCCCAGCAGCGGGGAAAGTTCCCGCATCGGCGCCTGGTCCTCATGTGCCGGCCCGGCCAGGAACCGCTTCAAGTCCAGACTTTCCACCCGGACGTGGATCGATCCCCGCGCCGGATCGGGCGAGGCGGGCGCGGGGGTGAACTCGAACTGTCCAAAAACGATCCAATCCGCTCCTGCCTCCATACCCAAGCGGATCAGTGAACCTTTCAGCAATTCGTGGTCCAACGGCAGGGCCAACCGGTGAGCCGTCTCCTCCCGCTCTTGCCGAGAGATCACCGGCACGCCGTGCGCCGCCAGCGCTTCCCGGGCCGTTTCGGCAAACGCCTCTCCGATCCAGTCGAGATTCGCTCCTCTCGAAGCGTTGTGGAAGGGCAGGATCAGATAGCGCTCGGCTGCGCCGAGGGCGCCGGACAAGGTCGCCGAGATGATGCCCAGAGCGACGAACCGGCGCATTCTTCACAGTCTAGCAAGGGCTTCCGGTCCACCCCAGGCAAGCGGCGTCCGGAGAGCGCACCGATCAGGCCGCCGTCCCACGCGGCTCGATCGAGCGGGGCGGGCGGCTCGGTGACCCCGCCGGCCCGCCCCCCGGGGTTTCCCCCGTGTCAGGAAGAGGTCTGGAAGACGAGCTTCCGGTTCGTTCCTCCAAGTCGGATCTCGCTGACCATATACTTGTCGCCATCGATGTGGTAGCGAACGGTCGTGTGCCGGTACTTGTTCTCGACGGTCTCCACCTTCACCGGGACTTCGAGCCTGTGCTTGCCTTGCTCGAATATCGCCTGATCGCCCTCGAGGGTGAGGCGGCATTGGCCGGGTTTGAGTTGCGTTTCGCCCACATAGGTCGGATAGACGAAGACCACATTGAACCGCTCAGCGGCGATCGCCAGGCTTGCACATAGCAGAAAAACAATCAGGATGACTCTCTTCATGTTCCAGATGTCTCCTTCTCACGCTCCCAGTAGCCCCCGGCAGCCGGATCAGACCGCGCGCTGCCGGGCTTCAAGGCGTCCCGTCCTTTCGGGGACGTCCGTCATCTCGAGCTTCGGTTCACGGCGCCGCAGATCGTACGCCGCCGACTTTCCACTTGTCCTATACGAACGAACTTGCAGGATGTTTCGTAGAATCCGGGCTGGCGTGTCCGGTGTCCCGAGGACTTCAGGGCGCCCGTAGGCCGCCGGGCGGCCACCCGAACTGGGAAGCAGGTCCGCTGGAAGCCCTATGCCACAATGGTAATGTGACAGGTCACGAGATCCGCCGGAAGTTCCTCGATTACTTCGCCGAACGGGGCCACAAAGTGGTGCCGAGCTCGCCCCTGGTCCCGCACGACGACCCCACCCTGCTGTTCACCAACGCCGGCATGAACCAGTTCAAGAACGTCTTCCTGGGGATCGAGAAACGGGACTACACCCGGGCGGCTTCGGCCCAGAAGTGCGTGCGCGCCGGCGGCAAGCACAACGATCTCGAGAACGTCGGCTACACGCGCCGCCACCACACCTTCTTCGAGATGCTGGGCAACTTCAGCTTCGGCGACTACTTCAAGGCTGAGGCGATCGAGTTCGCCTGGGAGTTGGTGACCAAAGAGTTCGGCCTCGACAAGGACCGCCTCTACATCACGATCTTCCGCGACGACGACGAGGCCGCCGAACTGTGGCGCAAGATCGCCGGGGCGCCGGCCGGCCGCATCTACCGCTGCGGCGAGAAGGACAACTTCTGGCAGATGGGCGAGACGGGCCCGTGCGGACCGTGCTCGGAGATCCACTACGACCTTGGCCCGGGGACCGGCGAGCCGGGCCATGAACACGAGGAGTTCCCCAGCGACGCCGGCGGCCGCTACGTGGAGATCTGGAACCTGGTCTTCATGCAGTACGACCGTGACGCCGAAGGGAACCTGACGCCGCTGCCCCGGCCCTCGATCGACACCGGCATGGGGCTGGAGCGCGTCGCGGCCATCCTGCAGGGGAAGCTGTCGAACTACGAATGCGACCTGATCGCGCCGATCGTCGAGCGGGCCGCCGAGCTGCTGCGCGTCGAGCCGGGCCAGAGCCCCGAGGCCGACGCCGCGCTCCGCATCGCCGCCGATCATGCCCGGGCGGCCGCTTTCCTGATCCACGACGGCGTCGTCCCGGCCAACGACGGCCGCGGCTACGTATTGCGCAAGATCATGCGCCGGGCCATGCGCCACGCCCGCCGCCAGGGCAGGGAAGAGCCGTTCCTTTGCGAGCTCACCCGCTTCGTAGCCGAGCTGATGAAGCCGGCCTATCCGGAGCTGATGGAGTCGGCCGACCGGGTGGCGCGCATCGTCAAGGACGAGGAGCACCGCTACGCGACGACGTTCCAGGTCGCCGAGCGGGTCTTCCACGACGAGGCCCGCAAGGCCACGGGCGGCGTACTCGCCGGCGAGGCCGCCTTCAAGCTCTACGACACCTACGGGCTGCCCATCGACGAGCAGGAGGAGATGGCCCGGGAGCTGGGCCTGTCGATCGACATCGAAGCATTCAACCGCTCGATGGAAGAGCAGCGCCGCCGCGCCCGGGCGAGTTGGAAGGGAGCGGCGAAGGCTCAGGTGGCGCCGGTCTATTCCGCTCTCGCGGCCCGCGGGCGGACCGAGTTCGTCGGCTACGACACGATCGAGTCGCCGGCGGCGGTCACGGCCCTGATCCGGGACGAGAAGGAAGTCGAGGAGCTGCCGGCGGGCGTCGAGGCCGAGGTCCTGCTCGACCGCACGCCCTTCTACGCCGAGGCCGGCGGCCAGGTGGGCGACCGCGGCGCGCTCTATTCGGCCGGGGGCGAGAAGCTCGCCGACGTTCTTGACACCTACGCCCCGGTGGCGGGCCTGCATGTGCACAAGGTCCGCACCGCTGCGCCGCTGCGCAGGGGCGATGCCGTGCAGGCTCGCGTGGACGGGGCCCGGCGCGAGGCGATCCGGCGGAACCACACCGCGACCCATCTGCTCCACGCCGCATTGCGCAAGGTGCTGGGGCCGCACGTCAAGCAGGCCGGGAGCGTCGTCGAGCCCGGGCGGCTGCGGTTCGACTTCACCCACTACACGGCCATGACGCCGGAGGAGATCGCCGAGGTCGAGCGCCTGGTCAACGAGCAGATCCTCGCCAACGCCGAGGTCCGGACGGAGGTGATGGAGCTGGAGAAGGCGGTCAATGCCGGGGCCATGGCGCTGTTCGGCGAGAAGTACGCCGACCGCGTCCGGGTGGTCTCGGTGCCCGGCTTCAGCAAGGAGCTGTGCGGCGGCACCCACGTGCGCCGCACCGGCGACATCGGCCTGTTCAAGATCGTCTACGAGGGTTCGATCTCGGCCGGCGTCCGGAGGATCGAGGCGATCACCGGCCGGCGGGCCCTGGAGCGGTTCCAGGAGACCTCCGACGCTCTGCGGCGCGTCACCGAAATGTTGCGGACCACCGAGCCCGAGCTGGTCGAGCAGGTCGAGCGGCTCATCGCCCAGCAGCGGGCCCTGGAGAAGCAGCTCGAGCAGCTCAAGAACCAGGTCGCCCAGTCCAAGGCCGGGGCGCTCGAGAGCCAGGCCCGGGAGATCAAGGGCGTGCGGGTGCTGGCCGGCCGGGTGGACGGGATGGACCGGCCGCAGATGCGGGCCATGGCCGACGCGCTGCGCAGCAAGTGGAAGAGCGCCGTGGTGGTGCTGGCGGCGGCGCAGAACTCCAACGTCGCCCTGCTGACGGCGGTGACCAAGGATCTGACCAAGAAGGTCCACGCCGGCAAGCTGCTCGGCGAGGTGGCCCGCGAGGTGGGCGGCCGCGGCGGTGGCCGGCCGGACATGGCCGAGGGAGGGGGCAAGGATTTGGCTGCCCTCGACAAGGCTCTGGCCGGCGTCTACCGCAAGGTGGAGGAGCTGCTGTGAGCCATTACGACTTCGACGTCGCCGTCGTCGGCGCCGGCCCCACCGGACTCGCCTGCGCCATCGAGCTGAAGCGCCGCGGGCTCCGGGAGATCGTCTTCGACAAAGGCTGCGTGGTGAACTCGATCTACAACTACCCGACCAACATGGTCTTCTTCACCACGCCGGAGCTGCTCGAGATCGGCGACGTTCCGATGACCTCGCTCTACGAGAAGCCGGTGCGCGTGGAGGCGCTGAAGTACTACCGCCGGGTGGCCGATTACTACCGGCTCGAGATCCACCAGTACGAACCGGTGGAGCGCATCGACGGCGAGGACAGGAACTTCACCGTGCAGACCCGGACGCGCAGCGGGGAGCAGAAGAGCTACCGCGTCAAGAAGGTCGTCCTGGCCACGGGCTTCTACGACCGGCCGAATCTGCTCGGGGTACCGGGCGAGGATCTGCCCAAGGTCACCCACTACTACAAGGAGCCGCACCCGTACTACGACATGGACGTGGCTGTGATCGGCGGCAAGAACTCGGCCGCCATCGCGGCGCTGGAGCTGTTCTGGACGGGGGCCCGGGTCACTCTCATCCACCGGAGGGAAAGCTTGTCGGACCGGATCAAGTACTGGATCCGCCCGAATATCGAGAACCGCATCAAGAACGGAGAGATCAAAGCCTATTTCAACTCCCGGGTCACCGAGATCCGCCCCGCCGAGGTCGACGTCGAGACCCCCGACGGCAAGATCACGCTGAAGAACGACTTCGTCTTCGCCATGACCGGCTACCACCCGGACACCGAGTTCCTGGCGGCCCACGGCATCCGGTTCGACGAACAGACCCGCCGGCCGTACACGGATCCGGAGACGCTCGAGAGCGCGCGGCCGGGCATCCACCTGGCGGGCGTGATCGTCGCCGGCATGGAGACCAACGAGATCTTCATTGAGAACGGCCGCCTCCACGGCAAGCAGATTGCGGAAGCCATCGCCCGGCGGCTGGAGGAGGGGGGCCGGGGTCCTTAGCCGCCAACTCTTTCGTCGCTTCGACCGCCGCCGCTGCATCCAATTGAGCAGGAGGTTGGCATGCGTATTGCTAGCTGGTTAACGGGAGGGGTAGTCATTATGTGGCTCGTTTCCAACGCCGCCGGCCCGGACGGGCCTGGGTCAAGCGTGGCCGGGTTCCCTGATCCCAAGATCGATTTGCCGGCTCGGGACGGAGAACAGACCGCAGTCTTCGCCGGCGGCTGCTTCTGGTGCACCGAAGCTGTGTTCGAGGAGTTAGAGGGCGTGAAGGAGGTGGTTTCCGGCTATGCGGGCGGGTCGGCTGAAACCGCAAAGTACGAGGTCGTGAGCACCGGCAAGACCGGTCACGCCGAAGCCATCCGCATCACTTACGATCCTTCCAAGATCACCTACGGCCAGCTTCTGAAGGTCTTCTTCTCGGTGGCCCCCGATCCGACGCAACTGAACCGCCAGGGGCCGGACTGGGGACCGCAATACCGCTCCGCCATCTTCTACGCCGACGAGGAGCAGAAGCGGGTAGCCCAGGCATACATCGACCAACTCACCGGGGCGAAGGTCTTCGGACGGCCGATTGTCACTACGCTCGAGCCGTTGGAAGCGTTCTACCCCGCCGAGGACTACCATCAGAACTTCTGCCGCCGGAACCCGCACCACGGCTACGTCGTGATCAACGCCATGCCGAAGCTCGAGAAGCTTCGGCGGAAGCTGCCCGGCCTGGTGAAGAAGTAGCAGACCGCACGGGGGGCGTTTCGCGCGGCCGGCTGGAATTTGCCGGCCAGGGCTTGACTCTGGACCTTGGTCCAGGCCGTACGGTGTAGGTGGAAGGAGGTAATCCAGATGAGCGCGAAGCGAAAAGTCGAAGTCTTCACGGCCGGCTGCCCGGTCTGTGAGCCAGCGGTGACCATGGTCAAACAGATCGCTTGCCCCTCGTGCCAGGTGGAGGTAATCGACACCCGCGAAGAGGCGGGCGCCCGTAAAGCCGCCGAGTACGGGCTGAAGAGCTTGCCAGCGGTGGTGATCGACGGCAAGCCCGCCGACTGCTGCGCCGGGCGCGGACCGGACGAGGCAACGCTGCGGGCGGCCGGGCTGGGCGTGCCGTTGGGCTGACCGGCGCCCGCGGCAACCGCCCGCAGCGTATTATTGCGCCGGAGCCTTCGGCTCTTCCACGATGCGGATGTCGGTGAGCCAGAAGTCCAAGTCCTTGACGTGGACTTTCGCCTCGATCCGCATCCCGGGCCGGAGCTTTTCGAGTGCCTCCCGGTCTTTCACGGGGAACTCCATCGTCATCGCCTTCATCCAGCCGGGAATGTCCTCGTGCCGGATGACGGCGAGGCCCTCTTCGGGGCTCACCCGGACCACCTCGCCGCGCAGATGGTAGACCTCCGTCTTCGCCCTCGACTCCGGCGCCTCGCCGCGGGCCGGCTTGCCGGAGCTGCAAGCGAGGGCCAGCGCCAGAAGGGCCGCCGCGCTTGCCGTTTCGATCAAAGCTCGAAGGCGCATTAGTGACAGGATAGCTGGACGGGGGGCGCCGCGCGTTTCCAGAAGCCATTTTGCGAAGATAAGAAGTTATGACCGAACGCGCGAACGCCGGCCTGGCGGCGAGTAAAGCGGCGGAGCTGATCGCCATCGAAGAGAACTGGGGCGCCCACAACTACCTGCCCCTCGACGTGGTCATCGAGCGGGCCGAGGGCGTCTGGGTGACCGACGTGGACGGCAAGCGCTACCTGGACTGCCTGAGCGCCTATTCGGCGCTGAACCAGGGCCACCGGCACCCGCGCATCCTCCGGGCGCTGATCGAACAGGCCGAGCGGGTCACGCTCACCTCGCGGGCCTTCCGCAACGACCAGCTCCCGCTGTTCTGCAAAGAGCTCGCCGAGCTGTGCGGCATGGAGATGGTACTGCCGATGAACACCGGCGCCGAAGCCGTCGAGACGGCGATCAAGATGGCCCGGCGCTGGGGCTACGGGCGGAAGGCGATCCCCGAAGGCAAGGCCGAGATCATCGTCTGCGCCAACAACTTCCACGGCCGAACGACCACGATCGTCGGCTTTTCCTCCGACGCCGCCTACCGCCGCGGGTTCGGGCCGTTCACGCCCGGCTTCGTCACCGTCCCGTTCGGCGACGCCGAGGCGCTGGAGCGGGCGGTCACGCCACAGACCTGCGCGTTCCTCTTCGAGCCGATCCAGTGCGAGGCCGGCGTGCGCATCCCGCCGGAAGGCTACCTGCGGGCGGTGCGGGAGATCTGCACGCGCCGGCGCATCCTGATGCTGGCCGACGAGATCCAGACCGGGCTGGGCCGGACGGGCAAGATGTTCTGCTGCGAGCACGAGGACGTCCGGCCCGACGCCTACATCCTGGGCAAGGCGCTCTCGGGCGGCTTCTACCCGGTTTCGGCGGTGGTCTCGAGCCGCGAGCTGCTGGGCGTCTTCGAGCCGGGCAGCCACGGCAGCACCTACGGCGGCAACCCGCTGGGCTGCGCCGTGGCCCGGGCGGCGCTGGCGGTGCTGCGCGACGAGCGGCTGGTGGAGCGCTCGGCGGAGCTTGGCGCCTGGCTGCTCGAGGAGCTGGCCTCTCTCGAGCACCCGGACATCAAAGAGATCCGCGGCCGCGGCCTGATCGTGGGCATCGAGCTGCACTCGCCGGCGCGGCCCTACTGCGAGCGGCTGCAGGAGCTGGGCCTGCTCTGCAAGGAGACCCACGAGAACGTCATCCGCCTGGCTCCGCCGCTGGTGATCTCCCGCGACGACCTCGCCTGGGCGGTGGGGCAGCTACGGCGCGTCTTCTCCGGCGGCTGAGGCCGCGGCGCGCTTTTCTCAGCCAGGCGCCTGGCGGCTCTCTTGGAGCGCCCGTTCCAGCAGCTCAGCGACCTTGAGCTCCGCGGCCCACCGCCGCATGTATTCCAGGTCCAGCCGCTCGCGCTGAACGGCAAGGACGGCCAGAACATCGTTCCACTGCTGTTCGGAGACCTCGCCGCCCTGCCGGTACCATTGAAGCTTGCCGAGAATGAGATCCTCGGGGGCGATGACCGCGAACTCGGCCGGCTCGCGGGTCCAGATCGACGAAGCCTCGAAGCGCCGGCGCCCCAGTTGGGCCTGGCTGTAAGGATCGTCGCTCGCCGGGAAGATGTCAAACTTGAAGCTGCTCGCCAGGTGAATCACGTTGAACGAGCGGCCGGTGCGAAGCGCCTCTCGTATCTGAAGCTCGTCAATATAGAACTCCGACTGAAGTTCTTCAACGAACGGCTCGATCTGCTCCGGCTCGATGCGGGCCACGAGGTCCACGTCCCGGGTCATCCTCGGCCGGCCGTGGATGGCCGCCGCCCCGGAGCCGACAACCATGTAAGGGATCTCGAGCCGGTCGAGGACTTCGAGCAGCCGGAGAAAGGCGGAGCTGGGAACGGCGGTCACCGGTCGTCCTCTCCCGGGTCCCAGCCATAGGCCTTTCTGACCAGCTCCGGGCCCAGGCGCCGGGCGGCGGCGCGCAAGAAGATCTCGCGATCATCGGCGTCCGGGTACTCCCGGCGCACTTGGTCCTCGTAGGCCCGGATGAGCATCTCGGCCATCTCGAAGAACTCCTCGAGCTTCTGGGCCGGGCTCTTGCGGCGCTCGAGTTCGATCAATTTCTCGAAGGCCTCCGGGCTGGTGTCCCGCATCCAGCCGTAGCGCGAGAGCATGGCACCTCTCATGGTACGCCGCCCGGCGCCGCCGGCGGCGAGGGGAGAGGCGGCGTGGCTATCCTTCAGAAGACTTTTTTGTCCAACCGGGCGAGGTTGAACTTCGCCGTGTGCGCGACGGCCATCACGGCCATGACGCCGGCTTGTACCGGATCGCTCACCACCAGGTCCGCCACCTCGGGTACGCTGCCGGCCATATTCAGGCTGATGACGATCAAGCCCTGGGCCCGGACCTCCCCGACGGCGCGGGTGATCTCGCCGCCCATCAGAGCCCCGGCCAGGACCAAGGCCCGGGCGCGGGGCAGCCGGGCGACGGCGCGGACGGCGTCGGCCAGTTGACGCTCGCCCACCAGGGGGATCGTATCCACGGAGATATGTTCGCCCCGGATGTTGTGCCGGTCGGCTTCGGCGATGGCGCCCATGGCCACCTGGCCCACCTGGGCGCCGCCGCCGATGATGATGATCCGCTTGCCGTAGATCTTTTGCAGGCTGTGCAGGACGACGGCGGATTTGACGATGGAGAGCGCCCCGAGATCGCGCGCCAGGTCCTCGATACGGCCGGGCAGGCTGACCTCGAAATCGATCCTCGTCTCTTCGTCGGTGCGTTCGACGATCGCCACCGAGGAGATCTCGCCGCGGTGCCGGGCGATGACGCCGGTGAGCTGATGCAGCACGCCGGGGGCCGCGGCGGCGTGGACCAACAACCCGTAGCGGTCACGCTTCATCCGCCTTCACTCCACTCCGTATTTGTCGAGAATCTCTTGCCAGCTCCCCTGGGCCTTCAAGAGCATCTCGATGACTTCCCGCACGGCCCCCGAGCCGCCGGGCCGCTCGGTGACTACGTGGGCCATCTTCTTCACTTCGGACCGGGCGTTGGCGGTGGCGATGGCCAGACCCACGCGCTTCATGACGATGGCGTCGGTGAGATCGTCGCCGATGTAGGCGACGTTCTCGAGCGCGATCTGCTCGGCGGCAAGGATCTCTTCGAGGATGGGGATCTTCTCGATATGGCCCTGGTAGATGTACTTCACGCCCACCTGCCGGGCGCGGAATTCGGTGGCGCGGGAGTCGCGGCCGCTGATGATGCCGAGCCTCAGGCCCTTCCAGCCGGCCCAGCGCAAGGCGATGCCGTCCTGGGAGTCGAAGGCCTTCGTCTCTTCCAAGGCGCCGTCCGGCCCGACGGTGTAATGGAGCTTGCCGTCGGTCCAGACGCCGTCCACGTCCATGAGCAGGAGCTTGATCTTGCGTGCGCGTTCGATGATGTCTGCGGTCACTGTGGAGTATTTCCTCCGCCCGAGAGATTCGGGAAGCCGAGGGCGCGCGGCGCTGGGAAACGGCCGGACGCCCCCCGGGAATCAGACGTTGTAAGTGGTGGAAGCCACGGGGCCGCCCTTGCCGGTCCAGTTGGTGTGGAAGAACTCGCCGCGCGGCCGGTCGATGCGCTCATAGGTGTGGGCGCCGAAGTAGTCGCGCTGGGCCTGGAGCAGGTTGGCCGGCAGGCGCTCGCACCGGTAGCCGTCGTAGAAGCAGAGGGCGGTGGAGAACGCGGGCACGGGAATGCCCATCCGGACCGCCTCGCCGACGGCGCGCCGCCAGGAGTCCTGGCAGCGCTCGATGGCGCCTTTGAAGTAGTCGTCGAGCAGCAGGTTGCTCAGCTCCGGGTTCTTGTCGAAGGCCTCCTTGATCTTGCCGAGGAAGACCGAGCGGATGATGCAGCCGCCGCGCCACATCAGGGCGATGCCGCCGTAGTTGAGCTTCCAGCCGTACTCCTTGGAGGCCTCGCGCATGAGCATGTAGCCCTGTGCGTAGGAGACGATCTTGGAGGCGTAGAGGGCCCGGCGGATGTCCTCGACGAAGGCCTTCTTGTCGCCGTCGAAATGGGGCTTCGGGCCGGCAAGCAGCTTCGAAGCCCGGACGCGCTCCTCCTTCATGGCGCTCAGGCAGCGGGCGAAGACAGCCTCGCCGATGAGGGTGACGGGCACGCCGAGCTCGAGCGAAGTGATACCGGTCCACTTGCCGGTGCCCTTCTGGCCGGCGGTGTCGAGGATCTTGTCGACGACGTATTCGCCGTTCTCGTCCTTGTAGGCGAGGATGTCGCGGGTGATCTCGACGAGGTAGCTCTCGAGCTCGCCCTCGTTCCATTCTTTGAAGACCTGGTGCATCTCCTCGTTGGACATGCCGAGGCCGTCCTTCATCATCTGGTAGGCCTCGCAGATGAGCTGCATGTCGCCGTACTCGATGCCGTTGTGGGTCATCTTGACAAAGTGTCCGGCGCCGTCTTCGCCGACCCAGTCGCAGCAGGGAGAGCCGTCCTCGACCTTGGCGGCGATGGATTGAAAGATGTCCTTGACGAGCGGCCAGGCCTTCGGGCTGCCGCCGGGCATGATGGAGGGGCCGTGCCGGGCGCCCTCCTCGCCGCCGGAGACGCCGGTGCCGATGTAGAGCAGGCCCTTGCTCTCGACGTGCTTGGTTCTGCGGATCGTGTCCTTGAAGTTGGAGTTGCCGCCGTCGATGATCAGGTCGCCTTCCTCGAGGTGCGGCAGCAACATCTCGATGAAATCGTCCACCGGCTTGCCGGCTTTGACCATGAGCATGACCTTGCGCGGCCGCTTCAGCAGGCTGACCATCTCTTCGAGAGAGTGGGCGCCGAGAATGTTCTGGTAGCCCTTGGCCGGCCCGCTCAGGAATTTGTCGACCTTGCTCACCGTGCGGTTGTAAGCGACCACGGTGAAGCCGTGGTCGGCCATGTTGAGAATCAAGTTCTGGCCCATTACCGCCAGGCCGATCAGTGCGATGTCGCCTTTCGGTTCCATAATCGATCGCTGCTCCTAAATCGTTGATCGTGTTCGCCGCGCCCGGGGCTGGGTGGCCGGGCGGGCGCTTTCACGCGAATCTTCCCTTGTACGCCCACAATCCGAGGGCGGGGTTGGAAATGAAGAAGATCTCTTCGCCGTTCACCGTATTCCAGCCGTCTTCGAGGCGGGCGGGATCGTAGCGGCGCATCATCGCGTCCAGCTCCGCGTAAGCGAAATTCACGCTTTCGATCTCCTCGCGGCTCAGTCCGCCCGGGCAGTACGTGATGCGGAAGCGGCCTTCCGAGGAGCCGTGGATCAAGTGGGCGGCGGCGCTCAAGTTGGCCGCCAGGTCCGGATTCTTCTCGACGGCCTCGAGCGTCGCCGGCGTGCCGCGGTAGCCGTACTTGCGGATGAGGGCGTCGATCGTCCTGTCCTCTCCGAATTCCTTGACGCCCGGGGCGAGGACAACGAGCTCGCCGCCGTCGGCGATGGCCATCCGGGTGCGGTAGACGGCCTTGTTACCGAGCCAGGTGCTCTTGAACTCGCCGGGATCCAGGTAGACGACGGCCTTGTGAATCTCGCGATCGAGCATCTCGAAGTTGACCTGCAGGCTCAAGTCCGCCGCCTTCAGGAAGCACTCCTCGTCGTCGCCGACGAACAGCCCGCGGCAGACCAGCTTGCCCTCGTCGTTTCTCGAGACGACAGTGTGGGCGTAGACGATGGGCAGGTCGCGGGCGAAGTGCTCGGAGGCGTAGTTCATGAGCCGCCGGACCGGGTTGTCGGCGCGGCCCATCAGCCGTTCCATGCCGTAGACGGCGCTCAAGTAATGGCTCTTGTTGATGCCTTCGGTCCCGCCGGTGCCCACGAAGATGTTCTTGTTGTAGTTGGCCATGCCGATGACCTCGTGAGGCACCACCTGGCCGATGGAGAGGATCAGATCGAAGCCGCCTTCGACGAGCAGCCGGTCCACCTGGGCGGGCCACGAAAAGTCGAGCTTACCTTCGGAGAGCTCTTTGACGTATTCGGCCGGGACTTCGCCGAGGGTGGCAAGGCCGTGCCGCCAGTCGTGGACGCGGAACAGGGATCGCGGCACGGGGCCGAACATCTTCTCGAGCTCGGCTGGCGTCATCGGAGCGTGGGTCCCCAGGGCGGGCAGCACGTCGGTGAGCCGGCCGCCGTAGTAGTCCCAGACGTAGCGGGTGATCTCGCCCGCCATCGAGTGGTAGCGGGTGAAGTCCGGTGGCACGGCCAGGACTTTCTTGCGCGGGCCGAGTTTGTCCAGGGCCGAGGCGAGATGGCTCCGGATCTCGTCCTGACTCAGTTCGGACGCGGGCGAACCCACATTGCAGAACAAACTCATCACTCTAGCCGAAGCACCGGACGGCGGGAGCTGGCCGGACCGCCTGAAGTCTAGCGGCGGCCGGAAATGGATTCATAAGAGCGGGCGGAGGGTTCCAGAGCGCCGCCGGGACCATCTTCTTTTATATCACGGCGGCCGCCGGAGGCCGCCGCGTTACGGGTTTGCCGGAGACGCGGCGGTGCGGCGCCGCTTCTACAATGGGAGTGTCCGGGGCTTCCGTGCTCGAGAGAATCCGCAGAACCGTTGAGCGTCACCGGATGTTTGCGCCTGGAGAGCGCGTGGGTGTGGCCGTCTCGGGCGGGGCCGACTCGGTGGCGCTGCTCCATATCTTGAAGGAGCTGTCCCCGCGCTGGAACCTGCACCTGAGGGTCCTGCACTTCAACCACCGGTTACGGGGACCGGAATCGGAAGAGGACGCGAGGTTTGTTGCAAGGCTGGCCGGCCAGTTGGGTCTGGAGTTCCTCTGCGAGGAGGGGGATGTGGGGCGCGAGGCGCGGGAGGCGGGCGAGAACCTGGAGCAGGCGGCCCGCCGGGCGCGGTACGGGTTTTTCCACCGGCTGTTGGAGGAGGGGAAGCTGGAGAAGGTCGCGGTGGGGCACACGCGCTCGGACCAGGCCGAGACGGTGCTGTACCGGCTGCTGCGGGGCGCGGGGACGGCGGGGCTGGCGGGGATCCGGCCGGTTACGCGGCAAGGCATCGTGCGGCCGCTGGTCGAGGTTGGGCGGGAAGAGCTGAGGACGTGGCTCGAAGCGCGGGGCATCGGGTGGCGCGAGGACGCTTCGAACCTGGATGTTCGCTTCGCGCGGAACCGGATCCGGCACGAGCTGCTGCCGTGGCTCGAGCGGGAGTGGAATCCGAAGATCCGGGAGGTTCTGGCGCGCATGGCGGCGCTCGCCCAGGACGAAGAGGCGTACTGGGAGGCGGAGCTGAACCGCCTCGAGCCGGAGTGGATCGAGCAGGAAGCCGGCGGGGTGGTGCTGCGGGCGGACCGTCTGCGGGAGCTGCCGCGGGCGGTGCGGCGGCGGCTGATCCGCCGGGCGATCGAGAAGGCGAAAGGGGATCTGAGGGGTATCGATATGGAACATGTGGAGCGGGCGCTGGCTTTGGCGGAGGCGGGGGCATCCGGTGCGGCGGATCTTCCGGGGGCAACGGTGATGCGGTCGTTCGAATGGCTGCGCTTTGCCCGCCCCGAGGCGGCTGAGGCGCCACGCGAGTACTGCATCCGGGCGGAACCGCCGGGGGAATTCCGGCTGCCAAGCGGTAACTCAGTGATTCGGCTGGAATTGAAAGACGCTGCCGAGCTGTGGGGGGGCGAAGAAACGGCATATAATACAGAGGGGGTGTGGATTGCCGATTGGTCGAGCGTGGGCGGTGAGCTGACGCTGCGGAATTGGCATCCCGGAGACCGCTTTCAGCCGCAAGGGCAAGACCGGCCGCGGAAGGTGAAGGAACTGTTCGAGCGGGCCCGGATCCCCTGCTGGAAACGGTCCGGATGGCCGATGTTGGTAAAGGGAGACCAGATCATCTGGACCCGGGAGTTCGGCGTCGCCCGGGGGTACGCAGCGCGGCCGGGCTGCCGCCAGGTGCTGGTGATCCGGGAGGGACCGCTAACTGGCGGGCAATGAATCAAAAAACAGCGGTCTGGCGTCTGTATAGTAGAGGGTAGTGTGCGGCTGGCTGCGGCCGGCCAGGAGTTTGCATGAATTCGAACGTCAAGACGGCGGTCTTCTGGGTGGTTCTGATCTGTGTGGTGATCCTGCTGGTGACCGTAGTGCGCACCAGCAGCACGCAGATGGAGAAGGAGCTCACCTTCACCCAGTTCATCCATGAAGTCGAGGCCGGGAAGGTCAAAGAAGTCGTGATCACCGGCAACGAAGTGAAGGGGCGCTTCAAGGACGACAACGCGCCGCTGCGGACGATCATCCCGGCCAACTATCCCGATATCTACAAGACGCTTCAGGAGCGGAACGTCAACGTCACAATCAAGGAGACCGGCACGGGGCACTGGATGTCGCTGCTGTTCAACGCCATCCCGCTGCTGCTGCTGGCGGCGTTCTGGATCTTCATGATGCGCCAGATGCAGAGTGGGGGCAACAAGGCGCTGAGCTTCGGCAAGAGCCGGGCGCGTCTGCACTCCTCGCAGCAGAAGAAGGTGACGTTCAAGGACGTGGCGGGTGTGGACGAAGCCAAAGAGGAGCTGCAGGAGATCATCGAGTTTCTGCGGGAGCCGCAGAAGTTCCAGAAGCTCGGGGGGCGGATTCCGAAAGGCGTGCTGCTGATCGGGCCGCCGGGCACGGGCAAGACGCTGCTGGCGCGGGCGATCGCCGGCGAGGCGAACGTGCCGTTCTTCTCGATTTCGGGATCGGATTTCGTCGAGATGTTTGTCGGTGTGGGCGCGAGCCGGGTGCGGGACCTCTTCGAGCAGGGCAAGAAGAACGCGCCGTGCATCATCTTCATCGACGAAATCGACGCCGTGGGCCGGCACCGTGGGGCGGGCCTGGGCGGCGGCCATGACGAGCGCGAGCAGACGCTGAACCAGTTGCTGGTGGAGATGGACGGCTTCGAGTCGAACGAGGGCGTGATCCTGGTGGCGGCGACGAACCGGCCGGACGTGCTGGATCCGGCGCTCCTGCGTCCGGGGCGCTTCGACCGGCGGGTGGTGGTGAACCGTCCGGACGTGCGGGGCCGGGAGTTGATCTTGCGCGTGCATACCAAGAAGACCCCATTGGCCGACGACGTGGATCTGAGTGTGATCGCCCGCGGCACGCCGGGCTTCGCCGGGGCGGACCTGGCGAATCTGGTGAACGAAGCGGCCCTGGTGGCGGCCCGGCAGAACCGCAAGGTCGTCACGATGTACGACTTCGAGGTGGCCAAAGACAAGGTCATGATGGGGGCCGAGCGCAAGTCGATGATCATCAGCGACGAGGAGAAGCGCAACACGGCCTACCATGAGTCCGGGCACGCGCTGGTGGCGGCGCTGATGCCGGAAGCCGACCCGGTGCACAAGGTGACGATCATTCCGCGGGGCATGGCGCTGGGGCTGACGATGCAGTTGCCGCTCGACGACAAGCACTCCTACAAACGGGAGTACCTGGAAGCGCAACTGGCGATCTTGATGGGCGGTCGGGTGGCTGAAGAGCTGTTCATGAAGCACATCACCACCGGCGCGGGCAACGACATCGAGCGGGCGACGGACCTGGCGCGGAGAATGGTCTGCGAGTGGGGCATGAGCAATCTCGGGCCGCTGAGTTTCGGCAAGAAGGAGGAGCAGATCTTCCTCGGCCGGGAGATCGCGCAGCACCGGGATTATTCGGAAGCCACGGCAATCAAGATCGACGAGCAGGTACGCGAGATTGTCCAGCGGGCTTACAACCAGGCCAAAGGGCTGATCGAGGACAACGCCGACGCGTTGAAGCGCATTGCCGAGGCGCTGCTCGAGCGCGAGGTCTTGGACGGTCATGAGGTGATGCAGTTGATCCGGGGTGAGGATCTCGCGCCTGTACACACGGGCGGTGGGGAGAAGACGGGCGGCGAGGAAGAAGGCCAGAAAGTGATCCAGCCCGAGGGCGGGCTGAAGATTCCGCCGCGCATCGAAGGAGAGTCGCCGCAGCCCGCGTGAGGATTCCCGCTTTCCGTTATTACTTGTTTGACGTAGACGGCACGCTGCTCGACTCGGCTCCCGACATAACGGCCGCCGTAGCCGAGCTGTTCGCCCGGCACGGCCGAGCCGGCGCGGTAAGTAACGAGGAGTTGCGCCGGCGGATTGGCTTGCACCTGCGAGCGACCTTCGAGGACGTCTTTCCCGCATATTGTGAAACCGAGATGGCGCGGCTGATCGAGAACTACCGGGAAATCTACCGGAGCCGGAACCATCGCTCGACGCGCCTGTTTCCGGGCGTGGTGGAGGCGCTGGCGTCGCTGCGGGGCAAGAAGGCGACGGCGACGACGAAGGCGACGGCAACGACAGCGAAGGTACTGGAGCAGTTCGGCCTCCGCGGCTATTTCGACCACGTGCAGGGCACCGACGGGTTTCCGTACAAACCGGAGCCGGACGTGCTGCTGCGGGCGATGGAAGGGCTTGGCGCGCGGCCCGAGGAGACGCTGATGGTCGGCGACTCGCCGGTGGACGTCGAAGCGGCCCGGCGGGCGGGCGTGAGAATCTGCGCCGTGCGCTACGGCTATGGGGCGGCGGAACTCGGTGAGGAAGACCCGGACTACTGGGTGGAGGACTTGCGGGAGCTGCTGGGCTGACGAGGGGCGAGGGGGTGCACTGTGTGGGCCCGGGCTGTAGGGTCGCGCCGGAGCCGGGCGGGGGTTCGGGAGCCGGCGGATCGGGCCGAGGGGGCGGCGGCGGTTCCGGGTCGGGTTCGGAAGGAGTCGGAGCCGGCGGGGGGGCGGCGAGCGGCTCCGGCGGGGGTTGCGAGGCGGAGGGAGCGGCATCGTCGGGCGAAGAGGGGGCGAAGGAGAATCCGCCGTATTCCTTTGATTCTTCTGGAGCTATCGCGCTCGTGGGTTCGTTTCGCACCGGTGGGGTTTCGGGCTCTGTGAGGGCTGGCGCGGGCGTCTGTGGCGGAGGCGGCTCGGGCGGGGAGCCCGGGCTGGCGTCGTGGCGCCGCCGGCGGGCTTCGAGGCTCTGGAGGGCGCGGAAGAAGCCGCGCTGGAGGGCAGAGTCGTAGCGGGCGATCGAGGTAAGGGTGCCGGGCGACTGGCTCAGCTCGTCCAGCGCCCGGCCGAGCCAGTACGTGATGGACTCGTCGCGGCTGCGGGGGGAAAAGGCGTGGGTGGTGGGGAATCTGCGTTCGGCGTCGGCGGAGGAGTTGAGGCGGTACCAGAGCATGCCGGTCTCGGCGCGGCTGAAGCGGCGCAGGCGCCACTCGGCGTCGGCGAGGTGGCGGACGAGGACCTCTTCGACGGCGTCGGCGGGCTGGAAGAGGGCATAGAAGGCGTCGAGGAGGGCCTGGCGCTCGGCGGGGTCTTCGCCGGGCAGCAGGGGGGATTGGGCGGTGAGGCCGTGGCGGAGGGCGTTGAGGCGGGAGCGGGCCTTGCCTTCGAGGGGCCGGGGGCCGGTGGAGAGCCGGGCGTTGCGGCGGTTGGCGAGTTTCTTTCTTTCGGTGGTAGCCATGGGCTGGTGCTCCTGGGCAGAGTGCTGCCTGAGGAGGAGGCTAGCGCGGGGCGATGGAGAAGACGTGAAGGCCAAGCCTTCAAGTGATTGAAATCAGGAGGGAAATCTTTTCCTTGCCGCCTGTGACCCGCGATTCCCCAAAACGGTGACAGTCTACGCAAACCCCGAATTGGGTCAGCCCCATCCAGCTTCTCTGTTCTGGACGGCCCCGAGCAAAGACAACCGCAGCAACCCGCCGGTTGCGCTCGCGCAGAGAGGACCTCCATCGCACCAAGGACTGTGGACCGTGAGAGAGGCGCGCGATTGTGGAGGAGGAGGTCGCGGCGGGGCTAATTCGGAAAAGAGTTGCCTGTCACCGAAAAGGGGGAGCGGGCGGTGAGAAAGGGGAAAGAGTTGCCTGTCACCGAAAAATGAGCTTCTCTGTTCTGGACGGCCCCGAGCAAAGACAACCGCAGCAACCCGCCGGTTGCGCTCGCGCAGAGAGGACGTCCATCGCACCAAGGACTGTGAACCGTGAGAGAGGCGCGCGATTGTGGAGGAGGTCGCGGCGGGGCTAATTCGGAAAAGAGTTGCCTGTCACCGAAAAGGGTGGAGCGGGCGGTGAGAAAGGGGAAAGAGTTGCCTGTCACCGAAAAAGGCGTTCAAGGCAGGCGCAGGAAGCCGTTGGTCGAGCGGAGCCGGCCTTCGTGGATCAGCCGGTCGATGATGCCCCGGACGTGGCCCTCGAGGGCTTCCGTGACCCTGGCGTAGCCCAGCAGGCGGCAGGCTTCGGCCGCGGCTTCGCCGGGGCTGACGGCGACGGCCTTCTCGACAATCTGCAGTACGGCTTCGCCAATCTCCTCCGGGGCGATCCTCTCGATCTGGCGAGAAGCTCCGTCGAGCGCGCTGCGGTCGCGGACCGGGGGCTTGTCCATGTCACGACTCCAGAGGAAATCACCCCGCCGGACGAGACTGCCGTTCGCCTCGGCACGCCACACTGCGCGGTCGATCGCTTCACGGATGCGGCGCCCCACCCGCTTTACGCCGGCGGCCCCGGCAATGCGGGCGGCGGCCTCGAGAACGTGCACCGGACTTTCGACGGCCACCACTTCGGCCAGGCAGCGCGCCAGTCTGGTCGGGGAGACTTCATGCAATTCGGCGCCTTGGAGACTCAGCGTCAGCCGCGCCGTACGGTAGGGCTGGGCCCCGGACGCAGGCGGAGGAGGTGGCGGGGGAGGTTGCGGCCCGGCGTCGCGAACCTCGGTGCTCCGCTCATCAGGCTCCTGGGGTGAAGTGGCGGGGCCCGCACCCGCGGCGGCCTTCGCCTGCTCGACGGCTTCCAGCACGCGTTGCAGTTGGCGTTCCGGATCGCGGAACCAGTCGGTGCTCCAGATCCGGTGGATGCGCCAACCTAGGTTTTCCAGGACCTTCTGGCGCAACCGGTCGCGGTCGCGGGCCCAGCGGGCGCTGTGATAGGTGGCGCCGTCGCATTCGATGCCCAGCAGATACCGCCCGGGCCGGGCCGGGTCGACGATGGCCAGATCGAGGCGGAAGCCGGCGGAGCCGACCTGATGATGGATTTCGAAGCCGTGCTTGCGGAGGGCTTCGGCGACGGCTGCCTCGAAAGGGGATTCCGGTTCGCCGGCGGCCGGGCGGGCGACGTCGAGAACGCCCGTCTCGGCGTAGCGCAGGAATTTCTTCAACGCGACCACGCCCCGGGCAGTGGTGCGGGCGAGGTCGATGTCGTCGGCGCGGATGTTGCTGAAGACTTCGCAGCGCCGGCGGGCCCGGGTGATCAGGACGTTGAGACGCCGCTCGCCGCCGTCGTGATTGAGCGGCCCGAAGTTCATCGACAGGTAACCCTCTTTGGTGCAGCCGTAGCCGACGCTGATGAAGATGACGTCGCGCTCGTCGCCCTGGACGTTCTCGAGGTTCTTGACGAAGAAGGGCTCGCCCGAATGGTCGGCGAAGAAGCGCTCGAGTTCCGGGCGCCGGCGCCGGAGCAGCTCGAGTTTGTCCTGGATGGCCGTCATCTGCGCCATGCTGAAGGAGGCGACGCCCAGGGTGAGACCGGGGCGCTTGCGGGCATGTTCCATGACGGCCCGGGCCACCTCTTCGGCTTCGGCGTCGTTGACGGCCTTGCCAGGCTCGTAGGCGGCGTCGGGCAGATAGCGGAAGAAGAGCCCGAGCTCGCGGCGGCCGTCTTCGGAGGGTGTTTCGGAACGGAACTCCGGGGCCGGGAACACCACCAGCTTGTTTTCATAGAACTCATCGTTGGAGACAGCGATAAGGGAGTGGTGCCGGCTGCGGTAGTGCCAGCGGAGCATCACCTCGCGGCTTCCCTGCGCGGCGAACAGGTCGAGGATGCTCTCGACGTCGCTGACGGGAAGATCCCAGTCCTCGAACTCCTCTTCGTCCTCCTCGCGCAAGCCGATCTTGTCGAAGAACCTGGTCGGGGGGAGCTGGCGGCTGTCGCCGACGACCACGGCCTGCCCGCCTCTGATGATGGCGCCGAGCGCGTCGGCCGGCCGCACCTGGCTGGCCTCGTCGAAGATGACGAGGTCGAACTGGACGCTCTCGGGGGGAAGGTAGGCGGCGACCGAGAGAGGGCTCATCATGAACACGGGCTTGATGGTCTGGATGGCATACCCAGCTTGGATCATCAGGCGGCGGATGGGCCGGTGGTGGCTCTTCTTCTGGAACTCGTGATTGAGGATGCGGACCTGGCCAACGTCGTCCAGCCCGTGCAGGGAGGCGAGGTGCTTGGCGGCGATGTATTCCCGGGTAAGAGAGAAGAGCCGCTCGTCGAGGGAGCGGAAGCGCGCGACTTCGCGCTCGTGCAGGCGGCCGTCGAAGGCGGCCAGGACGGGGCGTTCGCGGAAGGCGCGGTTGAGAACGTTCTCGTTCCAGGCCTGGTGGACCAGATCCAGTAAGTGGGCGCCGGCCTTTTCCCAGGAAGCGGCGGCCTGGACCACGGGGCTGAAGCCGAGTTTTTCGGCTTCCAGCGAGCAATGGTTAAAGGTAACCATCTCCTGCAGCCGCGCCGCATTGCTTCCCCAAGAATCGAACAAGCTCCGGAGGGAGCCATACGGCGTGCGGGCGAAACCGGGGGGACCGAACCGAACCGGCTGGTCGAGTTCGACGAGATTAAACGCCGCGCCGGCCGCTTCGACGAAAGCCTCACGGGCCTGGGCGGCTTCCCGGTAGAATTCGGGCAACGTGGCGCGTTTGGCCCGGTCGCCGAGAACAGCGATGGTCTCGCGGGGCAGCTCGCCGGTTTCGATGCGGCGGTGCGTGGCGTTCAAGTAGGCCGCGATGGCCTCGAGGGTGTCCCAATCGGATTCGGGACCCTTCCAGAACGGTCCGAAGAGGGCCCGCATCCACTCGCCGGCGGCGGCCAGTTCGCTGTCGAGGCGCTGGGCCTCGACGACGGCCCCGGCGATCGCCAGACCTTCCTGGCGGGAAGGCTTGAAACCGGGACGGCACCAGGCGCGCAGTTTGCGCCGGGCGGTCCGGTAGCGTCCGGACAGAAAACGCCACCAGGCGGGATCGTACTCGAAGAGGATCTGCCAGATCTCCGGGAAATCGACGCGCCAGGCCTCGGGGCGCAGGTGCGAGTCATGACGGGCGTGAATCTCCCGGAGTTCGCGGCCGGCCGAGCAAGCGCGCTGGATCTCGGCGTAACGGGCGGTCCACTCGGCTGAATCGATGGCCGCCCCGTCGGTGGGGGGTGCGTCGAGCAGATGGCGGGAGGCGGCGAGCCACCGGTCGAGGGAATCGAGATCGTTCGGGGCTTCGGCGCCCAAGAGGCCGGCGAGCTTGCGGGAGGGAACGAGCAAGGCGTCCAGACGTTCGCTGGCCCGGCGGCTGGTGCGTTCGAGTTCCGCCTTTTCCCCGGGCGGGAAGAGCTTTTTGCGGCTGCCCCAGAAGGGGTGGCGCTCGGGGACGCCGATTTCGGCGACCAGCTCTTGGAGCCGGCGGACGGCGTCGCGCCGCCGCTCGTAGTCGGAGCCGGTCCACTCGTCCAGAGGCAAGTCATCCAAAGCGGGGGTGTCGAGGCCGTCGAGGCGGTGACGGATGAGGGCGAGTGCGCCGAACGCGTGGTAGGGAGTAACGCCGGTTTCTCCGACCGGTTCGTGGAGGGCGCGGCAATACTGGTTCAGGTTGTCGCGGGCCTGCTTCAACTCTTCCACGCTGGGGCGCTCGCCGCCGCCGGAAGCATAGCGGTCCTTCAGCGTGCGCTTGAGTTCCGCCAGGAACGCCCGCTTGTTCGTCTTGTGGCTGTGCAACTCCAGGCAAGCGGCGCCGAGCCTGTAGCTGTCCAGGCGGCGCTTGACGACGTCCAGGGCGGCCATCTTTTCGGAGACGAAGAGCACCGTCTTGCCGGCGGCTACGGAGGCGGCGATCAGATTCGTGATGGTCTGCGACTTGCCCGTCCCGGGAGGGCCCTGGATGACGAGATTGCGGCCGCCGGCGGCCTCGAGGAGGGCCACCGTCTGGGAGCTATCGGCGTCGCAGATCTGGTACAGCGAGGAAGGGTCGGTCTTCTCGTCGAGGTTATCGCCGTCGGAGACGACGGGCGAGGAGTCGGAGAAGCCGTCCTGGAGCAGACACCTGAGGATGGGGTGCTTGGACGGTTTCGCCTCTTCGGGCCATTTGTCTTCGTCCAGGTCCTCGTACATGAGGAGCTTGTGGAAGGAGAAGAAACCGAGGGCTACGGCCGTGGTGTCGACTTTCCAGCGCGGCCGGTGTAAGATGGCGTCGGCGGTCTCGACGAGATAGCGGTGGACGTCGGCCTCCTCGTCGTCTTCGGCGAACTCCGGCAGTTCGATGCGGAACTCACGGTCCAGTTTGACCTCGAGGGGCCTGTTGGTTCGGATCTCCTCGCCGGTGTATTCAAGGGTGAAGTTAGCCTGGACGTCCGCCCGGGAAAGGCGCACGGGGATCAGGATGAGGGGGGCGCGGCGAAGTTCCTCACTGGAGTCGTCCTCGAACCACTCGAGCATGCCGAGGGCGAGGAAGAGCACGTTGACGCCTTGCTCCTCGACGACCGAGCGGGCGCTGTAATAGGTGTTGCGCAGGCGGCGTTCGAGATCCTTGCTCGAGTACGGCGTTTCCAGAAAGATGTCGGCCCGGGCGGAGGTCGACGCCAGACCGGCGGCGTCTTCGGGGTGGGGCGCAAAAGCGGCGGTGGTCTCTTCGTCGGCGATGAGTGTCTCGAAGATCTCCGCCGGTTCGGGGCCGGTGATGCGCAGGCCGCGGCTCCTCAACTCGCGGTAGTTGAGCAGCGTGTTCCTCATGCCGAGGTCCAGGAGATCCTGGCGGGCTTTTTCGAGTGTTCGGGCTACCGGGTCCATGAGGAAACAGAGAATATTATCTCTCCAGTTGGAGCAAATGTCGCGCCACGGGGGCGGAGACTCGGAATGCCCGAAGCAGCCATCCAGTTGGGGTATCAGATGCTACGAGTCACGTTGCGGCGCTGGTCACTTGGATGGCTGCCCCCGAGTTCTCGCTCACCGGGCTCAGCGTCAGGTCGCTCGGATCCGGCGGACAGTACGCACAGCTCAAGAATCCTGTTATCCGCTGTGCGCTCCGCCGGCAATCTTCTGCGGTGTTGTCACGGCCCTGTTCGGCATTCCGAACCCCTCGACCCCGCCC
>JALSRK010000043.1 GCA_026984795.1 Solibacteraceae bacterium | reverse complement strand
TGGCGGCCCTCGTCGCGGGCCTGCCGCAGCCATTCGATCGCCTGCCGCACCTTGGCGATGTCGATCGCCTCGATGGTCTCGAGGAGCTTCTTTCTGTAGTCGCCGGCGAACTGCAACTCTCTGGAATTCATAGCGTTGGCACCGATGTCGAGTCGATCAGGCGGGTCAGGGCCAGAGCCCCGAACAGCACGCTGTCGTCCACCAGCAAGGCCGGGACGACGTCGATGCGCGCCCGGGACCAGGAAGTCATCTGGCGCTTCAACTCCTGTCGCAGCGGCTCGAACAGACGGTCGCCCGCCTTACTGATGCCGCCGCCGATGACGATGCGCTCGGGGTTCAGCAGCATGACGACCGTCTTGAGGCCGGCGGCCAGGTCCACCACGTAGCGGGCGACGAAAGCGGGGTCCCGGAGCAGTTCCTTGGCCGGCCGCTCGTAGTCGCGTTCCAGCCAGAGGCCCGAACAGATCCGCTCGAAGCAGCCGCGCGCCCCGCACAGGCAGAGGGGGCCGTCCGGCCGGATCACCGTATGGCCGATCTCGCCGGCGTAGCTGTCGGCCCCCCGCAGCACTTCGCCCCGCCAGACGATGCCGCCGCCGATCCCGGTGGAGAGAGTCATGTAGAAGAGCGGGTCACAGCCCACGCCGGCCCCGAAGACAGCCTCGCCGAGCGCGCCGGCGTTGGCGTCGTTGTCCATGATGCAGGGCACGCCGAGGACCCGCTCCAGCTCTCCCGGCAGATCGGCGTCGCTCCAGCCGCCGACGTGGGTGGAAAGGGCGACGCGCTGCCTATCGAACAGCACCGGACCGCCGAAGCCGATGCCGCAGCGGGAATAACCCGGCTCCTCCCGCCACTCGAGCGCCAGCTCCAGGATCCGCTGCATCATCCACTCGCGGCCGCCGGCGCGGTCGGTGGCCCGCGTCTCGCGCCGGATCATCCGGTCGCCCTGGAAGACGGCCATACGGAACTGCGTGCCGCCGATGTCGATAGCCAGCGTCTTCATGGCAACGATTCCACCGCTTGCAGCAGTTCTTCCGGACTCGCCGTGCCGGTACCCTTCTTCATGATGGTAATGGAAGCGACGAGGTTGCCCATCCGCACGGCCTCGTCGATGGATCCCGTCACGGCGAGGGTCAGCGCCGCCCCGGCCGAGAAGCTGTCCCCGGCGCCGCAGATGTCCACGGGCTTCTCGATCCGCCGCCCCGCGACCAGCCGCTCGCCGGCGTCATCGACGACGAGAGCGCCGTCAGCCCCTCGGGTGATGACCAGCGGCCGCTCCCCGATGCGCCGCCGCAGCGCCTGGAAATCCTCTTCGATGCCGAGCCGCCGGCAGGCCGCGCGGGCCTCCTGTTCGTTCGGTTTGACGATCACGTTGCGGAACAGCTCGGGGCGCTCCCGCGAGTCCACCCAGATCACCTGGCGCGGGAACCGCTCGGCAAGCCCGGCGACGAGGTCCCGCACGGCCGGGGTCACTACCCCGCCCTGGCTGGTCTCGGCCTGGTCGGAGACAATGAGGACGTCGAAGCCGCCGGCCTCCTCGTCCACGGTTTCGAGGATGCGCCGTTCGGCCTCGGCGGGAAGCGGCTCGACGTTGATGAAGTCCACCCGCGGCAGGTCCTCTTCCCCGGTCCTGCGGTTCAGCAGCTTGGTGTAGGTAAAGGTCTGGATCCGAGGGCTCTCGACCAGCAGTTCGGCGCCGATGCCGCGGGCCGCCAGCGCCGCCCGCAGCTCATAGGCGTAGCCGTCGCGTCCTACCGCGCCGCAGACGGCGACCCGGCCGGCCCCCAGCGCCGCCAGGTTGTTCGCCACGGTGCCGCCGGCCCCGGGCGTGACCTCGGTCTCCACCACGCCGATGCGCGGGATGCCGGTCTCGCGCGAAGGCTCGGCCACGTCCGGATCGTAGGTGCACCAGCGGTCCAGGCAGATGTCGCCCACCACCAGCACGGAGAGCTTCGGGAACGCTTCGAGGATCTCGGCCGCCGTCATGCCGCCTCCAGCAGCGCCTGGCGCAGCGCCGGGATCGTGGCCCGGTGAGGCCCCCGGATGTAGAAGCTTTCGCCCCCGTCGGCTACCGTGCGCACCAGGATCGTCTTGTGCGGGCGGAAATAGTAGCCCGGATCGGTCTTGTCCAGCTCGTGGTGGATGTCGCCGCGGATCTCGACGATGTCGAAGACGGCCGTCGTGAACCGCCGGATGGAGCGGCCCTCCTGGTGCGCCACGTTCCGCGCCATGGCCAGGGCTTTCAAATAGACTTCCGGGGCCATGATGGCCGAGCCAAAGCTCAGCAGCGCCCCGCCTTCGAGATTCTCCACCGCCCGGGCGAAGATCAGGAAGTCCCGGTAGCTGGCCTCGCCCAGCGCCGCCCCGTCACAGTTGGGATGCTCGTGGATGATGTCGTAGCCGATGCCCACGTGGGAAGTGACCGGGATCGACCGCCGCCAGGCGGCCGCCAGGATGCTGAGCTCGTGGTGGGGAAACTGCTCCGGCGCTTCGGCGATCGTCTTGCCCACGTACTCGCCCAGCCCGAAGCCGCCCCGGGCGGCTTCCCGGATCAAGTCGTTCAACTCGCCGGTCTCTCGCCACAAGCCGAACTCGCCGGTGCGGATGTAGCGGGCGACGCTCTCCGTGGTTGCGCCGATACGGGCCAGCTCGTAGTCGTGGATGACTCCGGCCCCGTTGGTGGCGATGTGCGTGATGAAGCCTCTATCCATCAAGTCGATCAGGTGCCGGCTCACTCCGGCCCGGACCACGTGGGCTCCCATCATCCAGATCCGCGCCGCGCCGGCCTTGCGGGCGCCGGCGAGGCGTGCGGCCACCGGCGGCAGGTCCGGGTGCGAGAAAGGCGGGGGCGGCTCGTCGAGCTTCAGCCACTCGGAGACGTCGAGATCGTGCGTCCGCTCGGCCAGGGGCCGGATCCGGAGCCGGGACCGGTCGAAGAGTGGGTATTTCGACATCACTCCGGGAACAGCTCTGCCAGCAATTCGCTCTTTTCCAGGTAATTAGGGATGATGAAGTCGGCCCCCACGCCGGCCAGGCGCTGGCGCTTCCATTCGTCTACCCGCCGGCACTCGGGCTCCTGGGTGGCGACCCCGACGGCCACCCCGCCGACCTGTTTGATGTTCTGGATCTCTACGTAGCCGTCGCCGAAGCCCAGGAACTCGTCGCCGCGGCATTCGGCCGAAGCGATGATTCTCTGGATCAAAATGGCCTTGGAGAATTTCTTGTAGTCGTCGAGCGCCCCGTAGACGCGGCCGTCGAAGTACTTCGAGACGCCAAGCAGGTCCGCCTCGCGCCGCATGTAGACCTGGTCGGTGCCGCTCGCCAGGTACATCTTCAGGCCGCGGTTCCTGAAAGTCTCCAACAGTTCGATCGCGCCTGGAACCAAGTACTTCTCCGGTGGCGCGTCGCCCTTCTCCAGCTCCTCGACCCGGCCCTTGATCTTCGCCCAGAGCAACTCCAAGTACTGCTTCTTGTATTCCAGGGGATCCTTCGGCGTGCCGCCGCGCTTCTTCACCTCGTCGGCCAGGGCGATCATCTGATAGATAGTCTGCTTGCCGGTGAGGCGATCGACGAACTCCCGGACGACGGCCGTGAGCTCCTCCTCGGTCTCGCCGGTCTTGAGATCCATCAGGATCTCCACCATCATCGGCACCATGACGTTCACCCAGCCGGACCGGATCAGGGAGATGGTGCCGTCGAAGTCGAAGAGGACCACCCGCGCCCGCGCGGCGGAGACACCGGGCCGCAACCGTTCGATCATCCTTCCTATTCTTGCAAAACCGTTGCCGGCGGGCCTTCCGCCCCGGTCCGCGGCCCCCGGGGCGAAAGATCGCCGGGACGATTGCACGCTCGGAGGCGGCGCGCGCGTCAGTATGATTAAGGACAGAGTGTTGTCGATGCGGTTCGCCATCGCGTTGTTGGCGGCCCTGCCTGTCTGGGCGGGCGACGTGGTCGTGCTCGCCTCCGGCTTCCGCATGGAGGCCGACCGGATCGAGCGCGGCGACGGCGTCGTGCGTCTGGTGATCGGCGAGGGCTCGGTCGAGCTGCCCGCCGGCCTGGTGAAGCGGATCGAGAGCGAGTCTGAGCCGGCGCCGGCCGACTCGACGCCGCAGAAGCCTTTGGTGCGCACCGATCTCGCCGCCCTCATCGACGAAGCCGCCGACCGCTACGGCGTGCCGGCCGAGATCCTGCACAGCGTCGCCGCCGTCGAGTCCGGCTACGATCCCCAGGCCGTTTCGCCGAAGGGGGCCGTGGGGGTGATGCAACTGATGCCCTCCACGGCGTCCGAGCTGGGCGCCGACCCAGCGGATCCGGCCGAGAACATCGACGCCGGCGCCCGCTATCTGCGCGATCTGCTGCTCAAATACGACGGAGGTCTCTACCGGACCTTGGCGGCTTACAACGCCGGCCCTGGCGCAGTGGACCGTTACCACGGCGTACCGCCGTATCGCGAAACACTTTCCTACATCGAAAAGGTGCTGCAACATTACCGCCGGCTGGCTGGAAGGACCCGCCCCACCGGCCGCTGAAGAAGGGCCCGTTGACCGCGCTTGTAACAATGTAAACTCCGTTTGAGCGGTAACGCGTCCGGCCCCGACAACGCATCACCTAGGCAGGTGGAGTGTATTCCATGAGCAACCGCAGGCGGGTTCGTAGCCTACAGCTTCTGGTGGCCGCTGCAGTGGTCCCATTGATGATCCAGGCCTTCCGGGGCGGGCCGCCGGCGGGCCGCACGGGGGCGCCGGGCGAGCAGACCTGCTTCGCCTCCGGGTGCCACCAGACGGCGACCGGAGAGTTTTTTCAGAACTCGGCAGCGATTCAGCTCAACTTTCCGGACGGGCCGGAGTACGAGCCCGGGGTGACGCAGCGGCTGACCCTGAATATCAACGATCCGGCGGGCCAGGTCTTCGGCTTCCAGGCGAGCGTCCGGGGGCCGGCGAACGAACAGGCGGGCACGCTGGCGCCCATCGACGGCACGACGCAGATCGTCAGCCAGGGCGGCATCGACTATATCGAGCACACGGGCCCCCGCGCCGACGGCATGTTCCAGTTCGACTGGACGCCGCCGGCGCAGAACATCGGCCGGATCACCTTCTACGTGGCGGCGAACGCGGCGAACAACAATTTCGCTCCCACCGGCGACCGGATTCATACGCGGCAGTTCACGGTCGAACCGGCGGCCGTCACAGACCCGAATCGCCCGACCATCCGAGAAAACGGCGTCGTCCACGGGGCCACGTTCCTCGCCGCCACCGGTTTCGCCCCGAACAGCTTCGCCACCGTCTTCGGCCGGAACCTGGTCGAGCGCACCGAGACGTGGAGCGAAGCTTTCGTAGACGGCCGCGCCCCCACGCAGCTCGGCGGCGTCCGCGTGCTGGTGAACAACAAACCGGCGTTCCTCTCCTTCACCGGAACGGCGGAAGACTTCAACCGCGAAGACGATCAGATCAACTTCGTCCTGCCGGCCGACGAAGCGAGGGGCGACGTCACTGTCGTCGTGGAGACGGCTTCAGGAACCACGGACCCGTTCGTGATTCAGCTCTCCGGCCGCGCCCCGGCGTTGTTCCCCTTCGAGCCCCAGAACCGCCGTTACGTGGCCGCCGTGCTCAACGACGGCTCGGCGTTCCTCGGCCCTGTGAATCTGTTCGGAGGGGCGGATCTCGGCCGGCCGATCCGGGGAGCCAGGACGGACGAGATCGTCCAGATCTTCGGCACCGGTTTCGGCCCGACGACGCCGCCCGTGCCCATCGGTCAACTGCCGGGCGGCGTGGTGTCGGAAACCGTCGATCCGGTCACCGTGCGCCTGGACCAAACGCCTGCCGAAGTCTTGTTCGCCGGTCTGTCGCCGTTCGTCGGCGTCTACCAGATCGTCTTCCGCGTGCCGGCCGTCCCCGACGGCGACCACGAAATCATCGTCGAGATCGCCGGACGGCAAACGCAAACCGGTCTGTTCTTCCAAGTGGACAACTGAGCCGGGCCGCCTCACGCCTCAGACGTCGGCTTCCTCCCCGAAACCAGGGGCCGGCGTAGCGGTGGCGACGGCGCCCAGCGCAAAGCAGAAGAGGGCGACGCCCATCACTACCAGCTCGCCGGGGATGTAGCTGACCGAGGCATTGGCGAAGAACTGGTCCACAGAACGCACGAACCGCGCCTTTCCGGTGCGCGGCTCCAGGACGATGGTCGAGACCTTCAGCCACCAGGCGACGAAGAGCGTGAGGTAGATCCACAGGTAGTTCCGCCGGAGCCGGTTCCGCATCGCCTGGAGCAACGAGTGCTGGAACCGCGGGGTGCGGAGGTCTTCGTGCAGCCGCTCTTTCCAGTCGGGGGGGTCGGACGGCGTCTCCGGGTCGAACAGCCGGGCGTGGTAATTGCGCTCGAGCAGGCGCACGCGGTTCCGCGAGACGTCGAAGTAGCGGTAACGGCGCGCTTCGATCAGCAGAAGCAGGAAGACGACGGCCATACAGCAGAGGATGACGGCGTGGTGGGAGTCCGGCGAGGAAAGGGTCACCGAGAGCATCGCCGCCGAAGCCGCGATGGCCCAGTTGGTCGTGTGGTCCAGCCGGTCCCGCCAGGCCACCATGCGGGTGAGCTCGCCGCGATAGAAGTGCGCGATCGCGTTGATCGTCTGTCCCGGTCCCGCGGGCAGCAGATCCCCGGAAAAGCCCTCGTGCGGTGTCTCGCTCATGTTTCATAGGATAGTGAAGCCATGAGAAGAGCGGTCCTGACGATGTTCGTCTTCTCTCTCGCCGCCGGCGCCGGCCTCGGCGGGGAACTTCCCGTGCGCGGCCTGCACGTCTCGGCTCCCATGCCGGACGATCTCGAGCTGGCCGAGCGGTTCATCAAAGAAGTCCTGCCGGCGCAGGGCGTCAACGTCCTGGTGATGTCGTTCGGCTACCGCGTCCAATACGAGAGCCATCCCGAGGTGGCCGAGGAGAACTCGCTGTCGCTCGAGCAGGTGCGCCGGCTGGGCGCCTGGTGCCGGGAGGCCGGCGTCCGGCTGATCCCGGAGATCAACCTGCTGGGCCACCAGTCCTGGCGGGAGCGGACCTACGGCCTGCTTCGGGCGCATCCGGAGTTCGACGAGACCCCCGGCAAGTACCCGAACAACGAAGGTATCTATTGCCGCAGCTATTGCCCGCGCCACCCGAAGGTGCACGAGGTGATCTTCGACCTGATCGACGAACTGACGCTGGCCGCCGAGGCCGATGGCTTCCACGCCGGCATGGACGAGGTCTTCATCCTCGCCGACCCGGATTGCCCCCGCTGCCAGGGCGAGGATCCGGCGGTGCTCTTCGCCGAGGAGGTCCGGCGCATCCACACCCATCTGGCCAGACGCGGCCTGGAGATGTGGATGTGGAGCGACCGGTTCCTCGACGGGGCCGTCACCGGCATCGGCAAGTGGCAGGCGAGCTTGAACGGTACCCAGGCGGCGATCCGCGACGTGCCCCGCGACATCGTCATGTGCGACTGGCACTACCGCCGCGCCGAGCCCACGGCGGCCTACTTCGCCTCTCACGGCTTCCCCGTCGTCTCCTCGCCCTGGCGGGACGCCTCGGTGGCGCTGGACCAGCTTCGGATGATCCGCCTGGCCCGGGAGAACGCCTCACCGGAACTGGCTTCGCTGTTCCGCGGCGTGCTGCAGACCACGTGGGCGCCCTTCCGCTCCTTCGTCGAGGCCTATGAAGGCAAGACCTCGGCGGGGCTGAACGCCCTGCAGGCGGCCGAGTGTTTCCGGGAGCTGTTCGCTAGGCTCCGGGGGGCGGGCCTGACGCACGCCACAAGCGCGCCGCCAGCGTCAGCGCCGCAATGAGAAAGCCGATCAAGGTGATCGGCGGCAAGCGGCCGGGCCACTCTCCGGGGCGGAACCAGCCTGGCAGACCCATCGCCGCCGTGTGCGCCGCGGCCATCGCCAGCGCCAGGTAGCCGCCTCTCTGGGCACGCTGCCACCAGCGCCGGCCCAGCGCCTCCTCCATGTTTGGCAGAGAGCCGAGGGCTGGCGCCGCCATCCACAGCAGTCCCAGCGCTCCGGCGAGCACTGCCACCTCTCCGGCGAACGTCATCCTTTCTCCGCCGAACAGCTTCGGGTAGTACGCAGGAGAGAGCAGCGCCAGAGAAAGGACCGCGTGGAGGCCGGCCGCCGAGAAGCCGCACAAGCCGAGGAACTTCGGCACGATGCGGCGCTGCGCCGGGTCGCGGGCTGCAGGCAGGAGCCGCTTGCCGGTCAGATAACTGCTCGCGAGCAGCGCCACCGCCGAAACGGCCACGGCCTTGTTCACGACGTAAAGGGGCAGATGCTCCCAAGGGACTCCTTTGAAGACGTTGTAGCGGAGGACGGCATAGGCGAGTGAACCTAGGCCCGTCAGGAGCACCCACAGTGGTCCGCGGGTCTCCCGCAGTTTGAGCGAAGTGGAGCGCGCATCCCCGGCCATCAGGTCTATAGCCTATCGCAATCATCTCGGGCGGTTCGGTGCGGCCCCGCGCGGGAAGTCCCACCGGCCTTTTGGGAGCGCTCCCGGTCGCCGACAGTCAGTTCGCCGCAAAGGCCAGGTAGACTTCGTCCTGGCTCGGCTCGCCGTCGACTTCGAGGACCACCGGCTGGTTGCCCGGCGGTACTCCCGGCGGCACCTGGATGTTCACCTGATAGACCCCGGCGTAGGTCAGCCCGGCCCATTGGACGGGCGCCTCGACGCCGCCGAGCGTCACCCGCACCTTGTCGAGATCCGCCAGCGGGTAGGCCTGGGTGAGGACCAATCCCGCCGGGGCCGGAGGACTCGTGGGGCCAAGCCCGGAAGCGAACAACTGGAGGTAGTCGCCTGCCTGAGCGGGCCGGCTGGGAACGCCCAACGCGCCTTCGGGGGCCACCAGCGTCCGTTCGCCGTTGAACAGCGCGGCGATGAAGCGCTGTCCGTTCAACAGGTACGTGAAGAAAGCCGGCACGCGCCTCTTCAAGGCGACCTGGGCGGTGGTTTTGCCGGCATCGGTGAAGACCTCCACCGTCGCGGTATCGCCGCTCACCTCCGGGTGGATGAGTACGTTGATCTGCCCCGGGCTCACGTAGGAGAGGTGGCAGTCCCGGCCGTTGATCCGCACCCTGACGCCGCCGAGGGCCACCGGCAGGCCGCCGGTCCACGAGGGGATCGCCCAGTTCCAGTCCATCGTCAGCCGGGACAGGTTCTCGCCGTAGATCGAAAGGAAAGCCCCCGGCGCGACGCGCGGCGCTCCGCTGGCGGCATCGACCACGCCGCCGGGGTTGACGGCCGGCGGCGCGCCTTCCCCGACCAATTCCCGGATGGCGCCGAACTTTACCGTGTTCCTGTTCAGGATATCTTCGGTGAGTCCCCAGCAGCCGTAACGGCTGTAGGCCCCGCTGAGGCTGAAGTACATGAAGAGGCCGCCGCCTTGCTGGAACCAGTTGTCGCGCAGATGGTGGAGGATCAGGTCCTTCATTCCCGCGTCGCGGTTCGCCAGGATCCGGTTACCGACGTTCACCCGGCTGCCGCCGCCATTGTCCGGCCCGCCTTCGTAGGCCAGGAACTTCAATCCAAAATCCCCCGCCACGTCACGGATCGCACGGACGAAGTCAACGGTGCTGTCACTGCTCTGTCGCATCTCCTGGTGGATCTGAGCGACGCTTTCTCCCTCGGCGGGGGTTTCGCCGAAGTAATCGCCTTGCGCAACGGCATAGAAAAACTGCGACGGTGGCCCGTAAGTGCTCTCGATCCACGCCAGTGTGCTACGGTATTCGCTCGGCCGGATCATCCAGTGGGCGAAGACCGGGCGGATGGTGGTGTTGATCGCCTCGGGCCCGTAGACCTCGCGAAACAGGTTGCTGATCTCCATGAGGCGCTTGGCGTGCCGCCGCCGCGCCCAGACCTCGGGGTTGTTCACGCCTCCGGAGTTCAGGGGCGAGTCGCCGGCGGAAACTTCGGCCACGGCCGCCGCACGGTTCCAGTGGTAACCGGTGAACAACGAGTTCCAGACCTCGTTCGAATGCTCAATGTAAACCTTCAGGTCCGGGTGCAATGTGCGTTTCAGCAGCTGCGCCAGCTCGCGGACGTAGTTGTCGTTGGCCGAGGCCGGCACGTTGATCCAGATGTCCTTGCCGGCCATGTTGGCCAGCAGGACGATGTACTCCCAGGCCAGGCCCTTCTTGCGGCCGGTATCGGACTGGGTGGCATCGGAGGGCACGTGCCGGTCGTCCCAGGTCTTCCAGCTTCCCGGCTCGTCGAAATCCAGATCGGCGGAGTTGGTGCTTAGCGCCTCCATGAACCGCAGCGTACTGAAGGGCGCAAGTGCGGCCAGGAACTCGGTGGTGAAGATCTGGCCCGTACCGGGGTCATAGCCCGGCCGGATCAGGCGGAGATCCGTGATGCCGCTGTTCGGCGGGCTCTCGGGCGTGCGGCGGGTGTTTCGGAACTCGAGAATCAGCACTCCCGCGCCCGGACCCACGTCCACCTCGGCCGTCGTCGTGTTCGAGGAAGCGTCGTAGGCCAGGTTCCGGACGGCAAGGTTGCCGGAACCGGTCGCGGCCACCTCGGCCGCTCCATGAAACGCCAAGTGGTAGACGCCGCTCCAGTCCGGCTGGAAGGCCGCCGGGTCGTCGATCTGGTCCGGCCCTGCCCAGGCCGCGATAGGCCGGATGTCGAAGATCACCGCCGCCGCGTCGCTCAACGGCCAGCCGTGGTCGTCCACCGGGACGGGATCGTCGCCGCTGAGGGGCATCCAAGGCCGGAAGACCCGCCCGAGATCGACGAAGGCCCGCGCGCGTGAACCCTCCTGCACCGGCTCGATTTCCACGCCGATCATTCCGGGATAGGTCTGCGCCAGCAGCGGCGCCGCTTCCAGAAAAACCGCCAGTAAAGTTACGGAAAACAGAGGCATCTATCAAAGTATAGCCGCCGTTTCAGAGGCCTTGCCTCCTTCGCTCGCGATTCCGGCACAGCAGCCGGAGAAGGAAAGGGTAGCGCGCCTTGATGCTCCATGCCGGCGGGAACTTGTGTGGAACGGCGTCTAGGCTACAATACGAATGATGCGGTGGGCGGCCATATTGACGATCTGCCTTGTCGTCGGCGCTACGTTCCTACCGGTTGTACTGGCTCAGACGAGTGACGGCGAGATCCACGACCATGTGCGGCTGAAGCTCGCCGGAGACCGTGACGTCCGCGGCACCCAGATTCAAGTCGAAGTCAAGGACGGCGTGGTGACCTTGAAAGGCCAAGTGCATAGCGAGAAGGCCAGGAAGCGGGCCGCCAAACTGGCCAAGAAGGTCAAGGGCGTCAAGAAGGTCATCAACGAGCTGACGGTCCGGGCGAAGTGACGGCGGCTTCAGACTTTTCCAGCGTCGCGATAGGCTTCGTCCAGCACTTCGACGACGTGCGCCACCCGCTGGCCATTCCCGTACAATGCGGCGCCGGCCCGTAGCTGCAACAAACACCCGGGGTTGGCGGTGATGATGAGCTCGGCGCCGGTCCGGTTGATCTGTTCCATCTTCTTCTCGAGCAGCGCCATGGCCATCTCGTTGTGCACCACGTTGTAGATGCCGGCGCTGCCGCAGCAAGTGTCCGACGCCGGCAGTTCGCGGAACTCCAGCTCCGGTACCGCCGCCAGCAGCTTCCGCGGGGCGGCCCGGATCTTCTGCCCGTGCGCCAGGTGGCAGGAATCCTGATACGTGGCCACGGCTCGAACCGGCCCCAGCTCGCCTTCCAGCCCGATTTCGGCCAGGAACTCGTTGACGTCCTTGACCAGCTTTACGAAGCGCCGGGCACGAGCCACGTAACTGCCGTCGGCCTCGAGCAGATGGTCGTATTCTTTGAGGGTCGAGCCGCAGCCGGCGGCGTTGGTGATCACGGCGTCGAAGCCGCCTTCGAGAAAGACGTCGATGTTCCGCCGCGCCAGGCGCCGCGCGTCCTCGGCCAGTCCCGAATGCACGTGCAGCGCCCCGCAGCAGGTCTGCCCGTCGGGGACGTGGACCTCGCAGCCGTTCTTCGCCAGCACCCGCACCGTGGCCTCGTTCAGCCGGGCGAAGGTCACGTTGGCGATGCAGCCGCCCAGCATGGCCACCCTGTACCGGCGTTTGCCCTCGGCGGGGAACACCTTCCCGTAATGGCGGAAGAACGACGGCAGCTCGGCTTCGGGAGCCAGCCGCTCCAAACGGTCCAGCTTCCCGAAGGGCTTCAACAGGCCCGTGGCGCGCACCAACCGTTGGAGTCCGCTCTTCTGGTAGAGCCACAGCCCGGCTCCAACTGTTCGCAGCAGGAAGCGGGACGGCAGCAGCGCCCGGAAAACGAACGCCCGCGCCAGCCGGACCGGCAGCGGACGCGGCGCCTTGACCTCGATCTCCGCCCGGGCCGCTTCGATCAGCCTCCCGTAATGGACCCCCGAGGGACAGGCCGACTCGCAGGCCCGGCAGGCCAGGCACAAATCGAGATGCTTCACATAAGAGGGTCCGATGGGCAGCTCGCCTTCGGAGACCTTCACCATCTGGTAGATCCGCCCCCGGGGCGAGTCCATCTCCAAGCCGAGTTCGCGGTAGGTGGGGCAGGCGTTCAGGCAGAGGCCGCAGTGGACGCAGTGGTCGAGGTCCACCTGCGAGGGCCGGTCGATGACGAGCAGGTCAGATTCGCCCATAGAGTTTCCCCCGGTTCAGCCGCCCCTCGGGATCGAACATCCGTTTGATGCGCTCCATCAGCGTGAAGTCGCTGCCCGCCGCCGGCCACCGCTCACCCGTGCAGCCATCGGAGCCGATGAACTCCACCACGGCCCGAATGCCGGCTTCCGCCGCTTCCCGCACCCAGCGGCACGCCTCCTCGCAATCCTGGAAGCAGCCGTACACCACGCCCGAACCGGCCCGGGCCACCGCCGGGCGGTCTCCCAGGCGCTCGAGAGCGGCGCCGGCGCCCTGGATGGTCGTCGAAACCCGCACGGAGCCGCCGGCAGGGTGTTCTTCGAGGAATGCCGGTACGAGTTCCCGGACCCGCTCCCAGAGCGCGCGCTCTTCGCCGCCTTCCAAGACCTCCGCCCCTGGGAAGGCCTCCCGGTAGCGGCGAATCACTCCAGCGTTGCCTTCCACCTGCAGCGCCAGGCTGAAGTCTTTGAGCCCCACGCGCGCCGCCCCGGCGGGGTTCAGCAGATCGACCGCTGCCGGCTGCAAGGCGCCCCGTAGAACCTCGTCGCGCCGCCGGCAAACCTCTTCGAGCGCGTCGAACCGTTCGACGAACGTGGCCGTTTGCGGCGGGATCGGCGCCAGCCGGAAATTCACCACGGCGATTGCCGCCAGCGTGCCCATGGAACCGATCATGAGCTTGGCCATGTCGAAGCCGGCGGCGTTTTTCACCACCATGCCGCCGGTCTCGACCAGCTTGCCCTCGACGGTGGCGAACTTCATTCCGATGACGGCGTCGCGGACGGCTCCGTAACGCCTCCGCCGCGGCCCGCACGTGGCTGTCGCCACCACTCCGCCCACGGTGGCGCTCTCGAAGAACGGTGGATCCAGCGGCAGCATCAAGCCGTCGGCGGCCAGACGGCCGGAAAGCTCGGCGAAAGACAACCCCGTCTCGACGCTGATGGTGAGGTCTCGGGGTTCGTAGTCCACGATGCGGCGCAGCGCCGAAGTCGAAATGCGAACCGCCGCGTCTCCGGCAGGCGGAGCCATGCGCCGCTTCGTCCCAGCGCCGTAAAGGTCCACGGCGGAACCCGCCCGGGCAGCCTCTCCCAACATCTCGGCGAGTTCTTCCGGCGTGCTCGGCTCCAGCGGCTTCATGAGTATTCCCTCATCATAATCCGAATGGTCCCACCGCCCGGTCCCGCTTGCCCGCGGCCGCCAACCGTCATACTCTCAGAAGTTGCCGTCCCGAACGAGACTACCGGATCCGATTCCCTGGCTCGGCGCGCCGGCCCGGGGGTTCGAGAGCACAGTTCCATGAGTGGTTCCAGTCCTTCCGCTCTCTCCCGCACCCGGTTCTATGTCTATGCCGTCTCGCTGGTCGCCGCCCTGGGCGGTCTGCTGTTCGGCTTCGACATTGCCATCATCAACGGGGCGCTCGTCTTCCTCAAGCGCGAGTTCGGGCTTTCCGACGTGCAGACGGAGCTGGCGGCCAGCGCGCTGCTGGCGGGCTGCATCTTCGGCGCCGCGGCCGCGGGCGCCCTGAGCGACCGTTACGGCCGCCGGCGCCTGCTGCTCGTTGCCGCCGCGCTTTTTGGCCTCTCGGCGGTGGCGGCGGCGGCGCCCCGGAACCTCACCGAGTTCGCCGGGGCCCGTTTCGCCGGGGGACTGGCGATCGGCGTCGCCTCGGTCCTCTCGCCGCTCTACATCGCCGAGATGTCGCCGGCCAGGATCCGCGGGCGCCTGGTCTCCATCAACCAGCTCGCCATCGTCATCGGCATCCTGCTGGCCTACTGGGTGAGCTGGCTGCTGGCCGATCTCGGCCTGGTGAGCTGGCGCTGGATGTTCGCCTCGGCCGCCGTGCCGTCGCTGCTGTTCTTCGCCGCCTTGATCCCGCTGCCGGAGAGTCCCCGCTGGCTCGTCAAAGAGGACCGCATCGCCGAAGCCGGTCGCGTGCTGGGCAGGCTCAACCCGCCCGAGGAAGCCGAGCGGGAGCTGGAATCGATCCGCCAGGCGGTGGCCGAAGAGTCAGGCTCGCTGGCCGAGCTGTTCCGGCCAGGGCTGCGCCGGCCGCTCCTGATCGCCGTCTCGCTGGCCATCCTCCAGCAGATCACCGGTGTGAACACGATCCTCTTCTACGGTTCGGTGATCTTTACCGAACACGTCGGCAACCAGTCGGCTTCGGCGGCGCTGCTGGCCAATGTCGTCATCGGCTTCACGAACTTCGTTTTCACCATCGTTTCGCTCTTCATCATCGACCGCATCGGCCGCCGCGCCATCCTTATGCTGGCCGCCGGCGGCATGGGCGCCTCGCTCACCGTCCTCGGGCTGCTGTTCAAGCTCCAGCCGGACGCAGCCTATCCGATCCTCGCCGTCATCCTCGTTTTCGTCGCCTTCTTCGCCGTGGGTATGGGGCCCGGCGTCTGGGTGGTCATGTCGGAGCTGTTCCCCACGCGGATTCGCGGCCGGGCCATGGCCATCGCTACGGTGACGCTCTGGTCCGCTTGCACCCTGCTCACCTTCACCTTCCTTTCGCTGGTGAACGCGCTCGGCCCCTACGGCACGTTCTGGCTCTATGCGGGGATCTGCGCATTTACTTTCCTGTTCGTTTGGAAGGCGGTGCCCGAGACCAAAGGCCGCACGCTCGAGGAGATCGAGCGGAGCTGGACCGCCTGAGCGCGCAAATCTTGCGCCCCCGCGCACCGGCAATCGCAGGATCTGCAGGCAAGCGACAGCCGCTGCTTCGACTTTTCAATTACTTACAACCGGAATCGGGTTTGCGCCTACCAGGGGCGGAGGTGGTTATGAAACGATTGGCTCTCATCGGAACGCTTCTTATGGCTGGGGCGCTCCTGCTGGGCGCCCAGCAGCCCCAACCCAAGCCGCGCGCTTTCGGCGACAAGGACGGCGACGGCATCTGTGACGTCACGGGCAAGCCCGTCGGCCAAGGCCGGACGGCCCGGGCCCGGGGGCAGACGCCGCCCTACGCCTTCGGCGACAAGGACAAGGACGGCATCTGCGACCGGACCGGCAAGCCCGTCGGGCAGGGCCGGGCCATGAGGCGAGGCCGGCGCGGGCGTCACTCGGCCGGCTGCGGCCACTGCCGGCGGGGCGGCAGAGGAATGCGGGGCCAGGGCCGCCGCGGCGGTCCGGCGCCGCCGGCCGGGAACCAGCCGGACGAGAAGACGGAAGTCCCGGCGGAGAACTCGGAATAGCGGTATGGAGATCGGCCGTCCAGGCGTTCGCGCGGCGGAGGAGGTCTGAGCCGCACGACCGCCCCGGCCGGCCAAGGGAGCCGGGCTCCCCCGCCCGGTTCCCTACCCCTTTTGTTGCGCCAGGGCTTCTTCGACGGTGTCGGAGAACTCGAAGACCGTATCGAGCCGCGTCACCCGGAAGGCCTCCCGCACCACGGTGCTGGCCGCGGCCATGCACATCGTACCGCCGGCCTTCATGACCTTGTTGAGGATCGAGATGAAGCGCCCGATGCCCGTGCTGTCCAGGTGCCGGACGCCGGAGAGGTCGAAGACGAAACGCTTCTTGCCCGCCGCCAGGAATTCATCGACGAGGCTCTCGACTTTCTCGCTCTCCTCGCCGATCATCACCCGCCCGTCCAGAGTGATGACGACGGCCCCGTCCGGGGTCTCACGGTGTGTAATTCGCAGTCTTGGCGGCACTATTTCCCCCGCACGCTGGTTCTCATGGTCGCGGGAAAATCCCGCGGAACCCGGATCCGCACCTTCCCCGTGGCCGCCCATTCCGTGCCCCGGAGAAACGTGGTGATGAAGCCCACGCAGCGGGTCGCTCCCACGTCGTGTCCCAACGTCGTGTGAAAAACCCTCCCTTTACCATAGCGGATCGTCATCAGCACCGGCTCGTCGCGGCCCGTGCCGCCGGTGTTCGGGGCGGAATAGGCCGTCGCCAGCACCTCCAGGTTTCGCGCCGGGCCGCGCAGAGAATCGTAGAGCTCGTCCGACGCGTGCATCCAGGCTCGGGGCAGGCCTTTCATGATGGGATGCTTGGGTTTGCGGGCGACCACCAGGAAGGGGTGCCGCCTTCCGTGGTGTCCGGCGCGGCCGGGCGAGAAGTCGAACTCGATGTGGTCACGGTCCCAGTAGATGCGCGGCCCGTGCTCTTCGTTGCGGCCGCCCCATCCGCCCAGGCCGATCATCTCGTTGTATTCCTTCCACTCCGGGAAGGCGTTGTCGGCGGCGTGGTAGACGACGAAGCCGCCGCCGGAGCGCACGAAACGTTCGAAGGCCGCGCGCGTGGCCTCCGGCCAGGGATCGCCATTGTAGTTCGACACCACGACGTCGTAGGAGGCGAAGTCCGGCTGGAACGCGCTCATGTCCGCGCCTTTGGGCGGCGCCGTCGCCACCTCCACGGTGAAACGGCCCGATTCCTCGAGGATGGCCCGCAGCGCCGGGGTGGTTTCCCGCCAGGCGTGATTGTTCTGGCCATCGACGATGAGCACGCGGATCGCTCCTCCCGCGGCCGCCGCCGTCGCGGCGAAAACCAGCCCGCAAAGCAAGACTCCCGCTCTGATTCCAGTTCCTCTCAACGCTTGGCCATGATAACCGCCGCAGACGAGGGGGAGCAAACCCGCCAGAGACGCCGCCCGCCGCTGCCATGCTAAGCTGCCAAGGGGGAAGAGCGAAGGCCCCAAGGAGCAGCTGGGGGGCTGGGAACGCCTCATCCCTTGATGGCCAAAGACGTGCTCGACAAGCTGATCACCGAACAACCGAACCCTGCTTCCGAAGCGATCGACGCCAAGCCCACCGAAGAGATCCTGCGGATCATCAACGAGGAGGACCGCAAGGTCCCCGATGCGGTGGCCTCTGAGATCCCGAACATCGCCCGGGCGGTAGACCTGATCGTGGACCGCATGCGAAGCGGCGGGCGGCTCTTCTACGTGGGCGCGGGAACCAGCGGCCGCCTGGGCGTGCTCGACGCCGCCGAGTGCCCGCCCACCTTCCAGGCGCCGCCGGATCTGGTGCAGGGCGTCATCGCCGGCGGCGAGGCGGCTCTGGCCCGGTCCACCGAGGCCAGCGAGGACGATCCGGAAGCCGGCGCCGCCGACCTGCGCGCCCGGGGGTTCTCTTCCCGCGACGTCGCCTTCGGCATCACCGCCAGCGGGCGCACGCCGTACGTTCTGGGCGCCGTCGCAGAGGCCCGCCGGCTGGGCGCCGCCACCGTGGGGCTGAGTTGCAACCCGGACTCCGAGCTGGCCCGGCGCGTGGACGTCGCCATCACCCCGGTCACGGGGCCGGAGATCATCGCCGGCTCCACCCGGATGAAGGCCGGCACGGCGACCAAGCTGGTGCTGAACATGGTGAGCACTACGGCCATGATCCGCCTGGGCTACGTCTACGGCAATCTGATGGTGAACGTCCGCCCGCTCAACGAGAAGCTCGCCGCCCGCGCCCGGCGGATCGTGGCCACGGCCGGGGGAGTGGGGCCCGACGAGGCGGCGCGCCTGCTCGAGGCGGCCGGCGGCGACGTCCGCACCGCGGTGCTGATGGCCCGTTTCGGGGCCGATGCGGACGAGGCGAGGCGAAAGCTCGAAGCCGCGGGCGGCCGGCTGTCGGAGGCGATTCAGAAATGGACCGGTTCGTAGTCCAGGGCGGGGCCCGGCTCGAAGGGGAAGTCGCCGTCTCCGGGGCCAAGAATTCGGCCCTGCCGGCGCTGGCGGCCTGCCTGCTCACCAGCGAACCGGTCACCCTGCGCCGCATCCCCGACGTCCGTGACACCCGCACGATGATGAAGCTGCTCCACCACAACGGCGCGGCGGTGGAAACCGGCGGCGGAGTGGTCCGGGTGACGGCCGAGGCCATTCAGAACCCCGAGGCGCCCTACGAAATCGTCAAGACGATGCGGGCCTCGAGCCTCGTCCTGGGCCCGCTGGTGGCGCGCACCGGACGGGCGCGGGTGTCGTTGCCCGGCGGCTGCGCCATCGGGGCCCGGCCCATCAACCTTCACACCAGCGGCCTGGAGCGGCTCGGGGCCAGGATCCGCCAGGAGCACGGCTACATCGTCGCCGAAGCCCCGCAGGGCCTGAAAGGGGGCGTGGTCTACTTCGACCGGATCACGGTCACCGGGACCGAGGACCTGCTCATGGCTGCCGTCCTCGCCGAAGGCGAAACGGTGCTCAAGAACGCGGCCCGCGAGCCGGAGGTCGCCGACCTGGCCGCGCTATTGAACAAGATGGGCGCGCGCATCCAGGGCGCCGGCACCTCGACCATCCGCGTCCAGGGCGTCAGGGAGCTGCACGGGGCGGACCACGCGATCATCCCGGACCGTATCGAGGCCGGCACGTTCCTCATCGCCGGGGCGATCACCGGCGGCGACGTCACCGTCACCCGCTGCGTTCCCGAGCACGTTTCCGCCCTCGTCGCCAAGCTCCAGCAAGCCGGTCTCGAGATCGACGAGACCGGCCCGGACGCCCTCCGCGTCCGCCCGCGCTCGCGACTTCGTTCGGTGGACGTGACCACTGAGGAGTACCCGGGCTTCGCCACCGATCTGCAGGCCCAGTACATGGCGCTGATGACCCAGGCCGAGGGCATCTCCCTCATCACCGAGACGATCTTCGAGAACCGCTTCATGCACGCCCTGGAGTTGAGCCGCATGGGCGCCAACATCCGCATCGAGGGCCGCCAGGCGATCGTCGCCGGCCCGTCGCAGCTCACCGGCGCCGCGGTGATCGCCTCGGACCTGCGCGCCAGCGCCTCGCTGGTGCTGGCCGGCCTGGTCGCCCGGGGCGAGACGGTGGTGGACCGCATCTACCACATCGAGCGCGGCTACGAGAACATCGAGGAGAAACTCGCCGCTCTGGGAGCGCAGATCCGCCGGGAGAGCCCTGGTTGAGTGGGCGAAACGGCGCCGGCAACAAGGTGTCCGTGGAGGGGCGCAGTTCACACGCCGGCAAAGCAACCACAGACCGTGCCGCGGTCCGGCAACGCAGTCGGCCCCGCCCTCAGTACAGCACCATCGAATCGAACGCCCAGTAAGCGATCACCAGCAGGACCAGAATGTCGATCGTCCGGATGATCTTGAGAAACCAGCCGCCCATGAACTCGAAACGCAGCAGCAGCGCGCACACCACGCCTGCGTAGATCCACGCTTCGTCGAGATATCCAGGGAATACAACGCTATAGCCGATCACGCCCGCGTAATAGTAGAGGGGCCAGTTGCTCTCCACGACCCCACGGATCCGGGCGATCAACACCCACAGAGTCAGTCCCAGCAGAACCGCCGTGGTGACGTTGAAGACGCTGAATCGGGGGTCCATGCTATCAGAATGACCATACCACGCTCACATAACCTGTGTGCGCCCGATATCCCTGAAGCGACGTGAAACGCTCCCGGTAGCCGTAATATTGGTAGCCCAGATTCCACATAAGGTCCGGCCGGAGCTGTACGGTCAGCCGGGCGAGGGGGGATTCGAACGTCATCGGGAAAGTCTGCACGGCCCGGAACAGTGGCGATTCCGAAGCCGGTGGAGAGCCGAGCGGCGGCTCGGCGGCCGTCCGGCGGCCGTCGCCCGTGTCCTCCACGCGGGAATAGCCGAGATAGAGCCTGAGCCGGGCGCTCAGAATCGTCTGCATGCCCAAATTCAGCGCGTGGACGTTGCTTACGTACAGAGACCGCTCCCCGGTGACAAACCTTCGCGAAGCGAAATAGGCGATACCGGTGAGGCTGTCCCAATGCATCTTGCCGTAGCCGGCGTCCAGCGCCAGCCAGCCGGAGGGAGCCCATGAGAAATCGAGCGTATAGTTGCGCGAGCGCGAGCTGTGCGACGACAGGCTAACCGAGTTGGTGTTGTAGTGGATGCGGGTCGCCCCGGAAAGCAGCAGCGAGCCGCGCTTGTACTGCACCCGTCCGCCCAGCAGATGGTAGTTCTTCTCGCTCACCGGAAGAAACGGCCGGTCCGCCCGGCCGATTTCGCCTTCGAGATTCACCGTCAGCCCCGCGGCGGGCTGTATCCGCACCCCGAGAAGGCCCGAGTGTACGGTGTTCTCCTGTTCGGCCGCGACGAGCTCCTCGAATCCGCCCGAGGAGAGGAACTCGCGGCTGCGGATGCGCCGGGTCGAGTAATGGTAGCCGCCGTAGACGCCCAGCCAGGCGAGGGCGCTGTAGTTGACGTCGGTGGCGTTGACTACGGTCCGGATGCCCAACGATTGGAACTGGAACTGCTCGAACTCGAAGGTGCGGTTCGAAAACTGCTGGAAGAGAGAGTCCCCTTCGGTCCGCACATTGTAATAGGCGGTGTGGTTGGCGATCGAGAGCCGCTGGGAGGGAAACACGCTGAGGGTGGCGTTGCCCGTGGCCACCGGCCGGCGTCCCACGCCGTAGACCAGGGTCTGGAAGTCGAACGGTCCGGCGGGGCCCGCGCCGGCCGCGCTCTCATCGACGATGAAGGTGCGCTCGGAGCCGGTATAGGTCCCGGCGGCGGAAACCGAGAGCCAGCGCTCGCGTTCCAGAAACAGCGCCCCGCGCCAGCCCGGCGAATTGCCGTGGTACGGCTCGCCGCGGCGGAACGTCTCGAGGGTGAGCGCGTCGTCCGGGTTCCGGCCGCCTTGGGGCGCCGGCAGTCCGGTGAAGGTGTCGTCCTTGAAGTTCTCCCAGGCGCGGATCAGCCGGAAGCGGAACCAGCGTAAGTCCACCTCGCCGCCGGCCCGGTGTTCGTTGCGTTCCCGCCGCACGTTCTGGAAGACGGAAAACTCGTCGCCGAAGGCCCCGAAGAAGTCCACCGTCGAGAGCGCCGGTCCTTCCTGGCGGTTGCGGCTGTAGCCGAGGAGCGCCTGGAACTTCGAGTCCGGCCAGAGGGTCAAGTCGTGGTCCTGCCAGCGTCGCGTCGTGTCCATCCGGTGCAGGCCTTCGGAAATGGTCAGGGCGGGATTGAAATAGGCGTTCCACCGCCAGAGCAGGTTGTACTCGTAGAGCCGGTTCTTGCGCAGACGCACGGTGGCCGACTGGTAGGGATCGTTTCCCAGCCCCTGTGTGGTGGCCACGAGCTCGTCGAAGTACCGCGCCTTGCCGTCGCGCGAATGGATTGCCAGCCGGCTCGCCAGGAGGCGGACGCCGTTGCCGAAGTTCACGTCGCTGCGGTACTTGCCGATGTTGCCGCCGGCGGTGCGGAACCGGTAGCCGAGCTCCCAGGAGTTCTCGATCGTGTACGGACCCGCGTCTTTGCGCACCATCAAAGGTTCCGACGGAGCGGCCACCGGCTGGGCTTGACAAACCCAGGCCAGCATCGCGCCGGCCAGCGCCGCCTCGAGAGCCGATCCGCCGCGGAAGCTCTTCATCTGAGAAACCTCCGGTCGGCGTTCGAGCCGTGGATCCGCACGTGGCACGCCGTGCAGTTCCGGTAGCGCGGATCGGCCAGGTTGTGCGTCAGCGACGTCCTGCGGATGCCGTCGCCCTGCCGCCCGAAGTTCCCCATCCCGGTGTGGCACTCCAGGCACAGGGTGAAGACCGCCGGCCGGCGCAGCAGCCGGGGATTCATCGAACCGTGCGGCGCATGGCAGACCTCGCAGCCCTCCACCCGCACCGGCGGATGCGCGAAGGCGAACGGCCCGCGCTTATCGGGGTGACATTTCAGGCACGGCTCTTCGTTGCCCAGCCGTGTGGCCGTCATCGCCGGCCGCTGCCCCATCCGCCACGTCGGAGCCGCGGCTCCGTGGGGGTTGTGGCAGTCCGTACACTTGACGCTGCCTTCGTTCACCCGGTGCTTGAAAGGCATGGCGAACTGCGTCCGGACTGACGGGTGGCAGCCGTAGCAGACCTCGCGCTGGGCGCCGGCGAGCAGGAATTGCGTCTCGGGAGAGGAATGGATCGAGTGGCAGCTCGTGCAAGCCACGCCGGCCAAAGTATGAGAGGAGCGGCGGATCTGGGAGCGCGGGAAGTCCTTGGCGTGGCACTTCAGGCAGGCCGCCAGGACTTGTTGCGGCTCCAGCTCCGGAAAAACACGGATCTTCGACTTGTCGCCCGCCCCGCGGATGTGCTCGCGGCCCGGCCCGTGGCAGCCCTCGCAGCCGGTCCGCTCGGGGGCTTCGGCTCCCGACGCCACGCTGCGAAAATGGGGGTTGGCGGTAAAGCCCGCCCACAAGGCCCGGTGGCAAGCGCCGCAAATCTTGCTGCCGATGTACTGTTTGGGCGGCGGCTGCGCGAAGGAACCGGCGCATAACAGCCCCGCAAGCAGGAAGCCCCTCCGAAACAACCACATCCTTCCTACTATACGGGCCGTCCGGGCGGGGCGGATGTGAAATCTTCCGCTCCCGGCGCGGCGGTGGTTTCGGGATACTGCCTTCCCCGGCGCGCCTCTCGCTTCCCCGCGGAGGCCGCGCTACCCTGGACACAGGGAGCGATGGTCACCGATCCCGTGCCTCGCCGGAAGGATCTCCGCCAAGTCTACCAGGAGAGCGACCGTCTGGCGGATCTCGATCTTCCCCCGGACGGCCGGCTGCCCGAGGCGGCCCGGGCGATCGAGCAGGCGATGGAGACAGGCGACATCGAGGCCGTCCGGCAGGCCTGCACCGAGTTCCTGAAGCGGGCGGCGCGCTTCTACAAGGTCAAAGCGCCGGAGATCGAGGTCCTCGAGGCCCGCCCCCTTCGTGTCCGCGAAGGCTGGGCCCTGGAGCTGTTCGGCGACTACCACCCCGAGACGAAACGGATCCGCGTCTGGATGAGGACCGCCGTCCGGCGCAGGATCACTTCCTTCGGCACCTTTCTGAGCACCCTCTGCCACGAGTTTTGCCACCACCTGGACTTCGAGCGCTACGGCTTCCCGGAGTCCTACCACACCCGGGGCTTCTACGAACGCGCCGGCGCCCTCTACCACCACGCCCGGGCCACCGCCCGCAAGCGCCTCTACTGGAACCGGATGCCCGCCGGGCGCTGGCGCATCGACTGGCAGAAGACGCGCAAGGGCGGCTGAAGCCCCCTTCGCCCGGCTCTACGCGCAGGGAAGGTAGTCCCGGCCGCGCCGGTAGCCCTTTTGCTGCAGCCTCTGCTCCACGTCTTCGCGCGCCCCGCGGCTGCCGACATACTGGACGACGAAGCACTCCCCCGGGGCGGGCAGCTCTTCGGGACCCAGCACCGGGGCGCCCGCGATCCGGTGGCCGATCTTGCGGGGGTCGATGTCGATGTAGGCCTTGACGCGCACCCCCAGCTCCGTCAAGTACCGCAGGCGCTTCCGCGTCGTGCGGCCGGCGCCCCAGACGACGACCTCCGGATGGTGCGGGTTGTGCGCCGCCAGCCACCGCTCGAGATACGGCGCCTTGACGCGGAAGAAGGCCTCCACCGAATACCGGCCGTCAGTGCGCGTCAGCCGCCGCGGGCGGTCCCGCCAGCCGAGCAGCGTCTCCGGCAGCTTCTCCATCCGGACGCCGGCCTCGAGCCACCGCAGCCACAGCTCGTAGTCCTCCGGGAACGGTCCGTCGCGATAGCCGCCGAAGCGCTCGACCAGCTCGCGCCGGAACATCACCGTCGGGTGGATCAGGGGCGACTCGACGAAGCGGTAGGCGGCGATCTCCCCGGCGCTGAGCAGCGAATTGGTCCATTCGACGAACAGCGCCAGCCCGCGGTGCCGCCGCGCGTCACCCAGGTACTCGGCGCGGCAGGCCACGAGACCCGTCTCCGGATGCCGGTCCAGATGGTCCGCTTGAAGCCGCAGCCGGTCCGGGTGGGCCACGTCGTCGGCGTCCATCCGGGCGATGTAACGGCCCCGGGCCTCGGCCACTCCCCGGTTGAGCGCGGCCACGATCCCGGCGTGTTCTTGCCGCACCGGACGCACCCGCGCGTCGCGACGGGCCCAGTCGGCCAGCAGCTCCCAGGTAGCGTCGGTCGAGCCGTCGTCGAGGGCGATGACTTCGAATTCGGGTTCGGTTTGCCCGGCCAGGGAGGCCAGCGCCTCGCCCAGGCTCCCGGCCTCGTTGTAGACCGGCATCACCACGCTGACTCTCATCCCGCCTGCACCCGTACGCCGCAGCCCCCGGCTAGCGGCCCAGACAACACTGTAAGATGATTGGCTCATCAGAGTTTCGAGGAGGACATCCTGAATGAACCGACGGACCTTCCTTCGCGCCGCCGCCGCGGGCTGGCTCGCTCCAGCCGCGCGTCCGGCTCCGGCGCCTGAGTTCGACCGTAACAAGCGCCGCCGCGTGGGCCTGATCGGCTCCGGCTGGTACGGCAAATCGGCCCTGCTGCGGTTGATCCAGGTGGCGCCCGTCGAGGTTGTCTCGCTGTGCGACGTGGACCGCCGGATGCTTGCCGAGGCGGCTGCAATCGTCGCTTCGCGCCAGAAGTCGGGCAAGAAGCCCCGCACGTTCAGTGACTACCGGGAGATGCTCGCCCAGCGGGATCTGGACATCGTCATGGTCTCCACGCCTGACCACTGGCACGCCCTGCCGATGATCGAGGCGGTGAAAGCCGGGGCCGACGTCTACGTCGAGAAGCCCATCAGCGTGGACGTCGTCGAAGGGCAAGCCATGCTGGCCGCCGCCCGCAAGTACGGCCGGGTGGTCCAGGTCGGCACCCAGCGCCGCAGCACCCCGCACCTGATCGACGCCAAACGCGAGATCGTCGATCAGGGCAAGCTCGGCCAGATCGGCCACGTGGAGACTTACTGCTACTACCACATGCGGCCCACCGCCAATCCGCCCGACACCGAGCCGCCCGATTACCTGGATTACGACATGTGGACCGGCCCGGCGCCCCTGCGTCCCTACAACCGGCTGGTCCACCCGCGGCGCTGGCGCGCCTTCATGGAGTATTCGAACGGCATCCTCGGCGACATGTGCATCCACATGCTCGACATGGTGCGCTGGATGCTGGGGCTCGGCTGGCCGGAGCGCATCTCCTCGAGCGGCGGCATTTACGTCCAGAAGGGCGCCAAAGCCAATATCACCGACACCCAGTCGGCCACCTTCGACTACGGCGATCTCACCGTCGTCTGGCAGCACCGCAGTTGGGGCCGGGCCGCCGACCCGGACTACCCCTGGGGCGCGACGATCTACGGCGAGAAGGGGACGCTCAAGCTGAGCGTCTACCGGTGGGACTTCATCCCCGAAGGCAAAGGCGCGCCCATCCACCGGGACGTCGTCTACGAGCTCGATAAGTACCCGGAGGACCGGACCGAAAAGGATCTGGAACGCCACGTCGCGCCCGCACTCCGGCGCCATATGGCCGACTTCCTCGCGGCCATCGACTCCCGCAGCCGGCCGGTGGCCGATATCGAAGAGGGCTACATCTCGACGGCGTCGTGCATCCTGGCGAATCTGTCGCTCCGGCTGGGCCGTACGCTTCACTGGGATCCCAAGAAGGGCCACATTATCGGCGACGAGGAGGCCAACCGGCTGCTGGCCCGGCGCTACCGTTCCCCGTGGGTGCATCCGGACCCCGCGGCCGTGTGAGGGCGATCGGGGTCAGTCGAGGCGCCGCAGCGCGACGCCCTGGACGTCGGCCACCTGGCCGCCGGGAATCTCCACCGCCCGTAGGGTGAGGGGTCCGCGGTCCACCTCGAGCCGGATCTTGCCCAACTTCAGTGGCTTGAAGTCTTTCGTGTAGGACTCCCAGCGCGGGTAACGGTCGTGCTCGGCGCCGATCAGCGGCGGGTCGTGCGCCTCGGAGATCTTCGCCTGCACCGCACTGCCGCGGAAGCTCAGCTCGATGATGGATCCCACATCGTTCTCCGGGCAGGTGTAGTAGACCGTCGCCTGGTACTCGCCGGCGTGGCCCACCTCGATGTCCCAGGTGATGCTGTCGGCGGTGCTCGCCCAGTTGACGAAGTAGGAGCTGTTCGGGAACCGGTTGCTGCGCTTGATGCCGCCGTGGGGGACGCCGTCCCGGGCGGGCAACCAGGTAAGCGGCGCGTATCCGACCGTGAAGGGCCGATCATCCTTGGGGCCGAGTTCCGCTTGGGCCTGCCGGATCCACTCCTCGAGTTCCGCCTTCAGCCGCGCGGCCAGTTCGGGATGCTCGGCGGCGACGTCATGGTCCTGACCGGGATCGCTGGGGATGTGGAAGAGGCGTCCTTCTTTGTCCAGCCGGTACTCTTGCGTGCGCAGGCTGGCCCGGCGGCGCCAGAAGTGGAAGATCGTGCGGTCCGGCCAATTCTCGGCCTCGCCCACGAGCAGCGGCTTCAAACTGACGCCGTCCAGAGGCTTTTCGGCCTTCACCGGGATGCCCGCCAGGTCCGCCAGCGTCGGCAGCAGGTCGATGGCCGCGGCGATCTGGGGGATCCTCTTGCCCGCCGGAATGTGCCCCGGCCAGCGCATCAGCGCGGGCACGCGGACGCCCCCCTCGTCGGTGGAGCCCTTGCGCCCCTTCATGCCGCCGTTCCACCGCCAACTGTTCGGCCCGTTGTCGCTGAAGTAGAAGACGATGGTGTTGCCGGCCAGGCCCAGCTCGTCGAGCTTCTCGAGCAGCCGCCCGACGTTCCAGTCGATGTTCTCCACCATGGCCAGCGCCGCCCGGGTGAACTTGACGTCCTCGCGTTCCGGGTCGCGGTTGCGCATCCGGATCTCGGCGTGGGCGAACTTCTCCCAGAAGCGGTCCGGCACCTGCATCGGCGCGTGCGGCGTGTTGTAGGGGACGTAGCAGAAGAAGGGCCGGCGGCGGTTCTTCTCGATGAACTCGATGGCGTGGTCGGTGAGGTCGTCGGTGATGTAACCCTTGCCGCGGACCATCTCGCCGTTGTGGTCGAGCGGCGGGTCGAAGTAGGTGGCCCAGTGGCCGGAGGTAAAGCCGTAGAATTCGTCGAAGCCCCGGGCGTTCGGATGATAGGGGTGCTGCGTACCGTTGTGCCACTTGCCGAAGGCGCCGGTCGCGTAGCCGGCGGCTTTGAAGGTCTCGGCGATGGTGTGCTCGTCCAGATCCAGGCGCTCGCCGCCGCTGCTGGTGTGACGGACGCCGCCGCGCCAATGGTACCGGCCGGTGAGGAACTCGGCCCGGGTGGGCGAGCAGACCGGAGAAACGAAGAACCGCTCGAACATCGCCCCGTCGCGGGCCAGCGAGTCGATGTTCGGGGTCGAGAGATTGGTGTTGCCGTGCAGGCTCAGGTCGCCCCACCCTTGATCGTCGGCCAGGACGACCAGCACGTTGGGCCTCGTAGGTTCCTTCTCGGACGTGCAGCCCGGCAACACGGCGAGCGAGGCAGCCACGACTGCGCCCGCCAGCCGCGCCTCGCGCCGCCAGAGCCGTCCTTTTCGCGTGAGCCGATTGGAATCGGCGCTTCGGATTCTCATCTGACTTGCCTCCGCATGAGCCGCGTCGCGGCGCTCCTCAATCAAGCCCAATCTTATTACGGACACGAACTCGCCGAGCGGATGGGCGCCGCCCCGCCCCTGTCTCGTAACCTCGTGCTCCGCGACTCCGAAGAAGACCAGCAGGAAGCTTCGTGGTTGTGTACCGAATAGCCGCTCTCGGCTTCGCGCTTGCCGGCGCGACGTCTTTCGCGGCCGAGTTGCGGCCTGCAACTGTCGAAGCGTTTCACCAATATGTTCAATCGGCGGGGGTGTCGGCGCGCCGGCCCCCGCAAGGCTGGGCCGCCGCTGGCGAGAAAAGCCCTCCGAACCGCCTTTTGATTTATCGTTCCCATGCGCCGCAGGAAGTTGCCGGGGGCTTGATTCACGATTGGACCGGCGCGGTCTTGGCGCCGCTCGCGCGGGTGGAAGAAGTGGCCGCCCTGCTCCGGGATTTCGACCGGCACCACGAGTTCTACTCGGAAATCATCGCTTCCGCCGGGCGCGGCGGCGACGAGGAACTCGCTCGGGGGTGGTGGCGCGTGCGCAAAAAGAAGGGCTTGACGGTTATCTTGGACATCGAAATCGAGGCCCGTTCCCAGCGATTGGACGTAGGCCGTTGGTTCATCGCCTCCCGCAGCACCAGCGTCAGAGAGGTTCGCAAGGCCGGCCGGACGATGGAACAAGCACGGGCGCCGGGACGCGGCCGGGGCTTCCTCTGGGCGCTGAACGCGTACTGGTGGCTGGAACAGGCCGGCAGGGGAGTGTGGGTTCAGTGCCGCACGATATCGTTGACCCGCCGCGCTCCCGCGATACTTGGCTGGCTCGTTACGCCTTTCCTCGAGAGCGCTCCGCGGGAAAGCCTCGAAACGATGCTCCACGATACGCGCTCTGCGTTTTCGAACCCGGGCGGACGCCCCCGGTTCACCGTTTCGCTGCCGCCCGTCCGGTAAGATCGCGAGTTTGCCGGGCGCGAGGCGGCGGGGCGTTACGAAAAGCGCTGTCCAGCCGGCGCCCTCCCGGATGGCGCCTCGATTTCTTGCGCGACGTCCAGGTCGCACTCCTGTGCAGCCGCTTTCAACGAATGGGTGAGACGGCCTGTGGAGCGGGCCCCCTCTGCTGCCCGGCTCGAGACGAGATGGAAGGCCATTCGCAATATGCCGGCCCCGGCCTCCCGGTCGTACGGGCAGGCAGTGCGGCCGAGGACCCCAGCAGCTCGGCCGCAACGGCAGCGTCTTCGAACCGGGAGATCCGCTGAGCCGCCTGCTCGGCGTAGGTGACGGCGGCTTGCCGCCGCGCCTGCTCGGCCTCGGAGCCCTTCCACAACAAGATGGAGCTGCTGAAACGTCAGGCCTACGGGTTCCGCAGCTTCAACAACTACCGGATGCGAGTGAAGATTCTATGTGCTGGAATGGATTGAGACTCAGCCCTGCCCCCATTTCTGGCGAAGAGCCCCCCCATTTCTGGCGAAGAGCCCGCGGCGCTTACCCGGCGAGGGAAGAGTGGCAATGACATGGCGGGGACGACGGGACTCGAACCCGCGACCTCCGACGTGACAGGCCGGCGTTCTGACCATCTGAACTACGTCCCCGCGAGCGGATAGAGAAGCCGTTTCCAAAGCCATGGTAGCAGATCCCGCCACGCCGGCTCAATCGAGCGTTTCCTCCCGCTTGTAGAGGTTGCCGAGCCCCCTCGTCCCGCCTCCCAAGGCGCGGCGGACCACTCCTTCCAACCTCGAAGGGGGTAGAAGCGGCGCGCTCAGACCACGGGCCTCTCCGGCCGCGGAGCGCATGGGCCGTCGTGGCGGCTGCGCCTTTGAGAACCCGGACCGGCCGAAAGCTTTTCGCCATCCCGGCCCCGGTGCGGGTGAGACAATGGCAGTGGTAACCATGAGCGAATCACTAATGGGACAACCGGCGCACGTACAAATCAACCGGACCGAGGATTACCGGGAGAACTACGCCAACAGCGTCCAGGTGCGCGTCAGCCTGTGGGATTTCTTCCTGATGTTCGGGCGGCTCAACCAAACCGGACCGGACAAAGTCGAGATCGACAGCTTCCAGGGAATCTACATGAGTCCCCAGCAGGCCAAGGCGCTTCTGAACGTGCTCGAGCAGAACGTCCGGCAGTATGAATCGACGTTCGGCGAAATTCGCCTGGAGCCGGCGCCGAAAGGCCACGCCGTGCAGTAGCGGGCCGCGGAGCTAGCCCATCAGGGCCGCCGCATCCTGATCGAGCACCAGCAGCGCCCCGGAGTGCCGGCGCAGCGCCGTGGCCGGGCAGGCCGTCGAGATCGGGTCGCGGAGCGTAGCGCGAACGGCCTCCTGCTTGGTCGGGCCCGGCACCGTCACCACCAGCCGCGGCACGCGCAGGATCGGGGGCAGGGTCACGGTCAGGGCGTAACGCGGCACGTCCTCCAAACGCGGGAACATGCCATCGTGTACCTGTTGTTCACGGCACCGCTGGTCGAGTTCCACCCGCTTCACCAGGGCCGGATCCTCGAAATCGGCCACCGGCGGATCGTTGAAAGCGAGGTGGCCGTTCTCGCCGATACCCAGCAGGCCCACGTCCGGCGGGAACTCCTCGAGAAGCTTCCCATAACGGATGCACTCGGCTTCCCAGTCCTCGGCTTCGCCCCGGATCCCGTGGAAGGCGCCGATGGAGACCTTGCTCACCAGCCGGTCGATGAGGAACTTGCGGAAGGAATGGGCGTCGGTCTCGCGGGCGCCCACGTATTCGTCCACGTGCAGGCCGATGACCTTCGGCCACTCGATGTCCTTGCGGGCGACGAGTTCCTCCAGCACTTCCTGTTGGGACGGAGCCGAAGCGAACAGGACCACCGCCCGGCCGCGGGCGGCAACGGCGGCGGCGATCGCTTCGGCGGCGGCTTCGGCGCTGCGCCGGCCGGCCTCCCGGCGGGTGGGATAGATTTCAACCTGTAGTGCGTCAGCGGTAAGAGTGCGAATTGGAGGCATAACTTCACTGTAACTTACGCCCTTGGAGAACCGGCGGCTGCTCCGCTGGGCATCGAGAATCCTCAGAAGTCGATTTCGAGCACGCCGGCGGCGGCCTTGCGCGACGGCTTCAAGTTCTCGAACGTGCGCCAGTCCCGGCCGGGCTCGCCCACCCGCAGGATGTAGCGGCCGGTCTTGCTGAAGACCCGGGGCTGCCAGGCCGTGCCGTGGATGCGGAGGGTGTAGACGTGCTCGCCGGTCGCCTGGCGCACCACCTGGATCACCGGATTTTCCATCCCGCGGACCACCACCCGGGGCAGCCACGCCACGCCGCGCTTCGGAAAATTGTCCTCCAGGCCGATCGTCAGCGGCCAGCCGGGAAACTGTTTCGCGCCGGGCTTCGACACGTCTACCAGCAGCGGCCAGCACTCGATGGTGATCTTGCCCGTCTTCTTGTGGAACCGGACCAGCCCGTAGCCCGACGCCTTGTCCATGAGCCGCTCCAGCGGGTGCGGGCGCCATTTCTTCTTTGGGTTGGCCACTGCCCAGACGGTGATCTTGTTGCCGAAGGGATCCAGGCGCTCGCCGGTGTAGTCCGGCATGCCGGGACGGCGGTTGCGCCCCGGCTCCTCGGGCTCGAACAGACGCGGGTAGCCGGCGGCGATCGAGGGCACGCAGAAGCTCCAGCCGGCGTCGTTGAACTCCTCGACGCCGTGGTGGATGATCGACGGCAGGTGCTGGTCGCCTCCGATCATGAAGACATAGCCTTTGCGCAGTTCCCGCAGCGCGCGGTCGCGCGCCGAGTGCGGCCAGCCGTTCGAGTCCATGTCGGCCACCAGGCGCATGAACTTCGGCCCGTGGGTGGTGGCGGCGTTGGCGAAGATGGTCTGCGTCAGCGAGACCTTGAAGTCGGCGCCCGCCCAATCTTGCGTCCAATGCCGGATGAACTCGATCTGGCGCTCGCCGAGGATCGTGGCGCCCGGCGGGTCGAAGGCGTCGCGGTCGAAGTTCGGATCGGTGATGTGGTCCGGCCGTCCCCCGGTGGGCGGCGTCAGACCCTTCGGGCCGGACTTGAACTTGCGGTCCTCGATGATGCCGAAGCTGACCCGGCCGTAGAGCATGTCCGTGTAGTAGACGGTGATGCCCTGGGCCACGGGGCGCGGGTCGTAGGGATCCGGCAGGTGGGCGGTCTGCGTGCGCTGCACCATGTTCACCCACTCAGCGGGCATCACGTAGCCGCCCCGCTCGTGCTCGGCCAGGGTGATCTTGCGCCCCCCGCCGCCCCAGATGTTGCCCTGGTAGACGTCGTGGTCGTCGGGCATGCAGACGGTGACGCGGTCGCGCATCAGATCGCCGAAGCTCCAGCCCAGCAGGTACCACTTGCGGAGGTAGTCTAGGGCCGCCGTTTCCACCGGAGCCCGCTGGATGCCGAAGCCGGCGACGTTCTCGTAGATCTGGTCGCCGGAGAAGAACAGGACGTCCGGGTCGTGGTGGCGCAGGTTGCGGAGGATGGGCGTATTCGGGAAGCCGGTGTCCTGGTTGCCGGTGAAGGCGGCCACCACGAGGGTCTCTTTCTCCACGGGGTCATGCCGGACGACGCCTTCCCAGTAATGCTCCACCGCGTTGCCGCCGGCGCCGATGAGCGAGTAGACGAGCCGGTAGGGGACGTCCTGCGAAGCATCCCAATCGGCGATGCGGAAGGTGGCCGTGCGGGCCAGGGTGTGGATCGGCTCGGTATCGATCGTCTGCCACTGGCCGTTCCGCTTCACCTGCAGCGCCACCGTCTGGCTGTCAGCCTCGCCGAGCGGCGGCATCTGGGCCGTCATCTTCAGCACGCCCCGGCTGAGGGTGTACATGGACCACAGGATCGGGCCCCAGGCGCGCTCGGGGTGCGCTTCGACCTTCTCGCCGGCCAGCCTCCAGTCGCGGAACCAGAAGCGCACGTCGCCGCCCCGGCGGTTGTTTTGGCGGCTGTAGCTGTTCTGGTTCGACGGCGCTCCCCCCGGAGCCCATTCGCAGACCAGGGCCACGTTGCCGTTGAGTTCGCCGGCCGCAACCCTAGCCGAGACCGCGCCCAACCGGCGGCCTGACCGCGGATCATGCGCGGTGAGGCGCACCCGGTAAACGTCGCCGGCGGGCGTGGCGGTGAGCCGGAGCTCGACGTCCCGGAGGGGGAGCCGCCCGCGGCGGCCCAGAGCCGCGCGGGCCTGTTCGTCGCCGATGAACAGCACGCCCGTGGTGGTGACGCCGGCGTTGAGCCCGCGCCCGCGGATGGCGGCGTACCGGTAGTCTTCGATGGGGCCGCGGATGCCGACGCGGAAACCGGCCCAGCCCGGATCGGCCGTCGCACTGGCCGGCTCCAGGCGCCCGAGGCGGACGGACATTTGGAAAGCGCCGCCCTCGGAGCCGAGTTGGTGCGTCAACAGGTTCACGTTGCGGTTCATGCCGCTGACGGCGCATTCCAGGCGGCCGTGGGCTATGCGCCAGTCCTGCAGCGGATTGGCCCAATACTCCGGGCCGATCCAGGTGCGCTCGGTGTGCACTGGGAAGGCGCTTTGGAACTCCGCGGCCAGGGCGGCCGCGGCGAGAAGACAGGAGAGCAGGAACATTCGCCGGATCATTTGCCGCTATCCTCTCACATCCGCGCCGCGGCGCACACGCGCCCCTTGGCATCGCGCTCCGGCGGGGGGAGAATTGCAACAGGTGCGTCTCTCACGTCCGGTCGGCATCGTAATTCTGGTCGGGCTGGGCGCCGCGGGCGCGGCGGCCCAGCGGTTGGGGGTCGGCGTGACTGGAGGCATGCCGCTCACCGCGCCGCTGACGGCGGAGCCGCCCGCGTTTCACGCCGACAGGAGCCGCTGGACGGCGGGACCCTCGCTCGACGTGGGTCTCGCCGGCGGCTTCTCGTTGCGGCTGGAGGCGCTGTACCGCCGGTTCGGCTACCGCTACGAAGCACCCGAGAGCGCCGGCCCGGCCGGTGAAATTGTCCGGCCAAGCGTCAGGCGCTGGGAGTTCCCCCTGCTCATCCGCTACCAGCCCGGGCGAGGCAGATTGCGGCCCTTCCTGAGCGCCGGGGTCTGCCTGAACCGGATCGCCGGAGCGAGCGAGCTACGGGACGGCCCGGCCGAGCTGCGCCACCGCCAGGCCCTGGGCTACGTCTTGGGCGGCGGCCTCGAGATCGGATCTGGGCGCGTCCGCCTGGCGCCGGAGCTCCGCTACACGCACTGGGGAGACCGCAACTTCGGCGTTCGCGACACTGCACTGCGCTCGAACCTCGACCAGTTGGACCTGCTGGCGAGCTTCCGCATCACCCTTTGGTGACGGGCCGGCTGCGCGGCCGAACGGCCATTCCTAGTACCGCCAGTATCTCGTCGTGGTACTTCTGGACCTGTCCAGGCGGCCGCCGCTGTGGCATAGTAAAGCTGTCAGCGTCAGCAAGTTGACTTGCACGGTTCGAGGCCGGCTCCTCGCAAGCGGAGGAGAGGGGGGCCGGCCTCGGCACCGACGGTTCTCGTCAGACTTTCTCGACAGCCGCCCGCGCCTCGGCAACGACTGATTCCACCAGGGAGCGATATTCGTTCAAGTGCGCGTCGGTATCCGCTTCGAACCGGAGCACGAGCACCGGCTGCGTGTTCGACGCCCGCACCAGTCCCCAGCCGTGCGGGAACAGGATACGGGCTCCGTCCACGGTGATTACTTCGTGCGTCTTCTGGAAGCGCTCGGCCACCCGGGCCACTACATCGAATTTGATCTCGTCGGGGCAATCCACCCGGATCTCCGGCGTCACCACCATCTTCGGCAACCCGGCCACCTGAGCTGAGAGCGGCTTGCCGGAGCGCGCCACGATCTCCATCAGCCGGCAGGCGGCGTACATCGCGTCGTCGTAGCCGTAATAGCGGTCGGCGAAGAACATGTGCCCGCTCATCTCGCCGGCCAGCTCGGCCTTCTCTTCCTTCATCTTGGCCTTGATGAGCGAGTGGCCCGTCTTGTACATGATCGGATTGCCGCCGAGCTTCTTGATCTCGTCGTACATCACCTGGGAGCACTTCACTTCGGCGATGAAGGTGGCTCCGGGCTTGCGCTGGAGGATCTCGCGGGCGTAGATCAGCAGCAGGTAGTCGCCCCAGATCACGTTGCCGTTCTCGTCCACGGCGCCGATGCGGTCCGAGTCGCCGTCGAAGGCGATGCCCAGTTCCGCGCCGTGCTCCCGCACTGCTTTCTTCAGCGCGTCGAGGTTCTTCTCGATGGTCGGGTCCGGGTGATGGTTCGGGAAGCGGCCGTCCATCTCGAAGAACAGTTCGACGGCGTCTACATTCAGCCGCTCGAGGAGGCGGTGCATGGTCGGGCCGGCGGTGCCGTTGCCGGCGTCCAGGACGACCTTGATGCGCCGGTCCCAGGAGAACCGGGAGGCGACGTCCTCGACGTACGGCGTTATGGCGTCTTGGTTGCGCCGGCTGCCGGCGCCCTCGGCCAGAACACCCGCCTCGATCATCCGCCGCAACTCCTGGATCTTTTCTCCGTGCAGCGTGGCGGTGCCGCACATGACCTTGAACCCGTTGTACTCGGGCGGATTGTGGCTTCCGGTGATCATCACGGCGCCGTCGGAGTTGCCCGTGTAAGCCGCGTGGTACAGCACCGGCGTGGGCACGGTGCCGATCTCGACCACTTCGCAACCCGACCGTTCCAGCCCCGCGGCGATGGCCCCGGCCAGACGCTCGGAGCTCAAGCGGCAGTCCCGCCCGACGATCACGTTCTTGCCTTTGTTTCGTTGGACGTAGGCGCCGATGGCCTGGCCTAGCACCTCGATGTCGGCGCTGAGCAGTTCTTCGTCGGCAATGCCTCGGATGTCATACTCGCGGAAGATCGTGGGCTTGAGCATGGTCTCCTCGTGGGTCTATTCAGTAACGTAACACGGAATGACGGCGGCTCCGGGGTCACCGGGTGCGGGGACTGACGGACCACCCGCCCGGGGAGAAGGAGCGACTGAACCCGAGGCCAACATTTTCGATAGGGGAGCTGGGCTCCCCCTATATATTGGGGCAAAATAGAAGGGTAATCCTCCCGCGTCCCGACCGATAGCAATGAGGGGATATCGATGTCTTTCCTGACTCGCCAGTTTTTCTACCTCCCGGCGCTGACTCTGGTTTGCGTTTCCCTGCATGGTCAGCGGCTGGAGATCGCTTCCGGCGATGGGCAGATCGTTCTCGAAGAGTTTCGCTCCACCTCACCGCTGGTGGTGCGGGCGGTGGACGGTGCCGGGCAGCCGATGGCCGGGGTCTCGGTCGAATGGTCTGTTCCGTTTGCACAGGGCGGCCTGGTCGGAGCGGAAACGCAGACCGACGCCGACGGGCTCGCCCGGGCGTTCTTCGTCGCCACGTCGTTCGAAGGAGGGCTCTCCTACAAACAGATTCCGGTCACCGCCACGGCGCCGATCGGCTCCGTCCAGTTCCGGGTAACCACGGCCATCATCCGTCTGCCCGATGGCGCGCCGGCCGCCCCGCCGCTGGTGGAGCTGCTTTCCCCGGGGCTGATCTCGCCGCCGTTCGAGGGCGTGCCGGGGGAGCGGTTCCCCGATGCCGTGGTCGTGCGCGTCACCGTGCAAAGCGGCATCCAGGTGGGGGATCGCATTCCCGACATCGGCGTGCGGATCGTCAGCGCCTCGGACGTAAACGAGCCGGTGCCCGTGGCCTGCGACGCGCCCGGCGGAATGGTGTTCACGGGGGCTGACGGCCTTGCCAGGTGCGACCTGGTTCTCCGGGACCAGCCCGGCCGGTACCGGGTGGCGGCTTACGTCGGCGAGATCGCGATCACGCCGTGGTTCCGGGTGGTGATCGAGGAACCCGGCGGCGGCGGACCGGGTCCCGGCCCGGCCGAGCTGTCGATCACCACGCCGCCGGTGCTGCCCCCCGCCCAGGTGGGGACGCCCTACTCTGCCCAGTTGACCGCGACGGGAGGCGCACCGCCCTACCTCTGGAGTGCGCTCGGCGCGCTGCCGGAGGGTTTGAGCCTGGACCAGGCCACCGGGGTGATCGCCGGCGTGCCCCAATCAGCGGCGACTACGGAGTTTCCGGTCACCGTGACCGACAGCGTCTCGGCGCAGGCTGCTCAGACGTTCACGCTCACCGTCGTGGCACAGGGAGCGCCTCCGGACACCCTTACGATCGTCACCGGCAGCTTGCCCGAGGCCACCTCCGGCCAGGAGTACTTTGCCGCGCTCATCGTCCAGGGCGGCTGCGTGTCACCGTTCAATCCCGCCCGTCTTTCGATCGTCTCTGGAGGCCTGCCTCCGGGCTTGGAGCTTTCCGGGGGCGCCATCCGCGGCAGGCCTTCCCAGACCGGCATCTTCCAATTCACGCTCGAGGCGCGGGACGTGTGCGCCGCCGTGGCCACGCGGACGTTCGTACTCACCGTCAACGGTCCCGGCGGGGAGCCGCCCAAACCCAGCATCAGCGCCGAGCCGGCGGCGCTGACCTTTGAAATGGACCTCGGCGGTCCGCCGCCGGCTCAAAAATCCGTCCAGCTTACATCGGCAGCGGCGCAAGGGTTTCACGCCGCCGCGAACACGGCAGCCGGCGGCGACTGGCTGAGCGTCACGCCCGGCGCGGGGGCGACCCCGGCCACCGTGGTCGCCTCGGTCTCCCCGGCTCAGCTTGCGCCCGGGACCTACCTCGGTGAGATCACGGTGCAGCCGGACACCGCCGGCGCCGCTCCCACCACCATCCCCGTCACCCTCATCGTCACCGCCGAGCCGGAGCTGATCGTCTCGCCGGCGACGCTGGGCTTCACCATCAGCCAGGGCGCGCCGCCCCCCACACAGCAGGTGATCTCGGTGGCCAGCAGCGGAGCCACGCTCGGCTTCACCGTCAGCGTGGAGACCGAGGCCGGAGGCGAATGGCTCTTCGTTACCCCCACGGCCCCCACCACCCCGGCGAACCTCTTCGTCGCCGTGAACCCGGTGGGGCTGCTGCCGGGAACCTACCGGGGGGTGATCACGATTCAGCGCACCGGTAAGCCGGAGGTGACCGAAGAAGTCATCGTGATCCTCCAGATCCCACAACCGCAGCCGGTCCTCCAGGCGGTGACGAACGCCGGCAGCTTCCGCACCGGCCCGGTGGCCCCGCATGAGATCCTGATTCTGTTCGGCCGGCACCTCGGGCCGTCCCGCCTGGCGGCGGCGGAGGCGGGCGAGAATGGGTTGCTGCCGACTGAACTGGCCGAAACGCGGGTGCTTTTCGGCGAGACCCCCGCCGCGATGGTCTACACCCTGGACGGGCAGGTAGCGGTGATCGCGCCCGGCGACATCGCAGGCAAGCAGAAGACAACGGTTCAACTCCTCTATCGCGGCCTCGCGTCGAACGCCGTCGACGTCCAGGTCGCCGAGGCCGCCCCCGGGGTCTTCACGCTCGACGGCGCGGGTCAGGGAGCGGTCGTCAATCAGAACGGTACGATCAACGGCCTTGCCAATCCCGCCCGTCCAGGCGAGGCGATCAGCATCTTCGCCACCGGAGCCGGCTTGATGGCGCCCGCGCATCCGGACGGGGCCATCATTCCCGTCCTAGAGCCCGACCTGCTCCCGCGGCCCGTGCTGCCGGTCACGGTCGAGATCGGCGGCCAGGATGCCGAGGTGCTCTACGCCGGGGCGGCGCCCATGCTGCCCAACGGGGTCTTGCAGGTCAACGTGATGCTGCCGGCGGGCCTGGCCCCGGGCGCCGTGCCATTGACGGTTCGGATCGGATCGTTCTCCAGCCAGGAGGGGGTGACGGTAGCCGTGGGCGAGGCCCCGTGACCCGCTAGCGGCTCACGAACCGGCTGCCTGCGATGTAGAACCGGAGCGGCCAATCGGCGCACTCCCGGATGCCTACCCTGGAGGAGACGGCGATCTCGAAGGCCGGCTCCTCCTCGAGTTCACGCACGGTGATCGGCCCGCGCGTGAGGTCGCAGCCGTAGTGGCGGCGGGTGATGGCCATGGCCTGGGTGAGCCGCCCCGGGCCCGAGGCCAGTTCCTCGATCCGCCGGGCCTTCGGCCGCCGCCGCCGCATCGTCTCCAGACCGCACAGCGGCTCCAGCGCGCGGATCAGCACGCACCCTGGCACGCCCTCCGGCTCGGCGACGATGTTCAGACATTCATACATGCCGTAGATGAAGTAAACGTAGGCGTGTCCCGCCGGCCCGAAGATCACCCGTGTGCGCTCGGTTACGCCCCGGGAGGCGTGGGCCGCCTTGTCGTCTTCGCCGAGGTAGGCCTCGACCTCCACGATCCGCCCGGCGGTCTTCCCGTGGACGAGAACCTTGCCCAGCAGGTCCGGGGCCACCTCCACCGTCGGGCGCTCGTAAAACGATCGCGGCAAAACCCGTGCCCGCTCCACCTGCCGGAAGGGAAGGCGATCCGACCAGCGCGCCTCGTTCCTGGACGTCCGACCTGTCCCAGGTCCGGGCGATTGACGCTCAGGAATCCTCGCCGTCATAGTTGGAATATATGCGCCTGTTCACGGCAATTGCGCTGCCTTCCACGGTAGTAGGCAACCTGGAGCGTTTGTTGGCTACACTCCGGCCGACGGCGCGAATCAAATGGAGTCCGGTGAAGAACCTCCATATTACGACGAAGTTCATCGGCGAGTGGGAGGAAGAACGGCTGGAGGAGCTGCGGGCGGCTTTGGAGGAGATCGAGCCGGTGGGGACGATCGAGATCGCCGTCCGCGGCCTCGGCTGGTTTCCCAGCGAGCGGGCCCCGCGCGTCTTCTGGGCGGGCATCGAGGCTGCGCCGGGACTGGCTGAGCTGGCCCGGCGGACGCAAGAGCGCCTGGCGCGATTGGGCGTCCCGATAGAGCGCCGGAAGTACTCGCCCCATCTGACTCTGGCGCGAATCAAAGGGCCGGTGAACCTGACGCCGCTCCGGAGCGCCGTGGCTGCTCTGCCTTCCACTGAGTTCGGCTCGTTCGTCGCCGACCGCTTTCATCTCTACCTGAGCGAACTCACTCCCGCCGGATCGATCTACACGGCGCTCGACGAGTTCGAGATGGCGCTTCCTCGGTCTGCCGGCGAAGCCCATGGGTGAGATCTGGAGCCTCGTTCTCGCCTATCTGCTCGGGGCCGTGCCCTCCGGGCTGCTGGTGGTCCAGGCTTTGACGGGCCAGGACGTTCGCCGCCTCGGCAGCGGCAACATCGGCGCCACGAACGTCGTCCGGGCGGCCGGGTGGAAAGCGGGCCTGGCGGTGCTCCTGCTGGATGCTGGAAAGGGCTATCTTGCGGTCTGGCTGGCCGGGCGGATCGGCGAAGACTCCGCCACCTGGCTGGCGGCGGCGATGGCGGCCGCGGTGGCCGGCAATACGCTCAACGTCTTCCTGCGTCTGCGCGGTGGGAAGGGTTTCGCCACGGCCGCCGGGGCTATGCTCGCGCTCGCCCCTCTTCCGGCCGCGGCGCTGGCGGTGGTCTTTTTCGTTACCGCCGCCGTCACCCGGCACGTCTCGGCCGGCTCGATCGCCGCTGCGATATCGGCTCCCTTCGCGATCTGGATCATCGAGCACCCCGGCCCGTCGCCCGTCGCCCTCGTGGCCGCCGCTGCGGCGCTGATCCTGTACCGCCACGCCGGCAACATCCGGCGGCTCCGGGAAGGCTCCGAGCCTGTTTTCAAAATCGGGAAGTGACGATGTCAGTCACGAAGGGGGCAGACAGCGTTGGCGCAACTTTTCACCGGCGGCCGGGTTGATACGGATATGGCAGCGGTCGCCACGCTGGAGCGGGACTCCGAACTCATGTTGCGGGTCCGCGAAGGCGATGGGGAAAGCTTTGCTTTGCTGCTGGAGCGGCACCGGCGGCCGGTGATCCACTTCCTGTACCGGATGTTGCAGGATCAGGCGGTAGCCGAGGAGTTGGCGCAGGAGGTATTCCTCCGGGTTTATCGGGCGCGGAACTCTTATGAGCCGACGGCGAAATTCACGACGTGGCTGTTCCGGATCGCCACCCACCTGGCGCTCAACTGGATTCGCGACAACCAGAAAAGGCTGGCCAACCACGCCAGCCTGGACGAGGAACCGGTGGACGGCCCGGCCCTGCAGGTCGCCGACATGCGGCCGAATGTCGAACAAGAGCTGCTCCGGCGCGCACGGCGTGAAGAGGTCAAACGGGCGATCGCCCGCTTGCCGGAAAAGCAGCGGGCCGCCGTATTGATGCACAAGTATTCCGAGATGGAGTACTCGCAGATTGCGGCCGTATTGGGTTGCTCGGAGTCAGCGGTGAAATCCTTGCTGTTCCGGGCCTACGAAACGCTTCGAAAGCGCCTGGCTCACTTGGCTGTCTCCCCCACCAAGGGGACGCGGAGCCGTGGCGGCAGGTCCAGTGAGCCTGGACTTGAGTTTAGATGAGGGAAGCAAACGATGCGGTGCCCAACGAAAACCGGACGGAGCTCCGACCTGGCGTTGGAGTATCTGAGCAGCCGGCTGGAGCCGGAAACCGCCCAAGAACTAGAGCGGCACTGTGCGGAGTGTCCGGCCTGCCGGGAGTATTTCGCGGCCCAACGGGCGGTCTGGCAGATCCTCGACGAGTGGGAAGCACCTCCGACCTCGCCGGGGTTCGACCGGGAGCTCCAGAGGCGTATTGCCGCTGAAAAGGCGCGAGGCAAGTGGTGGAGGACACTGTGGGCTCCCTTCACCCCGCGGATGTTGAAACCGGCCGCGGCCTTCGCCGGCCTGGCGGTGATCGTCGCGGCGGCCGTGCTGCTGCGGACCCCCGCGCCCGTGAGCCGGGAGGCTGCTCAGCGCGGTTCCGAGGCCGTGGACGTGGAGCAGATCGAGCAGGTGGTGGAGGACCTCGACATGCTGTATTTGCTCGATCCGGTCGTTCTGGATGAGACTGTCAAGCCCGCCGGAGCCGCCGAACCGGACAAGGTGGGAAGCCTGACCAACGTAAGGAGACGGGGCAAATGCGCGTAAAGGCCTGGATCTTCGGCCTGGCCCTGGCGTGGGCTTCCTTGACGTCTGCTCAAGCGGGCGTTCTCCAGGCACACCGGGCGAAACCAGCGGGGCAGCCGCGGCCGCAGGCTGGGCGCAAACCGCCCCAGGGCCGGGTCCACCCGCCCCAGGCAGCTTCGCGTCGGGCCCCGGCCAGGCGTTCCCGTAATCCCGGCGCGGTGCTGGACCGCTGGCGGCGGATGAGTCCCCAGCAACGCCAGAAGGCCCTTCAGCGCCTCTCGCCGGAGCGCCGCCGCATGCTGCTCGAAAGATTACGCCGCTTGGAGAATCTCTCCCCCGAGCAGCGCCGCCGTCTGCGCCGGGAGTACCAGCGGTTCCGCCGGCTTCCTCCGGCACGCCAACAGCACTACCGGCAGCTTTACCGGCAGTTCAACCGCCTCCCCGGCGATCGGCGCCGGCTGGTGGCCGCGGAGCTGCGCCGGTTGCGCCGGATGGCCCCGGAGGAGCGGCGGAAGCGCTTCCAGAGCGAGGAGTTCCGTAACAAGTTCGGCGACCGCGAGCGGCGGCTGCTCGAAGAACTCGCCGGGGCTCCTCTTCCTGACTGATCGGTGTGACGAGCCCTGTCAGCCCGTTTTGAGCGCCTCGATCAACGCCGGAACCACCTCGTAGAGGTCGCCGACGATCCCGTAGTCAGCCACTTCGAAGATAGGCGCCCCAGGGTCTTTGTTGATCGCCACGATCACTCTGGAACCCTTCATTCCCACCAGGTGTTGGATGGCTCCGGAGATCCCTACGGCGACGTAGAGCTTGGGCGCCACCGTTTGCCCGGAAGAGCCGACCTGGCGCGAGAGGGGCAGCCAGCCGGCATCGCAAACCGGCCGCGACGCGGCCACCTCGGCGCCCAGCGCCTCGGCCAGCTTCCGGATCATTTCCAGATCCGACTCGTCTTTGACGCCGCGGCCCGCCGCCACGATCCGCTCGGCGGCGGTGAGATCCACCGCCCCGGCTTCTTCCCGGAACGGCTCGCCCGGCCGCGTCCGCACCGCCTCCGCCGGGATCTCGACGCCGATCTCCTCCACTGCGCAGGAGCCCGCCGCGACAGCGTCCGCCCGGAAAGCGCCTGCCTGCACGGATACGAAATGGGGGGCATCGCCCGCGATCCGGACGTCAGCCACGAACTTGCCCTGAAACACCGGCCGGGTGAAGACAACCCCGTTGTCCTCGGTGCGGAACGCTGTGACATCGCTGACGAACGGCCGGCCGAGGCGCGCCGCCAGCTTCGGCCCAAAGTCACGGGTGCGGTAAGTATGAGGGAACAGGACGTAGTCGGGACGAAGATCGCCGATCGCCTGTTCCAGGGCGGCGGTGAAGGCGTCTGCGGTGTAGGGATCGAGAACCGGGTGGCCGATGGCGCAGACCCGCTCCAGTTCGTACCGGGCGAAATCGGCGGCGCGTTCCCCCGGGTCGGCGCCGAGCACTGCCGCCGAAGCCCGGCCGTCCGTGACCGCGGCGAGCCGTTGGGCCGCCGCGAGAGCCTCGAGCGACGCCGGATGCCATCCGCCGCCGCGCTCCTCCATCACGGCCAGCACCTTCATAGCACCCTCGCCTCGAACTTCAGCTTCTCCACCAGCTTCGCCGCCGCTTCGGCCGGCGGGCCTTCCAGGATCTGAGTCTGCTTCGTCTTCTCGGCCTCGCGCAGCCGGACGATCGGGGCCGCCGTTTCGTTCTGCGGCAGCAGTTCCCGGGCGTCGATTCTCCTGACTTCTTTCGAGCGCGCCCGCTTGATGCCCATCAGCGTGGCGTACCGGAGCCGGGCGATCCCCGACTGGATGGTGAGCACCGCCGGCAGCGGCGTCTCGACGTACTGGAACCAGCCGCCTTCCAGCTCGCGCCGCACCCTGAGCCCTCCGCCGGCAGGTTCGATACCTACCACGAGGGTCACGTGCGGCCATCCGAGCAGTTCTGCGGCCACTACGCCCGTCTGCCCGGCGCCGACGTCGTCCGACTGCAGGCCGGTGAGCACGAGGTCGGGGCCTTCTTGCCGGACGGCTTCAACGAGCAGCCGCGCGGTGGCCAAAGAATCGAGTTGCTCGGGCTGGTCGAGCGCTATGTGGATGGCCCGGTCGGCGCCTTTCGCGAGCGCCTCGCGGATTGCTTTGGAAACGCGGCCGGGCCCGGCGCACAAGGCGATGACTTCGCCGCCCTGCTTTTCTTTGAGTTGCAGGCCTGCTTCGAGCGCGTAGGCGTCGGCCTCGTTGATCTCGTAAGCGGCGTCGGTCTCGTCCACCCATCGGGCATCGGCGGACAACCGCAGGACGGAATCCCGGGCGATGACCTGTTTCAGGGCGACTACGATCTTCATGGTCCCTGCCAGTCCTTACCGGCCTTGCCGGGCAATCCGTTCAGGCCGGCGGTCACTCTTCGTACCGCTTGAAAATCAGGCAGCCGTTGGTGCCCCCGAAGCCGAACGAATTGGAAAGCGCGTAGCGGATCCTCATCGGCCGGGGCTGATTCGGGACGAAGTCGAGCCCCAGCGGCTCGATTTCCGGGTCGGGCGTCTCGTAATTCATCGTCGGCGGGGCGATCTGGTCGCGAATGGCCAGCACCGTCAGGCCCGCCTCGAGTCCGCCCGCCCCGCCCAGCAGGTGTCCAGTCATCGACTTGGTGGATGAGACCGCCACTTTCCGGGCATGCTCCCCGAAACATTTGGCCACCGCCAGGGCTTCGACGCGGTCTCCAGCGGGCGTGGAGGTTCCGTGGGCGTTGATGTAGTCGATCTCGTCCGGCCCGACACCGGCATCGCGCATGGCGTTCCGCATCACGCGGATCGCTCCGTCTCCATCTTCAGCGGGGGCGGTGATATGGAAAGCGTCGCCACTCATGCCGTAGCCGACGATCTCGGCAAGAATGGGGGCGCCGCGGTCCCGGGCGTGCTCCAACTCTTCCAGGATCAAGATCCCCGCGCCCTCGCCGACGACAAAACCGTCCCGGTCCTTGTCCCACGGCCTCGACGCCCGCTCGGGATCGTCGTTACGCTGCGAAAGCGCCCGCATGGCAGCGAATCCGCCGATCCCCATCGGCGTGATGGCCGCTTCGGCTCCCCCGCAGATCATCGCGTCGGCGTCACCCCGCTGGATGATCTTGAAAGAATCGCCGATCGAGTGGGCGCTCGTCGTGCAGGCGGTGGCTGTCGCTGAATTCGGCCCTTTCGCTCCCGTGCGGATCGACACATGTCCGGAGGCCAGGTTGATAATCGTCGCCGGAATGAAGAACGGGGAGATACGCCCCGGACCCTTCGCCAAGAGGTTCTTGTGTTCCCGTTCGATGATCTCGAACCCGCCGATGCCGCTGCCGATGTAAACCCCTACGCGCTCGGCGTTCTCCGGCGTGATCTCGAGTCGTGAAAAGCGGATCGCCATCTCCGAGGCGGCGATCGCGAAGACGATGAACCGGCCCACCTTCCGCACGTCTTTCCGGTCCAAGTAGTCCAGTGGATCGAAGCCCCGGACCTCGCCGGCGATCTGGCAATTGAAGCCCTCCGGATCGAACGCGGTGATTCGGTGGATGCCCGTCTTGCCGGCGCGGATGGCGGACCACGTCTCTTCCGTGCCGATCCCCACCGGGCAGATCAGCCCGACACCAGTAACGACCACTCTTCGAGACAAGGAACCACACCCCCTACGCCGGAAACTTGCGGAACGCCGGGCCTTCTGCTACTCCTTCCCGGACTTCTCTTTGATGTACTGTATGGCGTCCTTGACCGTGGTGATCTTCTCGGCGTCTTCGTCCGGGATGTCCAGATCGAAGGCTTCTTCGAAAGCCATGACCAGCTCGACGATGTCCAGCGAATCGGCCCCGAGGTCGTCTACGAAAGAGGCGGAATCGTCCACCTGGTTCTCGTCAACGCCCAGTTGTTCGACGATGATTTCCTTCACCTTTTCAGCAACAGCCATGAATCCTCCAAACGACTTGCAAAGCCGTAATTCTAGCGGTTTGGCGCCGCTCTCCGCAAGCCTGGATCCCTCGTCGGCCGGGCCGCGGCGCCCCGATCCGGCCGCCGTCGCGCCCCGGCCACCGGGGCCGGGCCGGAGCCGAGCGGCGCGGCGCTGGAAACCCTCAGTTCCGAGGCGCCAGGCTTGGCAACCGGCTCCGCAAATAACGTCCGGTATAGGAAGTCTCGCAGGCGGCGATCTCCTCCGGCGTGCCTGCGGCCACCACACGCCCCCCGGCATCCCCGCCTTCCGGCCCCAGATCGATGATCCAGTCCGCCGCGCGGATCACGTCCAGGTTGTGTTCAATCACCAGGACGCTGCCCCCCTGGTGGACGAGGTCCTGCAAGGCCCGCAGAAGCTTCGCGATGTCGTCGAAGTGCAGCCCGGTGGTGGGCTCGTCGAAGATGTAGAGGGTGCCGCCGCAGTCGCTCGCTCCCAGGTGGGCTGCCAGCTTCACCCGCTGCGCCTCGCCTCCCGACAGCGTCGTGGCCGACTGTCCCAGCCGCAGATATCCCAACCCAACCTGGTCCAGCAGCTTCAGGCGCTGGACCAGCCTGGGGTGGTCGCCGAAGAACGGCAAAGCCTCGCGCACCGTCAACTGCAGCACCTCGTGGATGTTCAGGCCCCGGTAGCGCACCTCGAGTACGCTGCGCTTGTAGCGTGTTCCGCCGCAGTCCTCGCAGACCAATTCGACGTCGGCCAGGAATTGCATTTCCACAGTGACGGTTCCACTTCCCTGGCAGGTCTCGCACCGCCCACCCGGGATGTTGAACGAGAAGTGCCCCGCCGTGTAGCCCCGCCTCTCCGCCTCCGGAGTGGCGGCAAAGATATGGCGGATGATGTCGAACGCCTTGATATAGGTAACCGGGTTCGACCGCGGCGTCCGGCCGATAGGCGACTGGTCCACCAGAACCACGTTGCGTAAATGCTCGATCCCTCTGATCTCGCGCCAGGCCCGCTTGCCCGCCTCTTCGCTCTCAGCCGCCAGGCCGCCTCGGCGTTCCGCAAGTTCGGCCTGCAAAGCTCGGTGGATCACATCCTGGACGAGGGAAGACTTCCCCGACCCCGAAACTCCGGTCACCGCCACGACCGCCTTCAGCGGGATCGTCACGTCGATGTTCTTCAGGTTGTGCGCCCGGGCGCCGCGGACCTCCAGCACCGGCCCCCCGCGCACCGGCCGGCGGCGCAAGACCCTCGCCGTCTCCAGTTCGCCGCGCAGATACCGGGCGGTAAGTGACCGCACACCGTTCTCGAGCATCTGGCCCACCGGCCCCTCGAAGACCACCCGCCCGCCGAGCTCGCCGGCCCCGGGCCCCAGATCCACGATATGGTCGGCCTCCTGCATGATGTCGGCGTCGTGTTCCACGACGATGATCGTGTTGCCGATGTCCCTGAGCTCCTTGAGGATGCCGATCAGGCGGCCGGTGTCCCGCGGGTGCAGCCCAATGGAGGGTTCGTCCAGCACGTAGGTGGCCCCCACCAGCCGGGAGCCGAGGCAGGTGGCGAGCTGGATCCGCTGCGCCTCGCCGCCGGAGAGCGTAGCCGAGAGCCGGTCCAGCGTCAGGTAGTCTAACCCCACGTCGTTGAGAAACTTCAGCCGCTGGCGGATCTCCTCGAGCACCGGCCCGGCGATGGCGGCCTCTTCGGGTTCGAGTTCCAGATCGCGGAAGAACTCCAGCGCCTGGGCGATGTTCATCCGCACCACCTCGGCCAGGTTCTTGCCCCCTACCCGGACGGAGAGCGCCTCGGCCCGGAGCCGGGAGCCGCCGCACACGGCGCAGTCGGCATAACCCCGGTACCGGCTGAGGAAGACCCGCACGTGGACCTTGTACTTCTTCCGCTCGATGCGCTCGAAGGACCGCCGCACGGCCGCCTCCACCAGCTTCTTCTCCTCCTCGGTGAGCTCGGCGAACGGGACGTCGAAGCGTACCTTCCCCCGGTGGGTCCGCCGGAACTCGGTGAGGAAATGCCGGTAGTGCGGCTTGTTCCAGGGATCGATGGCTCCTTGGCTGATCGAGAGGTACGGATCCGGCACCACCCGGCCCATGTCGTAATCCACCACGTTGCCGAAGCCCTGGCACCGCGGGCAGGCCCCGTAGGGGCTGTTGAAGCTGAACAGGCGCGGCTCCGGTTCCAGGAACTCCCGTTCGCACCGCGAGCAGGAGAACTTCTCGCTGAACTTGAGCCGCTGGGAGCCGCCGGCCGCTTCGAAGACCACCTCGCCGGCCTCGCGGTAACAGATCTCGGTGGTGTCTACGATCCGCTGGCGCTGGTCCGGGCGGATGACGAGGCGGTCCACCTGCGCGTAGACGGGCCGCGAGAAGTCGATGTCGAGCAGCGATTCCGGCGTCGAAAACTCGAACGTGCGCCCTTCCTGGAACAGCCGGTTGAAGCCCTTCTTGCGCAGCTCGAAGAGCAGGTCTCGCAGGGCCGCCGTCTCCAGTCCGGAGGGCAGCGGGAACAGAGCGTACCAGCGGGAACCCTCCGGCTGGGCGAGCATCTCGGCGGCCACGCGGTCCACCGTGTCCTTGCGCACCCGCTCGCCGCAATGGGGGCAGTAGGTGCGCCCGGCCCGGGCGTAGAGCAGGCGCAGGTAGTCGTAGAGTTCCGTCGTGGTGGCCACGGTGGACCTGGGGTTGCGAGAGGTGTTCTTTTGCCGGATGGCCACCGGCGGCGCAACCCCGTCGATCTCGTCCACGTCCGGTTTCCCCATCCGCTCCAGGAACTGCCGGGCGTAAGCCGACAGGGACTCGACGTAGCGGCGCTGCCCCTCGGCGTAGATCGTGTCGAAGACCAGCGACGACTTGCCCGAGCCCGAGACGCCGGTGACCACCGTCAGCTTGTTGTGCGGAATGGCCAGGGAGACGTTCTTCAGGTTGTGGACGCGCGCGCCCTGAATGATGATCGCCTCTTGCACGGTTCCGGGCCGAAGGAGGGAGAGAGTCATCTACAGTATAACAGTGGGGCGCAAGACGGCCATCAGACGGCGTCTCCGGGAGTGGTTCCGCCGCCATGCCCGGCCTCTGCCGTGGCGCGCGAGCCCGGATCCCTACCGCGTCTGGGTGAGCGAGATCATGCTCCAGCAGACGCGCGTGGCCGCCGTCGTCCCCTACTACGAGCGCTTCCTCCGGCTGTTTCCGGACGTGGAAAGCCTGGCCCGCGCCCCGGAAGAGCAGCTTCTGGCCGCCTGGAGCGGCTTGGGCTACTATTCCCGGGCCCGCAATCTTCAGCGCGCGGCCCGCATGATCGTCGAACAGGGCGGATTCCCCGAAGACTACGATGGCTGGCGGCGCCTGCCGGGCGTGGGGGACTACACGGCGGCGGCGGTTGCCAGCATCGTCTTCAGCCGGCCGCACGCGGTCGCCGACGGCAACGTGCTGCGCGTACTGGCCCGGCTCGGGAACGACCACGGCGACCTCCGCGAGGCACGGGTCAGGAAACGGCTGTCCGCCTTGGCCCAGGAGCTGCTCGACCCGCGGCGGCCCGGAGAGCACAACCAGGCGATGATGGAGCTGGGGGCGGTGGTCTGCCTCCCCCGGAACCCCCGGTGCGGCGCCTGCCCCGTGGCCGCGCTGTGCGCCGCGCACAAGGCCGGCACGCAGGAGGCCCTGCCGGTTCGCAGCCCGGGCCGCGCCCCTCAGCGCATCGAATCGACGCTGCTGGTGATCGAGCGCGGCCCGGAGATCCTGCTGCGGGTGCGCCCGGCGCACGAGGGCCGACTGGCCGGCTTCTGGGAGCTTCCCGATGCCGCGGAGCTGCCGGAAGCCCGGCTGGTGGGGATATGCGGAGAGTTCCGCCACGCCATCACCCACCACCGGTATCGTGTCCGCGTAGTGCGCGCGCAGTTGGAGCAAGAGCCGCCGGACGGGCTCCGGTGGGTGCCGAAGTCCCGGCTCGGCGATCTGCCCCTGACGACCACGGCCAAGAAAGCTTTGGCGTTGGCGGAAAAGCCGCCGCAACACGCCGGGCGCGGAAGTGTTGAAGAATGAAAAGGTCCATGCGTGAGAAACGCCCGTTCCGGTATGCCGTCATCGCCTGGGCGATCGTACCGTTGCTCGTGATCGCCTATTCCCGCTTCGGGCCGCCGCCGCGGAGCACCGGGGCGCCGGGAGACCAGGTCTGCGCTCGAGCGGACTGCCACGTCGGCACGCCGGATTCCGGCCCTGGCCGCGTGGAAATCGCGTTTCCCTCCGGGCTCACGTATATTCCCGGCCAGAAGCAATCCTGGCTCGTGACTGTCACCGATCCGGACGCCAAGGTCTTCGGCTTCCAGGCTACTGCCCGGCTGGCTTCCAATCCGGAGTTCGCCCAGGCCGGAACGTTTCACTCGCCGGGTCCGGATACCCTGGTCATCTGCGAGGACGGCGGCGAGAGGCCCGCCGGCGGCGCTTGTCCGGACATGTTCCCTGTCGAGTTCATCCAGCACAGCGACGCCAAGCCGGAGAACATCTTCCATGTCGAGTGGACCCCGCCGGCCGAGGACGGCGGTCCCGTAGAGGTTTACATCGCGGCCAATGCCGCCAACGCCAGCGGCACGCCTACCGGGGACCGGATCTACACCGCCAGCTACACCCTCCAGCCGGTCACCTTCACCGCCGCGCCCCTGATCCGCCAGGCCCAGCCCGTCCTGCAAGCGTTCGACAACAGCGAACGGCTCTCGCCCGGCACTTATGTCCAGATCTTCGGCGAGAATCTGGCCGCCACCCAGCGGCAGTGGGCGGGGGTGGACTTCACGCCCGGCCTCGAGCCCGGTGGCGTGGGGCCGATGGCGCTCGACGGCGTGGAGGTGCTGATCAACGGCAAACAGGCCACGGTGAGCTACGTCAGCCCCACTCAAGTCAACGCCGTCGTGCCCGACGACGATCACGAAGGGCCGGTCTCGGTGCAGGTCCGCCACCCGGGCGGGGAGAGCAACACCGTCCAGGTGAACATGTTCCGCCTGACGCCCGCGCTGCTCGAGCATCCGCTCTGGGAACGGGACGGAAAGAAATATGTGGTGGCGCTGTTTTCCGATTACGTCACCTACGTCGGGCCGCCGGATCTCGTAAACGGCGTCGCTCTGCGCCCGGCCCGCCCCGGCGAGACCATCATCTTCTATGCCCTGGGTTGCGGGCCGGTGGCGCCTCCGGTGCCGCCCGGTGAGATTCCTGAAGGTCTCTCACGGATCGTGGCCGACTTCCGCTTCACTTTCGGCGGCGTCGAGGCCGAGGAGGCGGACGGATTCCTGGCTCCCGGCTTCGTCGGCCTGTATCAGTTCCAGGTGAAGGTGCCGAACCTCGGACCCGGCGACCACCGCATCGAACTCTCCCTCGACGGCCAACCCACGGGCCAGGAGCTTTATATCACCACGGAATAGGCGGAGATATAGACCTCCCGCAGATCCAGCCGTAGACTAGGGGGCGGAAGGCACGTTTCCCGGTATGTGGGTCGCAGCTTGCCTGCTGGCGCTGCTGTGTCTCGGATCACCCGCTGCGGCCGAGAACGGTGGGAGCGGCTCGGCGCCCACCTATTCTTCCGCCAGCATCGTCAATTCGGCTACCAACGCCTCGGGTCCGCTGGCCCCCAATACGATTGCGTCGCTCTACGGCCAGAACCTGTCCTGGACGACCCGCGCCGTCTCGGCCGACGATCTGCGCCAAGGCTCCTTACCCACGATGCTCACCGGCACCGGCGTCTGGGTGCTCATCAACAACGTCCCGGCCCCGCTCTACTTCGTCTCGCCGACGCAGGTCAACCTGCTGATCCCCGGCAATCTGGTTCCCGGCACGGCTTATCTCCAGATCGTCCGCGACGGCCGCGCCGGCCCGAAGGTGCGCTTGCGGTTGCGCGAGGCCGCCCCGGCGCTCTATCTGCTCGATGAAACCACGGCCATCGCCGTCCGCCCCGACGGCTCGGTGGCCACGGAAGACAGTCCGGCCCGCCCGGGCGAAATCGTCGTCCTCTACGGCACCGGGTTCGGCCCCACCCGCCCCGGTTTTCCCCCCGGGGTGCTCGCGCCGTTCGCGGCGGAGCTGGAGAAGAAGGACGAGTTCAGCCTGTGGCTGGACGGCGCGCCCGTGGCGCAGGAGGACATCCTGTACGCCGGCGTCACGCCCGGCTACGCCGGTCTGTATCAGATCAACCTGCGCTTGCCCGGCGGCGTGGCCCCGCGCCCGGAGATCCGCATCGTGGCCGCGGGCATCCCCAGCCCCGCCGGCGTCTATTTGCCGGTGGAGCGGTGAGGCCGCCGCGCCGGGCAGCGGCCCGGCGGCGAAAATCCTCGCAACTTTCTGAATCCAGGAGCCGTTTCACTGTGTGTACGCTAGAATGGCGGAAGAAGAGGGAGGACCGGATGCAAGGGAAATGGCTGGTGACGGCGGGCGTGTTCGCAGCCATGTTGGCGGCTCAGGAGCCCGCCCGCCGGCAAGCCGGTGAGCAACGTCAGGAACTCGCCGGGCGGAAAGACTCCGCCCAGTACGTGATCGAGCCCGGGACGCGGATCCCGCTGGCGATGATCAACAGCGTCAGCACCAAGAACGCCGCCGTGGGGGACCGCATCTATCTGGAAACTGTCTTCCCGATCATGGCCAACGGGCGCATCGTGATCCCGCCCGGCTCCTGGGTGGCCGGGACCGTCACCAGCGTCAAGCGCCCCGGCCGCATCAAGGGCCGCGGCGAGCTTTATGTCCGGTTCGATTCCCTCACGCTGCCGAACGGCGTTACGCGGGACTTCCGGGCCCGCATCGGCAGCCTCGACGGGCGGGCGCGGGAGGATCTGGACCGGGAAGAGGGTAAGATCCGCAGCGAGGGCAACAAGGCCGGCGACGCCCGCACCGTGGGTGAAGCGGCCGCCGCCGGAGCCTCCGCTGGCACCATCGCCGGGGCGATCGGCGGCAGCACCGGTATGGGGGCGGGCATCGGCGCCGCCGCCGGAGCCACCGCCGGGCTCGTCGGCGTCCTGCTCTCCCGGGGTCCGGATGCCGTGCTGGCGAAAGGAACGACATTGGAGATGGTGCTCGACAGGCCCCTGACGTTCACGGAAGAGGAGATCGACTTCGGCCCCGCCATGCCCCGGCCGCGGCGGCATAGCTCCGGTGAGGGGCCGCAGCCGAAGAAAAAGCAAGGGCCTAAGATCCCTGTCCCGGGACGCCGCTTGCCGATCTGACCGCCGGAGCGTGAGGCCAGCGGGTTCGTGCAGGTCCCCTCGCACGGCTCGTCAGGGGAGGGGCCCCTGGTTTCTCCGGTCCTTCCACTAGAGAGGGGAGGGTTTTCTACCGAGAAATCAGCCATCCCCCCTATTCTGGAACGCTGTTTTGTCCGATTAGAATCTCAGCCGGCAATGGACTTAGGGACGCTAGAGATTCAGATCTTCGTGAGCTTGGCGCTTGTCCTCGGGGCGGTGTTCGTGGCGCTGCTCACGGACTTTCTGAAAGGCAACAATGAAGCGTTGCGGGAGCGCAACGTGGAACTCGTGGTCCGTCAGCAGGAGCGGGAACGCTGGCTCGGCCGCGCAGCGCCTTCGCCGCGGCAGCCACGCGTCGAGCCCGTGAATGAGACGGCCGAGGTCTCCGGCGGCGCCCCGCCGCCGGGCGCGGGCCCGGTGGCGCCGCAACCCAAGTTCGAGAAGGCTGAACCGCCCGAAATCCGCCTGGAGCCGAAGCCGCAGCGCTGGGCAACGGAGGCCGAACTGGGCGAGGTGGACGATCTGGCGGACCGGATCCGCAAGCGCGCCGCGGTGGATCCAGTCGAGCGCCCTATGCATTTCGATCCTTCTGGACCAGCGGCGCCGGAGCTAAAGCAGCCGGCGGCCGAACCGAAGGGTTTCGACGAGCCCCGGGCCGTCCACGACCTGGCCCAACCGGAAGAGGTCTCCAGTGGGCCGGTCATTGCGGAACTCGACCGAATGCACGAAGCGCCAGCGGCGGAACCAGAGGCCCGGCCGGTGGTGACGCCGGCCGGCTTCGAACCCTCCTCTGAAGAGCTTCCCAAGCCGGAGCCGCCTGCTCCCGCTGAGGGGATTCCACCGGAGGAAACCGCGCTTGAAGAGACCGGGGAAGCCGTTCCTCCCGCAGAAACCCAGGCTCCTGCGGAGCCGGGACGGTCGTGGATTGAACGCGTGGAACAGCAACCAGGGGACAAACTGCCAGAGGCTCCTGAAATCCAGCCTGCCGGGTCTGGCTCGGCAGAGCCCGGAGAATCGGTTGAGACGGCGGGAAGAGAACAACCACCTGAGCCCGCCCGGGCTCCCGGGGAAATTCCACCGGAGAGCCCTGCCTTCGGGAAAGTGACGCCCATCGACGTTCTGGCCGCCAATCGCATTAATCTTCGCGACTCTTTGTTGCCGGGCGGCGACGAGGACCGCTGGTCCGGCCTCACCAGCTCCACGGAGGCGAAGCCGGAAGCGGGCCAGGAGGCCGAGCCCGCCCACGCCGCAGACGAGGAAACCACCCCGCTGCCCACTGCTTCCGGCTACGAAGCCGGAGAGCCGGGCGGTGCGGAGCCGCCGTCCGGCCGGGAACTGGAACAGACGGGATCTTCGGAAAGTCCTACGGGCGGTGCAATGGAGGCCGAAAGAACCGTTCGGATCCCCACCGCACCGACGCGGTCGCTGGGTGAGCTTCAACTGCCGCCGGGTTTCCACGACTACTCCGTGTTCGCTGAGGCGCTCAGCTCTACCGCAGTTTTCCAAGGTACCGCGGTGGCCCTCTCCGTAACCGGGGCGGATGAGCCTGACGCGCTCACGCAGATTGAGGAGTTCCTCCGCTCGCTGCTCACCCCCGTCGATTTCGCCTGCCGCTCGGGCAAAGACGAGTTCCTGCTCATCCTCCCCGGTGAAACCGGCGCCGCGTCGCAACGGCGGCTCCAGTACATCTCGCAGCGCCTGTGGGATTACCAGATCCGCTCGGTGGCGCGGCATCCGATCATGTTCAGTTGGGGCGCCGCCGACATGAGCGGCGTGCCGTTGAGTGAGGTGGTCAGCGCCGCCCGCGACCGCATGTGGCAAACCCGCCGCAGCCGGGAGCGCGCCACCGCGGAACTGGCCTTCTACCGCCGCGTAGCCAACGAGACCTGACCTGGCCGCCCCGCCTCCGCGCCTCTCCGCCGAGAGGCCCCGCCCCGGGGAAGCGCTGCTTGATACGGCCGCCCGGCGGGCCGTTTCCTGAGGCTCCTCCGCCGGCCTCCCTTTGCCGCATCGAGGACGCGTATAATTCTCCCAGTGTTACCGATATCCCCGTCCATGGAGGTTGCCGATGAAAATCCGATCTGACGCTCTCGACCGCCGCACGTTTCTCGGCCACAGTGGCAGAGCCGCTCTGGCGGCGCTCGCCGCCGCCGCGATGCCGGAAGCCCGGGCCACCGCCTCCGGCAAGATCCGCCTCGCCACCGTCGGCACCGGCTCCCGTGGCACCGCGACTTGGGGCCGGACCATGATGAGAACCCACGGCGAATATGTCGAACTCGTCGGTTTCTGCGACATCAACCCGAAACGCGTCGCCAAAGCGCCCGCTCTAACTGGAGTGGACGCCCCCACGTATCTGGCGGACGAATTCGACCGCATGGTGAAGGAAACCCGGCCTGACGCCGTCATTATTACGACTACGGACTGCTTTCACGCCGGTTATGCCATCCGGGCCATGGAACTCGGCGTCAACGCCATCTGTGAGAAGCCCCTCGCCACTGAGGCCAAACAATGCCAGGACCTGCTCGAAGCCGAGGTCCGCACCGGCAAGAAGATCATCGTGACCTTCAACGCCCGTCATGGCAACCCGGACGAGGAGATCAAGAAGGTGCTGATGAGCGGCGAACTCGGCCGCATCATCTCCGCCGAGTTCGAGGAGTACCTGGACATACACCACGGGGCAGATTACTTCCGGCGGTGGCACGGCAAGATGCGCTTCTCCGGCTCTCTGCTCTGCCACAAGGCCTCGCATCATTTCGACCAGATGAACTGGTGGCTCGACGCCGATCCCGCCGAGGTGCACGCTTTCGGCCGGGTGGCGTTTTACGGCAAGAACCATTCGTTCCGTGCTTCTTACTGTCGCAAGTGTCCTTTCACGGATCGCTGTAAGTTTTACTGGGACATCACGAAAAACAAGAGGTATGTCCAGCTCTACGTCGAATGCGAAGACGCCGACGGCTACCATCGCGACGGGTGCGTCTGGGACAACGCCATCGACACCTACGACACCATGACCGTGGAGGTCCGCTACGCCAACGGGGTGCTGCTCAGTTACAGTCTCAATACCTATATGCCGTACGAAGGCCAGCGCATTGCGTTCAACGGAGAGAAGGGCCGCCTCGACGTGCGGATGTATCACCGGCAGCCGTGGGAAGTGAAGGGCGAAGCCGATTTCCGCCTCACGAAAAACTTCGGGGGCACGAAGACCTGGACCGTCCAGGCGAGCCAGGGCGAACACGGCGGCGCCGACGCCAAGCTCCGGGACTTGCTCTTCAAACCCGGGACGCCGGATCCGCTGGAAAAGGCCGCCGGTTCCCGCGCCGGCGTCATGGCCAGCCTGATCGGCGTCGCAGCCCGGCGCTCCATTCAAACCGGCGAGCGTGTCAAGATCGCCGACCTCATCAGCTTCCCGCTTGCCTGGCGTTGGAAATAGACCCTTCATGGCCGGCCGTAATCCGCCCTTAAGCAGCCGGCAGGCTGACGGTCGACGGGCTGATGGGCTCCGGTGATGAGGTGGGAGGACTCGGGCATCCTCCTGAGGCCGACTACCGGGGAGCCAAGACGCCGTTTCGGCG
>JALSRK010000042.1 GCA_026984795.1 Solibacteraceae bacterium | reverse complement strand
GCTGGGGGCCGACCACTTCGACCGCCTGCACGCCGATTCGATGAAGCGTCACTATCTGCGCCGGCTGCGGCAGTTGGGCGTCAAGGTTACTGTCGAGGCCACCGCGTGAAGGTATTTTCTAGAGAGGACACAAAGATCACAAAGAGTAGATGGGAAATGGGTTCCGGCGGTGGTGGGGCGCTGCGGCGTTCCGTCTGGGGCGAAGCCGTAGCGTGGCTCCGCCAGCAGCGCTGCCTCGAGATTCCGGCCGGCCGTCGCCGGCGAATGCCGCCGGCCGGCGCCGCCCCAGCGCATCCCGTACCACGGCGGCCTTGTCGATCCCGGTCGCCTGCGAGGCGTAAGGCGAACCCGTCGGCAGTTCCATGACGAGGCCCCGCTCAGGGTCGGACCGCCCCGGGCACGCGTGAACTCTCACACTTATGCCCGCCTCTTCGAGAATCGTACCGAGGCGCCACCGGCAGTCCGCCGGGAGGATCTCCACCTCCGAACCCGTCCGCCGCATCGCCGCAATGCTCTCTGCGGGCGCCGGGCCCGCCTCGATCCCGGCGAGGCCGACCTTGTCTGCCCCCGACTAGACCCGCCGCGCTTTCCGGCCCTCGGCGGATCCCCGGAACGCCGCCAGCGGGCAGGCTCTCAGTGATGTATGGGACCGCCCCCGCAGACGCTACCGCATGGCTCCGGCGCCGGCGGTCAGGTACCGCAGTATGGCGAGTGAGATCTCTTGATGTGCGGCGGGGCTGAGGTGGAGACCGTCGACCGCGAACATCCAACGGCTGTCTCGAGCGCCGATCAGTCGGCCGACCGGCAACCAGCCGGTATCGTACTTCCTACGCACCCTCGCCAGTTCCTGGTTCATCCGGGTCAGCGCCCCGCGTTCGCGAGGCTCATTCGCAGGCGCCAGTGGATAGGTCATCAGCACTGGTTTGCAGCCGCCGGCCTGCAGCCTGGCGGTGATTTCGCTCATGTTCCGATAAAACTGCTCCGGTGACACCGCCGGGTTCTTGCCCCCGTGATAACTACAATCGTTGCCACCGAAGAGGACGAAACACAGGTCGGGGTGGTGGCCCAGTACGTCCCGGTCGATGCGCGCCAGCCCTTCGCCCGAGTCGTCCCCGCCGACCCCGGCGTTGATCGCCTTCAGCCCAGGGTTGACCTGACGGAATACTTCGGCCAAGATGGCCGGATAGTGCGCCGGTGACGACCAGTGGCGGTTATCGGTCTGGGAATCGCCGAAAAAGCACAACCTGGCCGGGGGCAAGGCCGCCAGCTTGTTGCGCAAGCGCTCAAACTCTCGGGTCGCCATGAGCCGGGCCGCCAGATCTGTCTCGTCTGAGCGATGGCCGAAACGGCCGCCCAAGTCGTCGAGCTGAACCATGCCCCGGAAGAAATCCTCGGCCGTCAAGCTCCAGACGTGCGGGTCCGTGGCCTGGGCGGCCTCGGCCGCCAATCCTCGAAGCTCGGTCGGATCGGTCCGCGAGAGCCCCAGGTCCGACAACATTACGGGGGCGCCGATTTCCAGTAGCAGGTCGACCAGGCCCAATTTCATCCGGATTTCTCGGCGGTTCTCGAGGATCACTTGAAGAGCGGCCGCGTACGCCTCCAGTTTCCCGGGCGACCACCGGCCGGAAATCATTTTCCTCCGCCGAAAGGCCGCCAGCAGACCCGCCGCCGGATCCGCCCTGGGCGCTGCCTTCTGCTCCTCCGCCATCTTCAGCACCCCGCTGATCTGCTCCGCCCAGGGGCCCCCGCCGGTGGCGACCCACTTTGAGAACCGGCCCGCGTCCAGACGCGTGACCAGATCCTCGAACGCGCCGGCGGCCCCGGCCCGTACCAAGGTCAAGGCAGCATGCCCGAGCCGGTCCGCCCGCGCCGCCGCCCCATCGGAAGGCGCAGCGCTGGCAACGGAGGCTGCGAGGAACGCCGCCGTCGCCAAGAGCAAGGTACTCGTCCTGATGATTCCTCGCGAGGGCCTCACATGCACCACCCAGGCACCCCCGGCGTCAGCGTTCGTCTCTTCGGGCCACCGCTGCCGGCTCCACCACGGACGGACTGCCCACGGCAGTGCCGGGGGTTACGAACTAATCGAACCCGCCCGCGCAGCCCATCATCCCAAACCGGGGACGCCCCAGGCAAATACCGGCTCCAGCCGACTCGGCCAAGCGTTTGCCTCGCTTCACTGGCTCTCAAACCCGGCTTCGAAGCTCACTTTCGCCGGTTCTTCGCGTGAACAGACTGCCCAGCGGCCGTGGCTTCCCACTCTCGCGAACCGTCACACCGGCCTGCGGTCCGCGGAAAACAAGCCCCTTGCACCTTTGACGGTTTTCGCGCAAATCCCTGTCGCGCGACACGCCGCCGCCCGCGCCTCATCACCGAACGGCGGTTACGAACCAAAGATCAGGATTCTCCTGCCTCCGGCGCCTTTGTGATTCTTTATTCCTCCCGGCATCCTGTGAGCCACAGCGTCCTCGATCGCCCCTTGCTCACCCATATACAATGAATTCGCCATGCGACTGCTCGTCTTTTTTCTCCTCTGCCTGCCCGGCGCGTTCGCCCTGAACCGCGACCTGCTGTACCATTCCTGGCCGGCCAGGTGGTGCTGGCCGGCGGGGGCGGACCCGTACAACTACGGCGTCTACCACTTCCGCAAGACGTTCGAGCTGGAGAGCGTTCCCGACGAGTTCCTCATCCACGTCACCGCCGACAACCGCTACCAGCTCTACGTCAACGGCGAGCGGGTGGTGTGGGGGCCGGCGCGGGGGGATCTGTTCCACTGGCGCTATGAGTCCGTTGACATCGCGCCGCACTTGAGAACGGGCAGGAACGTGCTGGCCGCCGTGGTCTGGAACGACGGCCGGTACCGGGCGGTGGCGCAGATCTCGAACCGTACGGGCTTTCTGGTGCAGGGCGACGGG